>NZ_CP137693.1:0-443792 GCF_003383015.2 Haloferax sp. Atlit-48N | reverse complement strand
GAACGGGACCTTCTCCCGCTGGGCGACGTTCTGCATCGCCATTGTCACCGTGCTGGACATCCCGCCCGTCCAGAACTGGATGTTGTCCCGCTGAATCATCCGCTCGATGTTGTCCTGTGCCGTGTCGGCGCTGCCGGCGGTGTCGGCCTTCGTCGGCTCGACCTGGTGGCCCATGATGCCGTCGCCGCTCAGTCGGTCCCAGTAGTCGACGAGGCCGCCGCCCTCGTTCAGGTGCTTCACCGCGAGGTCGAAGCCCTTCTCCTGGTCTTGGCCGTCGGGACCCAACGCGCCGGAGGTCGGCCCGTTGAAGCCGATGCTCACGGAGTTCCCCTCGGGCGGGAAGTTCCCGATTGCCTCGTAGTCTTCGCCGCCGCCGGAGGAGTCGTCACCCCCGCCGCCCCCGGCGTTGTTCTCGCCGTCAGAATCTCCGCCGCCGTCACCGCCGCCGCCGTTACCGCCGCCCCCGCCGGAACAGCCCGCGAGACCGGCGGTGAGTCCGGCCGTCCCGATTGCTTTCAGATAGCGTCGCCTGGATTCGTCAGTTAGCGCTGGTTGATCAGTCATGTTTCTTCGGAACGCTGGTAGTGACATGGTGGCATGGTATAGTTAAACTTTGTGATTATACAGGTAGAAAACAGGTCGAACGACCGACTGCGAGCGGGAAATTCCGCCGGTCGGTGTTTCGAGCGTCGCTGCTCGCGGGGCGACACGCGGCCGTCTCGGTGGAGCTATTGGGTCGTCGAAGGCGGCCTCACGTCGATGTCGGTCGTCTCACGCCGCCGCCCGCATCCGGCGGTCGATAGCTTCCGCGAGGGTGAGCGCGAACTCGTCGTCGTTGATGTTCGCCGGCGATTCGATGACTTCGACGTCGTCGTCGAGGTGTTCGCGGAGCGCGTCGAACAGCGCGTCGTCGGCCTCGGGGTCGTAGAACGCCTCGCCCTCCGCGTCGAGCATCGAGACGCCGCCGAGCGGGAGCGCGAGCGTGGTCGGCCCGGTCGCGGCGTTGAGTTTCTCCGCGATGATGCGGCCGAGTTCGGCGTTCTCCTCGGGCGTCGTCCGCATCAGCGTCACTTGCGGATTGTGGACGTGGAACTGCCGGCCGTCGAACTCGTCTGAGATGGAGTCTTTCGGCCCGAAGTTGACCATGTCGAGCGCGCCGGTCGAGACGACCTGCGGGATGCCGCGCTCGGCCGCGGCGTCGAGTCGGCCGGGCCCCGCCGCGAGGACGCCGCCGACCAGTTCGTCGGCCCACTCGGTCGTCGTGACGTCGAGGACGCCGTCGATGACGCCCTCCTCGATGAGCGACTCCATCGCCCGGCCGCCGGTCCCGGTCGCGTGGAAGACGATGGTCTCGTAGCCGCGCGCTTCGAGCCAGTCGCGCGCCCTCTGGACGCACGGCGTGGTGACGCCGAACATCGTGATGCCGATGGTGGGCTTCTCCTCGGTCTCCACGTCCGGTTCGTTCGACACCATGCCGACCATCGCGAGCGCCGCGTTGGAGATGACGGTCCGCGAGAGCTGATTGAGGCCCTCGATGTCCGCGACGGAGTACATCATGGCGATGTCGTGGTAGCCGATGTACGGCTCCGTGTCGCCCGACGCCATCGTCGACAGCATCAGTTTGGGAACGCCCATCGGCAGCGCGCGCATCGCGGCCGTCGCGACCGACGTGTTCCCCCCGCCGCCCAGCCCGAGGATGCCGTCGAGTCGGCCCTCGCTGTGGAGTCGGGACACGACGACGGCGGCACCGTCGCCCATGATTTCGATGGCCTTGCCGCGGTCGCCGGCCTCCCGAAGCGTTTCGAGGGTGCTCCCGCCCGCCTCGGCGACGGCCGCGGCGTCGGTGTCCGGTTCGATTTCCGGCTCGCCCAGCACGCCCACGTCGACGAGATGGACTTCGACGCCCTGTTCTTCGAGCACGTCGCGGGCGAACCCGATTTCCTCGCCTTTGGTGTCGAGCGTGCCGACGATGACGACGCTCATCGGCCACCCGCTTCGGGCCGCTCGCGCCCGGTCGGTCCGCCCCCGTGGTTCGAACCCGCGACGCCCCTTGGCGTCGCCGCCGGTACGACAGACTGTGTGTGTGCGCGGTTCATACGTGCAACTGAAGCAACACGACAGACAATAATTAACATTGGGGTTAGGCCAACGTTCACCGGCGACTGAGGCGGTGAACCGGGCGGTCGCTCCTTGCCGCCGGACAGTACATTCAAGTAATGTTAGTTCATGAAATTCGGTAGCCCACCACAATGAGCCTGCGGACGTAACGGCGATACACCCGTCACACCTCGTCGAGCGGTTCGGGCGAGCGCGCGGGGGGAGAGCCGTCTGTCCGCTCGGCCCGTTGGCGGGGGACGCGGCCGGGGTGCGCTCCCCGAGAGCAGCGCAACCCTGAATCGAACGGTAACCGACGACAGCGACCGACGCAACACTATGACACACGACGACACGACACGGGAATCGAACCCGGACGACGACGGCGACCGACTGAACATCAACAGACGCGACTTCATGAAGGTAAGCGGCGCGGGGGCGGCGAACTTCCTCGGGGCCAGCGGCGTCGCGCAGGCGCAACAGCTCACCGCCGACGACACGATTCGCCTCGTGGCGACGGAGGGCGACGTCCTCGCGGCGTACACGAACGAGGAGTCCGTCATCGAGGGGTCGGGTCTCGCGGACGCGATATCCGACTGGCGCGAGGGCGACCTGACGACCAACTCCCTGTTGACGGGCATCAACAGCTGGCGAAACGGGACGGAAATCGAGACCGCGGCGGACTCGTTTTCGTGGGTCGCGACCGAGCCAGACGAGATGGCGGACACGGCCAATCCGACGCTCGTCATGCACGAGGGCGAGGAGTACGAAATCGAGCTCTCGAACGCCATGGACGAGGACATCACGTTCATGCTCGCGGACCCGACCGGCGAGGTGATGGAGTCGTTCTCCACGATGGAGGGCTCCGGCGACTCGGAGACGGTCAGCTTCACCGCCGAGTCGTCGATGGCGATGTACTACGCCGAGGAACACCCCGAGCAGATGCGGGGAAGCGTCGAGATAACGCCGCCGCCGGCCGAGGACACCATCAGCGTCCTCATGATGGGCGGCCCGCAGGGCGGCAGTCACAACGCGCCCGCACGGCAGGTCCAGCTCACCGAGTACATGCTGAACCGCGGTATCGAGGTCCAGTACACCGACCGACTCGAAGACCTCGAACCCGACGTGCTCCACCGCTACGACGCGTGGGTTATGATAGACAACCGCGGCGCGAACTACGGTCAATCGCTGACCGCGGAACAGGAGCAGTCCATCGTCGAGTTCGTCGAGAACGGCGGCGGCTTCATCCCGATTCACAGCGCTTCGGCCTGTTTCACCGGCTCGGACGCTTACATGAACCTCGTCGGCGGCGAGTTCGCCGCCCACAACTACGGCGAGATGACGACGAACTTCGCCCAGCCGAGCCACCCCATCCTGTCGACCCTCGACCCCATCACGGTCGAAGACGAGACGTATCGCCACACGAACCTCAACGACGACATCGACGTACTCGCCTACGCGCAGTTCCCCGAGGGCGACAGCATCCCCGAGTACGACGAGGGACGCGACCAAGGCGAACCGTGGTCGTGGACCCGCACGCAGGGCGACGGCCGCGTCTTCTACACCGCGTGGGGTCACGGCAGAGCGCCGTGGGCGACCGACGGCTTCAAGGCGCTCATCGAGAACGCGATTCGCTGGGTCACGAAGAACGAAGATACCATCGCCGACGACACCACGGTTCTCAACGACTTGGAGTTCATCGACGCCGACATCCCGTACTATCCGCCGCCGGAGGGGAGCCTCCTGACGCCGGAGGTCCCCGAGGAGGTCGGCAGCGGGACGAGTTGGAACAGGATGCAGCGGGCGCTGAACCCCAGCGAGACGGTCCGGCGGACGATTACGCCGGAGGGGTTCGACCTCGAACCGTTCGTCACCGAGGCCGACCTGCCGGACGACGCACGGGGGAACATCCTCGACGCGAAGTTCGACGCGCGGGGTCGCGTCTGGCTGTCTGTCACCCGCGACTACCCGAACGAACTCGGACAGAACCGCGACAAAATCGTCGTCTGCGAGGACACCGACGGCGACGGCGAGGCCGACGAGTTCACCGTCTTCGCGGACGGCCTCTCGATTCCGACGAGCATGGTGGTCGTCGACGACGGCGTCGTCGTTGCGGACCTCGACGACCCCGGCGAGAGCGGGAAGATGGTCCACCTCGCTGACACGGACGGCGACGGAGAGGCCGACGAGCGGACGGTCCTGTTCTCCGGGTTCGGCAACGGCGACACCCACGCCGGCCCCAACGAACTGGCCCACGGCATCGACAACTGGATTTGGGGACAGGTCGGCTACTCCGGCTTCAGCGGCACCGTCGCCGGCGAGGAGCGAAACTTCAGCTCCTCAGTCTTCCGATTCAAGCTGGAAGACGGCTCAGTCACGGACTTCGAAATCGTCGGCACGCTCCCGGGGAACCAGGCCGGCCTCGGCTTCACCGAGGAGGGCCTCGCCTTCGGCTCGGCGGCGACCTCCGGGCGACCGAGCAACTACTTCGCCATCCCGCATCAGTACTACGACCTCATCGAGGGGACCGGGCCGAACGACTTCGGCGCGGCGTCCGACACGAACCGATTCCTTCCGGTCACGGACCGCGTCCGGCAGGTCGACCTCCACGGTGGCTACACCGCGGCGACCGGTCACACCATCTACACGGCGCGTGAATATCCCGAGAAGTACTGGAACAACACCGGCTTCGTCGGCGGCGGAACGGGTAACCTGCTCGGGACGTTCTTCCTCTCGCAGGACGGCGCGGGCTACACCAACCATTACGCCCACAACATCGCGGCCGCGACAGATGCGTGGTTCGCACCGTCGTACTCCTCCGTCGGCCCGGACGGCATGCTCTGGTTCATCGACTGGTACAACTACATCTACCAGCACAACCCGACACCCGACGGCTTCGAGAACGGCCCCGGAAACGCGTACATGTCCGAGGTGCGCGACCACGCGACCGCCCGGCTCTTCCGCGTCGTCTACGGCGACGACGACGGCTACGAGCCGACCGACCTCTCGGACGCGAGCGTCTCAGAACTCGTGGCGGCGCTGTCGAACACGAACATGTTCTGGCGGCAGACGGCCCAACGGCTGTTGGTCGAACGGAACGAGACCGGCGCGCTCTCGGCGCTCGTCGACCTCGTCGCGACGGAGACGCTCGACGAAACCGGCCTCGACCCGGCGGCGATTCACGCGCTGTGGACGATGCACGGCCTCGGCGCGCTCGACGCCGACACCGGAAACGCGACCGCGATTCAGGCCGCGCTCGGCGCGCTGACCCACTCCTCGGCGGGCGTCAGGCTCACCGCGCTCCGCGTCCTCCCGTCGACGGCGGAGACGCGGGGGGCGATTCTCGACAACGGCCTCCTCGACGACGAAGACGGGCGAGTCGCCATGTGGGCGCTCGTCGCGCTCGCGCAGACGCCGGCCGACGACGCGTCCGGCGAGGCGGTCTACCAGATGATTAGCGACGAGTCGAACTACCGGGACACGGTTCTCGTCGACGCGGCGTCGCTCGCCGGCGCGACCCACGCCGACGGCTTCATCCCGGCGTACGAGGCAAACGAGGACACGAGCGACGGCGGCGACGGCGGCGACGACCTGCCGAACCTCCTCGAAAACCCCTCGTTCGAGACGCCCGCCGGCGGCGACACCGGCGACGCCGACGCGATGCCCGCCGGCTGGTCGAACACGGACTACTCCGGGTCGCCCGAGTTCTCGTACGCCGAGACGGGCTACGAGGGCGACCGGAGCGTCCAGGTGTCGTCCTCCGAGGGCGCGGACGCCTCGTGGAACACGACCGTCGCGGTCGACCCGAACACCGAGTACACCCTCTCCGCGTACGTCAGGACCGACGGCCTCGAACTCGTCGACGGGACCGCAATCGGTGAGGGACCGCTCGGCGCGACCATCAACGTCGAGCAGATAGCGAACACGGACTCGGGCACGCAGTGGGACACCATCCCGTCCGGACTGACCGGCACCAACGACTGGACGGAACTGAGCACCACCATCGACAGCGGCGACCTCGAAGAGCTCCAGATTAACTGCCTGTTCGGCGGCTACGGCGAGGCGACGGGGACGGCGTGGTTCGACAGCGTCTCGTTGACCGACCCGGACGGCACCGACGTGCTCTCGAACGGTTCCTTCGAAGAGAGCACCGGCAGCAGCGAGCCGGCGATGCCCGCCGACTGGTCGACGAACACGTTCACGGGCACCGCCGAGTACACCTACGCGGACGCGGGCCAAGACGGCAGTCAGAGCGTCCAAATCTCGTCCACCGAGGGCGCGGACGCGGTCTGGCTCGTCGACGGCATCTCGGTCCAGCCCGAGACGGAGTACACCCTCAGCGGCTGGATACGGACCGAGAACGTGCAGGCGAGCGACTCTGCCCGCGGCGCGCTGTTCAACGTCCACAGCACGGACTTCGAGACGGAGCCGCTGACCGGGACGAACGACTGGACGGAGGTGAGTACCACGTTCACCACGGGCGCGGACACCACGACGGTCCAGATTAACTGCCTGTTCGGCGGCTACGGCACGGCCACCGGGACGGCGTGGTTCGACAACGTCTCGCTGACCGACCCCGACGGGAACAACCTCCTGCCGAACGCGTCGTTCGAGGAGGGAGCGGGAACCGACTCCCCGTCGGACCCCGAGAGCCCGGCGAACTGGGAGGGGACTACCTACGGCGGCACGGCCGAGTTCACCTACACCTCGGACGTTTCGCGGACGGGCGAGTACAGCGTCCGCGTCGACTCCACGGAGGGTGCGGATGCGTCGTGGACCCAGTACCGCGACGACCTCGAACCGAACTCGGAGTACCGCTTCCGGGCGTGGGTCAGGACCTCGGACGACTTCAGCAACTCCGAGGACGGAACCGGGGAAATCGGAAGCTCCTACGGCGTCACCATCAACGTCCACTCACTCGGACAGGGCTCTGTCACCGACTACTACACGGAGCCCGTCGAGGGCTGGCAACTGCTCGAAACGACGTTCTCGACCGGGGCGTCGCCCGGCGAGTTCCAGCTTAACCTGCTGTTCGGCGGCTGGGGCGACGCCACCGGCACCGTCTGGTTCGACGACACCGAACTGACGCGCATCGGCGGCTCCGGCAACGGGCTGGAGCTCGTCTACGACCGCGTCACTGCGCACGTCGAGGCGACGAGCGGCGGCGGCGACGACGGCGGCAGCGACGACGGCGGCAGCGACGACGACGGGAGCGATGTCATCCCGTCGGACTCGACCATCGAACTCGAAGCCGAGAGCAACGAGGGCTGGACCGGCGTCGCGCCGTCCGGAATCGCGGACGCGACGAATCCGACGCTCACCCTCGAAGCCGGCGGCGAGTACACGCTCACGTGGACGAACCGCAACGGCGCGCCCCACAACTTCGAAATCGTCAACGGCGACGACTCCACCGTCAACGACATCTCCACGTCGTACCTCTCGACGCAGGGCGAGTCACAGACCGTCACGTTCACCGTCACCGACGCGATGGCGGAGTACGTCTGTCGCGCCCACCAGCTACGGATGCGCGGCACCATCGAAATCGCGAGTTCGGGCGGGAACTGAGCGGGCGAGATACGTTCCGACCGCGGTCCGCGGCGGCTTTTCTTTTGTATCTATCGTACGTTCGCTGTCGTCGAGCGGAGCGGAAAAGCAGTTCTGGAGCGCGTCGCGGCGGTGTCGAACCTACACTTGCGGCCCGGCGAACAGCGACGGGCGCTCGAACGCGAGCGACACGTCCTCTGCGATGCCGAGGAGGTCCGCGACCGTCGGCGCGAACCGCCGCGCATCGACGATTCGGTCGGACGGGCCGTCGGGTGCCGCCGGCCCGCCGAAGCCGTAGAAGCCGCGCGTGTCTGGGTCGATGCGGCCGTGCGACCCCGACACCTTCGTCGGGTCGAGCGTCACGAGTCCCTCGTCGCCGAGGAACAGTTCGCACGGGTCGAAGCCGGGCTTGGCGTGGATGTCCATCTCCGTCGCGTACGACGGCGCGTCGGCGTCGTCGGTCCACCAGTAGTACTGGAACCACGCGTCCGCGTCCGCGACGACGACGAGGTCGCCGGCGTTCGGGTGGTCCGCGTCGCCCCGGGCCTCCCCTTCGAGCACCGCGTCGACGCCGGGGAGCGATTCGAGCACCTTTCGGGCGGCCGTCGGGCGGTCGGTGTAGACATGCGCGATTTGGTGATCGACCATGGCGAACGCCGACGACCCGGCGATATCGACTTCCTCGCCGCCCGCGTCGTCGTCGCGCACGGCGAGCAGGCCCGCCTCGTGGAGCGCCCGGTTCGGAAACACCGGGGTGTCGACCGCGTTGAAGCCGTACTCGTTGACGACGCCGACCGCCGTCTCGGCCCAGCGGGGCGTCGTTTCGAGCCGGTCGAGGAACTCCCCGACGAGGTCGTCGACGACGCCGACGGCCTCCCGGAGTTCCGGCGAGTCGGGGCCGTGCCGCTGGGCGTCGTAGTCGAGGTGCGGCACGTACACCCACAGCAGGTCCGGGTCGTACCGCGCTATCGACTCCCGCGCGGCCGCGAGAATCCACTCGCTGCTCCGCTCGTCGGCGACCGGCCCCCAGTAGTTGTGCAGCGGGAAGTGGCCGTACTCCTCGCGGAGGTCGTCGTAGAAGCCGTCGGGGGTCGTCCAGCAGTCCATCTCGATGAGGGTGTTGTCCTCGTCTTCGATGGGCGACGGCGTGACGGCCACGTCGGCGCTCGTGCCGATGAGGTGCTGGAAGAACAGCGCGCCCGTGGTGAGGCCCGCCTCGTCGCTCGCGGCCTCCCACAGCCGGGTTCGGCCTCCTCGGTCGCGCTCCCAGAACTCGGCGACCTGTCGCTCGCGGTCGAACTCGCCGCTGGACACGTCGCCGTGGGCCGCGGGCGACTGCCCGGTCGAGAGCGTCGTCTGCGCGGGCACCGTGACGCTCGGAAACGAGGGTTCGAGCGGGCCGGACGGCTTGCCGGCCAGCAAGTCGGCGACGTTCGGTGCCAGCCCTTCCTCGAGGTGCGTTTGTTGGAGGCCGACGATATCGAGGACGACGACGCGCCCGGCACCGGACGCGCCCGCGGCTGAGGGGTCGCGAGTCGTCACGCTCCCTCCGCGTGGCGCTCCGCGTAGTCGTAGAGGAGGCGGAACTGCTCGGAGAGTTCGTGGCGGTCGACGCCCTCGGGCGACTTGAAGAAGGACGCGAGGTGGGACATCGTCCCGCCCTCTCCGCGCTCGTCGGCAAAGGCGGCCAGCCGAACCAAGTCGAGAACGAGCGGGGCCGCGAGCGCCGAGTCAGCCCCCTCCCACGTGAACTGCATCTTCATCTCCGTCCCGAGGAAGCCCTCGAAGTGGACGTGGTCCCACGCGGTCTTCCAGTCACCGAGCGACGGCGTGTAGTCGATGCGGACGGCGTTGTGGGTCTCGTAGCCGAGGATGTCGTCCAGCAGGCTCCCCTTGCTCTCTATCTTCCCCGCCTTGTTCGCGTCGTCTTCGAGGACGAGTCCGTCGCTGTTGCCGAGGATGTTGTGGCCCTCCCACGAGAGGACCCGCAGGTTCCGCCCCGCGAACATCGGCCCGAGCGCGGACTTCATCAGCGTCTCGCCGGTCTTCCCGTCGCGGCCCATGTGCGGCACCTCGTTTCGCTCCGCGAGTTCGCGGAGGCCGCCGAGCGAGGAGCCGGTACTGGGGGTGAAGTTCACGTACGGGTGGCCGTCGAGGAGCGCAGCGTAGGCGTACAAGGCGCTCGCGGGGAGGTTCGGGTCGTCGCGCTCGACCGCCGTCTCGAACGCCGCCAGCGTGTCGTAGTCGCCGGGCGTCGGAATCGGCGGCTCGGTCGACGCGGCGTTCACGACGACCAACCGGTCGACGCCCTGCGAGTCCGCGAAGGCGGCGTAGTCGGCCCGTATCTCCTCGACGATGTCGGCAACCGACACGTCCTCTCCCGTCGTCTCCGAGGACATCCCTTCGACCGCCTCGCCGCACCGCCGGGCGGTCCCGAGTTCGACGCGCTCGTCGATTTCGCGGAGGTCCTCGCGGACCGCGTCGAGGGTGTCTGGTGCCACGACGCCGCCGTGGCCCGCCATCTCCTCGGCGGTCTCCTCGATTCGCTGGGACCGGATGTCGTGGCCCCCGAACACGAGGTCGTCGACGGCGGGGAGGTCCAGCGCGGCCACCGGCTCGCGGGCCGTCACCATCCCGGTCGTGTCCGCGACTCCGCGAGCGATTGCGCGCGCGCCGGTCATCGAGACGCTCGCGACGTTACCTCTGGCTCCGATAATCCACACTCCGACTGTCATCGACTCACGATTGCGGTGGCCGATACATAACCTTGTCCGTCAATCATGATTGTTTCCGCGTCGGTACCGGCGGGCGACCGCTCACCAGTCGAGGTCGGTGTCGACGTCCCGCCTGTCGAGTTGGTCGCCGTGCTTGCTGAAATCGAGAGACCGGTCGAGAACCGTCTCCTCGGGGTGTCGCCACGTCTCGTCGCAGTCGGCGCAGCGCCACTCCTCGTAGGGGCGACCGTCCTCGGGCGTGACGCGGGTCGATTCTATCGGCTCGCCGCAGAACGGACAGTGTTCCGGCATCGACTACGGCGTCGGCGCGGACGAGTAAATAGCTGTCTCCGCCGTCGCTCGCGGCCGCGTCGGCCGGGCGTTGCGCGGCCGTGGCGCCCCCGCCCCCCGGCCGTCACCGAATCCACCGAAACAATGATTAACTACCATCAGAGAGGTAGGTCACATGTCGATACCAATTATCGACCCGCACATGCACATGGTGTCTCGCTCGACGAGCGACTACGAGCGCGCCCGACTCGCGGGCGTGGAATGCTGCGTCGAACCGGCGTTCTGGAGCGGGACGGACAAGCAGCACGCGGCGTCGTTCTTCGACTACTTCGAGCAGATAATCGAGTTCGAGACCGACCGCGCGGAGCGGGCGGCGGGCATCGACCACTACGTCACGGTCGGCCTCGAACCGAAGGAGGCGAACTACCCCGAGATGGCCGAGGCCGTGATGGACGGCCTCCCCGAGTACCTCGACCGCGAGCACGTCGTCGGACTCGGTGAAATCGGGCTCGACCAGGGGACCGAGGCCGAGGAGTACGCGTTCAGACGCCAACTCAGGATGGCGGAGGAGCGCGAACTGCCGGTCATCATCCACACCCCGCACACCCAGAAGCCCGAGGGGACCGAGCGACTCGTCGAGATGATTCAAGACGAGGACGTGACCGAGGAGCGAATCGTCATCGACCACAACACCGAGAACACGGTCGACATCTCGCTGCAAACCGACTGCTGGCTCGGCTTCACCCTCTACCCCGGAAAGATAGATGCCGAGACGACCATCGACATCCTCGAAGAGTACGGCACCGACAGGATGCTGCTCAACAGCGCCGCCGACTGGGACCCCTCGGACCCGCTCGCGGTCCCGAAGGCCCGAGACAAGATGCTCGACCGGGGCTGGGACCGAGACGAGGTCCGGAAGGTCGTCTACGACAACCCCCGGGAGTTCTTCGGCCAGTCACCGAACTTCCACTACGAGGTGTGACCGATGGAGTTCGGCTTCTCGATGAACGCGTTCCGCCAGCGAACTCTCACCGAGGGGGTCGAGGCAATCGCCGACGCCGGCTACGACGGCGTCGAAATCCTGCTCGACGACCCGCATCTGTTCCCGGGGACGGCCGACGGCGACGATTTCGAACGCGTTCGGACGCTTCTCGACGACTGCGGCATCGAAGTCAGCAACTGTAACGCGTTCATGCTCAGCGCCATCGAGCCCTCCGCGGCGAGTCGGGCGGCGACGTTCAACCGCGACACCGAGGCGTTTCACCACCCCTCGTTCGTCGAACTCGCGGCCGAGGACCGACAGGCGCGGGTCGAGCACACGCAGAACGCGCTCGCCACCGCGGCCGCGCTCGGCGCGGACAGCATCTCGGTCCCGCCGGGCGGCCCCGTCCCGGAGCGCATGACGCGGGGGGACGCGCTCGACGCCTTCGTCCGAGGGCTCCGCGAGGTCGCTGACACCGCGGAGAAGCTCGGCGTCGACGTGCTGGTCGAACCCGAACCGCACCTGCTCATCGAGACCTCCGAGGACTTCCTCGACCTCGTCGACCGGGTCGACTCGCCCCGAATCGGCTGTAACTTCGACGCGGGACACTTCTACTCGGTCGGCGAGGACCCGGTCGAACTGGTGGAGACGCTCGAACCCCACACGCCACATTATCACCTCGAAGACATCCCCGCGGACCGCACCCACGAACACACCCAACTCGGTGAGGGGGCGATGGACATCGACGGCTTCCTCGACGCGGTCGAGGCGACCGGCTACGACGGCCACGTCACGGTCGAACTGTACCCCTATCAGGAGACTGCGGCGGAGACGGCCCGAACCGCGATGGAGTACCTCGAAGCCCATGGGTGGACCTGACCGCCTCGCTCGAACGCGAGCACCCGACCCAGCGACTGGCCGACGATGAACCGAACGAACGCGACACCCGCGACCGGCGGCCTTCGACGCTCGCTTTCGAGCCTCGCCAGACTCGTCCGCGTCCCGAACCTGTTCACCGCGCCGCCCGACGTTATCCTCGGGGCGGTGCTGGTCAGCGGCGGCCGCCCAGCGGTTCCGCTCTCGTCGCTCGCCGGCACCGCGCTCGCCTCGGTGCTGCTCTACGCGGCCGGCACGACGCTCAACGACTACGCCGACGCCGACGAGGACGCCCGGCTCCGCCCGGAGCGACCGATTCCGTCGGGAGACGTGTCGCGCACGCGAGCGAGAAATCTCGGCCTCGCGCTGCTCGGTGCCGGGGTCGTCGTCGCCGCGGCCGCCGGGGGACCGACCGCCGGAATCGTCGCCGCCGTCCTCGGTTCGTTCATCGCGCTCTACGACGGCGCGCTCAAGGGCACGCCGCTGGGCTTCGCCGCCATGGGTGGCTGTCGGGGGGCGAACGTCGCCCTCGGCATGGCGGTCGTCGCTGGGTCGCCCTCCGCCCCGACGACCCTGACGCTCCCGGCGTGGGTGTTCTTCGTGCCGGTCGTCGTCGCGCTCTACATCGCCGGCGTCACGTACATGGCCGAGCGCGAGACCGGTGCGGGCGACTCGCGGGCGGTGCTGGTCGGAATGGCCGGTGTCGGACTCGCCGTCGGGTCGGTGGTCGCGGCCGGCGCGGCGGTCGGCGTCGGCCCGAGCGATACCGCGACGGTCGTCGTGGCCGGTGGCTTGCTCTGCTGGTTCGCGGCGTGGACCGGCCGCGACCTCCTGACCGCCTACGCCGACCCTCGACCGAGCACTATCGGCCCCGCCGTCGGCGCGTGCGTCCTCGGTCTCGTCGTCCTCAACGGGGCGCTTTCCGGACTGCTGACTCCCGTGTGGGGCGTCGTCGCGGCGGCGTTCGTCGTCCCGGCGGCCGGCCTCTCGTCGGCGTTCGACGTGTCGTGAACCGACGGGCTCTCTCGGCGGCTCGCTTCACGTTTTTCGGCCCGAATGAGTGACAGTACCAAAACAATTATTCATGTGTGACTGTACCACGACGTATGGTACAGTTAGCCTTCTCCACGAACGCGTACACGCGTTTCGACCTGCCGGAGGCAATCAGACGAATCGCAGACCACGGCTACGACGGGGTCGAAATACTGGCGGACGTGCCGCACGCGTTCCTCGCGGACTTCGACGAGCCCGACCGCGAGCGCGTCTTGACCGCGCTTGACGAGACCGGCCTCTCCGTGTCGAACGTCAACGCGAACACGACCCGCGGCTACTACGACGACGCGCCGCCCTCGGCGTTCTTCGACCCGACGCTCATCTCGGGCGACGAGGAGGACCGCCGGTGGCGCATCGATTACACGAAGGCCGCGCTCGACTTCGCGGCGCTGGTCGGCGCGCCCGCGGCGTGCGTCGCGAGCGGGTCGGCGCTCCCCGGAACGCCGCCGGACGAGGCCTACGACCACCTGCTCGACTCGCTCGACGAACTCACTGACTACGCCGAACGCGTCGGCGTCGACCTCGGCATCGAGTTCGAACCCGAACTACTCGTCGAGGACACCGAGGAGGTGCTCACCCTCATCGACGACGTGGGGAGCGACGCGCTCGGCGTCAACTTCGACGTCGGCCACGCGGCCGTCTGCGGCGAGGACCCGGCCGAGAGCATCCGCCAGTGCGCCGGCCGCATCACGGGCGTCCACCTCGAAGACATCGCGGGCGGCCGCGGCGGGAAACACTACCACCTCGTCCCCGGCGAAGGTGACATCGAGTTCGACCCCGTCTTCGGCGCGCTCGACGACATCGGGTACGACGGCTTCGCCACGTTCGAACTGTACACCTACCCCGACGACCCCGACGACGCGGCCCGGCGCGCGCGAGACGAACTGGCCGACTACGTCCGCTGAAACGCCGAAAACGGGCGCGGATTCGCGGCGCGACTCACCGAATATCGCCCCGAATGGGGCTCGGACTCCGACGAGCGGCGTCCCGCGAGTGGCGTCGCGGCCCGCCGAGCGCGGGACTGAGTCAGATAATCGTTAACTATTTGCATGCCGATTTCGATTCACACGCTGATTGCATGCGTTCCAGCGAGAGCCAGCTATCGGCGTTCAGAGGTAGCGCGCGCCCGAGACGCCCGTCTCCAGACCGACGAGTCGAACAGACACCGCCGGCGGCCGCGACCCGTCACACGACCGCGACCCGCCGGGGCGAATCGAAGCCCCCGACGGCCGCTTCGCACGTCGCTCGCGGAACGAGTGACCCGTCGGGACCGGACCTCGCTCGCTCACCATGAGACCGGACAGTTCACGCCCGAGGCTGTCGTCGGAGGTGCGACGTGCGCTCCCCGTCGTCGTGATGGCGGCCCTTCTGGTGGTCGGGTCGCTCGGGCTGGGGGCGGCTATCGCGCCGGTCGCCGCGGACGCCCACGGCGGGACGCTCACTCGGACGGTCGACGAGTCGTCGCTCGCGCCCGGCGAGTCGACGACGGTCACGGTGGCGATAAACGCCTCCGAACGGGGGAACTTCACGGTGGTCGAAGAGCTGAGTCCGGGCTTCGCGTCGGTCGAAATCGTCGACGCCGACGGCGCGGACTTCTCCGGGGTGCGCGACGGCAACGACGAGCTGTTCGCGACCTACGGCGACCGCGAGAACGTCACCCTCGTCTACGAGGTGACCGCGGCCGATAACGCGACCGCGACGACCCACGACCTCACCGGCTACGGCGACTTCGGGCTCGAAGATATTCGCGCCTCGACGACCGGCGACGGGGAGATTAGCGTCTCGTCCGACGCCGGCGCGAGCGTGGTCCGGTCGGTCGACGAGGCGACGCTCGAACCGGGCGAACCGGCGACCGTCTGGGTCGACGTCGAACGGGACGCGGCGGCGAACTTCACCGTCGTCGAGGAGTTCACCCCGGCGTTCGGTTCGGTCGAAATCGTCGACGCCGACGGCGCGGACTTCTCCGGCGTCCGTGACGCTAACGACGAACTGTTCGCCACCTACGGCGACCGGAAGGCCGTCACGCTCGTCTACGAGGTGACCGCGGCCGGTAACGCGACGACTAGCACGGTCTACGAGTTCGACGGCTTCACCGACGTCAACGGCTCTGAATCGCTGACCGGCGGCACCGACGAAATCAGCGTGCAGCCGTCGGACGGCGACGAGGCCGGTGCGGTTCGGTCGGTCGACGACGAGACGCTCGCGCCGGGCGAATCGACGACCGTCCGCGTCGAGGTCAACCGCGACCGGGCGGCGAACTTCACGCTGGTCGAGGCGTTCACCCCCGCGTTCGACTCGGTGGCAATCGTCGACGCCGACGGCGCGGACTTCTCCGGCGTCCGTGACGCCAACGACGAACTGTTCGCGACCTACGGCGACCGCGAGACGGTCTCGCTCGTCTACGAGGTGACAGCGGCCGACGACGCGGACGCCGGAACGGCCTATCAGTTCGACGGCTTCGCCGACGTCAACGGCTCCGAGGCGACGACCGGCGGGACGGACGAGCTCGACGTCCAAAGCGGGTCCGACGACGACGACAACTGGGACCTCACCCGGTCGGTCGACGACGAGACGCTCGATCCCGGCGAATCGGCCGTCGTCTCGGTCGAAATCACCGGCGACGAGGCGACGAACTTCACCGTCGTCGAAGAGTTCAACCCCGGCTTCGCGTCGGTCGAAATCGTCGACGCCGACGGCGCGGACTTCTCTGGGGTGCGCGACGCCAACGACGAACTGTTCGCCACTTACGGCGACCGCGAGAACGTCACGCTCCAGTATCGCGTGACCGCCGGCGAGGACGTGGACGAAGACGCCTCGTACCGGCTCAACGGGTTCACCCAGTTCGACGCCGACGGCAAGGAGATGAGCGTCGACGGCGTCGAGACGCTCGCGGTCGGTTCCGACGACGACGCCGGTGGCGGCGGTGGTGGTGGCGGCGGCGGCGGTGACGATGACGACGACGATAGAGATGACGACGATAACGACGAGAGTGATGATGACGATACGGACGACGAGAACTCCGATACGCCCGAGTCCACGGACTCCCCGGACGACGGCGACGATGACGACACTGGTGACGACAGCGACGACTCGAACGACGGCGATGACGACTCGGGCGACAGCGACGACTCGAACGACGGTGACGACGCAGGCGACGGTTCCGACGGGTCGGACGGCGACTCGGGAGGGACTCCGGAGACGACGACCGACGATAACACGCCCGCGACGACCACGACCGACACGCCCGTCCCCGGGCTCGGCGTCTCGGTCGCGCTCGCCGCGCTGGTAATCGGCTCGGTCCTCCTCGCGCGCCGGCGAGCGACCTAGCGAAGCGAGACGGCCCGCCCGTCTCGCACTCGAATCGCCGCGGTCAGCCACGCTCTCGACGCCCGTTCTCGGGCCTGATTCGGACATTCAGAAGATTTAATATAATAACTCCCAAGTCGTAGTTCAGGGTCCATCATGACAGACTGGTCTAGGCGGCGGTTCTTACAGACAGGCGCAGCCCTCGGCATCGCCGGAACGCTCCCGCAGACGACGACGGAGGTGTCGGCGGCGTCACCGACGTTGGAGAAGTTCGTCCAACCGCTTCCGATTCCGTCGGTTCGAGAGCCCGACGGACAGCGAGACGGCGCGGACGCGTACGAGATAGCGGTCACCGAGTTCACCCAACAGCTTCACCCGGACCTGCCGGAGACGACGGTCTGGGGGTTCGACGGGTCGTATCCCGGCCCGACCATCGAGGCGGACGCCGGGAGCCCGGTCCACGTTCGCTTCGACAACAGCGGCCTCCCGAGCGAACACCTCTTTCCCGTCGACGACCGACTCGGCGGCACGACCGCGGAGAACCACCCCGGCTACGACGGTCCCGTGCCGGAGGTTCGGACCGTCACGCACTTCCACGGCCTCGAACTCGACCCCGCGAACGACGGGCAGTCCGATATGTGGACCTCGCCGGGCGGGGTCGAGGGACCGCGGTTCGACTCGGCGTGGCAGGAGCTTCCGATGGAACAGGGGCGAACGACGTCGACGTACCACGACCACACGCTGGGCATCACGCGACTCAACGCCTACGCCGGGCTTCTCGGTCTCTACTCGATTACGACCGACGCGGAGCGCGAACTCGGCCTGCCGTCGGGCGACTACGACATCCCGCTGTTGCTGCAAGACAAGGAGTTCAACGACGACGGCTCGCTGCACTACCCCGAGGAGTTCGTCTCGGCGTTCCTCGGCGATACCGCCGTCGTCAACGGGGCCGTGTGGCCGTACGTCGAGGTCGAACCGCGGCGGTACCGGTTCCGCATCCTGAACGGCGCGAATCACCGCTCGTTCGACCTGCAACTGGAGAGCGAAAGCGGGTCGGGCGTCCCGACGATGTACCAGTTCGCCCCCGGTCACGGCTTCCTCGAATCGGTCGTCCCCATCGGCCCGAACGGCGACCTCGACTCCCTGCTGCTCACGCCGTTCGAGCGCGGCGAACTCGTCGTCGACTTCTCCGACCACGCGGGCGAGACGCTCACGCTCGCCAACGGGGCCGACATGGGTCCCGAACTGACCGACCTCGTCGAGTTCCGCGTCTCGGACCCGTCGACGCCGCCGGAGGACGCGAGCGCCGACCCGACGAGTCTGTCGCTTCCGACGCCGGCCTCGTACGACGAGAGCGACGCGCGGGTGACCCGCGAGATGACGCTCGGGACCGAGGTTCGAAACGGCCTCATCACGCACACGCTGAACGGCCACGTCTTCGGCGACGAGGACGCGCCGGTCTACCCGCAACTCGGATCGACCGAGATATGGGAACTGCAAAACGAGTCGGGCGGGCGACACCCGATTCACCTGCATCTGGTCACGTTCAGAGTCATCGGCCGCGGACCCGACGGGACGCAACCGCCGGACCCCAACGAACTTGGGCCGAAAGACACCGTCCGCGTCGACCCCGGCGAACGCGTGCGGATACTCGTGACGTTCGAGGGCTACACCGGACAGTTCCCGTGGCACTGCCACATGCTCGAACACGAGGACAACAAGATGATGATTCCGTTCGTCGTCGAGAACCCCGTCGCGGACTACGCGAACGAGGAGAACGTCGTCGACGCGACGGGGCTGACCGACGCGGTCGGTGACTGGCGCAACGAAACCCTCGAAACCGAGGTGCTGCTCGAAGTCATCGACCAGTGGCGAAGCGGCGACGAAGTCGCCTGACCTCGGTTCCGCCGACTTACTGCACCGGCTCGGCCGAGCGGTCCGAGAACCACCGATTGCGGACGACGTACGCGACGAGGACGACCGCGGTGGCGACGCCGATAATCGAGTACACGTCGACCTCGGTGAGCGACCGGGCGGCTTCACCGAGGTAGACCGCCAGTATCGCTTCGAGAGTGTACCGCCCGCCGCGGCCGAGCACCGACGCCGCGAGGTACGTCCGGAGGTCGAGGTCGAACACGCCCGACCCGATGGAGAGCAGTTCGTACCCCTCGGGAATCGGCGCGAACGCCCCGAACGCGACCGTCACGAACCCCGAGCGTTCGAAGTAGCGCTCCACCTTGTGAATCCGCTCGCCTGCGAACCGCGAGTCCAGCGCGCGCCGGCCGCCTTTCTTGCCCATGAGGAAGCCGACCAGCCCCGCCGACACCGACCCGACGGTCGCAACGACTGCGTACGGGAGCGCGAACCCGGGGTTCGTCGCCGACAGCGGGACCAGCACCAAGTCCGGCGGGACGGGTAGCAAGAAGAATTCGAGAAACGCCACGAGCAGCAGCCCCGGCGCGCCGAGCGAGGCGAAAAACGCGGTCGAGAGTTCGACGGTCTCCAGTACGTCTAGCATCGTCGTCTCTACGCAGCCGCTGCTGTCAGTAATAAGTATCGCCGGCCGTGAACGTCGGCTCCGCGGGTGGGGACCGGCGGCACGAAACGTCGCCGCGGGTGCAAGGCGGCGAGTTCGGTGCTGGTTCGTGAACCGCGTCAGGCTGGCTGGTTCGGGGGGAGCGCGTCAGGCTATCGGCTGTCGGCTGTCGGTGGCGTGGTCAGTCGAGGGCTTCGGCCATCTTCTCGATGGGGTGGGGCGGGCGGGACTCGCCGGGTCTGTCGCCGAGTTGGGAGCGACACGACGCGCCGGGTGCCGTGACGACGTCGCCGGGGCTGTCGTCGACCTGTCCGAACAGGATTTCGCCGATGCCCTTCGAGAGTTCGTAGTGCTCTTCCTCGTAGCCGAACGACCCGGCCATCCCGCAGCAACTGGAGTCGAGCGGGTCGACGGCGTAGCCGGAGCGTCGCAGGACGCCCACGGCGTGGTGGTCCTTGTTCGTCGCCTTCTGGTTGCAGTGGCCGTGGTACGTCAGCGTCTCGGCGGGGGCGTCGAAGTCGAGGTGGTCGTCGGCGCGCGCGGCGTCGAGGTACTCCATGACGCCGTAGGCCGACCCCGAGACGAGTTCGACGGCCGTCCCGTCGAGGAGGTCGAGATACTCGTCTTGGAACATCACCGCGTCGGAGGGCTCGACGAAGACGACCGACCAGCCGTCGTCGACGTAGGGGCGAAGTCGCCCGACGTTGTGTCGCGCTCGGTCGCGGGCCGTGTCGAGCATCCCCATCGAGAACGCGGCGCGACCGCTCGATTCGAGGTCGCTCGGAATCCGAACGTGGACGTTCGCGGCTTCGAGGACCTCGACCGCGGCCTTGCCGGGTTCGGGGTAGTTGTAGTTGGTGTAGGTGTCGGGGAACAGAAGCACCTTCCCGCGGGCCTCGGCGGGCGGCACCGACGACCCGCCGCGGGCCTCGAACCACTCCTCCAGCGACTCGCTGCTGAAACTCGGCAGGTCGCGCTCGCTGGCGATGCCGAGAACCTTCTCCAGCAGGAGACGGCTCCCCGGAAGCTCCGCGGCGACGTTCGAAAGCGGGGCGAGTTTGCTCCCGAGTTTCGACAGCGTGTCGACGTTGGCGAACACCCGCGAGCGGAGGCTGGTGCCTTCTTTCTGGTGGTACTGGTGTTTCACCTCGGATTTCAGCTTCGCCATGTCGACGCCGGTCGGACAGTCGCTCTGACAGCCCTTACAGCCGACACAGAGGTCCAGCACCTCGGTCTGGAAGCGCTCGGAGTACAGTTCGTCCTCGGGGAGTTCACCCGAGATGGCGGCCCGGAGCATGTTCGCGCGCCCGCGGGTCGTCTGGACCTCCTCCTTCGAGGCGCGGTAGGTCGGGCACATGGTGTTCGAGTCGGTCTGCCGGCAAGTGCCACAGCCGTTACAGAGTTCGACGAGGTGCGAGAAGCCGCCCTCGTCGTCGAAGTCGAGGTCGGTCTGGGGCTCGACGGACTGGTAGTCAGGACCGTAGCGGAGGTTCTCGCGCATGTCCGCGCCGACGCCCCGGTCGCTGTCCGGGCCGGGGTCCGAGGGTCCGTCGCGGTAGACGACGTTTCCGGGGTTGAACAGCCAGTCGGGGTCGAACGCCGTCTTCAGTTCCTTGAACGCGCCCCAGAGTTCGGGTCCGTACATCTTCGGGTTGAACTCGGTCCGGGCCATCCCGTCGCCGTGCTCGCCCGAGAAGGCCCCGTGGTGTTCGACGACGAGGTCGGTCACGTCGTCGGTGATGGAGTGCATCTTCTCGATACCCTCGTTCTCCTTGAGGTTCAGAATCGGGCGGATGTGGAGCGTCCCCGACCCGGCGTGGGCGAAGTACGCGGCCGACGTGCCGTGGTTCTCAAGGACGTCCTCGAACTTCTGGACGTACTCCGCGAGTTCTTCGGGCGGGACGGTCGCGTCCTCGATGAACGGGTACGGCTTCGGGTCGCCTTCGAGGCTCATCAACAGCGGAATCGCCGCCTTGCGGAGCTTCCACAGTCGGCCTTGGCTCTCCTCGGAGTAGGCTTCGAGCACGTCGAACGCCGCGCCGGAGTCGACGAAGTGGGCGTTCGTGTCCGCGACCGCGGCCTCGAAGTCGTCGACGAGTTCGTCGTCCCACTCCAGCATCAGCGCCGCCTTCGCGCCCTCGGGGATGGGTTCGGCGTACTCGGCGTAGCCCTCCGACTCGCGGGCGAGGCGGAACACCTCGTCGTCCATGAGTTCGACGGCGCTGACGGGGAATTCGAGCGCCTCCGGGACGGCCTCCATCGCGTCCACGAGGTCGTCGAAGCAGTACAGCGCGAGCGCCGTCTCGTCCGGCTTGGTGACGAGCGAGACGGTCGCCTCGACGATGACGCCGAGGGTGCCCTCCGCGCCGACGAACAGCTTCGAGAGGTTGATGACCGCCTCGCCGTCGTCGTTCTCGTAGATGACTTTCTGGAGGTTATACCCCGACACCGAGCGCTTGAGGCTCGGATACTTGTTCTCTATTTCTGACTCGTGGTTCTCGACGAGCGCCCGGACCGTCCGGTAGATGTTCGCCTCCAGGTCGTCTTGGGCGAGAATCGAGTCGTACTCGTCGCTGTCGAGGACGACCTCGCGGGTGTGAATCAGCGAGCCGTCGGCCAGAATCACTTCCAACTCCTCGGTGTAGGCGTCGGTGATGCCGTAGCGGACCGAGTGCGCGCCCGTGGAGTTGTTGCCGATGCCGCCGCCCACGGTCGAGCGATTCGAGGAGGCGGGGTCCGGCGCGAACTTGAGGCCGTGGTCCGCGAGCGCGGCGTCGAGGTGGTCCTGAACGCACCCCGGCTGGACGGTGGCACGCCTCGCCTGCGGGTCGATATCGACGATATCGTCCATGTACTTCGTGAAATCGATGACGACGCAGCCCCGTCCGACGGTCTGACCGCCCAGCGAGGAGCCCGTTCCGCGTGGCAGAACGGGGACGCCGTGGTTTGCCGCGGTCTCCACGGTGGCGCGAACGTCGTCGGCGTCCCTCGGCAGGACGACCCCCGCGGGTCGCGCCTGATAGATGCTGCCGTCGGTCGCGTACAGCACCTGCGCGTACTCGTCGAACTTCACGTCGCCGTCGACGCGGTCCCGTAACTCCGTCGCCAGTGCAGTGTAGGCCGTCGCGTCCGGACGGTCCACGTCGAGCGTCGTCGCCGATGTCTCTCCTCCCCGTGGGGAGTCGAGCACGTCTTCAACTGCCATCATCAATGATACACATACGCACGGATTAAATCCTCTGGTGTTGCGACACGTTCTCGTCCCCCGAACGGCTCTCACGACCGACGTGGGGATTTATAGTCGCGTCCTCGGTACGTATCCTCATTCATGGTCAGGTCACCGAACTGGAATCAAACTGACGTGGCGCGCGCCATCCCGACGGCGTCCAAGACGGAGGTCGACCAACTGCTCGCGAGCCTCCAGCGACTGACCGGTATCGGCGTGTGGTCCTACGACGTGTCGCGCGACGAACTGTGGTGGAGCGACGAGGCAAAGCGAATACACGGGTTCGACGCGGCGGCGACGCCGACCGTCTCGGACGTCGTCGAGCAGTACGCCGAAGGCGACCAAGACGGCGTGTTGGTTCGCCTCGGCGACGCTATCGAACACGGCGAGCCCTTTGCTATCGACGTGCGGTACGCGAGCGAGCGAACGACCGAGCGGTCGATACGGCTTTCGTGCGACCCGCTGGTAGAGGACGGTCAGACGGTCACGCTCTACGGTGTCGTGCGGGACGTGACGGACACGAAGCGTCAGGAACAGCGCATCGAGATTCTTCGCCGGACGAGCCAGGAGTTACGGAACGCGAGTTCGAAGGCGGAGGTGGCGGAGATACTGGCCGACGCGGCGAAGAACGTCCTCGGCCTCGTCAACACGACCGTCCGGTTGGTCGACGAGAACCGGAACATGCTCCAAACCATCGAAGCGACCGAGGAGTGTCTGGAACGCGCCGGCGACCGGCCGAACTACTCGGTCAGCGAGGACACGCCGGCCGCGCGGACGTACCGGACGGGCGAGCCGGTCATCCACGCGAACCACGAGCACACCGAAGATGACCACAGTCGGGGCGCGCTCCAATCGGGGCTGTACGTCCCCATCGGGAGCCACGGCGTGCTCAGCGCCGGCGACGTGGTCGTCGACGCGTTCGAGGAACACGACCTCGAAGCCGCGGGCCTCCTCGGCCAACTCGGCGCGGAGGCAATCACGCGAATCGGCTGGGTGAAACGGTCGCGGGCGATTTGACGGCCGACCGAACAGCCACGACGCACGCGAACCGAACAGCGTTCGACGCATCCCACCGTTCTATTTCGTTTGTTCCCGCGGGAATACGAGAGAAACATGCCCGGATTGACCGGGCTGGCGGGGCAGTTCAGCTGATTTACATTATGGCAACAGTTATGAACCATCATGATAATAATTGGTGTATGATTGAGAACGTGACCGGGCGACGGCTCAAGACGACCCAGGCCTCGCTGGAGATTCTCAGCCTCATTCTGGAACACGACGGTCTCACACTCGCTGAACTGGACACGATGGTCGACAGTTCGAAAAGCTCCATTTGTAGTCACCTCAACACGCTCTTGGAGAGTCGGTATCTGGTCAAGCGCGACGGCGTCTACCGCGTCAGTTTCAGGGTGGCGCTGTTGGGCGAGCGCGCCCGACATCGGTATCCGAGCGACGAGGTCGTCGAGCGGGTCGTCGACGAACTGGCCGACGCGACCGGCCAAGAGGCGAACTTCACTATCTTCGAACACGGTCGGCTGCTCATGTGTTACGGCTCGTCGACCGACGAGGGACGGGACGCGAACGGCATCCGCTACCGGTCGGAGTACCACCTGCACAACACGGCCGCGGGGAAAGCCATCCTCTCGGAACTGGACCGCGACGAGGTGGCGTCGATAGTCGACCACTGGGGCCTGCCGCGGGAGTCGGAGGGTACGATTACGAACGCCGACCGGCTGTTCGACGCGTTGGACGAAATCGCGACTCAGGAGTACGCCGTCGTCGACGAGGAGTTCGCGCCGAATCTCATCGCCGTCGGCGCGCCGGTCCACGACGGCGACGGGCGTATCGTCGGCGGCCTCAGCGTCGGCGGCCCGAAGTATCAGGTGGATATGACGCGACTCGAACGCGAATTCGCCGACGAACTGCTGAACGCCGTCGAGTCGCTGGAAGCGGCGCTCTCGTAGGCAAACACCGCCGTCTCAGGTACCAACCGCGAAAATGGCGGGTGCGGGTTGGCTGGCGTTGTCAGGCTGACTGCTGGTCGTTAGTCGTCCGTCCCGACGGCCATCGCGCGCTCGACGATGCCCTCGCCGTACATCTCCTCGAGGGCGTCGTGTTGGTCCGGGCGGTGCTCGTACACGTCTTGGAACAGGGCGACGGGCGTCATCGCGGCCTGATAGGTCGCCTCGTCCCACATGCGGTCCTTGGCGATGTCGACTTCGACGCCGTCGATGACGAGCGTCGTCGCCTGCGTCATCGCAATCGCGCCCTTGCCGGCCTCCTTGGCCGCCTCGAACTCCTCCATGGAGTCGACGATGTCGTCCATGCTCGGGACGTAGGTGGTGAGGTCGAGCAGCTCCTCGTGGAGTTCCTCGCCGTCGAGTTCCTGTTCTTCGCCGTCGACGCGGAGCACGTAGCTGTCGTCGCCGACCTGTTCGAGCGAGAGTTCGTCGCCGTCGTACACCTGTCGACCGTCCTCGGCGTCGAGTTCGATTTCGTCGTCGTCGAGTTCGAGGAGCCAACTGCCGGTCTTCGGCGGCAGGGGTGCCTCGTTGGCGGTGACGACCTGCCCGGGCGTGAGCGCCCAGATACCCGTCATCCCCATGGCGCGGTTCTCGACCATGCGTTCGCGGTAGCCCTCCACGTCGCGGATGTCGTCGTAGGGGCCGTCCACGGCGATACAGCCGGCGGCGCTGGCCCCGCGGGAGGTGTTGTGCCGCAGTTCGGCCCACGCCGGAAGCTCGCCGGTCGGCGTCATGGCGCGCATGTCCTTCGTGTAGTCGACCTGCCCGTCGACGAGGAGGAACAGCCGTTCGAGGTTGTTGGAGGGCTTGCCCTTCTCCGCGCGGAGGTCGCTCATCGCGAGTTCGGCCTCGCCGCTCTCGATGATGACCGACATCGAGAGGCTTCCCTCGTCGAGACCGTGTTCGTTCTCGATGATGGTGATGAACTCGTCGGCCTTCTTCCAGTCGTCGAGGTCACCGACCTCGGGGATGACGAACCCGTCGATGTGCTCGACCGCACCGTTTTCGGGGTCGGTGATTTCGAGCATCTGCTTGAAGCCCTCGTAGCGGGTCGAAGGGTCGTCGCGGTGCCAGACGACGCGGGGGTGAATCTCGCCGGGGAAGTCGGCTCCGTGTTCGGAGACGACCTCGACGAGGTTCTGGACGCCCTCGGCCCGCATCGACGGTGCCGTGGCGTCCTCGTTGTCCGGAATCCATGTGTCGGGGGCCTGCATCCCCCGAAGTTGGGCCGCGCTCTGCAACATCTTCGCCGAGTTCTCGCCGCTGACCGCCGTCGGCGAGGTGAAGAACGTCCGTACGAACTCTCGTTCGTAGTTTCTGTCGCTACTCATATCGACAGTCGAAACGTCTCTTGCGAAACATATTAAATATTTAGACTCGCCCAACTTCGAGTCGAACTCGGGCGGTTCGCCGTGATTTCGTTCCTGAGCTCACCCGACGAGTGCGACCGACGATACACCCCACCGTTCGGTCACCGCACCGCCTCATCACCACTATCATCACTAACTTACATTATGTAAATGTGTATGATGTCATGTGTGCACATTATACAGATATATGGGATTAAGTGAAAATTGATTACAAGCATATGGTTGTAATGCTTTGTGGTGGTTCGCCGTGAGGTAGACCATCGTTCGAATTATGTAAATACTCGTTGTCGCTCAGTCCAAGCGCAACGTCTCGTCTCGATACCGGCCGACGACGGGTCGGTCCGTAGCTTGACGTGGCTTCACCGAGTTCCCCGTTCGTATCAATTTTCAATATTACTAAGAGAACAATTAGATAGTCAGATACAGGAGGCTCGGATTGCGAACGACGGCCGTCGTCGAACGTACCTCATCGACCGCCGAACTGAGTAGTACACCCATTACAGAGCACAAACAGCGTTTGGTGCACGAATGAGAGATTCGGAGACGAGATGGAGCGGTTCCGAACACGTCGCTCGATTCGAACGCGCCCTCGTCAGCCGTGAATATACAGCTAGAGGAGATACGCCGCCGGTATCGACATTCAGATTCAGCGAGTGGGCCCGAACGCTCGTCGATACGGTGTCGACCTGTGAATGTAGCTGTGATTGATATTTGATACGGGTATTCGAATGAACTATTGAATTTCTGACTGTTCGAAACGCCCGATGCTCCGGGCGTTCGCGCTCCGGTTGAGTCGGCGTTCGTCGCGGTGGTTGGCTGGCTCCTACCACTCGTACTCCCGGTGAACCCGCCGGGCCTCGTCGTTCAGCACGGGGCCGACGACCTCGGTGACGCCGTCGAGAACTGCGGCCGACCGAACGCCGGGATTCGAACCCGTGAACTCCCCGATTTCGTCGCCGCCGACACCGTACACGACGCGCGCGAACCCGGCGGTCGCCATTCCGCCGGCGCACATGGGACAGGGCTCCGTGCTGGTGTACATCACCATCGCCGCTCGCTCGTCGGCGTCGTACTCCCGACACGCCTGATAGGCGAGTTGTAACTCGGGATGGCGTCGGATATCGGACTCCGTCACGATTCGGTTCGAGTCGCGCATGATGACCTCGTCGTCGCGGACGAGTACGGACCCGAACGGTTCGTCGCCGCGAGCGGCCGCCTTTCGGGCGAGTTCGAAACTCTCGCGCATGTGTCTCTCGTGGTCGAAGTCGTCGAAGTGCGTCGTCACGGTCGCCTGTGCTCACTCCCGAGACCGAGTTAAATCGAACGGCGGGTCGTAATTCGGGTTTGTCGAGTTATCTAAATTATTCTGATTCCGTGGATTCTTTCGATATTCTGAGCTAGTAGGATTTTCCGGAAAATCGAACGCCACCGGATTCCTCAACGATGTGCAGTTCCGGGGGACATCCGAGCAATTCTGGTAATTTAAATAATTTACAGTATCTGGATGTGGAACAGTATCTCGACTGTGGGCCATCGAGGTAACCGACGATAGCGAAATAATCTGAATAACGAGACGTATAATGATAAGCCGAAGTAGACAGATTATGTATCTCCTCTCATCTGGGTGGATACTGCGACGACGACGAACGAGCCACAGAATTGCAGTTAATTGAATTACTCGACGAATATAGATAATTTAGGTTATCTACAATATCCTTATTACGCACGTTTAGGCAACTGACTCCGCGCGCCCGAATCCGCGGCCGCGGTGATACACTTCGAGACTGTGTGTAATTCAGATAATGTGAAGTATGTGGCTTAGATAGAGTATCTAAATACTGTAAAGTTGGTCGATAATGGCCTGTTGTCGAATTATGCATCGACCCGGTGGGGCACCGTATCGACAGTACCGACACTACCGAAGTACTCCAGACAATCCACATAATTCACAAATCGAGGTAGTTCGGGAAATTCAAATTATTCGAATTACTCAGATAGGGTGGATGTGGTCGGTCGAATACACTCCGTGGGGAGGGTTGAGACTGGCACCGTGTCGCGCTGGACTGGACGGCGGCGCGGTGACGACAAACGCGAGAACGGATTAGCCCAACTTCGACAGCAGTTTGCGACCGGTCCACCGGCTAACTCCCGGGAGGGGACGATCCATTCAACGCGACAGCACGACGTAACACGACCGAACGCCCGTCACCGCGGACGCGAGCGTCGAAAACCGACGCGAGAGTGTTAGTAACCCCATCTGATAATTTGGATATTCGCTAGCTGGACAACCCGGATTAGAGATGGGTGATACCACAGTTATAATCATTATATCTACGGTCGAAATATGCGTGTGGCCCGACATTGTCGTGCGATATCCTGTTATTAGGTTTGCCTAAACTTCGAAACGGTTATCTGTCTTTAGGCAGGCCTAAATAATATGGTTCGAAGACGACAGATACTCGCAGGAAGTGCAGGACTCTTCGCATCGGCTCTCGCTGGCTGTACCGCGGGCGGGAGCGCGGATTCCGAGTCGACGGCCGCCGCGGAATCCGAAACCGAGGCCGCCACCGAGTCGACGACGACCGAACAGACGACCGAGAGCGCCGGGCAGTACACCGTCGAGATAGAACCGAACGACCCGTACACGTTCGAAGCAGTGCCGGAGACGTACGGCGTCGCCTCCGGGCCCTTCCTCGATATGGGGATGGCGCTCGGCATCCATCCGAGTGCGACCACCGGCCTCGAACGCGCGCCGCTCAAGTTCTACGACCTCCTCGGGCTCGAATTCGACGAGAGTCGAATCACCAAGCTCGCGAGCGGTGCGGAATCCGGCTTCGACAAGGAGAACTTCTACGCTGCCGACGCCGACGTGTGGCTCATCGCCCGCGCCACGCTCGGCCGCTACGTCAGTTGGGACGCCTCGGACTACGAGGAAGTCGAATCCCAGACCGGACCCTTCCTCGGTACGACTCTCCGGTTCGCCCCGACGGCCGCCGTCAGCAACGAGCCGAATCCGTACACGCTCTACGAGGCGTTCGAGAAGGTCGCAACGGTGTTCCAGCGCCGACAGCAGTTCCAGGCGTGGCAGTCGTTCCACGACGACCTCATGAGCACTATCGAAGCCGGTCTCCCGCCGGAGGACGAACGCCCCACCGTCGCCGCCATCTGGCGCGGCGTCAGCCCCGACTCCGGCCAGTTCCGCGTCGCGCCCCTCCACCGCCTCGGCAACAACACCAAGTCGTACTTCCGGGTCGGCATGAAAGACGCCTTCGAGGGACGCTACCCCGAGGGACCCATCGGCTACGAGGAGCTCATCAACGTCGACCCCGACTACATCGGCGCGGTGGGCGCGCTCACCTCCTCGACCCGCGAGGAGTTCGTCGACACCGTCGTCGAGCCGTTCGAGAACAACGAGAGCGGACAGCGGCTCACGGCCGTTCAGGAGGGCAACCTCATCCGAAGCGCCGGGCAGTACATGGGCCCAATCGTCGATATGTTCTCGACGGAAGCCGTCGCCAAGATGGTGTATCCCGACCAGTTCGGTGAGTGGCCGGGTGCGGTCGGAGACGTGCCCGAAGACGAACAGCTGTTCGACCGCGAGCGCCTCGTCGACATCGTCAACGGGAACTTCTGACGCCCGATGAGCAAGGTTACAGACGCGGTCGGTGCGGTTCGCGCGGAGTGGCGCGACCGGTACGCCGACTCGATGCTCGCCCTCGTCATCGTCGGCAGCCTCGCGGTCCTCCTCGGGGCGACGCTCTTACAGGTGAGCTTCGGCGCGTACCCCCTCACCCTCTCCGAAGCGTGGGGTGCTGTCTTCGACTCGGCGGTCATGTTCGACGCCGACGTGTGGCGTGCGTTCCTGCTCGGCGGCGACATCCCCGAATGGTTCACCCAGCGCCAGTTCGTCGTCTGGAACATTCGCCTGCCGCGGGTTCTCGTCGGCGTCCTCGTCGGTGCCAACCTCGCGGTCTCGGGCGCAATCTTCCAGGTCGTCACCCGAAACGAACTGGCGAGTCCGTACGTCCTCGGCATCAGCGACGGCGCGGGGCTCGTCGTGCTCGTCACGCTGACGTTCCTGTCGGGACTGCTCCCGCTCATGCCGGTGCTCGCCGCCGTCGGAGGCGCAATCGCGTTCCTCCTCGTCTACCTCATCGCGTGGAAGAACGGCACCTCGCCGGTCAGACTCGTCCTTGCGGGCGTCGTCGTCGGGACGGTCTTCGGCTCCGTCCAGCGCGCGATGTTCTTTTTCATCAACGACCTCGGCGTCGTGATGTCCGCGCAGGCGTGGCTGTCCGGGTCGCTGCTCGGAACCGACTGGGCGCAGGTGCGTATCGCGCTCCCGTTCACCATCGTCGCGCTCGGACTCGCGCTCGCGGTCACCAAGGAACTCGACGTGCTGCTCCTCGGCGAGGAGACCGCGCAGTCCCTCGGGATGCCCGTCGAGAAGGTCCGCTTCGCCGTCGCCGGTATCGCCATCCTCTCGACGGCGGCGGCGATAGCCGTCGCGGGACTGGTCGGCTTCGTCGGCCTCATCGTCCCGCATATGGTCCGGAACCTCGTCGGTAGCAACTCGAAGCGGCTCCTTATCGGCTGTGCGTTCCTCGGGCCGGCGCTCCTCGTCGGTGCCGACGTGGGCGCGCGACTCGCGCTGAGTCCGATTCAGCTCCCGGTCGGCATCATCACCGGCCTCGTCGGGGGACCGTACTTCCTCTACCTCATGCGGAAAAAAGAGGACATCGGGTCGGTCTGAGGCCGTCGCCCCGCGTTCTCGGGCGGCGAGGCCGATACAGCCGCGTCAGTGCTCCGGCGTGGGGAGCCTGACTTCGACCGTCGACCCACCGCCGGCGCGGTCGACGATAGAAACCTCGCCGTCGAACTGCGTGACGAACCAGGAGACGGTCCACAGTCCCATCCCGCTCCCGTGCGACAGCGGCGTTTCCTCCCCGCGTTCCAAGATTTCGCGTTCCGTCTGCGGGATTCCCGGCCCGTTGTCTTCGACCGTGATTTCGACTCGCTCGCCCGAGATGCGGCGCGACGCGACGGTGACCACGGGGTCATCCTCGTCGTTGTGGACGATGGCGTTCTGCACGAGTTCGTCGAGCGCGAGGGAAAGCGAGTGCGCGCTCGCGAGCACGGTCTGCTCGCCCGGCCGGAGTCGAATCGTCGCATCGGGATATCGCCGCTCGTACGTCCGCTTGATATCCGACAACACGTCGTCGACGCGAACCGGCTGCTTGTCGGTGGATTCCTCCACGACGTTCTCGAACCGCCGGGCCTTCTCGCCGGTCGACATGAGGTCGTCGGCGTTCTCGATGATTCGGTCCGTCTTCGAGACCATCGCCTCGACCGAAAACTGACTCGCCGCGGTGACTATCTCGTCGAGCGCTCGAAGTTCGGCATCGATACCGCTGGTCGTCTCGCTGAGGTTCGTCACCGTCTCGGCCAACTGGTCGTAGTCGCCCTTCTCCGTCGGGAGGTCGACTGCGTCGAGGTCTCGGCGCAATTCTCGTGCGTACCCGCTGACGATATTAAGATTGTTCCGCAGGTTGTGCCGAAGCACCCGATTCAGCACCATGAGTCGCTCTTCGCGCTCTTTTCGGTTCGAGATGTCGCGCACCGCGCCGCGGACGCTCATGCCGTCATCCGCTGCCTCGCCTCGGATTTGAACCCACCGCGTTCGACCCGAAGCCGTAATCACCCGCATCTCGATGTCGAACGACTCGCCGTCGGCCCGCGCGCTCTCGATAGCCTCATTGATAATCGTCCGGTCGTCCTCGTGAAAGAACTGTCTGAGCTCTTCGAGCGTCAGTTCCGTGTCGGGCGGGAGATCCACCAGTCGTTTCGTCCCGTCGGTCAGCTGTAAGTCGTTGGTCCCGTAATCGACTTCCCACCCCCCGATATCGGCCAGTTGTTCGGTGCGTTCGAGCCGGTCTCGATTCCGTTCCAGCTCTTGTCGGTACTCGTAGGTCTCGGTGATGTCCCGGACGATTTTCGTGAACCCGCGGAGCTCCCCGCGGTCGTTGGTCAACGCGCGAACCGTGACGTGCGCGAGAATCCGCGACCCGTCTTTCCGGACGCGCCACCCCTTTTCCTCGTAGCTCCCCTCCGCTTCGGCGACTGCGAGCACCGTCTCGGGCGACGTACCGTCGCCGCTGTCGGGGTAAAACACCGACAGATGGCGGCCGAGAATCTCGTCGCGCTCGTAGCCTTTGATTCGTCTCGCGCCCTCGTTCCACGTTGCGACGTATCCGTCCGCATCGAGGAGAAATATCGCGTATTCAGTTACCTCCTGAAAGAACTCTCGTAGGATGAGATCGGATTCGATGTGTTCGAACAGCTCTCTCCGCTCGCTTGACATTATTGGTTGAGTACCATCCGCACGCGCATAAACTCCCCGGCGTTCGAGGCGTGTACGGTCGGAAGCGCCGTCGACCGGTCGTCGAGTCACCCGTCAGCGAGTCGAGCAACGAGCGTCGTCTCGGCGACGAACGTCTGCACCAGACCCATTGGAGGGCGCAGACCAACGCCCGCGTTCGCGTCGAAGGCGTCGTGGAGGGCGACATATCAGACCCGTCTCGCGCCTTGCGCGTGTAGCTATCGGTCCGGTGGGCGCTCGGCCCGGCGTCCAGAAGTATTTAGCCGTCGGCACTCCGACACGCAGTCGAACTTCCGCCAGAGTGCTTCCAGTATGACCCGCCCTCCACTCCGACTCAACCGACGCACGCTCGCCGCGTTCGTGCTCGTCGCCGTCGCGCTCTCCGCGGTCCTCTGGACGACGGGGGGCGCGATAGGCGACGCGAGCCCCGCAGTCGACGCGAACGTGACCGAGCGCTACCGCGGCATCGACGCGCTCACCGGAACACAGACGGTCGAGGTCCGAGCCGACGACACGGTTACGTCTCGGACCGTCGCCGACGTGACGCTCGTCCCGGAGACGGAGCGAAAGCGCGTGAACTTCCGGAACGCGACGAATCGACAGTACGACCGGCAGGTCTCGAACGGGTCGACGCTCTGGCTTCACGAGACAGACAGGGATGCGGTGACCGTCATCGAACTGACGGGGCCGCCGACCGAGTCGAGGACGGCCGAACGGCTCCAACTGCTCGTCGCGGCCGCGGGGCTGACCGACGACGCCGGTCGTCCGCAGTCCATCGGCGTGTCACCGCTCCCCGTCGTACCGCGGCACGCCGGTGTCGCCCCCGGAGCCGACGCGAACCGTAGCTACACCGTCAAGTTCGTCGAGACCGACACCGTCGGCGGGCGCGAGGCGTACGTCCTCGACATCGTACCCGAGACGAACCGGAGCGAGGCGGGCTACCGCCAGCGGTTGTGGCTCGACACCGAGCGGTTCTACCCGCTTCGCAAGCAGACGGCGTGGACGGCCGACGGGACTCGGCGGTCGGTGACGACGACGTACACGAACGTGACGTTCGACGCGGCGGTGTCGGCCGACACGTTCCGCCCGGACATCGACGCCGGCACGACCGTCGAGCGTCAGGAGACGCCGAACACGTCGTGGTTCCGGAGCAGGGCCGACTTGGTGGCGCGGAGTTCGATTTCGGTTCCCGAGCCGACGGTTCCGTCCGCGTACGAACTGGTCTACGCCACGCGGACCACCGGCCGCATCGACGGGGTCGGACTCCGCTACGCCGCCGGCGGCCGCGAACTCACGGTCGCGAAGTTCAACTACACCCTCGACATCGACGCCGACGAGCGCGACGCGACGGTCGGCGGCCGGCCGGCGACTATCGACTACGGACCGACCACCTCGGTGTCGTGGAACTGCGACGGCTACGGCTACACCGTCCGCGGGACCGGCGTCGAGACGGACCGCCTCGTCGAAGTCGGTCGCTCGGTCGGCTGTCCCGCCTGAAAACGGGCGAGTTTCTGGGTCAGAAACTGGCCCCCGTTTTATATGGGCTAACGGTGCGTCGGTCGAACTGCGATGGGCCCCGCCGAACTGACGCCGGACTGCCCTCCCGAGCAGTACCGGACTGTGCCCTCTGACAGCACCCCGGCACCCATCGCGGTCATCGCTGACGCAGCAGCCCCTCCACAGCATCGCCGTACTACCCCGCAGTATCGACGCACTAACCCGTACCATCGTGCTCTCTCGACAGCCCCGCCGTGCTCCAGCCCCGATTCGGACTCCAACTCGGTCGCCGCGACCAACAGGGGTGGAAACCCGTGGGCCTATTAATCCGACGAGCAGTCATTCGACCACCGTGAGTGAGGATCCGGCGCTGGGCGATATTCTCGACCTCCTCAGCGACGAGTACGCCCGAGACATCCTCGCAGCGACGAGTACCAAACCAATGTCCGCACAAGAGCTTGCCGACGAGTGTGAGATGTCCAAACCGACGGTCTACCGCCGGGTGGAACGATTACAAGCGTACGGACTCCTCGACGAGCAGACCGAGATTCGAACCAGTAACAACCATTACAGCGTCTACACCGCCACGCTCTCCGAGTTCTCCGTGGCGCTAGACGACGGGTCGTTCGAGGCGTCGCTGACGCGTACCGACGACGAGTCGTTCCCCGGCGAGGGGGAATCCGACACCGCCGACCGCTTCAAACGGATGTGGGAGGACCTCTGAGATGGCGACGCTGTCGGCCGTCCTCGACTGGCTTATCGTCTCGCTCGCCCTCGGGTCGACGCTCGTCGGGAGCTACGTCGGCTATCAGGCCTATCGCGGCTACCGCCGTCACGACAGCCGGACGATGCGGGCGCTGTCCGCGGGCCTGTTCCTCCTCACGGCCGTCGCGTTCGGCGTCGCATTCGTCGGCTCGGTGCTCCTGCGTCAGGGCTATATCGGCCTCCAGTACCAACAGCCGCTCACGCTCGTCACGCGGCTGTTCCAGTTCTGCGGCGTGGTGCTCATCGCCTACTCGTTACATTCGCGAGGGTAGTCCGTCCGCGGGCCGTCGCGGCGGTCTCACCGGGTGTACTCCCTACATCACGTTGCTCGCTCTCCTCGCACTCTCTCACTTACTCGCACTTACTTCTGAAGCGACAGTTCCGACTCTCACCTCACGAGTGCGCGAACTTCCAGAACCCCTTGGGAACGATGGCGAACGCCGGGAACAGGAACAACGCGAGCAGCCAACTCGTGGACGGGCCGAGCGGGGTGACCACCACGGTGACGACGCCGACCGCCGTGAGGACGACCGAAGCGACGGCGGCCCAGACGAAGCGCCGGTCGAGCGGCGGGAGCGTCGTGAACTCGACCGGCAGATCGAACGCCTCGACGACTCTCTCGGCGTCCGCGACCGGCCCGAACGCGCGCTCCGTCTCGTCGTCGCCCCGGCCGACCGTCGCCGCGATGGTTCGCGTTCCGAGATAGCGGTCTGTGGGACGGGTCGCCACGACCTCGGCGTCGCGGAAGTCACCGACCGCCGCCGCCCACTGCGGTTCGCCGGTCAAGCGGTCGTGAGCGACGAGTCGGCCGCCGAACCGCCGGTAGGTCAGCCACCCGCTCGCGAGCGTGTCCTCGACCACGTCGCCGGCGAGCATGAACCCGAGGAGGGCGAGTCCGAAAAGGCCGAATCCGACCCAGACCGCGAGCGAGGCTTCCTCGGCGACGAAGGCGGTTCCGCCAATCCAGACCATCGCGGCCATGGTGACGTAGAACGGACCCGTCGTCGTGACCGCGCGCCAGACCGCGGCCGCGACGACCGCACGGCGGTCCACGTCGACTTCGGCCGCGGGTCGGCCGTCGGGAACGTCGAGCGCCTCGCGGGTCGCCTCGCTGTCGGGGCCGGAGAGCCAACTAGTGAGCCGGCCGCCGCTCCGGTCCGCGCGGAAGCCGGACCACTCGAAGAGGAGTTTCACGAGCACGAACGCCGCGAGGGCGACCGTCGCGCCGCCGAGGACGACGACGAACAGGAAACACGCGAGGAACATCGCCTGCCGGGCGGGGATTTCGACGAGGGCGTACGGCGAGCGCTCCGCGTATCGGTCGCCGCGGAGGAACGCGGCCGCCGTCTCGCCGACCTGCCCGACGACGAGCGCGGCGACGCTGACGACCGCCTCCGGGCGGGCGAGCACGTCGAGCACCGAGACGACCTCCGAGAGCGGCGCGAGGAGGAAGACGCCGACCCACGCGCCGCCGCCGACGACGGCCGTCGCGAAGGGGACGTTGCGGGGATACACCGGCGGGAGTCGGTCGTGAATAGTGACGCTCCCGCGCTTATCCACGAGGTCGCTTTCGGACCGGCTGAGCACGCCGCCCTCGCGGGACGAGGTCGGCGGTCGGCCGGCGAACAGCGCTTTCACGCCCGAAAGCGGGAACAACAACAGCAGTTCGAGCGCGTAGACCGCGAGGAGGGTTTCGGGGTTCCAGCCGAACCACAGCACGCCGACGAGGGGGGGAAGGTTCGCGGAGAGCACCGGGAGAAACCCGATGCCGGCGGGGAGAGACGACGGTGAGGCGTCACCGTACCGTGGAGGGGCCATCGGATGCGTCGTTTTACGCATCCAATCATATAACTGCTGAAACCCGCGCTCGAATCGGCCCGGCGGCGCGCGACGACTCGGGAAGCGACTCCGACGCCCGACGCGAGTCAGACCACCTAACTGTCCCGAGTGAACTGTCCCTGTATCGACAATGCTCACTCCCAGCGAGAGGCGGCGAGCGAAAGTGGCGGTGTTGCTGGCGGTCAACGCCGTGCCGCTCGTCGGCGTGCTCGCGCTCGACTGGTCGCTCGTGGCGCTGTTGGCGGTCTACTGGGTCGAACTCGGCGCGTGCCTCGTCGGTGCCGCGGTGAAGGCGCTGTTCGCGGAGGGTAAGCCGACCTACAACGCGAACGGCTTCTCGTGGCTCGTGTTCGGTGCCCTGTCGGAAAAGCGCGGCCGCATCAGCCTTCCCGTCCTGCCGCTGTCGATTCAGGTCGCGAACCTCCCGGCCATCCTGATGGCGCTCGCCGTCGGCAGCGTGGGGTGGGCGCTCTTTGGCGCAATCGGCGTCGGCGGCGTCGGGGAGACCACGGGCGCGACGATGACCGACGCCGAATCGCTCTCCGTCGGCTTGGGCGTGCTCGCCGTCATCTTCGGCCGCGCCGTCGACGTGGGTCGGTACTTGCTCGGCGGAACCCACGCGTCGGTCCCGCCGCAGCAGCCGCTTCGGTCGGCGCTCACGTCCATGGCCGGAACCGGTTCGGCGCTCCTCGTCGGCGGCGGGTTCGTCATCTCGGGTGCCCCGCCGCCGTTCGTGCTTGCGTTCGTCCTCGCGGTGAAACTGCTCGCCGATATCGTCGACGTCTACCGCGACCGACTGGAGGCGTTCGACGAGCGCACGTCGGTCGAACTCGGGTTCGCTCCCGACACCCCCGAGTGGGAGCGAATCGAGAGTTCGCGGGACGGGTCCGAAATCGTCCGTCCGAAGCCGTCGGCGGTCGTCGTTGGCGGGGTCGTCCGCGGGCTTAGCTCTCCGCTCTCGGTCTTGCTGGTGGCCTCGTTGACGCTGCTTGGCCTGCTCAGCACCGCGACGACCCCCGGCGTCGCGGTCGAACTGCTCGGGGGAGCGGTGGTCGTCGCCGGAGCGTTCACCGCGCTGGGCGTCTTCGACTGGTCGTTCCGGTATCTGGCGATGGAGTACCGCGTCGACGACGCGGACGACGCGGACGCCGACCCCGGGCGAGTCGTCGGCTACGACCGCCTGTTCGGGCCGCAGTGGCGACTCGCCTCCGAGTCGCGCGCCGAACTGGAGCGCGTCCGAAGCGTCACCGACCGCCTGTTCGGAACCGAGACGCTCCGCCTCGAACGCGATGACCGCGTGTACCGACTGCCGCACCTCTCCTCGGACGCCGTCGCACTCGCGCCGCTACGGCCGAGTCACCAGCTGACGAACGGGAGGTCGGGCGCGTCGAGCGCGACGAACTCCGAGACGAACTCGGTCGCCGGCGATTCGTAGATCTCTCGGGGCGTGCCGACCTGTTCGACGCGACCCTCGTTCAACACGGCGACGCGGTCGCACATCACCATCGCCTCCGCTTGGTCGTGGGTGACGTAGAGGCCGGTGACGTCCAACCCGGCGAGGAGCGCGCCGACTTCGGTCCGCAGGCGCGCCTTCAGTTGGGCGTCGAGTCCCGTCATCGGCTCGTCCAACAGGAGGACGTTCGGCTCGATGGCGAGCGCGCGCGCCAGCCCGACGCGCTGTTGTTGGCCGCCGGAGAGCGTCGTCGGGTCGCGGTCGCCCATCTCGTCGATGTCGAGCATGTCGAGCAGTTCTGCGGCCCGGTTCCGTCGCTCGCGCTTCCCGACGCCCCGCATCTTCAGCCCGAACGCGACGTTCTCGATGACCGTCATGTTGTCGAACAGGGCGTACTCCTGGAACACCAACCCGACGTTGCGGTTCTCCGGGGGGACGTTCGTCACGTCCTCGCCGTCGAACCTGACCGTCCCGTCGGTCGGCGTCTCGAAGCCGGCGACGGTTCGCAGGGTCGTCGTCTTCCCGCACCCCGAGGGGCCAAGGACGCCCAGAATCTCGCCGTCCGAGACGGTGAGCGAAACGCCGTCCAGCGCCGTCGTGTCGTCGTAGTCCTTCCGAACCGCGTCTAGTGTCACGTCTGCCATTAGCCACCTCTGATGTCGAAGCCGCGGCGACCGACCCGCTGCAAGAGGAGGGTGACCGCGACGATGATGAAAAAGAACATCGACACGGCGGCCGCCGCCTTGGTGAACGAGCTGTTCGAGATGTGTCGCTGCAAGAAGAGCGCGAGCGGTTGGGTGCCGTTCGCCCAGACGATGTACGAGAAGTTGAACTCCGCGGCCGCGAGCGCCCAGCAGATGATGGCTCCCGAGACGATGCCCGAGCGGGCGTTCGGCACGATGACCGTCAGGAACGTCCGCGGCCACGACGCGCCCAGCGAGCGCGCCGATTCCTCCAGTTGCCGGAGCGGCATCGACTCGAACTCGCTTTGGACTGCCATCACCATGAACGGCGCTTTCAACAGGGAGTAGCCGACGATGAGCCCGAAACTCGTCGCCGAGAGGTCCGGATACGCCCGGAGGAACGCGACGCCCAGGATGACGCCCGGCACGAGCGGGAGCACCGAGACGGCGTTGACCCACTCTCTGCCCGGGAACTCGTATCGAGCGACCGCGTACGCGATGGGGACGCCGACGACGAGGTTGATGAGGACGCCACCGAGCGCCAGCCCGATGCTGAACGCCAACTCCGCCGGGACCAACACCGTCAGCGTCTCGCCGCCGAGCGGGAGCCTGAACAGCGGGCTCCATCCCATACTGCGCTGGGAACCAATCGTGTCCGCGAGCCCCAGCACCGCCCGCCAGTTCTCGAAGGTGACGAAGCCCGAGGGGAGAACGCCGGTCCAACTCGCGGCGAACGAGGCGACGACGGTGAGGACGATGGGCGCGATGAGGAACGCGACCGTCGCGAACAGGGTCAGCGCCACGACAGACCGCCCGAGCCGACGCGAGAGGGACGGGGACGGGGACGGCCTCATATGCCGACCTCCGCGCTGGTGTACCGAAGCCCGAGGACGGTGAACAGGAACGTGAACGCGAAGTAGACGGTCGCCATCGCACCGGCGACCTGCACGTCGTAGCCGACGCCGAGTTCCCGCGAGAGTTGGAGCGTCCAGACGACGAGCGTCTGGATGACGACGAGCGTCCCGAAAATCGCCAGCCCCGTTCGGAAGGTGAGTATCAGCGCGCCGGTGATGCCCGGTCGAATCTGCGGGAGTGTGACGTACCGAAACGTCTCGAACGGCGTCGCGCCGAGGGCTTGGGCGGCCTCCTCGGCTGCCGAATCGACCTCGGCGTACGTCCCGCGGAGGATGAGCGTCGCGCGCGGCACCATCGAGTACACGAAGGCGACGAACAGCCCCGGGACGCTGACCGCAAAGGCGAGGTCGGTGGGGCGGCTCCCGGTGAGGGCGGCCGCGACCGCGGTGACGACGCCGTTGTTTCCGAACAGCACCAGAATCATGAACGCGGCGACGATGCCGGGGAGGCTGATGGGAAACGAGACGAGCGTGACGAGGAGGTCCTCGCCGGGGAGGTCGTACTTTTCGAGGGCGTGCGCGATGGGGACGGCGAGCCCGACCGAGACGAGCGTCGTTCCCGTGGTCAGCCACAGAGAGTCGAACGCCACCCGGCGGTAATAGGGGTCCCCGAACAGCGTCGCGTAGGCGTCGAGCGAGAACCCGACCGACCGATACTGGGCGGTCGAGACGCTGATGCGAACGACTTCGGAGAGGGGATACAGCCCCGCGACGACCACCAACGCGGCAAACGGCGCGCACAGCGCGACGATGCGGCGGTACTCGCGCTCCCGTTCGGTGACGGGGTTCGCGACGGTCTCGACCGCGCCGACGACTCGCGCCGTGAGCGCCCGGACTGTCGAGAGCGAGCTGTTCTCGGCGTGTCGGTCGGACATCCTCAGATGTTCGCGCCGCGCGTTATCTCTTGGATGATGTCCTCCTGCTGGTCGACCAACTGGCCGTAGTCGACTTGGAACTCCGTCCGGTCGTACTCTGCCGGGTCGATGAACTCCTCGGGAAGCTCCAGCTCCGAGGAGCGAATCGGCCTGACGTAGGCGTCGAGGAACTGCTGTTGGCCCTCCAGCGAGAGGACGTAGTCCATGAACAGTTTGCCGGCCGCCGGGTTCGGCGCGCCCTCCAAGAGCGCGTAGCCGTACGGCATGTTGAGCGCGCCTTTGTTCCCGTTTTCGCCGCCCAAGAGCGCGACGCCGACGTTCTCTTCCGCGACCTCGTCGTTGTTGTACTTGAGATCGAGGCCGGAGTAGTCGTACCGGATGAACGTGGCGTACTCCCCGCGGGAGAACTGCGCGAGGAAGTTGTCGGTGAACTCCACGCCGCCCTCCTGAATCCGCTCGTAGTAGTCGATAACGGGCTGGAGGTCGTTCATGCTACCGCCGCGGGCGTTGTTAATCGACAGCGCCGCCGCGAGTCCGACCGCCGCCTGCGGGGTCTGGAGCGCGAGGTCCTGCATGAGTTCGGGCTGGAGCAGGTCCTCCCACGTGGTCGGCTCGTCGAGGCCGCGTTCCTCGTAGATGTCCTTCCGATAGGTCACGGCCGTCGTCACTCGACGGGTCGCCGTAACGTGGCCGTCGTCGGTCTTGAGCGAGTCAGGCACCTTGTCCCACCCCTGCGGCTTGTACGCCTGCGTGAAGCCCTCGTTCCGGGCGACGATGCCGTAGGTGTAGCCGCCGTTGTACCCCGAGTGGGTCATGTTGTTCGAGTGCGAGCGCATGTGCTGGAGCGCCTCGCCCGACGAGCGGTCGTCGTCGTGGACGGCCACGCCGTAGGAGTCCTCGAACGACTGCATCAGCGACGGCCAGTTCATCCACCCGGACTGGACGCAGTAGAAGTACAGCATATCGGGGAACGCGGTGGCCTCGATGTTCGTCTGGAAGTCCCGATAGCCGACCTCGTACGTTTCCGCGTCGCCGCCACCGGACCCCGTCGCGTCGGCGTCACTCTCGGAACTGCTCGTCGTCAGACAGCCGGCGAGACCCGCCACCGCCGCGGCAGAACCTCCGATGAAACGTCTCCTGGTTGATACCATCACCCGGTCAACATGACTGTCCGTTAAAGGGGATTGCTATGAGCCTAACGTAGCCGTTTCGACGGTTGGGACACCTACATAGCGCTCCGAAGGGAACAATAGGGTGCGGCGGCGCGCTAGTTCTTGAACGCGCCGGCGACGAGGAGCGGGAAGACCAGCGTCGCCTCGGCTTCGACCTGCGTGTAGTTCGTGTCGTGGTCCTTGATTTTCCCCCACGATACGGCTTCGTTCGGGGGCGCACCCGACAGCGATCCGTCGCCCTCCATCCCCGTCGAGATGTAGACGACGTAGTCCGCGCCGCCGCGGAAGAGGTTCGTCATGATGGCGTGGTGCTTTGGGACGCCGCCGCCGACGGCGATGAGACCGGTTTCGTCCGCGAGGAGGCCGTCCTGGATGAGCGAGTCGTAGTCGTCGAGAATCTCGATGCCGACCTCCTTGTCGTAGCCCTGCCGGTAGTAGTAGAGGAAGTTACCGACCTCGGCGTCGGTGAGCGCCGGGCAGTAGACCGGCACGTCGTTGTCGGCCGCCTGCTTCAACACCGAGTGCTCGTCGTCGAGCGTCGCGCCCAGTTCGCGGGCGAACGCCGTCGGCGTCCGCACTTTCTCCTCCGCGAAGAAGTCCTCGAAGAAGTCGTAGAGGTACTGTTCGAGCCAGACGTACCGGTCGGAGGGGACGTAGATGTTGCCGAGGCGGTTGATGCCGCGCTCTCGGAGTTCGCCCTCGTCGGCGTCCCACGAGCCCATCTTGAACGGCTTGGCGGTCTTGATGACGTCCTCGGTCAGCGACCCAGAGGTCGTGATGAGCACGTCGACGAACCCCTCGCGGACGAGGTAGGCGACGGCCTCGCGCAGGCCCGACGAGACGATGTTCGAGGTGAACGTCAGGTAGACGGTCGCGTCCGCCTCCTGCATCTCCTCCGCGATGTCGATGGCCTCAGCGAGCTGCGTCGCCTGAAAGCCGGTCGTCGCGTACGCGTCGAGGAACTCGTCGAAGTCGAACGCGCCGTCGAAGTCGTAGCCCCGAACGTCGGCCGAGTCGATGGCCTCGTCGCTTCCGGGGACGACGCGGTCGTGAGTGTCATCTTCGGTCATCGGGTACGGCTCGCACCGGCGCGCTTGAATCAGTTCCGTTTGGACGCGAAAAACCGCGTGACAGCGTGGTGATTCACACCAATTCGCTCGGAGACAGTCACCGCACCGAACGCGACTCGTCGGCCTCGACGGACTCGGGGCGAGTGTACCACCACGCCCACGCGACGAGTACGCCCTGAAGCGGCAGGCGAAGCCACAGCGCGGCGTCCGAGAGCTCCCGAAACGCCGCCGGAACGCCGTCGAGCACGATGTCGCTCATCGCCATGTAGACGTTCGCGGGGAAGACCGCAATCAGCAGTGCGATGAGCCCCCACGCGGCGACGCGCTGAGTGCGGCGGACGCCGACGCCGACGCCGAGGGCGATTTCGACGACGCCGGAGACGTAGACGAGAGCGAGCGCCGCCGGGAAGACGGGCGGAACGACCTGCGCGTACGCGTTCGGCACGACGAAGTGCATCACGCCGGCGAGGACGTAGAGGCAACCCATCGCGTACCGGAGCGGCGTCTTGAATCGGCGGAGTCGTTCGGTGGCGAGAGTCATCTCGAATCGACGTTGGGCCGGCGGTGGAAGACGCTGTCGGCGGCAACGACGCGGCGGCAACGACACGGCGGCCACGGACGCTTTCGAAGCTCACTAATCAAACAGTAAGACAGTAGATATACTGATAATTTCATCCGTCCGTCTCGTGGCCGAAGCGACCGAAGTCGGGGCAAACCACCGGCGGGCTGGGAGCCGACCACGGGACTCCCGCGTCGATAGCCCCACCCACGACGACGGCGTCGTTTGCCACGAACAGGTGAGATTCGGGCGATTGAGAGTGTTACGGTGATATCTTCGTGGCGGTGTGAACGCGGTCGCACGCGCCGCGGTGGAGCGGGTGCGTTTCGGGGCATCCAACAGTTCGGGAACGCGTCCAAATCACGACCGAGGTGGGACGTTCCCGACTGCTCGGCTCGTTCGAACGAAGAAACGCCGAGTGTGGCGCTGTACGCCCCCGAATCGACAGGGGGTGAGACAGACGATTCGTCGGAGGAACGTCGTCGTTCCAAGCCGCGGTCGGGACCGCGACCGGCGAGAGAGAACCATCAGAATATCTAGTAGAAAATAGTTTGTTTTCCGAGTATTCGCCGCGAATCCGGCGTCGTCGAACGCGGCGTCCGAACTACGGATAGTACGGTCGGATATATATCGCTACTAGCAACTGACTTGTGGGTGTTGTCGAGAGCCTGGGCTATGTCCGCAGATGGACGACAGACAGAGCCGTTCGTAGAGACGTTGATAGAGGGCTGTGAGAACATCCCGGCGGAGCCGACGCCGGGCGACTACGTGGTGGTGGACGTGACCCACTTCTCGGCGACCGTCGCGGAACTGCTCGCGCTCGGTGCGGAGTACGTCCACGTGACCGACGAGCGCGGCGACGAACCGGCGTACCAGGAGGACCACCCCGACTGTCTCATCGGCGGCGGCAAGACCGACGACTACGAGCCGAACCCCGGCTACGACTTCTTCAACTCGCCGAGCTACGTCCAGCAGTTGGACCTCGACGGGCGACCGACCGCGATGACCTCCACGAACGGCGGGCGCGCCGTCTCGACGCTCCGCGAGCGCGGCGGGTCCGACGTCGAGGTGTTCGTCGGCGGCTACACGAACGCCGCGGCGGTCGCGGACCTGCTCGAAGCTCGCGGGCGGCCGGTCACTATCGTCGCCAGCGGGTCGAGCGGCCAGCCGACGCCCGACGACACCCTCGGCGCGGCGCTCATCGACGAGTGCCTCCACGGCGACGGCCTCACCGACCGCGACCGCGAGCGGTACGCGCGCCTCCTCGTGACCGCGAAGGGGCCGCGATACGAGCAGAAACACGAGATTCGGCGGCGCGACCTCCACGAGTTCGAGACGGCTATCGACTCCCGGTCGGTCGTGCCGGTCCTCCGCGGCGACCGACTCGTCCCCGCGAGCCGGGTCGATGTCTGAGGCGACGCCCGTCCAGCGACCGCGGTTCGGTGCGTCGATGGACATCCGCTACGCCGACGAGGTGGCCTCGTTCGCCGGGTTCCTCCGGCGGTTCGACCTGAACCACGTCGAACTCCGCGCGGGGTATCTGGACGTGCAACCGGGCGAGCGAGACGCCGAGCGCCTGCGGGCGGTCGCCGAGGAGTTCGACGTGAGCTACACGGTCCACGGCCCGCACCTCGACGTCGCGCCCGGGAACGTCAACGAGCGCCTTCGGAACGCCGCGGTCGCGGCGACCAAAGAGGCAATCGAGCTCGCCGCGGCAATCGACGCCGGCGGCGTCATCGTCCACGGGGGGTCGGTTCGGACGCGCTACCCCGACCACGTCCGCGAGCACACCCGCGAGCAGGCGGTTCGAACGCTCCGCGAGTGCGCCGAGTTCGCCGCCGAAGTGGGCGTCCCGGTCTGCCTCGAAAACCAGCGCGACAAACCGGGCACGCGTCGGCACACGGCGACTCCGGACCGACTCGCCGCGTTCCTCGACGACGTCGGCGTCGGCGACGAGTTCCTGAAGCTGACGCTCGACGTGGGGCACGCGAAGGCGACCGGCGTCGATTACGAGCGGTTCGTCGAGCGGTTCGGCGACCGCATTCAGGTCGCGCACCTCCACGACAACGACGGCACCGAAGACGCGCACGAACCGCTCCCGTCGTTCCGGTCGGTCGCCGCGGACATCGACGCCCCGTACAACGTCTTGGAGATGAAGTCCCGCGCTGACGTCGAGCACTGCATGAGCGGGACCGACGCCTGACGGTCGGGGTCGACGTCGGCGTCAGCGTCGGTGTCGGCGTCGGCGGCATCGCCACCGCTCGATTCCCGGTTCCGTGCCGTTCTTTTTTTTGACGCGAGCAGTTCGTGCAGTCGCATCCGAAGCGGTTCGCGAGCGCCGCGGCCGGTCGGCGTCCGGAGCGCGATATACTGATGCGATTGCTATGTACTGCCACCGATTACTCCACAGAGTATAGTCGGATATACAGTCGTACGCTGTGCTCATACCAACGATTAACCAATTCGCTTAACGACCACCACCCGGATGGTGACAACGTCCAACAACTCGAGTAGTGCGTTCAGTTTCGACCACAGGGACATGATGGCGTTCATCCTCGTCATGTCGCTGCACGGTTTGCAGAGCATGATTACGGAACTCCTGCCGGAGTTCTCGATAGGCGGGTTAGGCGTCTCTATCGGACCGTTCTGGTTCGTCGCGATGTCGGTCGTTCTCCTCTTCCGGTCGTTTTGGGCCTGTCTCGCGATTCCGGTCGGCGGCATCGTCTTCGGAGAGATTCTCATCGGTGACTTCAGCGCGCTCGGCGCGGTCGAGGGCCTCATCGTCATCACGCTGTCGTGGTTCTTCGCGATGTCGCTCATCACGGACCCGAAGAACGTCAAGCAAATCGCGGCGGTGGGCTTCCTCGCGAAGGCGATGGAAGAGACCGCGGCGTGGTTCATCGACGTCGGGAAGTTCTACGTCGGCGTCGAAGAGCTCGAAGCGATTTCGTGGCTCCCCGAGACCGTGTGGGCAACCGAGGGAATCGGGGCGCTGCTTCAGATTATCATCGCCGGCGTCGTCTTCGGGGCGATTCCGACGCTGTTCCTCTACCCGCGACTCCGCGGGAAAATCGAACCGCTGCTCGGCATGAGCCCCGTCGAGGGCCGCGACGGCCCGATGTTCACGCGCACGTCGCTGAAGCGACTCATCGCGTGGGTGGCGCTGATACCCGTCGCGTTCGCGTTCGAGACGCTGAGCGAGACCAGCGGCGGGCTCGTCACGTTCACGCCGGAGTTCGTCGAAACGTACGGCCAAGCGTTCCTGTTCGTACCGATTGCCATCGCGGCGGTCATCTCGTTCGGGCTCGTCGCCTACCGCCAGCGCAAGGTCGACGGCTTGCAGGACTGAACCCCCATCTTTTGTTTTCATGAGCAGCAACAACATCGTCGTCGAGGACCTGACGTTTCAGTACCCCGGCGGCGACGAGGCGGTACTGCGCGACGCGAGCGTGACGATAGAGCCGGGCGAGTTCACGGCCGTCGTCGGTGGCAACGGCAGCGGCAAGACGACCCTGTGTAAGACGTTCAACGGCCTCATCCCGCACTTCTTCGAGGGGACGTTCGACGGGCGCGTCAGCGTCGCCGGCACCGACACCCGCGAGTCGGACGTGGCCGAACTCTCGAAGACGGTCGGCTACGTCTTTCAGGACTTCGAGAACCAACTCGTTCAGGAGACGGTCCGCGACGACGTGGAGTTCGCGCCCCTCAACCACGGGCTCGACGACTACGCCGAGCGGGCGACCCGCGCGCTCGAAACCCTCGGTCTCGACCACCTCGAAGACCGGTTCATCTGGGAGCTGAGCGGCGGCCAGCAACACCTCGTCGCGCTCGCGGGGGTGCTGGCGATGGACCCCGAATTCATCTTCGTCGACGAGCCGGCCGCACAGCTCGACCCCCGAAACGCCCGCGAGACGTACGAACAGCTCCGACGACTCAACGAGGAGCGCGACAAGACGGTCATCGTCATCGAACACCACTCCGAGTTCATCGCCGACTACTGCGACGAGATGGTGCTCGTCTCCGACGGCGGCGTCGCCTGGAAGGAACCGGTCGAAGTCGGCCTCAACAGGCTCGACGACCTACTCGCCCACGACATCCACCCGCCGCAGGTCACGCAAATCGCCGACGGCCTGCCGTCCGAGGCGGGCACCCTACCCAGTGGTCGGTATCCCGTGACCGTCGACGAGGCGGCAACGGCGTTTCAGCCCGCCACGGCGCGCGGGTCGCGGGCCGCGGTCGACGGCGGCGCGGTGGCGACAGCCGGCGCGGACACCGGCGGCGCGCCGACCGACGGCGAACAGGATAGGGACGCGCTGGTGACGATGCGCGGTGTCGGTCACGGCTACCCCACGCTTCGAGAGGGGTACAACCACGTCCTCGATGGGCTGGACCTCGAACTGTACGCGGGCGACCGGGTCGCCCTCGTCGGTGCCAACGGCTCCGGGAAGTCGACGTTGTTGCGGTTGCTGACGGGGTTAGAGTCCCCCGACCGGGGGACGGTGACGGTTCTCGGGCGCGACACGAGCGAGACGCTTCCCGAGCAGTTGGCCGACGACACCGTCTACATCCACCAGAACCCCGAGGAGATGTTCGTCGAGGACACCGTCCGCAAGGACATCGCCTACTACCTCGAGAACCGCGACGCCCCGAACGTGGACGACCGCGTCGACGAGATTCTCGCGTATCTGGACCTCGAACACCTCGCGGACCGTGACGGTCGCCTGATGAGCCTCGGCCAACAGCGCCGCGCGTCGCTCGGCATCGGGCTCGCGACCGACCCGACGGTCGTCCTCCTGGACGAACCCACGGGCAGTCTGGACCTCCAGAGCCGCCGCGAGGTGACCGGCATGCTCCGGAAGGCCGAGAGCCGCGTCGAAACCGTCGTCGTCGCCTCGCACGACCTGCAACTGGTCGCGGCGTGGGCCAACCGCGTCCTCGTCATGGGCGAGGGTGAGGTGCTCGCGGACGCGCCGCCGGCGGCGGTGTTCTCCGACCCGAACCTCCTCGCCGAGACCGACCTGCGCCAGCCGCAGGTGGTCGAACTGAGCCGGCGACTCGGGCTGGAATCCCCCGCCCTCAGCACCGACGCGATGTGCGAGACGCTGGCTCGGTCGCTCGGTGACGACGTAGTCGAAGCTGGCGGTGGCGGTGGCATCGGTGAGGCCGGCGATAGCGACGACGAAGCCGAGTCGGACGGAGGGGCGCGATGAAGTACGTCGACGCGCTCACCGACATCTCGGTCACCGACATCAAGGTGGACCTGATGCGGACCGCCTACGACAACGAGGACGCCCTGTTGAACAGCTTCGACCCGCGCGTGGTGCTCGTGTGGACCGTGCTGTTCATGATTATTCCGTGGCTGTTCTACGACACGCTCCCGCTGGCCATCCTGCTCGCGGCGGCCTTCGCGCTCGCCGTGCTCTCGCAGGTCAGCAAATACCTCCTCGCGTTGCTCCTGTTCGGCCAAGTCACCAACGTCGGCTTCTTCGTGGTGTTGGTCCCGCTCATCGGCGGGGCGATGCGAGCGGTGGGCCACCTGGGTGACAACGCCGGTCGGGTCGTCGAAGGCGTCACGACGGGTGATGTGAGCGTGTTCGCCGAGACCGGAACTATCGTCGCGGCCGCGGTCGGTCGGGGTATCCACACCGCCACGACCAGTCAGGAAGTCGGAATCGACGCCGTCGGGGCGCTCGTCCCGTTCTTCCTCAAGCTCACGATTATCTCGGTCATCAGCCTCGCCGTCTTCTCGGCGATGAGCCCGCAGAAGCTCAGCAAGGGGATGTTGCGTCTGGGCGTCCCCCGTCAGCTCACGTTCGCCATCGCCTACGGCTACCGGATGATGCCGCTTCTCGTCGAGGAGTACCACGCGCTCATCAACTCCTTCCGCCTCCGGAGCAAGGTTCCCGAAAAACAGGGACTGTTCAGGTGGCGCTACTTCTCCTACCTGCTGACGCTCTCGGTCAAGGCGTTCTACCCGCTGATTTTCAACGTGGCGAAGCGCTCGCGGGTCACCGTCGAGGCGATGGAGACGAAGGGGTTCTCGCGCTCGCTGGGCGACGAACAGAGCCAAGCCCTCCGGACCGAGGGCATGATGGTGCGGACCCGAGACGTCACGTTCGTCTTCGGGTCGCTGCTGTTCGTCGCCGCAGTCTGGGTGTTTACCTGAGCTGACGGCACGCGTCGGCACGCGTCGACCCGCGAACTATTTTCGACTCCGTACGACTACCGAACACGGGGGACGGCTACCGAACGGAAAGTGAGGCAGACAATCCACATAGCAACCACTTCATCGGACATCGCCGTCAACGAGAGTATGCAAGCGAGACAGACGCCGCCGGTCGGACGCGGGAGACGCTCGGGGTGTGGTGAACCGAGATGAAACCCGAAACACGGACGCGAGGAGTGGACGACGAATCAGCGGAGGCAAGCGAGGAACCCGCCGGAGCCACGCATCGATACCTCCCGTGGGCAGTCGCCGCCGGGTCGGCAATCCCGGTCGTCGCGCAGCTCGCGGCGCTCCCGCCGGACCCGACGACGGCGGCGCTCGACCTCGTCGGCGAGGGCGTCGTCGTCGCCGTGCTCTTCGCGTGTCTGTTCGTGGTGCGACGAATCCGCGACCCATCGGTCTTCTATCCGTTGGCGGGCGGCGTCGCGGCCTCGTACCTGTTCGCGCTGACCGACTTCCTCGACGAGTTCGTCGAACAGCCCGTCTGGTTCAGCTACCTGTTCGAAGACGGCGCGCAGGCGGTCGGCGCGGTGCTCCTCGTGTTCGGCCTCTATCGGTGGACCGTCGCGCGCCAGCGACGGGAGACAGAACTCCGCCAACAGCGCGAACAGCTCGCCGTCCTCAACCGCGTCCTCCAACACGACATCCGCAACGACGCGCTGGTCATCCGCGGGTGGGCGTCGGTCGTGCGGAAGGAGGCCGGGTCAGGGGCCGACGAGCGACTGGAGAACATCGTCGCCGCGAGCAACGGCATCATCGACCTCACCGAGAGCACGGCGCAGTTCACCGACGTGCTCACCTCGGACCGCGCCGCCGACCTCGAACCGAAGCCGCTTGTCGAAACCGTCGAGACCGAGCTTCAGAAGGTCCGCGCCGGGTACGACGCCGACGTGGTCGTCGCCGGCGACCTCCCCGAGGTAAACGTCCTCGCCCACAGCATGCTCTCCGCGGTCTTTCGGAACCTCCTCGTCACGGCGGTCGAGCGGGCGGACGCCGAGCGCCCGCAGGTCCGTCTGCGCGCCGATTGCGGCGCGGAGACCGTGACCGTCCGCATCTCCGACGACGGAGCGTCGTTCCCCGAGGACGCCCTCCTCGACGCGGGCGAGACCGTCGCGGAGACGCCCGACTCCCGAACCGGTCTCTCGCTCGTCGCCGCGCTCGTCGAGCAGTTCGGCGGGAGCATCGCGGTCGAAAACGACCCCGACGGCGGCACGACCGTCGCAGTCACCCTCAGAACCGCCGCGGACGCGACGGAGTCTCCCACCGACCGGGTCGCTGAGAACGCCGGCGACGCCGAATCGACGCCCGCGGGGTCGCCTGCGACGAGCGTCGGCGGGGACGCCCGAGACGACTTCGCCGCCGTACATTCGGACCGCGAATCGTCGGCCGGCCGAGGCCCGTCGGCCGGTCGCGGCGACGCCGCCAACTACTGAGGCTCCGTCTCGGCTTCTCGTTTGCACCCGCCGTCCTCCGTCTCCACCTTCGCACCCTCGCCCGGAATCACGTCTCCCCCCGCGTCAAGCATATGTGCACGCACCGAATAGCAGTCGGTAGTGAGCGACTCACACGACTCCCCGGGCGGGAAACGCGGCCCCGAGAGCAAGGTCAGCCGACTGCTCCGCGAGCGCGGCTTCGACGGCTTCGGCGCGGAGCTCGAACGCCGCTGGACCGCTGAGGCGGGCGCGCGGTCGAGCCTCCGCGACCTCGCTGACGCGTTCAACCGTCGGCTCCTCCGCGCGGCGCTCGACGGGCGAAACGAGCGCGCCCTCGACGGCGAAATCGAGACCCTGTACCGCGTGCTCACCGACGACGACGTGTCGAGCGGGGCGCGGACGAAAGCGGTCCACCGACTCGAACGCACCGGCGTCGACGTCGAGCGACTGGAGGCCGACTTCGTCTCGCATCGGGCGATGCGCACCTATCTCACCTCGTACCGCGGCGTGACGCCGCCCTCAGAGACCGACCGCGACGACGGCGACCTCCGCGAGCACCGCACCGAAACCATCCGACGCCTGCTTGGTCGCGTCGAGCGCGTCACCGAGAAGTCGCTGTCCGACCTCGCGGCCGCCGACGAACTCGACGTCGACCCCGAGACCGCCGAGGTGTACGTCGACGTTCGCGTCCACTGCCCGGACTGTAACGCTCACTACACCGTCGAATCCCTCATCGACCGCGGCGGTTGCGACTGCGACTAACGCCGCTTCGCGCATCGTCCTCCCCGATATCGAGCATCCCGAAGCGACTGGGTTCCGAGTTCGAAAGCCGTTCCGAAGCCCGCCGCGGTTCGAAACACGTTCCACCGATATCTGTGGAACGAGTTGTATGCCACCGCCGTCAGACGGAGATACGAGGCAGAAAGACGAATGGCACGAAGGCCGTCGCGGACGAATCGACGACTGAATCGACGATTGACTTCCCGAGACGGCTCAAACCGCGGTCTCAAGACGCCGATACGCGGATTCGAACTCGGGGCGAGAAACACGTTCCAAAGATATCTATGGAACGGGTTTCGGACTCGTCACCAACTGTTTTCACGGACCCCGGTGTGGACACCGTATGGCCACGACGAACGGACCGGCCCGCCTGACCGTCGCCGGAATCGGCGGCTTCGACGAGACCACCGTCGCGTTCGAACGCGGCGTCACCGTCCTCACGGCGGGGGACGCCGCCGACCGAACGTCGCTCCTTCGGGGTCTCGTGACCGCGCTGGGAAGCGACGAGTACTCGCCCGACTGCGACGCCGATACCGACGACAGCCGGGTCGAACTCGCCGTCGAGGGCGAGCGGTACGTGCGGACGTTCGCGGGAGAAGGCGACCGGGTCGTCGCGTCCGGCGACCCGTATCTCGACGACCCGGCGGCCGCCGACCTGTTCGCCTTCCTCCTCGGCTCGAACGAGGCCCGACAGGCGGTCACGGCCGAACGCGACCTGCGGAAACTCGTCGTGCATTCGGTCGACATCGACGCCGTCAACGAGGAAATCGCTGACCTCCGCGCCGAACGCGCCGAGTTGGACGACCGAATCGAGGCGCTCGCGGCGCTCGAATCCGAGCGGCCGGGGCTCCGCGACCGCCGCGACGAACTCGACGCGACTATCGAGCGACTCGAAGCCGAGTTAGCGGACCGGCAGGCGACCCTCGACGGAATCGAATCGGCGGCGGTCGACGGCGACACCGACGCCGAGGCGAACCCCGAACCCGACGCTAACGGGTCCGATGCAGAGGCGCGACAGGGCCGGCGACGGGAGTTGTACGCGGCGCTCGACGACATCGAGTTCGAACTCGAAGCAGAGCGAGAGTCGCTGGACGCGCTCGACGCAGAAATCGACGACATCGAATCGGAACTGGACTCGCGTCCCGCCGACCCGGCCGCCGAACTCGACGACTTGACCGCCGAACTCGCGGAGTCACGGGCGCGAAAACGACGACTGGATGCCGACATCACGGACGTGCAGCGGACGCTCCAGTTCAACGAGCAGTTCCTCACGTCGGAGACATCGCCCGTCGCCGCCGCGAGCGAGGTCGAACGCGAGAGCGAGAGCGAGAACGACGAAAGCGACGGCGAGTCGGACGACGGCGACAGCGTCGTCTGTTGGACGTGCGGAACGTCGGTTCCCGAAGCGAGCATCGAATCGACGCTCGACCAACTCCGGGCGCTCCGCGACGACCGCCGCGAGGAGCGCGCCGAACTCGCAGACCGCATCGAACGGCTCCAAGAACGCCGGTCGGAACTCGAAGCCCTGCGAGAGCGACGACGGGACCTCGAAACCCGACGCGAGGAGTTACGCCGCGAGCGCGCCGAGCGTCGGTCCCGCGTCGAAAACCTTCAAGCCCGACGCGACGATGTCGAATCGGACATCGTCGACCTGCAACGCGACGCCGAGGACGCCGAGGCGGGCGAGGGCGACCGCGCCGCGCTCCTCGACGCCCACCGCGAGGTCAACCGCGTCGAATTCGAGTTGGAACGGCGGCGCGAGGAACGCGACGCCGTCGTCGACGAACTCGAAGCCCTCGACGCCGAACTCGACCGACGGACGGACTTCGAAACACGGAAGGATGAAATCGACGACCGAATCGACGGCCTCCGAGACCGCATCGAACGGCTCGAACGCGCGACGGTGTCGGCGTTCAACGACCGCATGGCGGACGTTCTCGACGCCCTCGAACACGACCGACTCGCCCGTGTCTGGGTCGAACACCGGAACGACGGAGACGGCGACGACGACGCGCTCTCGACCGGACGGTTCGTCCTCCACATCGAGCGCCGGACTGACGACGGGAAGACCTACGAAGACGTTATCGACCACCTCTCGGAGTCGGAGCGCGAACTCGTCGGCCTCGTGTTCGCCGTCGCCGGCTATCTCGTCCACGAGGTGTCCGACGACGTTCCGTTCCTCGTTTTCGACTCGCTGGAAGCCGTCGACGCCGAGCGCGTCCGCCGACTCCTCGACTACGTCCGCCCGCACACCGACTATCTCGTCGTTGATGTGTCCGGCGAGAGCGCGCGAGCGCTCTCCGAGTCGTACCGACGACTTCGGGCTCTGTGACTCTGAACTGCCGGGTCGAAAAGAGCTAGGCATGACTGGCCTATGTCTGTAATTATAACCGCTGAAAACGAAGTACTCGGGGAGCAGCCCGAAGCCACGCAGGGGGTACACGGGTGGGTCTGTTATGCACGGCCGGTCTTCATCGGTACGACGGCAGCGAGAGTCAAACCCACGTGCGACGGTGTCGACTGCGGTAGCTACCGATTTCTCGGTGTGATTCCACCATTAATAGAATTTATCTGTCCCCCGTCGAGGCCGTGGGGTCCGTGTTACTGAACCTGAACGACCCTTCAGGTCGTACTCTTGGCCGAGAACGTGGGGGAACTCGACGACGTTGCCTCCGTTTTCCCCGTGCTGGTAGTAGTTCCATTGTATTCCTTTTGCCGTGCGGGCCAGCGTCGTCGATGGCGTGAGAGATGATTCGTCGTGTACCGACGGTGCAGCGCGCTGAGTCCGTCAACGACTGACACCGAGAGAAACGCCGAGGCGGGGTTACTACGGGGGCCTGTTTGTCATCAGTCATGTAGATAACTAGCACTTCTAATATAGGCCCGGGTGGAGTGAGAATATATCAGTATCTCATAACCCGATGTAGTAGTACCTCAAAAGCACAAAATATAAGCTTAAATCCGGTTTTGGACACAACTATATTTATTTATCCAAATTATCCAACTTATTTAGATTTTTCAGAATATATTATACGTTTCCTCCTCCCAGTAATAATGCCATTAGTAATCAATACTCTTGGTCACTAATCACGTCGCGGACGGCCGGGGTCAGTCCCGCTATGAACTGCATTAGTTATCCAGACGATTCGCTCATTACCAGTCGATATACCCGAATTCGGAGGGTTCATCCGTCCCCTACCACGGTTTTCTCATACATGGGCATACGTCGTTGTAGCCAGTGGCAGTCTCCCTCTTACCGCCAGCGACCGAGGAGGGGGCGTTGACAGCATGGCGTCGGTCATCGCCGTTCTCGCAATCGCACTCTTGGCGGCTCTGTTTATGTCGTTCACCGTCGGTGCAAACAGTAACTCGGCACCCGTCGCGCCCGCCGTCGGCGCGAACGCTCTTTCGGTTCTCCGAGCGGCCCTCCTCGTCGGCATCGTGGCCGGACTCGGAGCGATTCTCCAAGGTGGCAGTATCTCGGAAACCATCGGCAAGGACCTCGTCACCGGCGTGTCGATTACGCCGCTCGCGGCGGCGGCGGCCCTGCTGACCGCCGCGACGCTCATCACAATCGGCAACACCTACGGCTATCCAATCCCGTCGGCGTTCACCGTCACGGGGGCGATGATCGGGGCCGGTCTCGCCCTCGGCGGCGGCTTCGCCGTCGACGAGTACGTCGTCATCCTCGGGTTCTGGTTCGCGATTCCGCTCGTCGAGGGCGTCCTCGCGTACGGACTCGCGCGCGGCCTTCGAAGCGACGCCATCCCCGAAACCGTCGGGATTCCCGTCCTCGGTGGCGCGGTCGGCTACGCGTTGGCCAACATCCAGCTCACGGTCATTCCAACCGCAGCCGGTACACAGGGGTCAGTCGCCCGATACCTCGCCACCACGTACCAGTTCCTTCCGACGGTCGTCGGCGGCTCGTACACCCTCGGGATGGTCGTCGTGAGCGTGGTCGGCGGGCTCGTTGCGCTCGTCGGGACACGGGCGTTGCTCCACCGCGACGAGACCGCGGGCATCAATCAGTTCCTCGTCGCGCTGGGGCTCGTCGTCGTGTTCACGAGCGGCGGCACGCAAGTCGGCCTGGCGACCGGTCCGCTGGAAGCCGTGTTCGAGACTGACCTCCAGCTCTCGTCGATTTACCTGCTCGCGCTGGGTGGCGGCGGCATCCTCCTCGGGGCGTGGATTCGAGGGCCGCGACTCGTTCAAGCCGTCTCGAACGAATACGCGTCGCTCGGGCCGAGGCGGTCGATAGCCGCCCTGATTCCCGCCTTTCTGATCGCACAGCTCGCGATTGTCCTTGGGATTCCAATCTCGTTCAACAAAGTGATGATTGCGAGTATCGTCGGAAGCGGACTCGCCGCCAGTTCGTCGGGCGGAAGCGTCTCACCGCGGAAAGTCGGCATCACGATCGGGTCGTGGGTCGGGTCGATGCTGGGCGCGGGCGTCATCAGCTACGGCCTGTACCTCCTGTTGAACGCGGCCCCGGTCGTGGGGTAGTCAGGAGACGAGTTGGTCGATAATCTCTTCCTCCGCGGCCTGCGTTTTCATCCCCTCCCACGTCTCGAAATCGGTCGTGGCGACGATATACTCGTTGAGGCGGTCACGCGAGATGTCTTGGGCGTCGTCGATGTCGTCGAATTCCCACGGACTCTGCTCACAGAACCCGGCGAACGAGTCGAACTCGGTGTGGTCGCGCATGAACGACTGCGAGAAGAAGGCGTCCGACTGGACTCGGGTGCCCGCTTGCAGTTCACCGATTCGAGTGAGCGCGTTCCCGACTCTCTCCTCGAGGTCCTCCAGCTCGGTAATCTGAAGTTCCATAGCGGGGGTGGCGTCTCGACGCGGGTAAAAGCCACGACCAGTCACTGGCGTCAGTTCGAGGAGACACACGGCCCCCGCGTCCGGTTCGTACCTCGTCGGACCGGAGGGCCTGAGGACTCGTCGGAGCCGGATAGATTCCGAGACACGGAAATGGGCCACGTTCTGGGGATGCCGGTCAGGGCGTGTGTCATCCACCTCTCCGCGTCGAGGGCGGCACAGAGGCCGGCGACGAGCGCGAAGAGCGCGACCCACACGATGACGCCCACCTGACTCGGCGCGAGCTTCTCCGGCGTGTCGACTATCTCTTGTAGCGGCCGCATCTCGGTGACGCTCTGGTCGATTTCTATCTGTTCGCTCGGCGGCTCGCCGTGCAGCGCCACGTACCACGTCGGCAGGAGCACCGCGACGACGAGCAGCAACACGACGACCGTCCCGCGTCTCACGGTGACTCACCCCGCGCACCGACGCCCCGCCTCACACTCCAACCGGGCGTCGCTCCGTTCACCCGTTTGGCCCCGAGCAAGCACGTATATATCATACTCTCGAACACGATTCCCGCGTGTTCGTCATCTATCTTGAGCCGATGGAGGATCTCTCTGAAGACGATCTCTTGGCGTTCGACGAAGTGTTGAGGCGACGGAACTCGGACGGTCGAGCGGGAAGGACGTGTATCAGATCACTCTCAAACTGGCCGACGTCGTCTCGGAGGCGTTCGCGCCGGAACGGTTCACCGCGACACAGATGGAACCGACGGTTGTCACACCGGAGGGCTGGTACGAGAAGAAACACTTCCAGACCTACAATGCGTTCAATGGGATTCGATGTGAGGAGTATGGAATCGAGGTTGAACTGATTTCAATCTCTCAGAATCCATCTGGAGACGATGTGTCATCTCAGTATGGGCTGACTGATCGGCAACACGAGGTGCTCACCCCGGCCATCGGTCAAGGATACTACGAAAGCCAGCGCCAGGTCAGTACCGAAGAACTGGCCGAAGAAATGGGTATCTCGCAACCGTCTATGTCGAGCCTCCTCCGCCGCGGTGAGCGTCAACTCCTTACCTCGGCACTGGGTTCACAACCCGAGATTGACAGCCTTTCTCGATAGTCTTGAATCGTTTCGTGACCCGTATGCCGCGATCCAGTATATAAGTGCGCTTTCAGTATAGCATAATGCGAAACGTACAACCGTTTTACCAGTAACCGATGTCAACAGGTTTCGGTTCGGAACTGGACGGACAGGTCGCAATCGTCACCGGCGCTTCGTCCGGGATCGGCAGTGCGACCGCTGAATCACTCGCTTCTCGAGGGGCGAGCGTCGTGATCGCCGCGCGGCGCGACTCGTGGACTGAGTGACCCGACAGTGACGTGACGAGGGAGCGTTTCGATGTCGGGAACTCGGCACCGAGCCTCTGAATATTTAAATACGCTTTCCAGATAGCACCGAGGCCAAGCCCGCGCCCGCCCTCTGTTCAGTCGATGTCAATAGACACCGAATCAGGCCTGCTGGACGGAAAGACGGCCATCGTCACGGGCGCGAGCAAGGGAATCGGCAAAGCCATCAGTGAGCTCTTCGCCGAGGAAGGCGCCTCGGTAGTGCTCACCGCTCGCGGCGAAGGAGCACTGAACGAAACGGTGGACGGAATCACGTCCGACGGAGGAAACGCGATCGGAGTCGTCGCGGATGCGACTGACCCTGCGTCGCCAGAGCGCGTCTTCGACAGGGCGATTGAAGAGTTCGGCCACGTCGATATCCTCGTCAACAATGCTGGCTACGGCGAGATGGTACCGATAGAGGACACTACTGACGAGCATTTCGAGGAAACCATGTCCCTCAACCTCTTCGCCGCCTTCCGTCACTCCCGCGAGGCCGTGCAGCACTTCCAGGAACGAGGTGAGGGAGCGATCGTGAACGTATCGTCAGTGAACGCCGCCAAGCCCGTCATGGGCGTCTCTTACACCACGAGCAAGGGTGCCCTCAACACGATGACGAGGAACATCGCCATGCGATTCGCCGGGACTGGAATCCGTTGCAACGCGATCGCACCGGGAGTGACCGAAACCCCCTCCGCTGAGGACTGGCGGAGCGGAGATATGGAGGGCGGCAACGAGATAATGGACATCGCCGAGAAGTACGTCAATCTGGACGTCCCGGACACGGAGCCGCTCGATCAGGCGTACGCCGCGCTGTACCTAGCGAGCGATCTGTCTTCGGCGGTCACGGGGCAGGTCCTCCAAATCGATAACGGTGGATGGCTCTGATGACGACCGGTGAGAACAGCCAATAGCAAAGCCACGGAAGTACGACCACTATGGAGCTTCGATTGACCATCGGGGACACAGTCCTCACGGGCAGCCTCGTAGATAATACCACGAGCCATGATTTCCGCGCTCTGCTGCCACTCACCGTGACGCTTCGCGATTACGAGGAGACCGAGAAGGTTTGCGACCTCCCCCGTCGCTTGTCCACGGACGACGCCTCGACCGGTCTCAACCCCGAGGTCGGGGACATCACGTACTATGCGCCGTGGGGAAATCTCGCGATATTCTATCGGGACTTCGACTACGCCTCCGGACTCGTCAAGCTGGGTCACATCGACTCGGGGATCAGGCTATTCGAAAACGCGACAGAGGAGTTCACCGTCACCATCGATCTCGTCGACGAGCCCACGTCCTGATCGCTGTCTTCTCTAACCTACCTGGTCCAGTCCCCGGTGTATTTAAACAAACTCTTCAGATAGCATGGAAGCCAAGCCATCTGACGTTCAAATTGAGAGTAGTACAAGCAATGAATCTCAGTAGGGGTCGTTCGAAACCAATCACCGGGAGATACGACACGGACTCCGCGGAAAACGTTCGGATCGACTCATCGTTCGACCCTCGAGACGAGACCAACGCGGCGGCGAACGTTCCGCTCGGACTACGCGATCATATTTCGTGGCACACCCGCTCGGCCGGATGGTGCATAGTATGACGGTCACGACTGAATTTCGCCTCAGTTCGCCTTCGCTCCCCCTCGTCAGTCTCGCCGAATCACTTCCATCGGACCGAATCGAGTGCGTCCACGGTCTCTGTCTCGAACGCGACTCTAGGGTCTTCGTCGTCTATCTCGACCCGACCGACGACGTCTTGGTAGACGACCTGTCCGACTTCGAGGAAATCGTCGACGCGACAGCCCTCGACCGGTCGAGTGGCAGAGACATCTACCAGCTAACGGTTGAGTTGGACGCCCTCATCTCGGAAGCCTTCGCCCCCGAACGGTTCACCGCGGCGCAGATGGAACCGACGGTCGTCACACCGGGGGCCTGGCACGAGACGAAGTTCTTCGAGAGCGACCGGGCGTTCGATGGGTTCACGGACCGCTGTGAGGACTACGGCATCTCGGTCGAACTCGTCTCTATCGAGCAAACTGCCACATCGTCCAGTACGTCTTCACAGTATGGATTGACTGATCGACAGCATGAAGCATTGATCCTCGCAATGTCTCGAGGATACTTCGAGAGCCCCCGACAGACCTCGACCGAAGAGTTGGCCGAGGAGATGGGAATCTCGCAACCCTCGATGTCGAGTCTCCTCCGCCGCGGTGAACGACAACTCCTCAATTCGACGCTCGGTCCACAGACGAACTTAAGCACGCTTTCAAGATAGCACCAGTTCCGTGGTGACCGGACGCGAACGTGGAACTGAAAGCAATTCATGAAGACTGCTGTCTATCGAGGCCCCGACGACATTCGCATCGAAGCTGAGGGAGTCATGGACGATGTCCTCCAAGGGACGCTCGATCCGTCACCCATCTTCACGAAGACCGTTGACCTCGACGGCATCCCCGAAGGGTACGCGGCGATGGACGAGCGAGAGGCGATCAAGGTCATGGTGACACTCGACGAGTAGGGGTCGTCGCCTGCAATGACCACAGTCCAGCGGGCCGGACCGCGACGGCCGCTGGATCGTTCGCGGTGCCGGTTTCGTTCTCTGCGTTCGTCTCGTCGGTTCCGTCCTCGGGACCCGCCTCCTCGATGATGTAGCGCTGACCGACCATCGGGTCCAGCAGCCTGTCGACGGGCGCACGGTTGTCGCGCAACACGGGCACGTCGTCGGTCGGGACATCGGTCGTGTACCCGTCGATGGCTTCACTGAGGTCGATGCCGATATCCCGGGCACGGTTGCGCTCACGGAGCTGTTCCTGCGTGATTCGCTCCTCGTTCATGGTTGCGACGAGCTCGATGTTCTGGACGACGCCCGCCTCGATCGTCGGGAAGGCGTACACCTCTTCAAACGTCCCGTTCATCGTCCTGTACTCCGCGCGATAGAAGTCCGAGGCCGGGCCCGAGGGCGCGGAAATAACGTTCGCAACCACCATCCCGTGTGGCGAGAGGCGATCGGACGCCAAGTTCATAAACTCGCTCGTCGTGAGCTGGAAGGGGACTTTGTCTCGCCTGTACGCGTCCAGCACGATGAGGTCGTAGGTGGTGTCCGTCTCTTGGAGGAACTGTCTGCCGCCCTGGACGTGGACGTTGATGTCGTACTCGTCGGCCTGGAAGTACTCGTTCGCCACCCGCACCACCTCCGGATCGATCTCAGCCACGTCGATCGTGGCGTTGTACTCCGCAGCGAAGCGTCTTGGACCGCTGAAGCCGCCGCCGCCGATGAACAGCACTCGGTCGATATCGTCCGGGTCCTCGGCGAACAGGTAGGGCAGGTGGAAGTAGCGAGTGTACTCGAAGACGTGTCTGGTCGGGTTCGACGTGTCCATCGCGCTGTGGCGTTGGCCGTCCAGATAGAGAGTACGGGTGTCCCCCGAATCGATGACCTCGAGTTCTTGATAGGCAGTCTGCGTCTCGTAGACCACCTCGCCCCGGGCAGTGAACCCGAGCGCGCCGGTTGTCGTCGCCGCGGTCAGGAGCAACGCCACACCGACCGCAGGGAGCGCCGACACCCTGTCATCGGGCCACGTCAGATACAGCGCGGTGAGGACCGCCACCCCGCCGAGGGTGAGGTAGATGTACGTCACCGAGAGGGAAGGGATGAGGAAGAACGTCGTACCGAAGGCGCCGACGATGCTCCCGATGGTCCCGAGCGCGTAGACGTGGCCGGATGCCTCGCCGATGCCCTCCTTTTGCGAGAGTTGGGCGGCGTAGGGGCTGATGAAGCCGAGCAGGTACGTCGGCGGGCCGAACATGAGTATCACCGCCGGCAGGGAGGCGAACCGACTCGGTAAGGGGAACGCGGTCGTCGAAATCAACAGCTGGTCACCGAAGAAGATGAGCAGGGCGACGTAGGCGGCTGTGCCCAAGAGCAGGCGAACGAGCTGGACGTTGCTCGCCTGCGTCCTGGCGCGCTGGCCGCCGACGTGATAGCCCAGACTGAGGGCCGCGAGGAAGACGGCGATGATGCTGCCCCACGTGTAGATGGAGCTCCCGAACTGCGGGGCGACGACCCGGCCGGCGAGGATTTCGAGACCCATGCTCGAAACCCCGGAGACGAACACCGCAATCTCGGGTCCGCTCAATCGGAACCGATCCGCGAAACTCATTATGCCAACTCTAAGGCGCCCACTCTGTTCAATCCGATTCGAACAGGCTAGCATATTTAAATACTCTGGTGAGAGTCCGGCGCCCGGCCCGCTGTCCGACCACCGGCACCGCTATCTCGCCCAGTCCCACTTTCGAATCTGCTTTGCCCGGGGTGTTTCGATAATCGAGATGGACACGGACTCGACATCCAGTCCGACGTTGGGTCCCTGTTCGAGACCGGCCCAGATTAGTTCGGATCAGCGAGATCGAGTTCGTGCACCGTCAACGACCCCTCTGGGAGTCCCGACTCTATCTCTCCTTTCGCGTCCTCGCCGCGTTCGGTGTTCCGACACGCCATAACGACGTGTGCGCCCTTCTCGGCGAGGGCTTTCGTCACCTCGAAGCCGACTATTCGCACCTGTCACCACAATCGTCCCCATTTGAGGTTCCGACACAGATCCTCCGTCAACCGAACTACTGTGGTCTTGGTCCGCTTCCATTACCTGTATCGATGCAGTGAGATGGCTTACAGACTATGCTACTATGTAAGCCCATGTTTAAATCCACGATACGCCATCCCGGAGACACGAATCGACAATATTGGACGGTAGTGGGTTCAGATGCGGTCTTCGGTTCCCCATCTTACACCCTTACCGCCGAACCAAACACCGGCCTCGTTGACCGCAAGGAGGAACACACGATGTCGTCGAACGACTATTGTCGCCGAGCAGGTATTATATGCTCCAGCGCTGATTGCTATATATGGCCATCGCCGCAGAAATTCTCCTGTCGTCGGACGTACTCCCTTTCGTCAAGCTCGCTCGGACGCTTCCGAGTCGAGAGATCTCGCTCTCTCAGATGATCCGTCTCGACGAGGACCGATACATCTTCATGGTCAGTATTCCAGCTGACGAACGAGAGACGTTCGAAGCCGAGGCTAGCGACCAACCTGAGATGGTTGACGTGCGGTCGGTTGGGAAAGCGCCGGACGGCTGGTTCTACCAGCTCCTCGCCGAGCGAACCACTGATCTGCTCGAGTCACACGACCCGACGGAGTTCGAGGGTGTGCTACTGGACGCGACCATAACCGGAGAGGGGTGGGTCGAACGAAAAGTGTTTGCCGACTACGATGCGCTCAGCACCCTGCGAGACCGCTGTGAAGTGTATGGACTTCCCTTCGAACTCCTCAACATCTCCTCGGATCCTGAGCATCCCGAGGAACGGGCACAGTTCGGGCTGACCGACAGACAGTACGAGGCGATGCGCGTCGCCTTCTCGCTTGGGTACTACGAATCGCCACGGACTGCATCGACGGCCGACGTTGCGCAAGAACTCGACATCTCGGCACCCGCGGCCTCAGATCTCCTCCGTCGAGCAGAACATCGACTGATCAGTCAGACGGTCGCCGATGGACGCGTCCTGCAACCCGTTGCCGGTCATTAGCCTCGCTGAATGATTGTTACCACTTCGTGAGTTGAGATAGACTCAGACACAACGCTCAGGAGGCTGGTAGCGTCTCGCGTTCAGGAACATATATCTACTGCCAGTTTGCTTCGACTAGCGGCAGGTCGAACGAGACGCCGGTGAGATCTTCGGAGACCTCCCAGAGCCGCTTGGCGGTGTCTACGTCGTAGGAGCGGTCGCTCGACTCCTGGATCTCGGGGGAGCCGCGCATATTCCGGAACCCGTCGGGACCGACGTACTCGCCTCCTTCGATGCCCGGGTCGGTCGCGGCGTAGAGCATCGGCTCTGCGCCCCGCTCGGCGCTTTGAGCGATCACGGCGTTCGCGAGTTTCATCATCCAGAGGCGAAGTTGGGAGCCCGACTGTTCGGGGCCACGTCGTTGGAGGTTCGTCGCGGCCCATCCAGGATGGCAGGCGACACTTATGACGCTCGCGTCCGCCGCCCGGAGGCGCCGGTCGAGCTCGTACGCGAACAGGAGGTTCGCGAGTTTCGACTGCCCGTACGCGTCCCAGGCGCTGTAGGACTGTTCGCCCTGAAGGTCCTCGAAGTCAATCTCGCTGTTCCTGTGTGCCACACTGCTCTGCGTGACGACGCGCGTCGTCCCGGGCGTCTGCTCCAAGAGGGGGAGGAGGTGGGCGGTGAGCGCGAAGTGGCCGAGGTGGTTCACACCGAACTGGTACTCGAAGCCATCCGTCGTCTCCTTCCGTGGAATCGCCATTATACCGGCGTTGTTACAGAGGACGTGAAGTTCGTCGTACATCGACTCGAACCACTCGGCGAACGCCGCGACCGAGTCGAGATCGGCGAGATCGAGTTCGTGCACCGTCAGTGATGCCTCGGGAACCTCGGCTTCGATCTCTCTTTTCGCGTCCTCGCCGCGGTCGATACTTCGACACGCCATGACGACGTGGGCGCCCTGCTCGGCGAGGGCCTTCGTCACCTCGAAGCCGAGTCCACTGTTCGCGCCCGTCACGACGACCGTTCCGATATCACGTGACCGATCAGGTCCGTCGTCGACTGATTCGATCGAGCCGTTCGGTTCAGACATTGCTCACGTATACGCGGATAGCGGGCATACGTCCTATGCTAACCAGTTAGTCTATATATCAGTGCGAGCTCGGACGTTCCCCGTCTGAGTACTCGACATCGCGAGGACTGGTTCAGTCCCGCTCGGGTCACTCACCGGAGCGTCCTCGACTGCGCGACGAACGAGGTACATCGTTCCCCTCGTCACAGCGAGTGTCGGTACAGTCCGCGGAGTGGGCTTTTTCTATCGAGTGAAAACCACCAGCGAACGGGTGTGTCTCGAGCAGTGCCCGGCACCTCTATTTAAATGGGCTTTCTGATTAGCATCAATTTCAAGCAACATGTTCTCCCACTAAGAGTAGGTGAACCGCGTGAATAGGCGATCGCTGATGAAGACGGTCGGCGTGATGGGCGTAGTTGCGATGGGTAGCGCGATAGCTGTAGAGAATTACACGACACGACAGACTAACATGGAAATCACGAAAAACAGTTCACGGTCATCGATTGAAGGGCCCGCCGAGTATTTCACAGGGAGTGTCATTATCAACCCCCTGTTCCGTCCACAGGAAGATGCACGCGCGGCCGGGGCCAGCGTTACGTTCGACCCCGGTGCACGTACCGCCTGGCACACTCATCCGTTGGGACAGATTCTCCTCGTGACGAGTGGCTGCGGCCTCGTACAGAGCGAGGGAGGACCGATCGAGCAGGTACAACCCGGCGACGTGGTCTGGTTCCCGCCGGGAGAACGGCACTGGCACGGAGCGACACCGGACCAGAGCATGACGCACACCGCTATTCAAGAGGAATTCGGCGGGGAAGCGGTCACCTGGCTGGACCACGTCACCGACGAGGAGTATCAGCCGGAGGAGGTCTGACCGGTTTGGGGCTAGTAGACGACCAGTGACTCCCGAACCTGCTGACCCCCAGACGACCACGAGATGACAACACACATCCAATGACAGACGACAGCTCGAAGGCGAACGGTGAAGCACAGAGTACGAGAAGAAACGTCCTCCGGAGCTCCGCAGTCCTCGGTGGTGGCACACTACTGGCTGGCTGCTCGGCGATGGCCCCGACGGCAACCAGTAACGAAGGGACTGAACAGCTAACGCAGACCACGACCGGTACCGGAGAAGATGAACAACTGACCCAGACCGACACCTCTCGGGGATACGCTGCTCGTGACGAATCAGGGCATCTGTCGCCCTGGACGTTCGAGCGCAGGTCGCTCGGCGAATACGACATTCGTGTCGACATCAAATACTGTGGCGTCTGTCACTCGGACATTCACCAGCTTCGAGGCGATTGGTGGCCCCAGCAGTACCCACAGGTGCCCGGGCACGAGATGACGGGCATCGTCGCGGAGGTCGGCGACAGCGTTACCCGATTCGACGTCGGTGACCGAATCGGTGTGGGGACGATGGTCGGTTGCCGTGGCGACTGCACGGCCGACTGGGGCGAGGAGCAGTACGGCGAGAACGTGCTGTACACGTACGGTATCCCGGATCCACAGTCGCCGACGGGCATCACCCAGGGCGGGTATGCGAACGATATCATCGTTGAGGAGGATTTCGCTATCGAGATTCCCGAAACGATTCAACTGGAGCACGCAGCACCGCTACTCTGTGCGGGTATCACGACCTACGCCCCGCTTCTCAACAATTCTATCGAGGAGGGGGACAGAGTCGGAGTCGCTGGTATTGGTGGTCTCGGACACCTTGCGGTGAAGCTGGCAGTCTCGAAGGGAGCAGAGGTCTATGCGTTCACCACCACTGAAAGCAAGGTCGAGGATATCCTCTCCTGGGGTGCCGAGGAAGCGGTCTTCGTCGACTCGCCGGAGGCGCTCCAGCCGTATTACGGAACCCTCGATTACATGATCTCGGCGATTGCGGTCAACTATAACCTCGGCTCCTACGTCCCGCTAGTGAGGCCGCACGGGACGTACACGCAGGTGGGCATCCCCGGTGAGGCGTTATCCTTCAACCAGAGTGTATTCAACCGTAGCAGAGTCAAATACGAAGGCTGGTTGACTGGAGGTATTCCCCAGACGCAGGAACTCGTCAACTACTGTGCGGAACACGATATCCACCCGGAGATTCAGATGATAGAAGCGGATGAAGTGAACGAAGCATGGGAGGATGTCGTCGATAAGGAAGCGCGGTATAGATATGTCATCGACACGGAAACAATTTAAAAATCATGTCCGTATGTGACAATTGCGCCCAACACATATCTGAACGCTTCAAACGGGTATTCAGTGATGAAACCGGTCGTGTGCGCGCCTGTCCCGGGTGTGCCACCAAAGCTGGCATCGCCCAGAGTTCACGCGAGCGAAGCAGCGGCGGGTGAGACGCGAACTGACCGACGTCCCCATCCATTCGATAGATCACTATGGTTTTGAATCGTTCTTCAATCTGGACGGAGAACTCACCGCGGCCGTCTCCCGGCGTGAAACGTTTTCTGTGTCGTTTTCGTGATGAGCCGGATCGGTGCGGTCCCCATCGGACACATCAACGACAACTCGCGTTCGCCGCGTTCCAGTTTATCGCATGATGGTCACTACCCACGCGGCAGTTGGTGTCGCGCTGGGGGCTGTCCTCCTTCAGGTACGTCCCGAGTTTGCCGTGATGGCGGCAGTCGCGGGTTTTCTGGGCGGCCTATTTCCGGACCTCGACTTCTTATTCGAGCATCGGAAGACGCTCCACTTCCCGGTCTATTACTGGGTAGCCGCAGTTCCAGTCGCAGTACTGGCCATCGTCTTCCCATCGGATCAGACCATAGCAGTCCTCTTCTTCGTAGTATCGGCTGGTATTCATTCGATGATGGATGTCTTCGGTGGCCCGCGTGAGTTCCGTCCGTGGGAACATACGTCGAATCAAGCGGTGTATCTCCATTATCGACAAAGATGGCTGGCTCCGAGAAGAGGAATCCGGTACGACGGGGCCCCAGAGGACTTACTGGTTGCCACTGCCACTTCAGTCCCCGGTCTATTACTGTTCGAAGGGCAATTCCGGAGTCTCATACTCGTCGGACTCGTCGTCTCAGGTCTATACACCCTTTTTCGAAAACAGATCCCGGAGTTCACTCACGGTAGAGAATAATTCGTGTGGTTGCATTTGCCCACGGAGCAGACGACTCTCAAGGAAGCACGAACGGCCTCAAGCCATGTGTGGCGGTTTACTGGGTGACGATGACTCTACTGAGTGATCCAGTGACAGAGCCGAATGGAAGGGCGATTCAATCAGCTCCGCGGCCACCATCGACGGGTATCGTATGGCCAGAGATATATGTGGCATCGGATGAACAAAGAAACGCCACCACACCGGCTATCTCTTCGGGGGCGGCAATACGGCCCAATGGAACGTCTCGCATAACCGACGCATCGAACTCGGCCCACCTCGGCAGAAACATAGTTCGAATCAACCGGATCACCGGCAGTATTCGGTGTTCATGTGCAACGGTAATGTGGGACTCCTGAGTGAGTACGGCTATCGCTGGGAAATCGAGAGCGGCTACCGGAGCATTAAGCGGTTCATGGCCGCGACAACCTCGAAGAACTTCGTACTGCGATTCTTCTATTCGCGTTCGCGTGTCTCTATACTCGATTTGGCGGGCTGTTGATCTACTTGTACAGGTCGAGTTGACGGGTGAGTACGAGCACTCGCCGATGGTAACTGCGGACAATACGCTCACACTGTTAAAGAAAGAGACTGGAATCGGGTAGTCACAGGGTCCAAGACGACAGAGACTGAGTGGCGGTGAGCGGCAGCGCCGTTCTGATTTCTTTACATACGCAGTTCGAGTTGGACTCCTAACTGGAGCCGGTGTCCAGACCCGAGTCTGAACCGTGTCGAGTCCGTTGGTCGGCTGATATCGCGCATACTGGCGGTGCTATACCCTGTAGTCTCAACTTCCATGGTTGAGAGAAATGAACATCGATGGCTTGCTGAACTCCATCCTCTGTATCAGTCATGACTCTTCTGACGAGAATCAGAGGAGTTCGACTCATTTGGCGTCCCATTCATTGATATCCGCTGTTCAGAGTGACTTGTCGATGTTGTGAGTGAGACAGCCGACAACGAGTTCACGGAACTGCTTCCACCAGTGTCGTGAGCGGACGAATGGGCCATATCTCCGTTTGAGACGAGAGTTCACTGTCTCGTTCTGACTCCGTTGGCCGTAGAGGTCGGCGTCCAGCCGAGCGTTCCACGCTTTGTGAAGGGACGAGAACTCGCGGTGCTTGATGAGCGGACGAACACCAGTTTCACGGGCTAATGCGCGAATCTTCTGGTCATCGTATCCCTTGTCGCCGAGGAGAACCGCCGACCCGGCTGCTGCGTTTCTCCATCGACTCTCGGAGAAACACGATCTCTCAGAGGCTGTGTTTCTCGTTGATGGCTACGGCTACCAGACTGCCCTCTCTCGATTAGGATTGAGCGGTCGGCTTGACTACGTCGAGCGAAACCTCATCGAAAAGTGGTTTCACACCCTCAAAATGCGAGTCGACCGCTTCCATAATTCGTGGGTAGGCAGTCACGGAAGCGTCCGCGAGTGGTTCATACAATTTACGCAATACTACAACCATCAAAGACCGTATCAAGCGCTCAATGGACGAACGCCAGTCGAGGAAGTCACTAACTAGACAGTGCCGTTGAAGCCATCGAATCGCTCTCGTTACCCCACAGTTTCAGCAGTTTTATACACTTTTAGGTCGACCAAAAAGTGATGTCAGAGCGGGACACTTGCCACCGACCACACCGGAATGAACACGTCCGAAACGAGGACAGAGATGAAGAGAACAGCCGTCACGACTGTCCAGCGGATAGCGTACCGCCGATGGACGATTCAGAGAGCGACGAACTCGACCGGCGGGCGTTCCTGAAAGCCGCCGTGGCCGCGGGCGGCGCGGCGGCGTTCAGCGCGTGTCTCAGTCGAGAAGATACTGACGTTCCGCGCGGTCCCGACGACCTGTCGTCGCATCCGGCGCGGCAACACGCGTGGAACCGTGTTCTCCCACGCGATGACTATGGGAACGTTGTCGCCCCGAGACACCATCTCCTCCTCTATTTAGATCTTCAGACGAGTGGCCGTCCGACTGACGCGGACAGAGAAGCCGTCGAAACAGCGCTTCGCGGGGTCGAGCGCGCTTACGAACGAAGCGGTGACGGGCTCTTACTGACCGTCGGTTACTCGCCGGCGTACTTCGACCGGTTCGACGACCCGCTTCCCGCCACGGTCGACGTTCCGCGACCGGAGGCGCTATCCCCCTTCGAAGACCCTGCATTCGACGAACCGGACGCCGTGCTCCATCTCGCTAGCAATCGTGCGAACGTGGTTCTCGGAGCCGAGTCGGCGCTGACCGACGGGCGTTCGACGCTCAACGGCGTCGACCAGCCGATGGCGAACCTGACCGACGCGTTCGAGGTAGTCGACCGCCGAACCGGGTTCGTCGGGACGGGACTGCCAGCGCAAAACGCCGACGTCGACGGCGTGCCGTCCGACAGCGTCCCCGAGGACGCGCCGCTGTTCATGGGGTTCAAATCGGGGTTCGAAAAGAACCAAGCGAGCGAGGACCGCGTGACCATCCGGTCGGGTCCGTTCGCCGGCGGAACGACGCAACACATCTCACGACTGAGACTCAATCTCGACCAGTGGTACACGCAGGACGACCGCTGGCAGCGCGAAGCGAAGATGTTCTGCCCGTACCACGCCCAAAACGACCGTATCGAAGGCGTCGGCGACAACCTCGGAACCGACAGCGCCGTCGGCGACTGCGGCGACGCGACGGACACCGCCCGCGAGACGGGCGTCGTCGGACACACACAGAAAGTCGCCCGGGCGCGAGAGGACGACAGCCCCCTCCTCCTCAGACGCGACTTCGACTCGACCGACGGTGGTCACGCGGGGCTTCACTTCCTCTCAGTACAGCGGGGAATCACCGACTTCGTGACGACGCGAGAGGCAATGAACGGGACGGACCTCGCCGAGAAGTCGTCCGTCGGCCAGCGCAATAACAACGGCATTCTGCAGTACGTTCGCACCGTACGGCGGGGGAACTTCCTCGTACCCCCGCGCCGTCTACGGGCGCTGCCGCCGGCGGCTCCCGCGGACGGGTCGACGGGCGAGGACGACTCCGCGAGGGAGGAGCCTCGTGCGTAGACGCACCCTCTTCCGGACGGTCGGGGGACTCTCTGTCGGCGGTCTCGCGGGCTGTCTCGGCGGTGTCAGTTCCGGGGGGTCCGGCGCTGAGGGGACCGAGTCGAACGGCGGCTCTACGGCGTCATCGGCCGAACCGCCGCTCGTCGAAGACCGACCGGACGCGGTCTATCTGCCGACGCACTTCGAAGGCATGGACGTGGTCGGCACGCAATCGGCCGGCGACTACACCTGCGCACTCGCGTACACGTACCCACACCGCTTCTGGTTAGTCAAGCCCGATGGGCTGACGACCGTCGCCGTCAAGCCCGAGGACACCGTGCACGTAATGCCCATCGTCTGGCACACAGAGACGGGTCTCGTTCCGCCGGACCGCAACCCGCAACTGACGTTCACACGGGACGGCGAGACCGTCGCGGAACTCTCGCCGTGGCCCATGCTCTCACAGCCGATGGGCTTTCACTTCGGTGACAACGTCGCGCTCGGCGGCGAGGGCGTCTTCGACATCGACGTGCGTGTCGGGTCGCCGTCGATTCGGCGGACCGGGGCGCTCGCCGACAGCGGCGGTGACGTCTCGTTTTCCTTCGAGTTCGAGTTTGCGGCGTCGGCGCTCGACGAGATTATGGTGTCGGACATCCCCGCCGACGAGGAGGGGACAGCGGGTGCCGTCGAACCGATGGCCATGGAGATGCTTCCGAGCACGCAGGTCCCGGCGGAACGCGACCTCCCGGGAACGGTCCGGGGAACGGCGACGAGCGGTGACGCCGTCTTCGTCGTGACGACGCTCGCGGACGCGACGCCGTTCGGCGGCACGACGGACGAGACGTACGTCGCCGTCTCCCCGCGGACGCCACACAATCGGTATATGCTCCCCCAGATGGCGCTGTCGGGAACACTGCGACGCGACGGCGAGACGGTCTTCGACGGCTACCTCCAGTCGACGCTCGACCCGGACCTCGCCTATCACTACGGAGCCGTCGTTCCCGAACTCAGTGCGGGCGACGAGTTCACCATCACGGTCGACTCGCCGCCGCAGGCGGCTCGCCACGAGGGGTACGAGACGGCGTTCCTCGACATGGAGCCGATGACGATGACGCTCACCGAGTAAACGCGAACGCCGGGCGGCGGGCGGGGGTAGCTGGGCGGCGTCGTCGGATGCGCCCGCTCACCGCGACGGGCCGAAAAGATCGATGTCAGAGTCAGAACCACGCGGGGTCCGCCGCACCGGCGACCGACAGGAGGGCGGCGGCGACGACCACGCCGCCCCAGCCAACCCGCTTCGAGGCCCGACCGGAGACGACCGCACCGACCGCGGCGCCGCCGACGGCGAGACCCAGCCCGCCCACGGCGGGGGTGAACCACGGGGGAACTTCGTCGGGTTCGAGCGGTTCGCTCGGCGTCGAATCGTCGTGGTCGAGGTGGGCGCTTCCGACGCTCGCCCCGCCGCCGAGCAGACAGACGACGAGGGCGACGGCGACGAGCGCGGCCGTCGCGTCGGTTCTAGAACTCATCGCGGAACCACGGGAGGAATCCCGCGAGGAAGCGGTCGGTCGCGGGCATGAAGTACGACCCGTAGTGGTACGTCGGGTCGAGCGTCGTCGCGACGAGGTCGCCGGTCCACGTCTCCCGGTCGAGGTAGAGGACCGCGTCGCCGTCGACGTCGGTCACGAGCACGTCCGCGTCCGCGGGCGCATCGAACGCCCCGTGGAAGTGCCACGTGCAGTCGCGGGGCGGGACCGCCTCGAAGAACGGGTGGTCGTCGCGCGGGAACCGAAGGCCGCTGTCGCCGTCGGAATCGAGCCACCACCAGAAGTTCGTCGGGCGATGGGTCCACGACAGTTCGGGGAGCCACGGGTCGGGCTGGCCGCCGAACACCGCCGCGTCACCGCCGCCATCGAGAAAGTCGAAGATGGCGTCGCGCCCCTCGTGGAGCGCGCCGAGGTGGAGTCGCGACGGGACGAGGAGTCGGTCGAACACCGAGAGGTCAACCATCGACAGGTCGCGCACGTGAACCACTTCGTCGACGTACCGAGCGTACTCCGAGTCCAAGAGCGTCCGGCGCTGTGGAGCGGTCCCGCTGTAAAGCGCGGCGAGGCGCGTCATCGGCGGTCCTCCCCGTTTCGGAGCGGTTCCGGACTGCCGCCAACGGCGACATCCGACTCGGTTCGAATCCACGAGACGAGCTGCCGCGGCACCCGGGCGGCGCTCGTCTCCCGGCGACCGAACCCGATGAGGTCGTTTCCGCTGTGGGCGAAAATCGTCCCGTCGGTCGTCTCGTCGTCGACGTAGACGACCGGCTCACCACCGGGGAGTTCGAGAATCGCCGTCGCGTGTGCCGGCGGCGGGTTATGCCCGCGAGCGAAGAAGCCGGCGACGCCGCGCTGGTAGGTCAAATCGTCCATCGAGACGCCGTCGAACACCGGATGTGAGGTGACTTCGCTCACGACGTAGTCCGTGTGGTCTTCGATGTCTCGGGGAACGAACGGTTCCGCGCCGGGAAGCCACCGAGTTGCGAGGTGGCCGCTGAAGACGACGACGCCGCCCACGTCGAGGAACTCCCGAATCACGTCGCGGTGACGGTAGAGGTAGTCCTGGTCGGCGTGGCTGGAAATCACCACGCCCGCAAAGCGGGATAGCTCGGTCTCCAGCAGGTCGTACTGGTCGATTCGGACGAGGTGCTCGCGGACGAACGGGGTCTGACAGAACGGGCGCGTAAAGCAGTCGTCGGGGTCGAGAAACCCGACGGGTGACGCCCCGTCCCCGGTCGGCGGTGCCGTCTCGGTCGCCTCGGTCTGGCCGCCGTTCGTCGCTGGTCGCGGTCGCGTTGAGTCGTGTGTCGTCATCGGTAGTCGGTTGTCATCGTTCTGCGTGCGGTTCGTCGCCCTCGGCGGGCGCGTTCTCAGCGCTGGCGTCGGCCGCGTTCGCTTCTGCCGCTGTCGGTGACTTACCGGCGTGGAGCGCCCTCGTCGCGTCGACGAGCGTTCGCGTCTCCTCGTGGGACGGCGTCGAAAGAAGCGTCGTCGGGGGACCGCTTTCGACGATGCGACCGTCAGCGAGGACGGCGAGCCTATCCGCGAACTCGCTGGCGGCGGCGATGTCGTGTGTCACGTGAAGCAGCGTGATGTCTCGGGCCGCGACGAGGTCGTACAGGAGTTCCAAGAGGTCGCGGCGGAGCGGTGCGTCCAGCATCGAGGTTGGCTCGTCCGCGACGAGGACCGCCGGTTCGAGAACGACGGCGCGAGCGATGGCGACGCGCTGCCGCTCGCCCCCGGAGAGCGCGGTGGGTCGCCGCCCCGCGTAGTCTTCGGCCGGCGCGAGGCCCACGTCGGAAAGCGCGTCGAGCACGCGGGCGTCGCGGTCGCCCGGCTCGCCGATGTCGTGGATGTCGAGCGGCTCACGAACGACGCGCCCGACCGTTCGGTTCGGCGACAGCGAGGCGTAAGGGTCCTGAAACAGATAGTGGACCGTCCGCCCGAGCGACGTGCGGTCGGTCGCGGCCCACGACGGGACCGACCGACCCTCGACGGCGACGGTCCCCTCGTCGGGGGTGACGAGTCCGGCGGCCATGCGGCCGAGCGTGCTCTTTCCCGCACCGCTCTCACCGACCAGCGCGACCGATTCGCCGCGGCTGACGCGGAGATGTACCCCCCGAAGCACCGCGTCGCCGTCGTACGACTTCGCAACGCCGTCGTATTCGAGGTGGGCGTCGCCCGTGTCTGCGGACCCCGAGTCCGTGGGTGCAGTGGAATCCCCGGAGGCACCCCGCGATGCGCCGATATCGGACGGGAGCGTCGGTCGCGCGCCGAGCAGTTCGTTCGTGTACGGGTGGTCGGGCGACTCGTGGAGTCTGTCGGTCTCACCGACCTCTACGACGTGGCCGTCTCGAACGACGGCGATTCGGTCGGCGACGCGAGCGACCGACGAGAGGTCGTGGGTGACCATGACCAGCGAGAAGCCGAGTCGGGCCTGAAGCGATTCGAGCAGGTCGAGCAGTCGAATCGTCGTCACCGTGTCGAGGCCGGTCGTCGGCTCGTCGGCGACGAGCACGTCCGGGTCGTTCGCGAGGGCGGCGGCGATGACGCCCCGCTGACGCATCCCGCCGCTCAGTTCGTGGGGGTATCGCCCGTGACTCTCGGCGTCTAACCCCACGTCCGTCAACACGTCTTCGGCGCGTTCGCGGGCGTCGTCGCGGGAGCAGTCGCGGTGGGCGACCACCGCCTCGACGACCTGTTCGCGGAGCGTCCGCCTCGGGTCGAGCGCGTTCATCGCCTCCTGCGGGACGAACGCGACGGCGTCTCCACGGAAGTCGGCCGTCGTCGGGGACCGGGCGGCCCCCGCGTCGTCGATGCGGTCGGTCCGGAGCGTCACGGACCCCGAGGCGACACGTCCGGGCGGGTCGAGAAGCGCGAGGAGCGCGAGCGCGAGACTGCTCTTTCCGCTCCCCGACTCGCCGACGACGCCGAGGGTCTCCCCGCGTCCCACCGAGAGGTTCACGTCGTCGACCGCGGTCGGGGCGGTATCGTCGTCGCCGTAGACGACGGTGAGGTCGGTCACGTCGAGGACCGGAGCCGAATCGGGGGCCGGCGGCATTACGGTGAGTTCCGGGCCGTCGTCGACGGCGGTCGCGGCGCGCCGGTCGCCCGCGGTGCGCCGCTCGATACCGAGCGCGAGAAAGGTAAACGAGAGCACGCTTCCGCCGATGGCGACGCCCGGCGGGAGCACCCACCACGACCACGCGTCGGTGAGGAAGGCGCTCCGCTGTTGGGCGTAGAACAGTATCGTCCCCCACGAGGGGGCGGTCGGGTCGCCGAGGCCGAGGAAGCTCAGCGACGCTTCGAGGAGTATGGCCGAACTCGCGGCCTTTGCGAACTGGGCGACCGCGATGGGCAACAGCGCGGGGACGACGTAGTGTCGGGCGACGTAGGTCGGCGAGGCGCCCATCGACCGCGACGCCCGCACGAAGGTCCGCGCTCGAATCGAGAGCACCTGCGAGCGAAGCTCTCGGGCGGGACGCGCCCACATCACCGCGACGAGGACGCCCACGGTCGTCGCCAGACTCGGGCCGAGCACCGCGGCGGCGACGATAACGAGCGGCAAAAACGGGAGGGTCAACACCACGTCGACGACGCGCATCAACACCGTCTCGGTCCGCCCGCCGACGACGCCCGCCGTGACGCCGACCAAAAGCCCGGCGAGCACCGCGAGCGACCCGGCGAGCAGGCCGACCAAAAGCGACACGCGCGCCCCGACGAGGAGGAGCGAGAGGAGGTCGTGTCCGGCGTCGTCCGTCCCCAACGGGTGGGCCGAACTCGGCGCTTCGAATGGGTCGCCGACGGCGACGTCCGCGGGGTACGGCGCGAGCATCGGTGCGAACACGGCGATAACACCGATAGACAGCACGCCGGCCGCGCCGACGAAGACGAGCCAGTCGCGCCGCGAGAGGGTGCTCGCCGCGGCGACGAGGCCGCCGAGTCGGGAGGTGGCCGCGCTCACTCGCCGGCCCCCCCATCAGCCGCGCCCGTTCGCGGGTCGACGAGCGGGTACGTGAGGTCGGCGAGGACGTTGGCGGCGATGACCGTCACGGTGAGGACGAGGAACGCGCCCTGCAAGAGCGGGTAATCGCGGGCGAGCGCCGCGTCGTAGACGAGCATCCCGAGTCCGGGATACGAGAACACGGTCTCGACGACGACCGCGCCGCCGACGAGCGTTCCCAACTGAAGGGTAAAGCGCGTGTAGATGGGCAGCAGGGCGTTCGGGAGCGCGTGTCTGAACAGAATCGCTCGCTCGGAGAGTCCCTTCGCCCGCTCGAACCGGACGAAGTCGGCGTCCGTCGTCGTGAGGACGGAGCCGCGGGCGACGAGGTAGATGCCGCCGGTCCGGGCGAGCGTGAGCGTGGCCAGCGGGAGCGCGAGATGCATCGCGCGGTCGACGAGCGTGTCGAAGACCCCCGTCGTCCCCGCGACCGAGGCGATGCCGTAGGAGGGGAACCAGCCGAGCCGGAACGCGAACACCGAGACGAACAGCATACCGACCCAGAACGCGGGCGTCGAGTTGGCGGCGACGAGGGCGGTCAGGAGCGCCGCGTCCGTCTCGGACCCCTCGTTCCACGCGCTCCACGCGCCGAGGAGCGTCCCCACCAGCGTCGACACGACGAGCGTGAGACCGACGAGCACGAGCGTCGAGGGGAGGTGTTCGAGGATGACGGCGGCGACCGGCCGCCCGAACATCACCGACGAGCCGAGGTCGCCGCGCACGATTCCGAGCAGGTAGTCCACGTACTGGATATGAAGCGGCTGGTCGAGGCCGTACGTCGCCAGCAGTTCCCGTCGCTGGGCGGCCGACAGGTCGGCGACCGCCTGCCCGACGACGTACCGAAGCGGGTCGCCCGGCGCGAGGTGCGGGAGCGCGAAATTGACCGTCAGCGCCGCGAGAAGCGTCGCGCCGTACTCGACGACGCCGCGTCCGACCGCCCGGAAGTGCGCGGTCATGGGCTCAGTCGAACGACCGGGTCACGGCCGTGCCGCGTTCGTCTTCGGGGAGGAGCGACCACTTGTGATGGATGCCGAAGCCGGGCGACTCGGCCCACGCGTCGTGCGCCTCGGGGTCGTAGCCCCAGCGCGGCTCGGGGTACCACAACACGAGCGACGTGGGCTGGCTGTTGAACAGGCGCTGCATCTCGAAGAGCACCTCCTTTCGGGCCTCGACGGTCGTCGTCTGTCGCCACTCGTCGTAGAGGGCGTCCCACTCGGGGTAGTCGATGTCGTTCCGCCAGAGGTAGCCCGAGCGGTGGGACATGACGAACTGGTCGGGGTCGGCGACGCCGTGCGGCGAGATGTCGCTGACGTACATATCGAAGTCGCGGGAGCCGAACAGGCTCCCAATCGAGCCGGGGTCGAGCGTCCTGACCTCGACCTCGATACCCACTTCGAGGAGGTCGGCGGCGACCATCTCGGCGGCGCGAATCCACGTGGGCTGGTTCGACGCGACTTTCAGCGAGAACGACAGCGGGTCGCCGGCCTCCGTCTCGCGGACGCCGTCGCCGTCGTCGTCGGTGAAGCCGAGTTCGTCGAGCGTCGCCCGAGCACTCTCCGGGTCGTACGGCGTCGACAGGTCGGGTGCCGTCCACGGCGATTCGGGGTGCGGATAGCCCTCGACGCCGGGGCGCGCCATCCCGAGCGTGACGGTCTCCGTAATCGCTTCCCGGTCGATGGCGTCCGAGACCGCGCCGCGGAACGCGTGCTGGTCGAACGGCTCGCGCTCGTAGTTGATTCGGATTTCGACGAGCGAGAGCCAATCGGTTCGAACGACGTCGACCGACTCCGAGGACTCGAACCGGTCGATGGCCTCAGGCGGAATCTCGACGTTCGCCGTGTCGACTTCGCCGGTCTCCAACGCCGTGAAGATGGTCGAGTGGTCCTTGATAATCGGGACCAAAAGCTCGTCGACGAGCGGTGCCCCGCCGAAGTAGTCGTCGTTGGCGACGAATCGGAGCCGCTCGCCCGCCTCGTAGTCGACCAGTTCGTACGGACCGGTCCCGACTGGGTACTCGGCGTACGTGTAGGGGTCGTCGACGCTCTCCCAGATGTGCGCCGGGAGGATGGGGAGGTCCGCGAACGTGATGTCCGCCAGCGTCGGTGCGGGGTACGCGCACTCGAACCGGACCGTCTCGTCGTCGACCGCTTCGATGGCGTCGATTTCGGGGGCGTCGCTCACGTGGTGCGTGTAGCGATTCGGCTCGGCGTCGCGGAAGTAGCGATAGGTGAACACCACGTCGTCGGCGGTGAACGGTTCGCCGTCGTGCCACGTGGCGTCCGGGCGAACGGTCGCGGTCCACGTCGTCTCGTCGACTTGCGTCGTCTCCGTCGCCAGCCCCGGCATCGGGTCTTCGACGTACGGCGACGGCGCGAGCAGGCGGTCGTACACGAGGTCCTTCAGCCAGTCGAACGAGCTGCCGCTACTCACGTAGATGTTCAGCGGCGAGCTCGGGTCGGCGTCGGTCGCAATGCGGAGCGTCGTCGACTCGCCGTCCCCGCCGAGGTCCTCGGCAGCACCGGTACAGCCGGCGAGTCCCGTGAGCCCCGCGAGCGCGGTGGCTCCAGTCTTCAGGGTCGTACGCCGCGTTAAGTTCCTGTTTATCATCATTTGTTTAGGTCGGCCTAAATCATATAGAGTTTCCGATTTAGGTGAGCCAAAAGTATCTGAATTCGAGGATTAAACAGCCCATTGAACCGGATAATGGCAATTGGCTGTCTAGTTCGGAGCGCGTGGTGACAGCAATGGGCGTCCGTTCACCGACGATAATGACAATAATACAATATATTCGAGGGAGGCGGGTCGGGGGAGTTGATGAGTAAGGACCGTCTCCAATATTCGAAGATTAGATGTCTCCCTCAGAGCGCTTGCAATTGCTGACGTGCTAACTGCCACGTCGCTCACACAACGTGGTGCGCTCACACGGCAGAGGTCAGATGAACACTAAGTATGATTTCTGTGTCGCTCGCCAGCTTGATTGTGCTGCACTCACGGCGTCAACACAACTGGTCTCGAGGGCGTGCTGCGCTATCTTGAGACGCACGGCGAGGTCGATGACGGCCGACTCCCGGAGCGGGACGGGTTCCAGCAGTTGGCGGCTGACTACGGTGTGCGACTACCTCGAAATCCGATATCACCATTATTTTTATTGAAATTCTCTCGTCTCTCATCCGGTTGGGAGCGCGAGGAGAAACGCGAAAAACGCTAATGGGATGACGAAGACCGCAGCGTACCAGAGTGCCGCGGTGACGAGTAACAACCACGTGCCGAGTCCGTAGTTGGTTGGGTCCCAATCAATGCCAACCCGCGGTAAGCCGATAACCGAAGTCAGTGGCAGCACACCCATGTATGCAATCGTGAGTACGAACGCCATAGCCAGCAGTGCATTCGAGAGCGCGGCACCCTCTGTACTCGTTGTCGTGAAAACAATGCCAGTACCGATCGCGAATGGGACCGACAGCGCAATAGCGACGAGGAGATAGCTTGCGACCGTGGAGCGTACTGGTGGGAGTCCGTGGAATAATGAACGAATTCGGCTGCTGAGTAGGATCGGGCTCCACAGTACCGCAGCGACGAGTCCGGACCCGAACACGAGAGCGAGCGTGTCGAACATCGGTACCTACTGGACCAACACCCGTATGACTCAAAAGCATACAGGAGACTTAAAACCGATTTTGAACAGCGGCTCTGCTTAGCTGAGCGCTTATTCTTGGAAAAGAGCAACCAATACACGCATCCCCGTGCTCACGTCGGCATTCTTCACCCGTCTCTTCGATGAATACGAGTCGCTCAACTGGCGCGAATTGGTGCGTGACTCCCGCTGTCCCGAGTGTCGTCAACACTGTCCGTCGAGTATATCGATCACTCGTTTGTCGCGTCTACTGATCATCGATAGGGTTCGGAACGGTTCTCTCTCACGGAACTGGTCGAACGATAGATGATACTGACGTAGTATCACGAGTCGGCAGTTGTCGCCGGGCGGGATGCTTCAACACCCCGATAGCTCAAATCGAAACTGTGCTCTGCGTCGTATCCACGAAACAGGCGTGAGAAGGGGCCAGATGGTTAAATACGATTTTGATACTACGTTCGACCTAAGATATCACAGCGGTAACTCGTAGATACGATGGTCACTGCCTCCGCATTCAAAGATGGAGTAAGCGCCCTCCGCGCGAATCCGGTCCTGCTCATCGCTGGCCTGTTCGTCGGGGCAGGCAGCCAGCTGCAATACGTCGACCACCTCATCGAGTCGCCGTATCTCTCGGTGAGCGTGTCGCTCGCCTGGCTGATCGTCTTCCCGTTCGTTATCGGCGGGTTCATCGGCACTGCCCGAGCTGCGATCGACGGCACAGACCCGTCCCTCACTCACTTTTTCACGGTAGCCCGGACTCATTACTTTCGGCTGCTCCTTGCAACGGTGGTGTTCGTGCTACTCGTGTTTGGAACCGCGGTCGGATTTGGACTCATCGGGTTCATCCTCGGTATCGGTTCGATGGCGCTCACCGCGATTCACGAGATGGCTGCGTTCGCAGCAGGCGTCATCTCGCTGCTCGTCTGGCTCGTGTCGATCCTTGGTGTCATTATGTTCGTGCAGTTTTACGACACGGCAATTGTCATCGAAAACGCGAGTGTCACTGCTGCGTTCCGGAGAAGTGTTGGGCTCGTTCGCTCGAACCTGAAAAGCGTCACTGGATTCTCCGTGACGTGGCTCGTCCTGCTGAACGTCTTCTTTGTTCCCGAATACCTGGTCCAGTTGACGATGACAGACGCTGGCCCAGCTGACGCATTACCGATCGAGTTCGGGATTCCGATTGCTGTCCTGCTCCCGATCGGAATCGCTCTTTCCGCGGTCGGCTTCGCGTACTTCTACACGGTGTACACGGCCTACTATCTGCGATTAATCGCTGCCTCAACTGAGACTCCGGACTCAGTATGACCATCCACCAACAATTACGTACGATAGTTTCGAACAGCCACCGAACAGATCAAACCCCCGCAATCGCCGCCCGCAGAAACTAACCAAACCCTATGTCACGGATCCTCCCGACACGAACTGACGCGACCGTTGAACGAAGCGATACGCCGGCCGTCCTGAGTCTCGACGACGACGGGACGCGAGACGTGATCGAAGCACTGTCTTCCGAGACCGCCTACGAGATTTTTCGACTGCTCAACGAAACGCCGGCGACACCGTCACGGATCGCTACTCAGCTCGACCAGAGCGTGCAGAACGTCCATTACCACTTGGAGCATCTCGAATCGGCCGGCGTAATCAAAGTTGCGGACACCTGCTATTCGGAGAAAGGCCGGGAGATGAGCGTCTACGTCGTTTCTGAAGACCCGACACTGCTCTTTCTCGGCACCGAGGACGATCGGCCGAGTCTCAAACGCGCGTTCAAATCCTTCGCCTCACTGCTTGGTCCACCGTCGATCCTGCTTGCCGCCGGCGAATGCATCTCCCGGTTCGTTACTGCCGAATGAGTAAACATACCGACACACCGGTCCGAGCTTCTACTGCCGGCGACCCAACCGCGGATGACGCGGCACCGACGATCAAGGCCCGAGACGATGTCGATGGCTGTGGGTGTCTTGATTGCCGCAATATCGAGACCCCTGCAACTCGTCGAAGCGTTCTCGATTCGTTAGTCTGGTCCGTTCGCCTGTTTCGGTCCTATCCGTCAATCGTCGTTTTCGCGGGTGTGATCATTTTTGCTAGACGGCTTCTCGAAACGGACGGTATCGACGCGCTTCCGATGCCCGCAATCGCCGTGGTTGAGACTCTGACGGCGTTTGCGTTCATCATCTTGATCCGTGCCTACGTAGGAACGATCGTCGCCGGTGAACTGACCGGCGAGCCCGTCACGAGACGTGAGGGGTTACATCGAAGCCTCGCTCGGACGCCATCACTAGTCGGAGTCGTCATTCTCACCGTATTCTTGGTGATGACGGTTCCGTTCTTCTTAGCACTACCACTCTTCCTTATCGTCGGTGTGCTCCCGGTCATACCGGGAGAGACGATCAGTTTCCCCGTCGCCGCAGCGGTGGGTGGAATCGCCTTTGTCGTGCCGTTTCTGTTTCTCCTGTACAAGTTCTGGTTCGCACTCGAGGCGTGTGTCATCGGCCAGTACGGCCCGCTTAGATCATTCCGCATGAGTTGGCGCATCACGACGAACTACCGAGGCAGATTCGTGCTTATCGGGGTGATGGTGATCGGAAGTGCAGTCAGCCTCTTTCTCCCGACATATCTCCCCGAGATTGGGACGAGTCTAGCCTCGTTAAACCCCGTTTTGAGCGTCATCTCATCGAGTGTCAGTGAGCTCCTCTCGATCGTGTGGGCGAGCGCCTACGCGCACATCTACGTCCAAGGTATCGTGTCGTCATCTACGCTACGACCGACCTAACGAACGGCCATCTAGCCAGTTATTCAACGGCAGCAGAACAGATGTTGAGGTCGTCGCTGACAGTAATCTCAGCGACGGCATCGCCATACGTGATGCTGATCGTGGCATAGAACGGGTCGCCGGAGCTGACCCAACCGGTTACGTCAGGGAGCACCCGCTCCGTCGCTCGCATGCTACTCGACTTACTGAGCGGAACACCAAGCTCGGTCAACGCCTTCGTCACCTGCGGTTCGAACTGGAGTGCACTGACGATATCGACAGTAATGAACCACGAGCACGTCTCACAGGTGAACTCCGCAGTCGGTGTCGAGTCCTCATCGAGTCGCTCCCGCGGCACAGTGACGCTGGTGATGCCAGCACACGACGGGCATTGGCCCGTGCGAGCCAGTCCGACGTGGTGCATCATCCGGTCGTAGAGGGCTTTGTAAACCCCCTCTCCCTCGCGGACAGCGAGCCCGTTTTTCGGAAACCGGTACGTCGCTCCCCAGAACAGGTCACACGCGGGACATTCGACGGTGAGAAATTCCTGCTCGTACTTTCCTCGAAGCCCGGATTCACAGTTCGGACAGGACTCCTCAATATCGAAGTCGGCCGGTATCGACTCTGTTGGTCGGTTCGCAATGACTGCCTCGTAGAGCGCGATCGCGCTCGCCGTCGGAACGTATCCCTCCGCCACCTCTTCGATGTAGACGTCGCGGAGCTTTTCGAGGTGGTAGTTGAACTTCCCGCTGTCTTCCATCTCTGTTGCTGCCATCAGTTCGGCGTACGAGAGCGTGCGCTGCTCCCGTACGTCCGAACGTGAATCCGGATCGACTGGCGAGTACCGCTCGAAAAACGCGCGCAGAATGTCGAGTCTGATTTCGTGGCCGAGCAACGCGAACGCCTCCTCCGACGCCGCTCCCCCGCGTTCACTGTTCGTCATACAGACTCGTTGAACGGTGGGGTCATTGAGTGCTCCCCTCCGCGATGCGTGTGAGCTGTTCTTGTGAAGTTGAGCTCACAGAATGCTTACGCACCTGAATACCCATCTCTCACGCAGTACCTACGTATGTCGAATCAAGCTACGTCACCGTCTCTGGGTTCGCGTCTCCGCGAGCGAATCCAGTCTATCAGCCCGTTCTCCCTGACGCTGCTCGGGTTAATCGGGGTCCTTGGAAACCTGGTCCCCCAGCTTGAGATACTCAAGTTGTTCCACCTGTTCTGGTTTTTCGCACTCTGGCCGTTCGTGTCGATGCTACGCAGCGGCACTAAGCAATCGCTCGGATTCGGCGCTGACGACGAGGGTCCCCGAGACTGGCTCGAAATGGACACCGGCTGGCGAGGCCAGATCGCCGTTCTGCTCGGTATCCCACTATCGTTTTTTAATCCACTCGTGTTTCGCCAGGACGCGATGCAACTGCTGGGAAGCCTCGTCGCTATCGGGAGACACCGTGGTTCGCTTCCCAATCCAGAAACGTACGACCAGACCGCGAGCTATCGACTGCCCGTAGAGGGGACGTGGACAGTCGTAAACGGAAGTCCGATCAAAGAGTACTCCCACTCGTGGTTTCCGGCGACCCAGCGCTACGCCTATGACCTCGTGATTACGGACGGAGAAGGGCGCAGCCGTCCAGTAAGCACAGACACGAGAATCGAGAACTACTACTGCTACGACCAGCCCGTCCTCGCACCCGCCGACGGCGTCGTCATCGACGTACACGACGATGGCCCGGAACTCGGCCGAGCCGGTGGATTCTCGCATCCGTTCAAACGGAGTCTGACGGGGAACGCCGTCACGATCCGGCACGCGGAAGACGAGTATAGCACTCTCGCTCATCTCGTCCCGGGGAGCATCGAGGTTGAACCCGGAAATCGCGTGAGGCGCGGCGAGCAAATCGGCCGGTGTGGGCATTCGGGAAACTCCGCAGAGCCACACCTCCACTTCCAACTTCAGGATCACCCGACGTTCGAGATTTCGGCGGGACTACCGGTCCGGTTTGACGACGTTGACGTGAACACGCCGGGGGGAGACGTTGTCGAAGAGACGAGCTGGACGGAACCGGATGGTTCTGGCCGCTACATTCACGTCGGCCAGCGGGTATCACACACGACTGACGGTGAGCCCCAGCAGTCCGAGGACACAGCTAGTCCGTTCGAGACGGCTTCCTCGGGGCTTAGCCGCGTCCGGACGCTTGGACGGGTCGCTACGGGTGTCTCCATCGGCGGCTTCGTCACCGTACTCGCGGGGGTTGTCGTGCCATCGTTACAGACGACTGCACTCGCGCTCGCAGGACTGGCCGGCCTTGGACTCGTGTATCAGGCCGGGCGAACCCTCGTGGACGGTACCCGAGTTCGTCTCGGGGTCCTCGGAACAGTTTGTGGTGTCGGCGTGGCGTCGGCGTTGGTCGGTGTCTTTGCCGCCCAAGAGAGACTCCCGACACGTGACTCGTCCGGGGTCGGAACGGGGGTGTTCGCGGCTGGGTTCCTGTTGTACATCGCGGTGTGGGAATACGGGCGGCGAGGAGGTGGAGGCGATTGATTCGTCGCCACGTGGACGACTGCATCGTCACAGAGGCTTTACAGCAGCGGATACACGGGGAAGGTGGCCTATATCGATGAATAATAACTCGGCGGGGCCAGCAGCAAACGATTCGTCTGCCGTGTTTCTGGTGACGGTCGCGGCGAACATCGTCCCGCTGGTCGGCGTGTTCCACCTCGGGTGGAGCGCACAGACGTTCGCGGTCGTCTACGCGATGGAACTGGTCGTCGCCGTCCCGTTCGCCGGGTTGAAGGCGTTGTTCGCGCGCCGCCCGCCGAACTACGACGAACTGGAGCGCCCACAGGAGGGGAACCCGCTCAAGCCCGACGAGTGGGGCGGGGTCTCCGCCGGACCGAGCGACCTCAACCGCCGGCGTGGGAACGTCACGGTCGTCGACTCGCTCCCGCCGGTCTACCCCCGGAACGTCCCGTTCGTCTTGCGAGCGTTCGGGGCTGCCGTGGCGCTCGTCGGGATGTTCCTCTTCGTACTGAGCCGGGTCATCGACGTGCCGGCGACGCTCGCCGATCCGGTTGTGGCGACGAGCGCCGTCTCCCTGATCGTCTCGCACGTCGGTGTCATCAACCGCGAGTACTTCCGGAAGCGGCGCCACGAGACGAGCACTCCCCGGGATGTGATCGGAAGCGCGAAGAACGAGGCCGGTGTGGCCGTGGTGGTGCTCTGGTTCGCGGCCGCCGGTGGTCCGACCGGCGCGCTGGCCGCGTTCGTCACGGTGAAGCTACTCGCGGAGTGGCGGGACTACCGCGGCGGGCAGTCGTCCGACCCCGACGAGGAGGCGGGGACGCTCCCGCCCGTGGCGGCTCCGGACGCGTCGCCGACGGCTGAGGTCCATCCGAACCGGCGCGCCGTCCGCGGTGCCGCGCTCTGGCGGGGCGCGACATCCGCCGTCGGCGGCGGCCCGGCGTACCTCCTCGCGTGGGTTGGGCTCACCGGCGGATCGACAGGGGCGGTCACCGCCACGGTGGTCTGTTTCGGCCTCCTGCCGGCCGGCCTCGGCGGGCTAAAGGCCGTCGAGTATGCCGTCACTCACGGTACACTGGCGTACCAGCGCCGCGACGATGCGGTAGTCGCGTACGACGACTTCACCGGGGCGGTCCAATGGGCTATCCCCGTCGATGACCTCCGGGACGCCGAGCTGTGCGAGGGAGAGCTCGTCGACCGCGCCTGCGACACCCGAACGTTCTCGCTCATACCGTCCGCGGGGGAGTACGAACTCAGTGTCGCGCACCTCCAGGAGTATGGCCGAGCCGTCGAGGCGTTCGAACTTCCGGTGGAGACGACGGCATTCGGCCCACTCGACCGACGCGTGGCCGGGATAGCGGCCACAGTCGGAGCCTGTGGCATCGCCGTCGTCGCTGGCGTCGGCTACTACGCTCCCTCCATCGCGGCGGTCGCCGCCGGATTCGGCGGCCCGTTGGGCGTCGTCGCTCTCAGATCGGCGTGGCGGTGGGCGCTCCCGGCGACGCCGTGAGAGCGCTCGGCTGGTCTCGACAGTTCCATAAGGTCGTTTTGATGTGCGCCCTCATCAACAGTGAATCGCTACGTGAATCGCTGGAACCGTAACTCAGCATCGCACGAGCATCGGGCGACCTTGCTCCGAGAGGAGGTCGGTCTTTCATCTCGTCGGGCTGGAGGTCCGCAGGACGCTCCTCACCGTACCGGTCGTCTGCTGCCTTGTGATGGCGGTGGAGCCGGTCGGCCGACTGGAGCCGTTCCTTGTTACCCGTGATCGACGTACAAACAGAGAAACCCAAGAGGGGTGATAAGGAAAAATATGTAGACGCTTGTCGAAGTAATCGCAACCACGCTAACGTGGTCTAGAATAGCTAGGAGAACGACAGCGGCGAGAATAATGTCTACTACTCGTCCGGGACGTGTTTTAGAGAGCATTGTAACCATCTATTCAGGTGCAGTTCAAGAAGGCTAAAAGGCATTTTGTTCGGATATATAGCTGCCGAATTTTACAGATATCGACGTATTTGGGGTCGCACTTGGAACGATTTACTGGGAACTCCCCCGTTCGATTTTGGCCTTTGGATAGCTGACCCAACGGAAGCAGGCAGTATCGTTTATACTAACCAAGGGATTCAAGGACATTTTGGTAACGATAGGAAGGCCGCTGTGGAATGAGCTCAAACGAGTCAGGACTCGTCGAGCAACGAGCGAGCCCGCTGCACGTAACTGTTCGCACCCCAGCCACGGGCGTCGCTGATGTCATCGAGGAGCAGCCGTGCCTCGGCAGTCGAGAGCTGTTCAGTTCGAACGAACACCGAGAGCAGCGTCGGCGTCGTGACGAGTCGGGTGTCAGCGAGTGAGGCGTGGATCAAACCAAGTTGGTTGAACTCGTCACAGAGAAACTCATTCGGCTCTCTGGGTGACGTACCGATCTCGTATTCTTTTCTTCCACGGCGGTGCGCATCGAAGTCTTGCGTTTAGTACGTCACCGCTCCACTAGAACAACACCAGGTACAGAGCTGGAACGGTCCTTCGAGATGACCAGTTCAAGGAACCGACGGACAAGCGTGTCCGGGTAGGCAGTAGTAAGAACACGGTGTGTTGGGTCGGTCTCTGTGATTACGATAGAGCCCGCATCAACACCCGCGAGAATCACGCTCATGGGCCACCGAATCATAGCTGTAAACCGCAGATAGTCGGCGGAGCGTCCGTAATTGGCTTGCAATGTTCGTTCATCGCTATAAGTTGCAACGACCACATCAGTCGCTCGACAGTCGAGACGGCTCGTCCCTGCGGAAAGTTACTCGTCTGCCTGGTTGCCGACCTCTGCAATGACCAGTGCGATTCCGAAAACTAACAGCCCGTAGCCCACGATACCCGCCGCGAACGACTGCTGGGACAGGCCGGCCGTGCTTCCCGCACCGATGCCGCCGCCAAGCATCCCAATCTTCCACGAGGTACCCTCGCCGGACAGGGTTCGAATCGTCTCTGCGTTGTCGAGCGCAAACGCCGTTGTCGTCCCGTATATGAGTGGAATCATTGCCACGAGACCGAGGTTACCGCCGTCAACGACGGCCGTCAACGACATTACGCCCAGACCGACAATCGCCGATAGAACGTACCGAATGGGTCGTCGCACAGCGGCGTATCGTCCGAGCGTTACTTCAATGTCCGAGGTTGTCTCTCGTACGCCATTCGTGTCAGGTTCTGAGGGTTCAACAGAGCCGAGTCGTCTGAAACCCTCTTGTCGAGTTCCGAATCAGCGATAGCATGTCGCGAGCGCACGGGCGTCTCCTGCGTTTCGCACCTTGCGAGAGGGCTCAAAGAACTAGCGCTGTCTAACTCGCTGCCGTCTCAATGAGCGGCAATAGTCATTCGACGATAATCGCTCCTTTCTGGTCGAGTGATCTGTGGGGCTGACAGGCGTAGCGATACGTTCCGCTCTGTTCGAACGTATGTCGGAAGTGGACTCCGGATTCGGGCGTAACCTGACCGGAGTGGATGTCTGAATTCAGGAACACCACGTTGTGCCCGCCGCCGACTCCGGTCCAGTTCCACTCGACCGTCGTACCCGTCGTAATCTTCAGAACCGGGGGGTCGAACGCAAAATGACCTCTGTTGCCCTGCGTTCCGACAGAGACTGTCGCCGTGTCGACGTCGGTTCGGTCAACCACCGTACCGTCGAAGTTGCTGCTGTCGACGACCCACCTGTCGACGGTCTGGTTCCCCGTCGACGGAGGCTCTTTGACGAACACGGCGCCGCGCATCCCTTCGTCTCGGTGCGGTTCCGAGACGAACGGGTACGTCCCTGGTTCTTCGAAGATGTAGTGATAAGATGTCCCCGATTGGGCGTTCGGTCGTCCGCTGTCGAAGGTCCCATCGAGCGCAACGATGTTGTGGAGCCCGCCGTGACCGGTCCAGTCCCAGGTCACATTCGTCATGGGAGCGACTTCGATTACGGGCGGGTCGAACGACAGTCCGTCCTCGACGGGGTGGCCAACCTCAATCAACGGTTGGGAACCAGGCCCGTATCGAAGCGCATCGCCTCGGTAACCGTTGGCATTTGCCAGCCAGTCGTCGATTGACTCGGGGGGTGTCAGGGTTGACTCCGTGGTCGTCGTTGCGGTGGTTTCGGAGTCGTTCGTGCTCGTCGACGACGTCGTACTGGTACTGGCGGCGTTCGATTCACGATTTGTTGTGCTACAACCAGCCATCGCCACGATGCCAGCGAGAGCGGTGCTGCGGAGGAGTTGCCTACGAGTCGGGGACCGTTTCATTGCAGTTTGACGGTCGAGTTATTGTCAAATCAACGCGATGACGCTTCCCCAGCACTGGGAGTACGCCCACACCTACATATGTATAGAGCGTGTAAATTCAGGGTTTTAGTATTGAATGAGAGTCGCGACCGGTCGACCGATTATCTCGTTGTGATTGACAGAACACAGATTCCGTGCGAAGACGAGGAAAGCGACATCCGATACAAGATGGGCGGGAGGACTCGCGGCACCCGTCAACTAGCGACCCCAGCCAAGGCGGCTGGATCGGATTTCCGAGGTCTGATCGGGAGACGTCCAAGACGGATGGCGTCGAGACATAGTGTTGCACGGCCGGGGAAATCGGGACGTACGCGACCGTGACAGTATCGAGCGTCCACCCCCTCCACCGAGATAGCCAGCGACTCCCGTTGCAGCAATCGTGGGTGCGCCTGCCTCCTAGCGTAGTCTTCGACGCGAGATTTGAGCCATTGGTTTTGGCAACTCTCTCGACATATCAACCGGTTCTTGTGAGTTTCCCATCTAGAGCTGATACTAACGAAGATTGAAGTTCGTAGATGTTGCTAGGGGCGGCGTGAACGCAGAGAAGGGCAGCAGAATTAGTTCATGTCGGCCAGCGGGCCGAAGTCGTCGACGGGGAGTACTGAGTAGTCGATTGTGAGCGTGTCCTTCGTCGCTCGAATCTTTCCGACGAACGTCGAGATTTCTTCGAGCGACCCTTCCAACACGAACAGTTCCATGCAATGATGGCCGCCGACGTGGCTATGGAAGTTCGATGCGACGATGTCCTCGTGCTCGTGGCGGAGGTGCATCATTTTCTCCTCGACACTTGTCGTTTCGTAATCGAAAACGACTGTAACGACGCCCATTAACTCTCGGTCTTCGAGTTTCTTGTCCTCGAACTCACCGAGAAGGTTTCGGCTCGCCTCGCGAATTACTTCACTGCGACCAGTATAGCCGTGGTCGTCCGCGAACTGATCGATTCGATTAAGCAATTCCTCCGGCATCGAGACGCTGACCACGCTCATATAACAACATAGAGCGGACAAAATATTAAACATTATCATCCTCAGCTTCGGAAGAACGGTAATTGTGGTCTGCCCGCTCACGATGGAGGGGCACCAACACTCGGTGAAATCGACGCCAAAGGCGAAGAAACGTCGGCGCTCCTCACCGACCGCGTACAGCTCTGTCAGCACTATTTGGGGAACGAGTCGTCCGGGTCGGTTGCAGCGGGAGTTGGTACAATCAAGTCTGTTCGGGATGGGACCGACGACGCGGTCGAGGAGATGAACGCTCCTGACGGCAGAGTGTGTCCGCGTTGCGGACCCGGTCTCACCGAGAGTGGGCCGTCGATGTGCCCACGCCGCGGTGCTCCTCGCTGATGTTTTTGGCCTGCCTAAAATTCGGAACGCTTTTGCGTATTTAGGTGGGCCTAAACCATATGCCAGACGGTTCCAGCGATCACGAGACACCGACGCGACGAGACGCAATCAAGTACGGTGGGGCAGTCATCGGTGGGGGACTGCTCGCTGGCTGTATCGGACAGTCGAACTCTGCGTCACCGTTGACTGAGACAACCGCGAACGACTCGTCAACCGCGACGAAGACCACAGAACCGGAGGTGGAGAGTTATTCGGTGACGATGGCACCAGCCGGTACTATCGAACTCGACGAGGTTCCCAAGAGCGTATTCACCGTTCTCGTTCACCACGCAGACATGGTCGTCGCTCTCGGTCACGGTGATGCCCTCAATGCGATGTACAGCCCGTCCAACTTCGAGGGCAATTACCACAAGCTTCTCGAACGGCTCAATGGAGTCTCGGTCGATTGGTCGAATCTCTACAACTCGTGGAATCCGGACAAGGAAACCCTGTACGAACTCGACAGTGACCTCCACCTAGCCGACCCGGCATACGTCTCGACAATGGATGCGTGGGACACCGCGGATGTCGAGGAAGTCCAAACGGAAATCGCCCCTTGGTTCGGGAACTCCCTCAGTCGGAACCACAGCGAACCGCCGGCAGACTGGGCAGACCAGTACCAGTATTATTCCCTCTGGGATATTTTCGGCAAAGTAGCGCAAGTCTTCCGAGAACAGGAGCGGTACGAAGCGCTCTCCGACGTCAAAACCACTCTCGACTCGACAATCTCGTCGAGTCTCCCAGCAAGCGATAACCGGCCGCAAACGGCGCGAATCATGACGACTCCGGAGCTGGATACCATCTGGACCTTCCACATGAACGGCCCGGGATTCATTCGGTCGCACACGCGTCCGTTCGGCGTCCCCGACGCACTCTCGGATGTGGAAGAGAGCAGCACGATTGACCTGGAGACCCTCGTCGAGACCGATCCGGAAGTCATCCTCGTCGAAAACGCGTTTGCCAGGAGCGACGATTGGCGAGCAGTAAAAAAGGAGTTCCACAACGACCCGGTTGCGGGAGAAATTTTGGCAGTGAAAAACGACCAGGTGTATCCGCTTAGCGCCCGGTACGGCGGCCCAATAATGAACCTCTTCCAGTTAGAGATGGTCTCCAAACAGCTGTATCCGGAGCAGTTCGGTGAGTGGCCTGATTACGACGGTGGTCCGTATCCCGACTTTTCCAAGGAGGAACAACTGTTCGACCGCGAACAGGTCGCGAATATCATCAACGGCGACTTCTAACTGAATTTGACCCCAGGTCCCTCAACGGGTAGAAAGCGGGTCTACCGCAGGTCCGATTCAGTCTCGATGTTGCTGAACGCAAGTCGCGCATCAAAATCAGCCTCCGAGGTTGTTGATCGGTGATAATGCAACAGCCGCACTCACTAGCTCTCGAAGTTCAGGAAGAGCCCTGAAGTCATCAGTAATCAGGAACGGTGCATCCACCTCACGGACCGCGGGCAACTGGCTTCACCATCGTCGATTCGGCTCGTTGCGAACACAGATATCGCCGTCGAGGAGTTCGAACGCCCACGGTTCGAGACGGCCGCCGAATCCGAGCCAGCGTCGTCTTCGAGGTCGCTATCTGAAAGCGGCCCGTACCGTGTCGAGAAGCACGTCGGGCTCGTACTGATGGGTGCTCACCGGCGGCACATCGCCCTCGGCGTCGAACAGTTCGTGAACCGCCATCAGTGCCGAGCGAACCGAGTACTCGACGGTGAACACCACGTCGTCGGGAACCTCGGCGAACTGGCCGAGGAACGCGAGATTGTTCGATCCCGTAGGGACGACCTCGGGGCGGTCACCGGGCGTCCGCGGCATGAACTGACTCGTGATGAACGGCATCATACAGGGGATACAGGTGGCCGTCTCGCGGAGCTCTTCGAGGCGGTCGGTGTAGCCGAGGTGGTGACAGAGCTCCGCCAGAATCTCCTCGCCCGTACAGTCCTCCATCTTCTTGTTCACGTGATTCCCGCGTTCTTCCGGGAAGAGGCCGTACCCCCAGATGACCTTCACGTCATCCGGCTGGTTCGCGAAGTGGGGCTGGACGGCGGTGACGATGGAGAGCAACCAGTTCGACTCCGTGAACGTCACGAGCGCGTTCCCCGGCTCTTCGCGGGTGACCTCCACGACGTGTTCGAGGAAGTCCGACTCGCGGAGTGTGAGCGTGAACGACTCCCACTTCGACTCGGGCACGTGGTCGGCGAACACCGAAGGCCTCCCGAACTCGGGGAAGTCGTCCGCGAGTGCCTTCCAGAGTTCGAACGAGGTGCCGCTGTCGTGCAGGTCGGGGGCCTCGGTCATCGACCCGAGGCTCAGCGCGTCCGTCATCGACCCATTCGTCACGAAGACGACGTCGGTCGGCTCGACGGTGATAGTGCCGGCGGAGCCGTCTTGGTCCTCGTAACGGATGGTTTCGACCGTCTTGCCCGCGCGGGCCGGGACGATATCGAGGCCGGTGACGGTGTGGCCACCCAAGAAATCGACGCCGCGTGCCTCCAGCCAGCGGCGGAGCGGTCGTACTACGGAGTCGTACTGGTTGTACTTCGTCCGCGACACGCCGCTCAGCGTGTGGAGTCGGGGAAATTCCCGTGTGAACCGCTGCATGTACCGTCGCATCTCCGCCGCGCTGTGCCACGGCTGGAAGGCGAACGTCGTCGCCCACAGATACCAAAACGTGGTGTCGAAGAAGGTCTCGTCGAACCACTCCTCGATGCGTGTCTCACCGAGCCTCTCCTCGGGAGTGAGAAGGAGGCGGAGCAGCGATAGACGGTGTTGCGTCTCGAACCCGTAGGAGGAGACGTCGAGTATCTCTTGGTCCGCGCCGACGAGGCGGGCCTCGGCGTACGTCTCGTGTTTCTCGTTGAACTCGTCCATCTCCCCCTTGATGGTCGTGTCGGGGTCTTCGAGCGACGGAATCGACCGGAAGAGGTTCCACGTACACTCGTAGGTCGGAAAGTTGAACATGCGGCCGCCGGGTAGGACGTAGCCCTCCTCGGGGGTTCCGCGCCCGTCGAGCGCGCCGCCGAACACCTGCCGCTTTTCCAGCACGTGAACGTTTTCGCCCGGTATCTCGGTGTCTCGAAGGAGGAACGCGGCCCCGGCGAGAGACGCGATGCCGCCGCCGACGAAGTAGGCGTCGCGTTCGGCCGCGTCCGCTTCGGTGCCGACCGTATCGGTCACGCGCAGGTCACCCCGTCAACCGTCGTCATGCGGCGGCCTACCCGCCGATTCGGGTGGCGTCCGACGCCGTCCACGGAGAGGTTTCGCACCCGTGATTGTAGCTTCGATGCCATGTCTGTATCCCGGGGGCGTGCGGCGATAAGTACTGACTCTAACCTGTTGTGGTGTTTAAGACGTCTTTTTATCTGAGGCGACAGTGTGCCGGACGAGTCGGTCTTGTGCCCGCCGGAGTCGCTCGGAGACGGACGGGGCGGTGACGCCGAGTTCGGCCCCCAACTCCGCCAGCGAAGTCGTTCGCGGAACGGAGAAGTAACCCGCCTCGTGGGCGGCGAGCAGCGTTTCGCGCTGTTTCGCGGTGAGTCCGTACTCGTTGCTGTCCGAGGGGGCGACGTCGACGACGCGGTCGAGTCGGAACGTGATACCGTTCTCTTCGCAGTCCTTGTTGAACTCGGCGAGCGTCGCTCGGTCGGAGAGCCGCGTCCGCACGTCCCATCCGCTCGGGGTTATCGTCGCTGAAATGGGGGCGGTGTCCAGCCGGATAAACTCCGTGTAGATGGCCGGCGGCCGCTCCGAGAGTTCGACGCGATAGAGACGGCGGTCCACGGTCGACCCGAGCACGCTGTGAGTCGCCACCGACGCGTCCCGTAACGCCGCGTCGACCGAGTCCAACCGGCCGCCATCAGCCCAGAAGATAAGCACCGGTCGGCTCCGCGCGGACGTCAGCGTGTTCTCTACCCGGAGGGTCACGTCCGGTACGGCGGCGGCGACGTCGGTCAGCGGCAACCGCTCCGAGACGAGACGACACTCGACGACGAGGGTCATGGTCAGTGGAAGACGACGGACGAGGTCCCCAAAAGTCCTGAGGTCAGAACGTCTCGGCTCGCTCTGTTTGATGAACCGCGTTGACTTCGTGTCGACATCGATCACCGCCGACGCGTGTGCGACGACACCCATCGCCGGCGCAGAGATAACCTCTCCAAGTACCTCACGAAGCACGGTGCGGAGGGACGTTCTCGATAGTGGATACAGATACCCGGTCGGCTTAGGAGATAAGCTCGACACAGAATGCTTCGGGCGAATTACTAAGTCGGCTCTAGGGCTACGAGACTCATGGCGGATTGGAATGCGGATTTCGGGCCGTTCGATGGACATACTTGGCTGAACTGCGCCCATCAAGGGCCCTTACCGAAGCGAGCCGTCGAGGCGGTTGACGATGCGGTTACATTGAAACGAGCGCCCCATCGGCTCCCAGAACAGGCCTTTCGCGAGGTACCAGCCGGGGTCAAACGGGCACTCGGGACACTCATCAACGCCTCTCCCGACGAAATTATCCTCGGAAACAGCTTCTCGTACGGGCTGCACCTGCTGATTCACGGGCTTGAGTGGAACGAAGGTGATGAAGTAATCCTCGTCGAGGGTGATTTCCCGGCGACAATTCTCCCGTGGCATCTGCTCGAATCCCAGGGGGTCCAACTGCGGTTCGTCGATGCCGAGTGTTCGACACCCTTGACACAGCAGCTCGCCGAGACAGCGACCCCGCGGACGCGCGCCTTCTGTACGACGTGGGTGGACTCGTTCACTGGGCGGCGGCTCGATATCGACGAGATCGGAACCGTCTGTCACGAACACGACGTGCTCTTCGTGCTAAACGGCTCGCAGGGCGTTGGGGCGCGGCCGATTGACGTATCGCGAACACCGGTCGATGTGCTCATCAGTTGTGGCTACAAGTGGCTCTGCGGACCGTACGGCACGGGCTTTACGTGGCTCACACCGGAGGTCCTCGATGCGCTTGGTCCAGTGAACGCTTATTGGTTATCGATGCAAGCCGGAACGACGCTGGACGAAATGCAGAATCTGTCGCTTGATACGGAACTCGGTGCGTCCGGATACGACGTCTTTGGAACGGCGAACTTCAACAACTTCATGCCCTGGACTGCGGCGGTCGAGTATTTGACCGGAATCGGCATCGAGCAGATCAGCACTCATGGCGAGCGACTCGTCGGTCAGCTCATCGAGGGGGCTGAATCGAGTTCGTTCGAGGTTGTAACGCCGGAAGACCCTCAACGGCACGCCAACATCGTCGTACTCAGCCATTCGTCGGAAAGCGTGGCCCGTGAAACCCATCGAGCGCTTGCGGATGCTGGCATCCATACAGCCTTGCGCGAAGGGAATATTCGTGTCAGTCCTCACGTGTACAACACGCACGCCGAAATCGATGGGCTGGTCGAGCGACTGCCGAAATAATCCAGGCTCGCCATGGTGTCGCGCAGATCCGTGGAACTGTCAATTGAGCGCTCGTCACACGGGAGCAATCGAACGATTTCAGTTGGGAATCGCATGCAAGATTCGCGCCCCGAATCAGCACAACGTACAGTATTGGCCCGCGGCCGACACGGTATGCCGCCGAGTGACCGGATTGGTATCGCTTATGTAGCGTGCTCAGCACCGAACGGTATGCACCTTGAGACGAGTTCCTGGACGGACGTCAAAGACGCGGCACCGACGGTAGCGCTGCTCCCCGTTGGAAGCACGGAACAACACGGGCCACACGCACCCGTCGGTACGGATACGATTATCGCACAGGAACTGGCGAGCGAGGCTGGCCGGCGCAGTGATCTCAACTCGGTCGTCCTGCCGACGATTCCAGTCGGCATCGCACCGTATCATAGTCACTTTCCGGGGACGCTATCGGTCTCCGCGGAAACGCTTCGGCGGTACAGCTATGAGATTCTCACCTCGTTGTCGGACTCGAGCGTGGAGATGGTCGTGTTCGTCAATGGCCACGGTGGAAACGGTGAGACGCTCCGAAACCTAACGCGTACCGTTGCCGACGACTCGACGGTTGACCTCGAAGTGTTCCTCTGGGAGTGGATGAGCGCCGTTGACGACCACGTCAACCACGCCGGTGAACTCGAGACATCCATGCTCCTTCACATCTGTCCCGACGAGGTCGGCAGCCCAACCGACGGCGACGCCGCAACCTGGGACGACACGGTCGATGGTGGCGTCGTCAATCGGTTCACAGAAGAGTTCAGCAAGAACGGTGCAGTCGGGGATGCGACGTCTGCGTCCGCCGAGCAGGGCGAACAGTTGTTCGAAACGGCCACCGACGCACTCTGTTCGTTTCTGCGTCAGGTCGATGACCTCTGAGTGCCCTCGGTCGAGCCGAGTGGAACCGATTCACTGGAGGCCAACGTTCAGAGAACGAGTGCGACTGAGTTAGCGAGCGTGGTGACGGTCGCCCTCCTGCGAACCGACGGTGAGTATCGTTACACGCCCGGAAATGTCAAAAATTCAGTATCTTTTTGTACCCTCGCGTCGCGTACCCGGGTGACTTCGAACTGAGCACGCTGAGGGCGAACTAGCGATACTCGGCGTAACTGCCCGAAGCAGAAACGGTCCCGCGGTAGGTATTATTCTAACCCGTCTCAGATGTTTCCGTGGACGATTTCTGCGACGCGTTCACGGTCGAATAGCGTCACGTTCTCGAACGAGTCCGGGTAGATATCTTTCGCCGCCCGGTCGGTATGGTAGAAGTTGATGATTGGCCCTTGATCAAGGTAACCGGCACTGTAAACCGCGTCGTCCTCAACCGCCTGCACGCTATGGGACCCCGCTTGGTCTTGGAGTGGTTCGACGACTTCCTTCTGGAACGTTGACTCGGACGCCCCGCCATAGTTTCGCACCAGCAGCACCTCGGGGTCGATTTCGATCAGGGCTTCGATATCGAGCGTCCCCCTGTCAGAGAAACTGTAATGACCGACATCCGTCGCCGCAAGCGCATCGGTCAGCCCGAGGTCACGCCACTGCTTGGTGCTGACTCCCCCGTCATCAAACCGGAACGGGTAGAACTGGAAGCCCGCTCCGTCGGCCGGATATACCAGTAAGGCGGTTGGACGCTGGTCGGCTGGCGGCAAGTGCTCATCGACCAACGCAAGCATCTCCTCGTGGAGTTCGACGAATGCCTGGTATCGGTCCTGTGCCTGAAAGACCTCAGCCATCAATCCGAAGGCCTCGTACAAGGTGTAGTAACGGTAATCGTGCCAGTCGTCGCTGTGGCGGCGGATAAAGTTGCCAAAGAACGGGCCGACGTTGTCCGCAATCTCATCGACGTCAGACTGATCCCAGCCGTACCAGAGTCGCAGTATATGGGGGTCTATGAAATGCACGTCCGCGTTCATCTCATAGAACAGTTCCTTACTCACACCGTCGGCAACCAGTTCCACGGTGTCATCTGCGTCGAAGTCTATCCCGGGAAGCTCTTCGAAGGCCTCGCTCGCAAAACGGTCGTGGTTCTGAATACCAAGCGTCTGTCCACCACCGAGTGCGAACGCCATATCCGCAAAAGTGGGTAGTAATGCGGTCCACCGCTCGGGCGGGCCGTCGAACGCAACCTCACCCATTGGTTCGATTGTGACAGTGTACGGCTCATCTGACCCGGTCGCCGTATCCGTCTCCGAGACCGTCTCCGAAACAGCCGTCTGCGTCGATGACGTACGCGACTTCGGAGACGAACTGCTTGGCTCGGAAGTACCAGAACAGCCTGCAAGGAGCCCGCTTCCCGCGATTGTTCCGCCGTACTTCAGACAGCCACGCCGTGTCAGTGTCTTGCTGTTTTCGGAATCGTCCACCATAGTATTTAGGCCAGCCTAAACATACAAAACAGTTCCGAACGTTAGGCCAGTCAGATATTCAGGAACGTCAAAGCAACCACCGGGGGCGACTGGCTTAGCGTATTCGTTTTCGCAGAGAACAGCCGTCCGCAAACGCGACCCGGTTCACGCGTTCACGTCGCTTCGAAATCCACCAGAAAGCACTCGTCGAGCAGGTCGGTGAATGTGAGCCCAACGTGACTCAACGACCTGCTCGGTCCTCAAACTGCGACTATCGTTAAGTACCTTCTCAGCACACGTCTAAGCGGGATAGACATGAGCGAGCTAGTGGACGAAGTGGTCGTCTTGTACGTCGACGACGACGAGGATTTCACCGAACTGACGGCGGCGTTCCTCGAACGGGAATGCGACCGGTTTCGCGTCGAGACGGCCACGTCCGTCGCCGAGGGACTCAATCGCGCGGGGGATTCGACGTTCGATTGTGTCGTCTCGGACTACGACATGCCCGAGCGCGACGGGTTAGACTTTCTCGAAGCCCTCCGCGAGGACGCACCCGACCTCCCGTTTATTCTCTTTACCGGCGAAGGAAGCGAGGAGGTCGCCAGCGATGCCATCTCCGCGGGCGTCACCGACTATCTCCAGAAAGAACAGGGAACCGGCCAGTACACCGTGCTCGCGAACCGTATCGAAAACGCAGTCGAGCGGCACCGCTCGCAACGCGCGCTCGAAGCGAGCGAACAGCGCCTCTCGTTGTTCATCGAACAGTCACCGCTCGGCGTCCTCGAATACGACAGCGACTTCCAGATCATCGGGCTCAACGAGCGCGGCGAGGAGATTCTGGGCTACACTGAGGAAGAACTCCGCGGCCACAGTTGGGAGGTCATCGTCGCGGACGACAGCTACGACAACGTCGACGCCGTCACGGACCAGCTCGCGGTCGCGGAGGGCGGCTACCACAGCATCGACGAGAACGTCCGGAAAGACGGCGAACACATCCGCTGTGAGTGGCACAATCGAGTCATCACCGACGACGACGGCGAGGTCGTCGGCATCATCTCGCTGTTCCAAGACGTGACCGAACGCGTCCGCCGCGAGAACGAACTCGAACGGACCAACGCGCTTCTCTCGACGCTCATCCGGTCGCTCCCGGTCGGCGTCCTCGCCGAGAACAGCGACCGGACCGTCCTCGCGATTAACGACCGACTGCTCGAACTGTTCGACATCTCGGAACCGTCAACCGGGCTTATCGGCGCTGACTGCCGAGAGTTGGCACGGAAGACCAGCGAACTCGTGGTCGATTCGGAGGGCTTCGTCGAGCGCGTCGACGAACTAATCGCCGGGACAGAGTCGGTCCACAACGAGTCAGTCGCCCTGACGAACGGTCGGACGCTCAACCGAAGCTACGAACCGATCGAACTCCCCGACGGGACCGGCCATCTCTGGATGTATCGCGACACGACCGAGCAACGCGAGCGAGAACAACAGCTTCAGCGCCAAAACGAGCGACTGAGCGAGTTTGCGAGCGTCGTCAGCCACGACCTCAGAAACCCGCTGAACGTCGCCGCGGGGAACGTGGAACTGGCTCGTGAAGACCACGAGAGCGAGCGTCTCGAAACCGCCGCTCGGGCGCTGGCCCGTATCGACGACCTCATCGACGACCTGCTCACGCTCGCCCGGAAAGGCGACAACGTCGGTGAACGAGAACCGGTGTCGCTGGGGACGCTCGTCACCGACTGCTGGGAGACCATCGAAACGGGTGACGCCGAACTCCAAACCGACCTGACGGCGACGGTCGTCGCCGACCGGAGTCGGCTCCAACAGCTCATCGAGAACCTCGTCAGAAACAGCATCGAACACGGTGGCGACGGCGTGGTGGTCACGGCCGGCGAACTCCCCGACGGGTTCTACGTCGAGGACGACGGGGTCGGAATCGCGGCCGACCGGCGCGACAGCGTCTTCCAAGCCGGACAGACGACGTCACGGACGGGCACCGGGTTCGGGCTCGCTATCGTGAAGCAGGTCGCGGAGGCCCACGGCTGGACGGTTAGCGTCACCGAGTCAGACGGTGGTGGTGCGCGGTTCGAGATTACGGGCGTCACGTTCGCTGCGGGCGACAGGTGAACGGCGGCGGCTGTCGTCCGAGGCGCGGGAGCGAACGCGGGAGCGAGTTTCGGTCGGCACGGCCGTGACGGACGACCGCTCGTCGGTCACGCCGGACGCGGAGTTCAGTACGGCGCGCCGCAGCTCGGACACATCGGCGGCGCGCCCTCGGGGAGGTCGATACCGCAGTGGGGACAGACACCCTCTGCGTCGGGCGACGTTATCTCGGTGACTGCGTCCGCGGTCGTGCGTCGAACGCCGGCGAGCGTGCCGACGTCCTCGACCGTCGACGCCGCAGCCGCGGTATCGCCCTCCATCGACGCCCGAAGAAACCCGACTCGTTCGGCGACGAACGCGGCCGCCTCGTCGGACTCCGCACCGAGCGCCGAGTCCGGAACCGCCACCGATTCACCGTGGTCACGGCGGTCGCCGCGCTCACCGGCCAACAGCCCGAGCGCCTCGGCGGCGCGGCCCCGGACGAAGGCGTTCTCGTCGACGAGCCGAGCAGAGAGCGCCCCGCGAACCGCCGCGAGCGAGTCGGGCGAATCGCAGCCGACGCCCGCAATCGCCGTACAGAGATGGTATCGGACGAGTTCGTCCCCGTCGTCGAGATGTTCGGCGAGCGCCGAGACGCGGTGGCGAAGCCGCCCGGGGTCGCCGAGCGCGACGCATTCGAGCGCCTTCGCCAGCTTCTGTTTCACCTCGGGTTCGTCGAACGAGAGGCCGACGCGGAGGTCCGCGAGCACCGCCGGCGAGGCGACCGCGTCGGGGTGGTCGAGCGCGACGTAGCCCAGCGCCTCGGCCGACCGCGCGCGGACGTAGTAGAACTCGTCTTCGTCGGCGAGGCGCTCGGCGAGCGCCGAAACCGCGGGCGCGACCGCGTCGGGGTCGGCCTCCGCGACCGCGACGAGCGCCTTCGCGGTCAGCAGTCGAACGGCGCGCTCGTCGTCGGTGAGAAACGGCGTGACGGCGGGGAGAAACGACTCGAACGCAGTCGGGCGGTCGTCCGCGAGACGTCGAAGCTCTCGGAGCGCCCGCTTTCGGTCTTCCGGCGACGCCGTCAGGAGTTCCCCGAGAGAGTCGCTCACCTCATCGTCAGTTCGGGTTTCGGCTGCTTCGACGAGGCGCTCCAGCGGAGACGCGCGGCGTGTGTCGTCCATCGGTTCGTGTCCCTCGTTGACGGGGTATCCCCTCGGCACAGCAATAAGTTGGTGGGGAGCGCGTCGTCGAATCGGAGACTCGGGGACGCGGAGTCAGTCCAGCGGGAACCGCGCGGCTTCGCCGTCGTCCACGTACGAGACAAACACCGACGCCGACTCGACGCGGAACGAGAGTCGACTGGCCGATTCCGGTTCGTACGACCACCGCGACGCGCCGGTGTCTCGGGCCAGCACCTCGAAGCCGCGGTCCCAGACGGCGACGACGCGAGAGTCAGTGACGCCGAGTGAGTCGACGGACGGGAGTCCGGTCACGGTCTGCCACCGCCGCATCCCGTCGAGGCCGAAGCAGTCGATTTGGCCGAGAACCCCGCCGTCGGGGTCGTCGACGCGGGTCCCGACGAACACCGCGTCGTCCGTGGCCTCGACCGCCCGAATCTGGTAGCCGGTGGGGTTCGCCCACCGTTTCTCGCCGGTCTCGCGGTCGAACGCGAGCAGTTCCTGCCGCCCGTCCCCCCGGCGGATGAGGTACGCCTGCGACCCGAGCACCATCGTCCATCCCACGTCGCCGATGGGGACGCGCCACCGAGCGCTCCCGTCTGACGGCTCGTAGGCTGCCAGCGTCCCGTCTCTCGCGGCGACGACGAGTCGAGAGTCCGCGACCACGTTGGAATACCACCGTCGGGGCTCAGTTCGCCACCGGACGCTCCCGTCCGCCGGCGAAAGCGAGACGACGCGCGAGTCGCTCCCGCCCACCGGCACGGGAACCACGAGCGAGTCGTCGGTGACGCCGTTGAGGGAGTGCGAGGAAACAGCCCGGTCGAAGCGTCGGTCACCGGTCTGGGGGTCGTAGCCCGTGAGCGTGTTCTCGGGGGGCGCGAAGTCGAGTTCAGCGACGAGCGAGTCGGTGCGGACGAGTCGCGCCCGGCGCGCCGTGCCCTCGTCGCGCCACAGTTCGTCGCCCGCCGCATCGACGGCGTAGAGGTCGCCGTCGGTGCTGTGGACGTGGTACGGACCGCCGGACGAAGGGGTGACAGGTCGCGTCTCTATCGGGCCGCCCGTTTCGAACCGGACGGCGGTCGACCCGTCTTCGCGCCGCAGGCCGTACAGCGCCTTGTCCTGCATCCCGACGAGAACCAGTTCGTCGGTGGTGGCGGGCGGACCGGCCATGTACGCACCGTCGATGTCGCGTCGCCAGACGGGCCGTCTCCCGCCGAGTCCGGGAATCGAACCGCAGCCGGCGACCGCGAGCGAACCGACGGCCGCGAGCCCGCCGAGCACCGCGCGGCGGGAGACGTGTCGGTTCCGATTCCCGGCCGAACCCGACCGTTCCGGCGGCTCACTCGGCATCGAGCACCTCCGGGGCGAGGCGAGCGAGTTGCCATTCCTGTCCGACGTAGACGCCACCGCCCGCGGCGACAGCCCAGTTCACTCTGCCGCCATCGGGAGTTCGCTCGAACAGCTGTTCGTCGACGAGCGTCCCGTCGGTCGCGTGGACGTACAGCGCGGTCGGGTCGAACGGGACGGTCCCGCTGTGCCCCCGGACGAGAATGTCCGACCCCACGACGGTCACCAGTCGGTCGTCGACGCGGGTCGGCCCACGGGTCACGGGGGCGGCGAGCTCGTCCCGCCACAGTCGGGTGCCGGACGCGGCGTCGAAGGCGTACAGGAAGTAGTCCGCGCCGCCGACGTACACGCGGCCGTCGGCGACGAGCGGCCGGGAGAACACGGTGTTTTGGAGCGGCGCGCGCCACCGAACCTCGCCGGTCGCCGCGTCGAGCGCCAGCAGTTCCTCGGTCGCGCTCCCGACGAAGACGGTGTCGCCGGCGACCGTCACCGACGACGGCGACGGACCCGCGTCGACGCGCCACGATTCGGAGCCGTCAGTCGCGAACCGGCGAAGCGTCCCGTCGAGGACGGGCGCGACGACGCCGGCTTGGGAGCCGTCTCCGGGGGGTACGGGAGCGGGCGCGCCGGCGAGCGACGCCGGCAGGTCGGCGCGGAAGCGTCGGTCGCCCTCCTCGCGGGACAGCCCGAGCAGTCGGTCCACAACGTCGTGTTCCACGCCCGAGATGGGGACGACGACGGTGTCGCCGGCGACGGCCGGCGGGTACTGAACGACGCCCGGGTCGGGTCTATCGACGCCCGTCAGTTCGGTGGACCACGCTCGCTCGCCCGCCTCGTAGTCGACCGCCGTGGCCCGCTCCGCCCTCGAAAACAGGTAGGCGTGGCGGTCGTCGAAGCCGAGGGGCGACCGGCGGCCTTTGCCACCGGTCACCGCCCAGCGCTCCTCGCCGGTCGCGGGGTCGAGAGCGGACACCATCGGGTCGTCACGAAACTGGCTCTCAGTCCCGACGAGCAGGGGGCCGGACGGCGGCCGAACGGCGCGGGTCGGAGTCCGCACGTCCACCGTCCACGCGGTCGGCATCGGAAGCGAGTCGTCGCGGCCCGTAAGACTCGTACAGCCGGCGAGACCGGCGGCGAGCGCTGGAATCGTCTTCAGCGCGTCGCGTCTCGAATAGGAGGGCATCGCGGGGACGTGTGTGCCGATTGATAATACTCCTGTTGGTTCCGACGGCGGCGCGACCAGCCGCGGTCGGCGGGTCTCCGAGCGGGGAGCCACGAAGGTTTTTATCCCGCGCCGAGACGGCGGGCGTATGCTCTCCAGACGAGAGGTACTGGCCGCGGGCGGAGCCGCGCTCGTGAGCGGGGTCGCTGGCTGCGGCGGTTCGTCGCCGGCCCCGGACGCGACGTTCGACGCGCCGACGACGGCGTGGCCGACCGCCGGCTACGACCCGCAGGCGACGGGTCGCGCCCCCGACGGCCCGACCGAAGGAACCGTCTCGTGGAGCGTCTCGCGGAGTTCCGCCGACCCACCGCTCTACGGCGCGCTGTCCCCGCCGGTCGTCGCTGACGGCACGGTCTACGTCACTGGGGTCGCCACCCACTATTACAGGCCGGACGACTTCGTGAGCCCGCTGGCCGCAATCGACGCCGCGTCCGGGTCGGTCCGGTGGGTCGAAGGCTTCGCGGACGGGCTCGGCGGCGGCCCCGCGGTCGTCGACGACGACTCAGGAACCGTCGTCATCGGCGGGTACGACGGCGCGCTCCACGCCGTCGGGAGCGACGGGGGGAGCGAATGGACCGCGGACCTCGGCGGCCGACTCGGTACGCCGACGGCGTACGGGGACCGGCTGTACGTCGAAAGCGGGAGCGGTCGCCTGCACGCCGTCGGAAGCGACGGGAGCCGGCTGTGGACCGCCGACCGACCGGGGCCGGCAGAGCGCCTCCTCGGTCCGGACAAACCGGTCGAAACCACGATGCCCGTCGCCGACGACCGCGGCGTCTACGCCGCCTTCACGCCGTTCGACCGGGGGCGCGAGGCGGTCGTCGTTCTCGGCTACGACCACGGCGGCGGGCGGCGCTGGCGGACGGTGCTCGACGGACGATACGGCCGGTCACCCAACGGCCTCGCCGTCACCGACGACGCGCTGTACGCGACCGTCGGCGGAACCGTCTACGCGCTGGACCCCGACACCGGCGAGCAGCGGTGGCAGTTCGTGACCGGCTCGGCGGCGGCAGGCCCGCCGACGGTCGACGACGAACGAGTCTACGTCGGCGCGAAGAACCTCTACGCGCTCTCGCGGAGCGAGGGCGTCGAACGGTGGCGCGTGGTGAACGAAGCGCCGCCGAGCTACGACCGCGACCCGACGGCGCTCCCGTATCTCGCTCGTCCACCCGTCGCCGACGGGCGAGTCTACATCCGAACCGGAGCGGTCTCCGCCGCCGACGGGACGCGGCAGTGGGGCGGCGACGCCGACGAGTGGCTTCAGAGCGGGAACTACTTCGCCGAGCCGTACTACGGCCGACCGGTGGCGTCGCCGGTCGTCACCGGGGACGCGATGTATCTGACCCACGCGCACCGCGGGGTGGTGAAGGTCGCATGACCGACGCGGGCAAGCGACCGACCCGACGACGGCTCTTGGCAAGTCTCGGGGCGACCGCCGCCATCGGCGCAACGGGCTGTCTCGGAACGCGGTCGGAGCACAACCCGACGAACGGAGAGTGCCCCGAGTACGACCCCGTCGAACCGGCGACGACGGACTGGCGCGGCGTGCTGGGTCCGGCGACGAACACCGGAGCCGTCGCGGCCGAGGCCGTCCCCGAGGGCGACCTCGCGATAGACTGGACGGTGCCCGTCGAGACCTACGTCGGCCACCACGTCCCGGTCGTCGCCGACGATACCGTCTACGTCCACGACATGGACGACGAACTCTCCGCGGTCGACGCCGAGACCGGCGAGCGGATGTGGACCAGACCGCTCACCGACCCCGAACCCGCGCCCGCAGTCGGCGGCGGGACGCTCGTCGTCGTGACTAACGCCGCGACCCACGCGTTCGACGCGGCGACGGGCGACCGGCGCTGGAAGCGAGAAGACCTCGACGGCGGCATCTTCGGCGCGAGCCCCATCGTCGCGGGCGACACCGTCTACGTCCAATCGGGCGTGGCGACCCACGCGGTGGCGCGTTCGACCGGCGAGACCCGCTGGCGGGCCGCGACCGGGTTCCCCTCCGACTCGACGCCCGCGGTCGACGGCGACACGGTCTACGCCGCCGGCGACGACACCTACGTCCGGGCGCTGGATACGGCCGACGGGACGGAGCGCTGGCGCGCGAAGACGAGCGCCCGAATCGACTGTAACGTCTCGGTCGTCGAGGGGACCGTCCTCGTCGGGACCGGGGCGGGAACGGTGCTCGGATTCGACGCCGAGACCGGCGAGGAGCGCTGGCGCTACCGGCTCGAACCGCGGCGGGCAGGGGGCGAACGCCGACCGAGGCAGCCCGAGACCATCGCGACCGACGGCAGTCGGGTGTACGTCGCGGCCGACGACCGACTGGTCACGCTCGCGCTGGCTGACGGGACCCGCTGTTGGGACAACCGGAGCTACGCCGGGAGCTACGCGAGCGGTATCGCCGTCGGTGCGGGAACGGTGTTCGTCCCGACGCGGGATGACAGCGGCGGCGCGATGACCGTCCTCGACGCCGCCACCGGGAATACGCGACAGGAATTGGCCGGAGACGAGCGCCAACGCTTCGACATCGGACCGAGCGTCGCCGGGGACGGCGTCTACTTCGCCGGCCGGAGCGCCGTCGTTCGGCTGAGTTAGGGCGTTCGTCGCCGGACGCGACTCGGCCGGTTGGGTGGTCGGGCGGTCCGTTCCGCGGTTCGTCAGTTCGGAAGCGGCGGCCACGTCGTCGCGACCGTCTCGGCGATGAGCCGGGTCTGCGCCCGCCGGAGTCGCTCGGAGGCCGAGGACGCGGTGATGCCGAGTTCGTCGGCGACCTCCCGCAGGGTGGCCCCGCGAGGGATGTCGAAGTAGCCCAGTTCGTACGCCGTCCGGAGCGCCTCGTTCTGTCGGTCGGTGAGTCCCTCGCCCGGCGGTTCGGGGTCGCCGTCGCGGGCGAGTCGTCGGAGTTCGAAACCGGCGTTCCGCCGCCAGAACGACGCGAATCGCCCGAATTCGTCGCGGTCTGCGAACCAACCGGTCTGCCGCCAGCCCGCCGGCCGGACCTCGATGCGCTCGATGATGGCGTCGGCGGTGGCGAGGGCCTCCAGTCCGGCGAGGTCGTCGAGGCTGTCTCCGAGCTGTTCTTCGAAGCTCCGCGCCGGAGCAGCCTGATACCGGCGCGTCTCGCCCGACTCACCGATTCGCGTCCAGTCGGCCACGTCGAAGGCGTCGTCCATGGCGCTTTCGAGCGCCCGCGCCTCTCCACCGGTGGCCGTCACGATGAACATCGGCCGCTCGCCGTGGTTGTACTGGAGTTCCAGCGCGAGCGTCGCCTCCGGAACCGCCGCCGCGACCCCGGTCAGCGGGAGCGCGTCGCAGTCGATGTCGAACTCGGCGATGAGCCCCATACGTCCGCTCTCTCGGCGGTCGGTCATGGGCGTGTCGAAGCGGCCGAGGCGGTCTCCGTCTTCGGCCCCCATGTAAACGGCCGCACGGCTGAGAGTGCGACTTAGCCGACGCCGGCGACAAGCGAGGGTGCGATGCAACCGATTCGATTCGAACCCGGAGCCGAACTGTCCGACGAACGATTCGGAGACGACACGCCGCTTCTGTGCTGTCACGGCGGGATGGCACCGCCGGCGTTCTGGGACCCGGTCGTCCCGCACCTCGGGGACTACGAGGTCGTCGTCCCGGAGCGCCCCGGGTTCGGCACCTGTCTGGACGACGCCGAGACGACGCCCGCCGAGGCGGTGCTGGAGCGCGAGGTCGAGTGCGTCCGCGAACTCGTCGACGAGATTCGCGCGGCGACCGGGCGCGACCCGGTGCTGTTCGGTCACTCCTACGGCGCGCTCACCGCCCTCGAAGCGGCGACCGACGCGCGGGTGGCCGCCGTCGCCGCCTACGAACCGGCGGTACTCCCGGAAGCGAACCGAACCGAGGCGAACCTCTCGGAGCGCATGGCCGCGCTCGTGGAGGCGGGACAGCGGCGCGAGGCGGTCAAACGCTACGTCGAGCAGGTGCTCAACCCCGACGGCATCGACGACCTCGACGCGTGGCTCGACGAATGGCCCGTCTGGCCCGACTGCGTCGCCCTCGCCGAGGAGGTCGTCCGGATGAACCGCGCGGTCGAGCAGTACCGGCTTCCGGCCCGCTTGGACGTGGACGCGCCCGCCGCGGTCTTGGCCGGCACCGACGGTCCCGACTTCCTCCGCGAGAGCGCCCGAAACGTCCACGACGCCCTTCCGACCAGTCGGTTCGTCGAGTTCGACGCGCTCGGCCACGGCGGCCCCGGCGACGACCCCGAGCGGGTCGCGGCCGCGGTCGACGCGTTCCTTCGTGACCGAGCCGGTCTCCCGTGAAAGCGCCGATTACACGGGTACACGCGTAATCGCGGTCTCGGCAACACGGGCCGCCTCCCGTTCGTCAACGACCGAGTTGTGGGTCGGAGACCGGGGACGGGAGGGACGACCTGTCAACCCAACATTCTTTGTGCGGTACCGCGACGTGGGCGGTATGGCAGCCCTCCAATCCATCGGCACAGCCGCCGGCTCTCTCAGACGGAACCCGATACTGTTCGTCGTCGCCATGGCGTTCAGCCTCGTCCAACTCCCGTCGCTGTTCGCACAGGCGGTCGGCCCGCTCGTCGGCGGCATCGTCTCGCTGGTCTTCAGCGGGGTCACGGTATTCGTCATCCCGTTTTTCCTCGGCGGGGTCCTCGGCATGGCCAACGAAGCTATCGACGGTCGCACCTCGCTCGGCACGCTCGTCAGCGAGGGGAAGTCGCACTACGTCTCGCTGCTCGTCGTCTACTTCAGCCTGCTCGTCGTCAACCTCGTGTTGTCGTTCGTCGGCGGCTTCGCCGCGGTGTTCGTCGGCCTCGCCGTCCTCGGGAGCGGAATCGAGTTGGGCACGGTCGGGCTCGCGATTCTGGCCATCGTCGTCCTCGCCGTCGTGCTCACCTACCTCGCCGTGGCGTTCGTCGTGCAGTTCTTCGGCCACGCCATCGTCATCGACGACCTCGGCGCGGTCGACGGCGTCAAGCGGAGCGTCGCCTGCGTCAGAAACAACCTCGTATCGGTCTTCGGCTACTCGGTCATCGTCGGCCTCGGCGGCCTCGTCGCCGGCGTGTTCGGCGGCGTGGCCTCGCTCCTCCTCACCCCGTCGCTCCGGCATCAGGGGACCGCGGTGGCCGGCGCGGGAAGCGGTGCGCCCGCCGCGTCGGCGTTTTCGAGCCTCCCGGCAATCGGCGTCGTCGGCATGGTCGCCGTCGCGGTCGGACTCGTGCTCGTCAGCGGCCTCATCGGCGGCTTCTTCGCCGCGTACTCGACCGCGTTCTACCGGTCGATTCGCCCGACGGACCCCGAGACGACGACTCCCTGAGACGGCGGGCGAATCGACGCGCTTCTGTTGCCCGTGTATCAATTCGCAACCATTACGCGTCCGGAGAGTGAATCGAGGGTCGTCCCATGCCCTCCACGAACGCGGACGCCGCGGTCGAAGCGACCGACCTCAGGAAGGCCTACGGCTCCGAGGTCGCGCTCGACGGCGTCTCGCTGTCGATTCCGAGCGGAACGGTGTACGGCTTTCTCGGGCCGAACGGCGCGGGGAAGACGACGACGATGCGCATCCTGACGGGGCTGTCACAGCCCACCTCGGGGTCGGTCCGTATCTGCGGCCTCGACGTGAGCGACCGCGGGAAACTCGCGCCGCACGTCGGCTACCTCCCGGAGACGCCGCCGCTGTACGACGAGTTCAGCGCCCGCGAGCAGCTCGACTACGTCGCTGACCTCCGCGACATCCCGTCGGAGACCGCCGAGGCGCGCATCGACGACCTGCTCGACCAGTTCGACCTCGTCGGCGACGCGAACAAGCGCATCGGCACGTACTCCAAGGGGATGAAACAGAAGACCGCGTTCATCCAGAGCGTGCTCCACGACCCGGACGTGCTGTTTCTCGACGAGCCGACCTCGGGACTCGACCCCCGCGCGGCGCGGCAGATTCGGACCTCCATCGGCGACGTGGCCGACTCGGGGGCGACCGTCTTCCTCTCGACGCACATCCTGCCCGTGGTCGAAGCCGTCGCCGACGAGGTCGGCGTCCTGTTCGACGGCCGCGTCGTCGCCGAGGGGACGCCCGACGAGGTGAAATCGCGCGCCCAGACGGGCGGCGAAGGCTCGCTCGAAGACGCGTTCCTCGCGGTCACGAGCGACGAACCGCAGCTGTCGGGTGCCACCGACGAATGAGCCTCCGACGAGACGTTCGCCGCGGCCTCCGAATCGGGCGCGCCGAGTTCGTTCGGAGTATCCGGGGGTACACCTCCGAGACGCGCCGAGTCGTCGGCCTCTTGTTGCTCCTGTTGTTCTTCGGGGGCAGCCTCCTGTTTTCGCTCCCGGCCGTCTACGTCGCCGGTCGGAGCGCGCAGTCCGTGACCGAGATTCCCCTCTTCGGCCTCGTCGCCACCGCGGTGCCCGTGGTGCTCACGCTCCTCGCGACGTTCCGAACGCTCGAACGAATCGGCCGCGTCGAACACGAGTCGCTCGTGCTGACCACGGTCCACCCGCGGGCCGTCGTCATCGGACTCATCACGGCCGAAATCGCCCGAATCGCCCTCTGGTTCGGACTCCCGATTGCGGTCGTCGCCGCGACGTTCACGGCCGGGCTCGGCGCGCCGTCGCTGCTGCTCACGACGACTGTCGTCGTCGTCCCGCTCGCGTGCTGTACGACCGTCTGGGGCTACGCCGCCGGCGTTGCCGTGCTCCGCGGCTTCAAGCGTCTGCCCGGCGTCCGGCGCGTTCTCAAAGTCGTCGGCTTCGTCGCGATGGCCGCGTTCGTCCTCGTCTCGCAGGCGTTCGGCCGGTTGCTGGGCGATGGGTCGCTTCCGGTTGACACGCTGGCGGCGACGCTGACGTTCGGTCCGCTCACCGACTACCTCGCGCTCGCATTCGTCGGCACCCCGCTCGCCCGACCGTTCTCGGCGGCCGCCGTCGCCACCTTCGCAGCCATCGCCGCGCTCACGCCTCTCGGCCTCGTCGTCGCCACCCGGCAGGCGAGCGCGCTCTGGTTCACCGACCGCGCGCCCGGGGGCGACCGAGGCTCGGCGGCGAGCGCGAAGGCTGACGGGTCTGCCGGCGGCTTCTCGACGCCGAAGCCGCTCGCTGGGACGAACGGCGGCAACGTCGCGTGGGGCCTGCTCGTCCGCGGCGTCCGCCACCCCCAGCAGTTCACGCACCTCGTCATGCTGGTGTTCTTCCTCGGCCCGCTCGGGACGACCATCGTCCAGTCCTCGGCCGACGGCCTCGGACCGATACTCGCCGCGAGCGGGGCCGGCCTCGGAACCTATCTCGCGGGCGCGACGTTCGGCCTCAACCCCGTCGGCGACGACCGCCCGCAGTTCCCGATGTTGCTGTTGACCGCCACCGCGCCGCGAACGCTGGTCCGCGGGCGCGTCCTCGCCGGTGTGCTTCTCGGCGCTCCGGTCGCGGCGGCGCTCCCGCTGGTGACCGTCGCCCTCGGTACGTCGCCGCTGTCCGCGGTCGGCTTCGCGCTCGTCGGCGTGTGCATGTGCCTCGCCGCCGCGACCTTCTCGGTCGGCATCGGCGCGGCCTACCCGATATACGAGGAACGCGAGTTCTGGGGCGCGACCACGGTCGTCCCCTCGACGCTCGTGCTGATGGCGTTCATGTTCGTCGTCGGCCCCGGAACCGTCATCGGCCTCGTCGCGACGTGGTTCGGCGTCACCGGGCACCTCGCTCCGACGCCGCTTCTCGCCGCCGGAGTCGGGCTGTACCTCCTGGTGACCGTCGGCGTCTCCTACGGCTCGTACCGCTACGCGATTCGACGATACCGGACGTACACGTTCGACTGACGGGAGGTGGCATCGTCGGTCGGCGCGAAACGCAATCGGCGGCGACGAGTGGGCGTCAGTCCGTCACGCGGAACACGCCGGGGTTCCGACCCATCCCGGCGAAGTAGAGTTCAGACCCGCGGACCGACAGGCCGCCCGACGGTCGGGCGTCGAGCGCCGTCGACCACAGGTTCTCACCGGACGCCGCCGAAACCGCGTAGAGACGGTCGTCGCTCCCCACGAAGCGGGTGTCGCCGGCGACGACCGGCGGTCGGGCGAACGTATCCGCATCGAGCGACAGCGTCCACTTCGTCGCGCCGTCGGCGGCGTCGAACGCGGCGAGGCTCCCCCGCGAGGTCTGGGCGTGGACCGTATCGCCCGCGACGGCGGTCCGCGGACTGCCGTTCTCCGGGAGCGGAATCGACGCCTGCCACTGCGTCGACCCGTCTTCGAGGGCGAGAGCGAACACGTTCCCGCGGTGGGCGTTGTAGTATAGGTGAGAGCCGCCCACCGCGAGCGGGACGCCGCTCTGCGGGAGGTCCTCGCGCCGCCATCGCTCCTCGCCGGTGGCGGCATCGAGCGCGGCGACGCCGGTCTGTTCGTGGTCAGCGCCGATTGGCGTGTAGACGACGCCGTCGCGGGCGACGAGTCCGGGATACGCCTCGCCGGCGTCGTAGCACCATTGCTCCGCCCCAGTCTCGGGGTCTCGCCCGAAGACGGGCGCGCTCCCGCCGTCGACGAGCGTCTCCGCGGCGAGCACCGGCGCGTTTTCGGGGGTCCCGTAGCCGCCCTCGGTCGTCCGCCAGCACCGCTCGCCGGTCCGGGCGTCGTAAGCCGCGACGAACTCGGCGGTCGAGACGAACATCGCGTCGCCGGCGAGCGTGGGCGTGGACTTGCCGTGCGCGTAGTCGATAGTCCACGCGTCGTCGGACTCGGCGGGGGCGGTTTCGGAATCGAGGTCGAGCGCGCGATAGACGCCGTCCTCGCCGTCGCCGTCGCTGTGGCCGAGCACGCCGCGCCCGTCGGCGAGGGCGACTGACGTGGCGAGCGCGGCGTCGCCCGACGCGATTCGTTCGACGCTCGCGTCAGCCGAGGGGCCGGAGTCGGTCGTGTAACCGGTGTTGGCGAAGTCGTGCTGGGCGGTCGGCCACGCGCCCGTCACGTCGCCGACGGGCGCGTCGCGCCGGTAGTCTCGCTCAAGGTCGAGGGCACCGAGCGCGCGGCCGACACAGCCAGAGAGCGACGCCAGAGCGGTCGCCCCGCCGGCCGCGAGAACGGCTCTGCGCGTGTGCATGTTGGAGGGCATACATATCTGGCTCGTGTCGCGACCGTACTAACAGTTCCCCTCGAAGCGGCGGGGGCGGCCGGGGCGGCCGGGGAGCGGCGGAGGCAGTAACCGCGAGGGCAACTCGCCCTACCGATTCGCCACGAGCGCGTCGACCGGGTTGTCGAGGGCGAAATCGACGCTCTCGGACGGGTCGTCGGTCCGCGCTTCGAGGTCCGAGACGACCGATTCGGCCCGGTGGCGGAACGCGCGGAGCGTCTGTCGCCCCTCCTCCGTGAGTTCGAGATAGCGGCGAGTACCGCGCTGGGTGACCGTGACGTAGCCCTGATGTTCGAGCGTCGCGGTGACGCGGTTGTCGAGGACGTTGTAGTCGCCGGTGACGGGGTCGTAGTCGTCGGCCTCGCCGTCGACGCGGCCGCGCATGAACTCGAGGCCGTAGCGAGCCGCCTCGGTGATGAGCGTCTTCTTTTTCGCGTGCTTGGCGTCGGTGTCGTGGGCCTCGATGATGGCGAGCGCGGCGACCTGGTCGGGAGACGGCGAGTCGATTTGGTAGGTCGTCAGGAGCGACGCCTGCGCGAAGCCCTCCGTGACCGGCGCGTCGAGGCCGTGCGGCCGGACCTCTGGGTCGACGACGTACGGTTCGGCGTCGGTGTGTTCGTCCATGCAGGCCATCGTCGCGCCGACGGCCGCGCGCTTGGTGCCGGCGGTGACGTTGACGCGGACGAAGTCGTCGGGGTGCCAGTCGGCGATGGTCGTAATCGCGCCCATCACCTCGTACATATCGAAGAGGTCCAAGTATTCGACGTCGGGCGGAGAACCGACTACGTCGGCGATGCGGTCGACGACCGCCTCGTGGTAGGTCGGGCGCTCGACCGCGGAGTCCTCGTGTTCGAGGAGGTAGACCTTGTCCGGTCGGTCGTCCTCGATGGGGCCGACGATGCGGTCGTGTTCGCGCCACAGGGGGACGATGTGAACGCGGAGGTGTCGTTTCATCTGTCACTCTCGGCCACGACCCCCCGGGTCGAAAGTCATTCGATTGGGTAATTCGCCCGGAGGCGAACGAGAGAACGCCCGTAACCCCGAACTTCCGGAGAATACACGCTATTCACGCTACTCACGTAAGTAACGGTAGTAACCGAGGAACCGCCAATATGGGATGTCGACTACGAATAGTTGCCGCCGGCCGCGCCCTCCAACGCACCGGCGGTTGCGACCCGCCGACGGCGGCGCGACCAGCGGTCCCCGGTCGCGTCTCCGCGGCGGAACCCGCGTCGGCGGACAACCCCCGGAACCCTCGTTCGGTGCGCTCGGGGCGTCGGCCAGTCCGCCGACACACGCCCTCGCCCTCCAGCCCCCCTCGCTTCGGCCCTCCACCACCGGCCGACGCCCCGACAGCGCCGTCTTTTCTTTCTCCGAACTGCCTCACGCCAGCCGACGGACGCGACGCTCTCGACTCACGGCAGGCGTGGGAAAAAGCGACCGAGCGTCCGCATCGCGACGCGCTCGGTCCGATTCAGTTCGATTCAGTTCGATTCAGTTCGATTCAGTTCGATTCAGTTCGATTCAGTCCGACTCGGCTCGGTCCGGGCCGGCTCAGACGTCGAACACGTCGAGGCCGGTCCGCTCGTCGAGGTGGTGGGTCAGCGGCGTCTCGCCGAGGTGGATGACCACCTCGAACGTCCCGGAGACGCGCGCGCCGGAACAGTGGCCGCCGAGCGTCTCGAAGTCGCGAGTGCCGACCTGAATGTGCGTGTGAATCTTGTCGGGGCCGATGTTGCCGAGGAAGCTCGTCACCTCGAACTGGCCCGTGAACTCCTCTTCGAGGTACTCCTGGTCGTCCACGTCGTAGTGGCCGAGCGTGACGGCGTCGACCGCGCCGATACCCGTGAGAAAGCCGTGTTCGATGTCGAGTTCGTCGCGCACCGCGGCCAGCGAGTCGAGGACCTGTTCGCCGGGGTCCAGCCTGACGACGACCGTGTCGCCTTCGTTGACATAGTCCATGGTTGTGCCCGAGCGTCCGGTACACCGGCGGTGACGTAATATGTTTTGAAAGACCCGACGGTGCGGGACGAACGCGGATGTTAAAAATATTGTTTTGTCGATAGTTTCTCAGTTCCCTAAAATATCGGATAAAAATACGAAATCGAGAACGACGACTCGACCGGTAGTGACACCGACCACGCGGCCGCGAACGGAGGCGGTTCAGGAGACAACGGCCGAACTTCAAGCGGTCAGTCGCACCGGCACGTACCGGAACGCACCGGCACGCACAGAGACACGCCGACGCGCGCCGACGCGAGCCGATTCGGTGACGCAGCTCGGTTCCGAGTTCGCCATCGAGTTGTGACGGCGCTACAAGTCGGGTGAAGGCGCTGTACTAGCCGTTTTCGTCATAGACGCGCTGGCTGGTCCGGAGACGGCCGAGTGAGCAGCGCCGAGACAGTGCTGGTCGGAGAATACGAGAGATTGGGCGCCGAACTATCAAATTAGAATATTATCTTTGGATTTAGTATGTCTCGGTCGGTTCGCGGGTACTGGCTGTTCGCTCGGCGTCCGGCGACCGGCGACCTCGGTCACCGGAGCATCGACCCGCCGTCGACCGTCAGCACCGTCCCCGTCACGTAGCTCGCGCCGTCGCAGAGGAACGCGACCACGTCAGCGACTTCCTCGGGCGTTCCGATGCGTTCGAGCGGGAGGTCGGCGGCGTACTCGGCGAGCGCCTCTTCGGTCCAGAGATTCGACTCGGTGAGAAGCGGCGTCTCGACGATCCCCGGCGCGACGCAGTTGACGCGCACCTCGGGGCCGAGCTGTTTCGCCAGCCCCTTGGTCAGCCCGAAGACGCCCGCCTTCGACGAGGAGTAGTGGACGCCGCCGGTGGCGCTCCCGCGGAGGCCGGCGACGCTCGACACGTTGACGATGGCACCCTCGCCGCGCTCGACCATGCCCGGGGCGACGGCGCGGGCGACGACGTACTGCCCTTTGAGGTTCACGTCGAGGACGCGGTCCCACTCGTCTGGGTCGAGGTCCGCGAGGGAGACGGCCCGCGAGATGCCCGCGTTGTTCACGAGCGCCGCCACGTCGGCGACCGATTCGACCGCCGCCACCGCGTCCGCGACCGCGTCGGGGTCGCGTACGTCGACCGCGAACTCGTGGACGCCTTCGTCGTCCCAGTCGGTCTCGCCGGTCTCGATGTCGAAGCAGGCGACGTAGTCGTAGTCCGCTCGGAGTCGCTCGACGACCGCCCGTCCGATACCGCTGGACGCGCCGGTCACGATTGCCGCGCGCTGGTGGTCCGTCATGTGATACCGAACGGCTCGAATTGTAGTACGTGTTGGGGTGGCGGCGAGTGAGGACGCGAGTGGGAGTGAGAAAGCGAGTGGAGTGGGAACTGTTTTCGTGGTCGCGCGTGAGCCGTTCGTATGCAGTTCGCAGTCAACGTTCCGACCAGCGCCGGCGACTCCGTTCACTCCCAGTTGGCGTTCTGCGACGAGATTTCGTGGGACGCGCAGGTGGAGTTCGCCGTGGCGATGGAGGGCCTCGGCTTCGACGGCGTCGCCGTCCCCGACCACGTCATGACCGGCAGCGGCCCCACGACGGAGTGTTTCGTCACGCTGGCCGCCATCGCCCGCGAGACCGAAGACGTGTACCTCTACCCGAAGACGGTGAACAACCACTTCCGGAACCCCGCGCTCCTCGCCAAGCAGGCCGCGACGCTCGACGCCGTGAGCGACGGCCGACTGAAACTCGGCATGGGCGCCGGCTGGAAGGAAAGCGAGGCGCGGGCCTACGGCTACGACTGGCCGGACGCGCCGACTCGCCTTCGGATGCTGGAGGAGTCGATTCGGATGCTCAAGCGCCTGTGGACCGAGGAGACGGTCAGCTTCGACGGCGACTACTACACCCTCGACGAGGCGATGTGCCGGCCGCACCCCGTCCGAGACCCGCACCCGCCCATCATGGTCGGCGGCGGCGGCGAGTCGTTCACGCTCCGAATCACCGCCCAGTACGCCGACTCGTGGAACTTCTGGGGACCGCCGGAGGTGATGCAACACAAACTGGACGTGCTGGAACGCCACTGCGAGGGCTACGGCCGGCCGTTCGAGGAGATAGAGCGCTCGTGGTTCGCGCGGTGTCTGCTACGCGAGGACGAGGCGGAACTCGACGCCCTCCTCGACGAGCACTTCCCGCGGTTCAAGCCCGAGAACGTCGCCGAGGGCGAGTTCCCGCTCGTCGGCACGCCCGAACAGGTGCGCGAGCGACTGGCGACGTTCGTCGAGATGGGCTTCGGCGAGGTTGTCGTGGAGTTCGTCGACTTCCCCGAGACGACGAGCGCCGAGTTGTTCGCCGAGCGCGTCGCGCCGGCGTTTCGGTAGCTCGCGGAACGAGAGACGAGAGGCCGCCAGCGTTCGGGTGCGGCAGGGAAACAGCTATCACATCGATTTTCGTACGTCGAAGCGTGACTCACCACAGCGTCTGCCTCACGTTCGACTTCGACGGCGTCTCCTCGTGGATACACTCCTTCGAGTCGCCGGACAGCCCGACGAAACTGTCGAGAGGACTGTTCGGCGTCGACGTGGGCGCGCCCCGCGTCCTCGACCGCTTGGACGAGTTCGGCGTCGAGACCACGTGGTTCACGCCGGGCCACACCATCGACAGCTTCCCGGAGGCCGCCGAGGAGGTGTGGAGCCGCGGCCACGACATCCAGCACCACGGCTGGTCGCACACCCGCCCGGGACAGTACGAGTCGAGAGAGGCGGAGTACGACGACGTGAAACGCGGCGTCGAGAGCATCGTGGACCTCACGGGGCGGCGGCCGACTGGCTACCGCTCGCCGTCGTGGGACTTCTCGACCCACACGCTCGGCATCCTCGACGAACTCGGCTTCGAGTGGGACTCCAGCCAGATGGCGACCGACTTCGAGCCGTACCGCGTTCGGGAGGGGTGGGCCGCGCCCGTCGACGCCCCCTTCGAGCGCGGCACCGAGACCGACATCGTCGAGGTACCCGTCTCGTGGCAACGCGACGACTTCCCGGCGTTCGCCTTCAACCGCAAGCGGGGGTACGCGAACGAGAAAGCGGTGTTCCGCCAGTGGCGCGAGCAGTTCGACTGGATGGTCGACAACGTCGATGACGGCGTCTTCGTCCTCACGATGCACCCGCAGGTCATCGGGCAGTCACACCGGCTCGTCCGGCTCGAATCGTTCGTCGAACACGTCGCCGACACGCCGGGCGTCGCCTTCGAAACCGTGGCCGAAGTCGCAGACCGGTTCGGGTCGGCCTAAGGGCGAAATAAAGCCGGCGGCGCTTTTTCAGGAGTAGTGGTGACAGCTGACGATACGGTCGAGTTCGTCGGGCGACTCCAGCGCCGGCACCTCGGAGGTGCAGACGCTCGGCTCGACGAACGTCTTGGTCAGGAGCGACGCGGCGTCGCGCCACGCACCTTCGGCTGCGAGCGAGAGCGCGCGCTCGACGGCTTCTCCGGCGTCGCCGGCGGGGAGGCCGTCGGGGAAGTAGGTCGCTCTCGCGTCGTCGTCGGCCGCGTCCGGGGACTCGCGCTGGACGGCTCTGACGAACCGGCGCACGCGGTCCCACTCGTCGTCACTGAGGTCGAGTTCCGCCGGGGCGACGAGGCTCGGACATCGGGTGTGGAACCGGCAGCCGCTCGGCGGGTGAATCGGCGACGGCACGTCGCCGGACAGCGGAACGGTCTCGCGGGACACCCGCGGGTCGGGCACCGGAATCGACGAGAGGAGCGCCCGGGTGTAGGGGTGCTTCGGGGACTCGAACAGGTCGTCCTTGTCGGCGAGTTCGACCAGTTCGCCGAGGTACATCACGGCCACGCGGTCGCAGACGTGGCGGATGACGCTCAGGTCGTGGCTGATAAACAGGTACGTCAGCCCGAACTCGTCTTGAAGCTCCTTCATCGTGTTGAGCACCTGCGCCTGCACCGACGCGTCGAGCGCCGAGGTCGGCTCGTCGCAGACGATGAAGTCGGGGTCGACCGACAGCGCCCGCGCGAGGTTGACCCGCTGGCGCTGGCCGCCGGAGAACTGGTGCGGGTAGCGGTTGTAGTGGTCGGCGTCGAGACCGACCGTCTCCAGCAGTTCGCGCGCCCGCCCCTCGCGGTCGCCCTCGTAGAGCCCGTGGGCCCGCATCGGCTCCTCGACGATTTCGCCGACGGTCATCCGCGGGTCGAGCGACGCCTGCGGGTCCTGGAAGACGAACTGCATGCGCTTGCGGCGCTTCCGTAGCTCCTCTTTCGACAGTTCGGCGAGGTTCTCCCCGTCGAAGACGATGTCGCCGGAGGTCGGGTCGACCAGCCGGAGGAGCGTCCGCGCGAGCGTGGACTTCCCGCAGCCCGACTCGCCGACGAGGCCGAGCGTCTCGCCGGGCAGGATGTCGAACGAGACGCCGTCGACCGCGCGGACGTGCTCGCGGTCGGCCGAGAAGGGGAGGAGTCCCGCGTCGCGGTCGAACCGGAGACGGTCGAGGAAGCCGTCGCTCGCGTCGAAGTACTTCCGCAGGTCGCGCACGCTGAGCAGCGGGTCGGCGTCGGGGTCGAAGGTGGACCCGGTGGCGGCGGCGTTTGCGGTGACGGCGGCGTCGGCGGCGTCACCTGCGGAGGCGGACGCCGACGCCGACTCCGGCTCTGACTCTGATTCCGATTCGGCGGCGGCCGAAGCCGACTCCGACTCGGCGTCGTCGAGCGGGGCGCTCTCCCAGTAGCCGGCCTCCGCGAACGCGTCGTTCCGCAGACACGCCGCTCGGTGGGACGAGGCGGCGGCGACTTCCGCGTCCGCGAGGGTCGTCCCGTCGGCAGTCTGCATCTGCATCGCCACGTCACCGTCTTCGTCACCGCCGCCGTCGACGCGCCGAGCGTCGGGGTGGGAGTGCAGACACGCCTCTCGGGCGTGCGGACACCGCGTGTGGAAGCGACAGCCCTGCGGCGGATTGATGGCCTCCGGCATGATGCCCTCGATGGGCGACAGGCCGTCCACGTCGCGGTCGGGCCGCGGAATCGACCCGAGAAGCGCCTCGGTGTAGGGGTGTTTCGTGTCGTGGAAGAGGTCGTCGACGGTCGCCTGCTCGACGATTTCGCCGAGGTACATCACGGCCACGCGGTCGCATATCTCGGCGACGACGCCCATGTCGTGGGTGACCCAGACGAACGACGTGTCGTAGCGCGCCGCGAGGTCCTTCACGAGGTCGAGAATCTGCGCCTCGACGGTCACGTCGAGCGCGGTGGTCGGCTCGTCGGCGATGACGAGGCTCGGTTCGCACGCGAACGCCATGGCGATGAGGACGCGCTGGCGCATCCCCCCGGAGAACTCGTGGGGGTAGTCGTCCATCCGGCGTTCAGCCTCGGGGATGCCGACCTCGCGGAGGCGCTCGACGGCGATGGCCTCGGCTTCGGCCGCCGACACGTCGCGGTTGAGCCCGATAATCTCGCTCAACTGCTCGCCGACGGTGAACACCGGGTTGAGGCTCTCCGTGGGGTCCTGAAATATCATCGCGATTTCGCGGCCCCGGATGCGCTCGCGTATCTCGCGGCTCGACAGCATCTCGGGGTCCTGCCGCGGTTCGTCGTCGGGGGCGTCGCCGCGCTCGACGCCGACGAGCAGGTCGTCTTCGAAGCGGACCTCGCCGTTGACGATGACGCCCGGCGAGTCGATGAGGCGCATGATGCTCCGCGCCGCGACGCTCTTTCCCGCGCCGCTTTCGCCGACGATGCCGAGCACCTCGCCGCGCTGTACCTCGAACGAGATACCGTCGACGGCCCGAACGGTCCCCGCGTCGGTGCGGAAGTGGGTGTGCAGGTCGCGGACGGTGAGTAGCGTATCAGACATTGGTCGTGGAATCGTGGGGGGCGTCGGTGCGTGAGATGGGTGCCTCTGCAAAACCGCAAGAGCGAGTGCCGACGCCGCCCCGTGGAGGGAGCGATAGTTCGGCGGGCGAGCGACTGACGGCGGCCGGGCGACTCCCGGCCCCGGGGCGAACGGTCGGTGAGAGGTGTCGTCCGTTCATCGTCAGTCGTTCGACCGCGGGTCGATTGCGTCGCGCAGGCCGTCGCCCAGCAGATTGAAGCCGACGACCGTCGCGAGAATCGCGAGGCCGGGCCAGAGACTGAACCACGGGTTGACGATCATGTACTGCCGCGAGTGGGCGAGCATCTGCCCCCACGACGGCGTCGGGGGCTGGACCCCGAAGCCGAGGAACGACAGCGACGCGACGATGAGGATGTTCACGCCGACCTGAAGCGTCGACTGGACGAGCACCGGCGCGAAGCTGTTGGGGATGATGTGGCGGAAGATGATGTGCCGGTCGCGCACGCCGGCGGCCTTCGCGGCCTCGACGTACTCCATCTCCCGGACGCTCAGCACCTGCGAGCGAATCAGGCGCGTGAACACCGGAATCGTCGTGATGGAGACGCCGATGATGGCGATACCGAGCTCGCGGCCGAACGCGGACATGATTGCGATGACGAGGATGAGGAACGGAATCGCGTACAGCGATTCGACGAACCGCTGGAGCACGTCGTCGACCCAGCCGCCGTAGTAGCCGGAGACCGCGCCGACGACCGTCCCGATGGTCATCCCGATGCCCGTCGCGATGAGACCCACCTGAACGGCGATGCGGGTGCCGTACACCAGCCTGACGAGTACGTCGCGGCCGCGGTGGTCCGTCCCGAGCGGATGCGCCCACGTCCCCGTCCCGAAGCTGTTTTCGATGCCGACCGGCGGGAGCAAGATGGTGCTCCCCGACGGGTCGTTCTCCGGGTGGTACCAGAACGTCGCCGCGAACTGGTAGTCGAACAGGTCGGCGTCGATAGTCGTCACCAGCGCGACGAGCGTCACGAGCCCGATGACGTAGAGACCGACGCGCGACGCCGAGTTGCGCTTGAGCTGTCGAAGCACCTGCGAGGTGCGCGAGACGGCGGAGCGCTCGTCGGCGTCCGCGACGCCGCCCGTGCGGGCCGAGTCGCCGGCGGCGGCCGTCGAATCACTCACCGGCACCACCCCCGTAGGAGATGCGCGGGTCGATGACTGCGTACAGCACGTCCACGACGAGCACGCCGAGGACGAACACGATGGCGAAGAATATCGTCGTACCCATGATGAGCTGGTAGTCCTGCGCCCGGACCGCGGTGATGATGAGGTTCCCCATCCCGTTGATGTTGAAGACCGTCTCGGTCAGCACCGCGCCGCCGAGAGCGGTCGTCATCTGGATGCCGATGACCGTGAGCACCGGCAGTTGCGCGTTCCTGAACGCCTGTTTGCGGAGAATCGTCCGCTCGGAGACGCCGTACGCGCGAGCGAGTTGGACGTAGTCCTTGTTGAGCACTTCGAGCATCGACGACCGCTCGATGCGCGTGATGGCCGCCATCTGAAGCGTCCCCAGCGTGATAGAGGGGAGAATCAGATGCGACGCGGCGGTCGCGAGCACGTCCAGTCTCGACGCCGCCCCCTCGACCGACGCGGGGTCGGCCCACGGCATGACGAGTCCGCTCGGCGGCAGGAGGTCGCCGTAGTACGCGAACACGATGATGAGAAGCAGGCCGACCCAGAAGCTCGGCGTGCTGACGCCGATGAGCGACGTGATACGGGCGAGGTGGTCGTAGCCGTTGTTACGGTTCTTGGCGGCGAAGATACCCAGCGGAATCGCCGAGCCGATGGCGAGGGTGAAACTCGACGCGAGGAGCAGCAGCGTCACCGGAAGCCGCTCGAAGATTTTCTCCGTCACCGCGACTCCACCGTAGTGGATGCTCGTCCCGAAGTCGCCCGTGGCGACGGCCGCGACGTACCTGACGTACCTAATGTACAGCGGTTGGTCGAGGCCGTATCTCGCGCGGGCGGCCTCGATGGCCGCCGCGTCGGCGCTCGGCCCGACCAAGATGCGAACCGGGTCGCCGGGTATCGAGTTGATGAGGACGAACGTGACCGTAACGACGAACAGCAAGACCGGAACGATTTGGAGTAATCGTCGTCCGATGTAACCGGTTGTCGTCATGAGTGGAGTGGATGGGGAGTGAGCATATAACGTTTGGTAACTGTTACCGACAGGGTACCGTCATCTGTCGACGGAGACGTTGTTGTAGCCGGTGAGGAGCCGCGGGTTCTGCGGCGAGACCGGGTGGACCTGAAAGTCGCTGACGGTGGACTTCACGCCGTAGGAGTTCTTGTAGTTGAACGCCGGGAGGTGGACCTTCTCCGCCAGGAGCGTCGAGATGGCCGACTGGTAGAGCTGTTGGCGCTCGTCGCGGTCGGTCGATTCGCGCGCGCCCTGAATCTGCTCCATCACCTCGTCGTTCTTGTAGTAGACGCCCTGGTTCACGCCCTCCGAGTCCTCGTGGAACAGGTTGTAGATGAAGTCGTCGGGGTCGGGGTAGCGGACCCACCCGAGGACGTAGATGTTGTAGTCCGAGGCGTTGCCGGTGTAGGCGCGGCTGAGCATCGCGCCCCAGTCGAGCCGTTCGACGTGGGCCTCGTAGCCGGCCTCCTTGATGCCGTTGGCGATAGAGAGGCCGATGTTCTCGCGGTTGTCGTCCGGCGGGACGATAATCTTCGCGTCCCAGTCGGCGGGGACGCCGGCCTCCTCGAACAGCGCCGTCGCCTGCTCGACGTCCTTGTCGTTCGGGATCTCCATCCACTCTTCGAGCGGCATGTCCCACTCTTCGACCATCGGCCCCGGAAGCGGGCCGTACTGGCGGAGTCCGGCCGGGTCGATGTAGCGGTCGACCGCGTCGTCCATCGAGAAGCTGTAATCGATGGCCTCGCGGACGCGCTTGTCGGCTGTCGGCCCCTCGTTACAGTTGAACGCGACGTAGAAGTAGCCGACGCTCTCCACCTCGGAGATGCTCGTGTCTTCGGTGCCCTCGACGGTCTCCCAAAGTCGGGGCGGAATCGTCTCGATAACGTCCACGTCGCCCGTCCGGAGGTTGGTGACGCGCGTCGTCGACTCCGTGATGGGGGTGAACTCGACGCCCGCGACGTCGGGTAGTTCGTCGCCCCAGTAGTCGTCCCAGCGTTCGAGCGTGACGTAGTTGCTCTCTTCCCACTCGACGAACTTGAACGGCCCCGAGCCGATGGGCCGTTGGGTACTGAACGCCTCTTTGTCCTCCTCGCGGACGGCCTCCGGCACGACCTGATGGGTGAGGACGTGCTGGAACATCGCGTAGGGGTTCGAGAGGTCGAACTGGACCGTCGTCTCGTCGATTGCCTCGACCGAGTCGATGACGCTGAAGATGCCCAGGAGGGGCGTCTCCTCCTCGATGGGCGCGCGGAACGAGTAGGCCACGTCCTCGGCGGTGACCGGGTCGCCGTTGTGGAACATCGCGTTGTCGACGATTTCGACGATGTATCGGGTGTTGTCCCGCTCGATGGTCGGCATGCTCGTCGCGAGGTTCGGGACCACGTCGGTCCCCTCGCCGTAGGTGTACAGCTGACTGAACACCCGGTTCGCGACGAGCGCGTCGGGGTTCGAAAGCTGCGTTATCGGGTCGAATCGGACGGGGTTCAGCGCCTGGCCGATGTTTATCGTCGCGTCGGAACCGCCGGCGGCCGTCTCGGTCGCGCCGCCCGCGGTCGTTTCGCCGCCACCGCCGTCTCCCTCGCTCGTCGTTTCGGACCCGGAGTCGGACGTACAGCCGGCGAGCAAGACGGGTATCGACGCACCCGTCGTTTTCAGTATATCCCTACGTGAGACACTCTCTCTCATCATTGACGCCGAATCATTTCGGCATCACCAACATAAGCGTTTGCATACCGTGTGTTCGTTTCCCGTTGTCTGCTAAAAATTCCGATTCAAAAAGTATTATATATGGAAGCTGTGCGTATCTCCCTATGGACTCAACGGAGTCACAGTCGCTCCTAGCGGAGATGACGTGGCAGGAAGCCGAAACCGCGTTCGACGAGGCGGACTTCGTCGTGCTCCCCTGTGGGGCAACCGAACAGCACTCGACGCACCTCCCGACCTCGGTCGACTCCATCCGAGCGGAGAACCTGACCGCGGAGCTCGCCGCGGCGGCCCCGGAACACGACTTGAATCTCCTCGTTCTGCCGGTGCTCCCGTACGGCTACTCGGAGCACCACATCAACTACGCGGGGACGATTTCGCTCGGAGCCGACACGTACCAGGAGATAATCATCGACGTGGGCCGGTCGGTCCAGCGCCACGGCGGGACCCGGTTTCTCGTCGCCAACTTCCACGGAGGCAACATCGAACCGCACAAACTCGCCCTCGACCGACTCCAGCGCGACCACGGACTCGACTCGTACTACGCACATTGGACCGACTTCGCCCGCGACCAGTTGGAAGCGCGGTTCGGCACCGAGTGGGGCCACGCCGGCGAGTACGAGACGAGCGTCATCGAGCACTACCGTCCCGACCTCGTCCGCGGCGACCGCAAGACGCCGCAGACGAAGAAGAACCGATACGAGGTCCGCCAGTACGCCCACTTCGACGACCTGACCGTCGAGGGCGGCCTCGGCGACCCGACGCAGTCCGACCCGGAGTTCCTCGAAGAAGTCATCGATTCGACGACCGACCGCATCCTGACGCATCTCCGGTCGGAACTGGAGTAACGCGGGCCTCGGCGACGGAGAGGCGGAGAGACGGATAGACGGACGAAATCGAGCGAAACCGCAAACCGAAACGAGAGCTGATTTTCCCGACGCTCGCCGCCTACAACGTGAGGTGGAACGGCGGCTCCGTCCCCTCGGGCAGCGCACACTCGTAGTCGCCGGGGACGGACGCTTCGAACTCCTCGCGGGCCGCCGCCACCAGCGCCTCGTCCGAAAACAGGTCGAGCGTCGTCGCCGCAAGGACCTTCGCGGCGTACACCGCGGCCTTCGACCCGAAGCTCCCGTTTGCGGCGACGGCCTGCCACGTGTGCGAGGGCGTCCCCACCGGCCACGACGCCGCCCAGAACTGCGCGGTCGGCGTAATCCAACTCACGTCGCCGACGTCCGTCGAGCCGTTGAGGACGGTCCCCACGTCGTAGGAGGGCTGGGCGTCCGGATACAGCACCGACGAGCGCGCCGCCTCGCGCCGCTCCTCGGGGAGTTGCGCCGTCCGCGCCTCGATTGTCTCCGCCGAGAGCGTCTCCTGAAGCTCCGCGGCGAACTCGCGGTCCTCGTCGGTGTACGGGATGGGGCCGGCGAGTCGCATGTTCTCCAGCAGTGCATCGGACAGCGCGTGGTTCGCCACGTAGTCGTAACAGCCCGTGTGGAACCGCCGGGACATCGTCGTCTGGGTCATGAGCGCCGCGCCCTCGGCCACGTCGTCGAGCCAGTCGGTGATGCGGTCGACCTCGTCGCGGGTCGGCGCGCGGACGTAGAACCACGCCGTCGCCTCCGCGGGGACGACGTTCGGCGCGCCGCCGCCGTCGGGGATGGTGTAGTGGATGCGGGCGTCGTCGGAGACGTGCTCGCGCATGAACTCCGACCCGGTGTTCAGCAGTTCGACGGCGTCGAGCGCGCTCCGACCCGACTGCGGGCTGTCGGCGGCGTGCGCCGACTCGCCGTGGAACGTGTACTCGACGGAGTTCATCGCGAGCGTCTGCGCCATGAACGGCGCGCTGAGATGGCTCGGGTGCCACGTGAGCGCGGCGTCGAGGTCGTCGAACGCCCCGTCGCGGGCCATGAACACTTTGCCGACGAGTATCTCCTCGGCGGGACAGCCGAAGAACGTGACCGTTCCCTCGGCCCGCCCGTCGTCGATGGCGCGCTTCGCGGCGAGGGCGGCCCCGACGCCGGCGACGCCGAACAGGTTGTGTCCGCAGCCGTGGCCCGGTGCGCCGGCCTCGACGGGGTCCCTGTTCGACGACACCGTCTGCGACAGCCCGGGCAGGGCGTCGTACTCCCCGAGGATGCCGACGTGCGGTTCGCCCTCGCCGTAGGTCGCGCTGAACGCCGTCGGCATCCCGCCGATGCCCTCGGTGATGTCGAATCCCGCGTCGCGGAGGACCGACGAGAGCAACTCGGCGGATTCGGTCTCGTGAAGGCCGAGCTCCGGCTGCTCCCAGAGCGACTCGGTGAGTGAGACGAGTTCCGCCTCCAGCGACTCGACCGTCTCGAACGTCTCGTTGTGGTTCATTGCGTCTCGTGCGATTGGACTGGAGAAACGATAATAACACTTCCGGAGCGGTGAACGTTCGGGCTTCGAATCACCCACTGAACGCACGATTCACGAGGAACGAATCCAAACACCGGGAAACGCCGAAATCTGACGAGCGTCGTTGCTCCCGCGTTTCGGACGTTTCCGGACCGCTCTCTGCCGTTTTTCGGTCGTTGACCTCGCCGTCTTCGAGGCGGGGCGTCGCACCCCAATCCAGCCGCAAAGCATGCACATAGTTCACAAACAACTCGTTTCGGCGTCAGCGTGGCCCGCATTCGTTATCGAACAACTGGTATTCGGGAGCAGCGAAAATACTATGTGCAATGGTGACGACCCGCAGATAATGACCGAAACCGCGAACGACCGCTCGCTCAAAACGACGGTCACAACCCTCAGAATCGTCGAACTACTCAGGGAGCGCGACGGGGCGGGCGTGACCGAAATCGCCCGCGAACTCGACATCGCGCCGAGCACCGCACACACTCACGTGACGACTCTCGAAGCGCAGGAATACGTGGTTAAAGAGGGCGATACCTACCATCTCGGGCTTCGATTCCTCGGTCTCGGGAACTTCGTCCGAACGCGGAAACGCAAATTCGGGAAGGCCGAACACTACACCAACGTCCTTTCCGAGGAGTCGGAACGGCGCTCGATTTTCACCGTCGAGGAACACGGGCGGGGCGTGTACGTCCACACCGCACCCGGAAAACACGGCGTCTGGACGCAGTCGACGGTGGGAAAGCGCGTCTATCTCCACTCGACGGCGAGCGGGAAAGCCATCCTCGCCAACATGCCGCGAGAACGGGTCCGAGAAATCGTCGACCGAATCGGCCTCCCGAAGGAGACCGAACAGACGATTCACGACGAGGAGGCGCTGTTCGACGAACTCGCCGAAATCAGAGAGCGCGGCTACGCGTTGAACGTCGAAGAGCAGATCAGCGGGGTTCGCGCGGTCGGTGCGCCCGTCATGGGGCCGGACGGCGACGTGTTCGGCGCGCTGAGCGTCGCCGGCCCCTCCAACCGGATGAAAGGCGAGCAGTTCGACCGTCTCACCGAAGTCCTCCTCGGCATCGCAGAGGAGTTGGAACTGAGCATCGCGCTCTCCTGAGCGCGTCGCCCTGTCGCCGTCAATGTCCAGTTCGTGACACACCTAATAGTGTAACTCGAAACGAGATGCGCCGTTCGCGACGCGACTCGACGCGGGGATGAAAAACGAGAAAAACGAAGCGCTGTCGGCGTCGTTACGCCGGCGAGTAGCGCGGATAGGAACTGTCGACCGCCTGCGCGTCCTCTTCGAGGAGAGCGACGGTGAGGTAGTCGGCGTAGTCCGCGAAGTAGTCCACGAGCCGCGAGATGCGGTTCGAGTCGATGGCTTCGAGCGAGTCGAGGACCATGAACGGCACCGTCTCGTAGACGTCGTGGATGAGGTAGCCCGCGAGCGCGAACACGAGGCCGGTCACCTCGCGCTCGGACTCCGAGAGGTGGGCGACGGAGTCCTCGTAGCTCACGCCGTCTTCGTTCGTCCGGATGACGTGGAGGTCGAACACCGATTTCGTGACCTTCCTTCGGCCCTCCCGAACCCGCTTTTCGGTGCGCTCGATCCAGATGCGTTCGAGGTTGTCGTATTCGAGCACGTCGAGCACGTCGTCCATGTGGGTGTTGAACTCCTCGACGGCCTCGGATTCGAGGCGCTTGATGCGCGTCCGAAGCTCTTCGAGTTCGTCTTCGATGTCCTCGCGGGCCGCTTCGAGTTCGTCGCGCTCGTCGAGTTGGCGCTCGATGTCGGCGATTTCGTCTTCGACGTCTTCGAGGTCGCTGCGGAGGCGGCCGAGGTCGTATTCGAGCTGGTTCGCCTCGCGGTGGAGGTCGAGCAGGTCGCCGTGTTCCTCGCTTTCGAGTTCGTCGACGGTCTGTTCGAGCGAGTCGATTTCGGCTTCGAGGTCCGAGCGGTCGGATTTGAGCTCCTCGATGCGCTCTTGGCGGGTCTCGCGCTCGCTTTCGATTTCGGAGAGGCGGCGCTCGATGCGGTCGCGCTCGCGCTGGCGGCGCTCGTAGGTGGACTTCTCGTCTTCGAGTTCGGAGAGCTGTTCGCGGTGGTCGCGGTTGTCTTCGAGCTTCTCCTCGCGGAGCGTCCGGAGGCGTTCGAGCGTCCCCTCGATTTCGGACTTGTCGACCTCGGAACCGCACGTCCAGCAGACGACCTGGTCGTCGCCGAGCAGTTGGTCGGTGACGCTCCCGCCGGCGTCGTCGGCGTCGCGGAGCGCGTCCACGACGTCCGAGGACGTGCCCGAGAGCATCTCCTCGTTGAACTGAATCACGGACTGAAGCTCGTTGACGGTCGACTGAATCTCCTGCCGGCGCGTTCGGAGGCGGCTGATTTCGGACTCGATTTCGTCGATTTTGCCGCCGGCGACCTCCGGGAGGTCCTCGGCGTCGTCCTCAAGCTCCGCTTCCTCGGATTCGAGCGCGTCGAGGCTCTGTTTTTCCGTCTCGATGCGGCGGTCCACGTCGTTGATGTCGCGGCGCTTGCTCCGGAGGTCGCCAAGCTTGGATTCGAGTTCGCTCTCGACTTCCTGACGCTCGCTCACGCTGGCGTCGTACTCCTCGACCTCCTGTTCTTTCTCCGCGAGTTCGTCTTCCTTCTCCTCGATTTGGTCTTCGAGCTTCGTCCGCCGGCGTTCGAGCTGCGGCAGGCGGTCGGAGAGGTTGCTGAGCGTCGAGAGCTCGTCGGCGATGTCGCGTTTCTCCTGCTGGAGCGACTCGATCTGCTCGTTTATCGACTCGACGTCCACCGGACGCATGATGAGGTCCCGGAGGTCGTCGCCGCGGGCGACCGCCTGTCGGGCGTCGTTCGTTTCGAGCAGGAACGCAAAGAGGTCCGCGAGGTCCGGGTCGTCGAGGACGGGGTTCCCGCCGGAGATGACCGTGTCGCCCTGCCGCTCGAACGTTCGAGTGTACGTCTCGTCGCCGATAGTGAGTTCGACGGAGCCCTCGTCGGCGTCGCCTTTGAGCGCCACGTCGTCGCTCCCGTGGGCGGCCATGATGGACCGCAAGAGCGACGTTCGGTTCGTGGCGTTTCGACCCGCCAAGACGGTCACGCCCGGCTCGAACGACGTTGACAGGTCGTCGATGCCACCGATATTCTCGACCGAAAGGTGGACTTTGGATTTTGACACTTGTTCTGAGCTCATACCTTGACCCAACAGGTACACCAATATAAAATCACCCGTTGAGTCGAGGATAATGTGACAGCGCTAAGTATGTAATCAGTTAGTTCGATTCGCTCTCGTCGCAGTCGCACCCGCCGCGCTGGAGCAGTTCGACGACCTCGTACTGCGTCCCGCAGTCGCGGCAGTACACTTGCGTGTCCACGAGGACATCGAAGTCACCGAGTCGGAGTTTGCTCGTGTTGCGGAGCGAACTCAGACTCTGCTCGATGACCGCGACCAGTCGGCCGCGGAGTCGCTGGATGGACTCGATGACGTTGTCGATTCTGTTTCCGGACGAGGAGTCCTTCGAGACGCCGCGAATATCCGTCAGGTAGGTGTAGACCGCCTGGTGAGAGACGAAATCCGAGAGCAGTTGGTCGACGTCGACGCCGCGGGACTGGAGCGTGTTCTTCGCCTGAACGCGCATCCCCTCCGTGGTCTCGTCGCCGGTGAGAAGCGTGTACAGGTTCTCGACCTCGCCTTCGAGGACGTCCTCGCCCGCCTTGCGGAGCGCGGCGTCGAGCACCTTCTCGTTCATCAGATCCGCGAGGTCCCGGAGGCTGTCGCTGTCCTCGGGAGCCGTCCAGCGGTCCGCGAGCTGCTCGCCGAATCCGTCCAAGTCGTACGTCTCGATGACCCGCTCTACCTTGCTTAGGCGACGGTTCGTGCTTTGGTCGGTACCCATTACTCGCTTTTCACACGGTGGCGTGAAATATCTTCAGGTTTGGAGAGCGATTCGCCACACTCGGTGAGGCGCGTTCGTCGGAATCGAACCAGTAATATCCGGCAATGTCGGATGGAATAGATGGGATTCGACGACTCGCGCGGAGACTGGGCAGTAACGCGGGGCCGGAGTCGGGAAGGCAGACGCTACGTAGCCGACGGGAGACGACCGAAAAATAGAGCATCAATGGGACGTTGTGCTCGGTAGGTAGCCGCGCCACGTGTTCACGAGTATCAGTTGGGCAGGCGTACTCGGTGGGGGCTACCGTGCGTACAGTATGACTGACGTACTGATGGCTATCGTGCTGGATGCACGGGATGCTGATTACACATGGGTCGGATTGCTCCACCCACGTGCTGTTACACGACACACCGATATGTGAGTTATGTTTATAATAATTATTGCCACGGAGGCGAAATCCGGTGCTCAAAGCCACGAGCTCGTCGCTGAGTGCCAGAGGTGAATTGGACGAGTCACGGACGGCGACGACAGGCCACCAACTGCGGCGGCGCGAGTCGGTGCGGACATCTCCGAGTCGCTTGATTTCGCATCCTCGCGGCGGTCGCGCGCGCCGCGACGGGCACGCCGCGGTTCAGTTCGCCCGGCCGGCAGATTCTACACAATCAATATCCGATAATGCCGGACTGCGTGTGAGTACTGTGGCCGAACGCTCCGGCTCGGGGAGTCGAAAGCATCGGTTTCGGACGCTTCGGGCGGCTCTCGAAGTCGTCGCGGCGAACACTAGTGTTTGAGGTAGCCGCCGTCGACGGCGATGGACTCGCCGGTTATCCAGTCGCCCTCCTCGGAGAGGAGCAGGACCGCGACGTGGCCCACTTCTTCGGGTTGGCCGATTCGGTCGAGGATGTGTACGTCGAGCGTCTCCGCGAGGATTTCGTCCGGCGACTTGCCCGACTGCTCGGCGTGCTCGTCGAGCCATTCCTCGACCATCGGCGTCTCGACGGTGCCCGGTTTGAGCGCGTTGACGGTGATGGCGTGGTCGCTCAGTTCCTTCGCCAGCACGGTCGTGAAGGCGAGGACGGCCGCCTTGGACGCGCCGTACGCGCCCTGTCCGGCGAACGGCCGCTCCGCGCCGACCGACGAGATGTTGACGATGCTGCCCTCGATGTCGCCGTCGACCATCCGGCTGGCGACGGCCTTGGAGACGAGGAACGTCCCCTTGGCGTTCACCTCGAAGTGGAGGTCCCAGTCGTCTTCGGTCGTTTCGAGGAGCGGGACGGCCTGCTGGACGCCCGCGTTGTTCACGAGGCCGTGGATGTCACCGAGCGCCTCGATTGCGGCGTCGACGGCGGTCTCGACGCCTTCGGCGTCCGTCACGTCGACCTCGTACACCTCGGCCTCGCCGCCCTCCTCGCGGACGAGGTCGGCCGTCTCGGCGGCCACCCCGGGCTTCGTGTCGAAAATCGATACGTCGGCCCCGGCGCGGGCGCAGCGGACCGCGATGCCGCGGCCGATGCCGCGCGCGCCGCCGGTCACGACGATATGCCTGTCTCTCAGTCGGGTGTCTGTGTGCGTGCTCATAGTCGGTAGTACCGGGATATCCTATAAATAATTGTGCTGTACGGCGGGCGGTTACTCGTCGCGCTCGGAGACGACCGAGTTAGTGAGCGTGCCGATGCCCTCGATTTCCACGTCGACGCTGTCGCCCGGTTCGAGCAGTTCCGGCGGGTCGCGGAAGATGCCGACGCCGCCGGGCGTGCCGGTGGAGATGACGTCGCCCGGGCGGAGCGTCGTGATGCCGCTGATGTACTCGACGACCTCGTCGACGCCGAAGATGAACTCCGAGGTGTTGGACTCCTGTTTCGTCTCGCCGTTGACGCGGCAGGCGACGTCGAGGTCGTGCGGGTCGACGTCGCCCTCGGGGACGAACGTCGGCCCCATCGGGGCGAACGTGTCGTAGCTCTTGCCGCGGAAGAACTGGCCGTCGTCGAACTGCGCGTCGCGGCCGCTCACGTCGTTGATGGCGGTGTAGCCCGCGACGTAGTCGAAAGCGTCCTCGGCGTCGACGTTCTTGGCCGTCTGCCCGACGACGACGCCGAGTTCGACCTCGTAGTCTACCTCGTCGATGGCCGCCGGGTGGACGATGGGGTCGCCGGGGTTCGTGACGGACGTACCGGCCTTCCCGAACAGGAGCGGGCGTTCGGGGACTTCCTCGTCCTGTTCTTCGGCGTGGTCGTGGTAGTTGAGGCCGACGCAGACGATTTTACCGGGGCGCGGCACGGGCGCGAGGAGTTTCACCTCCTCGACGGGGACCGACTGGTCCTCGGCGGCGTCCGCGGCGTCCTCGACGACGGTGAGGAAGCCGGGGCTGTTGAGGTTCTGGACGGTCACGTCTTCGCGGAGGCCGGAAAGCGGGACGACATCGTCGTCACGGCGGACGCCCCACTCGGGAGCACCGCCCGCGGTGTATCGAACGAGTTGCATCGTTACACTCTGCCACACCGTGGTACGTAACTGTTGCGCTCTACGCAGCATTGCGACGACGGGAGCGAGGCGGGCGGCCCGAGGCCGCCGACCCGCCGACTACGAGTACGTGAGGTTCACCTCGATGACGTTCGCGCTCTTGAGAATCTGGTTCGGCAGCTCCTCGGTAAAGCGCTCCTCGCGCATCCGGCTTTTCGGCCCCGAGACGCTCACGGCGGCGATGGCGTAGTCGTCCTCGTTGAGTATCGGCGCGGCCACACAGCGCATGCCCTTGACCCGTTCTTCGTCGTCGTAGGAGTAACCGCGCTCGCGGACCTGCTCCAACACGTCGAACAGTTCCTCGCGATCGGTGATAGAGCGGTCGGTCACCGCCTCCAGTCCGTGGCGGTCCAAGATGCCCTCGACTTCCTCCCGCGGCCGGTTCGCCATGATAGACTTCCCGAGCGCCGTCGTCTGCAACGGGACGCGCATCCCGGCGTGGGTGTCCAGACGAACGGCGTCGGGACCCCGCGAGCGGTACAGAAAGACGCCGATACCGTGTTCCTCGATCATCAGATTCGCGTGCTCGCCGGTCACCTGCGCGAGTTCGTTTATCTCGGGGCGGGCGATGTTGAACACCTTCTGTCGAGAGCGCGCGTGCGCGCCCAATTGGAGGAATCGCGTGCTGACGTAGTAGGTGTCGCCCTCCTTGACGAGGTACTCCTGTTGCTCCAGCGTCCGCAGGTGGTCGTGAATCGTGCTGGTCGGCTTGTCCAGTCGCTTGGCTACCTCCGAGACGCCCGCCCCGTCGAGTTCCCGCAGGAGGTCGACGAGTTCGAGCGAGATTTTGACCGCGTTGACCGGGACGTCCTTCGTCATAGTTGGTTATGAACCCTCATCCCTCAAATGTCTTTCCGCTATTGCCGGAAACGGTGGAACGGTCACGAGCGCCGAACTCGGGGATGGAGAATTTTTTGTATAATTTAAATAATTCAAATTCTGTACCTGTCGGGGAGACGACTGACGAGAGGATGCGAAAAAAGAAAGCGAGTGCGCAAGGGCGACGCGAGCGCGACCCGAGCGCGCCGCGCTCGACTCGCGGGTGCCTCAGTTGAACTGCGGGATGACTTCGTCCGCGAACAGTTCCATGCCGCCGGTGTCGGGGAAGTCGATGAACCAACCCTGGAACTTCGTCACGCCGGCGTCGATGCGGCGCTCGATGGCCTCCGCGCACTCCTCGGGCGTCCCCATGATGAAGTACTCGCGGGCGTCTTCCTCCGTCACGATGGGCGCTTGGTCTTGGTACTCTTCTTCGAACTGGATGGGCGTCATCAGGTCGAGCAGGCGGTCGAACTTCTCCTCGTCGCGGGTGCAGATAACGTGGCCGTCCCACGAGTACTCGATGTCGTCGGGGTCGCGGCCGACGGTCTCGCAGTGGTCTTCGATGACGCCGATTTTGTGTTCGAGCGTCTCCACGTCGCCGTTGAACACGTCGGTGTTCCACACGTCGGCGTGCTTGGCGACGAGTTTGAGCGTGACCTCCTCGCCCTGCCCGCCGACGAGGATGGGCGGATGGGGGTCCTGCACGGGACCGGGGACGCAGTAGGCGTCCTCGATTTGGTAGTGCTTCCCGTCGAAGCTCGCGCCGTCGGTGCCGGCGGCCCACATGCGCTTCATGAGACGGATGGACTCGTCGAGTCGCATCAGGCGCTCGAAGCCGTCGCGGTACTCCCAACCGTAGGCGTCGTACTCCGGTTCGTGCCAGCCCGCGCCGAGGCCGAGTTCCAGCCGCCCGTCGGAAATCACGTCGAGCGTGGCCGCCATCTTGGCGACGAGCGCCGGGTTGCGGTAGTCGTTACAGAGGACGAGCGAGCCGAGGTTGATGTCCTCGGTGAAGCCGGCGATGGCCGACAGCAGCGTCCAACATTCGTACTCGGCGTGGTCGCGACCCAACAGCAGGTGGTCTGGTGCCCACACCGCGTCGAAGCCGAGTTCCTCCGCCTTCTGGACGCCCATCTTGGTCGTCTCCCAGTCGAGCGCCTCGTACTGCGGCGTGTCGCGGTGCGTCGGCTCGGTCCCCTCGTCGGGCGCGCCGGCGAAGACGGGGACGTTGTACTCGAAGCTGATGTCCGACATCGTTACTCGATGGCGAAGTGTTCGAGCGCCTCGCGGTTCAGTTGCGTGCTGACGCCGGGCTCGTCGGGCAGCGGAATCGACCCGTTCTCCGGCGACGGCGGGTTCTGGAAGATGGCGTCGGCGTAGGTCGACTCGCGTTTCTCCTGGCGCTCCTCGAACCACTCGGGAGTCGGGAAGTACTCCGCCATCGGCATGTTCGTGTGACCGGCGATGGCGTGGAGCGTCGGGTTCGTGCCGGCGTGCGGGATGACGGGCACGTCGTGGACCTCGGCCATGTCGGCGACCTTCTGGAGTTCCGTGATACCGCCGACGCGACCCACGTCGGGCTGGAGGATGTCGACCGCACCTTCTTCGAGGAGGTCCTCGTGGCCCCAGCGGGTGAACTCGTGTTCGCCGCCCGAAATCGGCATCGGCGCGGCCTCGCGGACCTCGGCGTAGCCGGAGATGTCGTCGGCGATGACGGGCTCTTCGACCCACGCCATGTCGTACTTGCCGAGGCGCTGGGTCATCTCCTTTGCGTACTTGACCGACCAGCCCATGTAGGCGTCGCCCGCGATTTCGATTTCGTCGCCGACGGCGTCGCGGACCGTCGCGACGATTTCCTCGTTCTTCTTCATGCCCGCGCGGCCGTCCTCGGGGCCGTGGAGGAAGCGGAGTTTCATCGCGTCGAAGCCCTCCTCGACGTACTGGACCGCCTCGCGTTCGAGCTTCTCCATGTCGACGGGGTGGAGGTTCGACGCGTAGGCGGGGATCTCGTCTTTGGTGGGGCCGCCGAGCAGTTCGTACACCGGCTTGCCGGCGTCCTTCCCGGCGATGTCCCACAGCGCCTGGTCGACCGCGCTGATGGCCATGACCGCGACGCCCTTCCGGCCGAACGGGAGCGTAGCGCGGTACATCTGCTCCCAGAGGAGTTCGCGCTGCATCGGGTCTTCCCCGACCACGATTTTCGACAGCGTCTCCTCGACGACGGTGGCGATGGCTCCGGTACCCCAGTTACCGACGCCGACGCCGGTGATGCCCGCGTCCGTCTCGACCTCGACCACCACGTCGCCCACGGGGCCCATCCACTTGCGGCGGGCCTGCGGGTTCTCACCGTCGACGTTGCGGTACTCGTCGTACTTCGACATGATGGTGACGAGCGGGAACTCGATGAACTCGCCCCACGACTCGTTGCTGATTTTCGTCGCTGAGATGTCTGTAATCTCCATGATTTGTTTGGTACGACCTCACATCCAATCGGCACGGGTAAAATAGTTTCTGTCGTCGAGCGGTTCGCGGCCGGAATGCGGGGCCGTTCAGCCGTCGAACTGGAAGACCGGCTTGCAGGTCTCCGAACCGAGGAACGCTTCGAACGCCGCGGCGGGGTCGTCGACGCTGTAAGAGGTGTCGAGAATCTTCTCGACCGCGATTTCGCCGCGCTCCATCAGGCGAAGCGCCTGCTCGAAGTTCGTCCACGTCGAGCCGTAGGAGGTGTTGATGTCGACCTCGCCGCGGACGGTCGAGGTGAGGCTGAGTTCGCTAGCCGAGTTCGGGATGCCGACGACGACGATTTGGCCGCCCTTGCGGACCACGTCGTTCCCGGAGACCACGCCGCTGTGGTGACCCGTCGCGTCAAAGACCACGTCGAAGCCGATGCCGTCGGTCTGCGACTCGACCCGCCCGTCGAGGCCGCCTTCTTCTTCGAGGTTCACCGTGTCGATGCCGAGGTCTTCGAGCAGCGGGAGGCGATACGCCGCGTCCTGACCGAGTCCGGAGACGACGACGTTCGCGCCGAGGGAGTCGGCGACGGCGGCGACGAGGACGCCGATTGGGCCCGGCCCCTCGACGAGGACGTTGTCGCCGGGCGTCGTCACCGACTGGTCGAGGACCGCGCGGGTGGCGATGCTCGTCGGCTCCGTGATGGCGGCGTGCCGGAGGGGAACGCCCTCGGGAACCGCGTGGACGTGCTCGGGGGTGACGGTGACGTACTCCGTGTACGCGCCGTCGCGGTGCATCCCCGTAATGGAGAAGTTCTGACAGACGTTCGGCTGACCGTTCCGACACTGGAAGCAGTGACCGCAGTCGTGAATCGGCTCCTCGACGACCTTGTCGCCGACCTCGAACGTCTCGACGTTCGCGCCGACCTCCGTGACCGTCCCGGAGTACTCGTGGCCCATGATTCGCGGGATGGGAATCCACTCGTAGCCGCCGTCGTACTTGTAGGCGTGAGCGTCGCTCCCGCAGAGTCCCGCGGTGTGGACCTTGATGAGCAGTTCGTCTGCGTCGGGAGTGGGTACCTCCCGCTCTTGTGTCTCTACCGAGCGCGGCCCGGTCTGAATGATGGCTTTCATAGTTGCGAATAACCGTGTGGGTTCGTCTCGTTTTACACCATGTGAACACACCGATTAATATGTTTGGGTGCGGGTGGGAGATTTCGGCCGTAGCGCGGCTGAAGCCGCGGCTGAGTGGGCTTCGAAAGCCCGTCCGATAGGCGAAGGTGATGTCTCCCGGACGTTCGGCTCAGATTTCGACGCCGTCGGACTCGGACGACTGGGACTGTGACTGGACGGCGGCTCGGTTCTCGATACGCCGCCCCTTGCGCAGCGCCTCCGTCTGGGCGTCGAACAAGTAGACGTGTTCGGGCGCGATAGAAAGCGACAGCGTGTCGCCGGACGACAGTCCGTGGAACTCGCCGATTTCGGCGGTGACGTCGCCCATCGGTCCGTTTCCGTGAACGATTGCTTTCGTGCCGACCGGCTCGACGACGCGGACCTCCACGTCGAACGTCAGCCCGTCGGCGCGGCGCTTGCTCGTCTGGTAGAAGTCCTGCGGGCGGAACCCGACGTTGACGCGCCCGGGCGGCACCTCCGTATCGAGGGCGTCACTCGGCAGTTCGAAGCTCACGCCGTCGAGTTCGACGCGAGCGCCGCCGTCGGCGTCGGCGACGACGCCGTCGTAGATGTTCATGTCCGGGCTGCCGACGAACTGCGCGACAAAGAGGTTCGCCGGCTCGTTGAACACTTCCTCCGGGCGTCCCAGTTGCTGGAGCGCGCCGTCGTTGAGAACGGCGATTTTGTCGGCGATGGTCATCGCCTCCTCCTGGTTGTGGGTGACGTACGCGGAGGTGATTCCGACCTCGGACTGCAGTTCGTCGATTTCGGTCCGCATCGTCTTGCGGAGCTTCGCGTCGAGGTTCGCCAGCGGCTCGTCGAACAGGAACAGCCGCGGCTCGCGGATGATAGCCCGGCCGAGCGCGACGCGCTGTTTCTGGCCGCCGGAGAGCTGTGCGGGCTTGTTGTTCAGGAGCTGTTCGATTTCGAGCATCGTGGCGACCTCCTCGACGCGCTCGTCGATGTCCGCCTTCGACATCCCGTTGTCCTCCCGCTTGAGGCCGAACCCGAGGTTCTCCCGGACGGTCATGTGCGGATAGAGCGCGAAGTCCTGGAACACCATCGCCACGTCGCGGTTGCGGGCTTTGATGTCGTTGACGACGACGTCGTCGAAGCGAATCTCCCCGGAGGTTGGCGTCTCCAGCCCGCCGATCATCCGGAGCGTCGTCGTCTTCCCGCACCCGCTCGGTCCGAGCAGAACGAGGAACTCCCCGTCTTCGACGTCGATGTCGAGGCTGTCGACCGCGACGACTCCGTCCTTGTCGGGGTCGCCGAAAATCTTCGTGACACCGTCTACTGTGAGGTGTGTCATTGTAAAACATTACCGTAGTACACCTCTTAAAGCTAGCGACTGAATGCGAAAATTGGCCGCGGTGTGCGGCACCGAAAGACGGCGGCTGAGAGGGTGTTATCCCTTGATAGCGCCGCCGGTGAGTCCTTGCACGAAGTAGCGCTGGATGTAGGCCAGTCCGAGCAGGACGGGAAGCGAGATGATGATGGAGGCCGCGGCGACGACGTTCCACTGGGTGTTGAACCCCTGCACGAACGTCAAGAGCCCCGGCGGAACCGTGTACCGGGAGTTGTCGAGGAGCGTCAGCGCGAACACCAACTCGTTCCACGCGAGGAGGAACGCGAAGATGAACGACGCGATGAGCGAGTTCCGCGCCATCGGCACGATGACGTACCAGAACGTCTCTATCGAGCTACACTGGTCGATGCGGGAGGCCTCGATAATCGAGTCCGGGAAGTCGTCGAAGAAGCCCTTCATCAGCCAGACGACGAACGGCGCGGTCATCGCGCCGTAGATGAGAATCAACACGAGGTGCGTGTTGAACAGGCCGAGCGCCGAGACGAGTTCCCACTCGGGGACCATGATGGCGGTCCCCGGGAACATCAGCGACGCGAGGAAGATGCTCATCAGCGCGTTCTTCCCGACGAAGTCGCGGCGCGACAGCACGTACGACGCGGCCGTCCCGAGGACGAGCGCGATTGCGCCCGCGCCGACGGCGACTTTCAGGCTGTTCAACACGAGCGACAGGATGTCGATGTCGATGGCCGACGACGCCTGCCAGCCGAACAGGTTGGCGAACAGCGAGGTGTAGCCGCCCGCCTGAATCGACGACTCGACGACGAGCCGGAAGCCCTCAAGCGAGAAGTCGTTCGGGAACACCGTCGGCGGAATCTGCTGAATCTCCGCGGTGGTCTTGAACGCCGTCACGACCATCCAGTACAGCGGGAAGAGGACGAACGCGAAGACGACGAGCGTCAGGAGCGCGACCGCCGTCTTGCGGACGTACGCACCCGCCGTGGTGTCGAACAGCCACGACTCGTTCCGCCGGAACTCGGCGGCCGGGTCGGCGTCGGAGTCTTGTGCCGCCATCAGACGTCACCCCGCACTTGGTCGTACACCTGGATGTAGTAGTACGAGAACACGAGCAGGACGACGAACAGGATGAGCGACAGCGCCGACGCCAGCCCCACGTCGAAGTCGACGAACGCCGTCCGGTAAATCATGACCGGGAGCGTGCTGCTGGAGACGCCGGGGCCGCCCTTCGTCATCACCCAAATCATCGAGAAGTTCCTGATGTTGTAGATGAGCATCAGGAGGAACCCGATGGCGAGGTTGTACCGCATCATCGGGATGGTGATGAACCGGAACTGCTCCCACGGCGTCGCACCGTCCATCCGCGCGGCCTCGTAGAGATGCTCGTCGATTCCCTGCAAGGACGTGAGCGTCAACAGCGCGAACAGGGGTGCGAGCCGCCAAATCATCCCGATGATGGGCGGCCACAACGAGAGTTCCGTCGAGCCGAGCATGACGATGTACTCGTCGACGACGCCGAGTTGGACGAGCAGTTCGTTGATGATACCCTGCGACCCGCCGAACATGAACTGCCAGATGGACGCGCCGACGACCCGCGGGAGGACCCACGGGATGAGCACGATGGCGCTCGCGACGCTCGTGTACGGCAGTTTCTCGTGAAGGAGCCAGCCCATCAAGAAGCCGAGGACGATAGCGGCGGAGCTACCGACGACGACCCAGACGAGCGTGTTCCACAGGACCTGATGGATGGTCGGACTCGACCAGATTTCGGCGTAGTTCGCCAGTCCGACGAACTCGGCCTCGCTGGGCGCGAGCAGGTCCTTGTTGAAGAAGCTCGAGTAGATGGCCTGCGCGATGGGGTAGAGGATGAACAGTCCGACGAGCGCCGTCACCGGTAGGACCGGGAGGTACACCTTGACCCCTTCGGGAATCCGTTCGGAGACGCTCTCGAACGACCCTCTCGCCTGCTTCGAGTAGCTCATGGCTTCGTCTCACCACCGCGGGCCCGCGGTCGTTCGAGCGACGGTCCGAATCGCATGGTCAGGCCAGCTCCTCGTCGATGACTTCCTGAACCGATTCGTTGGCGGCGCTGCAAGCCTCTTCGGCCGTCGCGTTGCCGAGGACGACCGGCTGGATGACCTCGGTGTTGATGATGCTCTGGACCGACGCGATGCCCGAGAACGACGGGAACCGCGAGGTGCGCGTGAACAGGTCGTCGTTCTCGTACAGCGTCACGAGGTCCCCGAACTGGCTCCGGAAGAGGTCGCTCGGGTCCTCGAAGGCGCTTTCGAGCGTCGGGACGCGCCCGCGGATGCCCACGTCGTTCTCGGCGTCGTAGGTCCACGGCGCGAGCTGTTCTTCGGAGTTCCACCACTCGGTGAAGTCGAAGGCGGCCCGGAGCTCGGCCTCCGAATCGGTGCCGTTGCCGAGCATGAACCCCTGCGCGTTCTGTAAGAGCAGGTCGCGGGGTTCGAAGCTCCCCGACGGGCTGTCCGGCAGCGGCGCGCGGGTGACGGTGTGACCCTCGCCGTCGAGCCACTCCTGCGGCGCGCCGGTCGTCTGGTAGACCGCGTTGGCGTGGGAGTACGTGATGAAGATGCCGGACTCGCCCTCGCGGAGGAGCCGTCCCGCACCGATGTGGTCGTTCTCGGCTATCGAGTTGGGGAACAGCCCGGCGTCCGCGATGTCCTGATAGAGCCTGACGGCGTCGACGAAGCCGGGTTGGTCGACCGTCGCCTCCAGCGTCTCGGGGTCGAAGTACCGGCCGCCGTTGGCGTAGACGAAGCCGATGAAGTAGCCGGTCGTCAGGCCGAAGTCGGTCCCCGGCGCGGTAATCGCCGCCGACACCTCGTCTAGCTCCTGCATCTCCTCGCCGAGTTGGATGAGTTCCTCCCAGTTGCGCGGCGGGCTGTCGAAGCTCGTCTGTTCGAGATAGTCGGTTCGGATGTCCACGAACGGGCCGAGGTCGGCGTAGCCGCCGGGGAGCCCCCACTGCCGCTCCCCTTCGGTGTCACCGAGGCTGTCGTAGATTTGCGTATCGACGTTCGCCTGGATGAACCGGCTGTTTATCTCCTCTAGCTCGTCGGCGAACTGCTCTTGGTCGAGCGGTTGGATGGCGCTCGCGCCGACGTAGTCGGGAATCTGTTGGGTCTGGCCGGCCATCACGTCCGGGAGGTTGTTGTTCGCCGCCGCGGAGGCGATAATCTGGTACTTCTGTCCCCACTCTTGGTGCTGGTAGGTGACGTCGTGCTCGCCGTAACTGCCGTAGTGGTTACTGATGTACTCCCGTTCGGCGGGGATGCCGCCGAACAGCCAGAAGTCGAGAGACTGGGAGCCCGAACCACCGCCGCCGGAGCCCCCGGAGCCCCCGGAGCCGTCGCCTCCGCCGGAACCCCCACCGTTGCCACCGTCGTTTCCGCCACCCATACAACCAGCCAACGCCGCGGTGAGACCCGCTCCGAGCCCAGTCACGTATCGCCGCCTGCTGAGCCGGTTCGATGAACTACTGTTTGCCATGGTGTACCATTACAAACCACTATAATTCATTATAATAAATATACCGGTGCAATCTGGAGCGGGAATAGCAGCCACCGAATCGACGATGGGGCGGGCGAGGCACGTTGTGACGACCGATTACACTCACCCGAGGTCGACGTGCCGCCGGAACGACTTCTCGGTCAGCCACGACCGGTCGGCTTTCGACAACGAGTCGACCTGTTTGAGCCAGTTACACGCCTCGGCGTAGCTGGCAACGTCGCTGACGTTGGGGTAGTCGGAGCCCCAGACGACCCGCTCGCGCCCGAAGGTGTCGAGGAGCCACCGGACGTGGTCGTGCATGTCGGCGTAGGGGAACGCCGAGTCGGACATGTGAACGATTTCCGAGACCTTCACCGCGACCGAGTCGTGTTCCGCGAGGTCGGCGAACCGGCTGAACGTCCCCTCGTCGGTGGGGGTGTCCGGGCCCGCGTGAGCGAAGTGGTCGAACAGGTAGGTGAGGTCGGGGTACGCCTCGACGAGTTCGAGCGCCTGGTCGAGTTGGCCGTGGTCGCAGAGAATCTGAACCGTGGCGTCGTGCTCGACCGCGGCCTCCCAGAACGCGGTCTCCTCGACGCTCTCTCCGAGCCACGTCACGCTCGGGTCGAACGTCTCCCACATGCGGTCGTACGGACAGGCCGCGCCGAGACGAAAGCCGAGGACGCCGTCGGTCTCCATGCAGCGGTCGAGTCGCTCGACGGCGTCGGCGGCGAAGGGGTCGAGCATCACGATGCCGTGGAGTCGGTCGTACTCGGCGGCGAGCCGGCGGGTGTACCAGTTGTCCGTCCAGTCGCAGATGGGGTAGCCCACGACGACGGCCTCGTCCACGCCGTTTCGGTCCATGTCGGCGAGCAGGCGGTCGGCGGTGTAGACGGTGTGCACGTCGAAGCTGTCGACGAGGTCCAAGATGGGGCCGTTGGTCCACGGGTGGTCCGGGCTCGCGGCACCCCACGCGTGGGTGTGGGTATCTATCATTACAATCGACGACGGGCGTTCCCGTACTAAATCTTACCCGCCGAAAAGCTAAGACGGGGGCCGCCGAATCGGAGGCCGTATGGCGCGAATCGCGTTCCACCTGGAGATTAAAGACGGCAAGCGAGAAGAGTACCGAACGAAACACGAGAACGTCCCCGAGGCGCTCGAATCCGCCTACTTGGACTCCGACGCCGGCCTGCAAACGTACAGCGTCTTCGAGAAAGACGGCCACGTTTTCGGCTTCATGGAAGTCGACGACCCGGAGGCCATCCAAGAAGTCATGGACAACAGCGAGGCGCAGGCCGACTGGGCCGAGGTCATGAGCGGCATCACCGTCGAGACCGACGACAGTTGGATGGACGAAGTCTACCGGATGGTCTGACGCCCGGGAGACGAGAATTGTCCGGGCATGGCGGACGAAACGCCGTTCCGACCGAATATATCAAGACCAACAGTATCGAATAAATATCCATAGACACTCGTTTTCGGCCGTCTCAATCCCCACATCGGGACGATTCCAGAGGATTCCTGCGGCTCCGGTTCTACCGGATGATTGTCCGGCGATGACGGAAGTCCGTCCGGGGTGGAATCGACCAGTTGCGGTTGTCCGTCGAGGCGAGGACGCAAGGGCGAATTGAGTGCTCTCGCCGGCAACGCGGGTCGTACGCCGCAAATCATTACGCACATAGAACTGTAATTCAGAGTTGGTTCCATTTAAATTGATTCGGGAATAATATGGTGACCGGACGTGAGTCAGTAACGCTGACGCCCGCCAGGGGAGAACGTGACGAAACGGCGCTACTCTGTACCGACAGCGCGTCTGTCACGAATATTTAGGGCGTTGTCAGTGACCCACGACAGGAATCCGGTATCCGGTGATGTCGGATGGTCACACGTGGTGAGCGACAAACCGACCGCCCGCGGGCTACCAGGACGTAATCGGAACTTCGCGGAGCGGCCCCGGAAGCGGGACATCGACGGTCGAGTCGGTGTAGTGCGAGAGGTAGAACCCGACGATGATTTCGAGCGAGCGAGTCGCCGCGACGCCGGGCGAGTAGTTTTCGGCGTCGCCGTCGAGGAGTTCCTGCACGTGGGCCGCCGCGTTTGCGAAGGAGCCCTTGTAGTCGCCCTCCCACGTCCACGCGCCCTCGATACCGGGGAGCGGTCGCTCGACGTGGTCGCCGTCTTCGAGCGACCAGTAGCGCCACTCGCCGTCGTCGTTGTTCATGTAGAGTTTGCCCTCGGTGCCGATGAAACTCAGCGTCATCGAGGAGACGTCGCGCGGAATCGTGCAGTCCACGGTGACGAACGTGCCGTCGTCCATGACGACGTGCCCGCCGCCGCCGGCGTCGACGACCGACTCCGTGGCGTCCAGCGCGTCGAGCGCCTCGTTCTCGCCGGTGATGTGGCCGCTCACCCGCGAGGCCCGCGCGTCGAGGAGGTAGACGAGGGTGTCGAGGACGTGCGTGGAGTTCCGCATGAGTTCCATGCGGTACTGCGCGCTCACGGACTTCACGTCGCCGAGGATTTCCTCCTCGCGGACGAGGTCGCGGAGCCGACGGAGCTTGTCCGTGAACCGGAACGAGTGGTTGACGACGAGTTCCGTGTCGGTGTCGTCGCAGACGGCGACCATTTCCTCGGCGTCGCTGACGGCCGACGCGATGGGTTTCTCGCACCAGACGACCGAGGGGTCGGCCGCGGAGCGCGCGGCGTCGACGACGTGGTCGCGGTGGAGGAACGACGGCGTGCAGACTGACACCGCGTCGAGGTCCTCGGCGTCGAGCATCGCCTCGTGGCCGACGTACCGGCGGTCGGCGGGGATGTCCCACGCCTCCCCGAAGGTGTCCAGTTTCGACTCGTCCACGTCTGCGACGGCGACGAGTTCGATGTCGTCGGTCGTGGCGTAGCCGCCCGCGTGGCTCGCGTCGATTTTCTCCTTGCCGATGGCCGCCTCGTCGTGCATGCCGAGGATGCCCATTCCTGCGATGCCGCCGGTTCCGATGATGCCTGCGTGGTAAGTCATAGTGTCTCCTGTCGCGGGAGTTCGTTCGTCAATGTGCGCCGGAGCGCATAACTGTGGTGCCGGGCCGAAAGAGTCGAAACGAACGCTGGGGGCGAAGGTCTCAGTCGAGCGCGGCCGCGGCCATCAGGAACCAGCCCTGTCCGTAAGGCGTGTCCGTCAGCGGGGCCTCGGGGCCGCCCGGCGGGCCGGCGACGCGGTTGACCGCGCCCTCCTCGCCGACGACGCGAGAGACGGCTGCGAGCCCGTCTTCGGCGGGTCGGCGGTAGGTCTCCGCATCGAGGATGCCGAGGTCGATGCCGCGGGCGAACGCGTAGGCGAACATGAGCGTCCCCGACGATTCGAGCGGCGTGTGCGGGTCGTCGACGAGGTTGTGCCAGAAACCGCTACCGTCTTGGAGCGGAAGGAGCGCCTCGCAGTGCGACCGGAACAGGTCGAGGAGGTCGTCGCGCTTCGGGTGGTCCTCGGGGAGCCGTTCGAGCACGTCCGCCGAGGCGGCGGCGGCCCACCCGTTGCCGCGCGCCCAGAACGCGCCCTGCGGGTAGTGGTTCGGCTGTTCGACCCAGATGTGGCGGAACAGCCCCGCGTGGCCGTCGCGGAGGTGCGCGGCGTGAATCAGAATCTGCTCGACCGCCTCGTCGAAGGCGTCGTCGTCGCCGGCGGCCGCGCCGTAGCGGGCGAGGAAGGGACACATCATGTAGACGGAGTCTATCCACAGCGACTTGATGCCCGCGAGGTCGGGGTCGTGGTGGGGGATGCCGCCGTCTTCGGTCCGCTCGAAGGACAGAAGCGACTCGTAGGCGCGCTCGGCCGCGTCGAGGTAGCGGTCCTCGCCCGTGCGGTCGTAGAAGTCGAGGACGCCGTGACCGATGGCGGTGCTGTTGTTCGTGTTCATGCACTTCTTGACGGTCAGCTCCCAGCTCGCCTCGTACTCGCGGCCGTGGCTGAACACCTCTATCGGGTAGCTCGGGCCGTAGCTCAACTGCCCGGCGTCGTTCTGTGTCGCCACCGCGGTGTCGACGAGGTGCTTCGCTCGCTCGACCGACTCGGCTCCCCCCTCGGCGAGCAGGCCGTTGATGGCGACGCCGGTAATCCACGACTGACCGTCGATGTCCAGCGACCTGAGGTACGAGGCGGCGCGCTGGACTGGTGTAAGCTCGTCTGTTGGCATGAGTACAGTACCCACACGAAGACGTGCGAGGATGAAAAATGTATCCCATGGCGTCGCGCCACCACCGGACGGCGGCCGCGCGGGCCAGTCGGTCAGCCAGTCCGGAGCCGGGGGTACTCGTTCGTCGCAGCCGATGCGTTCCCCAGGCGGGAACAAATATATACGGCTCTGGTTCGACTACCACACCATGAGCTCCCCACCGAACAAACGCCCCGGTCGAACAATCCGCTCGGTCCAGATAGCGTTCAATATCATCGACCTCCTCCAGGAGGAGGCGGGCATCGGCGTGACGCGAATTGCCGACGAGCTCGGCCACTCGAAGAGCACGGTCCACAGCCACCTCCGAACGCTCGAAGAGCGCCGCATCATCGTGCGCGAGGGCGACGGCTACCGGCTGGGCCTGCGGTTTCTCGACGTGGCTTCGCACGTCCGCGACCAGATAGGCAACTTCGACATCGTTCAAAAAGAGGTCGACTCGCTGGCCGAGGAGACGGGCGAAATCGTCCAGTTCGGCGTCGAGGAGTACGGCAAGGTCTCGTACCTCCACAAGGCGCAGGGGGAACACGCCGTCGAGACGCTGTCGCGGGTGGGGACCCAACAGCCGATGTACTCCACGTCGCTGGGCAAGACGATTCTGGCGTACCTGCCGCCCGAGCGCATCGAGGAAATCGCGGCCGCGATGGAGTACGAGCCCAAGACGGCGAACACCATCACCAGTCCGGAGGAGCTGTTCGAGGAGCTCGAAACCATCCGCGAGCAAGGGTACGGCATCGACGACGAGGAGAACATCAACGGTCTGCGCTGCGTCTCTGCGCCCGTCAAGAACGACGAAACGATTCTCGGCGCGATTAGCATCACCGGCCCGTCGAGTCGGTTCACCGAGGACCGCCTGCACGGCGAACTCGCGGACTACGTCCGGAGCGCCGCGAACGTCATCGAACTGAACACGAAGTTCTCCTGAGGGCGCGGGGCCGGCGGCTCAGTAGTTCTCGTAGATGGTCTTCACCGACGAGAAGAAGTCGAGGCCGGCGTCGCCCTGCTCGCGGTAGGTGTTCGTCGACGAGTCCTTGTAGCCGCCGAAGGGGACGTGGAGTTCGAGGCCGGTCGTCTTCTCGTTGATTTTCGCGACGCCCGCTTCGACCTCGTTGACGAAGCGCTTGCCCTCGCTGAGGTCCTGCGTGACGATGCTGGCCGACAGGCCGTAGTCGACGTCGTTGGCGAGGGCGAGCGCGTCCTCGAACGAGTCGGCCTTGACGACCGCCAGCACGGGGCCGAAAATCTCCTCTTGGGCGATGCGAGCGTCGTTTTCGACGCCGGAGAACACGGTCGGCTCGACGAAGTAGCCGTCGTCGTAGTCGTCGCCGGTGAGCCGACTGCCGCCGGCTTCGAGCGTCGCGCCCTCCGAGGACCCGATGTCGACGTATTCGAGCGTCGTAGACAGTTCGTCCTCGGAGACGTGCGGGCCCATGTCGGGGTCGTCGAGGCCGTCGCCGACGACGAGCGAGTCTGCGTAGTCGGAGACGGCCGCGACGAACTCGTCGTACACGTCCTCGTGGACGATGGCGCGCGAGGTGGCCGTACACGACTGGCCGGTCGTGCCGAACGCGCCGACGCCGACGGTCTCGGCGGCGTCTTCGATGTCCGCGCTGGGCATGACGACGGTCGGGTTCTTGCCGCCCATCTCACACTGGACGCGCTTGAGGTCGACCGCGGCCGTCTCGGCGACCATCGTCCCCACGGCGGTGCTGCCGGTAAAGGAGACGCCGTCGATGCGCTCGCTTTCGATGAGCGGGCCGCCGACCTCGCTCCCGGAGCCGGTGATGGTGTTCGCCACGCCGGCCGGCAGTCCAGCGTCGTCGAGGCATTCGAGGACGATGGAAACGACGCCCGGTGCCTCGGACGCCGGCTTGAGGACCGCGGTGTTGCCGGCGGCGAGCGCCGGGGCGAGCTTCCAGACCGGGATGGCGATGGGGTAGTTCCACGGCGTGATGAGCGCGACCGTGCCGAGGGGTTCGTGCTTCGTGTAGAGGTCCTTTCCGGGGGCGCTCGCGGCCTTGACGGTGCCGCCGAAATCCCGCGCTTTCGCGCCGTAGTAGTGGAAGATGTCGATGGCGCGCTGTACCTCGCCGCCCGCCTCGGAGCGCGTCTTGCCCTCCTCGCGGACGAGCACCTCGGTCGCCTCTTCTTTCCGCGCGTCGAGGTTGTTACCGGCCTCGCGGAGAATCGCGCCGCGGGACGGACCGGGCGTCGACGCCCACTCGTCCTGCGCGGCGACGGCCGCGTCGAGCGCCGCCTCGACGTCTTCTTTGGAGGACGCCGGGTGGACGCTGACGACTTCGCCGGCCGCCGCGGGGTTCGTCACTTCGAACGTCTCTCCCGACTGGGAGTCGATCCATTCGCCGTCGATGAAGTTACCGTAGGTTCTCGACATTCGACCTAGCCATGCACAGCCATCACTAAGTAAGCTTCTCATGGCGAGCGCGGATGGCCGCCGCGCGCTCGTGGCCGTCGCAAGGTGTGAGCGAAGCGAATTCGCGAGGTTCGGACTGGTATCGACGAGTCGCCGCCGCCTCAAAGGAGGAACTGGAGGACGACGAACAGGGTGGCGACCGAGACGGCGGTGGTCGCGAACACGTTCATCGACGCGAGATCGGCGTCGCCGCCGAGTTCGTTCGCGTAGATGAACGACGAGACGGCGGTCGGCGTCGCGAGCATCGTCACGCCGGCTTGGACCGTCGACCAACTCGACGCGAACGTCGAGAAGACGGCGAAGGCGAGAAGCGGCATCAGGACGACTTTGCTGCCGACGACGGCCCCGACGGTGCGAAAGTCGAACGACTCGGTGGAAATCGTGAGCGACGCGCCGATGGAGAGCAGCGCCACGGGGAGCGCGAGCGAGGAGAGCGCGTCGAGCCCCGTCAGAAGGACGCCGGGGACGCCGAGGCCGAGCCCGGAGAAGGCGAGCCCCAACACGAGCGCCGGAATGACCGGCGTCTTGAGCACGCCGACGAACTCCTCTTTGAACGATACGTCAGCGCCGTTGACGAGCACGAGGACCGTGATAGTGAGCGGGACGTGGGTGAGCGCGCCGATGCCGAGGATGACGGCCGCCTTCGCAGACGCCAGCGAACCGAACGTCGAATCGACGAGCGGGAGCCCGAGGAAGCCGAGGTTCGAGTAGTACGACTGGACGATGGCGACACTGCGAACCGAGTCGGGCGACACCCGCCGGTGGACGACCCAACCGACGGCGAGCATCGTAAAGAGGACGAGCCAAAAGCCCAACACGAGCGTCGGCTCGATGACTTCGCGAATCGGCTGGTCGTACGTCGAGGTGAACACGAGCGCGGGGAGCGCGAAGGCGAACGCGAAGAACGTGAGTTTGTCGCGGCGGCCGCTGTCGAGGAGGCCGAGACGCTTCGCTAGCGCCCCGAGGCAGAGCACCCCGAGCATGTAGCCCAGATTTGCGGCGACGGTCATACACGTCCATCGAACAGGGGGGTTCTTCCGTGTTACGCTCGCGGAGATTTCGTTCGGGTAGTTCGACCACGAGAGCGCCTGAGAACCGCGTATTCCAGTTAATCGTCCATGAGAGATTCGAGCTCGCGCGCGAGGCGCTCGCCGATGCGAATCATCGCGTCGTCGCCGGGATGGACGAGGTCGGTCGTCATTCCGCTGGCGGTCGGCAGGAGGTCGGGGCCCTCCACGAGGTGGACGTTGTCGTAGCCGCACTCGTCGACCACGTCACGAAGGTGCTGGCGGAACGTCTCGGAGAGCGTCGCTTCCTCGTGGTCGCGCTTGTACTCGCGCACGTGCGGGAACAGCGTGATGCAGGCGACGGGTTTGGTCGGGTTCGCCGCGGCGACGGTTTCGACCATGTCCGCGGCGCGCTCGCGGAACTCGTCGGGCGAGAATCGGCCGACCATGTTCACCGACAGCGAGAGCGTCGCCACGTCCCAGTCGTCGCGGGCGGCGATGTGCTCGGCCATCGCGGGGTCGCAGTAGGCTGTCCCGCAGGAGCCGAGGTTTATCGGGTCCGCACCGAGTCTCCGGGCCGTCTGGTTAACGTACGTGAGCATCTCCGCCGACGGGTCCTCGCCCTCGGTAATCGACGTGCCGTACGCGAGGTATCGGAGGCTCGGAACCTCGTCGGCGGTCGGCGGCCGCCGCGCGCCCTCGACGCCGTGGTAGTAGATGTGGCCGCCGCGGTGGTCGCCGGGGAAGACGAGTCGGCACACCTCGGGCGCGTAACGCATCTCGCCGGTCGCCGCCGGGTCGAGGTCGGACAGCGACTCCGGGGGAGACAGTTCGACCGTCTTCGGCTCCGGCCCGAGCGTGAACTCCTCGCCCGTCGCCTGAAAGTCCCCCCAGAACGGTCGAACGAGGCTGTCTCGCTCCTCGGAGGAGAGCGTGATTCGAACCGTCTCATCGGGGACGAGTCGAATCTCGGTTCCCGCCGGGTGAGACATCCGCGTCTGCGCGCCGGTGTTCAGGCCGCTCCTGACGGCCTCCGGAACGCGGAGCAGTCGAAGTCCCTCGTGCGGTCTGACCCGCTGGAGCGCCCTGACGTTGTGGAACTGAACGTCGTCGTGCTGGATATCGTCGTGCTGCATACCGTGTGAGTCACGCACACGCCACACCTACTTATCCCTACCTCCGGCGACCGACGCGCGGCGACGGGCGCGCCGGTGCTGGACGGAGACAGACGCCGAAGTGGCATCATCGGTTCCCGAGGCGGGAAAATTACAGTCATATGATTGTAATATATGGGCGAATATAGCGTCGAATTCGCGCGTTCGTCGTGAGTGACGCACAGCCGACCAAAACGTCAACCCCCCTAAACCCAATCTAGAGCCCACAGAGAGGCCTAAATCCGAATATTCGCCACCGGGGAACGCAAAGTCCATCCAGAGTGAATAATTGGGCACGATTCGCCCGATGTTCGTTCCCCACCGGCGAACAAGATGGAGTATGACGCTGCCCTCGTGCGGTCAGTCTGGGAATGTAGCCGCTCAACTGCCGGAGCTGAAGGTGTGTTATGATTGGTGCGGGCCGGGAGTCCGGTGGGGGACGAGCGGGCCGGTGAGACGTGAAAACGGCTCAACAGGGAGCGAGGGAACGTCGAGACGGCGAAAAATGGGGTGGGGTGCTTCCGACGGCTGCCGTCGGGTAGCGTCAGGCAGGTGCGGTGAGCGTGGTCAGTCGATATCGGTGCGGTCGGAGTCGTCGGTGCGCGCCCGGGTCGATGTCGGTGAGTCAGTCGATGACGCGGGCGATGCCGTCGTCGAGTTCCTCGTACAGTTCCTCGGCGCGGCGCTCGTCGTCGGCCGACAGCGACCGAATCGGCTCGCGGACTTCCCCGCCGTGCAGGCCGGCCAGTTCGAGGCCCTTCTTCACTATCGGGACGCTTATCGCGCCGGGAAGGTCGTTGTCGGTTCCCGTCTCGCCGCGGAGAGCTTGGAACGGGAGCGTCAGGTCGCGAATCTCGCGGGCGCGTTCCCAGTTCTCCTCGGTGAGCGCCTCGAACAGCGCGAGGCCGATTTCCGGGCGGAAATTGCTGACGCCCGCCGAGAACCCCTCGATGCCCTCGTTCCAAAACGAGACGGCGTAGGGTTCCGCGAGGCCGTCCACCCAGACCACGTCGTCGTCCGCGACGGCGACGGCGGAACCGAGTTTGACCGGGTCCTCGATGGCGTACTTGACGCCGACGACGCCCTCGATGCGCGAGAGGTCGCGGAGGAAGGAGACCGAGGGGTCGAAGCCGCGGACGTAGGGAACGAGCGGCGTGTCGGTCGCGGCGTCGAGTTTCTCGTAGTAGCGGATGAGTCCCCGCTCGTGGACGTAGGTGTGGTCCGGCGGCATGACCATCATGGCGTCCACGCCGACGCGGTCGTAGGCTTCCATCAGGTCCGTCGCGGCCTTCGTCGACCCGCCGACGCCGGCGAGGACGCAGGCGCTGTCGGGGAGCGCGTCGACCGCCGTCTCCGTCACGTCGACGCGCTCCTGTTGGGACAGGGAGTGGTATTCGCTGATGTTCGCGGCCGCGAGGAACGACGAGATACCGTCGCCGGAAAGCGACTTCGCGTTCGCTTCGAGTTTGTCGTGTTGAATCTCCAGGTCGTCGTCGAACGGCGTGAGCAAGCCGACGGCGACGCCACGGAGACGACTGCGTACACGGTCGTCTGCGAGTGGCATGGTACAGTCAATCTGAGTCAACCGTGATAAACCCATCGTCAACGCCTGAATCCGGCGTTCACGCGCGTGAGAGCGCCCGCGAGTCGTCCATCTGGTGCGCGGCAGTCAGGCTTCGTGACCCGAACGGGCGGGCCGAAGCGGTACCCGAATTGAAGTCGGACGTCGCGGTCACCCATCAATTTATTACGATTTGGTCAGAGTGGATTCGTATGGACGTCTTGATGACCGGCGTCTATGGCCGGTGCGGCACCGCAGTCATAGACCACCTGCACGACGACGACGCCTACGATTTCACGTACTTCAACCGCTCCGACCGCCCCGACGACCACCCTTACGGCGGCTACGACACCGTCGTCGGCGACGTGTCCGACTACGACGCGCTCGACGGCGCCGCGGCGGGGCAGGACGCGATGGTCCACATGGCGGCGTACCCCTACACCGACGGGACGTGGGAGGACATCTTCGAGCCCAACATCATCGGGATGTACAACGCGCTCGAAGTCGCCCGCGAGAACGAAATCGAGTCGTTCGTCTTCCTCTCGACCAACCACGTCATGGGCGGCTACGAGGACGAGTTCTCCCCCGAGATATACGAGCCGGGCCACGGACTCGTCATCGGCCACGAGGACCCCGTCCGCCCCGACTCGTTTTACGGCGCGTCGAAGGCGTACGGCGAGGACATGGGTCGGTACTACGTCGAGAACTACGAATACCCCAAGCAGTTCTACGCCCTCCGGGTGTGCAGCGTCCGGATGCCGGAGTACGACCACCCCTACGGCGACGCCGAGGCCGCCGTCGAGAACGGCGAGTTCGAACGCGGGAGCGCCGAGTACGAGGAAACCGTCGGGCGCATGAAGGCGATGTGGCAGTCCCGCCGCGACTTCGCCCACGAAATCGACTGCTGTCTGCAAGACGACGACGTCGAATTCGGTATCTTCAGCGGCGTGAGCGACAACCAGCGCCGGTGGTACGACCTCGAACACGCCCGCTCGCAAATCGGCTACCACCCGCAGGACGACGGCGAGGAGTGGGACAGCCCGCCGGAGTAGTCTCGAACGACTGAGTACAGACGGCTACGCGGTCGCGGGGGCAGAAAAAACGAGAGTCGGGTCAGTCCGCCGCGACGACGCTCACTCGGTGTGAAGCGTCACGTAGCCGTCGAAGTTGAGAATCACGAACTGCGCGAGGTCGCCGAACAGCGCCTTTCCGGTCGGCGACCGCTTCCGGCCGAGGATGAACACGTGGTCTGCGCCCTCCTCGTCAGCGACTTCGATGACCGTCTCGGCGCGCTCTTTCTCGGCGGCGATTCGCGGGACGATTTCGTAGGACACCTCGTCGTCGGTCGCGAAGACCTTCCGGGCGACCTCCTCGGCGTCGTTCATCGCGCCCTTGAACGCGTCCTGTTCGGTGTACGACGTGTGCTCGACGTCGCCGATGGTGTCGAGGACCTCCTGGGTCTCCTCGAACTCGTCTTCGGTGAGCGTGACGAGGAGGACGAGGTCGGCGTCCGCGCCGAGCGCGTGTTCTCTGGCCTCCCGGAGGAGGTCCGCGTGCGAGTCGGTGTTCTCGATGAGTACTAATCCTCTGTCCATGCACCCTCATTCCGTCTCGCCTTATCTAAGTCTACCGGGGAAAGGGACGGCGAGGGTGAGGCTGGCCGGGGCAGTATACTGAAATACACCGCGGTACTCTACGCAGACATGCCCGAAACGAGTCTCGCCGACGTGCTCCGCGATTACGAGACCCGAATGAAGCTCGTCCTCGTCATCTCGCTGGCCTCTATCGCCCTGCTTCTCCTCTCGCTGCCGTCTATCGAACCGGGGACGACGACCCACGCGCTCGTCTATCTCCAACTGACGACGTTCGGCGGATTAGCGGTCGTGATGCTCGGACTGTTGCTGTGGACGGCGAGGAGCGCGTGAGACGGGGCGAAAACCAGCGCGAACGGGCGGGGAACTGTTATTTTCTCTATCATGGTTGGGATGGGCAAATCCAGTATCTATATTAACGGGGAGTATCATGATAGATGATACCGCATGGCTGGAAAGCGTTCAACCAACTGGAGTAGACGAGACCTTATCAAGTACGGGGCGGTGGCTGGCACGGCTGGACTGGCCGGCTGCTTCGACAGTTCCGGGCAGACGACCGAAGACGGCAGTACCGGGGACGGCACGGACGGCGGCACGACCACCGAGGGCGGCGCGAGCATCGCCGACGACACCCTCGATTACCCCGCGGGCCGACCCGCGACGGACGTGCAGTTCAACCGGTACAGCCTCGGCAACTACGCGCACACCCTTCAGGACCAACTGTTCGAGGAAGTCGCGCGCGGCTACGCCGACGGGACGGTCCGACCCGACCTGCTCGAAGACATGACCGTCGACGGGCGGACGCTCACGCTGACGTTCCCCGAGGGGTTCAAGTGGTGGAACGGCGACGACCTGACGGCCGAAGACTACTACATCGGTCTCGAAATCGACCGCCTGCAATCGCCCGAGCAGTCGCCCATCGAGAGCAACACGCTGGTCGACGACTACACCATCGAGCGGACGTTCAAGACGGCCGTCTCGCCCAACCTGATGAAGGCGAACGTCGCCGAGACGTTCGTCAACACCCCGCGGTCGATTTACCGCGAATACCTCACCCGCTACGAGGAGGCATCGAGTGAGAGCGAGCGCGAGAGCGTGACGAGCGACCTCCTCGACATGAGCATCACGACCCAACAGCTCATCGACGAGGGGCTCGGCAACGCGCTGTACCGCGTCACCGGCTTCAACTCCTCGGAGACCGTCCTCGAGAAGTTCGAAGACCACCCGTACGCGAGCCGGACGGACATCCCGAAGGTGCGCATCATCCCCGAGACGACCGCCGACGTGGAGTCGCTGTCGGTGAACGACCAGCTCGACATGAACCCCGACGTGCTCATGTCGGAGTCCCAGCAGTCCCGGTACCCGGACAACATCGAGAACGTCTACCGACTCAACTGGTTCCGCACGCAGAAGTTCACGTTCAACTTCAAAAACGAGCACATCGCGCGGCTCCCGGTCCGGCGCGCCATCGTCAACGCGGTGGACTTCGAGTCGATGGTCGCCGCGATGCGGCAGGCCGGGACCGTCGGCGCACCCGCCGAGAACCAGACGGCGCTGCGCTCGACGATTCACGAGGAGTACCTCGGCGAGGACTTCGTCGACCAGCTCATCGACTACCCGGTCGGCAAGGACCTCGACGCGGCGACGCAACTGCTCGAAGACGCCGGCTACACCAAGGAAGACGGGACGTGGGTCGACCCGGACGGCGAGTCGTTCACCTTCACGGTCCTGACGCAGAACAACAACACCCAGGTGCAGGCGACGAAGGTCTTCAACGACCAGCTCAACGCGTTCGGCATCCAGACCGAAATCAGCACGGTCAGCTCGACCGACTACTACCAGCGCCTCCAAACGTACGAGGCGGACATCTTCTGGATATGGCACGTCGCGAAGGCGCTGTGGCACCCGACGGCGTACTTCTCGAACAACTTCTACGGCATCGAGGTCGGTGACCCCTCCAGTGGAAACGAGACCGGCCCGACGGGCAAGCCCTTTACGACGACCATCCCGAGCGAGGTCGGCGCGACCGAAATCTCCGGCAGCGGCAAAGAGATTCAGCCCGCACAGCTGATGAACGACCTGCCGAACTCCGAGTCCGCAGAGCAGGTCAGAGAGCGGACCCGCGACCTCGTCCAGTGGTTCAACTACGCGCTTCCCGACTTCGTCTTCGTCGAGGAGGACTCCGGCTACTGGGGCGACACGCAGGACTTCTCCATGCCGACGGGCGACGACTACGAACTCAACACGAACCGACCGGGCGAGTTCTCCTTCAAAAACGGATGGATTAGCTCCAACTCGCAGTGAGGTGAGACGGCAGCCTCGACGGGCTTAACCACCACAATTAAGCTCTCTCACGCTAGAAGCCAAACTATTAATAATGACACCAAAGTATTTGTTGAAGCGTCTCGGGCAAGCGATACTGACGTTTTTCGTCACGATGACGGTCTCGTTTCTGCTGTACCAGGCCATGCCCGGTGGCCCGACGGAAGCGATGCGGAGCGTGATCCTCTCGCAGAGCGGCGGGAGCGTCGATATCGACCGACTGAACAGGATGATACAGCTCTACACGAACGTGAACCCGGACCAGCCGATGCACGTACAGTATTTCAACTACGCGTCTGACGTGATTCTCCGGCAGGACCTCGGCACCTCGTTCTTCAAAAACGAGGAGGTCACGACGCTCATCATGCAGCGCATCCCGTGGTCGATGTTCATCAGCGTCTACGCGCTCGCGCTGGGCTACTCGCTGAGCATCTTCCTCGGCGTGATGACGGCCTACCGGGAGAAGTCGCGGTTCGACTCCACGGTGTCATCGCTCATCATCGGACTCAACTCGATTCCGTACTACATCGTCGGCGTCGTGCTCATCTACTTCCTCGCCATCCAGAACAACTACTTCCCGACCGGCGGCCGAATCGGCTCGGGCATCGCCGCGGGGTACAATCCGGAGTTCATGCTCAGTCTCGTGCAACACGCGGCGCTCCCGGCGATTTCGATGGGCGCGCTCGCGACCTCCGGCGCGCTCGCCATGCGCGGGAACGCGGTTCGCGTCCTCGGCGAGGACTACATCCGCGTGGCGCAACTCCGCGGGCTCCGCGAGACCCGCATCGCCACGCAGTACCTCGGGCACAACTCCATCCTCCCGATGTACACGCAGTTCATGATCGGCATCGCCGGCGTCTTCAGCAGCGCCGTCATCGTCGAGGAGGTGTTCGCGTACCCGGGCATGGGCCTCCTGATGTTCGAGGCGGTCAAGACGCAGGACTACCCGCTGTTGATGGGCACGCTCCTCGTGTTCACGGCGATTTCGCTGACCGCTATCTTCATCGCGGACCTCACGTACACGCTCATCGACCCGCGCATCTCGGTGGGTGAGGAGTAACCATGAGTGAAGCACATTCCGACACGTTCGACCTGAAAGACCTCTACGAGGAGGACATCGACCCGGACCCCGAATCGGGTGCCGACCGCGCAAAGCGATTCCTCGAAATGAACGTTATCGCACCCGCGCGCATCGCGGCCGACGACTGGCGCGCGCTCGTCGGCGGCGCGATTCTCGCCTTTTTCCTCCTCATGGGCACCGTCGGCGTCTGGCTCGTCGAGCGACCGACGAGCGGTGACGCGCCCGTCCTCGCCGCGCCGTTCGAATCGCTGGCGTACCCGCTCGGCACCGACGTGTTCGGCCAGCCGATTCACGCCCAGCTCATCCACGCGACGCCGGGCATGTTCAAGATGATATTCGCGGGCGCGGTCGTGAGCGTCGGCTTCGCCGCTCTCGTGGGCGTCGTCGCCGGCTTCGAACACGGCACGCGCATCGACTCGTTCCTGATGACCGTCACCGACGTGGTCATCACGATTCCGGGTCTGCCGCTCATCATCGTCATCACGGCCATCTTCCAGCCCGAGAACCCCTACATCGTCGGGGTCTTCCTCGGCATCGACAACTGGCCGGGGCTGGCGCGGACCGTCCGCTCGCAGGTGCTGAGCATCCGCGAGGAGTCCTACGTCGAGGCGTCCGAAATCATGGGCATCCCGCTGTCGTCGATTCTCCGTCGGGACATCCTCTCGCAGCTCATGCCGTACGTGATGATAAACGGGGCGCTCACCTCGCGGCGCATCATCTTCGAGTCCGTGGGCCTGTACTTCCTCGGCATCCTGCCGTTCACCACGTTCAACTGGGGCGTCATGATGAACCTCGCGTACGAGGGCAACGCGCTCACCCGCCCGGACATGCTCCCGTGGATGGTCGCGCCCATGGTCTGTATCTTCCTGCTGTCGTTCGGGCTCGTCCTCCTGTCGCAGGGGCTCGACAGCCTGTTCAACGTCCGCCTCCGGGCGCGCCACGCGAACACCTCGAAGAAAGGCACCTCGAAGAACAACCAATCGCAGGCGACCGGCGGGGACTGACCCCGTGCCAACACCTATAACCAGACGATGACTACCAACCAAGCAATGCGAACGTCGAATCAGAACGACTCGGACCCCGACCAAGACGTCGTGTTCGAAGTCCGCGACCTGGAGGTCACTTTCGGGACCAACCGAGGCGAATCGAGAGTCGTCCGCAACGTCGACTTCGACATCTACCGCAACGAGACGCTCGGGATGGTCGGCGAAAGCGGCAGCGGCAAGTCCATGACCTCGTCCGCGTTGATGAACGCGGTCGTCAGCCCGGGGGAGACCTCCGGCGAAGTTACCTACTACCCGCCCGACGGCGGCGAGCCGATTTCCGTGCTCGACCTCGACGAGGAAGAGCTGCGGAAGTTCCGCTGGGGCGAAGTCGCCATGGTGTTCCAAGGCGCGATGAGCTCGTTCAACCCCGTCAAGAAGGTCCGCGGCCACTTCAGGGAGACCCTCGAAGACCACAACCGCGACGTGGAGGCGGGGCTCGACCGCGCCCGCAAGATTCTGGGCGACCTCTACTTAGACCCCGACCGCGTCCTCGACTCGTACCCCTACGAGCTCTCGGGCGGGATGAAACAGCGCGCGCTCGTCGCGCTCGCGCTCATCCTCGAACCGGAGGTGCTCGTGATGGACGAGCCGACCGCCGCGCTCGACCTCCTGATGCAGCGCTCTATCGTCTCGCTGCTCAAGGAGCTCAAAGCGGAGTACGACCTGACGATTATCTTCATCACCCACGACCTGCCGCTTCTCACCAAGCTCGCGGACCGGCTCGTCGTGATGTACGCGTTCGACATCGTCGAAATCGGCTCGACCGAGGAGATACTGTACGACGCCGCGCACCCCTACACGCGGTCGCTCCTCAACGCGACGCCGGACCTGAACGCCCCCATCGAGGAGATGCAGTCCATCTCGGGGTCGAAGCCCGACCCGGTGACCAACATCCCCGGCTGTTCGTACCGGCCGCGGTGCCCGATGGCCGACGAGTCTTGCGCGGAGGCGGAGCCACCGATGGCGGACCGCGGCGGCGGCCACCGAACCGCGTGTTTCTACCACGACGACGTGTCCGACGAGATTCCGATTCCCGCGATGGAAGCGGCCGAAGAGGGCGGTGAGGCCGAATGAGCGTCGATAACTCCATCCTCTCGGTGGACGACGTATCGGTCCACTTCACGGACAGCAGCGGCTTCCTCGGCCTGTTCGGCGAGCGACAGACGGTCCGCGCCGTCGACGGCATCTCGCTCGACATCGGGGAAAACGACGTGGTCACGCTCATCGGCGAGTCCGGCTGCGGTAAGTCGACGCTCGGAAAGGCCATCATCGGCGCGCAGGAGCCGACCCACGGCTCGATTACCTACCGCGGACAGGATATCTGGGAGGCGAAAAACAGCCGCGACCCGGACATCCCGTTCTCGGAGATTCGGCGGTCGCTCCAGATTATCCACCAGGACCCCGGCAGCGCGCTGAATCCGAACCAGCGCATCCTCACCTCGCTGATGCTCCCCCTGAAAAAGTGGAACCCGAACCTCGGCGAGGAGGAGCGCCGAAAGCGCATCTACGCGCTCCTCGAACGCGTCGGGCTCACGCCCGCCGAGGACTTCGTCGAGCGGTTCCCCCACCAGCTCTCGGGCGGCGAGAAACAGCGCGTCGTGTTGGTTCGGTCGCTGCTTTTGAACCCGGACGTCATCCTCGCCGACGAGGCCATCAGCGCCCTCGACGTGAGCCTCCGGGTGGAGATGATGGACCTGATGCTCGAACTGCAAGACCTGTTCAACACCTCCTACGTCTTCATCAGCCACGACCTCTCGAACGCCCGGTACATCGCCGAGAAGTCCGGCGGCCGCATCGCCGTCATGTACCTCGGCCGCATCGTCGAAGTCGGGCCGATAGAGCAGGTCATCGGTGACCCTCAGCACCCCTACACGCAGGCGCTGAAGTGGGCGACCCCGAACCTCTACGAAGGAGACGAGGACGACGACCTTCCGATTCGGAAAATCGACATCCCCGACCCGACGAACCGGCCCAGCGGCTGTCACTTCCACCCGCGCTGTCCGAAGGCGCGCGAGGTCTGTGAGACGAACGACCCGGGCGCGTTCGAAGACGAGACCGGCCACGCCGCGCGGTGTTTCCGCGCCGACGAAGACCACGAGTACTGGGACAGTCCGAGCATCGTCGACGACTGAACCGGGGTCGCGGACGCCGTGCGCGGCCAACTATCGACCGCCGACCACCGACCGCTGACCGTCAGCCGCTTTCCAGCACCACGTTTTCGCCCCGCAGAGCCGTCCGAGCCGGTCGAACGACCTCCGAGCGAGCAGTATCTATTTGTGTGCGGAGAGCGACCGTGTGGGTACGTATGTCAGTCAACGCATCGCGCGTGCCTTCGCTCCGGAAGGCCGCGGCGTCGAACCGGAACTTCATTATGACCGCGCTCGCCGGCGTCTGCATGATTCTCCTCGCGCGTTTCGTCCTCGACGGGACGATTGCAGGAATGTTCGGCGTCTGGGGCATCTCGCTCGTCGGCGTCGCCGTCGGCGGCTATCTGTTGCTCCGACTCTGGGGCGCGTACAATTGACCTCCGAGACTCGGCCACCGACCGGAACGGCGAACTGAATCACCACTCGGAAAAACGGGGATAGCGTTTCGCGAGCGACCGCCGTCGCGTCGTCGTTCTCTCTCTCGTCGCACCCGGGGTCGTTCCGTCCCGCCCGCCGAGGCAGTTACGCGACGCGGTTGGCGTCGATGTAGTCCCAGTCGAACGCGTAGCCGAGGCCGGGCGTCTGCGGCAGTTCGACCACGCCGTTGTCGTCGATTTCGTCCGGCGGGTGTTCGAGACCGGGGAAGTACGTCTCGTAGTCGTGCTTCGGGTGCAGGAGGCCGCGCTCGTAGTACCGGCCGGGGAACGCCATCGTCCCGAGTAGTTGGAGGTTCGGCGCGTCGCGGCCGTGAATCTCGCACTCGATGTTGAACGACTCGCAGAGGCCGACCGCCTTCAGCGCCGGCGTGAGGCCGCCAACGTCGTAGACGCCGACGCGGATGATATCTGCGATGTCCCGCTTAATCCACTCGGCGCGGGTGTGCATCCGACCTTCGGCGGTCTCGGGGCCGACGACGGCGATATCGAGTTCGTTCGAGAGCCACTCGTAGGAGGACATCGAGTGTTCGTCCATCGGCTCTTCTATCCAGCGGAAGTCGAGGTCTTCGAGCGCCTTCCCGATTTTCTTGGCCTCGCTCCGGCTGTAAAAGTGGTGGGCGTCGAGCATGAGGTCGATGTCGTCGCCGACGCGCTCGCGGACCGCCCGGCAGGCGGCGATGTCCTGTTCGGGGTCGTCACCGAACGGCGGCATCCACGTGTGGAGTTTGACGGCCTGATACCCCTCCGCGACGAGTTCCTCGGCGAAGTCTGCGTACGCCTCGGGCGAGCCGAGTCCGTCGGGGTCGTCGTCACCGACCATCGTACTGCCGTACGCCGGGACCGAGTCACGGGCCGCGCCGATGAGTTGGTAGACCGGGAGGCCGGCGTCCTTGCCGGCGATGTCCCAGAGCGCGCAGTCGATGGGCGCGACGCGCTTGTCAGTGAGCGTTCCCTTGTTCAGTCGCTCGGCCCGACAGAGCAGTTGCCAGAGCTTCTCGCGGTACAGCGGGTTCTCGCCGACGAGGTGCTTCTTGGCGAACTCGTTGGCCGCCTCGTGGCCGCCGCGGCAGTAGCCGTCGGGGCCGCCGTCGACGACGACGTGGGTGATGGTCCGCGTCGACTCCCTCGGCTCGCCGGGGTGGCCGTGACCCTTCTCGTCGGGGTCGATGTGGGACGCACAGCTGAACCGGATGGTACGGATGTCGCTGATCTCCATTCGTGGTAGTCGGTTACGCGGAACGGTCATAAAAGTACGGCGGGAGCGACGATTTCGGGGACCGGACGGCGGGGAGAGCAGGGGGGAGAACCCGGCGACGCCGGGCCGTCAGTCCAGCACGTCCGCCGGCTCCTCGGGGTACGGCTCGCGGACGAGCCGACCCATGTCGATTTCCTGGTACGGCGCGCGTCGGAGCGTCCCGTTCTCGACGAACTCGTCCGCGCCCGCGTCGGTCAGCTTCGCCGCCAGCGCGTCGCGGAGTTCGGCGACGACCTCGGGGTTGTCGGCGGCGCACTCGTCGAGTTCGTTCGGGTCGGCCGCGAGGTCGAACAGCTGTTCGCGGCCGCCGTTGCGCATGAACACGTACTTCCAGCGACCCTCGCGGACCATTCCGGTGAAGTTCGGTGGGAGCCGCGGCGTCCGGTGGTAGCCGAACAGCCGCTCTCTCGGCTCCGCGTCGCCCCGAATCGTCCCGAGCACGTCGACGCCATCTCGGAGTTCCTGGTCGCCCGCGGCGGTCGTCGCGATACCGAACAGGTCGGTGAGTGCCACGAGGTCGTCGCGGCGGTCGCCGGCCGGAAGCTCCGCGGGCCAACTCACGAGAAACGGGACGCGACACGACGACTCGAAGAACGACGACTTCTCCCAGCCGCGGTGGTCACCGAGGAGTTCGCCGTGGTCCGAGAAGAAGCAGATGAGGGTGTTGTCGGCGTCGTCGCGGGCCTCGACCGCGTCGAGCAGGCGACCGATTCGGCGGTCGACCTCCGAAATCATCCCGTAGTAGTACGCCTTGATGACCCGGACGGTGGTGTCGTCGATGCCGCCCTCGCGGGTCGTCCAGAAGTGGTGGTTCTGGGCGGGAATCTTCTCGTCCATGTGGTCGGTTTCGAGGTCACCTTTCACCGGGTTTCCGAGCCGCTCGGGGTCGTACATCCGGTCGAAGGGCGGCGACGGCGCGAACGGCGGGTGCGGCGGTTCGTACGAGACGAGGCCGAAAAACGGCTCGTCGGTGTCGCGGCCGACGAGATCCACCGCGCGGTCGGTCATCCACGCCTCGTAGTTGTCGTCCGGCGGGAGTCGGTTCTGCTGGGGGAGATGGACCATCGCGCCCTGCCGGGCGGTCGTCTTGACCTCGTGGCCGGTCTCCTCGCGGAACGCCTCGAAACTCAGGTGGTGGTCGTAGCCGAGGTCGATGTCGCGCGGGTGGGCGTGGTACTTTCCGACGAGGAACGTCCGGTAGCCCCGCTCGCGCATGCTCCGGGCGAGGAAGGGGCCGCACCGGTCTTCGAGGTGTCGCGCGTCGCGCTTTTCGTTCCCGAGGTAGCCCGTCGAGACGGCCTCACAGCCGGTTCGAATCGTGTGCCGCGCCGGGATGCAGATCGGGTCCGGCGAGTAGGCGTTGGTGAACGAGACGCCGCGGTCGACGAGTCGGTCGATGTTCGGGGTGTGGATTCGACTGTTTCCGAGCGCCTGAATCGTGTCCGACCGCTGCTGGTCAGTCATCACGAACAGGACGTTTGGGCGAGCATCACTCACGGCCGAACTCCGACCACCAGTAGTATAAAGATAGGTCACCGCGACGGTACGGGTACATGCCACCCGCAGCGAGTGCCTTCGACGTGACAGCCTACGCCGACGAGACGGACGACCTCCAGACCGAGGCGTTTCAGACGGCCATCGACGACTGCTCGGAGTCCGGCGGCGGGACCGTCACCGTCCCCAGCGGGACGTACACCGTCGGAACCGTCCACCTCCGAAGCGACGTGACGCTCTATCTGGAAGCCGGCGCGGTCGTCAGCCCCGCGAAAGACGAATCCGAATACACGGACAAGTTCATCGGCCCCGACAACGAGCGCATCTTCTTCCTCGCCGAGGACGTGGAGAACGTCACCATCGCCGGCGAGGGCGAGTTCGACGGCCTCGGGACCGAGTTCATGCGGATGGACACGCCCATTCAGGGCCACTCCAACGAGAGCGCGTCGCACCCGCTCATCTCGAACGGCCCCCACGAGGCGCGGCAGGGCGACGCCTACCTCTCGCGGACTGAGGGGACGGACGGCTGGCCCGTCGCCAAGCCCGACTTCCGGCCCGGGCCGATGTTCCGGTTCAACAACTGTACGAACGTCCGCGTCCGCGACGTGACCATCCGCGACATGCCCGCGTGGACGCTGTCGTTCCACGGGACCGAGGAGGTCGATATCCGCGGCGTCGACATCCTCAACCACCTGCTCATCCCGAACTGCGACGGCATCGCGCTCGGCGACACGAAGAACGTCCACATCTCCGACTGCACCATCCAGTCGTGCGACGACAGCATCACCTTCGGCGCGCGCCCCGACGAGCCGGTGACCTGCGAGGGCATCGTCGTGACGAACTGCACGCTCCGGTCGAGCGCCTGCGCCATCAAGTTCGGCTCGGGCACCGACGACACGATTCGCGACTGCCTGTTCCAGAACATCGTCGTGCAGGAATCGAACCGCGGCCTCGGTATCCAGCACCGCGACTCGGGCGTCGTCGAGAACGTGCTTTTCACCGACATCGTCGTCAACTCCAACATGCTCCCCGGCCCGTGGTGGGGCAAAGGCGAGCCCATCTACGTCACGTCGGTCCCGCGGGACGGCGACACCGACCTCGGCGGGATTCGGAACGTGCGCTTTTCGAACATCGTCGCGCGCAGCGAGAACGGCGCGCTCGTCTACGGCTCCGCGGACGCCGATATCGAGACCATCGAGTTCGACAACGTCCGCATCGACCTCGCCGGAAGCGAGCACGCCGACGAGGTGGGCGGCAACTTCGACCTCCAGCCGAGTTCGGTCGTCACGCCCATCTTCGCCAACGACATCGCCGGCGTCCACGTCGAGAACGCCCGCGACGTGACGATGCGCGACGTGACCGTCGAGTGGGACGACGACGGCGACCTGCCCGACTACTACCGGAGCGGACTGGCCTGCGAGGACGTGGACGGCCTGCTGGTCGACGGCTTCGTCGGCCGACAGGCCCACCGCGACGACGACGCGGCGGCGATTTCGCTCTCCGACACGACGGACATCACGGTTCGGAACTCGCGGGCGACCGAGGGAACGGGAACGTTCCTCTCGCTGTCGGACACGGCCGACGAGCGCCTGTTCGTCAACAACGACCTCATCGACGCCGCCGACGCCGGCGACGTGGCGTCGTTCGAGCGGTCGGGGAACGCCCTCCCGCGGTAACCCGTACGTTCAAGCCGACGCGACGACGACAGGGGAACGCGAACGCGAACACGCGCAGTCGAGTCCGCAGCGTTCGATTCGGTTCGAATAGCCGCATCGCCGTCTGTGGCCGTTCCGGCGGCGGTTCTCCCCGTGAGCGGTGGATTTTTGCTCCGAGCCGCCGACGGTCGAGTCGATGGTACAAGAGCTGACGCTAGCCGAAGCCAAGACGATTCTCGACGCGATGGAGGAGAAAGCCGAGGAACTCGGCGTTCCGCTGAACCTCGCGGTGACGAACAGCGAGGGGAACCTCCTCGGCTTTCGCCGGATGGACGGCGCGAAGCTCGTCGCGAGCAACATCGCACAGAACAAGGCCTACACCGCGGCCGCGGTGAAGAAGCCCACCCACGAACTGAAGGAAGGAGCCGAACCCGGCGGCGACGTGTACGGCCTCCACACCACCGATAACGGTCGCGTCGTCGTCTTCGGCGGCGGGTTCCCGGTCGAACACGACGGCGTCGTCGTCGGCGCGGTCGGCGCGAGCGGCGGCGCGGTGTCCGAAGACATGGAAGCGTCCCAAGCGGGGCTCGACGCGTTCGAACCGCTCCGCTGAGACGCCCGCGTCGGAGTCGCCGCGGTCGGGGTCGATTCCGACGACAGCCACTCCAGCGTCTCTGTCCTCGCGGTCCCGTTTCGGTCAGAAGCGAACGTACGCCGAGCGGTCGGTCTCGGCCGCGTAGAGGCTGCCCGTCATGTCCGCGACGTAGAGCGTCGAGCCGTCCGGCCCGCCGAGCGTGCAGTTCGTCGGGCGGTTCTCGGGGAACGGGTGACGTTCGAGCACCTCGCCCTCCGGGGAGAACACGTATATCGACGGTCCCGGGCCGCCTTTCTCCCAGCCGGCGCAGGCGACGATGTCGCCCGACTCCGTGAGCGTCATGCCGTCGATACCGCGATGGTCACCGAAGTCGTGCAGTATCTCGCGGGGGCCGAGCGACCCGTCGTCGCGAATCGGATAGGCCCGCAGGTCGGTCTCTTGGTCCGGGCCGTAGGTGCATTCTGCGACGTACAGTCGCGACTCGTCCGGCGAGAGGAGGATGCCGTTCGGTCGGTCCATCTCGTCTGTGAGGCGGACAAGTCGCCAGCCGTCGCTCGCGTCCGCATCCACCCGCTCGGCGCGGAAGACGGAGGTGTGACCGAGCAGCCCCCGGTCTTTGTCGTCGGGGTCGGTGAACCAGATATCCCCGTCGCGGTCGATTTCGAGGTCGTTCGGCCCGTTGAGCGGCGTCCCCTCGAACTCGTCGACGACGACCGACGCGGATTCACCCGGTGTCAACGCGGCGATGCGGTGGCCCTCGGCCTCGCAGGCGTACAGTTCGCCGTCGCGTCCCTCGTGGAGGCCGACCGCGCCGGCGGTCGAGTCGATGTAGACGCACGTCTCTCCCGTCTCCGGGTCGTATTCGAGGACCTGATGCTCCTTTATCTCCGTGAATCGAACCGCGTCGCCGGTCCAAATCGGGCCCTCGGTGGCCCGAAACGGACCCGCGACCCGCTCGAACTCCCATGCCATCGAGTGGTCGTTCTCCCCGCGGGGACTTAAGCGTCGTCCGAGTCACTCCACGTGCCAAATTGTCAACTAGATTTCCGATTTCAGAATCACTTCTGCGAGATGGAACGGGGCGAACGAGTCGGGTGCAACCAAGCCGGAGAGACGGTTCGGAACAGCGTCTTGTGTGAGGACATAAAAAGTAAATAAACACATAGTCTTCTTAAAATATAGGATTTCAGATATATAGGCAATCAGTTGTCGAGTCACAATGATTAATAAGTATCCCGTGGTAAGGGTATAAAACCGATATTATAGCCATAAATAGGCGTTTTAGAATCCGTTTTATGAATTTATGTTAGAAATCTTATGAGACCGGGATAAATTTGTCAGGTTTCAAAATATCATTGTATTCTTATAATAATCCGTCTCGAACGACCGAGAACTGTATAGTCGGGAACGGACTCTCGTCGCAGTAGCGGGGAGAGCGCGGGCGCGAGCGGCGAGCGAGCGCCAGCGGGCGGAAAACTAATACTTCCAATCGTCCACGACAGCCGGTGACGTGCTTCGGACGGTCGTGCAGTCCGTCGATTACGGAGACACGACTAGACGTGTGGCAGACGACAGACAGCCACATTGTTCCATATTGTTCACCAAGTATTCCGTTTTGAACCAGGAATATTGTTTTAGGTTACTATACGGTATCTTTATGTTCCATTGCACCTCTGTGAGAATGAGTAACGTATGTCGAGAAAAGACATCACACAGATGCGGTCGCAGGTGGGTTCGGCGTCGGAGTCGGTCCGCGCTCGGTTCGGAGACGCGGCGAGTCGGCGGAACTTCCTCAAGGCGCTCGGGACGGCCGGAATCGCCGGTCTCGCGGGCTGTTCCGGCGGCGGCGAGAGCTACGACGGCCAAGAACAGACCACGGCCTCGGGCGGCGACGACGAGGAGACAGAGACGGAGTCGTCGTCCGGCGGCGACTCGGGCAGTTCGACGCTCCGCATGAGCGCGACCCAGCGCTTCGGGACCGTCGACCCCGCGAAGGGGACCGACTACACGCAGGTGCTCGCGTTGGTCAACCTCTACGACCCGCTCGTGTTCCCCGATACGGAGGGGAATTTGCAGGGGCACCTCGCGGAGGACTGGACCGTCTCGGACGACAACCAGACCTACACGTTCACGCTCCGCGAGGGCGCGACGTTCCACAGCGGCAACCCCGTTACGGCGGAGGACGTGCAGTTCTCGGCCGAACGCTTCCTCGATATCAACCAAGGCTACTCGTCGCTGCTCGGGAACGTGCTCTCGAAGGAGAACGTGACCGTGGAAGACGAGCGGACCGTGTCGTTCACGCTCGACCGCGTCCACTCGCCGTTCCTCGCGACGCTCGTGCTCCTGTTCGTCGTGGACAAACAACTGGTCCTCGACAACGCCGCAGACGGCGACTTCGGTGACCGCGGCGACTACGGCCAGTCGTTCCTCAACGACAACGACGCCGGCTCCGGTCCGTACGAACTCGCGGGCTTCGAGCGGCAGGCGCAGATTTCGTTCAGCCGCTACGCCGACTACTGGGGGTCGTTCAAAGACGGCGCGTACGACAACGTCACCGTCCAAATCATCACCAACGACCCGACCGTCCGCTCGCTGATGAAGACGGGCGAACTCGACATGTCGAGCCAGTACCAAAGCGAGGAGACCTACGAGGCGCTCGCTGCCGAAGACGACATCCGCGTCGAGTCGGTGCCGACGGTGACGACGTTCTACTTCAAAATCAACACCCAGAAGGCCCCGACCGACGACCCCGCGGTCCGCGAGGCGATGGCCTACGGCTTCGACTACGAGACGGCACGCAACGAAATCGCGCCGGGGTCGCTCCCCGCGCAGGGCCCGCTCCCGTCGTCGTTCGGCGTCCACAACGACGACATCGTCCAGCCGACCTACGACCCCGAGCGGGCGCGGCAGATTCTCGCCGACGCCGGCTACGAGGAGGGCGACATCACCGTCCAGAACACCTACGTGAAGGACTACGGCCTCGAAGAGAAGATGGGGCTGCTGTTCCAGCAGAACATGGACGAAATCGGCATCGACGTCGAGTTGAACCCCCAGACGTGGGGGACGATGACCGAACTCGCCACGAGCGTCGAGGACACGCCGCACATCAATCAGGTGTTCTACGGGCCGGTGTACCCCTCGCCCGACACGGTGTTTTACAACCAGTACCACTCCGAGGCCGCCTCGACGTGGATGAGCATGGAACACCTCGAAGACGAGAACGTCGATTCCCTCATCGACGAGGCGCGCTCGACGGTCGACGCCGACGCCCGCGCCGAACTGTACGCCGAGGTGCAAGAACGCATCGCGAACCAGTACCCCGACCTGTTCATCTTCGTCCAGTCGAAGAAACACGCCTTCGCCGCCGACGTGGCGGGCTACACCTTCCGGCCGTCGATGAGCTTCGACTACTGGTTCCCCGACTTCTACCAAGAATGAAGTACTGGCAGTATCTCGTGCGCCGGCTCGCGGGCATCCTCGTGAGTCTCATCGGCCTGTCGATAATCATCTTCACCACGTCACGAGTGCTCCCCGGGAACCCCGCGCGAATGGCCCTCGGCGCGCTCGCGTCCGAAGAGCAGGTGCAGGCACTCGCCGCCGAGATGGGCCTGAACAAGCCGATTCCGTTGCAGTACCTCGACTACATGCGGGGCCTGCTCGTCGGAGACCTCGGCACGAGCCTCGAAACGAAGCGCGCGGTCAGCACCGACATCGTCTACTACCTGCCGGCGACGCTCGAACTCATCACGGTGTCGATGTTCCTCACCGTCGTCATCGGCATCCCGCTGGGCGTCATCGCCGCGCAGAACAAAGACGGGCTCGCCGACAACGCGACGCGGCTCGTCGCGTTCTTCAGCGTGAGCGTGCCCGGCTTCTTCATCGCAATCATGTTCCAGCTGATATTCGGCTACCTGCTCGAATGGCTCCCCATCACGGGGCGGCTCGGCTCGGAGTTCGGCTCGGGCGTCTCGCGGTTCACGGGCTTCCTGCTCGTGGACACCCTGCTGTCGGGGAACCTCGCGGCCCACGTCGACGCGTGGGCGCACATCATCCTCCCGGCGCTCGCGCTCTCGCTCGCCGGCATCGGTCAGGTGATGCGCATCACCCGGTCGAGCATGATTGACGTGAAAGACCAAGACTACGTCGAGGCCGAACGCGGCTTCGGCCTCCCCTCGTGGCTCGTCACGTACAAGTACACGCTCAAGAACGCGTTCATCCCGACGCTCACGATTCTGGGGCTGCTGTACGCCTCGCTTCTGGGCAACGCGTTCCTCATCGAACTCGTCTACTCGTGGCCCGGCCTCGCGTCCTACGGCGTCACCGCGGTGCTGAACAACGACTTCAACGCCGTCGTCGGCGTCACGATGACCATCGGCGTCGCGTTCGTGAGCATCAACTTCCTCGTCGACGTGCTGTTGGGTCGCGTCGACCCGCGCATCAGACTGGCGATGGAGGAGGCGACATGAGCGCCGAGTCAGCGAGCGTCCTCGACCGGGTCGTCTCGGCCGAGCGCCGCGAACTCTGGCAACGGTCGTGGAAGCGCTTTACCAGCAGGCCGATGAGCGTCGTCGGTCTCGGCATCATCATCGCCATCGTCCTGCTCGCCGTCTTCGCGCCCGTCGTCGCGCCGTACCCCGAACACGCCGGGAAGTTCACCGACTTCTCGAACACGCTTCAGCCGCCGAGCGTCGACCACCCGCTGGGGACCGACCACGTCGGCCGCGACGTGCTCTCGCGCATCCTCTTCGGCTACCGGCTGTCGCTCATGCTCGTGGCCGTCGTCCTCGGCTTCGGCGTCCCCGTGGGCGTGCTGCTCGGCCTCGTCGCCGGCTACTACGGCGGCTGGACCGAGACGATTATCATGCGGGCGACCGACACGGCGCTCGCCTTACCGCCGCTCGTGATGGCGTTGGCAATCACGTCGGCCTTGGAACCGACGCTGACGAACGCGATGATAGCCATCGCGGCGCTGTGGTGGACGTGGCACGCCCGCCTCGTCCAGAGCATCGTCGCCAGCGAGCGCAGCGAGGAGTACGTGCAGGCCGCGAAGCTCGCCGGCGCGAGCACGCCGCACATCCTCTTTCGAGAGATTCTCCCGAACACGCTGTCGCCGATTCTGGTCAAGGTGACCCTCGACGCGGGCTTCGTCATCCTCATCGGCGCGGGGCTGTCGTTCATCGGCGTCGGCGTCCAGCCGCCCCAACCCGGGCTCGGTACGATGGTCAGCCAAGGAACGTCGTACCTGCCCGACTCGTGGTGGGTGAGCGTCTTCTCCGGCCTCGCCATCTTCGTCCTCGTGATGGGGTTCAACATGCTCGGTGACGGCCTCCGTGACCTGTTCGACGTGGAGGTGAACCGATGAGACTCGACGAGCCGGTCGCCGAGAACCCGCTTTTGACCGTCGAGAACCTCGAAGTCGGCTTCGAGTCGTTCGACGGCCTCGCGGAGGTCATCGACGGCGTCAATCTCTCTATCGGCAAAGGCGAGGTCGTCACCATCGCCGGCGAGACCGGCTGTGGTAAGTCGGTGACGATGAAGTCCATCCTCCGCCTCCTGAATCAGCCGCCGGCCCGCGTCAGCGGCGACATCACGTTCGACGGGACGGAACTGCTGTCGCTTTCGGACCGCGAGTTCGAGCGCGTCAAGGGCCAACGGATGAGCCTCGTCTTCCAGGACCCGATGTCGAGTCTGAACCCGACGTTCACCATCGGGGAACAGCTCACCGACACCGCACAGTTCGGCGGCGACAGCGACACGGGCGTCGTGGAGTTCTTCCGCCGCCGCTTCAGCGGCGAGCGCGACGAGGCGCGCAAGCGCGTCGTGGAGATGCTCCGCGAGGTTCAGATGCCGGACCCCGAGAACATCATGGACTCGTACCCGTCGCAGCTGTCCGGCGGGATGCGCCAGCGCGCGCTCATCGCGCAGGCCCTGCTGAACGAGCCGGACCTGCTCATCGCCGACGAAATCGGCACCGCGCTGGACGTGACGATTCACGACCAGATTCTCGACCTGCTCGCGGACCTCATCGAGAACCACGACCTGAGCGTCCTGATGATTACCCACAACCTCGGCGTCGCCCGGCAGGTGAGCGACCGCGTGTACGTCATGTACGGCGGCCGCATCGTCGAGACCGCGCCGACAGACGAGCTGTTCGAGAACCCGAAACACCCCTACACCCAGGGGCTCATCGCGTCGATTCCGCGCCTGACGGGCGACGAGATGGCGACCGGCATCGACGGCTCGATTCCCGAGTATCTCGACCCGCCGCCGGGCTGTCGGTTCGCGCCGCGGTGTCCCTACGCCACCGCCGAGTGCGAGGAGGCCCGCCCGGAGATGTACGAGCGCGGCCCCCAGACCGGCGTCGAGTGCGTCCTCTACGACGAGGCCGTCCCGGCGTCCGAGCGGCCGACCGTCGAGGAGACGCGGAGTCACATGACCCGCAGGCCGGGCAAGCAGACGGGGGGTGACTGACGTGTCCGAACCCCTGCTCGACGTCGACGACCTCGAGAAGTACTTCCCCGTCAAAAGCGGCATCATCAAGCGCACGTCCGATTACGTGAAAGCGGTCGACGGCGTCTCGTTCGACATCGAGCGCGGGGAGACCCTCGCGCTCATCGGCGAGTCCGGCTCCGGAAAAAGCACCGTCGCGCGGACGATTATCGGCCTGACCGGCGCGACCGGCGGGACCGTCAGATTCGACGGCGAGGACATCACGAACGCGACCGACGAGCAACTGGCTCGCCTCCGGTCGCGCGTCCAGATGGTGTTCCAGGACCCCACGTCGAGTCTGAATCCCCGACGAACCATCGGCAAGTCGCTCGCGGTCCCGTTGAAGGCCCGCGGCGTGCCGACGTCCGACCTCAGAGAGCGCGTGGTCGACCTGCTCGAACGCGTCGAACTGAACGACGAGTACTGGAACAAGTACCCCCACGAACTCTCCGGCGGGCAGAAACAGCGGGTGAACATCGCCCGCGCGCTCGCGGTCGAGCCGGAACTGCTCTTGCTCGACGAGCCGACGAGCGCCCTCGACGTGAGCGTGCAGGCGAAGATTATCGCGCTCCTCGAGGACTTACAGGCGGAGTTCGGCCTCACCTACCTGTTCATCACCCACGACCTCTCTCTGGTCCGCAACTTCGCCGACGAGACGGCCGTGATGTACCTCGGCGAGATTCAGGAGCGCGGCCCCACGCAGGAGGTCTTCCAGCGGCCGCGACACCCCTACTCCCGGGCGCTTCTGTCCGCGATTCCCGTCACGACCGACGAGGAAGAGGCGTACAAGCCGCGGCACGAACCGCTCCGGGGCGAAATTCCGAGTCCGCGGGACGTGCCCACGGGCTGTCGGTTCCACACGCGGTGTCCCTACGCGACCGACGCGTGTTCGGCCGACGAACCGGCGTTCGTCGCGGTCGACGCCGGCCCCAGCGTCCGGTGTCACATCTACGACGAGGCGTACGCCGACGCGTTCGACGACGCGCCCGAGGTGGCCGTCGCGGCGGTCGCCGACGAGGGGGTCGCATCGAACCAAGAGCCATGAAGATAACCACAGACAACATCGACGACTTCGCCACCGGCGCGACCGTCCTCGGGACGGGCGGCGGGGGCGACCCCTACATCGGGAAGCTGATGGCACAGCAGGCAATCGAAGAGCACGGTCCCGTCGACCTCATCGACCCGCGAGACGTGCCCGACGACGCGCTCGTCATCCCGAGCGCGATGCTCGGCGCGCCGACCGTGATGGTCGAGAAGATGCCGAAGGGAACCGAGGCGTTGGCCGCCTTCGAGGCGCTCGAAACGCACCTCGGACAGGAGGCCTACGCGACGATGAGTATCGAGGCGGGCGGGCTGAACAGCACCGTCCCCATCGCCGTCGCCGCCGCGCTCGGGCTTCCCCTCGTGGACGCCGACGGCATGGGCCGGGCGTTCCCCGAGGTGCAGATGGTGACGCTCACGATGGGCGGCGTCAGCGCGACCCCGATGAGCATCGCCGACGAGAAGGGCAACTCGCTTCTCGTGAACACCGTCAGCAACGAGTACGCCGAGGCGTTCGCCCGCGTGACGAGCATCGAGATGGGCGGCGCGTGCATGATAGGCACCTACGCGCTCTCCGGCGCGGAAGTCCGCGAGCACGCGATTCTCGACTCGATGTCGCTCGCCCACGACATCGGCGAGGCGATTCGCACCGCCAAGCACCGCTCGCGTGACCCCGTCGAGTCGGTCCTCGACCTCACCGACGGCTACGAGCTGTTCGCGGGGAAGATAACCGACGTGGAGCGCCGGACCCAAGGCGGCTTCGCCGTCGGTGAGGCGACCCTCGACGGCATCGACGACTGCGAGGGCCGGACGTTCGCCCTCGACTTCCAAAACGAGAACCTCGTCGCCCGCGACTCAGAGCGCGGCGTCGTGGCGAGCACCCCCGACCTGATTACGGTCGTGGACGCCGAGACGGGCGACCCCGTCACCACCGAGCGACTCGCCTACGGCCACCGGGTGCGGGTCATCGGGATGCCGTGTTCACCGAAGTGGCGGACCGAGGAGGGACTCGACCTCGTCGGCCCGGCGTACTTCGATTACAGCATCGACTACGAACCAATCGAAACTCTCCAGCAACCCAGACATGACTGACTACCGAATCGGAATCGACGTCGGCGGCACCAACACGGACGCCGTCGTCATGGACGGCGACGACAACCTCCTCGCGAAGACGAAGACCCCCACGACAGAAGACATCACCTCGGGCATCCTCAACGCCCTCGACGTGGTCCTCGACGACAGCGGCGTCTCCGAAAACGAACTCGACTACGTGATGCTCGGCACGACCCACGCGACGAACGCCATCACGGAGCGGCGCGGCCTCAACGAGGTCGGCGTCATCCGCATCGGCGCGCCCGCGACCCAGAGCATCCGCCCGCTCCTCGAATGGCCCGACGACCTCGCCGCGGCCATCGGCAACAACGTCGCCATCCTCGACGGCGGCCACGAGTTCGACGGCCGACTCCTCAACGACCTCGACGAGGAGCAGGTCAGAGCGCAGATTCGCGAGTTCTCCGACGTGGACGCCTTCGCCGTGACGAGCGTCTTCTCGCCCGTCCGCGACGACCACGAGACGCGGGTCGCGGAACTCATCCGCGAGGAGGTCGGTGACGACGTGCCCATCTCGGTCTCGAACGAAATCGGCAGCGTGGGCCTGCTCGAACGCGAGAACGCGACGGCGCTCAACGCCGCGCTCACGAGCGTCGCCTCGGAGGCCGCGAACGCCTTCGTCGAGGCGATGGACGAACGCGGCATCGACGCGAACCTCTACTTCGGCCAGAACGACGGGACGCTGATGAGCGTCGACTACGCCATCCGCTACCCCATCTTCACCGTCGCCAGCGGCCCCTCGAACTCGGTTCGCGGCGCGGCGTACCTCTCACAGGTCGAAAACGGCATCATCGTCGACGTCGGCGGTACGACGACCGACGTGGGCGCGGTCACCGAGGGCTTCCCCCGCGAGAGCAGCGTCGCCGTCGAAATCGGCGAGGTGAAGACCAACTTCCGGATGCCCGACATCATCGCCATCGGCATCGGCGGCGGCTCCATCGTCTCGACCGACGGCGGCGTCACCGTCGGCCCCCAGAGCGTCGGCTACAAGCTGACCGAGGAGGCGAGGTGTTTCGGCGGCGAGACGCTGACCGCGACCGACCTCGAAGTCGCCGCGGGCACCATCGACATCGGCTCCGAGACGCCGGCCGTCGACGATGAAATCGTCGAGGCCGCCCGCGAGTACGTCAGAGAGCGCGTCGAGCGCGAGGTCGACCGCATGAAGACGAGCGCCGACCCCGTCCCCGTGGTCATCGTCGGCGGCGGGAGCATCCTCGTCCCCGACGACATCGCGGGCGCGAGCGAGGTCCACAAGCCCGACCACTACGAGGTCGCGAACGCCGTCGGCGTCGCCATCGCGCAGGTCTCCGGCGAGGTCGACCGCATATACAGCCTCGACGAGATGGACCGCGAGGGAGCCATCCAACACGCGAAAGACGAGGCCACGGACAACGCGCTCGCGGCCGGCGCGGACCCCGACAGCGTGGACATCGTCGACATCGAGGAGGTCCCGCTTTCGTACCTGCCCGGCAACGCGGTGCGAATCAAGGTGAAGGCCGCCGGGGCGCTCGACCACTGATGACGGTCGAAATCGGCGTCGAGGAGATAGAGGACATCGCGCTCGGCGCGACCGTCCTCGGCACCGGCGGCGGGGGCGACCCCCACGTCGGCAAACTCGTCGCGAAGCAGGCCATCGAGGAGTTCGGCCCCGTCGAACTCATCCCCCCGGACGAGTTGGACGCCGAGGACTTCGTCGTCCCGACCGCCCAGATGGGCGCGCCCACCGTCTCGGTCGAAAAGCTCCCGAGCGGGCGGGAGGCCGTCACCTCGATGGAGCGCGTCGAGCGCGAAGTCGGGAAGACCGCCGACGCGACGATGCCAATCGAGTGCGGCGGCATCAACTCGACGTTCCCCTTCGCCGTCGCGGCCCGCCGCGGGCTCCCCGTGGTCGACGCCGACGGCATGGGTCGGGCGTTCCCCGAACTCCAACACGAGACGTTCAACATCTACGGCATCAGCGGGACGCCCGCGGCCGTCAGCGACGAGCGGGGAAACACCTGTCTCATCGAGACGGACGACAACGACCAGTTGGAGTGGCTGGCCCGCGGCGTCACGGTCAGGATGGGCGGCGTCGGCTACGTCTCCGACTACCCGATGACCGGCGCACAGGTCAAAGAGACGGCCATCCCCGGCACGATGTCGCTCGCCCGCGACCTCGGCCGCGCGCTCCGACTCGCCGAGGACGACGCGATGGACGCCGTCCGCGAGGTGACCCGCGAGTCGATATACGGCGAGGCGCGGTCGCTGTTCGAGGGGAAAATCGTCGACGTCCAGCGCCGCACCGAACGCGGCTTCGTCTTCGGCCACGTCGACATCGACGGCCTCGACGAAGACGCGGGGTCGGAGATGCGCATCGAGTTCCAAAACGAGAACCTCGGCGCGACCGTCGACGGGAGCTACGTGGCGACCGTCCCCGACCTCATCACCGTCCTCGACCGCGAGACGGGCGGGCCGATTCCGACCGAGAGCCTCCGGTACGGGGCGCGGGTCCGCGTCCTCGGCATCCGGACGCCCGAGATAATGCGGACGCCCGCCGCCCTCGACGTGTGGGGGCCGGGGGCGTTCGGCCTCGACGCGACCTACGAACCACTCGCGGACCACCCATGAGTTTCGACATCCCACACCTGACGGCGATAACGCTCGACGACCTCGAAGCGCTCGGCATCGGCGCGGGCATCCTCGGCACCGGCGGCGGCGGCAACCCCCGTCTCGGCCGCCTGCGCCTCCAGACGCTCCTCGAAGACGACGCCTACCCCGACGCGGTCGAACTGGTCGACCCGCGGGACCTGCCGGCCGACGCCACCGTGGCGAGCGTCGGCGGGATGGGCGCGCCCACCATCAGCGTCGAGAAGTTCGCCGGCGGCGACGAGGAGGTGCAGTCGCTTCGGGCCATCGAAGACCTCTCCGGCGAGACGGTCGACGCGCTCATCCCCGGCGAAATCGGCGGCGCGAACAGCATGGCCCCGCTGTGCGTGGCGGCGATGACCGACCTCCCCGTGGTCGACGCCGACGGCATGGGCCGGGCGTTCCCCGAACTCCAGATGGACACGTTCTTCATCTACGGCACGCCCGTGAACTACGCGGCGACGACCGACGAGCGCGGCAATCAGGTCGTCTACCGGGACATCGACTCGGCCAAGCGCCTCGAAGACCTCGCGCGGGCCATCACCGTCCAGATGGGCGGCCGCTCGGGCTACGCCTTCCCGCTCATGACCGGCGCGTTCGTCTCGGAGTACGCGGTTCCCCACACCGTCTCGCTCGCCACCGAACTCGGGCGGGCGGTCGAACGCGCCCGCGACGCCGGCACCGACCCGGTCGACGCCGGCCGCGAACTGCTCGGCGGCGAGGAGCTGTTCGCCGGGAAAATCGTGGACGTGCACCGCCGCAACCGCGACGGCTTCGCCCTCGGGAGCGTCACGCTCGCCGGGTTGGACGAGGACGCGACCCTCGAAATCGAGTTCCAAAACGAGTTCCTCGTCGCGCGGGACGACGACGGCGACCTCCGGACGACCGTGCCCGACCTCATCTGCCTCGTCGACACCGACACCGGCGCGCCGGTCACGACCGACGCCCTGCGGTACGGCCAGCGCGTCCGCGTCCTCGGCGTGCCCGCGCCCGAACTGCTCACGACGCCCGAAGCGCTCGACGTCATCGGCCCCGAAGCGTTCGGGTACGAGGTTCCGTACGACCCGCTACCGCGGGACGAGGCGGGGTGGTGACCCGGTGGTGACGCCTCGGTCGCGCCGGTGGCCTCGCCGCTGAACTGCCCTCGACGCCGCGTTTCGCGCGGCGTCCCACGACCGAATCGCTCGCCACCCACCACCCACCGTAAGCCGTGGACTAGCCAATTCGACACAACTATTGTGTCGTTTTGGTTCGTTTACGTCACCCGCAGTTTCAAATCGAACCCCACCAATACATCCGACCATGGAAAACCCCGACCTCACGTCCGCCGACGCGCCGCCCGACCCGAACACGCCGGAGGCGGTCCTCGAAAACTACCTCGACGAGCACGACTACGAGATATTCCGCGCGCTCAACGAGAACGGCCGCATCTCAGACACCGAACTCGCCGAGCGCGTCGGACTCTCCCGGACCGCGGTCCGTCGCCGCCGCGAGAAGCTTCAAGAGAGCGACGTGCTCGAAATCCTCGCGGTCATCGTCCTCCAGGAGGCTGACCTCGCCGACGCGCAGGTGCTCGTCTCGTTCGACCAGCACGTCTCCTCCGAGGTGCGGACCGAGTTCATCACGATGCTCATCGACGAGGGACTCGTCTACAACGCGAGTTCCTGTCTCGGCGAGTACGACCTCGTATTTAGCGCGTGGCACACCGACCTGAACACCTTGAAAGAGTACGTCTGGGACCTCTTCGACGGCGAGGAAATCGTCGACGACTACACCATCATCCCGCTTCTGAAGACGTGGAAGGCGTGGGACAAAGAGCTGGACCGCCCCTGAATCGAAGGGTCGGGTCACCCCCACGCAGCGGAGACCCCAGAACGTTAACTCGCCGGACGGCGTGATACCACACAATGGCTATCACCACGGAGTTCGTTCTTCGGTCGACTTCGCTTCCGCTGGTCAGCATTCCGACCGCGCTACGGCCGGACGAGGTCGAGTGCGTTCACGCACTCTGTCTGCAACCGGACGTGCAGATATTCACCGTGCAGTTCGAGCGGGAAGACGGCGTCACTAAGGCTGACCTCCTGACGCGCGACGAGGTCGTCGCGGCCGACGCAATCGGAGAGACCGCCGACAAGGACGTCTACAAGCTCACCGTCGAACTGGCGGAGTCGGTCTCGAAGGCGTTCGAGCCGGACTTCGGGGGCGCACAGCTCGAACCGACGGTCGTCACCGCCGACGGCTGGCACGAGACGAAAGTGTTCAAGGAGTACGAGGGGTTCAACGAGTTCCGAGAGAGCTGTGAGACCCACGGCATCTCGCTGGACCTCGTGTCCATCGCGTCGGAGGGGTCCGCGTCCGACGAACCGACGGACAGCCTCACCGACCGCCAGCGGGAGGCGCTGACGCTCGCCGTCTCGCGCGGCTACTACGAGAGTCCGCGACAGATTACGGCCGAGGAGCTGGCCGCCGAACTCGGCATCTCGCAACCGTCGCTGTCGAGTCTCCTCCGACGCGGCGAACGGGAACTGATTACCTCCTCGCTGGGCATGCAGGCGCGGATGCAACCGCCCACGCAGTGAACCGCCGCTGGGCCACGTGCCCACGCGGTCGGCTCGCTTCCCCGTGGACGAGCGGGACGGCCGCCCGGCCGCAGTTAAATGGACTGTTCATATAGCATCGCATCTATGCCCGCAAGGTCCGTACCTCACAGCGTACGTGAAATCAGCAGTCTATCGCGGTCCGGGCGACGTTCGCATCGAGGAAAAACCAGAACCGGAGCTTCAACAACCGACCGACGCGGTCATCCGCGTTACTCACACCGCCATCTGCGGGTCCGACCTCTGGTTCTACCGCGGTCACGAGGAACACGAGGAGGGCTCCGGGGTCGGCCACGAGCCGATGGGTATCGTCGAGGAAGTCGGTGAGGACGTCACGAGCGTCCAACCGGGCGACCGCGTGCTCGTCCCGTTCGCGTACAGCTGCGGGGAGTGCGAGTTCTGTCGCAAAGGCATCCACACCGCGTGTGTAGACGGCGGGTTCTTCGGTCCGCACGGCGACGAGACCGGCGGCGCACAGGCCGAGAAGGTCCGCGTCCCTCACGCCGACGGCACGGTCGTTCGGGTCCCCGAGCGGTACGCCGACGACGAAGAAACGCTCAAATCGCTCCTCCCGCTCACGGACGTGATGTCGACCGGCCACCACGCCGCCGTCTTGGCGGACCTCGAAGCCGGCGACACCGCGGTCGTCATCGGCGACGGCGCGGTCGGGCTGTGCGGCGTCCTCGCGGCGAAGCGCATCGGCGCAGAGCGAATCATCGCGGTCGGCCACCACGAGGACCGCTTGGAAGTCGCCCGCGAACTCGGCGCGACCGACACCGTCTCGTCCCGCGGCCAAGAGGCCGTCGAGGAAGTCCTCGAACTCACCCACGGCGGCGCGAACCACGTCCTCGAATGCGTCGGCGCGGCGTCGGCGCTCGAAACCGCCGCACAGGTCGCCCGTCCCGGCGGCTCCATCGGCGCCGTGGGCGTCCCGCACGTCGAGTCCGCCGACTTCCTCCAGCCGATATTCTACAAGAACCTCTCGTTCTCCGCCGGCGGCGCACCCGTCCGGAACTACATCGAGGAACTCATGGACGACGTGCTGCAGGGCACCCTCGACCCGTCGCCCATCCTGACGAAGACCGTCGACCTCGACGGCGTCCCGGAAGGCTATCAGGCGATGGACGACCGCGAGGCAATCAAGGTCATGGTGAAAGTCGACGAGTAAGACACACCCTGACCCAGACCGACGGTCGAGACGCGCTTCCGGCGGAGGCGGCCGTTTCAGCGGGGGCTATCCCTCCCCGGCACCAATCCACAACTATCACCACCGTAAGCCGCGAGACCGAGAGCAATCGAAACGAGGCCGTGAGCGGGTGTCGCGGTCGACGCAGGCGACTCAGGCCAGGTCGTCCAGCGCGGTTCGGAGCGCGTCGACGGCCTCGCCGAGCTGCGCCTGCGAAATCGTCAGCGGCGGCTGGAAGCGCATGACGTTCTTGTAGTAGCCGCCGACGCCCATGACGACGTTGGACTCCTCGCGGAGGTGCTCGCCGACCGCGGCCGCGAGTTCCTTGTCCGGGGCGGGCGCGACGTGCTGCGGGCCGGTCGTCTCGGGGTCCACGAGTTCGATGCCCTGCATCAGCCCGAGGCCGCGGGCCTCGCCGACCACGTCGTAGTCGGATTCGAGCGTGGCGAGTTCGGCCGAGAGCCACTCGCCGTTCTCGCGGGCGTTGTCGACGATACCGTTCTGGAGTTCCTCGATGGTCGCCAGCGCGGCCGCGCAGGCGACGGGGTTGCCGCCGAACGTCGAGAGGTGGTCGCCGGAGCCGAACGCGTCCGCGATGTCCGCGGGGGCCGTGAACGCGCCGAGGGGCAGGCCGTTGGCGATGCCCTTCGCCTGCGTCAGGATGTCCGGTTCGACGCCGAACTGCTCGCTGGCGAACAGTTCGCCGGTGCGGCCGTAGCCGGTCTGGACCTCGTCGGCGATGAGGAGCGCGCCGTGGTCGTGGGCGATGTCCCGAACACGCTTGAGCCACGCCTCCGAGGGAACGACGATGCCGGCCTCGCCCATGACGGGTTCGACGACGACCGCCGCGAGGTCGCCGCTGGTGTGCGAGCCGATGACCCGTTCGAGCGCGTCCGCGCAGTCCGCGCCGCAGGTGTCGCCGTCACAGCGGGGACAGCGGTAGGCGTACGGTGGCGCGGTGTGAGCCACGTCGTTGATGGTCGGAGCCATGTCCTGCTTGTAGGCCCGGTTGCCGGTGAGCGCGAGGCTCCCGAGGGTGCGGCCGTGGAAGCCCATCTCCAGCGAGATGACCTCCTTGGAGCCGGTGTACTTCCGGGCGAGTTTGATAGCTCCCTCGACGGCTTCGGTGCCGGAGTTACAGAAGAAGGTCTTCTGGAGGTCGCCCGGCGTCACCTCGGCGATGGTCTCGGCGAGGTCGGCCACCGGCCGGTTCGGATGGACGTACGAACAGCCGTGGACGAACTCCTCCAACTGCTCCGTGGCGGCCTCGACGACCGCCTCGTTGTTGTGTCCGACGTTCGTCACCGAGATGCCCGAGAACACGTCGAGATACTCGTTGCCGTCGAAGTCTTCGAGGGTACAGCCGGACGCCCGCTCGACCGGGACGTTCAGTGATTTCCAAATCGGCATGAGGTAGTCGTCGTACGCCGCCTCGACCGACGAGTTCGTCGTCCGTTCTCTCATGAACACAAGTTCTAAACTGAATCCTAATAAATTGTTCTGTGTGGAATATCATCCAGAACACTGCGGGTGTGTCGGGACGAGGGCGGTCGTTCCAGACTCGAACGCGCCTGGGAGCTCCGTACTCGACTGCGTTCGTCACCGACGCGCTTTGAACACAGTCCGAGTATTCTGCTTCGTCTGGAACATTTATCAACATATGGGACGACAGTGGGTCCAAGCGGGAGCGACGAGCGACCGCCGCGCTCCCGAGAGCCGACCATGAAATCCATCAACCCCGCGACCGAGGAGGTCATCGAGACGCACGAGGAACACGACGAAGCGACGGTCGACGCGCGATTGGACGCCGCGTGGGACCGGTTCGAATCGTGGCGCGAGACGCCGATTTCGCGGCGCGAGAAACTGCTCGCGGCCGCGGCCGACGTGCTGCGCGAACACAGCGAGGAGTACGCGACGCTGATGACCGAGGAGATGGGCAAACCCGTCGAGCAGGCGGTCTCCGAGGTCGAAAAGTGCGCGTGGGTCTGCGACTACTACGCCGAACACGCGTCGGAGTTCCTGCAGGACGAGCACATCGGAACCGTGCCGGGGTCGAAGACGTACGTCTCCTACGAGCCAATCGGCCCGGTGCTCGCGGTGATGCCGTGGAACTTCCCGTTCTGGCAGGTGTTCCGGTTCGCGGCCCCGCACATCACCGCCGGAAACGTCGCCGTGCTCAAGCACGCGCCGAACGTCTTCGGCTGCGCCGACGCAATCGCCTCCGTCTTCGAGCGGGCGGGCTACCCCGACGACGTGTTCACCTCGCTCCGGATTCCCGCCGAGCGCGTCGCCGGCGTCATCGAAGACGACCGAGTTCGGGGCGTCAGCCTGACGGGGAGCACCCGCGCCGGGCGGGCCGTCGCGGAGACGAGCGGCCGCGAACTCAAGCCGACGGTGCTCGAACTCGGCGGGAGCGACCCCTTCGTCGTCCTCGACGACGCGCCGCTCGAAGCGACCGCGAAGCGGGCCGCACGGGCGCGAACGCAGAACAACGGCCAGTCGTGTATCGCCGCGAAGCGCTTTCTCGTCCACGAGGCCGTCTACGACGAGTTCGTCGAGCGCTTCACCGAGGAGATGCGCGCACTGACCGTCGGCGACCCCACCGACCCCGAGACCGACGTGGGGCCGCAGGCGCGGGCGGACCTCATGGAGACGCTCCACGAGCAGGTCACGGCGTCCGTCGAGGCCGGCGCGACGCTCCGCCTCGGCGGCGAACCGCTGGACCGACCCGGCCACTACTACCCGCCGACGGTGCTGACCGACGTGCCCGAGGACGCGCCCGCGAGGACCGAGGAACTGTTCGGCCCCGTCGCCACCGTCATCAGAGTCGAAGACGAGGCGGAGGCGGTCCGCGTGGCGAACGACACGCCCTACGGCCTCGGCGCGAGCGTCTGGACGGCCGACGCCGAACGCGGCGAGGCGCTCACGACGAAGCTCACCGCGGGTAACGTCGCGGTCAATCACGTCGTCGCGTCTGACCCGCGGGTCCCGTTCAGCGGGACGAAGGACTCGGGCTACGGGACCGAACTCTCCCGGCACGGGATTCGGGAGTTCGTCAACACGAAGACGGTCTGGGTCGAGGACGCGCCCGCCGACGAGTAAGCGCGACGACGCCCGACCCAGCACCCGGAGCGACACCCAACGCGACACCGGGCGCGACGCCCGCGACGACGCCCGGAACGCGAATCGAGCGCGGACGCCGTTTCTTTCTGCTCGACGAGTTGACTACTATTCGAACCGACGGCCGTTTGGCGATTTTCCGGTGAATCGTCGCTCGATTTGTCGTCCCAGATGACGGATTACTATTGAACTGTGTTTCTAATAGAGACTAAAAATTGAACACAGTAAGATATATAGTGGGTAAGTTAGAATGTGGTGATGTCACTCATAACCATGACAGGAGAACTCTCACGCGTCCTCTCGAAGCGCGACGTGTTCGTGCTCGCACTCGGAGCGATGATCGGATGGGGTTGGATCGTGCAGACGGGGTACTTCATCGACCAAAGCGGCGTCACCGGCGCTATCTCGGCGTTCGTCCTCGGCGGGTTCATGGTGACCGTCGTCTCGCTCATCTACGGCGAACTCGCCTCCGCGATGCCGTTCGTCGGCGGCGAGCACGTTTACAGCATGCGGGCGTTGGGGCCGGCCGGCTCGTTCGCCTGTACGTGGGCGATAATCTTCGGCTACATCAGCGTCGTCGCGTTCGAGGCGGTCGCGCTGCCGAGCGCCCTCGCGTACATCGTCCCCGGCTTCAACGTGTTCGAACTCTGGACGGTCGCCGGCCAGCCGGTCTACGGTACGTGGGTCGCGACGGGCGTCATCGGCTCCGTGGTTATCACGTACCTCAATTATCGGGGTGTCCGGCCGGCGGCGCAGTTCCAGGCGATTCTCGCGCTCGTCATCACGCTGTCGGGGCTGACGCTCCTTCTCGGCGCGCTGTTCAACGGCACGTCGCCGTCGTCGCCGCCGCTCGCGGGAGCCGGCATCGGCGGCGTGTTCACGGTCGCCATCATGACGCCGTTCATGTTCGTCGGCTTCGACGTGATTCCGCAGGCCGCGGGCGAGGCCGACGTGTCACCGAAGCTCCTCGGCGGGCTCATCGGGCTCTCGGTCGCCTGCGCCGCCGCGTTCTACATCGCCGTCATCTGGGCGGCCGGGCAGGTCGCCACGGGCACGACGCTCGTCGAGAGTTCGCTCCCCGCCGCGACGGCGATGGAAATCGCGTTCGACAGCGTGACCATCGGCCGCATCATGGCGCTGGCCGGCCTCGCGGGCATCCTCACGAGCTGGAACGGGTTCGTCCTCGGAGCCAGCCGCGCGATTTACGCGATGGCCGACTCGCACATGCTCCCCGAGAAGCTCGCGACGATTCACGACGACCACGACACGCCGTCGACCGCAATCGTGCTCGTCGGCGGCCTCGCGGCGCTCGCGCCCCTGTTCGGCGAGCAGATGCTCGTGTGGGTCGTCAACGCCGGCGGGCTCGGCATGGTGACGGCGTGGCTTCTCGTCGTCGTTTCGTTCCTCGTGCTCCGGTACCGCGACCCCGATTTCGACCGGCCGTTCAAGCTGCCGGCGGGCTACGCGGTCGGCGCGCTCGGGCTGCTGTTGACCGTGTTCTTCGTCGGTCTCTACCTCCCCGGCTCGCCCTCGGCGCTGGCGTGGCCCTACGAGTGGGCGATGGTCGGCGGCTGGTGTCTGCTCGGCGTCGTCCTGCTGGCCGTCGCCGGCGGGCTGCCGACCCGGACGGAAGCGAAGGCGCACCTGAGCGCCCAGCAGCTCGAAGACTGATTCGCTTTCGCTTCCGGCGGTCGAAACGCGGTGCGGCGGGGTTCGTGCGGATACGGCACGGGCCGCGTCACGACACGTCGGGGAGAAGCGCCGCTTTCAGTTCTTCGAGTTCGTAGTCGTTCAGCGGGTTCGGCTCGTCCTTGATGGTCGTGATGACGAACGTCGAACTCGTCCGCGAAATCTCGTCTATCTCCTCGAACTCGGAGATGAGGTCCTCGACCATCGAGCGCGAGGCGAGATGCGAAATCAGGACGAAGTCGGTGTCGCCGAGCGTGAAGTACACCTCGTTGACGCCGGGCACCTCCCCGAGTTTGTCGCCGACCTCCTTGTGGTACTCCGAGCCGTACTCGGCCCAGACCTCGGTGATGAGCGTGAGGTTCAGCCCGGCCTTCTCGAAGTCGATATCGAAGATGTCGTTTTTGATGATGCCCTGCTCTTGGAGCCGTTCGAGGCGGTAGTGAACGGTCGACTTCGGGATGCCCGTCTCCTCGGTTATCCGGTCGGGACTCCCCGATTCGAGCGTCCCGATGGCCTTGAGGATTCGAAGGTCCTTCTCGTCCATGGACCGTAATCAGGTGTGCACCGATATTATTGTTCTGCGTTCAACCCCGCCCGCGTCGGGGAGGGAACGACAAGAGGCGGTGAGAACGGCGCGGCGCAGACACCGACGGTCGTCCCCGGGACGGTCAGTCGCGGGGTCGAACGCCGAGGTTCGACGCGTCGGGACCGAACTCCTCGGCCAACAGCGCCGGCACGTCGTCCGGGCGAACGTCCGAGTACCACCGGTTTCGGGGGTGGATGGCGACCGCGGCCCCGTCCGCACTACAGAGGCCGAGACAGCTCGTTTCTGCAACGTGGACCCGCGACCAGAAGACGCCACGGTCGCGCAACCACGAGGTCACCGCGTCGTACACCGCCGGGCCGTCGGCCTCGGCGCAGTCGGCGTACTCGGACTCGCGGCCGTTCGTACAGACCAACACGTGGTCGGTAAAGCCGTGCTCGCGGACCTCGTCGGTTCGGTCGCGCATCAGTCGGCCGCGGGAGCCGAGTCCCGGCCGGCGGTCGGAATCCCCGGTTCGGACTCGGACTCACTCGACGGCCGGAACCGCGCGTGCGCCGCCGCGAGGACCAGCCACAGGAGGACCTGTCCGAACGCGAACAGGCCGGTGAGCCCGGTTTCGAGCGCCGGCGACAGCGCCCCGCGAACCGCGTTTTCGGGGGCGACGACGGCCAGCACCGCGAGCAGGCCGAACGGGACGGCCGCGCCGACGAGAGCCGCACCGAGGCCCCGCGACTCGCGCAGGCGGGTGTAGACGTAGCCGGCCGAGAAGCAGGCGAGCGCCCCGGCGAGCATCATCCCGGCGTAGAGCGGGAGCCGCGTCGCCGTCGAGAGCGACTGTTCCGCCCCCGGCGCGACCGGCGGGAGCACCAACCACGGCGCGCCCGAAACGGTGACGAACCCCGCGAATCCCATCAGATAGCTCTTCGCGGCGTCGGGTCCGGGAATCGCCGGTTCGAGGAAGAAAAAGGCGACCCCGAAGAACGCGCCGCCGAGCACGACGCCCCACAGGCCGCCGGCCGCGACGCTCACGGCTTTCGTGACCGCCATCGACACCGCGGTGTCGTGATGGCCGCCGCTCTCGCCGGCGTGGGAGTCACCGGACTCGTGGCTGTGAGCCCCCTCGGCCTCGTGACTGTGGGCGCTTTCGGCCTCGTGAGTATGTCCGCTCTCCTCGACTGTCGCGTGGTTCAGGTCGTCCGCGTAGCCGACGAGCGGGTTGGCGACGACGGCCATGAACAGTCCGAACACCAGTCCGGCGACGACCCCCGCCTTCACTCCCCGCGTCAGGTACTCCCCGAACATCGTCAGTGGCAGGCGATGCCGGCCGCGTGGCGGAAGTTGTGCAGCGAGTCGTGGACGAGCGGGTCCTGCACGAACAGGAGCGTAAAGCCCAGCGCGACGATAAAGAGGGAACCGGCAGCCATCTGCGCGGGGGTCAGTTCCGTTCGTGCGCGTTCGATGCGACCGTTGACGGTGTTCGCCGTAGCCATGGTAAACTCGGATTGATGAAAACCAAGCACAGTTGTAAAACTTTCGAGAACAAGCGAGATTGTGTTTCAGCAATCTCGATTTAATAACTCGGGAGCGGATTTTATGAAACCCAGTTTGTGGTACAACAAGCACAATTGTTTTCAAACCGCGCCGGGATTGTCGAGTCGAATGTCACAGGTAACGCTCCCGCACGACGCCAAGGCGGGACCCACGAAACCGGAGGTAAGAGCGGTCACGCTCGATAAACTCGGCTTGCGGCCGACGGACCACTTCGTCGACGTCGGCTCCTGTACCGGCTCGGTCACCATCGAGGCGGCCCGGCGGGTCGAGCGCGTGACCGCCGTCGAGCGCAAGCCGGACCGACTGGACGTGACGCGGAAGAACCTCGCGGCGAACGACTACGACGCCGACGTGACGCTCCGCGAGGCGGAGGCTCCCGACGGTCTCCCGGCCGACGCCGACGCGATGTTCATCGGCGGCAGTCGGAACTTCGAAGCCGTGTTGGACCACGCCGTCGAGACCGGCGTCGACCGAATCGTCATGAACGTCTCGCGGGTCGAACCCGCCGGCGACGCCATCGAGGCGTTCCGCGAGCGCGGCCTGCTCTCGGCGGTCGTCCAGATGCAGGTGAGCCACGGCTACGAACTCGCCGGCGCGACGAGTTTCCGGTCGAACAACCCGGTGTACGTCGTCGTCGGCCGACGCGACGCGGAGGGGCTATGACCGTCTACGGCATCGGTCTCGGCCCGGGCGAGGCCGACCTCGTGACGGTCAAGGGGAAACGCCTGCTCGAATCGGCGGCGGTGGTTTACTCGCCCGGCCGCCTCTCGCGGACGGTCGCGCTGAACCACGTCCCCGAGGAGCGCATCGGTGACCTCGACTTCCCGATGACGCGCGACCCCGACGAACTCCGCCGCGCGTGGAAGGAGGCCGCCGCCGAGGTGGCCGCCCGCGCCGACTCCGAGGACGTGGCGTTCGTGACCCTCGGCGACCCCAACGTCTACTCGACGTTCGGCCACCTCCGCCGCACCCTCGACGCGTTCCACCCCGACATCGACCTCGAAGTCGTCCCCGGCGTGAGCGCGATGACGGCCTTCACGACCGCGCTCGGCGTCGAAATCGAATCCGGAACCGGGCTGGCGCTCCGCGAGGCCGCCAACGGTGCCGCGCCGACCGGCCCCGACCGCATGGTGCTGTTCAAGGTCACCGACGCGCCGGCGACCCACGAGAAGCTGACCGAAGCGGGCTACGACGTTCGCTTCGGCCGCCGCCTGTTCATGGAGCAGGGCGAGACGGTCGTCACCGACGACCCCGACGAACTCGCGGAGCGCGACTACTACACGCTGGCCTACGCCGAGCGCGAGGGCGTCGAGCGCGACGTGGCGACCGCCGAGTTCGACGGCGTCGAATCGGGGGGGTCGGCGTGAGCGCGGACGGCGAGGCGGACACCGGCTTCACCGACGAGGAGGGAATCCCCTTCGTCGGCGCGGGCCCGGGCGACCCGGACTTGCTCACCGTCGCCGGGCGGAAACTCGTCGAGGACGCCGACCTCGTGGTGCACGCGGGGTCGCTCGTCAACAGCGAACTGTTGGACGAGTTCTGCGCCGACGCCGAGCGGGTCAACAGCGTCGGCAAGGACCTCGAAGAGCTGATTCCGCTGATGGCCGACGCCTACGAGTCGGGCCGAACCGTCGTCAGACTCCACAGCGGCGACCCGGCGATTTACGGGGCCGCCTTGGAGCAGATGGACGCGCTGGCCGAGGCTGGCGTGCCGAGCTACCTCGTTCCCGGCGTCACCTCGGCGTTCGCCGCGAGCGCGACGCTCCGCACCCAGTTGACGCTCAACGAGGTCTCGAATCACGTCGTCTTCACCCGGCCGCGGGGCCGGACGCTCTCGGCCGAGGAGGACCACATCAGCGACTTCGTCGGCTTCGGTGACACCACGGTCTGTATCTACCTCGGCACCCACGCCGTGTCGGAGACGATGGACCGCCTGCTGGACGAGGGCCACGACCCAGACACGCCCGTCGCGGTCGTCTACCACGCCTCGTGGCCGGACGAAGACGTCATCGAGGGCACCATCGAGACCATCGGCGAGCGGGTCGAAGACGCGGGCTACCGCGCCTCGGCGCTCGTCATCATCGGCGAGGCGGTGAACGGCTCGGCGTACGAGCGGTCGTTCCTCTACGGCGACTGGGCCCGCGGCGGCGACGCACCGAACGACGAACCCGACACCGAAACACAGGAGCCAGACAATGAGTGACACAGACACCAACTCGGACACCGACTCCGGAAGCGGCCACTGTCAAACGCCAGACAGCGACGGCGAGGTTGCCGACGAAATCGCCATCGTCAGCTTCGAACGAAAGCTCGACACGGCCGAGGAAATCAAGCGCGACCTCGCGGACGACTACGACCGGATAGACGTCCTCACCTACCACGGCGACGTGTTCGCCGACCACTGGGGCGAGTACGACTGCTTCGTCGGCCTCATGGCCAGCGGCATCGCCATGCGGAAGACCGCCGGCCTCCTCGACGACAAGTGGGAGGACCCGGCGGTCGTCGTCGTCGACGAGGAACTGACGTGGGCGATTCCGCTCACCGGCGGCCACCACGGCGCGAATCAGGTCGCCCACGACCTCTCGAAGCTCGGGGCCGTCCCGGCGATGACGACCGCCTCTGAGGCCGCGGGCAAACAGGGCGTCGAGAGCAAGGCGAAGGCGCTCGACTCCCACGTCGTCAACGGCGATTCGACCGTGGCGACGAACCTCGCCGTCCTCAACGACGAACTCGGTCCCGTCGCCCGACTCGACGGCCCGAAGGCGGTCCTCGTCGACGACGACGTGACGGTCCTGAAGCGCAACGGCGACGACGGCGTCGTCCTCGGAACCGGGAGCGTCTCCGGCGCGAAGAAAGCGCAGTTCCTGACGGCGTGGGAGCAAGCGCTCGACGACGCCGACTGCGACTGGGACGACGTCGACTTCGTCGCGACCGGCACGCGAAAGGCAGACGAACCGGGGATGCTCGACGCGGCCGAGGAAATCGGCGCGGGCGTCGTCTACTTCGAAAAGGAGACGCTGACCGAGTTCGAAGGGCCGACCCCCTCGCGGTCGAAGGAACTCATCGGCTGGCCCGGCATCGCCGAGGCGAGCGCCATCGCCGGCGGCCGCGACCACGAACTCGTCGTCGAAAAGCAGCGCTACGACGACGCCGTGACCGTGGCGGTGGGACGATGAACGACGGTCGCGAGCCGACCGAACCGGCGACCGAGTCAGCGACTGAACCGGCGTCCGACGACCGCGACGAGGTCCCCGACGACTACGGGACGCTCTACGTCGTCGGCATCGGTCCCGGCCTCCCGGACCACATGACGAAGCAGGCGAAGGAACTCATTTCCACCTCGGACTGCGTCGTCGCCTCGAACCTCTATCAGGAGTTCCTCCGCGACGACGGAACCCTCCCGCCCGAGGGGAGCGACGACGGGCCGGAGGTCGTCCGCTCGTCGATGGGACAGCAGGTCGAACTGACCCGCGAGGCGTTCGAGCGCGTCCGCGACGGCGAGGACGTGGTCCACGTCTCCGGCGGCGACCCCAACGTCTACGGGAAGTCCGACCTCGTGTTCACGATGGCGAAAGGCGACGAGGCGACCGACGTGCCAATCGAAATCGTCCCCGGCGTCACCGCGGCGCTCGGCGGCGCGGCCATGATGGGCGCGCCGCTGTCGAACGACTTCTGTACGGTCTCGCTGTCCGACAAGTGGCGCGGCTGGGACGAAATCGAGGAGAAACTGCGCGCAGCCGCCATCAGCGGCTTCGTCATCGTCCTGTACAACTGCTGGCGCAACTACGAACGCGCCATCGACGTGGTCCGCGAGGAGCGGGCCGACGACGTGCCGGTCGGCATCTTCAACGACGCCGGCCGCGGCGAGGCCGGCCGGAATCTGGACGACGAGACGTTCTCGGTGACGACCCTCGGCGACGCGAAGGCCCACGACGACGACGTGGGCGGGATGGGAACCTCGATTCTCATCGGCACCCACGAGACCGAACCCTGGAGCAACGACTACCAAACGTACCTCGTCACGCCCCGCGGCGGGCGCGACGTCGACGACTTCTAACCCATGAGCGACTCAGACACGACAACCGAATCGAACTGCGGCGGTGCGACGACCGAATCGACTGAATCGACCGACACGACCAACTCAGAATCGAACTGCGGCGGGACGAAGACGGAGACCGAGACGGACACGACCTCGAACTGCGGCGCGTCGTCCTCGACGACGGACGACGACTCGGCGTCGAAGTGCGGCGGCAGTTCGGGCGGGTCGAAGAAGGAACAGACCGCAGAGAAGGTCGAAGCGACCATCGAGGACTTCGACGGCGAGCCGGGGCAGTTGGTCGCCGTCGGCCTCGGTCCCGGCCGCGCGAGCGAGATGACGACGCTGGCGAAAGACACGCTCCGCGAGGCCGACCACATCGTCGGCTACACGACCTACATCGAACTCCTCCCCGACGACGTCGTCGAGGGCGCAGAGGACATCTACTCGACGCCGATGTGCGGCGAGGTCTCCCGGACCGAGGAGGCGGTCGACCGGGCGCTCGCCGGCAACGACGTGGCCATCGTCGGCAGCGGCGACCCCAACGTCTACGCGCTGGCCGGACTCGCGCTCGAAATCCTCGAATCGAAGGGCGCGACCGCGAGCATGGTCGACTTCGACGTGGTCGCGGGCGTCCCGGCGGCGCAGTCCTGCGCGGCACGGTTGGGCGCGCCGCTCGTCAACGACACAGTGACCATCAGCCTCTCGGACCACCTAACCTCGATGCCGACCATCGAGTCGCGCCTCCACGCGGCCGCCAAGGAGGGCTTCACCATCGCCATCTACAACCCGTGGAGCCGCAAGCGCCGGTCGAACTACGAGAAGTGCTGCGAGATTCTCCTCGAACACCGCGCGCCAGACACGCCGGTCGGCATCGTCCACGGCGCGGGCCGCGACGACGAGGAGGTCGAAATCGTCGACCTCGGTGACCTGCCCGACCTCGGTGAGACCGACCTCGTGGACATGACGACGACGCTGCTCGTCGGCAACGAGGAGACGTACGTCTGGGACGACCGGATGGTGACGCCGCGGGGCTACGAGCAGAAGTACGAGTACTGAGATGTTCGAAATCGAAATCGACCGAGACGCCTGCGACGGCATCTTCGCCTGTCTCGCCCGCGACGGGCGGTTCGTCGAGGACGACGACGGACTCGCCACAATCGACCCCGACGCGGCCGGCGTCGTGCGCGTCGAGCAGACGGGCGGGCGCGTCGTCGCCGTCCTCGAAGGCGACGCGGAGTCGGACGACGACGCGACGCTCGCGGCCCGAGCCTGCCCGCCGGGCGCGATTTCGGTCCGGGAGGTGGACGCGTGAGCGACGCGAACGCCGGCGTCGCCCCCGCGGACGACCTCCTCGAAAGCGCGCCCGAGACGGCCTATCTCTGGGGCCACGTCGCCGGCGGCGGCCGAGTCGAGCGGGAGCAGTTCACCCTTTCGACGAGTGACGAGACCTGCGCGAACCGCCTCGCGGCCATCGCCGGCGGCGGCGAAATCGAGCGACGAGAGACGGAACGTGAATACGCCCACAACACCGCCGTCACCCGCGTCAAAGACGAGTACCGCGTGACGGTCGCAGGCGACGTGGTGCGAAGCGCGAGCGCCGCGTTCGGCCTCCCCGTCGGCGGCGACGCCGGCGGCTACCGCTTCGACGTGTTCGACGCCCGGCGAAAACAGCTCCTCCGCGGCCTGCTCGAATCCTGCGGGACGGTCTGTTTCAAATCCTCGTCGGGGACGGTCGGCATCTCGTTCGTCCACGACGACCGGGCGCTCCTCGAAACCGTTGACCGACTGCTCGACGCCTGCCCCGTTGACGCGCCGACCGGCGAGATTGGCGAGACCTCCTCTGGCGGCTACTGGTTCGGCATCGACGACGACGCGGCCGCCGGCTTCGGTGAGTGGGTCTACGAGGGGAGCGACGAGACGAACCTGTTCGCGCCGACGCGGCGTCGAAAGCTCGTCCGTAGCCTCGAAGAGGCGGAGAACGCATGAGCCTCGAACGACCCGACCCGGCGCTCGACGACGACGCGGTGCTCCTCGTCGGCCACGGCTCGCGCCGCGAGGAGTCGAACGAGCAGGTGCGGACCCTCGCCGCGAAACTGGAATCGCGGCTGTCGGTCCCGGTGGACGCGGCGTACATCGAACTCGCCGAGCCGTCGATAGACGACGCAATCGAGACGATGGCTCCGACCTGCCGGACGATGACCGTCGTTCCCCTCTCGCTTTTCGCCGCCAGCCACGTCAAAAACGACGTGCCGCTGGCGGTCCAGCGGGCCCGCGCGACCCACGACGACACCGAGTTCAGGTTCGGCTCACATCTCGGCATCCATCCCTCGCTCGTGGACCTGTTGGACGAGCGGGCGCGGGCGGTCGAATCCGACCTCGGCGTCGACCGCGAGGACGACGACGTGGCGGTCGTGCTCTGCGCCCGCGGGTCGAGCGACCCCGACTCGAACGGCGACGTGCACAAACTGGCGCGCCTGCTGTACGAGGGCCGCGAGTTCACCCGCGTCGAATCGGCGTTCATCGGCGTCACGACGCCCCGGCTTGAGGAGACGCTTCACACCGTCGCCAAGGACCGCCCGGACGCCGTCGTCGTCCTCCCGTACATGCTCGGTGACGGCGTGCTGACGGAACGAATCGTGGACACCGCCGAGACGTTCGACGAGGAGTACCCCTACGTCGACGCCGGCGCGTCGGGACCGCTCGGCACCGACGCCCGGGTGGTCGAGACGCTGGCCGACCGCTATCAAGAGGCGCGGTCGGGGAGCGTCGAGATGTCGTGCGACACCTGCAAGTACAAGGTCGAACTCGCCGGCTACGAGGACGACGAGGGCGGCGCTCGCGCGATGCTTCGCTCGCTCGTCCACCAGGCGGAACACGCCGACCGGAGCGACGTTGACGACGACCCGCACGTCCACGACGCCCCCGAGAAGCACGTCGCGGTCTGCACGAACCAGACCTGCGCCGCGAGCGGCGCGGCGACCGTCCTCGAACAACTCAGACAGGGCGTGCGCGACGCCGACGACTGCGATGTCCACGTCTCCCGGAGTTCGTGTCTCGGCCAGTGCGGCGACGGCCCAATCGTCGCCGTCTACCCCGACAGCGTCTGGTACGGCGGCGTGACGCCCGACGACACCGACCGCATCGTCTCGTCCCACCTCGAACGGGACCGCATCGTCTCGAACCTCGTCCACCAATCACTCTAATCATGGCCTGCGCAGAACTCGAAGCGCTCCGACTGGCGCTGTTGAACATCACCGGAACGACCGACGAACACGCGAAGCGACACGCCGAAGCCGAACTCGAAGACTACCTCGGCGACGCCGACCCCGGCCCGATTCAGGCGCTCGCGAACGCGACCACGCTCGACGAGGCCCAGCGACATCTCGACGCCGCGCTCGTCGACCTCGAATCGGAGGCGACGCGAATCGACGACGACGACCCGCAGGCCGGCTACCTCCGCGGCCGACTCGTCGCCGTCCGCGACGCCGAACGGTCGCTTCGCCGTCTCCGCGAGGGCACGGACGCGCTGCTCGACGACCTCGGAGAGGCCCACCACACGCTTCACGACGCCTTCCCCGTCGAGGACTGAACCGATGCCATCGGCTCCACTCTCGGCCCGCCGCGACCTCGGTGAAGTCGACCCCGCGAGCAGTCGCCACAACTGGACGCGCTCGGCGGTCGCCGCGACCGACGACGCCGTCTTCGTCGGAACCGCGGCCGGCCGCGTCGTCGCGCTGGAAGCCGCTGCCGACTCCGCATCCGACACCGACGACCGCTGGGAGGCGCGCGGCGACAACCTCGTCGTGTCGATGGCCGCCGCCGACGACTTCCTCGTCGTCGGCGAGCGCGGCGGCGACGGACTCGTTCGCGTCCTCGACGCCGAGACGGGCGACGCGCGCTGGACGTACGCGACGACCGACGACGTTGGCACCGCGGCGAGAGACTCGCTGTTCTTCCGACCCTACGTCGTCGACCTCGCGGTGACGGGCGACAGAGTCGTCGTCGCCGCCCGACGGTACGAACGCGACGGCGACGAGCGAGTCTGGCGGAGCGTCGTCCTCGGGTTCGGCCGCGACGGCCGGGTCGCGTGGCGCAGACGCGTCCACGCCTCGCCCATCGCGGTCGCCGCCGAGGGGGACCGCGTCGCCGTCGCGTACAACCGCTGTCCGAACCCCGAACAAGACGGCCTCGTGCTCCTCGACGCCCACACCGGAGGGCGAGTCGCGTCGTGGGACCCCGGCACCGACGGCGACCGGCGGGTCGGGGACGTGGCGTTCGCGGGCGACGCGCTGGCCGTCGCCAGCCACGGCGACAAACGCGGCTACCTCCTCGATTTCGAGGGGAGCGAGCGGTGGCGACTCGACCTCGCCACCGAGCGGCGCGTCGGCGACGAGACCGTCTACGCCTATCCGACCCACGTCTGCGTCGCCGGCGAAACCGCCGCCTTCGTCACGGGGAACACGTTCGCGGAGTCGACCCGCGACCCGGACGCGCGACATCCCGACGAACACACCGCGGTCGGCGTCTCCGTCGATGGGGGCGAGCGCCTGTGGACCCGCGACACCGGCGGGTTCGCGCGCGCCGCCGTCGCGGCCGGCTCGCGGGTCTTCGTGCCGTCCGCCCAGCACTTCCGGGAGCGAGAGGCCGACCGCCACGGCGTCCACACGTTCGGTGCGACGGCGGGGCACGTCCGGACCGACGACCTCCCCGGAATCCCGACCGCGGTCGCCGCGGGTGGGGGCGTCCTCGCGGTGGTCGAAGAGCCGGTCGAGTACCACGACGAGGGCGTCACGCGCGGAGCCTACCGACTCCGCACGCGACCGATTCGATAGAAGAAACCATGCGACACGAGACGAGCGATACCCCGCTACTGCCCGTCCGCGAAGCGCTCGGCCTCAGCGACCCGCTCGGCCGACAGGTCGGAAAGCGGGATGCGCCGCGCGTCCGTCTCGGAGACGAGGATGTCGGTCACGCCGATGCCGTCGTCGCCGGCGTCGACGACGACGACCGACGCGTCGGCGGTGGCGAGGCTCCGCGCCGCCGACCGGGTCTGTCCGGTGGGGCTGCCGTCCGCGACGGTAACCCGGCCGTCGGTGACGACGACGACGAGCGCGGCGTCGGCGTCCGAGCGGTCGATGACCCGGCGAGCGGCGTCCAACCCGGAGGGAAGCGGCGTCCGGTCGCCCGTCGGAAGCTCCTTCAGGTGCCGCGCCGCCAGCGTCACGCTGTCGGTCGGCGGGAGCAACACCTCGGCCTCGTCGCCCGCGACGGCGACGAACGCGACCTCGTCGCGTTGCTCGTAGGCGTCTTCGAGGAGCGACAGCACGGTTCCCTTCGCCTGCCGCATCGCGGCGCGCATCGACGCGCTCGCGTCCACGACGAACACGACGAGCGTCGCGGCCGACCCGCGGGAGACCGCGGTTCTGAGGTCCGACCGGGTGACGCGGGACCGGCCGGCCGAGGCGGCGACCCGGACCGACGCCGGCACGTCGATGTCGTCGGTCTCGGTCGCCGGTTCGGTTCGTACCCGCGAGCCTCGACCCTGACGCGACTCCCGAACCGCGGCGCGGCTGCCGTCACCCGGCGTCTCCGCGTCGAGGGCGGCGTCCTCGACCGGCGGGCGCTCGGCGTCGCCGACGGCGGCCCGGTTCTGACCGGGGAGAAGCGGCGTGGCCTCGTCGGGGTCGTCGCCGGAGCCGTCGGTATCGCCGTCTTCGGAATTTCCGCCTTCCGAATCACCGTTCTCGGGTCCGCGCTCGTCGGCTCCGCCGACCTCGCCGCCTCGGTCGTCATCCCCGGCGTCGTCGTCCCCGGCGTCAGAGTCGGGAGCCGCGCCGGGGGCGTCGCCGTCGGAATCGTCGGCGTCGGCGTCGCTGTCGCCTCCCTCGGCGCGTTCCTCGCCGTCGCTGGCGTCGCCGTCGTCACTCCCGCCGTCGTCGGCATCGCCCGCATCGTCACCCTCACCGTCCCCGTCGTTAGCGTCGCCGCCCCCGTCGTCGTCCCGGTCTTCGTCCTCGTCGAAGTGGTCGTCGAGCACGTCGTCGACGTCCGGGTCGTCGTCGAACGGGCGGCTCTGAAGTCGATGCGGGAGCGCGAGGGCGGCCGCTTCCCGCACGTCGCTTTCGAGCACCTTCGTCCGACCGTCGAGCGCCGCGAGGGTGCGGGCCGCGCGGGCGATGGCGATGTCGGCGCGGTGGCCCTCGACGCCGGCGTCGACGCAGAGTTCGGCGATATCGCGCTTGAACTCGGTCGGGAGGGCGACCGAGTCGAGGCGGGCCGTCGCCTCGCGGAGCGCGGTTTCGAGCGCCGCGGTCTCCTCGCGGTGGGCGTCGCCGGCCGTCGCCGGGTCGTCGCCGCCCGCCAGCGCCCGGTCGATAATCTCCACGCGGTCGTCGATGTCGCGGCTGCCGACGACGGTCGCCTGGAGGGCGAAGCGGTCCCGGAGCTGAGGGCGGAGGTCGCCCTCCTCGGGGTTCATCGTCCCGACGAGCGTGAACTCGGCGGGGTGTTCGACGCTCATCCCGTCGCGCTCGACGCGGTTGACGCCGCTCGCGGCCGCGTCCAAGAGCAGGTCGACGAGGTGGTCGTCGAGGAGGTTCACCTCGTCCACGTAGAGGATGCCGCGGTTCGCGCGGGCCAAGAGCCCGGGGTCGAACGACGCCTCGCCGTCCAGCGCGTCGGCGACGGAGAGCGTGCCCGCGACCCGGTCGCGGGTCGCGCCGAGCGGGAGCGTCACGAGCGGGACCGACCGGCGTTCGACCGCGGGGTCGTCGCGGGCCCGACACGAGTCGCACTGGCGGGCCGGGTCGTCCGGGTCCGGCGGGCAGCCGTACGGACAGTCCGCGACGACCGCCTGTTCGGGCAGGAGGTCCGAAAGCGCGCGGACCGCGGTCGACTTCGCGGTGCCCTTCTCGCCGCGGACGAGCAGGCCGTCGAGGTCGTCGTTGGCTCCGACCGCCAACAACGCCCGTTTCAGTTCGTCTTGCCCGACGATAGCCGAGAACGGAAGCGTCTGAGTCGTCATCGAATACGAAAACGTAGTTGCAGTAAGACAATAACACTTTATCAATGACACCGACAATCGGACTGTACACAGCGACCGAAAACGAGTTGGGCGCGGTCCAGCGGGCCGCGCGCCGACTCGACGGAATCGACCTCGTCGTCCGCTCCGCGAGCGACTTGGACGACGTGAGCGACGCGGACGCCTTCGTCGACGAGTTGGAGTCGACGACGGCGGCCGTCTTCTGGCTCCACGGGGCCGAAGACAGCATGCCCGGCTACGACCACGCGGTCGAACGACTCGAATCGGCGGGCGTGCCGCTCGTCGTCAAGGCCACGGGCGACGCCTTCGCTCGCCGGGACACGACCGTCGCCGACGCGGACCGCGAGCGCGTCTGCGAGTACCTCGACCGCGGCGGCGCGGTGAACGTCGAGAACCTCTGTCGGTTCCTCGCCGCCGAGTACGCCGGCGTCGAGACCGAGGTCGACGACCCTGTCGAACTCCCGACAGAGGGCGTCTACCACCCCGACTACCCCGGCGTCGAGTACGACGAACTGCTCGACACGCACGACCCGGACAAGCCGACCATCGGCGTCTGGTTCTACGAGTCCCACTGGACGCACGCGAACACCCGGTACGTGGACGCGCTCGTGGAGCGCCTCGAATCGCTCGGCGCGAACGTCCTCCCGGCGTTCTGCAACCCCGCGACCGACGAGGCCGGACAGGAGAACGCCGAGTGGGTCGCCCGGAACTGGTTTTCGGACGACGACGGCCCCGTCGTCGACGCCGTCGTCAGCTCCTTCATGTTCTCGCTGTCGATGAGCGAGCGGGGCCGCGACGCCGACGACGAGGGGTCGGCCGCCGAAGACGTGTTCCTCACCGAACTCGGCGTCCCCGTGTTGCAGGCCATCACGACCATGCGCTCTCGGAGCCGCTACGAGTCGAGCGACACGGGCGTGATGGGCTTCGAACTCGCGCTGTCGGTCGCGCTCCCCGAGTTCGACGGCAACGTCATCACCCACCCGATAAGCGGGAAAGAGCGGATGGAAGACGAGGCGGGCGTCGGGAGCGCGCCGAAACAGCACTTCCCCATCGAGGACCGCGTCGACCACGTCGCCCGCCTCGCGGTCAACTGGGCGCGGCTCCGCCACCTCCCGAACGACGAGAAGAACGTCGCGGTCGTCCTCCACAACTACCCGCCGAGCGACGACGGCATCGGGACCGCCTTCGGGATGGACAGCCCCGAGAGCACGGTCAACCTCCTGTCCGAACTCCGGGAGCGGGGCTACGCCGTCGGTGACCTCCCCGCGGACGGGCAGGCGCTCATCGACGACCTCACCTCGCAGTTGACGCTGGACGACCGCTGGGTCGCCCCCGAGGACGTGCGGGACCTGAGCGTCGACGTGGTGGCTCCCGACCAGTACGCCGACTGGTTCGAAGACGCCGACGACCGCTTCCGCGACAACGTCGTCGAGGAGTGGGGCGACCCGCCGGAGCGACCGTTTGCGATTCCGGGCGTCGAGTTCGAGAACGTCCTCGTGACCGTCCAGCCCCCGCGCGGCTTCGGGATGGACCCCTCGAAGGTGTACCACGATTCGGACCTCCAGCCGCCGCACGACTACGTGGCGTTCTACGCGTGGCTCCGCGAGTCGTTCGAGGCCGACGCCGTGGTCCACCTCGGCACCCACGGCAGCCTCGAATGGCTCCCCGGCAAGACCGTCGGGCTGAACGGCGAGAGCGCGCCGGACCAACTGGTTTCGGACCTCCCGAACGTCTACCCGTACATCATCAACAACCCCGGCGAGGGGACGCAGGCCAAGCGCCGGTCGTACGCGGCCATCGTGGACTACCTCACGCCGGTCATGCGCACCGCGGGAACCTACGACGACCTCGCGGACCTCGAAGAACTCGCCCGCGAGTACCGCGAGGCCGGCATGGACGAGGCCCGCCCCGAGCGCGGCGACCAACTCCGCGAACTCCTCGTCGACGCGGTCGACGACCTCGACCTCGCGGTCGAACTCGGGTTCGACGACGCCGAGGCCATCCGCGGCGCGGACGGCGATGTCGGCTCCGACGAGGCCGAAGTCGAGTTCGACGAACTCGTCGAGCGCGTCCACGAGTACCTGACCGACGTGAAGACGACGCAGATTCGGATGGGCCTCCACACGATGGGCGAACCGCCCGCAAACGACCGACTCGTGGAGTACCTCGTCGCGCTCACCCGCCTCCCGAACGCGGACACGCCGAGTCTCCGCGAGAGCGTCGCGGGCGTCATGGGCGTCGACTACGACCGGATGCGGGACGAGCCGGGGACGTACGACGACGACCTCGGGATGTATCTCTCGGAGGCCGCAGACCGCGTCTACGACCAGTGCGTCGAACTGGTCTCCGCACTCGCGGAACGCGACTTCGACGTGCCCGAGTCGGAGGTCGACGCCGGCCCCGACGACGAGGTGAACATGAACCTGCTCGTGGTCGATATCGACCAACTCGGCGACGCGCGGGCCAAGCGCGGCGCGCACGACGACCTCCGCGAGGTGCTGGCGTTCATCTGCGACGAGGCAGCCCCGCGAGTCGCGGCCGCGGAAGCCGAGATTCCGCAGACCGCCGACGCCCTCGACGGCGAGTACGTCCGCCCCGGTGGCTCCGGCGCGCCGACCCGCGGCGGGGTGGACCTGCTGCCGACCGGGCGGAACTTCTACACGCTCGACCCGCGGAAAGTCCCGGCCAAGCCGGCGTGGAGCGTCGGCGAGCGCGTCGCCGAGGGCGTCCTCGACCGCCACTACGACGACCACGGCGAGTATCCCGAGGAGTTCGGGGTCGTCGCGTGGGGGACGCCGACGGTCCGGACCCGCGGCGAGACCATCGCGCAGGTGCTCGCGTTCATGGGCGTCGAACCGGTGTGGACCGACGCGGGCCGCGTCGACGACGTGGAGCCGATTCCGCTGGACGAACTCGACCGGCCGCGAATCGACGTGACGACCCGCGTCTCGGGGCTGTTCCGCGACGCGTTCCCGCAGGCCGCGAGCGTCGTCAACGACGCCGTCGACGCGGTGGTCGAACTCGACGAACCCCACGAGCTGAACTACGTGAAAAAGCACGTCGAGGAGGACGCCGCCGAGTTCGAATCGGAGGGCGTGGACGCCGACGAGGCCGAGAGACTGGCCAAACACCGCGTGTTCACGACGACGCCCGGCGGCTACGGCGCGGGGACGAACAAGGCCGTCGACGAGGGCGAGTGGGACGACCGGAGCGACCTCGCGGACGTGTTCGTCCAGTGGGGCGGCTACGCCCTCGGGAGTCGCGGCAAGGTGACCGAGGCCCACGACGCCTTCGAGCGCCGCTTGAGCGGGGTCGAGGCGACCGTGAAAATCGAGGACACCGCCGAACAGGACGAGTTCGACTCCTCCGACTGGTACGCCTTCCACGGCGGGTTCGTCTCCGCGGTCGGTGAGATTTCCGGGAGCGACCCGGCGTCGTACGTCGGTGACTCCAGCGACCCCGACAACGTCAGCGTCTACACGAACGAGGAGAAAGTCCGCAAGGCGATGCGGGCGCGCGTCCTCAACCCCGACTGGCTCGACAGCATGGAGGAACACGGCTACAAGGGCGCGGGCGACCTCTCGACCACGGTCGACGTGGCACTCGGTTGGGACGCGACAACGGGCGTCGTCAGCGACACCCTCTGGGAGAACCTCGCGGACGCCTACGCCTTCGACGAGGACCGACAGGAGTGGCTGCGCGACGTGAACCCGTGGGCGCTCGAAAGCATCACCGCGACGTTCCTCGAAGCCATCGACCGCGACCTGTGGGACGCCGACGACGACGTGCGAGAGCGGTTGCAGGACATCAACCTCTCCGTCGAAGGCGACCTCGAATCGAACACGACGAACGCGATGACGCAGACCCAATCCAATGACTGAACGAGACGCCTACGCCGACCTCGGCGCGACGACGCAGGAAGCGATGGACATCGCGGAGACGAGCATGGACATCGTCCGGACGTTCGTCCCCGACGAGACGCTTAACGACCGACTCCGACAGAAGGCGGTCCACTCGACCGGCGACATCGAGTTCCAGCACCTCATCCGGTGCCAGAACGACCCGGTCGTCGCGGGCGCGAGGGCCGTCCTCGACGAGCGCCCCATCGTGACCGACATCACGATGGCGAAAGCTGGCATCACCGGCCGCGGCCACGACTGCCAGGTGCGGAAGGCAATCGGCAACGGAGCCGAACTCGCCGCCGAAACGGGCATGACCCGGACCGCGGCCGCGGTGCTCGAACTCGACAAGGAGGGCGTCTACGACGGCGCAATCGCGGTCGTCGGCAACGCGCCGACCGCCGCGTTGGCGCTCTGCGACTGCATCGAGAACGGAACCCGACCGGCGGCCGTCGTGGCGACGCCCGTCGGCTTCGTGAAGGCCGAAGAAAGCAGGAAGCGCGTCCGCGACGTAGCCGACGAGTACGGCGTGCCCGCGGTGACGAACGTCGGGAAACGAGGCGGGAGCGGCCTCGCGGCCGCGCTCACGAACGAGCTGATTCACGTCGCCAGCGACGTGCGAAACGGCGACGTAGACCTCGCAAATCATGAGTGAGGACGAGAGCGACCCGTACGACCTCGATTCGGGACCTGACCCGGCGGCGTTCGCCGCGGCCGCGCCCGAACCGAGCATCGACGAAACCGACGGGGGCGGCGAGGACGCCGACGGTACCGAGGACGCCGCCGCGCCGGTGTACGCGGTCGGCGTCGGCCCCGGGAATCTTGAGTATCTGACGCCCCGCGGGCGGCGGGCGATTCGAGAGGCCGACGTGGTCGTCGGCTTCGAGACGGTCGTCGACTTCGTCGCCGACGAGACCGACGCCGACCTGCTCACCTGCGGCTACGCCGACGAGGCCGACGCGCTGGCCGAGTTCGGGCGGCGCGTCGCGGCCGGCGACCGGGGGACGGCGGTGCTCATGGGCGACCCGAACCACTCGGGCTACCAGTTCCTCGGGAAGGTCCAGCGGGCCGTCGACCGGCCGGTGCGGGTGATTCCGGGCATCTCGTCGCTCCAGATAGCCGCGAGTCGCGCCCGGACGCCGATGGAGGACACGCGGTTCGTCACGCTCCACAAAAGCGGGTCGCTCGACGCCGACCTCGACCGATTGGCCGAGGCGGCCGGCGAGCGCCACCTGCTCGTCCTGCCGCGACCGTTCGACTGGATGCCGGGCGACATCGCCGGGTTCCTCCTCGATTCGGGCGCGGACGAGTCGCTGGACGCGCTCGTGCTCGAACGACTGACCCACGACGACGAGCGAATCACCCGGACCACGCTCGGCGGCCTGCGCGATTCGGCCGGCGGGAGCGGCCCCGACTCGACGCCGTACTCGGACCTCTCGGTGCTCGCTGTCAGAGCGCCCGTCGACGCGGCGGACTGAGCCGCCTCCTTCCCCCGCCCCGCGCGAAGGTAGTTAGGCTCGCCTAAATTCCGAAGACGTTTTAACCATTTAGGGAGGCCTAAAAGACATGGCAAACGACGGACAAAGCGGACGGGAATCGACGCGGCGCGAGTACCTCCAGTACGGCGGCGCGGTCATCGCAGGCGGCCTGCTCGCCGGCTGTACCGGCGGGAGCGGGTCGGAGACGACGACGACGGCGTCCGAGCCCGAGACGACCACGGCCGCGACGACCGAGGCGGCGACGGAGACCGAAACCGAGACAGAGACGACGACCGAGGCAGCGGAGTCCTACTCGGTGTCGATAGAGCCGGTCGGCGAGGTCACGTTCGACTCGGTCCCGGAGGCGTGGATTGCGAACAACGGCAGTTGGGCCGACATGGGCGTCGCGCTCGGGCTCGACGCGCCGATGGGCGTTTGGCTCCCCGGCCGGTACCACACGCAGTACTACGACGAGATTCCGGACGTGAGCGTCGACAAGTCGTCCATCCGCCAGCTGTGGGGAGACAGCGGCGTCGGCAAAGAGCAGTTCTACGAGCTGAACGCGGACGTGCACATCGCCGACCCGAACTTCCTCCTGAACCGCGGCCAGTGGAGCGAGGCCGACATCGAGGAAATCAGCACGCAGGTCGGGCCGTTCTTCGGCAACAGCATCTTCTCGCGCGGCTACGCGTGGCACGAGGACTACCGCTACTACACCCTCTACGAGGCGTTCGAGAAGTTCGCGCAGGTGTTCCAGCGCGAGGACCGCTTCGAGGCGTTCGAACAGGTCCACGAGGAGTTCCAGTCGAACCTCGCGCCGGTCGTCCCCGCGCAGGGCGAGCGACCCTCGGCCGCGGTCGTCTGGGCCGGCGGCGACGAGCCAGAGGAGTTCTACCCCTACGTCATCGACGAGGGGACGAGCTTCAAGCATCTCAACGACCTGAAAGTCAACGACGCGCTCGCGACGACCGAGGTGCGGGACTTCTACAGCAACCGCGGCGCGGTCGACTTCGAGACGCTGCTTGAGGTCGACCCCGAAGTGCTCCTCGTGCGCGGACAGGAGGCCAAGACACGCGAGGAGTTCCAGAACACCGTGGTCTCGTTCATGGAAAACCACGAGGTGGCGGGCGAACTCACCGCCGTCCAGAACGGCGACGTCTACCGCGCCGGCGCGCTCTATCAGGGCCCCATCACGAACCTCGTCGTGACGGACCGCCTCGCGCGGACCCTGTACGACGCCGACGAGCGCCTGTTCGACGCCCAGCGCGTCGCGGACATCGCCAACGGGAACCTGTAACTCGCCCCGGGTTCGCGGCCCCGCTTTCTCTCTTCGCCCACCCGTCGAGCGGCGCGTCCCGCCAGAACGCTTATCATATTTTAGGCTAGCCTAAAAAATATGGCAGTGAGCCAAGGTATGGGCGTGTCCCCGGCGGTCACCGCAGCGTGGTTCGTCGAGGGAGAACTCCCGCTCATGGAGGTGTTCCGCCGAGCGAAAGCGAGGTGAGTCCGCGACGGGGCGGGGTGGGGCGGGGCGGACCCCGGAACGCGACCGACCACCGACTCCGTCCGTCGGAAGAGCACCCAACTGGACCGTAGGACCGGTCGCCGCGAGTCGGTCGTCGCGGCCGACGAGCGGTTGCGCTGTCCCGAAATTTTTACTAAAAATTAGATTGCAGTAAACCTTTTGTGTTTTTAGGCCGGCCTAAAACACGCATGTTCGACAGCGATAGACTGACGACGAATCAACGGAGGGAAGCGCGATGACCGACCCGGCAGCCGGCAACGAGGCGTTGCTCGAACAGCAGGCCGCCCGCGAGTCGAGCGCGCGGACCTATCCCCGACACCTCCCGCACGCGATACGGGAGGCCTCGGGCGTCACCGTCACCGACATGGACGGCGAGGAGTACTACGACTGCCTCGCGGGGGCCGGCACGCTCGCGCTCGGACACAACCACCCGAGAGTGGTCGAGGCGATGGAACGCGTCCTCGCGGAGGACCGCCCGCTCCACACCCTCGACATCACGACGCCCGTCAAGGAGCGGTTCGTCGACACGCTGTTCGACAGCCTCCCCGACGAGTTCGCTGACAGCGCGCGGGTGCAGTTTTGTAGCCCCGCCGGGACCGACGCCGTCGAGGCCGCGCTCAAACTCGTCAAAACCGCGACGGGCAACCGGAGCGTTCTCGGGTTTCAGGGCGGCTACCACGGCATGACCAACGGCGCGCTGAGCCTGATGGGCGACACCGACCCGAAGGAGGACGTGCCCGGTCTGATGCCCGACGTACACCACCTTCCGTATCCGTACGAGTATCGGTGTCCGTTCGGCGTCGGCGGCGACGAGTGCCACGAACTCGCCGCCCGGTACGTCGAGCGCACCCTCGACGACCCCGAAAGCGGCATCACCGAGCCCGCGGGGATGGTGGTCGAACTCGTGCAGGGCGAGGGCGGCGCGATTCCCGCGCCCGACGACTGGACCCGCGAGATGCGGCGGATGACCCGCGAACGCGACATCCCGCTGGTCGTCGACGAGATTCAGACCGGTCTCGGCCGGACCGGCGAACTGTACGCCTTCGAGCACGCCGACATCGTCCCGGACGCGGTCACGCTCTCGAAGGCCATCGGCGGGTCGCTCCCGCTTTCGGTCGTCGTCTACGACGAGTCGCTCGACGTCTGGGAGCCGGGCGCGCACGCCGGCACCTTCCGGGGAAACCAGCTGGCGATGGCCGCCGGTATCGCCACCATCGAACACGTCCTCGAACACGACCTCGACGACCACGCCGCGCGCATGGGCGAGCGGCTCCGCGGCCACCTCGACGCGACCGAACGCGCCCACGACGCCGTCGGAGACGTGCGCGGTCGCGGGCTGATGCTCGGCGTCGAACTCGTCGACCCCGCGGGTGAATCCGACGCCTGCGGGCGCTACCCGGCGAATCCGGACCTCGCTGACGCCGTCCGCGAGGCGTGTTTCGACCGCGGCCTCATCGTCGAACTCGGCGGCCGCCACGGGAGCGTCGTCCGGTTCCTCCCGCCGCTCGTCGTCAGTCCGAGCGACGTGGACGCCGTCGGGAGCATCTTCGCGGACGCCGTCGAGGCCGCAATCGAGGACGCCGACGGCCGCCGGGAGGTCGCCGCATGAACGGCGTCGGCGATGTCGACGGCGCCGGCGAGCGCCGCGACCCGCGACCGGACGCCGCGAAGTGGTTCCTGAGCGGCGACGACGACGACCGGGCGCGTTACCGCGACGCGATGCGGCGGGCGTGCGACCTCGTCCTCGACGAGTTCGCCGCGGAGGCGACGCCGTACTCGGGGGCGACGCCCGAAGAAGTCGACGACGCGCTCGCCCGGTTCGAGATGCTGCCCCACGAGGGCGACGGCGTGGCCGCGGCGCTCGACCGCACCGAGCCGATTCTGCGAAACTCGGTCGGCGTCTCCGACCCGACCTGCATCGCGCACCTCCAGTGTCCGCCGACGATTCCGGCGCTCGCGGCCGAAGCGCTCCTGACGGCGACGAACCAATCGATGGACTCGTGGGACCAGAGCCCCGCCGCGACGCAGCTCGAACGGCGGTTCGTCGGGGAGCTGTGCGACCTGTTCGGCTACGAGGACGGCGACGGCGTGTTCACGAGCGGCGGCACGCAGTCGAACTTCGTCGGCCTGCTCCTCGCCCGCAACAAGGTCGTTTTGGAGGAGTACGGCGTCGACGTCCAGCGCGAGGGGCTGCCACCGGAGGCGCGGGACCTGCGCATCCTCTGTTCGGCCGACGCCCACTTCACCGCCACGCAGGCGGCCTCGCACCTCGGCCTCGGTGAGAACGCCGTCGTCACCGTCCCGACCGACGACGACCGCTGCCTGTCGATGGCGGCGTTCGACGAGGCGGTGGCGGACCTCCGCGAGCGCGGGAAACGCCCGTTCGCAATCGTCGCCACCGCCGGAACGACGGACTTCGGAAGCATCGACCCGTTAGGCCCGCTGGCCGAGCGCGCGGCCGAACTCGACTGCTGGTACCACGTCGACGCCGCGTGGGGCGGAGCGCTCGCCCTGAGCGACGACCACGCCGACAAACTCGCCGGCATCGAGGCCGCGGACTCCGTCGCGGTCGACTTCCACAAGCTGTTCTACCAACCGATTAGCTGCGGCGCGGTGCTCGTCCGCGACGCGTCGGCGTACGACCTCATCGACCGCAACGCGGCCTATCTGAACCCCGTGCGCGACGACGACGCGGGCGTGCCGAACCTCGTCTCGAAGTCGGTCCAGACCACCCGGCGATTCGACGCGCTCAAACCGTTCGTGACGATGCAGGCGCTCGGCCGCGAGGGGCTGGCGTCGATGGTCGAGTACACCATCGACCTCGCCGCCGACGCCGCGAGGCTCATCGAGGCCGACCCCGACCTGCGGCTCGTCCACGATTCCGACCTGAACGTCGTCGTGTTCCGGTACGTCCCCGACCACGGACGAGACGGCGGCGGCCCGGCCGACGGCCCGGTCAACGGCCCGAGCGCCGACGACCTGAACGAGGCCATCCGCGACTCCCTCCTCGACGACGGCGAGGCCGTGGTGGCCCGCACCACCGTCGACGGCGAGACGTGTCTGAAGCTGACGCTCCTGAACCCCCGAACGACGCGCGAGGACCTCCGAGACCTCCTGCGCGAGATTTCGGACCGCGGAACCGCTCTCGAACCGACGACCGACGACCGACACGCATGAATCCGAACGACACAGCCGAGTCAGCGACGATACACAGCTTCCTGAACTGCTACCTCCGGGAGACCGGGGACTACGCCGTCGTCCCAGCCGGGGACGTGCCGGTCGAGGCGGACGCCGAGGTAGTCGTCCACGCGCCGCTCTCTCAGCAGGGCGTGGACCTCTACGTCCCGCTTTCGTACCGGTCGCCGACGGGTCGCCACCAGTTCGACCTGCCCGGCGTCTACCGGCTTCCCGATGGCGAGACGTTCCCCCTCGACTACACCGTGCTCGTGACGCTCGTCACGAGCGAACTCAGACTCGACCGCGACGACACCGGCGCGGCCGACGAACTGCTCCTGCGGGTCGTCAAGAGCTGCCAGAACATCGAGCGGTTCGTCGAGGCCCGGCGCGGCGACGAGGAGCGACTGTACGGCTTCGACACCTCCTTCCGCGACGCCGAGCAGTCGCTCGTCTTCGGCCACCCGCTCCACCCGACGCCCAAGAGCAGACAGGGTATCCCGGCTCACGAGTCGCGGGCCTACGCGCCCGAACTCCGCGGGTCGTTCCCGCTGGCGTACTTCAGCGCCGACCCCGAGTTCGTCTCGCAGGACTCCACTCGCGAGGAGTCGGCGGCCGAGTGGGTCAAGTCGACCCTCCGCGCGGACGACTCGGTCCCCGAGTCGTTCGTCACCGAACACGTCGAGGGCGACGAGGTGCTGCTTCCCGTCCACCCGTGGCAGGCGGACTACCTCCGCTCGCAACCCGAGGTGCAAGCGCACCTCGGCGACGGCCTCGAATACGTCGGCCAAGTCGGCCGGGAGTTCTACCCTACCTCGTCGGTACGGACGCTGTACGCCCCGGACGCGCCGTTCATGGTCAAGGGGTCGCTGAACGTCAAAATCACCAACTCCGAGCGGACGAACAAGCTCCCGGAACTGGAGCGCGGCGTCGCCATCACCGAACTGCTGGACACCGAACTCGGCGGCGACCTCGAATCCCGGTTCCCGGCGTTCGACGTCGTCCGCGACCCGGCGTATCTGACGGTCGACCTCGGCGACGGCGAGTCCGGCTTCGAGACGGTCCTGCGCGAGAATCCCTTCCGCGGCAACGCGGCGGCGAACGCGACGCCCGTGGTCGGCCTCTGTCAGGACCACCTCGACGACGGGTCGTCGCGGCTGGCGACGCTCGTGGAGGGCATCGCCGACCACGAGGGACGGGCCACTCCGGCGGTCGCAGAAGACTGGTTCAGACAGTATCTCGAACTGTCGGTTCGACCGGTGCTGTGGCTGTATCTCGAACGCGGGCTGGGCGTCGAGGCCCACCAGCAAAACAGCGTGCTGACCCTCGACGGCGGCTACCCCGAGACGTTCCGCTACCGCGACAATCAGGGCTACTACCTCCCCGAGTCGATGTACGACGAGGTGGACGCGCTCCTGCCCGGCATCGGCGAGCGCGCCGACACGGTCTGTCCGGACGCCGTCGCCGACGAGCGCATCCGGTACTACGTCGTCATCAACAACGCCTTCGGCCTCGTCAACGCCTTCGGCACGGCCGGACTGGTGGACGAGCGACGCCTCCTTGGCGTCCTCCGCGACGAACTCGAATCGCTCCGTGAGTACGACCGGCCGTCGTCGTCGCTGCTCGACGACCTCCTCACCAACCCGACGATTCCGTGCAAGGCGAACCTGCTCACGCGGTTCCACGACATGGACGAACTGGAGGGGTCGCTGGCGAACCAGTCGGTGTACGCCGACATCGACAACCCGCTCGTCACGGAACTGGAGGTGCCAGCGCCATGACCGACGCACCGGCGACCGCGACCGCGAACGCGGCGACTGCCGACGCCGGCCGCGAATACGCGTATCGCGTCCGCGACGAGACCATCGACCGGACCATCGCCTTCGCGGAAGTCGACCCGGCGCTGGACGTCGACCGCCTTCACGCGTGGCTCGGCTCGGACCACGTGAAGCCGTACTGGCAACTCGACCTTCCGAAGCCGGCGTTTCGGGCGAAACTCGACGAGAAGTTGGCCGACGACCATCTCACGCCGTACGTCGGCCTGCTCGACCACACGCCGATGAGCTACTGGGAGACGTACCGCGCGGCCGACGACGTCGTCGCAGAGTGCTACGACGCCGCCCCCGAAGACCGGGGCATCCACCTGCTCATCGGGCCGCCGGAGTATCTCGGACACGGCCACTCGATACCGCTCTTGCGAGCGATGACGGCGTTTCAGTTCCGCGCGACCGACGCGACTCGCGTCGTCAGCGAACCGGACGTGCGAAACGAGCGGGTCATCCACGTCTTCGAGCGATGCGGCTACGAGCCGCAGGGGCGCATCGACCTCCCCGACAAGGAGGCGCTGTTGATGCACTGCGAGCGCGACCGGTTCTTCGACACGGTGGCCGAGAATGCGGAGGCGGAGGTGGGTCGATGAGCGAGCCCCGCGTCCGCGACGTGGTCGGAATCGGTCTCGGCCCGTTCAACCTCGGGCTGGCGGCCCTGCTCGACGGCGCGCCCGAGGACGTGGACGCGGCGTTCCTCGAACGGGACGCCGAGTTCGCGTGGCACGAGGGGATGCTCATCGAGGGGACGACGCTGGAAGTACCGTTCCTCGCGGACCTCGTGACGCTGGCCGACCCGACGAGCCCCCACAGCTACCTCAACTACCTGCGGGAGACCGGCCGCGTCTACGAGTTCTACTTCTACGAGACGTTCCAGATTCCCCGGCGGGAGTACAACGACTACCTCCGGTGGGTGGCCGACCGACTCGACGCCTGCCGGTTCGAACGCGAAGTGACCGAGGTTCGCTGGGACGACCGCGAGGAGTGGTACGCGGTCACCGCGCGGAATCCGGACACCGGCGACCGCTTCGAGTACCGCGCCGAGAACCTCGCGCTCGGCATCGGCTCCCGGCCGCACGTCCCCGAACACCTCCGTGGACACCCGACCGAAGACGTGTTCCACACGGCGCGGTATCGGCACAACCGCGAGCGCGTCGTGGAGGCGGACACGGTCACCGTCGTCGGGTCCGGGCAGAGCGCCGCCGAGGTGTTTCAGGACCTCCTGGAGCGCCAGCCCGACCACGGCTACCGGCTCGATTGGCTGACTCGCTCTGACGGGTTTTTCCCCATGGAGTACTCGAAACTCGGTCTCCAGCACTTCACCCCCGAGTACGAGCGGTACGTCTACGACCTGCCGCAGGCGGTGAAAGACGACCTCATCCCGAATCAGGACCTGCTGTACAAGGGCATCGACCCGGAGACGAGCGCCGAGATTTACGACCTGCTCTACCGGCGCTCCGTCGGCGGCCGCGACCCCGACGTGGGGCTGTTTGCGATGACCGAAGTCCGCGACATCGAGGCCGTCAACGACGCGTACGCCCTCGACTGTCACCAGTGGCAGGCCGAGGAGTCGTTCGTCCACGAGAGCGAGGTCGTGATTCTCGGGACGGGCTACGAGCGACCGATTCCAGCGTTCCTCGAACCGCTGGAAGACGCCATCGACTGGGACGAACAGGGCCGGTTCGGCGTGACCGAAGACCACCGGCTCGCGGTCGACGCGCCGGGTGACGTGTTCCTCCAGAACGCCGAGGTCCACACCCACGGCGTCGGGGTCCCGGACCTCGGCCTCGGTTGCTACCGGAACGCGAAGTTCGTCAACCGACTCGTCGGCCGCGAGGTCTATCCCGACGACGTCGACACGGTCTTTCAGGACTTCTCGGTGGCGCAGTTCCTCGAACACGCACCGAACGCGACCCGCGCGGGCGGGAGCGAGACACCACCCACGCCGACGCAGAACGACTGACGATACCCATGAATCCGAACGACAGCACGCTACGGGACGCACTGGACGCAGACGTCTGGGAGACGGTCGAACGCCGCCTCCTGACGAAGATGCTCGAAGAGTTCGCCTACGAGGAGATAATCGAGCCGCGGAAAGCCGACGCCGGCGACGACCGCCACGGCTACCGGTTCGACCTCGGCGAGGTGAGCTACCGGTTCGAGGCCGCCGACCGGCTGATGGACAGCCTCCACGTCTACGGCGACACGGTCGAGCGGCGGGCCGACGGGACGTGGGAGTCGCTCCGTGACCCCCTTCGACTGCTTCGCGACCTCGGAGAGACGACCGACCTCGACGGCCTGACCGAGGGGAACCTCGTCCGCGAGTACAAGCGGACGCTGCTCGCGGACGCCCACATCGAGTCGCGAAAGCGGGACCGGGGGGGCTTCGACCCGACGGACCTCGACTACGCCCGTCTCGAAGGCGAGATGGAGGGCCACCCGTGGATTACGTACAACAAGGGGCGACTCGGCTGGGGCTACGACGACTACAAGCGGTACGCGCCCGAGCGCAAAGCGCCGGTGACGCTCTCGTGGGCGGCGGTCCGCAAGGAGCACGCGACGTTCGTCGGAGCCGAAGGGGTCGACCACGACTCGCTCGTCAGCGGCGAACTCGGTGATCACTACGAGCGCTTCCGAAGCCGCCTCGACGCGAAGGGGTACGACCCGGACGCCTACTTCTTCATGCCGGTGCACGACTGGCAGTGGGAACACACCGTCGTCCCGCTGTTTCCCGACCACATCGCGGCCGGCGATATCGTCCCGCTCGGTGACGGGCCGGACGAGTACCTCCCGCAACAGTCGGTCCGGACCTTCGTCAACGTCGACGACGCCGAGAAACACCACGTGAAAGTTCCGATGCGGATTCTCAACACGCTCGTCTGGCGGGGGCTTCCCGGCGAGCGGACCGAACTCGCGCCGACGGTCACGGAGTACATCAAAGGCATCTACGAGCGAGACGACTTCCTCCAAGAACAGGGGTTGATTCTCCCCGGCGAGATTGCCGGGCTCAACTACGACCACGCGGACTTCACCGACATCGACGGGTCGCCGTACCAGTACCACGAACTGCTGGGCGCGGTCTGGCGGGAGTCCATCTACACGTTCCTCGAAGACGACGAACGGGCGATGACGCTCTCGTCGCTGATGCACGTCGACGGTGCGGGCGAACCCTTCGTCTCGCGGCTGGTCGAACAGTCGGGGCTCAGCCTCGACGAGTGGCTGGGCGAGTTCTTCGACACCGTCTTGCCGCCGCTCCTGCACTTCCTCTATCGCTACGGAACGGTGTTCTCCCCGCACGGCCAAAACACCATCCTCGTCGTCGAAGACGGCGTCCCCACGCGACTCGCGGTCAAGGACTTCGCGGACGACGTGAACGTGAGCGACCAGTCGCTCCCGGAGTTGGAATCGCTCCCCGACGACGTGCACGACGTGCTTCGGAAAGAGCCGCCCGAAGGGCTCTGTCAGTTTATCTTCTCCGGGCTGTTCGTCTGCGTCCTCCGGTACGTCGCCGACGTGCTCGAAGAACACGAGTCGTACCCCGAACGGGAGTTCTGGACGCACGCGCGACGCGCGGTTCTCGACTATCAAGCGCAGTTCCCCGAACTCCAATCGCGGTTCGACCTGTTCGACCTGCTCCGACCGGAGTTCACGAAGCTCAGTCTCAACCGGAACCGCATCTTCGACTACGGCTACGACGACTCCCCCGGTCGTCCGCACGCTTCCGAACACGGAACGGTGACGAACGCGCTCTACGAAGTCGCGGACGAGCGACCGGACGGCGCGAGTCAGACGGGCACGGCGGACGACTGACCCGCTGAGCGGGCCTCGAAACGTCGGCTCCGCCGACGGCGCTCCCCGATGCCGAGTCACCACCGTGGAGCCAACCGTTCGTCCTCGACTACGAGTCACGACGAGCGAGGGCCGGGAACTGAACGATGGGTCAAAGACACCAACATGGTAGTGCGCATTAATTGCACGACAACAGCAGGAGGAAGCGTCTACACTTGCCAGTCGCTGCCAACGCTACGAGACGAAACCAGCAGTCACAGACACGACAGGGAAGACATCGATCAGGACTCAAAGGGCGTTAATCCGGATTTTCAAGAATATTCGAACAACACTGGATGTTGTTTCGACGGAGAGGTGGAAGAAAAGTAAAGGCGAGAGACGAGCGGTGATGAGATGGGAACGGAAGTTCACCGCCCCCAATATTGTGGTTCAAAAGAAAAACCGCTGAGGAAAGAGAGATAGTCGAGGGACGGACAGTGGCGGTCGTGATGAAACCCCTGTTCGAGAGACTGCCGACAACGGGAGGCGGCCGGCCAGTCCACCGAGACGAAGGGGTCGGTGGCGAAACAGGTGTCTGCTGCGAGAGCATCCGCGGTCCCGCCTCAACGACAGTCCGCGTTCACAGCGCCTCGTTCTCCCGACCAGAACACTTATTCAGATACTTGATAACGAATAATCATGGACGCCAAACATCCGGTACGAACCACGGAAAAGACGCTGGCGCTCGTCGAGGAGTTGATGCAGAAAGGACCCTGCGGGGTCACGGAACTGGCCGGCGACCTCGACATGGGAAAGAGCGCGGTCCACAACCACCTGACGACGCTCCAGAAACACGGGTACGTCCTCAAGGACGGCGACGACTACCGCGTCGGGTTGAAGTTTCTCGAAGTCGGCGGCCACAGTCGGAAGTCGATGGAAGTGTATCAGGTTGCCGAGCCAGAGGTCAAATCGCTCGCCGCCGACACGGGCGAACTCGCCAACCTCCTCGTCGAAGAACAGGGGATGGGCGTCTACCTGATGCGAGCGAAAGGCGACGACGCCGTGGACCTCGACACCTACGCGGGCCTTCGGACGAACCTACACACGACGGCGCTCGGGAAGGCGATTCTCGCGAACCTCCCGGAGTCGCGGGTGGACGAGATAATCGAGCGTCACGGACTCGAACAGAAGACGCCGAAGAGCATCGGCACGCGGCAAGAGCTGTTTCAGGTGCTCGAAGGAGTTCGCGAGCGAGGCTACGCCATCGACGACGGCGAGCGTCTCGAAGGGCTGCGCTGTCTCGCCGCACCCATCAAATCCTCGTCCGGCGAGGTGCTCGGGGCCATCAGCGTCTCCGCTCCGGCTAGCCGCGTCAGCGACGAAGACCTCCACGGGGCGCTTCCCGAACGCGTCCTGAGCGCGGCGAACGTCGTCGAACTCAACATCAACTACTGACGCCCCTCGTTCGCTATCTCGGAACAGTAGCAGCTCCGCACGAATCATCGACGCAGGACCGTATTGACGTAGTTCCCGACGGACGACGACGATAGACAATTACACGAGTACGCTTGTAATTTTCACGACAATAGTTCCGTCCACTCTATTCTGATATAGAGAATAGAAAGGTGTCGAGCCGGAACAACAGCATCGGCGGGGGTGGGACACGAAAGAGGAGAGGAGAGGAGAAGAGAGGAGAGGAGAGGAGAGGAGAAGAGAAGAGGGAGCAAAATAACGAGGTGATGGCAGACGGTCGCCGTCGGCGACCGGGCGGGACGCTCAGTAGCTGTCGTAGACGGTCTTTTCGATGGTGTAGAAGTCGAGACCGGCGTCGCCCTGCTCGCGCCACGTCTCGGACGAGGAGCGCTTGAACCCGCCGAAGGGGACGTGGAGTTCGAGGCCGGTCGTCTTGTCGTTGACCTTCACCACGCCGGCTTCGACCTCGTCGACGAAGCGGTTCGCCTCGGTGTGGTCGTCGGTGACGATACTGGCCGACAGGCCGTAGTCGACGTCGTTCGCGACCGCCAGCCCCTCGTCGAAGTCACTCACTTCGATGACGGCGACGACCGGGCCGAAGACCTCCTCCTGTGCGATGCGCATGTCGGGGTCCACGTCGGTGAACACCGTCGGCTCGACGAAATGACCCGTCTCGACTGCCTCGCCCTCGGGGACGCCGCCGCCGGCGACGAGCGTCGCGCCCTCGGCCTCGGCGATGTCGATGTATTCGAGCGTCGAGGAGAGTTCGGACTCGCTGACCTGCGGGCCCATCTCGTGGTCGGTACCGGGGCCGACGTCGAGGGACTCCGCGCGGTCGACGAGCTCGGCGACGAAGTCGTCGTACACGTCCTCGTGGACGATGGCGCGGGAACAGGCCGTACACGACTGGCCGGTGGTTCCGAACCCGCCGTTGGCGACGATGTCGGCGGCTTCGGCGGGGTCCGCGGAGTCCGCGACGAGCGTCGGGTTCTTCCCGCCGAGTTCGGTCTGGACGCGCTTGCCGGCGTCTGTGGCCTGCTCGTACACCATCTCACCGACTTGACTGCTGCCGGTGAAGGAGACGAGGTCCGTGCCCTCGTTGCCGATGAACTCGCTGCCGACCGAGCTACCGGGTCCGGTGACGACGTTGAGGACGCCGTCCGGGAGGCCGGCCTCGTCGAGCGCGCGGGCGATTTCGATGACGACGCCGGGCGCGATGGAGGCGGGTTTGAGGACGACGGTGTTGCCGGCGGCGAGCGCCGGGGCGAGCTTCCACGCCGGAATCGCAATCGGGTAGTTCCACGGCGTGATGAGCGCCGCGACACCCACCGGCTCCTGTCGCGTGTAGAGGTTCGTGTTCGGCCCGCTCGCACCCTTCTTCGTGCCGCCGAGGTCGGCGGCCTTCGACGAGAAGTAGTGGAAGATGTCGATGGCGCGCTGTACCTCGCCCGCCGCTTCGGGCCGCGCCTTCCCCTCCTCGGCGATGAGAATCTCCGTCAGTTCGTCCTTCCGCTGGGCGAGGAGCGTCCCCGCCTCGCGGAGGATGCGCCCGCGCTCGGGGCCGGGCGTGTTTCGCCACTCGTCTTCCGCCGCGACGGCGGCGTCGACGGCCGCCGCGGCGTCGTTCTCGTTCGAGTGCTGATACGCCGCGACCACTTCGCTCGGGTTCGCGGGGTTCGTCACCTCGGTCGTCTCTCCGGTCTCCGAGGTCACCCACTCACCGTTGACGTAGTTTTTACTAGGGTCCGTCATCGGGTACACGTTCTGTCTTCCGACATACAACTCTTGCGAAGCTGTCACTATTTGTTGGCTGTCGACGACGGGGCGAGTTCGGGAGCGCGCGTCGGGGTGAGCGACGGACTACCGACCCACACACTTTTGTAGTGGCTTTCGAGATATACGTGCGCAATGGTTGAGCAAGCGAAGCTTAGCGACCCGAACGCGGAGTACACGATGCGCGACCTGTCCGCGGAGACGATGGACATCACGAATCCGCGAGGTGGCGTCCGCGACGCCGAAATCACGGACGTACAGACGACGATGGTCGACGGGAACTACCCGTGGATTCTCGTCCGCGTCTACACCGACGCGGGCGTCGTCGGTACCGGCGAGGCCTACTGGGGCGGCGGCGACACCGCCATCATCGAGCGGATGAAGCCGTTCCTCGTCGGCGAGAACCCCCTCGACATCGACCGCCTGTACGAGCATCTCGTCCAGAAGATGTCCGGCGAGGGCTCCGTCTCGGGCAAGGTCATCTCCGCCATCTCGGGCATCGAAATCGCGCTCCACGACGTCGCCGGAAAGCTCCTCGACGTGCCCGCCTACCAGCTCGTCGGCGGGAAGTACCGCGACGAGGTGCGCGTCTACTGCGACCTCCACACCGAAGACGAGGCCAACCCGCAGGCCTGCGCCGAGGAGGGCGTCCGCGTGGTCGAGGAGCTCGGCTACGACGCCATCAAGTTCGACCTCGACGTGCCCTCGGGCCACGAGAAGGACCGCGCGAACCGCCACCTCCGAAACCCCGAAATCGACCACAAGGTCGAAATCGTCGAGGCCGTCACCGAGGCCGTCGGCGACCGCGCGGACGTGGCGTTCGACTGCCACTGGTCCTTTACCGGCGGGAGCGCCAAGCGCCTCGCGTCCGAGCTGGAAGACTACGACGTGTGGTGGCTCGAAGACCCCGTGCCGCCGGAGAACCACGACGTGCAGAAGCTCGTGACGCAGTCCACGACGACGCCCATCGCGGTCGGTGAGAACGTCTACCGGAAGTTCGGCCAGCGGACGCTGCTCGAACCGCAGGCGGTGGATATCATCGCGCCCGACCTGCCTCGCGTCGGCGGCATGCGCGAGACGCGGAAGATTGCCGACCTCGCGGACATGTACTACATCCCCGTGGCGATGCACAACGTCTCGTCGCCCATCGGGACGATGGCCTCCGCGCAGGTCGCCGCGGCCATCCCGAACTCGCTGGCCCTCGAATACCACTCCTACCAGCTCGGCTGGTGGGAGGACCTCGTCGAGGAGGACGACCTGATTCAGGAGGGTCGCATGGAGATTCCCGAAAAGCCCGGCCTCGGGCTGACGCTCGACCTCGACGCCGTCGAAGCACACATGGTCGAAGGGGAGACGCTCTTCGACGAGGAGTAACCCGACGCCGAGAGCGAGACTGTCCCACAGCGGCCGCGACAGCCTGACATACCACACCCATAACCCGGACGCACCACCGCGGGCGAGAACCGTGAGCATCTCTCGCCCCGCGGCGCGTCCGCCGCGGCCGCGTTTTCACTCGCTTGAGTTCGAGACCGGAGCGACGCGACTCGCGGTTGCAGTCGCGACGCTGACGGCAGATAACCTGACGGCTGACAGCGGCGCGCGAACCGCGGACGAAAAGGAAACCGCGGTGACCGGTCAGTTCGAGACGAACGCGTCGATGGCGCGGTTCGACGGGAGCTCTCGGTTCTTCAGCGCGTCGCCGGTCTCCCCGTCGAACAGGTGAATCGCGTCTTCGGGGAACGAGACGGTCGTGCAGTCGCCCGCTTCGACTCTCGACTGTCCGGTGGTGGTCGCGGTGAACTGGGTCCCCTCGTCCCCGTCGACGAATCGCAGGTGGACGGCGTTCTCGTTCCCCTGCGGCTCGACGACGACGACTTCGGCGTCGAAGGTGCGCTGGCCGGAGCGCCGCTCGCCAACGGTAACGTCCTCGGGTCGGATGCCGAGCGTGAGGCCGCTCGCGCCGCCGAGTTGGTCTCTGGTCGCCCCCGAAAGCGGGTAGTCGAAGCCGTCGCCGCGGAAGGTGTCGCCCGAAAGCGACCCGTCGAAGAGATTCATCGACGGCTCGCCGATGAAGCCCGCGACGAACAGGTTGTTCGGCCGGTGATAACAGTCCAGCGGCGTGCCGACCTGCTGGAGTTCGCCGTCGTCGAGGACGGCGACGCGGTCGCCCATCGTCATCGCCTCGGTCTGGTCGTGGGTGACGTAGACGGTCGTCACGCCGAGTTCGCCTTGCAGGCGCTGGAGTTCGGTCCGCATCTCCGCCCGCAGTTTGGCGTCCAGATTGGACAACGGCTCGTCCATCAGGAACACTTCGGGGTCGCGCACGATTGCGCGTCCGAGGGCGACCCGTTGTTGCTGGCCGCCCGAAAGCTGTCCGGGCTTGCGGTCGAGCAGGTCGCTGATGCCGAGCATGTCGGTCGTCTCCTCGACCCGCTGGCGTATCTCGTCGTCCGGCAGGTCGGTCGACTCTTCGAGGCCGAACGACATGTTCCCGCGGACGCTCTTGTGCGGGTACAGCGCGTACGACTGGAACACCATCGCGATGTCCCGGTCCTGCGCGGACACGCCGTTGAGGACGCGGTCTTCGAGTCTGAGTTCGCCCTCGGTGACGGTTTCGAGCCCCGCCATCATCCGGAGCGTCGTGGATTTGCCGCAGCCCGAGGGGCCGACGAGCACGAGGAACTCCCCGTCGTCGATATCGAGCGATATCTCTTCGACGGCGACGATATCGCCGCCGCCCTCGTCGGTGTACACCTTCGTTACGTCGTCGAGTGTCAATCGTGCCATGGCTACTGTTCGAGTTGTGTGAAGTCGGCTTCCTGGTCGTGACGTCGGTTGTGCACCGCGGTTCCGGTCTCCGCGTCGAACAGGTGAATCTTGTCCGGCGGAATCGTCACCGTGACGCGGTCGCCCCGCGTGACGAGATGCATCCCCTCCGTGACCGCTTGCAGGGCGTCGTCGGCGGAGGGCTGGTCCGGGTGCGAGAGGTGGAGGACGTTCTGGTCGCCGTGGGGCTCCACGACGGTCACGTCCATCCGGAGTTCGTGGTCGCCGAGCGCGGCGTCGTCGGCGGTGTCGTCGGTGGTCGCGTCAACGACCTCGATGTCTTCCGGGCGAATCCCCAAGACGAGGTCCTCGCGGTCGCCGACGGACTCCAGCACGTCCGCGTCGAGCGGGTACGAGAAATGCTCGCCGACGAACGTCGACTCCGAGCGCGTCCCGCGGACGAGGTTTATCATCGGCTCGCCGATGAACTCCGCGACGAACAGATTGTTCGGCTCGTGGTAGCACTCGAAGGGCGAGGCCACCTGCTGGAGTTCGCCGTCGTCCATGACGGCAATACGGTCGGCCATCGTCATCGCCTCCGTCTGGTTGTGGGTGACGTAGACGGTCGTGACCGCGAGTTGGTCTTGCAGGTTCTGGAGTTCGGTCCGCATCTCCGCCCGCAGTTTGGCGTCCAGATTGGACAGCGGTTCGTCCATCAGGAACACCTCGGGGTCGCGCACGATAGCACGTCCGAGGGCGACCCGCTGTTGCTGGCCGCCCGAGAGTTCGTCGGGTTTTCGGTCGAGCAGGTCGGCGATGCCGAGCGTCTCCGCGACCTCGACGACGCGCTCGTCGCGTTCTTCAGACGTGTATCCCTCCTCTTCTTCCAGTCCGAACCGGATGTTCTGCCGGACGGTCATGTGGGGGTACAGCGCGTAGTCCTGAAACACCATCGCGATGTCGCGGTTCTGCGGGACGCGGTAGTTCATGTGGTCCCCGCCGATGTAGATGTCCCCGCTGGTCGGGGTCTCCAAGCCGGCGAGCATCCGGAGCGTCGTCGATTTGCCGCACCCCGAGGGACCGACGAGCACGAGGAACTCCTCGTCGTCGATGTCGAGCGAGAGGTCGTCGACGGCGACCGTGTCGCCGAAGCGCTTCGTCAGGTCGGTGAGTTGAATCTGTCCCATGGGTCAGGCCTCCGTGCGAAGTCCCTTCGCGAACTGTTCGGCGAACGCGACGTACAGGATGAGCGTCGGAACCGCCGCGAGGAACGCCGCGGACATCCTGATACCGAAGTCGATGCCGGAGGTCGACGCCCCGATTGCGGGCAGCACCAGCGTGACCGGTGCCGCGGGCGCGTCGGACCCGGTGACGAGCGTGAACGCGAAGAGGAACTCGTTGTAAATCTGCGTGAACTGGTAGATGAACACGACGCCGAACATCGGCTTCGAGATGGGCAGGATGACGCGCCGGTAGATCTTCGTGATGCTCGCGCCGTCGATTTTCCCGGCCTCAACGAGCGAGTTCGGGAGGCTCTGGTAGTACGACCGGAACAGTATCGTACAGATGGGAATCCCGTAGGCGATGTGGGTGATGACGAGCGGCACGAGTTCGGCGTGGTACCCCTGGAAGAAGGGTATCGACGCCACCATCGGTTCTAGCATCCGCGCGAGCGGGAAAATGTTGTTCCAGAAGCGCGCGAGCGGGACCAACACGGCCTGATAGGGGACGAAGACGCCGACGACGAACAGCATCAGCATACCCATCTGCGCCCGCCAGTTGACCATCGTGAGGCCGTAGGCTGCCATGCTCCCGAACAGGACGCTCCCGATGGTCGCCGGAATCGACATGATGAGCGAGTTGAAGAACGACCCCGAGAGCTGTTCGAGAGCGAACTGGATGTTCCCGAGGGTGAAACCCTCACCGACCGGCGGCGCGAAGGGAAGCGAGCGAGCGACCGACTCGTTCGTCTTGATGGCGGTCATGATTCCCGTCTCCAGCGGGACGAGGAAGAACCCGAGGAAGAACACGACGAGCGCGTACTGGGCGACGCGCCGGAGGTTCACGTCCTCGACGAGCGATGCGACGTCGAAGCTGCCTGTGGATGACGACTGTGACATGGTCAGAGACTCCCCTGTTTGTACTGGTAGTAGAGGTACGGTCCGATGACGCCGAGCGCCATGATGAGAAGCATGGTCGCGATGGCGGCCGAGTAGGCCCACTCACCGAACTTGAACGCGCGGCGAACCATGAGCGTCGCCAGGATGTCCGTCCCGTTCGGCGGGCGGTAGCGACCGACGAGGGCGTACAGGAAGGTGAAGGCCTTCAGCGCGAACACCATCAGCACGACGGCCGCGCTGACGGACGCCTCCTTCAGTTGCGGGACGATGATGCGGAGGTAGGTCCGAGTGATGCTCGCGCCGTCGACGCGGGCCGCCTCGAACTGGTCGTCGGGAATCGACTGGAGCCCCGCGAGGTAGACGACCATCGTGTACCCGCTGAACTGCCAGATGAGGGCGAATATCACCGCGCCGAGCGCGATTGATGGATTCCCCAACCAGTCCACCGGATTGAACCCGAGTGTCGTCACCACGAGGTTGAGGATGCCGCTTTCGACGTTGAACATCCAGAGCCACAGTTGCGCGGTGACGACGAACGAGAGGCTCATCGGGAGGAGATAGACCGTCTGGAACTTCTCGGAAAACCGGATGCCGTGGTCCAACAGGATTGCGAGGAACAGACCGAGCACCAGACAGATAGTCGTAAAGCCTACGAGGAGGACCAGATTGTTCTGCGCGGCGGCGGTGAACGCGTCGCTCGACAGCGCCTGTGCGTACATCTCCAAGTCGAGCGTGGAGTAATCGGGAGTCCCGAGGCCCTCGTAGTCCGTAAACGAGATGGCGAAGTTGTAGCCGATACCACCGTAGACGGCGATGCTCATGAGGACGAACGGGATTCCCCAGTACGGCGCGGAGCGGACGAAGTCGCTGTTGAGGAAATACCGGAGCTTCGACTCCCACCCGACCGCCTCGTCGGTCGCGTCAGAAACGTGCTCCGTGTTATCGTGTGTAGCCATGGATATACCTATATTTTATTTGTGTATAATGAGGGTGAAGTTTCAGCCGAGGTCTCACTCCGAGACCGCTGCGACGAGCGCGTCGGCGGTGGCTTCGACGTTGAACGGCCCCATGAAGTTGTCGCCGAAGGCGGTCTTACACGCGCCCATCGTCTTGGGCGTGACGGCGAGTCCGTGGGCGATAGTCGGCGGGTACGCCTCCGAGTCGGTGAGGTCCTCGTAGGTCATCGCGAGGAAGTCGGTCAGTTCGCTCGGGTCGATGTCGGTGCGGAGCGGAACCGACCCCTTGGGGTTGTTGAAGGCGATTTGCGCCTCCTTCGTGCCGACGAACTTCTGCCACGCGATGGTCTCCTCGCGGCTCGGGTTGTTGCTCGGTGCGACGATTGAGTCGACGTGGTAGAAGTAGATACTTTCCGTTCCCGGGAACGGTATCCAGTCCCACTGCTCTTTGTAGTTGAAGCTATCGTCGGCGCGGAACATCCCGTACACCCAGTTGCCCTGATGGATGGTTGCCGCGTTCCCCGAGATGACCTTCTGGCCCGCCGTCGTGAAGCTGATGGACGAGGCGTCGGCGGTGATGTAGTTCTCGTTGATGGTCTTCAGCGCTTCGAGCGCCTCGACGACGGCCGCCCTGTCGGGGTTGCCTTCGATGAAGTTCGTGTACGCGTCGACGCCGCTCTGGCTCGTCAGAATCTGCGCCCAGAGTTGGAGATTCGTCCACGGCGCGACCATCGCCTGCGCCATCGGCGTCACGTCCGTGTTCTGGTCGATAGCTTCGAGCGCGTCGAGGAGCGCGTCGACGCTGTCGAGGCTCGACGCGTCGATGCCGGCCTCCTCGAACACGGCGGTGTTGTAAAACAGGTTGTTCATCCGGTGGGAGCCGATTGGGACCGCCGGCATCTGGTCGTTGAACTTACACAGTTCGACCGCGCGGGCCTGCATGGTGTCTTTGAACCCTTCGGCGTCCCACACGTCGGCTTCGAGGTCCATGAGCGCGCCCGAGTACCGTTCGAGGTTCTTGCCCGGCCAGTTGGCGAACGAACTCATCGGGTTGTTGTTCGCGAGTCGCCGGAGAATCGTCGCGTTGAGGTTCACGTTCGCGCTCGCGCCGACCGCCTGGAAGTTCGTATCCATCTCGGGATGCTCCTCCTCGAAGGCCTCGATGAGCGCGGTGACCGCCGCCTCGCCGTCGCCGCCGGCCCACCCGTGGAGCACTTCGAGCTGCGAGTCCCACGACCCACCGGAACTGCTCCCGCTCGTCTCGGTGTCGTCGGTGGAACCGCCGGAACCGTTCCCGTTTCCGCTCTCGGTGCTCTCCGTCTCGGTTCCGCCACCGCCGGTACACCCCGCGATACCAGCGGCCGCACCCACGGTCAGGGCCTTCAAATATTTTCGACGGTTTACACTTTCATCGCTACTGTCATGCTCGACCATGTAGTACCCATGTTATCTACCCACACATATAAGTTGTGGATAGCAGATGATGATATAAAAACGGTGGGTCCCAGCAACGCGCTTCGCGATGGATTCGCCCCGAAAACTACCGCGCGAGAACCTGAACGCTCCTTCGAGAGGCGAACGAGACGCCGTTCGGGGTCGTGCGTCGTCGCCCGCGACACCGACTCGCAGTAGCGGTGCGTCGGCATCGACGAACGTCACTCCACGGTCGCTCAGCCACCGCCCCGCTCGCTCACTCCACGACGGTCGCCGAGTTGTCTCGCGGGCGGTAGCCGATGGCGCGCATCGTCTCCGTGAGCGAGAGATATCGGTCGTCGTTCGCCGAGATGAGGTTGACCGCGAGCGGCGAATCGGGAAGCGACGCCTCGACGGCCCGGCGCATCCCCTGTTCGCAGTCGCCGGGGCTGAGCCACATCGCGCGGACGTAGCGCGCGACCGACTCCTCTTCGTCCATCTTCTCGCGGACCTCGTCGGCCGTCAGGAGCCATCCGATGCGGAGATTGAGCACTTCCAGTCCGTGTCGGTCCGCGTAGTAGTTGCCAAGCGCCTCACCGAACACCTTGCTCACGCCGTAGTACGAGTCGGGGCGCGGCGGGTCCGACACGCCGACCGCCTCGGCGTCGGCCGCCAGCGTCTCCGGTCGGGTCGCGTCCGCGATGTTGTACATCTGGTGGACGTGGTTCGTGCTGGCGAAGACGAGTCGGTCGATATCGGCCGCCAGCGCCGCCTCGTAGACGTTGTACGTGCCGCCGATGTTGACCTCGTAGACGCTGTCCCACGCCGCGTCGGGGTTCGGGTTGGCCGCGAGGTGGACGACGATGTCGTGGCCCTCGAACGCCTCGGTCAGCGCGTCTTCGTCGCGCACGTCGAGGATGACGCTGTCGAGTCCCTCGCGCTCGCGATGCGTGATGGGCGTCACGTCGTGGTCCGACGCCAGCGCTTCGACCGTGACTCTCCCGACGTTACCAGCCGCTCCGGTGACCGCAATACGTGCCATACGATGACAATCGACGGAAGTCTAATAAACGTGTTCCAAGCGTCCGTCGCCAGATTCCCGTGGGGAAACACGTATGCGGCAGGGTCACAATCACGGCGTATGGTCGACCGACCAACCGCCTTGGAAGACCCGCTCGACGGCCGGACGGCGCTCGTCACGGGTGCGAGTTCGGGAATCGGAGCGGCGACCGCGCGCGTGCTCGCCGAGGACGGCGCGGACGTGTGTCTCGCCGCCCGCAGAGTCGAACGACTGGAATCGCTCGCTGACGAGATTCGTGACGCCACGGACGCCGCCGTGAGCGTCGTGCCGACGGACGTGACCGACCCCGACGCGGTCCGGGCGCTCGTCGACGCGACCGTCGAGCGGTTCGGCTCGCTCGACATCGTCGTCTGCAACGCCGGCCTCGGCATCGACAAGCCGGTCGCGGAGCTGACCGACGAGGAGTACCGCCTGATGACCGGCGTCAACGTCGACGGGATGTTCTACACGGCCAGGGAGGCGCTTCCGCACCTCGAAGCGTCCGAGGGCAACCTCGTCTTCCTCGGGAGCATGTCGGGGAACCACCCGCGGCCGCACAACCCGGTGTACGCCGCGACGAAGTGGTGGGTCCGCGGGTTCGCGTCGAGCCTCCAAGGGGCCGTCGGCGAGGAGAACGTCGGCGTGACCTGCGTCAATCCGACCGAGGTTCGGACCGAGTTCGGCTCCGAGAGCGGCGAGACGCTCGAAGCGTCGTTCGAGGAGGGCGAAGTGACGGAGGCGATAGAGGTGGCCGACGCCATCGCCTACGCGGTCCGCCAGCGGTCACCGAACACGGTGCTGTCGCTCGACCTCTACCGACGCGACAAGCTCTCGCACTTCTGAGCACCGGGAGTGTGGGGGTTCGGGGGTGCGACGGCACGGCGACACGGGGCGCGGTGGCGTAGCAGCACGGCGGCGCAGTGTCGACGTGCCGCGCCCCGAACCCGAGGGAAGCGTATTTTGCGGTCGGTTCCGAACGGGTGCCCATGACCGTCACGAGAGTGGTCGACACGTCGTGCCGACTCGGCGAGGGTCCGGTCTGGCACCCCGACGAGAAGCGGCTGTACTGGGTAGACATCGAATCCGGGCGACTCCACCGCTACGACCCCGAGACCGGAGCGCACGACTGTCCGGTCGAAACGTCGGTCATCGCCGGCGTGACGATACAGCGCGACGGGTCGCTCCTAGCGTTCATGGACCGCGGTCGCGTCGGGCGCGTCGTCGACGGCGACCTCCGGGAAAGCGCGCGAATCGTCGACTCACCGACCCGGTTCAACGACGTCATCGCCGACCCCGCCGGGCGGGTGTTCTGCGGGACGATGCCGTCAGATACGGCGGGCGGGCGGCTGTTCCGCCTCGACACCGACGGAACGGTGACGACGGTCGAAACCGGCGTCGGAATCCCCAACGGGATGGGATTCACCCGCGACCGCGAGCGGTTCTACTTCACGGAAACCGAGGCGAGCACCGTCTATCGGTACGCCTACGACGAAGAGACGGGAGCCGTCTCGGCCCGCGAGCGGTTCGTCGAATCGCCGGAGACGCCGGGGCTACCGGACGGGATGACGGTCGATTCGGCGGGGCACATCTGGTCGGCCCGCTGGGAGGGCGGCTGTGTGGTCGAGTACGACGCCGACGGCACCGAACTCGGCCGGTTCGACGTGCCGACGGAGAAGGTGACGAGCGTCGCCTTCGGCGGGCCGGACCTCGATTCGCTCTACGTGACGACCGCCGGCGGCGACGGGGACGGAAGCGCTGGCGAGGGCGACGAGAGCACCGGCGACGCTGCGGGCGCGCTGTTCCGCCTCGACGTGGCGGCGACCGGGCGGCCCGAGTTCCGCTCCGACGTTCGGTTGGGGTGAGTCGAAACGGACAGCGGCGGGCGGTCAGTCCAGCTCGACTGCGGCCCCGGTCTCGGCGCTCTCGTAAATCGCGTCGATGGTCCGCATGACCGACACGGATTCCTCGCGGTCGACGCGCGGGGTCTCGCCGGTCTCGACGGCGCGGGCGAACGCCTCGACCTCGCGGCGGTAGCTGTCTGTCGGGTCGAACGTCTCCGTGACGACGCGGCCGTCGGTCGCGTAAGTGAGTTCGGCCGCGGCCGTCGGGTCGACGTTGAACGCGGGGTTCGCCTCCAGCCAGCCGTCGGTGGTCTGGACGCGGTAGTACTGCGTCTCGGGCGTGTCGAACGACGATTCGACGCGGGCGGTCGCGCCGGAGTCGTACTCCAAGACGCCCGACATCCGGGTGTCGACGCCGCAGTCGCGCGTGTCGGTCGTGGTCGCGTACACCCGGTCGGGCGTCCCGAGGAAGAGTCGCGCCGCGCTGACGGCGTAGCAGCCCACGTCCATGACGCTCCCGCCGGCGAGGTCGGGGTCGATGCGGATGTCGTCGGCCCCGTCGGGCAGGCGGAACGAGAAGTTCGACGTGACAGAGACGACCGCGCCGAGCTCAGACGCGACGAGTTCCGCGGCCCGCTCGGTCAGCGGGTGGAACCGGTACATGAACGCCTCCATCAGCGTGACGCCCGCGTCCTCGCAGTAGTCGAAGACGGCGGCCGTCTCGTCGGCGCTGGCGGTCAGCGGCTTCTCGCAGAGGACGTGCAGCCCGCGGTCGGCGGCCGCGCGAACCCAGTCGGCGTGGAGGCCGTTGGGGAGCGGGATGTAAACCGCGTCGAGGGAGTCGTCGGCCAACAGCGCCTCGTAGCTGCCGTAGGCGGTGGGGATGCCGAGTTCGTCGGCGACGGCGCTCGCCCGCGCCTCGTCGCGGGACGCGATGGCGGCCGCCTCGTGCTCGCTCGCCTGCACCGCGGGGATGACCGATTTGACGCCGATGCCTGCCGTGCCGAGGATGCCGAACTTCATGCGGGGAACTGCGGGAAACCCGATAATAAAACTGCGGGCGACGACGCGCCGAATCGAGTCCTACGTCCCGTCGGAATCGGGGTCGGCGTCGTGGTTGGCGGCGGCAGCGTCGGCGGAATCGGAGTCGGCGGAATCGGAGTCGGCGGCGTCGACGGCGACATCGGTCCCGCGCTCCGCCGCGGCGTAAATCGCGTCCATCGCGCGCATGTCCACGAGCGCGTGGTCGCCGTCGGGCGCGGGGTCGGAACCCGACAGGAGCCGGGACGCGAAGTAGTCGAACTCCTCCGTCATCTGGTTTACCTGCTCGAAGTCGTAGTCGGCGGACTGGTCCCCCCACGACAGTCGGAATCCCCGCTTTTGGCGGTTGTAGAACGCGGGCTCGATTTCGAGTTCGCCCTCGGTGCCGGTCACCCGGAGGTGGCTCGACTGGTAAGCCGACTGGCTGGCGGTGCAGACCGCGAGCGTGCCGTCGTCGAAGTCGACGCCGAAACTGACGTGCTCGTCGCCGACGGCCTCGAACGCCTCGTCGTCGACGCGGGCGGTCGCCCTGACGCGGACGGGGTCGGCGTCGAGGACGAACCGGGCGGTGTTCAGCGGGTAGAGCCCGATGTCCATGACGGTCGCGCCGCCGGAGAGTTCGGGGTCGAGCCGCCACTGGTCGGGGTCGGGGACGACCTCGTCGAGCAGGCGCTGGGACATGTGGCCGTGGACGAACACCGGCTCGCCGATGACGCCGGCCTCGACGAGTTCGCGGGCGCGCCGGACGGCCGGCTCGGTCTGCATCCGATAGGCGACCATCAGGGGCACGTCGGCGCGGTCGCAGGCGGCGACGAGCTTTTCGGCCCGCTCGACCGACGCTTCCAGCGGTTTCTCGCAGAGGACCGCCTTCCCCAACTCGGCGGCGGTTTCGACGTACGGGAGATGCAGACCGTTCGGCGTGACGACGTACACCGCGTCGTAGGCGTCGGCGGCGACCCCCTCGTGGAACTCGTCGTAGGTGAGGCCGTGGGTTATCGACTCGGTCAACGCCGTCGCGCCCTCGGCTTTCTCCTTCGAACTGCTGACGACGACCGTCGTCTCGCAGAACTCGGACGCCTCGACCGCGGGAATCGCCTCGTCGCAGGTCCACCAGCCGAGGCCGATCATGGCGACCCGCACGGTGCCCGTCACGTCGTCTCCCTGCCAGTCGCGGCGCGTGAACTCCTCGACGATGTCGGTGGGGGCGGGGCTCATACGGTGGTGACGGAGTTCGAGAGGGTTCCGATACCCTCGATAGTGATGTCGACGTGGTCACCCTCTTGAAGGTCGAACGGCTGTTCGGGGACGAGCGACGTGCCCGTCAGGATGACCGCCAGTTCGGGCACCGTGTTGTGTCGCGTGAAGTACGACACGAGTTCGTCGCAGCTGCGGACCATCTCGCTGGTGTTCGTGGCGTCGTCGTAGATGACTTCGCCGTCGCGCTCGATAGTCATGCTCATCTCCAACTCGTGGGGGTCCTCCACGTCTTCGGGCGTCACCACACACGGGCCGATGGAACAACAGCGGTCGTACACTTTCGCCTGTGGGAGATACAGCGGGTTTTCGCCCTCTATCGACCGACTACTCACGTCGTTGCCGACGGTGTAACCGACGATTTCCCCCCGGCGAAGCACGATACCCAGTTCGGGCTCCGGCACGTCCCATTCGGAGTCGCCTCTGACGCCGATGGCGTCGCCCGGTTCGACGGTCCGAGACGGCGTGGCCTTGAAGAAAACCTCCGGCCGGTCGGCGTCGTACACGTCGAAGTACATATCGGGCATGGAGCTCTCCTCCTCGCGCGCTTGCTCGCTTATCTGGTAGGTGACGCCCGCGGCCCAGATTTCCTCGGCGTCGACGGGGACCGTCGCGTGCCGGTCGACGAACGCGTCGTCGACCACGTCGGCGTCCTCGGTCAGTTCGGCGGCGAGTCGGTCGACCGAGGTCCGGGCGATACTCGCCACCCGAGCCAAGTCACCGAACGTCCGAAGGTCCGCGTCGGCGCTCGTGAGGTCGTACGTCGTGGAGTCGCGGCTTGCCGTGAGACGACGCTCTCCCGACACCGCTAGCTGGTGGTAATGCATTCAGTATCCTCATTACCAGCGATTGTAATAAAAGTACGTCCCGGTATGAGCGGCGCGGCGCGGGCAATGCAGAAAACCCCGAGACGTCGGCGGGTTCGGTCTCGAACACCCGACCGGGTGTAGTTCGCTCGCCCGTTGACGACGAACGCGAGATGACAGGCAGAAGAGGCGACACGAGCCCGACGCGTGTGACGTAGAGAGACACACGAATTCCCAGTAACAGAACACGCCGAGTCGGCGGGTCGAATCGGCAACGCGGCGACGAGACGGCCGTGTCGGAGCCCACGAGCGCGAACTGACGACCCACACCGGTGTCGTCGAAAACGACCACCGAGAGAGACAAGTCGACTATTACGGCTCGTCTCGGCCGATAATCAGGAACGAGTGGGTCGAGAGTTCGCCAGACACTCCCGTTTTCTATCACAGAATGCAATCACAGCACGCACGAACGAGAGATTCCGGGAACAGCCCACGCGACGTGCGGTGCGCCGGTTTTAGATTACACACATACGCTTGTAATTCGGGCGGCCGACGCCGGGAAGCGGGGCGGGGTTCCCGAGAGTCCGGAGCAAGAGCGAACGCGGGGGACGAGTCACTCGGCCTCGCACCTTCGTTCCCTATTACAGAACGATTGTCCAGCAGTCTCCGGCGTCTGCCGGCGGCAAACCCGTCGGAAGCGACATCGAAACTCCCGTCGGGAGGGGCTAGCGCGCGCTCACGAGAGCGCGTCGATGGCGAAACGGGAGACGAGAGACGGGAGACGGGAGACGGGGTTAGAACGCGCTGTCCGCGAACCCGCCGTCGACGGTGACGACCTCACCAGTCACGAACGAAGACGCGTCGCTCGCGAGGAAGACCGCCGCGCCGACGATTTCCTCCCGTTCCGCGACTCTGCCGAGCGGCGTTCGCTCGTCGATTCGCTCGCGCTTTTCGGTCCCTTCGGCGTAGGTGTCGGCGTTCTGCGGCGTGATGACGAAGCCCGGTGCGATGGCGTTGACGCGTATCTCGGGGGCAAGTTCCTTCGCGGACGCGCGGGTGAACGCCTCGACGCCGCCCTTCGCCGCCGAGTAGGCGGGGAGGTTCGCCATCGAGAGCCGCGCGGCCAACGAGGAGATGTTGATAATCGACCCGCCGTCGGCGACGGCCGGGACCAGCTCCTGCGTCACGCGGCGGACGCCCCCGAGCGCGATGTCGGTGACGTGGTCCCACGCGTCGTCGTCGATGTCGCGGACCGTCTCGCGGGATATCGCGCCCTGCGAGGCGACGACCACGTCGACGCCGCCGAACTCCTCGACGGCGCGCTCGCGGACGCGTTCGAGCGAGGCCGGGTCCGTCACGTCGCAGGTCTCCCGAACCGCGTTCGCTCCCAGTTCCTCGATAGCGTCGGCCGTCTCGTCGACCGCCGACTCGCGTCGGCTGGTTGCGAGGACGTCCGCGCCCTCGCTGGCGAATCCGAGGGCGATTGCCTGACCGATACCGCTCGTCCCGCCGACGACGACGACGCGCTTGTCACTGACGGAGACTGGCGTGTGCTCGTATGCGACCATGGTCTCAGTCCGCACGGTGCCGACATGATAGTTGCGGAACGCGCGACGGGAGTGCCGCATGCAATACGTTTTTACCGACCCGTGCCACATGTGCTCTCATGCGAGGACTTGCCAAAGTAGAGCGTAGCTCCGGCGCTATGGAGTTCGTCGAGCGACAGAAACCGAAACCGGGTGCCGGAGAGGTGCTCGTCGAGGTCGACTACGCCGGCCTCTGCGGGAGCGACGCGGGAATCTACGAGTTCGAATCCGCCTTCGAGCGGATGGACCTCCCGACGGTCATCGGCCACGAGTACGCCGGTCGCGTGGTCGAAGTCGGCGACGGCGTGACGGAGTTCGGCGTCGGCGACCGCGTGGTCGAACGACCGATTCGCGGCTGCGGCGAGTGTTATCAGTGTCGCATCGGCGAGGAGAACGTCTGCCAGGACGCGGTCATCACCGGCGTCGACCACGACGGCGCGTACGAGCGGTTCATCGCCGTCCCGGAGCGCGCCCTCCACCCGATTCCCGACGACGTGAAACAGCAGCACGCCGCGGTCGCGGAGCCGACGAGCATCGCCGCGCGCGCCGTCATCGAGAACTCCCGGGTCGGCGCGGGCGACCGCGTGTTGGTCGAAGGCCCCGGGCCAATCGGTCTGCTCACGGCCCAAATCGCGGCCGCGCAGGGCGGCACCGTCGTCGTCTCCGGCGTGGGACAGGACGCCGACTATCGCCTCCCGCTCGCGGAGGAACTCGGCTTCGAGACGGTCAACGTCGCCGACGACGACACCGAGGCGCGCCGCGAGCGCCACACCGGCGGCGTCGGCTACGACGTGGTGTTCGACACGACCGGCCACCCCTCGGGGCTCACGACGGCCGTCGACGAGGTCCGCAAGGGCGGCCAAATCGTCCTCGTCGGCCAGACCGGCGAGACGTCGATGCCCTACTCCCCGCTCGTTCGGGCCGAAATCGACCTCCAGTGTTCGTACGCCTCGATGTACGAGGACTTCGAGCGCTCCTTCCGACTGATTCGCGACAGCGACGTGGACTGCGAGACGTTCGTCGACACCCGGTTTTCGCTGTTCGAAGCCGACGAAGCCTTCGAGACGTTCATCGAAGGCGGGACGTGCAAGCCGGTGTTCGATATCTCGGAGTTGGCGTAGGGAGAGCGGTCGACCGCAACCCAGACCGGATAATAGTAAATCAGTTTAAACACAATATTACATCCGGCGTAAATAGATATATCAACCATGGAACCCCGCAATATAGCTGAAGTCAGCTTTTTAGACCCATTTTGACTATTTAGGGTAGATATTAACAGAAATTTCCGGTTTTATTTGGACATCTGGGATATATTCACAAAAATAAACACATAGAAGAAACAAATATAAGTAAGTAGATTCAATAATTTGAAAACTGTTCTAATATTCTTCCTTATAATATTGTTTGTTTTATGCAATTCTAATGCGTCAGCCGAACCTCGAATCGGGACACGGAGCTACTGGGAGGTCGCTAAGGAGACGAAGCGAGGAGAGTCGAAGGGCGGCGTCAGTCGCTGGCCGAGTCGCCGCTGGCCGGGGGCGAGAACTCGGGGTCCCCGTATGTAGAGTCCGAGTGGTCGTCGGTGAGGCCGTCCGCATCGGGTGTCTCGCCGTCCGGGAAGTAACACGCAGCGCGGTGCTCACCGTCACGGACGGTATCGAGTCCGGGTTCACTCTCCCGGCACGCGTCTTCCGCTTTCGGGCACCGCGGGGCGAAGACGCAACCGGACGGGAGGTTGACCGGGTCCGGGGGCTCACCGTCGAGCAGGACGCGGTCGCGGTCGACCGTCGGGTCCTTCTCGGGGGCGGCCGCGAGGAGCGAAGTGGTGTACGGGTGTTTCGGCTCGGCCGCGATGGATTCGACGTCGCCCTCCTCGATGACCCGCCCGAGGTACATAATGGCGAGTCGGTCCGACACCTGTACCAGACTGGCGAGGTCGTGAGAGATGTAGACGATACCGATGTCCTCCGTGTCCGCGAGTTCGCGCAGGAGGTTCAGCAGGTTCACCTTCAGCGACACGTCGAGCATCGACGCCGGTTCGTCGCAGATGAGGAAGTCGGGGTCGAGGACGAGCGCCTTGGCAACCGCGACGCGCTGGCGTTGGCCCCCCGATAGCTGGTGGGGGTACTGGTCGAGGAACTTCCGCGCGGGCGTGAGCCCGACTTTCTCCAGCGTCTCGACGACGGCCCGTTCGCGCTCTTCGGTCCGGTAGTCGTGGATGGTGAGCGGCTCGCCGACCAACTGCCGAACCGTCTGTCTCGGGTTGAGCGAGTCGAAGGGGTCTTGAAAGATTATCTGGACTTTGCGGCGGAATTCGCGCATGTTCCCGTCCGCGTAGTGCTCGTAGGACTCGCCGTCGAAGACGAACTCGCCGCCGGTCGGCTGTTTCAAGAGCGCGATGGTCTCGCCGAGCGTCGACTTCCCACAGCCGGACTCGCCGGCGATACCGAGGATTTCTGACCGCCGGACGCGCAGGGAGACGCCGTCGACGGCGCGAACGTAGTTCGGGTCGTTCCCCCTGAGTTTCTCCAAGAGCGGCTGGCTCTGCTCGTAGTACTTCTCGAGGCCGTCGGTTTCGAGGAGCACCTCACCGCGGTCCGACTCGTCGTGGCTATCGGGGATACCCCACGTCTCCGGGTCGGTGGCGTCGCGCCGCATCTGGGCGGCTTTGGTGACGTGGTGGCACGCCGAGCGGTGGTTGCGGTTCGGCAGGTCGACGAGGTCCGGGTGAGACGCCTCGCACTCCTCGGTCGCGAACGGACACCGGTCCTTGAAGACGCAGGCGCTGGGTTCCTCGTTCAGGTTCGGCGGCGACCCCGGAATCGAGACGGGGTCTTGGTCGCCCTCTTCGATTTCGGGGAAGGAGTTCTTCAGCCCCATCGTGTACGGGTTCGTGGGGTTCACGAGAACGTTGTCGACGCTTCCCTGCTCCATGGCTTTCCCGCCGTAGAGTATCGAAAGCTCGTCGCACGTCTCGGCGATGACGCCGATTTCGTGGGTGATGAGAAGCAGCGAGCTGTCCATCCGGTCCTGTATCTCCAGAATCTTGTCGATTATCTTGTCCTGGACGATGACGTCGAGACCCGTGGTCGGCTCGTCGGCGATGATGAGGTCCGGTTCGAGCGCGAGCGCCATGGCGATGGTCACGCGCTGGCGCATCCCCCCAGAGAACTCGTGGGGATAGTCGTCGATGCGGTCGGGGTCGAGTCCGACGATTTCGAACAGCTCTCGGACTCGCGCACGGGCCTTGTCGTCGGTGACGTTCCGATGGGTCTGAATCGCCTGCCGAATCTGCGACCCGGTGGACATCACCGGGTCGAGCGAGTCCATCGCGCTCTGGGGGATGTACGCGATGTCCTCCCAGAGCACGTCGCGGCGCTCGCGCTCGCTGAGGCCGGTCAGGTCGCGGCCCTTGAATTCGATGCTACCTGATTCGACGGAGCCGTTGCTGGGGAGGAGACCGAGAACCGCCTCGGCCAGCGTCGATTTCCCCGACCCGGACTCGCCGGCGAGGCCGTAGTTGACGCCCTCGTCGATGCTGAACGACACGTCGTTGACGGCGTGGACGGTTCCGCTGTCGGTCGAGTAGGTGACCGTGAGGTCTGTGATGTCGAGGAGACTCATTGTTCGGTCTGAATTTCCGGGTTGATGACTTCTTCGTAGGCGCGTCCGATGAGGAACACCGAGGTGGTGATGGCCGCGATGCCGAGTGCGGGCGGGAGCACCCACCACCAAGCGACGCGCATGTTGCCCGATTCGAACACCTGTCGGAGCATTCGGCCCCAACTCGTGACGGTCGGGTCGCCGAACCCGAGGAACGCCAAGCTGGCCTGCGCGGCGATCGCCCACGCGATACCGTAGGCCGTGTAGAGAAAACCGATGGGGAGCACGTTCGGCGCGACGTGGTAGAGCATCGTCCGCAGGTCACTCGCGCCGCTGGCGCGCGCCGACTTCACGAAGGTGCGCTCTCTGACGGAGAGGACCTCGGAGCGGACGACGCGCGCGGGCATCTTCCAGAGGAACGCGACGATGATGCCCGTCATGAGCCAGACGCTCGGCGTCACGAACGTCAGGAGCAACAGCGCCATCGGCGTAAACGGCAGGGAGAACGTGAGGTCCGTGAGGCGCATGAGGACCTCGTCGACCCAGCCGCCGTAGTACCCGCTGACGAGCCCCACGAGAAAGCCGAGCGCGCCGGTCCCGATGCCGCCGAACAGGCCGACGATGAACGTCGGCTGCGCGCCGGCGAGGAACTGGCTCAGCACGTCTTTCCCGTAGGCGGTCGTCCCGAACGGGGCCGCGCCGGTCGGCTCGGATAGCCGTAGCATCGACCCGGCGTCGTCGCGGACGGTGTGCTCGATGGGGTCGTGCGGGGCGAGTGCGGGCCCGAGGAGACCGAGGAAGACGAACGCCGCGACGATGACGACGCCCGCGAACGCGAGGCGGTCGCGCCGCAGGAACGTAAACTGGTCGCGGAGCGTCTCCGCGACCCCCTCGACGCGCTTTTTCAGTTCGGCTTCGGGTTTCGTCTCGGTGCTCACGCGGCACCACCTCCGCTGGTCGAGACGGTCGGGTCGAAGTAGGCGTACAGCACGTCGGCGACGAGGTTCGCCACGATGACCGCGAGCGCCATGATGAACACGGCCGCCTGCACCAGCGGGTAGTCCTGCTGTTGGATGGCGAGCACGAGTTCGCGGCCGATGCCGGGCCAGCCGAAGACGACTTCGAGCAGGATGAGCCCCTGGAATATCATCCCGAGACGCAGCGCGAAGTAGGTCAGAATCGGCAGCATGGAGTTCCGACCCGCCCGCGCGAGCTGCTGCATCTCCGAGAGCCCCTTCGCGCGGTGGAGCTTGAGGAACTCCGACCCCCGCTTTTCGACGACGCCGTTGCGCGCCAACAGCAGGAAATCGCCGCTGTAGTACAGAACCGACACCGTAAACGGCAGGATGTAGTGGTGCAGGAAGTCGAACGAGGCGAACGTCTCGACGTAACCCTCCGGCGAGGCGCTGATAGAGCGCATGCCGAAGGCGGGCACCAGTTCGAGGTTGTACGCGAAGACGATGACGAAGAGGATACCCGTGATGAACACCGGCGTCGACCGGAGGAACGTCGTGGCGATGATGCTGAGCTTCTCCAGTTTGCTCCCGCGGTTCCAACCGACGTACATCCCGAGCAGGGAACTCAGGACCGCCGTCGTCACTAACGCGGGGACGAGCAGGATGAGCGTGTTGACGAGCCGCGGTGCCAGCACCTGCCAGACGGGCTGACTCCGCAGGATGGAGTAGCCGAACTGGAACAGCAGGATGCTCTGGAGGTAGCTGAGGTACTGTCGCCACATCGGCTGGTCGAGGCCGTACATCGCTCGAATCTCGGTGATTTGCTGCTGGCTCAGGTTGCCCGCGGTGACGAGTGACTCGAACGGGCTCCCGGGAAGCAGCCGCAGGACGACGAAGATGACCGAGACGGCCACGAGGGTGAGCACGATGGAGATGGCGAGTCGCTTCGCGAGGAAGCGCTGGAACTCGCTCATGGTCGGGCCCCCCGTCGGCGCGAGTGGGTGGTGTTCGACATGCTCGTCACCTCACGAGAAGTCCGCCTGCCCGAGTTCGTCGCGGCGCTTGTGCACGTTTCCGGGCTGGATGCGCTCGACGAAGGCGGCCCACGCGTCCCCGTTGGGGAATCGGAGGTTTCCGCCGTCGTCCCACGTGTAGCCGGCCCGTTCGAGGAGCGATTCTGCCCTGTCGATATCGAACTCGTAGTGCGTCGTCTCCGACGTGTGCCACGGCGTGAGGTCCGAAATCGGGTTCTCCCCGCTCGGGACGGTCGCGCGGTCCTGCAACACGTCGGTAGCGAAGCCCTCGGTGTCGACCGACTTGGCGAGGGCGACGCGGAACTCCTTGTCGCGAACGAGCGGACAGGAGAACATCAGCTTCGTGTCGAGCGGCGCGAAGTTGCCCGAGGTCATCTTCTCGACGCCGGCGGTGCTCGCGGCGCGGTCGGCCTGCGAGTTCGAGAGCGTCGTGCCGATAGCGTCGATTTCGCCGCCCTGCAATGAGCCGATCATGGAGTCGATGTTGCCGACGTTTATCCAGATGACGCGGTCGACGCCCTCGCCGGTCGTGGCCTGGTCGCCGAGCACGTCGGCTCGCCAGTCGTCGTCGAACATCCAGTGGCCCTCGTTTCTCGACACCTCGAAGCGGGTCCCCTGCTCCCAGTTTTCGTACGTGAACGGCCCCGTACCGACGGGTGACTCGGGGTTGTGCTGGGACGGGTTCTCCACGTCCTCCCACTCGTGCTTGGGGATGATGACGCTGCGAACGACGCGCTGGGTCATGAACGCCGCGTCGGGGCCCGTCAGGTTGAACCGAATCTCGTGGTCACCGAGCACCTCGACCGACTCGACCGGTTCGTAGAACGGCGTCTGGCTGGTCGAGGAGTGTTCCTTGTACAGTTCGACGGTGAACTTCACGTCCTCCGCGGTGAACGGTTCGCCGTCGTGCCACTCGACGCCCTCGCGGAGGGTGAGTTCGACGGTGGTGTCGTCGACGAACCCGCCGCCGGTCGCCAGCGCGGGGACGACTTCGAGGTCCGGCGTGGCGTCGAAGAGGCCGTCGTAGATGAACGTCAGTCGCTTCGCCTCCGCGCCGCCGGCGGCCCACGGGAGGTTCAGCGAGTTCATCGAGGTGGTCACGCCCTTGATGTAGGTCCGGTCGTCGGTCTGGGGCTGGAGGTTCACCTCCGACCAGACGAACGAGTCCTTCGTCGGGCCGTTCCCCGGCGTCTGGACGTAGCCGCTCCAGCGCTCCGTGTTGACCGCGGTGATGATATCGGGGAACAGCGTGATGAGCGCGCCCACGTCCTCGCTGAAGATGCGCTGGGCCTCGGCGACGAGTTCCTCGCGCTCGGGGCGGTCGGTCGCCCGACTCTGTTCCGTCAGCACCTCCTGCAGGTCGGGGTGGTAGTAGTTGTCATAGTTCGACAGGCTCTCCTCGGTCCGCCGCATCAAAAGCGGGTTCGGGTCCAGCCCGCGTTGCGGGTCCGGACCGTGGGTACTCATCGAGATTATCGCTTCGAGCCCCTTCGTGTCCCAGCTCTGGGCGTACAGTTGGTTCAGCGGTCGGTCGTTGAGTTGCGTCCTGACGCCGAGCGAATCCAGTCCCCGCTGGACCATGAGCGCGTGTTCCCGCATCCACGGGTCGTCCTCGCTCGAGAACTCCAGCGGAACGGGGTCCAACACCGCACCCGCGGTCGCGCTGTAGTCGAGCGGCGGTTCGTCGGCATCGATGGTCTCCCACTCGCGCCAGTACTTCGTCTCGACCGTCTCCGGGGTTCCGGACGGAACCTCGGGGGTGAGACTCGACCCGCCGTCGCTCCCGCCGCCCCCGTTGCCGCCACCACCGGAACACCCCGCGAGTCCGGTCACGCCGAGGGCGGTCGCCGTCGCCGCCACGTAGTCGCGTCGCGTAAGGCCAGTTCCACGTTCGACACCCGAACTATCACGATTTTTCTCCGACATTGCGACCGCTTGTTATGGAGTATCTTCCATGGTGCTGTTCCCGATACGCCCCGATAGCTATCGTTTTTTAAATACCCGGTCGGCAAAAGCCGGCAATATTCTCCAGCACGTGCAGCGCTACTCCTGTCGCGGCCCGTAGATGAGTTCGAGAAGATTTCGCTCCGCGGTCCGGAGTCGTTCGCTCAGCGTGGATTGAGCGATACCCAGTTCCTCGGCGAGTTCGGTCTCAGAGGTCTCTCGCGGAATGTGGAAGTAGCCGTGGTTGAATGCCGTCTCCAGAACCGCGAGCTGGTCGTCGGTTAGCTTGGAGATTAACACCTCCTTTAATCGGCCGCTATCGAGCGGTTCACCGGGGGCTTCGTCCTGCGTCACGGAGCGAAGTTCGAACTCCCCGAGCGTCTCCTGAATCTCGTCGGCGAGTTCCCTGAAGTGGTCCCAGTCCTGGGCGGTGGCGACGACCTCGAAGACGCCGTCTTGGAGGACGATGCGGTTCGGAATCGTCTCCTGTCTGAGCACCAGTCCGAGGATGAACGGATACGACTCGTTGGCGAGAATCGTCACTCGGCGTATCTGCACGTCGGTCGAGGCGGTCGGAATCTCCTCGTCGTAGAAGACGGTCACGCCCGAGATGTCGGCGAGGAGCGGTTCCACGTCGAAGGGGCCGTTCGAGGCGACCGTGAGCGACTCGATCCACGTCCCGTCCTCGACGTAAAACGCGTTGTCCAACTCGATGCTCCGGGCGTCTCGCAGACGGCGGTCTATCTTCGACATGACGCCGGTCGGAGCCGTCGTAAACTCAACACGTAAGATGCGAACTCACCCGTACCGGGAGATACCGTTCACCTACAAATAGCCCGGTGGTTGTCGCAACGGGGAGCGTCACCGAACCCCGGATTCGCGCGGACGGGTCGGTGCGCCGGTCGACGACTCAGGCGACGAGCGGCCAGTAAACGAGCCACGAGAGGGTCACGACGACGAGCGACAGACCCATCGTCACGAGTCCGAACAGCGTCACGTCCCGGTTGGTCAGCGGGCCGCGGTCCAGCGAGACGAGGACGGCGGTCGTGTTGAACGGGAGAATCGTCGTCGACCCCACGACGAGGAGGACCGCGAGTCCGAGGTAGAGCCGCGTCACGCCGAACGTCTCCGCGAACCGCAGGACGATGGGGAGAATCACCACGATGGCGGCCGACCCGGTGGAAAAGAGCACGCGAACGGCGACCGCGAACCCGAGGAGCAGTCCGACGAGTTGCCAGTGGCTGAACGCCTCGAACGGGACGAACCGCGCGAGGAGGTCGACGACGAGCGCGATGGTCCGCGTCGCTTCCAAGGCGTCCAGAATCGACAGCGTCGCGCCGATGAGAAAGAGGACGCCCCAACTGAGTCCCTTGACGTCGTCGGCGTCGACGACTTCGACCCCCGGGAGCGCGAGGACGGTGACCGCGGCGACCGCCGGGAGAATCTCGGGAAGTCCGACGAACGACCCGACGACCCACGCGAGGACAGTCCCGGCCATCACCGCCGCGACGAGTCCCTGTTCGCGGGTTAACTCTCCGTCGGCGGACGCATTCGCAATCCCCGACGCGCCGGGGTCGACGGTCGATTCGGCGTCGACGGTGTTGAGCAGACCGGCGGCCGCGGCGGCCAGTACGTAGAGCGCCACCGTGGGCGGGACCATCAAGACCGCCCATTCGACCCACGAGAGCGGGCGGACGCTCGTCGCGAGGATGCCCGAGGTGACGAGCGCCATCCCGCCGCCGGTCATGAGCGCCATCGACGCGATGGGGTTGATGTGGCCCAAGAGGAGATACGTCGCGCGCTCGAACCCGCTTCCCGACGGGAGGTCGAACTCCTCTGTCACCTCCTCGACGATGGGGATGAACGCGACCGCGCGGGCCATCGCCGACGGCATGAACAGCGCCAGCACGAGGACGTTCCGCGCGATGGAACGAAAGGCCCCGCGAGGGGTGCTGTCCGGGGACAGCAGTCGGTTCGCTAACTGGGTGTCCAACCCCACCGACCGGACCGCGTTGCCGAGGAGTAACAACACGAGGAGGAAGTACACGAGCGAGGAGGTGAAGCCGCTCACCGCGGCCTCGAAGGTGTCAACGACGCCGAGGGCGTACAACAGGGAGACGCAGGCCAGACTCGAAATCGCGTACGGAACCGGCTTCGTCAACCAGAGCAGGAGCGCGACGACGAAAACCGAAAGCGCGTACTGCGACCGGACAGGAAGGACGGAGACGGGGTGGAGCCCGACGACCGCGAGGAGCAAGGCGGCGGCGACCGCGAGGGTCACCGTCTGCGACGAGAGTTCGGGGGCGCGCAGCCCTCGGTCGGGCAACCAATCTGTCACGAATTTACCTGCACACAACGGGCCCAAATAGCTACTGCCGGCGACAATTCGGGCCGCCAGTCGAGGCGAGAGCGAACCGAGTCGATCAACTCGCTGAGTTTAGATTATTCAGATTATTTGGAGTGTGTGAGTTGTTCAAAGAGCTGGAGTAACCATAATTATTTCAACTACGCCGAGAATCTCGATAGTACGATATCCCCATCATGTCACGTGCAGTCAGCGTCTGTCTCCTCAAAGGCGGTATCGGCAAGTCGACGACCTCCATCAACCTCGCCCGCGAACTCGCACACCGGGGAAGCGACGTGCTGCTCGTCGACCTCGACCCGAACGGACACACCACGACGGGTCTCGGGTTCGGAGAAGAGTTCTACTCGGAGGCACATCTCGGAGACGTGCTCCTCGACGACGCCGAGTTGGAGCCGCGAGAGCTCATCTTGGAGACCGGGTTCGAAATCGACCTCCTCCCCTCGAACGACCGCATCGAACAGGTCGAATCCGACCTCGGCGGCGTGATGATGGGGTCGGCGCGGCTCAAACAGCGCGTCATCGACCCGCTTCTCGGGGACGACTACGACTACGTCGTCGTGGACTGCCCCGCGGCGCGCGGGAAACTCAACGACAACGCGCTGTACGCCACGCAGAACCTCGTGTTGCCGATGCGCCCCGAATCGGGCGCGCTCTCGGGGCTCGAAAAGACCGTCAAGCGACTCATCACGCCCGCGCGCGAGCACTTCGACCTCGAAATCCTCGCGGTCGTGCCGACCGACCTGCGGGACCGAATCGACCACGATCGCCCGACGAGACGGCTCGTGGAGGCGCTCGTCTCGAAGCCGAACATCGCCTCGAAGCTCCCGAACTTCGCGTACACCGACCCGGACGTGTTCGAGGCCATCGACGACGGCGAGTGGGACGGCGACCTGCCGAAGCCGGGGATTCGGCATCGGTCGGCCATCGACGCGTCGATTCGGGAGCACATGCCGCTGCGGGACTACGACAGCACCTGCGACCAGTTGGCGTGCTACGACGAACTCGCGCAAATCGTCGAAGAAGGCGAGGTGGCCCGATGAGCGAAGACCCCTTCGGCGACCTCGACGCCGCGATGGGGAGCGGCGAGACCGACTCCGGGCCAGAGCCGGAACCCGAACCAGCGGACGAAGACGCCGGCACCGACGACGCGGTCGAATCGGACGACGAGGCAGCGACGGAATCCGCGTCCGCCGAACCCGTCGACCCCCGCGAGCGCCCCGCCTTCGAGTTCGACGAGACCGTCCACAAGGCGCTGTACGTGCTCGAAGCGGTCGCCGACGAGTTCGACGACATCATCACCTACGACGTGGAGCGCGAACTGACCCGCGACCACGGCCTCAAGGGCGTCACGAAGAGCGAACTCCACAACGCCGCGCTCGCCGTGGCGACCGAACACCCCGAAGAAATCGTCGAGCGCGTCCTCGAACAGCGCGGCGTCGACGACGAAGATTCCGAATAATTCGGATAATCCGAGTCTGTCGGAACTCGGAGCACCGGACAGAAGTCGAGTAGCACCGACAACGGGAGCGTTCTGGAACGAGAGCGTTCTATCCGAGTGGGTGGTAAATCGGGTTATGGGGAAAATTCTTCTTTCTACCCATCGTAGTAGGCCGTATGTCCGAAGCGACGCTGGACGGTCGCGGACGCCTCACGCTCCCTAAAGAGGTCAGAGAGCGGTACGGCGAACACTACCACATCGTCCAACTGCACGACGGTATCAAGCTGATTCCAATCGAAGACGACCCGCTCGATGCGCTCCGCTCCGAGTTCGCGGACGTCGAGAAGACGGCCGAAGAACTCCGTCGCGGAGCGCGGAACGCGGCGCTCGACGAGGCCGGCCGCTGAATGTACGCCGAGACGGACTTCCTACTGGCGCTCATCAAGGACGAAGACTGGCTGGGCGACGCCGCAGAGGCGGTCTACCGAAACCATCGGGACGAACTGTGGACGTCGCAGTTCACGCTCATCGAACTCCTCATGGTCGCGTACCGAGAAGAGCGGGACACGGAGCGGGTCATCACGAACGTCGCCGCGCTGTTGGAAGTGCGCGGGGACGTAGATACGGTTCTCACGGCCGCGACCTACGTCGAAGACCACGGGTTCACACCCTTCGATGCGCTCCATCTCGTCGAATCCGATGGCGACACTATCGTTTCGAGCGACGAGACGTACGAGTCGTTTGCCCCGCGGCTCGACCTGAAGACCGTCGAAGACGAGTGACAGCGGGAGGATAGGTATTTTTCAGACAGTCCCGATTCCCAACAAATCTGCCGAGTTCAGCACGGCCTCGGCGGACAATCGGTGACTGCGGTTCGACAGCGCCGATAAATTGAGGGGGAGGCAGAGGCGGAGACGGTGGCGGAGGCGGTGACGCGACGAAATCCGGCGTTTACCGAATCATCTTGTCGCGGTCGGGGTCGAAAAGCGGCCCGGACCGGACCGTCGCGGGGTGAGCGTCACCCTCGTACCGGATTTCGACGTCCTGCCCCGAGCTGGCGTACTCCTCGGGGAGGTAGGCGTACGCGATGCCGGCGTCGATGGTGTAGCCGTAGTCGGCCCGACAGCAGTAGCCGACGACCTCGTCGTCGACGAACACCGGGTGGCCCGCGTCGACGACGGCTTCCTCCTCGTCGAGCGTTATCGGGACGATTCGGTCGCTCGGGCTGTCGTCGTTTTTGTCCGCCACGAGCGCCGCCTTCCCGACGAAGTCGGTGTCGAGGTCGACCGCGAAGCCGATGCCGGCCTCGTACGGGTTGTGTTCGGGCGTGAGGTCCGTCCCCCACAGGCGGAATCCCTTCTCCATGCTCGTCGAGTCGAGCGCGGCCCAGCCGACGGGCGCGATGTCGTACTCCTCGCCGGCCTCGCGAATCGCGTCCCAGAGCTGGCTTCCGTACTCGGTCGGGGCGTAGATTTCCCAGCCGAGTTCGCCGGCGTACGAGAGTCGGAGCATCGTCACGGGGATGCTACCGAGGTAGGTCTCCTGTGCGGAGTAGAACGGGAACTCGTCGTTCGAGAGGTCGGCCTCGACGAGGTCCGAAAGCACCTTCCGGGAGTCGGGTCCGAAGACGCCGATACCGGTCCGACTGGAGACGTGTGCGGTCACGTCGACGGAGCCGTCGTCGGGCGCGTGCTCTGTGACCCACCGCGAGTGGAGCGTCGCCGAGCTTCCGCCCCCGGTGAACAGCACGAACCGCTCGTCGCCGAGGCGGGCGACGGTCAGATCGGCGAGTACGCCGCCGTCCTCGTTGAGCATCGCGGAGTAGCGCATCCGGCCCGGCGTGACATCCATGTCGTTCGTCAGGAGCCCTTGCAGGAACTCAAGCGCGCCCGGGCCCGACACTTCGATGGGCGTGAACGTCGTCATGTCGACCATGCCGACTTTCTCGCGGAGATGCTGGTGTTCCGCGCCCTGGACCTTCGACCAGTTCTGCGAGAGCCAGTCGGGGCGGTCCGGCACGTCGTACGTTTCGAGGAGCGTCTCGTTGGACTCGTACCACTGCGGGACCTCCCAGCCGTCGCTGTCGTAGAACTCCGCGCCGAGGTCGGCCTGCCGGTCGTAAAACGGACTCCGGCGGAGCGCGCGCTGTCCGTCCGGCTGTTCGCGCGGGTGGATGAGTTGGTACACCTCGCGGTACTGCTGCGCGCCGCGCCCGTAGGTGTACTCTCGGCTGCCCGTGTGCGACTGGAACCGGGAGACGTGCGCGCCGGAGGCGTTGACGCGGGAGCCGTCGAGCCGCGGCGTCCCGTCTTCCATCCAGCTGGCGACGATGTCGCCCGCGCCGCCGGACTGCGTGACCCAGACGGCGAGCGCCCACCAGAGACCCTCGGTGTCCTCGTCCGGCCCGAGGATGGGCATGCCGTCGGGCGTGAACGAGAACATGCCGTTGATGGCGGAGGTCCACTCGCAGTCCTCGAAGCCGGGGACGAGTTCGCTGGCGGCGTCGAACGCCGACCGGTCGTGGTCCGGGTGGGTGTTCTCGTAGAAATGCTCCTCCGTGAACTCCCGGAGCGACGGGTATTCGAGTCCGAGGTCGTCGAGCTTGTCGGGCCCGTAGATGTCCGCCGGGTCGACCAGCAGCGACTCGTGGTTGTACGAGCCGATGCCGTAGCGCTCGCCGTGCTGGCGGTAGTACAGCGAGTGGTCCTGATGCCGGAGGAGCGGCTGTTCGATTTCGCGCTCTGCGCCTTCGAGCTCGTCCAGTTCGTCGGAGACGAGATACTGGTGCGCGCAGGGGACGAGCGGGATGTCCGTGCCGACCATCTCGCCGAACAGCGGCCCCCAGATGTTCGTGGCGACGAGCACCTCGTCGGCCTCGATGCGGCCGTGTTCGGTTTCGACCGCGTCGACGCTGCCGTCGGTGGTGTCGATGTCCGTGACCTCGGTGTGGCCGTAGAACTCGACGCCCGCCTCGCGCGCCTCCTCCGCCATCGACTCGGCGGCGCTGACGGCGTCGGCCTTCCCGTCCGAGGGGACGTAGTAGCCGCCGTAGATGACGTCGGCGTTTATCTGCGGGACGCGCGATTCGACCTCCTCGGGCGTGAGGAGTTGGCCCTCGTCGATGCCGTAGGACTGACCCCACTCGCGCTTGCGTTTGAGGAAGTCCCAGCGGTCTTCGGTGTAGGCGACTTCGATGCCGCCGCACGTCCGGAAGTCACCGAACCCGTCGTAGAGGTCGCGCGTGTACGACGCCATCTCCGTCATCAGCTTGTTCCCGGCCGTCTGGAACACGAGTCCGGGGGCGTGAGAGGTCGACCCCCCGGTCTCGAACAGCGGACCCCGGTCGAGGACGACGACGTCTTCGCGACCCGACTCGGCGAGGTGATACGCCGCGCTACAACCGACACAGCCGGCCCCGACGACGACCGTTCCGGCGCGTTCGGGAAACGTAGACCATGTGTTCATGTACCAAACAGTAGTGACTGCGGCCTTCGGATATCTCTCCGGGTCCACTATCTGAGGTGTATAGATACCGGGGGGTGACGAGGGAGGGGCCTCACCACGGGTGCGTCGCGTGGTCCGACGAGAATCAGCGTCAGAGAGCGACGAGTACACGCGCGGCGACGAAAGCCGTGCGCCGACGAGGAGCGCACTGACCGGAGTCACCCGCCGACGAAGTCACTCGCCGACGAGGTGCTTCTCTCTGAGGTAGATGACGAGACTGGCGCTCAGGAACGCGAGACCTGCGCCCCGTAGCTCACCGGCCGTCATCGCGAACAGTGCAACGACGAAAAGGAAGACCGCGAACGCCGCCGAAACGACAGCGAGCGCGTTCATCGATAGCGTCGAGTCATCGGTTCGGTGGCTCCGCGGTCAGTCGTCCGTCGTGCCGGGGTTCTGCCGGACGTTGGTCACGACTGACGTCCGAGAGCGACCGACGTCGATGTCGATGTCCTCGTCCGCCAAGTCCTCGATTCGCTCGGCGAACTCCTCGGATTGCAGGAGTTCGTACTCCTTGTCGAGGCCGAGATAGACCGTGTAGCACATGATGACGAGGACGACGGCGAACGGGAACCCCGTCGCGATGGCCGCCGTCTGGAGCGCGCCGAGACCCCCGCCGTAGAGGAGAAGCGACGCGACGAGGCCCTCGATGACCGCCCAGAAGATGCGTTGGGTCCGCGGCACGTTGTGCTTGCCGCCCGACGTGAGATGGTCGACGACGAGCGACCCCGAGTCCGAGGAGGTCACGAAGAACGTGACGATGAGCGTCACGGCGAGCAGCCCCGAGACGGCGCTGAACGGGAACTGTTCAAGGAGCGCGAACATGGCGACCGTCTGGCCGGCCTCGTTGTAGGTCGCGAGGACCGCGCCGTTACCCTGAAGCGAGTTGAACAGCGCGCTCCCGCCGAACGCCGAGAGCCAGACCGTCGAGAACAGCGACGGCAGGACGAACACGCCGAAGACGAACTCGCGGACCGTCCGCCCCTTCGAGATGCGCGCGACGAACATCCCGACGAACGGCGACCAAGCAATCCACCACGCCCAGTAGAACACCGTCCAAGCGTTGACGGTGGACGCGCCGTCGCCGAGCGTCCCGGTGAAGAACGCGAGCGAGAGGAAGTCGCTGAAGTAGTTCCCGAGGCCCTGCACCCACGCGCCGAAGATGCTCATCGTCGCGCCGGCGGCGAGCACGAACGTCAACAGCACGAACATCAGAAAGACGTTCACCGTGCTCAGACGCCGGATACCGCCTTCGAGGCCGGCCGCGACAGAGGCGGTAGCGATGAGTGTAATCACGGCGATGAGCGCGATTTGCATCCCGGTGTTGTTCGGAACGCTCAGGACGCCGAGCATGCTCCCGCCGAGGATGTACGACAGCCCGGTGTTTATCTGTGCGACCCCGAGGCCGAGCGACGTGGCGAGGCCGAACAGCGTCGCGAACACCGCCACGAGGTCGATGAGGTGGCCCGGCCAGCCGTAGATTCGCTCGCCGAGGAGCGGCCAGAAAATCGACCGGAACGTGAGCGGCAGCCCCCGATTGAACGAAAAGAACGCGAGTCCCAAGCCGACGAGGCCGTAGATGGCCCACGGGTGGAACCCCCAATGGAAGAACGTCTGCGTCATCGCGGCGATACCCGCACCGCCGGACCCGGCCTCGGCGTCGAAGAAGCCGGGGACGTTACTGAAGTAGTACAGCGGCTCCGAGACGCTGTAAAACATGAGCCCGATACCCATGCCCGCGCTGAACAGCATCGCCATCCACGAGAAGTCGCTGAACTCCTTTTCCGCCTCGACGCCGCCGAGGGTTATCTTTCCGTACTTACTCAGCGCGAAGTACGCCAAGACCACGATAAAGAGGTTCACCGACAGGAGGAAGAACCACCCGAAGTTCCCCTCGAAAAAGCCCCTGATACCCGAATAGACGCTCGCCGCCTGCTCACCGAGAATGAGCGTCGCAGCGACGAAGACGCCGATTATCAAGAGCGCGGCCGGGAAGACGACGGGATGGATATCGAACCCCAACCCCTGGATGTTTCTGTCACCGGGTTCGCGCTCCATATCGGGATAAAACAGGTCTTCCTGTAACTCGCTCGTCGACCGACCGGTCGAGTCGTTGCTATTCGCCATTCGATACAGCCTCCATTGACGACCGCCAGATGAATTCGTGTTCGGTCATATCGTTGTCCCCGCTTTGGGGCCACCCACTGTCACCGTCGAGAGACGACCCGCGTCGGATTCGACGCGTCCGCTCCGACCGTGACACGAGTCCACACCCCTCACGATTCAACCAACCCATTGGGGTTACACATCATAACAAGTCGGCTTCGATAATAGTGGCATTTATACGCAAATGAAGAAAACTTACGGAAGTTATATCGTCAAATCGGTTGACGAGCGGCAAGCTCGACCGCCCGTCGTCACTCGAACCGGTCGAGCGAGAACATATCGAGCGGCAGGTCGCTCTCGCCGTCGACGGCGAGGTCAGCGAGGATTTCGCCGATGACGCTGGCGAACTTGAAGCCGTGTCCCGAAAAGCCCGCGCCGACGGCGACCTGCGGGTGGTCCGGCAGCGTGTCGAGGATGAAGTGCTCGTCCGGCGAGTTCGTGAACATACACGTCGCGAGCGACATCGTCGGCCCCGCGGCCTCCGGGAAGTACTTCTCCGTGACATCGCGGAGTATCGCCGCGTCGGCGCGGTTCGGCTCGCGGTCGAAGTCGTCGGGGTCGACCTCCTCGTCGCGGTGGTGGTACTTGCCGAGTTTGAACCCCGGCACGTCGTGGACCGGGAAGCCGTAGAACCGACCCTCGGGGACGCTGAGGTTCCAGACGGGGAACTCCTCGGGCGCGAACGTCGCCGGCGACTCGGGTTGGAACCACGCGAGCGCCTGTCGCTCGGGGATCGCGAGGCCGTCGAGCGCGTCAGCGAGTTTGTAGTTCCACGCGCCCGCGGCGAGCACGAGCGCGTCCGCGACGTACACGCCGCGGTCGGTGCGGACGCGCACGCCGCCGTCGTTCGTCTCCGCCCAGTCTTCGACCCGTTCGCGGGCGCGGATTTCGGCACCCCGGGCCTGTGCCGCTTCGGTATAGCCAATAATCGACTGCTCGGGGACGACGAACCCGCCGTCTTCCTGATAGACCGCGCGGTAGTCCTCGGGGAGTTCGTAGCCGGGGAATCGTTCGTTGACCTCCGCGCCGGTCAGCACCTCGTGCGGGATGTCGTGTTCCTCACAGGAGCGTTTCGAACCCGCGAACACGTCGTTGTCGACGGGGCCGGCGTCGATGGAGCCGGTTCGGTGGATGATATCGCGGCCGGTCTCGCCGGCGAGGTCGTCCCAGAGGTCGTACGCCCGCTCGATGAGCGGGACGTACGACGGGTGTTCGTAGTACGCGCGGCGGATGATGCGGGTGATGCCGTGGGACGACCCCTGCGAGTGAGGGATGTCGTAGCGTTCGAGACCGACGACGTCGAGGCCGCGGTCGGCGAGGTGGTACGCGGTCGCGCTCCCCATCCCGCCGACCCCGACGACGGCGACATCGTATCGGTCGTCGCGGACACTCATTGTGCCCGGCGGTTCGGAACGTCCCCCCTTGACTCTTGACCTGTATCACGGAGCCCCTTTTTCAGAGGAACGACGCTCGGCCCGCCGAGAGCGGCGCTCGCCGCCGAACGGCGGCCGCTCGCGGATATCCACCGCCACTTATACGGGTCCACTATTTCCGACGAATCCTTTTCCACAGATGTGTGTTTCTTCCTCCCATGACACGGTGGAACAACAATCGTGACGAAATCGGTGCGGTAAGTGCCGACATCACCGCGGAAACGAACGCGCTGCCGGCGAGGTACTTCACCGACCCGGAGGTCCACGAGATGGAAAAGGAGAAAGTGTTCGGTCGGTACTGGGTCTACGCGGGCCACGAGACCCACATCCCGGACGCGGGCGACTACTTCACGCGAACCATCGGTGACAAGCAGATAATCGTCACCCGCGACGGCGAGGGCGACGTGCGGGCGTTCTACAACGTCTGTGCCCACCGCGGGTCGAAGATGCTCGACGACACGCCGATGACCGACCCCGGCAGCCTCAGCCGCATCACCTGCCCGTACCACCTCTGGGCGTACGAACTCGACGGGTCGCTCCAGAGCACCCCCAAGAGCTTCGAGGAGGCGAGTCTGAATCCCGACCTCGACGACGACGCCGTCAGCGAACTCGACCCCGAAGAAAACGGCCTCATGGAGGTCAACACCGACGCCATCGGGCCGCTCGTGTTCGTCAACTTCGAGGACGAACCGAGCCTCTCGCTTGCCGAACAGGCCGGGGAGATGAAGACGGAACTCGAAGACCTGCCGCTCGGCGAGTACGAACACGCCCGGCGCTACGTCTCCGAAGTCGAGTGCAACTGGAAGACGTTCAGCGGGAACTACTCGGAGTGCGACCACTGTCAGGCGAACCACCAAGACTGGGTGCAGGGACTCGAACTCATGGAGTCCGAACTCGAAGTCAACGACTACCACTGGGTGCTTCACTACAAGCACAAAGAGGACGTCGACGACGAGATGCGCATCCACCCCGAACACGAGGCCAAGTTCTACTACTTCTGGCCGAACTTCACGGTCAACATGTACGGCACCGCCGACGGCTACGGCACGTACATCATCGACCCCATCGACGAGGGGCGCTTCCAGCTCATCGCGGACTACTACTTCCGCGACTCCGAGCTGTCGGAAGAAGAAGAGAAGTTCGTCCAGACGAGCCGGCAGCTCCAAGAAGAGGACTTCGAGCTCGTCGAACGCCAGTACGAGGGGCTCACGTCCGGCGCGCTCGGGCAGGCACAGCTCGGTCCGAACGAACACACCGTCCACAAACTGCACCGCCTCGCGCAGGACGCGTACAATGCCTGACGACGAGAGTGCCAAACTAGCCGAAAAACCACACGCCGGCGTCGTCACCTGCCCGGCGTGCGACCTCCACGTCTCCGTCACGGAGCCGAACGACGCCGTCGACCTGTACCGTCGACACGCGAACGTCACCGGCCACGACGTCGAGTGGGAGCGCGTCGCGTTCGACGTCGAGGCCGAGAGCGACGACGTGAAAACGGCGCTCACCGAACTCGGTGAGGACCACCCCGACGGCGTCGAACTCGGGCGGCTCGCCGCGGCGCTCGCGGACAACGGCGTCGCCATCGGCGAAACGCTCGACGCCGTCCGCGACCTGCGGATGAGCGGCGAAATCTACGAACCGCAGGACGACTACGTCCTCGCGGTCTGACTCCCGCCTTTCTTCGGGGGTTATTCCGTCACTCGTCGAGGAGAATCGACTCGACCAGCTCCGCGGTCCCCCGCCTGATGCGTCCGCTGACGGCCGTCGGCGAGATGTCGAGTACTTCGGAGAGGTCGTCCAGCGCCGCCTCTCGCGGCTCCTCGAAGTAGCCGTGTTCGTAGGCGGCGACGAGCGCGTCGCGCTGGGCGTCGGTCAGCTTGCTCGGCTCGCCGTTCATCCAGCCGTCCTGTCGGAACATCCGGTTCAGCTCGAAGGAGATGTCGTTCGCCTCGCAGTACTCCCACACCTCTGAGAGCGCCTCGCGGTCCGAAAGCTGGAGCCGAACCCGCCAGCCCGCCGTGTCGTTGCTGCACGCGTCGAGCATGAGCCCGCCGAGTTCCGTGATGATAGGCGAGAGAAGAATCGTGTCGGGCGTGTGTCCGATGCGATACACCGCCGACTCCTCCCGCTCGGAGACGAGCTGCCAGTCGCTGACCGTGTGGTCGACCTCCAGCGCCGCTTCGAACGCCGAGACGTCCGCGCCCTTCACGACGAAGAAAAACAGGCCGGTCTCGGGGTCGGTCGCGGATTGAGAGATGACGTCTATCTCGCTCGCGGCCTCCGACTGAATCGTCGGCGTCAGCGCGAGGTCGTCGTGCGCGATGTCGGCAACGGTTATCAGACTCATCGTGTCTTCACCTCGTGGATACAGAGATTCGACACCGGGGAAGCCGGACTGCCGGTTCGGTTGAAGGTCGCGAACTCGCGTCGACACTCGCGACAGAAGCGTTTCTCGTGGGCACGATATAGTAGTGTGAACATTAGATTTTTGTTTATAGTTTTCGCCGCATATTCTGTGGGGCTATATAAACTGACTCAGTATTCCACACCGCTTTTCAGGGAGTCTCGGCGCGTCCGTCGAAACGGACAATGAGCGTGGGTACATCGCTTCGGCGGCTGGGCGAATTCCTCGAAGAGTGCGAGCGGACGGACGCCGCGAGCGTCCGCGAGTCGTCCGTGACGGTCACGGACTCGGGCGCGTCCGCGGATGTCGAGTTCGCGCTCTCGTCGGACGCCGACGGCGACATCCCCGTTCGAATCCGAGGGGCGTCGCTCGACTCCGACGGGTCGATTGGGCTCACGCTCGGCGTCGACGACGTGCTGCCGAGCGACCGCGAGCACGTCGCCGTCGACGCCGCGGACGTCTCGCTCGACGGCGACCCGGCGGTCGTCGTCACGGTCGCGACCGATGCGCCGACGACGAGTTCAACCGAGACGGCCGACGACGACGCCGATTCCGAACCGCCCGAAGCCGTTCGGAACCCGAACGTGCCGGCGTTCGAAGACACGACGTACCTCGAAGCCGTGTACGCGCGGTACGAGACGTTCGAGCGGATGGCCGACGCCTTCGAGATGGACGTGACGGACGAGACGGTCCGCAGGTACATGATCGACCAAGGCGTCCACGAACCGTCGTCGTACGAAACGTCGCTCGCCGGCGACCCGACGGGCGTCGAGCGACCACCGGCACCCGCGGCGGACGGCGACGGGTCGCCCGAGGCGCTCGCCGACGGCATCGGCCTCCCCGAGTCCGTCACAATCGACCAACTCGCCGACGCCGCCAACGACGCCAAGACCGTCTACGAGTTCGGCAAGGCGCTCGACCTCGAACGCATGGACGCGCTCGACCTGCTCCAAGACCTCGACCTGCTCGAATTCGTGATGGGCCGACTCACGACCGACGACGACCCCGACGTGAGTCGGGCAGACGTCGTGGCGCGCATCCGGCAATCGGCCGGAGAGACGTAGCGGACGCGTCGTCGGTATCGGTGAGTCGCTTCGCGGAGAGGACATCAGCGCGTTCGTCGTTCAAGCCGCGTCCCGCCGCATCTCACACGTCGTGTCAAATCGAGAGGCATTCGAGATTCGGCTGCGAGAACGGTCGAAACCGAGGAACCGGGCGCTAGCTCGGCTCCGAAACGTCGTCGACCGCGTAGCCCGCGTCCTCTATCGTGTCCACGACGGCCGCCGCGTGTTCGGCTCCCTTGGTCTCGATGCGGAACAGGAGGTGGGCCTCGCCGACGTCGAGGGCGTCGACGGCGCGGACGTGGCGAACGTCGTGAATGTTCGCGTCGCGGTCGGCGATGAGCCGGGAGAGTCGCGCCATCTCGCCGGGTTCGTCCCGGATTCGAACCCGGAGACGGAGCGTCTGGCGACGGCTGGTGAGCGCGTGGACGAGCACCGTCTGGAGCATCGTCATGTCCAGATTGCCCCCGCAGAGAAGCGGCATGACGGTCTCGCCCTCGACGTCGAGGTCGTCGCTCAGCACGGCGGCGACGGAGGCGGCACCGGCACCCTCGACGACCTGCTTGGCGCGTTCGAGCAACAGCAGAATCGCCTCCGCGATTTCCCCGTCGGAGACCGTGACGACCTCGTCGACGTGTTCCTCGATGGTTCGGAGCGTCAACTCGGAGATGCCGCCGGTGGCGATGCCGTCCGCGATGGTGTTGGTGTCGTCGAGCGTCACGGGAACGCCCTTGTCGAGGCTCTCGTGGACCGTCTCCGCGCCCTCAGCCTGCACGCCGACGACGCGAATCTCGGGGTCGTGGTGCTTGATGGCGGTGGCGATACCCGAGATGAGCCCGCCGCCGCCGATGGGGACGACCACGGTGTCCATCTCGGGGAGGTCGCGGTACATCTCGACGCCGAGCGTTCCCTGTCCGGCCACGATGTCGCAGTCGTCGTACGCGTGGACGAACTCGGCGTCCGACTCCTCGGCGAGCGACTGGGCGTACGCCATCGTCTCCTGGAAGTCCTCGCCGACGAGTTCGACTTCCGCGCCGTAGTCGCGCGTCGCGTCGATTTTCGTCTGCGGGGCGTTCTCCGGCATCACGACCGTGGAGTCGGCCCCGCACTCGGTCGCCGCGAGCGCGACGCCCTGCGCGTGATTGCCGGCGCTCGCGGCCACGAACTCGTCGATGCCGCGGTCGGTATCCTGTCGAATCTTGTTGTACGCACCGCGCGTCTTGAACGACCCCGTCCACTGGAGGTGTTCCATCTTCAGGTAGACGTCCGCGCCGACGAGGTCACCGAGCGAGGTGCTCCGCTCTATCGGCGTCCGCTTGACGACGCGGTCGTTTTCGAGTCGCTCGCTCGCGCGCTCGATGTCGCTGTACTGCACCGGGAGGGACTCGACCTCACTCATCGGCGGCTCACCTCGGCGGTCGGCCGAACGGCTCGCCGGGGCGTGCGCGTGTCCCCTCGGTTCCGGGACGTTCCGTGGTCTGTGATAGTTCTTGGCACGGTATGTGAGAGACGTGACGAAGTTCCAATATAGAGCTATCGCCGGTGGGTACTCGTCTCGGTGAGAACTGAACACGTAATACGTCGATTTCGGCCGTGAGCGAACCCAATTCAGGATATCTTTCGAAGATATCCAAGCGGCACTCACCGCGCTCATCGACCCGAACACAGAACGTGCGCGTCCTGTCACGTTGTGGTTCTGGTTCGGCGTGCCGGCCTCGTCTCGGGGGACGGCGAAGCGTTATACCGCAGAGTCGAGATGCACCCACGATGCCTTACGACACCGTTCGAGAGACCGATCCGGCCGTCGCCGACGCGCTGGCGGGCGAACGCGAACGACAGAACGATACGCTCGCCATGATAGCGAGCGAGAACCACGTCAGCGAGGCGGTCATGGAGGCCCAAAGCTCGGAACTGACGAACAACTACGCCGAGGGCTACCCGGGGAGCCGGTACTACGGCGGCTGTGAGTACGCCGACGAGGTCGAACAGCTCGCCATCGACCGCGCCAAGGAGCTCTGGGGCGCCGACCACGTCAACGTCCAACCGCACTCGGGCTCGCAGGCGAACATGGGCGTGTTCCTCGCCGTGCTCGAACCCGGCGACAAGATTCTCTCCTTGGACCTGACCCACGGCGGCCACCTGAGCCACGGCCACCCGGTGAACGTCGCGGGGAAGACGTACGAGGTCGAACAGTACGAGGTCGACGCCGAGACGGGCTACGTCGACTACGACCAACTCGCCGCGAAAGCCGAGGCGTTCGACCCGGACATCATCATCTCGGGCTACTCCGCGTACCCGCGAGAGGTCGAGTGGGAGCGCGTACAGGCCGCGGCCGACTCGGTCGACGCGTACCACCTCGCCGACATCGCCCACATCACGGGCCTCGTCGCCGCGGGCGAACACTCGTCGCCCGTCGGCACCGCGGACTTCGTCACCGGCTCGACCCACAAGACGATTCGGTCGGGTCGCGGCGGCATCATCATGTGCGACGAGGAACACGCCGACGACGTCGATTCCGCGGTCTTCCCCGGCCTCCAAGGCGGACCGATACTGCACAACGTCGCCGGCAAGGCCGTCGGCTTCGGCGAGGCGCTAACCCCCGAGTTCGAGGAGTACGCCTCGCAGGTCGTCGATAACGCCGCCGCCCTCGGCGAGCGGTTACAGGAACGCGGCCTCGAACTCGTCTCCGGGGGGACTGACACGCACTTAGTTCTTGTCGACCTCCGGCCGTCGCACCCGGACACGACGGGCAAGGACGTGGAAGCGGCGCTCGAAGAGGTCGGTATCGTCCTCAACGCCAACACGGTTCCCGGCGAGAGTCGTTCGGCGTTCAACCCGAGCGGGATTCGCGCCGGCACGCCCGCGTTGACGACCCGCGGCTTCGACGAGGAGGCCTGCCGGACCGTCGCGGACCTCATCTACGAAATCGTCGACGCGCCGCACGACGAGTCGGTCAAGGGGTTCGTCGACCAGAAGGTCGACGAACTAACCGCCGAGTACCCGCTGTACGACTGACCGGCTATCGGGTCGGTTCGCCTCGAACCGAACGTCTTCTCGATGCGTCTTCGACCCGATTCCGAGGGTTGACAATAAGTATAAGATAACCAATAATTGTTGTTCTCCCGTCAGCGTCGTTCGAGGGTCACTCAGACGCCCGAAATCGGGAGAGAAGAGCGAAATCGGCCGCTCGTTCGAGACCCGCGGCGCACGTATAAGTAGGGCCGTCGAGACCGGTTTCGACGAAGCGATATGTCCGATGCAATCAATCTCGAGACGGCGAAGACACTCATCGAAGCGGCGGAAGCGGAAGCCGAGTCGATGGGGCTGCGAATGGTGATTACGGTCGCGAACCCGGAGGGTAACCTCATCGCACAGCACCGAATGGACGACGCGTGGCTGGCGAGCGTCAACATCTCTCGAAACAAGGCGTACACGGCGGCCGCGCTGCAGATGCCCACGCACGAACTCGCCGAGGGGAGCCAGCCCGGCGAGTCGCTGTGGGGCCTCCAGACGACGGACGAGAATCGACTCGTCGTCTTCGGCGGCGGCTATCCGCTCGAAGTCGACGGCGAACTCGTCGGGACCGTCGGCGTCAGCGGCGGCGAGGTGTCCGAAGACATGGCGGTCGCGAGCGCCGCGGTCGAGCGGTTCGAAGAACTCGTCGAATAGCCGAACGCGGCGTCACGTTTTTTCAGCCCGTCAGCCGACAGTCGGTGTCAGTCTGCGCCGGCCTCGAACAGCCCGCGGAGCGCCGTGCGGAGGATGTCGTACCCGGCTTCGACCTCCGACAGTTCGATGTACTCGTCGTAGGCGTGGGCCTGCGCCATCGACCCCGGCCCCCACGTAATCGCGTCCATCCCGGCGTCGTTGACGAGGTTCCGAACGTCGGTCGCCGCCCGAATCCCCCACGGCTCGGGGTCGATATCCGCCCGCTCGGCGGCCGCGTCCCGAAAGCGCGCCGCGATGTCGCTGTCGGTCGGAACCGCCGCCGATTCGTAGACTCGCGTTCGCGTCCACTCGACGTTCAGGTCGTGTTCGGCCGCCACGTCGGAGAGCAGCGCGTCGATTTCGGCGTCGACTTCCTCGACTGTCTCAGCGGGGACGAACCGCCTGTCGACCGTGATGGTCGCGCTCTCCGGGACGACGTTCTCCTTCGTCCCCGCCTCGAACCGCGTGACGGTCGCGGTCGGATGACCGACGAGCGAGTCGGCGCGCGCTCGAATCTCCTCGTCGTACGCTTCGAGCGCGTCGAGAACGGGCCGGGCGTTCCCAATCGCGTTGTCCCCCTCGTCGGGCCGGCTCGCGTGCGACGGGTCGCCGCCGACGGAAATCTCGTACCAGCCGAGGCCCTTCGCGCTCGTCGCGGTCCGCAACGCCGTCGGTTCGAGCACGACGCCGTAGGTGCCGTCGTAGCCGCGTTCGAGGAGCGTCTTCGTCCCCGGTTCGGCCGTCTCCTCGCCGACGGCGGCGTGGAACACGAGCGAGCCGTCGAGCGCTCCGGACTCGAACGCGTCGGCGAACTCGACCGTCGCGAGCATCGCGAGGGCGACGCCGCACTTCATGTCCGCGCTCCCGCGACCGTACAGTCTGCCGTCTCTGACGGTCGGGTCGTACGGTGGATGGGTCCACTGGTCTCGGTCGCCCGCCGGGACCACGTCGAGGTGGCCGTTGAGGACGACCGAGGGTTCGCCGTCGCCGACGCGGGCCGCGACCTGCGGTCGGTCGGGGAACGGTTCCTCGACGAGCGTCGCCGAGACGCCTCGGGAGTCCAGCCAGTCGGACACGAACTGCGCCGCCGCCGCCTCGTCCCCCGGCGGATTCTCCGTCTCGATTTCGACGAGACTCGTAAGCAACGAGCGTAACTCTTCGTCCATGGTTTCGGTCGTCTATCGACAGAGACGGACGTGTGTTAAGGGTTCGTGCGGTAGCTTTTTTCCGACGCGGCCGACAGCATCGGAGACCCGTGCGGACGCAGGCGTCGCGTGCCGTGCGTCGCTATTCGAGCGTGGAGATACGGCTGTCCCGGAGGAGCACTCGCTTGACGATGTCCGGGTCCTCGAGCAGGCGGTGGGTCCCGTGGACGCCCTGTCCGCGGCCGCGCCCGCGGACCTCCGACTGGATGACGTTGAGGAAGTCGAGTTCCTGCAGGAGTTCCTGCACGCGGCGCTCGGAGAGTTGGTCCATGTCGAGGTCGTCGGCGACGGTGAGATACTGTCGGTAAATCTTGTTCGTCGTAATCTCGGCGGTCTTCCGGCCGCCGGTCTGGAGGACCAGCGAGTAGAGGACGGCCTTCGACTGCGTGGCGGTCCCTTCGAGGAGTTCGCTGAAGCGGTCGGCCTCGCTTTTCTCCTTGGCCGCCCGCACGTGGTCGTCGGTGACGGTCTCGGCGCTCTCGTTTCGCGCGATTCGGCCGGCGTTGCGCAGGATGTCGATGGCCTTCCGGGCGTCGCCGTGTTCCTGGGCGGCGAGCGCGCTCGCGAGGGGAATCACGTCGTCGGTGAGGACGCCGGGCTTGAACGCGTCCTTCCGGTTTTCGAGGATTTCGCGGAGTTGGTTCGCGTCGTACGACGGGAAGACGAGTTCGTCGTGGGCGAAGCTCGATTTGACGCGCTCCGTGAGTTCCTCGGGGTAGTCGATTTTGTTCGAGATGCCGATAATGCCGATGCGCGAGTCCACTATCTTTTGATTCTCGCCCGCGCGCGAGAGCTTTCGGAGCACCTCGTCGTCGCGGAGCATATCGATTTCGTCGAGGATGACGATGGTCACGTCGGAACAGGTGTCGAGCACCTGCCACAGGCGGTTGTAGTAGTCGCCGGTCGACAGCCCGCGCTCGGGAATCGTCATCCCGCTTTTCGACGGGTCGTTGACCTGCGAGGCGAGCGTCTTGATGACCGAGGCCTCGGTGTGCTGTTCGCCGCAGTCGATGACGGCGATGCGGACGTCGACGTCCTCGCGGACCGCCTCGTGCTGGAGTCGCTCGCTCACGAGGCGAGCGGTGAGCGTCTTTCCCGACCCGGTCTTGCCGAAGATGAACAGATGGGTCGGTTCGCGTCCGAAGATGGCGGGGTTGAGCGCCTGTGCGACTTTCGACATGTGCTCGTCGCGGCCGACAATCTTGTCGGGACCGGGGAGATGAGAGATTTTGAGGATATCCTCGTTCGCGAAGATGGGTTGGTCATAGCGGAACAGCGGGTCGCGGGTCCCACCCTCGCTCTCGTCCGATGTCATGTGAGTTCGGTATTCATACTCACCCGTAATAAATGTGAAGGGGTGGACTCGCGTTTGTAACAGCGACAAATACGGCCGTTTGAACGGCACTTCGGACCCGGTTTTGGATTCGACGATCAACGAGTAGTATCGCGCAAGTAAGACCGTCAGACACCACCCTCGCGTTTGTAACGGCAGAGGCGGTCACGAGGAAGACACAGTCGGTGGGGGGTACACTCGCGTTTGTAACTCGGCCTCCGAGAGACCACCCTCGCGTTTGTAATCGAACGGGGGAGTACCGTCGCGTTTGTAACGTCGAGTGGTGAAAGGGGCAGTGCAGACACACCACCCTCGCGAATGTAACGCGAATCGGCGTGGGGGGTGGGCCGACGGGTGAGGTGTTATCGGTTGATTTTGCCCCTATATTTACAAACGCGAGGGGGGTGTGTCGAATCTCCCTAGGGACTGGCGTAGCCGTTACAAACGCGAGGGGTGTGTGTGTTCCCGAGGACAGATGGTCTACTCGTGAGTGACACCCGGTCCTCGAAGAGTAGTCATGGTATCTCGACATCACACTATCACTAGTAGCTAGACTACTAGTTCTACTACTCAACACAACAAAAAACAATAAAACAACAGCAACAAAATAATAACAACAACAAAATAACAAAGCAGCACAAAATCCAACAACAAACAACGAACAACGAATCCGTGACCGGTCTGCCGGCTTCCAGTTCACTACCCCCCAACCACGCCAACACGTCGGGCAACACCCCGTCGCTCACCGCCGACCGAGCACCCGACGAGTTCTCACCCGAGTAGTCCGAGTTCGCGAACGTCATCGTCGACGGTTTCGAGGGCTGCTTCGGCGTCGCCAACCCGCTTCGCCCCCGTAATCACGATTTTCCCGCTCCCGAACATGAGGACGACGACGCTCGGTTCGTCGAGGCGGTAGACGAGTCCGGGGAACTGCTCGGGTTCGTACTCGACGGCTTCGAGACCGAGGCCGATAGCCAACGCGTTCAGGTTGAGCGCCGCCCCGAGGTCGGCGCTCGAAACGATGTTTTGGACGGTGATATCCGGGTCGTCGGGAATCGGGATTCCGAGTTCGGTGAACTCGTCGAACAGCGTTTCGATGGCCGTACTCACGTCGTCGACGCTGTCCGCGCCGGTGCAGACGACTTTGCCCGACCGGAAGACGAGACACGCCGACTTGGGATTTCGAGTCCGATACACGAGTCCGGGGAAGTTCTCGGGGTCGTAATCGGTCCCGTTCATGTCGAGCGAGAGTCGTTCGAGGTCGAGCTCGACCGGAACTTCCGTCGAAGCGACGACGTTCTGAATCTCGATGGACCCGATGGCGTTCACCTGCGACATCTTGTGAAATAGTTGACACTCATTCGCCTTAAACTACCGGGGTCGTTTCTCCCCGTTAACCACCGGACAACTGGACAACCGGGCGGCTAATCGGCCGTCGACCGGACAACAGTCCGGATTTGGAACACAGTCCGGACTTAGAAACCGTCGAACGGTGGCGACCCCGTTGAACACATCCGATACGCTGGTCCGAGACGCCGCTCTCCCGCACGAATAACTAATGAATACTACCCCATCATAATTCTTTTCAGCGTCTTCTTCGATTACTCGCTATGGCGTTCACAGACACGATTCACGACGAGGCCGACGAGTTCTGGTCGGCCATCCTCGACCATCCGATGGTCGTCCGACTCGGGGAGGGGAGCCTCGACGAGGAGCCGTTCCGCTACTGGGTGCGGCAGGACTACGTCTACCTCGTCGAGTACAGTCGTCTCTTCGCGCTCGGTGCCGCGAAGGCCCCGACGCTCGACTCGATGGGGACGTTCGCGAGCCTCCTCGAATCGACCGTCAACGAGGAGATGGACCTCCACCGGAGCTACGCCGCCGAGTTCGGCATCGACACCGACGAACTCGAAGCCACGACGCCGTCACCGACGACCCGGGCCTACACGGATTTCCTCGTTCGCACCGCGACGCTCGGCTCGTTCGGCGATATCGTCGCCGCCTTGCTCCCCTGCATGTGGGGGTTCAACGAGACGGGACGCCGCCTCGCGGACGCGGGTGTCCCGGACCACGACCAGTACGCCGCGTGGGTCGAGATGTACGCCGGCGACGAGTTCACCGAACTCACCGACTGGTGTAAGGCGCTCATGGACGACGTGGCCGCGAGCGCGACCGAGTCGGACCGCGAGCGCTACCGCGACCTGTTCCGCACGTCGGCGCAGTACGAGTACCTGTTTTGGGACGCCGCGTGGCGGCAAGAGGAGTGGCCGCTATGACCGACGGCGACCCGTCGGACTCGGTCGGCTCGCCCGGTGAGAGCCAGCCGGCCCCCGAGACGTACGACGAGTTCGCCGCGTCGCGGTCGGACCCGCGCTTTACCGACTGGCTCCGCGACCGCGCGGGCGAGTCGTGGGACGACGCGACCGCGCACCGACTGACGCGGGAACTCGCCGCCGACGAACTCGCGGACGACGTGTTCAGGCAGTATCTCGTGCAGGACTACGCCTTCGTGGAGACGCTCGTCGGCGTCTTCGGTCACGCCGTCGGCACCGCGCCGACGATGTCGTCGAAGTCGGAACTCGTCTCGTTTCTCGGCGTCCTGACCGACGACGAGGACGACTACTTCCTGCGGGCGTTCGACGCGCTCGACGTGCCCGAATCGGTCTACTCGGAGCCGAAAACCACGCCGACGACGCGCGCCTTCATCGACCTCCTCGAACGCGCCGCGGGGCAGGGCGGGTACGCCGAGACGCTGGCAGTGCTCGTCCCCGCCGAGTGGGTCTACCTGTCGTGGGCGACCGCCGCGGCCGACGCTGACGACTCCCCGTCTCGATTTTACCTCTCCGAGTGGGTCGACCTCCACGCAGTCGACGACTTCGCGTCGTTCGTCGAGTGGCTCCGAACCGAACTCGACCGCGAGGGTGCGGCCGCCTCGCCGCGCCGACAACGGCGGCTCGAACAGCTGTTCCGTCGCACGGTCGAACTGGAGGTCGCGTTCTTCGACGAGGCGTACGAACTGGGCCGAGGTTCGTCCCGACCGGGTGACGACCGATGGTGAGTTCGACCGTCGCGCTCGGGCTAACCGTCGCGACGCTCGTCGCGTTTACCGGCGTCGGCGTGTGGTTCTCCCGGGGTCGCGTCGGCTCCGTCGAGGACCTCATCAGCGCCCGCGACTCCGCGGGAAGCCGGCGGACGACGTCGACGCTCGTCGCGTCCGTCATGGGCGTCTGGGTGCTGTTTTCGGCCCCCGAAGCGGGCGCGAGCTTCGGTATCGCGGCCGTCGTCGGCTACGCGGTCGGCGAGGCCGTCCCGATGCTCGTCTACGCCCGCCTCGGCCCGCGAATCCGGGAACTCATCCCCGAAGGCCACTCGCTGACCGAGTACGCCCACGCCCGATACGGGACCGCGATGTACGCCTTCGTCCTCCTCGTGAGCGCGCTCTACATGTTCATCTTCCTCGCCGCCGAACTGACCGGCATCGCGGGCGCGCTCTCGCTCGTCGCCGGCGTCCCGCAGTGGCAGACCGCGCTCCTCGTCGGCGGCTTCGTCCTGCTCTACACGAGTTACGGCGGCCTCCGGGCCAGCATCGCGACCGACGCGGTCCAAGCGGTCGTCGTCATCCCGCTCCTCTTGCTCGCGTTCGCCGGCGCACTCGTCGCGCTCGGCGGCCCCGCCGCCGCCATCGACGGCATCACGGCGACGAACCCCGCGCTCCTCGACCTCGGGGCGGTCGCCGGCCTCCAGTTCGGCCTCGCGCTCGCGTTCGCCATCCTCGGCGCGGAACTCATCAACCAGACCTGGTGGCAGCGCATCTACGCGGCCGACTCGTCGGAGACGGTCGGGCGGAGCTTCCGGACCGCGGCGCTCGCCAACGGAGCTATCGTGTTCGTCACCGCCTTCTTCGGCGTCGTCGCGGTCGGCAACGCCGCCGTCGTCACCGACCCCGCGAGCGCGGGCTACAACGCCGACGCCGCCTTCTTCGTTCTCCTCGGCGAGGCGTTCCCCGAGTGGCTCGTCCTCGCGGCGGTCCTCCTCGCGCTCCTGCTCGTGATGAGTTCCATCGATACGCTGTTCAACGCGCTTTCGAGCCTCGTGACCGCGGACCTCGCCCGCCTGCTCGCGGAGCCGAGCGACCGCCGCCTCGCCCTCGGGTCGCGGGCGCTCACCATCGCCGTCGCGGCCGCCGCGATTTACGTCAGTCTCCGTGCTCAGAGCGTCCTCCGACTGTTCTTCTTCGCTGACCTGCTCGGCGCGGCCGTCGCCTTCCCGCTCGTCTACGGGCTGTACTCGACGCGAATCACCGGCCTCGGGGCGCTCGCGAGCAGTCTCACCGGGCTCGCCGTCGGCCTCGCGTTCTTCCCCGACCTCCGCGGCGTCATCACGTCGATTCCGGTCGTCGGCGGCCTGCTCCCCGCGGCCGACCCGCTGTATCTCACCTCCTTCGGCGGGGCGTTCGTGGTGTCGACGGCGGCGTCGCTCGTCGCCGCCCGATTCGCGGACGCCGGGTTCGACCTCGGGCGGCTCTCGCGGGAGATTCGGCGGTTCGACGACGGCCAAACTGACGCGCCGTCGTCCGACTGAACGACTTCAGTACTCGCTGACCGTCGCGGTCCCCACCGAGATGCGGACCAACTCGTTTTCGGGCCACGCCGACTCATCGGCCCCGTACTTCCGATTGATTCGCCGCGTGGCGGCTCGCAGGGCGTCGTCGTCGGTGACGACGGTGGCCGTTCCGAGAACCGTCACCTTCCATTGCGCCTGTCCCTTCTCGTCCTTCTGGATGGAGAGCGCGACGCGCGGGTTCTCGCGGATGTTAGCGAGCTTTCGGCCCGTGGTGAGCACTTCGATTACCCCGCGGTCGGCCGCGTAGTCGAACCAGACGGGCGCGACGTGGGGGCGGTCGTCGACGCTGGTCGCGAGGTGCGCCATGAGCGGTTCGCTCGTCACGAGCGACGCGGCGCGTTCGGAGAGACCGGCCATGGTCGAAGTTCGGTCTCACCGCGTAAAACGGTGGCTTCGACCCGGCGTTACAAACGCGAGGGTAGTCCCCGCTTTGACGGCTTCCTCCCGACTCGTCGACTTCCGACCCGCGAACGTTTGCACCGTCGTCGGATTCTTATCTGAGATTTGCCGTTAACGACTGCCGTGATGCGGTTGTGAGCCGTCCGAAGCGGGTCAAATCACCCGCATAACGGGCGCATAACAAAGAGGGCTGACGCGACAGTTCAGGCACCTTACTCATGAGTATCGAGGTTCGGCGGGCGACTGGAGACGACGTCCACGGCTGGGACGCGTTCGTCGAACAGTCACCGCATGGCAACGCGTTCCATCAGTACGACGCGCTGGAGATTCAGGCGGCGCACGCGGGCGCGGAGTTGGTTCCGCTCGTCGGACGAAAAGGCGAGGAGGTCGTCGGACTGTTTCCGGTGTTCCGAATCAACAAGGGGCCGATAGCGACGGTGTTTTCGCCGCCGCCGGAGCTTCGCGTCGCGTACCTCGGTCCGGTCCTCCTGAACATGGACCACATGAAACAGCGAAAGCGCGAGGGCCGACACCACGAGTTCATCGACGACTGTCTCGCATGGGTCCGCGACGAGATTCGGCCGCGCTACGCCCACATCCGACTCGACGGCCGGTACGACGACCTCAGGGCGTTCTCGTGGAACGACTACGCGATAACGCCGCAGTACACCTACCACGTCGACCTCTCGCCCGGCGTCGACGACGTGTTCATGAGCTTCAGCAGCGACGCCCGGTCGAACATCCGGAACGCGCCCGACGACGCGTACACCATCGAGGAGGGCGGCCCCGAAGCAATCGCGCGCATCGTCGAACAGGTCGCCTCGCGCTACGAAGCGCAGGGCATCTCCTATCGGTCGTCGCCGGAGTTCGTCAGGGACCTCTACGCCACCCTTCCCGAGGGACAGATTCGCCCCTACGTCCTCCGAATCGACGGCGAGTTCGCCGGCGGAATCCTCGCCGTCGACTACAAGGAGACGGTGTCGCGGTGGCAGGGCGGCGTCCGGGCCGACGTGGACTCAGACCTCGCCATCAACGACCTGCTGGACTGGCGCATCATGCGCGACGCGATGGACCGCGGGCGGACGACTTACGACCTCGTCGGCGCGAACAACCGCCGCATCAACCGATACAAGGCGAAGTTTAACCCCGAACTTCACCCCTTCTACTCCCTCGAACGGAACGCGCCGGGGATGAAGACGCTCGCGCACCTCTACAAGACGATTCGCGAGGGCGTGTAATACTGCCCAAATAGGCCGTTAGAGCCCCGCGTAGGGGTCGGGCTTCGCCCCAGTCAGGCGGTCGACCTGCTCGTCCGTGAGGTCGATGGTCGCGGCTTCGAGGTTCTCGGTCAGCTGTTCGACCGTGCGCGCGCCGACGATGGGTGCGGTGACGCCGTCGCGGTGCATGAGCCACGCGAGCGCCGTCTGCGCGGGCGTCGCGTCGACTTCTCCGGCGACCGCATCGAGTTCGTCGTGCACGTCGAAGTTCTCCTCGGTCAGATACGACTCCTCGAATCGGCTGGACTCCGCGGCGCGGGACTCGCCGGTGAGACCGTCCTCGCGGGTGTACTTTCCGGTGAGAAAGCCCTGTCCGAGCGGGCTCCACGGGCAGACCGCGATGCCGTACGAGCGGGTCATCTCCAAGTAATCCCCTTCGATTTCGCGGTCGACGAGGTTGTACCGCGGCTGTGCGACCGTGAACGGCTCCCAGCCCTCGGCGCGGGCGATTTCGTTCGCCCTCGCCACTTTCCAGGCGTTCGGTCGGAGCGTCGACGCGCCGAGGTAGTGGACCTTCCCGTCTTCGACGAGACCGTTGAGCGTCTTCATCATCTCGCGCGTGGGCGTCTCGTCGTCCCAGCGGTGGATGTAGAGCACGTCAACGTAGTCGGTGTCGAGGCGGTCGAGTAGGGCGTCGATGCGGTGGCGGACGTTCTTCCGGTTCGTCCCGCGGCTGTTCGGGTCGCCGTCGCGAATCTGCCAGTAGATTTTGGACGCGATGGTGAAGCGCTCTCGGTCTCGGTCCTCGAGCCAGTCGCCGATCCAGCGCTCGCTCGCGCCGCCGCCGTAGATGTCTGCGGTGTCGATGAAGCGCCCGCCGGCCGCCTCGTAAGCGTCGAGCAGTTCGTGCGCGCGCTCCTCGTCGATTTCGACGTTGCCCTGTTCGGTCTTCTTGCCGAACCGCCACGTCCCGAACTGGAGTTCGCTCGTCTGGAGGCCCGTCTCGCCGAACGGGACGAAGTCCAGGTCGATGTCTTCGAGTGTCGTCATGCCGGCAGAGATACGCCGAATCGACGCAAAAACGTTGGGTCGCCGGAAGTGAGTTGGGGTAATTCGTCCCGTGCGCCGCCGTCAGGCGTTGGCGCGAATCAGCGACTCCAGCTCGTCGCGCACGTCGCTCACGTCGGTGGTCCGAACCGTCGTCTGGACGGTCCGCTCGTCTAAGTCGCTGAGCTCGCTCAGCACGCCGCCGCGGCGGTCGACTTCGAGGAACAGTTCGAGCGCGTCTTCGTCCGGTCGCGGCACGACTTCGAGTTCGTCTACATCGCCGGCGAACGGACCCGACGTGGGTCGGAACTCGAACTCTTGGACGAAGCGCCGCGACGAGGTGAACACGCCGTGGGGGTCGGCCTCGCACTCGGCGGTGTGCAGCGAGAAGCCGAGGTCGTCGAGCGCGTCGAAGACGGCTTGCAGCCGCGGCGTCGGCTGGACGTTCAGGTAGTCTTTGTCTTCGGGGTCGACGGCCAGTTCGATGTCGAGTTCGGTCTCGACCCACACGTCGACGTTCCCGAGTGTGACGGGCGTCCCGTGGGGAATGTCGAGTGACACGTCCCGTGTCTCTTGTTCGTCCGGTTGGACAGTGAGGCTCTCCGCGAGGGTGTACTGCGCGATATCGACCTCTCGGTAGCCGTCGTCGGTTCGGTAGCGGGTCTCCAGCTCGAACCGAACCTTCCCGATTTCCTGTTCCGCCGACCCGCCTTCGATGCGAACCTCTGCGTCGACCGTCTCGCCGGGGCGGACGGTATCGGAGGGGAGGACGGTATCGACGGTCGCGTTGCCGATTCCGATTCGTGCGAGGACCTTCTTCATGATGCACCCCGCACGTCTCGCTCGCGGTGTAAGTATCTCGTGGCTCCTCTCGATTCTCGTGACGGATATGTGCGTCTCACGAGTCGCACGGGAGCTATATAGCCGAAAATCTTCGCGTGTCACAGGATAGTCGCACCCGACTCCCGCGAGCGGGTCGCGGTCGGCGCGGCCTCGCACTTCGTCGCGTCCGGTTCGGCGGTCCGCCTTCGCGTCCGGTCAGGCCGGCGCGGCAGCGCTCACGTCACGAACACGTCGCCTTCGACTTCGTAGAGATAGCCCTTGTTCAGGAGTTCGTCGACGGCCGCGGGGTCTTCACCCGCCGAGCGAACTCGTTGGCGCGCGTCCGCCACGGGCATCCCGGCGTCGCGGTCAGCGACGAGGGGCCGAAGGTGCTCGAACGCTCGCGTCGCGCGAGGAGAAAGCGGTGTATGTCCACCCTGTTTCGGTGTCATCGAGTCCTCTGTTCGCGACCACGGAACGCTCCGTAAAGAAGGTGGGTGCCGATTCGGATGTTTCGCGGAACGGCGACTCGCCGTCGAATGGGCAAACTTGAGGCGTACGGATGACGCCTCGCACTCGGCGGACGATTCTGATTCGTGACGCAGTACAGCACGCACCCCGAGCGGAACGCGCTCACCTCTCGGCGGACAGTTCGTCTCTTTTCACGAGCAGAACGACCGCGATAATCGCTGCGAATATCGTGTGTGACTGCCGCAGCGTGCTGGTTTCGATGACAGCCGAAAACTGAGTTACCACGATTACGAACGCGGCAGCGTAGAGCAGACACGGAACGATGAGATACATCGTCAGCGCCCTGGTTCGCCTCATGGGAACCCGTTTCTGTTAAAAAACATATATTCATCGGCGGTCTGTCGTCTCCTCCTCGTCGTCGTTGTGTACGACGCTTTCATTCGACACGTCCATACTGTCACCGCGCCTCGCGCGCCGCGGGGACAGAGGCTCTTGAGGTTGTTGTAACGCGAGCAGTTCTCCCCATTACGGCCCCATTTATCCCGCCGTCCCCAACTCACGACTGCACATGGTCGACGACATCGCCACCGACGCCGATTGGAACGCGCTGTACATCGACGGCGAGTGGACCGAAAGTGAGAGCGGCGAGAGCATCGCGGTCGAGGACCCGTCGACCCGCGAGACGGTCGCGCACGTCCCTCGCGGGACGGAGGCCGACGTCGACGCCGCCTACGAGGCGGCCGCCGAAGCCCAGGAATCGTGGGCCGAAGCGCCGCCCGCGCGGCGGCAGGAGGTCGTCGAGCAGTTCCTCCAGGCGCTGAACGAGTACGAAGACGAGATTATCGACCTCCTCGCACACGAGGTCGGCGGCTCGCGCATCATGGGCGAGACCTCCATCCAAATCGCCTCCGACCACGCGAGCGAGGCCGCGACGCTGCCCCGTCGGATGCGTGGCGAGCACGTCGCCTCCAACATCCCCGGCAAGGAGAACATCGTGCAGAAGAACCCGAAGGGCGTGGTGACGGTCATCTCGCCGTGGAACTTCCCGCTGAACCTGTCGATGCGGGCGGTCGCGCCCGCCGTCGCCGCGGGGAACGCGGTCGTACTGAAGCCCTCGACCAACTCCCCCATCACGGGCGGGTTGCTGTTCGCCAAGCTGTTCGAGGAGACCGACCTCCCCGAGGGCGTCGTCAACGTCGTCACCGGCCGCGGCTCCGAAATCGGTGACCGCGTCGCCGGCCACCCCGAGAGCGACGTGGTGGCGTTCACCGGCTCCACCGAGGTCGGCAAGCGCGTCTCGGGCATCGCCGGCGAGAACCTCGCCGTGCCCGCGATGGAACTCGGCGGCAACAACGCCCACGTCGTGACCGAGGGTGCGGACGTCGACCGCGCGGTCGACGCCGCGGTCTTCGGGAGCTTCGTCCACCAGGGACAGGTCTGTATCTCCATCAACCGCCACATCGTCCACGAGTCGGTCTACGACGAGTACGTCGAGAAGCTGACCGAGCGGGCCGCGGAGCTGCCCGTCGGCTCCGCCCACGAGGACGACACGGTCGTCGGCCCCATCATCGACGAGTCCCAGCGCGACGAGATGCTGGGCTACGTCGAGGAGACGGTCGCCGCCGGCGCGACGCTGGAAACCGGCGGCTCGACGGCCGACCTCGACGGCGTCGACGACTCGCTTGTCGTCCAGCCGACCGTCCTCTCGGGCGTGACCAACGACATGGCCGCGGCCTGCAACGAGCACTTCGGCCCCATCGCGCCCGTCATCCCGTTCTCGGACGTCGACGAGGCGGTCGAACTCGCCAACGCGACCGAGTACGGCCTCTCCGGATCGGTCCACGCCGGCGACCTCGCCACCGGCAAGGAAATCGCCCTCCGGATGGAGACCGGCAACGTCCACGTCAACGACCAGCCCATCAACGACGAGGCGCACGTCCCGTTCAGCGGCATCGGGGCGTCCGGCGTCGGCACCTACAACAGCGACGCCTTCCTCGACGAAATCACCGAGGACAAGTGGATTTCCCTCCAGCACGAACCCCGCGACTACCCGCTGTAAGCGGGACGACGCCGGTCTGAGTGAGTCCTGCGGTCGGTAGCCCGACTCCTCTCTTCGTTCCTTCCTCTCACGCCCCCGTCGTGCGCCAGCGACAACACGACGGCCTCGCCGGAGACGACCGTCTCGTCGCCCACGCTCGCGACGGGCATACGGTCGCTTCGGGGGCCGCCGCACTCGACCCTCGGGTGCGGCGCGATGGTGGGTTTCTGTCCGTTCACTCCCACGGGTTCGTCCCCAGCGCGTGGACCAGCAGAATCGCCCCGACGGCGATGCCGACGAGGACGAGCGCGACCGGGAACGCGGCGTCGAGGCCGGTCGAGAGGTACGACACCCAGATTTGCACCGGGAGCGTCCGCGGGTAGTACGCCAGCATGAGCGTCGCGCCGAACTCTCCGATTGCCCGCGCGAACGTCAGGGTCACGCCGGCGAGGATGCCCTGCTTCGCCAGCGGGAGCGTCACGCGTCGAACGCTCCCGACGCGGTCCTCTCCGAGCGAGCGGGCCGCCGCTTCGAGTTGCCTGTCCACGCCGTCGAAGGCCGTCTTCGCGGTCACGACCAGAAACGGCGAGGCGACGTAGGTCTGCGCGAGAACGACGCCGAAAAGCGAGCGCGTCAGCGGGACGCTCGTCAGTTGGCCGAGGCCGGCGGGGCCGACGAGTCTGAGCAGTAACATCCCGCTGACGACCGGCGGGAGGACGAGCGGGAGCATCACCAGCGCCAGAATCACGTCGCGGCCGCGGAACGACGTGCGCGAGAGCCAGTAGGCCAAGGGAACGCCGAAGGCGACGGCGACCAGCGTACTGAGCGTCGCCGCGACGACGGAATTGGTGGCGGCGGTCAGGACGACCTCGTTCGTCACGTCGGTAGCCAGCGACGCCGGCGACTGCGCGAAGACGAGCGCGCCGATTGGAAGCAGGTAGTAGAGGAGAAGCACCCCCGCGAGAAGCAGCGTCAGGCCTCGCCACGTCTCGGGCAGGAGTCGCGTGACGCCGCGCTCGCGGCGGTTAGGCTGTCGGTGGGACATCTCCGAAGTAGTGTGGGTGGCTCGCGCGCACGGTGAACCCGGAGGGTTCGAGGAAGTCGCCGGCGGTCCCGACGAGCGCCTCGAACACCGACTTCGCCGCCGCCGTGTCGGTGCGGCGCGTCGCGGCGTACCGAATCGGGCCGCCGCGGACGGTGACGCCGTCCGGGAGCGTGTAGCTGACTGTCGCGTACGCCGACGCGTGGTCGGGGTCGCTCAGGTTGATTGCCGCCGGGAGTTCGAGGTACGGGTAGTCGCGCTCGACGGCCATGCTCCGGTAGACGAACGCCGCGTCGACGCCGCCGGCGTCGAACTGCGCGAGCAGTTGCGTCTCGGGGTATATCTGGTCGCGGCGGAGCAGGTCCGCTGTGAGCGCCGGCCGGTCGTAGTGGTCGGCCGCGAGCGCGAGCGCGAACCGCGTCCGGTAGCCCAGCGGGTCGAGGTCGGGGTCGGTCCGACCGAGGCTGACCGCGTCGTCGAGGAGGGCGTCGGGCCACGAGGCGGCCTCGGTGACCCGCGTTCCGCCCTCCGTCTGGGGGTTGTACGCGACGACGAGCGCGTTGTTGGCGAACGTCGCGTACCACGGGACCGAAAGCGGCGCGTCGAACAGCGCCGGGTCCGCGAGGGCGACGATGTCGGGGTCGCGTTGGTCGTCGTCGACCATCCGGGCCACGCGCGCTGAGCCGTGGGCCTCGACCTCGATGCGAGTTCCGTCCGGCGCGTCGAACTCGGTGGTGAGCGCCCGCTGGAGGCTTCCGGCGGCGAGAATCGATACGGTCGGTGCTTCCTCACCCCGGCCGAGACAGCCCGCTGTCGCGGTGAGGCCGCCGGCCGCGACCCCGCCGACGGCCGCGAGGAACGCCCGTCTGCTCGACCGACCCGCGGCCGAGTCGGGGTTCATCGCCGCACCTCGTCTCCGGCGGCGACCCGCGCCAACTCCGTGCGCGTGTTCACGTTCGTCACCGACCGGTCGACGCTCTCGGGAAGCGCGTCGAATCCGACGTACTCGACGCCGTCGAGTCGGTTCAAAAGCGCCCCGAGGCCGTCGTCGGGAGCGAGTTCGGAGACGTTGTCTCGGACCGCGGCACGACGGTACAGGGCGTGAAGCGGTTCGTGGCCGCGCTCGGAGACGGGGACGATGGCCGGCGGACTGGGGCGGTCGCCGTCCGCTGAGACGTGCCGGTCGCGGTCGCGGTCGCGGTCGCCGTCGCTCCGGGCGGCGCACTCGAACAGCGCCGCCACCGCGTGCGGTTCGAGAAGCGGCATATCACAGCCGGCGACGAACAGCCACGAAGTGGTGACTGTGTCGGCGGCCGCGGTGACGCCCGCGAGCGGCCCCGCTAGCCTCGGTTCGTCGCGGACGAACCGCACGTCCCAGTCCCTCGGGAGCGCCTGCGCGAGGCGCTCGCGCTGGTCTGCGGTCCGAACCGCGACTATCGGGGGGCGGCCCGCCACGGCTCGGAGCGTCCCGACGACGCGCCGAATCAGCGGCTCCCCGTCGAGCGTCGCGAGAGCCTTGTGTCCGGGCCCGAAGCGGGTGCTCTCGCCGCCGGCGAGGACGACGGCCGTCGCGTCCGGCGTGGGCCGTAGACTCGGCGCGGCCGCCGCTGTCGGCGCGTCCGTCCGGTCCGGTCGGTTCTGTCTCTTTCGCATCATCTGGTCAGGGTTTCTTGAAGATGTCTTCGAGCGATTCGGGGTCGGTGGCGGGGTCGAGCGCGAGCGCCTCGACGGCGCGGACGCCTTTCACCGTCCGCGACCCGTCGACGTCGGGCGCGATAAAGCGCGTCTCGTAGTCGTGTTCTTCGCCTATCGGTGTCCCGTCACGGGCGTAGGCGACGACCGCGTCGAGGGCGGCGTACACGTCGATGCAGACCCGATAGCCGTCGGCGCTCTCGACCAGGAGGTGCGTCGTCTCGTCGTCGAGGCCGGCGTCGGCAAAGAGGTCGAGGACCGGAACCCCGGTCCACGTCGCGGTGTGTCGCGTCCCCGACGCGCACGCGACCGTCACTGTTCGGTCCTCGCTGGCTAACCCGCGTAGCTCTGGGCCGGTCAGCGACACTCGACTGTCGCCGCAGACGAGAATCGACTCGGAGAGGGGGGTCGCCGGCCGCGACCGGTCGTGGTGTGCGTGCATGCGTACTCACTACTCCAATATCGGTTGACTCTAACGGTGTATGTAACCGCTGATAATTAAGGCTTTTAAAGAGGTCGAAAAAGCGAGTCGACTCGGCGCGGGAGCGACCTGGTGAGTGCGTTCGGTTCGGCGGTTCCAACTCGGCTGTGTGTCAGTCGCTGACCACCTCCCGCGTCGTCCGGGCGAGCGCCGCGTAGAACGGCGACCGCGTCTCGGTTTCGACCCGGTCACAGAGGTCGTCGACCCACTGCGTGAGGTGTTCGTCGCGGAACTGGTCGAGGCGGTCGTCGCGGCCGTGTTCGGCGAGGTACGCGCAGAACTCCAGTTCCGTCGCGACGTGGTCCGGCAGGTCGCGCTGCTCGGGTCGGTGCTCGACGCCGAACGCCTGATACCAGCGCTCGACGGCCGTCGTCGCCGGTCCCAGTACCTCTCCGAACTCGTCGTCGTCCGCCCTGTCGCGGTAGACGCTCTCGTAGGGCGGACACGGCGGGCCGGCCGGGCCGATGAACAGCCGGGCGTACTCGCTTCGCAGCGCGTGGAGTTCGAGCGACTCCAGCGGGCCGAAAAACGCCGACAGTTCGCCGTCGTTTGCGACTTCGACCAGCCGCTCGGTCGGTTCGCGCCAGCAGGCCGCGAGGACCGCGTACGTCGCCGTCCGAGCCGACTCGAAGGCGTCGCCGGCCGCCGCGTGCTCCTCGTACTTCTCGTTCCCCTCGCTCGGGCTTTGGGCGGCGGGTTCACTCATCGGTCTTCCCCCCGCGTCTCGCCACCGTCGGTCGCGACGGCGGTCGATTCGGGTTCCGCCTGAACCGGGACGTACCGCAGTCCGAGGGTGACGATGAGCGCGCCGATGGCGATGACGCCAGCGGTGACCGCGACCTCGACGAGCGTGGGAGTGTACGACCCCGCGGTCGCCCAGATGTCGGTCGTCACGCCGGCGTACTCGCCGCCGACGGAGATGCCGGGCGCGGCGTTGATGTTGGCCGCGTCGTAGCCGGTGAAGACCAGTCGAACCCCCTCGAACGTCGTCCCGAACACCGCGAGGGCGCTGGCGGTGAAGATGACCGACACGCGCTTGCGGAACGACGGGAGCGCGAGCATGACAAGCGGGACCGCCCCGCCGACGACCGTCCAGAGCCAGAAGTACGCCGACTCACCGATGAGGAAGCTTTCGGTGATGGCCCAGAACCCGAAGTGGTCGGCCCACGCGTGCGGGAGGCGCTCGGCCGCGAGCAGGTAGACGACGTGGAACGCGAGGAAGATGCCGAGCACCTTCCCGAGGCTCGTCAGCTCCTCGCGGTCGACGCTGAAGCGGGTGAACCGCGAGACGAGGACGGAGACGACCAACAGCAGACCGAGCCCGGACACGAGCGCCTTGGCGATGAACACCGGCGCGACGAGCGGGCTGAACCAGTCGCCGCGGCCGATTTGCGTCGCGAAAATCCACCCGGTGACCGAGTGGAGCGCGACCGCGGTCGGCAGCGCGACGGCGGCGGTCCAGAACATGAGCGTCCGGTCGCGCTCGCGGCCGGCTTCCGTGTCCTCGACGCCGAGCGCCAGCCGCGACCCGCGGGCCGCGAGGTCGCGGCGGGTCAGGAGCCAGAGATACCAGAGGTTCAGCGCGCCGTAGAGGATGACGATGCCGAAGTCCCACACCATCGGTGACCGGAAGTCCGGCGAGGTGAAAAACTGGTAGAGGCGCTCGGGGCGGCCGATGTCGGGCAGGATGAGCAGCCCGGCGACGGTGATGCACGCGAGGCTCACCAACACCCCGAGGCGCGCGAACCCCTCGTAGCGGTGCGAGTGGAAGAACTTCGGCGCGCTGGAGATGATGAGCCCGCCGGCCGACAGCCCGACGAACAGGACGAACATCATGATGTACAGCCCCCACGAGAACACGTTGCGCATCCCCGTGACGACGAGGCCGGTGGTGAGCTGGTAGGCCCACGCGGCGACGCCCACTAAGACGACGGCGGCGAGAAAGCCCACCCAGAGCTTCCCGGCGCTTCCGAACTCGGGGACGACGAACCGCGAGGTGGCGGTCTCTCTCGACATCAGTCGTCACCTCCCTCGAACGCGGGAACGTGCGGAAGCGCGTCGTTCGACAGCGAGCCGTGCGACCCGCCGCCGCCGCTTCCGCCGCTTTCCTCGACCGGACCGTTGTCCTTCGGCTCCGACCAGACCGACACGTCGTCGAGTTCGCTCTCCATCTTGTCGGAGGTCTGCGGGCGACCCGGACTCATCTCGCCGCGGATGTAGTACGTCTTCGGGTCGGTGCCGCGGTCTTCGAGCAGTCGCGTCGTCTGGTACTTTCTGATGTACTTCGAGACGGTGCTTTCCTCGTTGTCGAGGTCACCGAAGATGCGGGCGTCCGCCGGGCAGTTCACGACGCAGGCGGGGTCGAGCCCCTCCTCGACGCGGTGTGAACAGAACGTACACTTCTCGACGACGCCCTGCGGCCGGGCCGGCACGTCGCCGGTGCCGTCTTCGGGGACCGTCTGCGGTTCGTCCCAGTTGAACACGCGGGCGTTGTACGGGCAGGCGGCCATGCAGTAGCGACAGCCGATACACTTGTCGTAGTCGATTTCGACGATGCCGTCCTCGCGGGTGTAGGTCGCGTTGACCGGACACACCTTCACGCACGGCGCGTTGTCGCAGTGCTGGCAGGCCGTCGGCTGGTAGGACATCTCCAGCGTGCCGTCCTCGCCGTTCTCCGGGTACGTCCCGGCCGGCGTGTCCATCTTGTCGCCGCCCTCGGTGAGCACGCGGTTCCAGTACTGGCCGAGGCCGACGTTGTTCTCCTGTTTACACGTCACGGCGCAGGCGTGACAGCCGATACACCGCTCTTGGTCGATTACTAAGCCGTAGTTAGTCATGGTCAGTCACCTCCCGCCCCGGCGCTGGTCGCGCCCGAACCGGTCGGCTGGTCGCTCGTGTACTTGCTCGTGTCGACGTCGCTCGGCGCCGGTTCGACCTCGACTCTGGTGTCGTAGAACGCGAAGTTCCCCGTCACCTCACACACGTCCGTGTGGGTCAGGTCGTTGTGGTGGCCGCGGACGTAGTCGCTTCCCCACCAGCCCTGGTCGGTGTTCACCAGCCCGGGCTGCATCCCGTCGTTCAGCTTCGCCTTCACGACCATCTCGCCGCGCTCGTTGTGGACGCGGACGTAGTCGCCGTCTTCGATGCCGCGGGCCGCGGCGTCCTTCGGGTTGATGTCCAACTGCGGCTCGTTGTTTATCTCCCGCAGCCAGTTTTGGTACTCGTACTGCGAGTGGATGCGCCACTTCGAGTGCTTCTGGATGAACATCAGCGGGTAGTCCTCCGCCGTGTCCCAGTCGTCGGCCGTCCGGCTCTCGATGTGCTTCGGCAGTTCCAGCGTGACGCCGCCTTCGGTCGGCGCGTCCTCGTCGTACAGTTCCAGCCGGCCCGACGGGGTGTTGAACTCCCCAGTGAACTTGACGACCGGCGTGCTCACCTTCACCGTTCCCTGTTCTTTCAGCGTCTCGTAGTCCACCTCGTCGTCGTTGGCGAGCAGTTCTCGGAGCGTCGCCGACTTATCGCGGTTGAAGTAGTCACCGAAGCCGAGGCGCTCGGCCAGCCTGACCAGCATCCAGTGGTCGGACTTCGACTCCCACAGCGGGTCGTGGGCGGGCTGGCGGTACATGATGTGCGGGTGGCCGCCCCACGTGTCGACGACGTCCTCGCGTTCGAACCAGTGGGACGCGGGGAGGATGATGTCCGCGTGCTGGACCGACGGCGTGTGGTGCATGTCGGCGACGGCGATGAGGTCGAGGTTCTTCGACGCCTCCAGCCACCGCTGTCTGTCCGGCATCTGGTTGGCGATGAAGTTCGACTCCTGTGAGTACATCACCTTTAGCTGGTAGGGGTCGCCGGACTCTATCGCGGTGAGGATGTCCGTCTGCGGGAGCGACGTGGTTCCGGGCCCGTCCTCGGGGGCGTCGTAGCCGCCGTTGTCGTACGACCCGCCGAGCGGGTGGCTCCCCTGAATGCTCCCGTGGCGACCGAAGTCGCCGGTCAGCCCGAGGAGGATGGCGTACGCCTGCCCGAAGGTGTGACCGTACTTGTAGCGGTCGACGCCGTAGCCGGAGGCGATGCCGCCGGGGCCGCGCGTTGCGAGCCAGCGCACCGCGGTGCGGATGTTGTCGGCGTTGATGCCGACCTCGGCGGCGACGGCATCGGGGTCGTAGTCGGAGACGTGTTCTTCGAGGAGCGAAAGCGCCGTGTGGCAGTCGACGCCGGCGACGGTGTACTCACCGAACAGCGCGTACTCGCCGTACGTCTCGGGTTCGAGCGCGACCGGCTCGCCCGTCGATTCGTCGACCGCGACGGGCAGGTCCTCGGTCACGTCGTCGAACACGTCGCTCGCGTCGAGCAGTTCGCCCGTGTCGTCGCGGACGAGCGCCGGCCCGAGCGTCCGCTTCCGGAGGAACTCGGTGTCGTAGGTGCCGTCGTCGAGGACCGTCTTAATCATCGACAGGGTCAGGAGCGTGTCCTTCCCCGGCTTGATGGGGAGCCAGAGGTCGGCCTTCGCGGCGGTGTTCGTGTACACCGGGTCGACGCAGACGAGCTTCGCGCCGTTTTCGACCGCGTCGAGGAGCTTCGAGGCGTCCTGTTGGAGGTTGCTGGCGAAGATGTCCGACCCCCAGACGATGACCGTGTTCGCGTTCCGCCAGTCGACGACCTCGTTGGTCGGGACGTTGAAGAAGCCGGCCCCGGCGAGTCGACTGAAGCCGAGTCCGACGTTGATGTCGATGGACCACGATTTTTGAGTCCCGCCGAACAGCGACGACAGCCGGCTCTGGATGGTGCCGCTGATGCCGTTGTTCCCCGACCCCGTCTCGAAGTAGACGCTCTCGGGGCCGTAGTCGTCGCGGACGCGCTCCATCTCCGCGGCGATGTAGTCGAGCGCCTCGTCCCACGTGACGCGCTCGAACTCGGCGTCGTCGCCGCGACCCTCGGGGTTCGGACTCCCCGGCTCCCAGCCGACGCGCTTCATCGGGTACTTGAGCCGCGTGGCGTTGTAGATGCGCTGGGTGTGCGACAGCCCGAGGGTACAGGCGCGTTTGTACCGCTCGTCTTCGGGAATCTGCGGCTCGATTTTCCTGACGCGTCCGTCGCGGACGTGCGCTTCGAGCGGACACTTCCCGCGACAGTTCGGCGCGCACGCCGTCCTGATAATCTCGTCCTGTCCGACGTAGCTCTCGATGCCGGGGTTCTGCCTCGACGCCGGTTCGGTGGCGGTCTCGGCCAGCGAGGAGGCGTAGCCGCCGCCCCCGAGTCCGAGCGCGACGGCCGCGGCCCCGCTGGCTTTCAGCACGTCGCGTCTGAACACGCCGTCGCCGTCGCCGTCGCCACCACCTCCCGTCGAGCCGCGTCCGTCGTCACTCATCGAACCCCTCCGGTTCGGTCGGGCGGGCGTCCTCACCGAACTCCGCGACGACCGCCTCGTGGTACTTCTCGTGGAACGCCTCGTCTGAGAGTTCGCCGTTCGAGACCCGAATCGCGTCGCGGGCCATCCGCAGTCCCAACTCGGCGTCGTAATCGCCCCCGTCGAGGATGTTCGCCGCTTCCGTCTCCCACTCGTCGAGCGGAGTCAGTCGCGGCTGTTGTGGGTCGCTCATGGTTACACACGTACCGAGGGTGGCGGCCTCGGTAGGCCACCCGCTGGATAATGAAGCGGTTTATATACTCGACGTCGCACCGAGCCGTCTCGAACGTCAGCTGTCTGCCGTTTTTGCGGGGTGGTCGAGGGATTACTCGGAGTCGAACACCGCCGTCGCGAGCTTGGCTTCCACGGCGTTCAACCGCTGGGAGAGCGCCGACTTCGAGATGCCGAGCGCCTCCGCGAGCGTCGCCAACTCCGTCCGTCGCGGCGTCTCGTAGTAGCCGTGGTGGACGGCGATGAGCGCCGCCTCGCGCTGCTTCGCCGTGAGCGACGAGAGGTCGATCGTCGCCGTCTTCGACTCGGTCGAATCGCCGCGCCCGTCGGAGGTGAGTCGCCTGAGACAGACGCGCTCGGTCAGTTCGTCGAGCCGCTCCACGAGGTCGGTGATGACCGCGCGGTCCGAGAGATACGTCTCGACGACGATACACTCGCCGTCGGCGCGGCGGATTCGCGGTACGCATTCGAACTCGGCGAACGCCCGGCAGAGACAGTCGTCGCCGACGCTCGTCGTCGCGTGGACCACTTTCGAGGCGTCCCCGTCGCCGACGGTCACCTCGGCGTGGCAGACGTCGCCGTCGAGCTGCGTGTGGACGTCTTCGACCGCCGAGTCGGGGCCGGCTAACGGGCACGAACAGCGCTTTGCAGGCTCGATTTCCAGCAGGAGCTGGAGGTGTTGTTCCCGCAGTGTGTCGGCTTTCGCCTCCGCGACGCCGCTCGTGGAATCAGCCATTGGTAGTCAGTCGGTCAACACGGGGGAAGTGGGTTGTGCTGGTTCTCAGATTCCGGCACTGCTCTGTCTCGTCGCGGGCGACGGCTCCTGGCCCGCACCGAGTCGGTCGATTCCGTAGTCCGTACATTCATTACTCCAAGAATGTATGTCTAATCTACATGTTCGAAGTCCAGTCCGAGCTGGCGATATTCGTCCTCTTGATGCTCGTCTGGACCGTCTTCGCGCTCTACTCGGCGTCGGTCTTCACGTGGTTCGTCGAGGTGCTCGTCCTCGCGTGGCGACAGACTATCGCCGCCGACGACGTCGCCTACGGCTACGACGACATCCAAGTCCGCATCATCACCATCGACGCGGCGGGAATCGTCCAATCGACGGTCGACGCGGTCCCCGACGGCCTCGCGGACGTTCGGGTCGTCGCCGAGAAGCCGATTTCGGTGGACGGTGCGTCGGTCCACGTCGTCCCAGAGGAGTTCACCTGCACGGCGACCCACAAGGGCCGGGCGCTCGAATGGGCGCGCCGCGAGATTCCCTGCGACAAGGAGTTCGTCCTCTACCTCGACGAGGACACGCTGATGGCGAACTTCGAGGGGTTGCCGGAGGGCGACATCGTCCAGATTACGGAACTCCCGCTGTACACCGGGTCGTGGGTGACGTATCTCTCGGAGGTGTTCCGCATCGGCTACCAGCGCGAGCAGCGGGCGTTCGGCCGGTTCAGATTCCCGCTGTACGCGTGGGGCGGCGGCATCGCGATTCGGACGCGCCTCGAAAACGACATCACGTGGGACTCGAAGACCATCACCGAGGACACGGACTTCGCGTGGCGCGCCGCCAGCGCGACGAACCTCGAGTTCAACGTGCTGGACTGCAAGTTCCGCAATCAGGCCCCACCGTCGGTGATGACGATGCTCAAACAGCGCCGTCGGTGGTTCTCGGGGACGCGACAGGATTCTGACCTCCTGCCGCTACATTATCAGGTGTTCCTCCAGTTCCGCCTCGTCGCGTGGGGCTTTTCGCCGCTCATCCCGCTGATAACGCTCCTCACGTTTCTCGTCCCCGGCGCGCTCCCCGACCTGATGCTCTACCGAATCGGCTCGCTCGTCGAGTTCGCCACGCTGTTCGTCGTGACGGGCGTCGGCGTCGCGAGCTACTGGTCCGAGTCGAAACTCACGCTCCTCGCGGTCCCGTGGACGCCGGTTCTCGTCGTTCTCAACACCGCGGGCGCGCTCTGGGGGTTCGTCTCGCCGGTCGAACACTTCACCGTCACGACCAAGGTTCCCCTGGAGACGGTCGAAAAGCGGAACCCCGCGTTCGAACCCGGTTCGCTCACGGACCACGACGGCCGGGACGACCTGCCGGAACAGTTGGACGTGCACCGACTCACGACCGAACTCCGCGAATCATTTCACATAGATGATGATTGATTGTGGGCCGACCGAGCCGTCTCGACGTGGCGGCTGATAATATCCCGTAGAATACAGTGTGTGCGCTGCCGTCCAGCGATTTTTGGTTCGTCGTCAGCCCGTGAGAATCGAATCAAGCCTTATCCACCGTATCTGTGAATCTCCATGTGTATGTCACCGAACATTCAACTATGTCAGTGCCCGTCACGGTGCTCGGTCGGGTGCGGTTCGACCCCTCGCGTGCATCTCGGTCTCGGGGGTGACCGCCCGTGGCGATAGTCGAGTCGCTCGTCGGCAACGGCCTGTTCGTCCTGTTCCTCGCGGTGCTCGTCGGGATGGGGCTCGGCAAAATCAGCTTCCGCGGCGTCAAGTTCGGCGTCGCCGGCCCGCTGTTTGCGGGGCTGGTGCTCGGCCACTTCGGCTTCACCGTCCCCGACGCGTACAGCGGGCTCACGCTGGCGCTGTTCGTCGCCGCCGTCGGTCTCATCGCGGCGCACGAAATCGAGGGGACCGTCAAGGCGTACGGGCTCAACTTCGTCGCCGTCGCGGTGCTGATGCCGACCGTCGCGCTGGCGCTCACCTACGTCTGGACGCAGTTCGTCTTCCCCAACGCGTCGACGCCCCTCATCATGGGGTCGTTCTCGGGCGCGCTGACGAGCAGTCCGGGGCTGGGGTCGGCTATCGAGGCCCTCCCCGCGGCCGCCCGGCAGGACTACCAAATCGGCCACTCGGTCGGCTACGTCGTCGGCGTGCTCGTCATCGTCGTGTTCCAGCAGTTGTACCCCGTCATCGCCCGCCTCGACCTCGACGAGGAGAAGCGCGGCTTCGACGAGGCTATCGGCGGCACCGACGACGACGAATCGGGCTCGTCGGTCACCGAGGTGACGTTCAGCGTGATGGGCTACGCGCTCGTCATCGTCGCCGGCGCGGTCATCGGGTCGATTCCGATTCCGATGGGACCGTTCGGCACGCCCTCGCTCGGGACCACCGGCGGCGTCCTCGTCGCCGCGCTCGTCTTCGGTTACTTCGGCCGGGTGGGTCCCGTGCCGACGCGCATGGACACCGGCATCCTCTCGGAGATTCGGGCGTTCACGCTCGCGATGTTCCTCGCGGTCGTCGGCATCGGTGCCGGCGGCGGCTTCCTCGCAACCATCTCCGAGTACGGCCTCCAAATCGTGGCGGCCTCGGCGCTGACGAGCTTTATCGCCATCCTCGCCGGGCTCGCGCTCACTCGCTACGTCTGGGGCATGGACTGGATTAGCGCCGCCGGCGGTATCACGGGCGGCCACACCGACACGAAGGGTCTCGCGGCCGCCGTCGACGCCACCGGAGCCGACGAGGTCGCGGCGGGCTACGGTAACACCTACCCCTTCGCGCTCCTGTTCATGGTCGTCTACGCGAAGCTCCTCGTTATCATCATCCCGCTGGCCGCGTAGCCGCTCGTGTGCGTTCGCCGCGACACGAGGCGGTCGGCGCGGTCGCGGGCCCACCGCGGGCCCACCGCGGCCCCGTTCCGAGATACGCACCGGCCGGCGCGGTTTTCTCTCACGCCGAACGTATCGAACCACAAGACTGTTATCCTAGTTTTCTGATTGACAGAGACGAGAGTCCCCATGAAGCGCCGCACGTTCCTCCAACTGACCGGTCTCGGGGCCGCCGGCGGGCTCGCCGGCTGTCTCGGCTCGAACTCCCCTCCCCCGCGAAAGTCCAGCGTCGTCTCCGACTTCGAGGTGTCCGACGGCTCGCTCGTCGTCGACCTCGCCGACCAGACGTGGGTGATGTCCCGCTACGAAGCCGCCGACCAGTCGTCGCTGTCAGGGTTCGACCCGCAGTCGCTGGCCGCGCTCAGTCCCGTCGGGGTCGCGAGCGCGAAAGGAAAGGGCGGCGGCGGTGGCGGCCGCGGTGCGACCGGTCGCGGCACGGGCGGCTACGCCTCCGCTCCGCGGACCGTCCACGGCCACGCGTGGTACCACGGCGGCGACTACGCCGACGACTGGTACGAGAACAACGCCGGCAAAGTGAGCCGGTTCCCGGTCGGCGTCGCCGCGCTCGGCATCGCCTACCTCGGGTCGACCGCGGCGATGCGCGACGACGCGCCCGACGCCGGCCCGGTGCCGTGGGACCGCGAGATACAGGACCCGAGCGGCACCGCCGAGTACGACATGTCCGACGGGAGCCAACTGGGTCGCGACGGCTGGTACCGCGTCGGCGCGCACATCGTCGGCGACGACGTGAACCACGACTTCCGCTGGGAGTGTTACGACCTCGAAGTCACCGACGGCATCGGTGACGCGGGGTACTCCATCGAGGAAGAGTGGAAAGTCTCCCCGCGCATCTGACCGGGACGAACCACGACGACCGCCGCGGCGACATCGTCGCGTCCGCCGCGACCGACTCGCCTTCCATCGATGTCTAACACACGAACCGACACGGCGACGCTCCTGACGCTCACCTTCGTGGTGTCCTTTTGTAGCTTCGCCTACGAGTTCGTCTACTCGGAGCTGCTGACGGTGATGTACGGCGGAACGGTCACCCAGTACGTCATCACGGTCGGGCTGTACTTCTTCAGCCTTGGCATCGGCGCGGCGCTTTCGGACGACCTCGACGGCGAGACCCTCGGCGGGAACTTCTTCCGCACCGAGGTGCTCTTGGCCGCGGCCGCACCCGCGGGCTTCCTGCTCATCGTCGGCCTCAACAGCGTCCGCATCCCGCAGGCGGTGCCCGCGGAACTCGTCTGGACCGTCGCCCGCCTGCCGGTCGTCGTCGTCGGGTTCCTCTCCGGGTTCGAACTCCCGCTTTTGACCCGCATGTTCGACGACCTCGACGGCGACGGGTCGTCGACGCCCTCGTGGCTCCGGACCGTCGGCACGCGAATCCACGATTTCGTCGTGGCCGCCGTCGGCACCCTCTGGACCGTCGAGCGGACCGAGGGCCGCAGAAGCGGGCTTTCGGTCGTCCTCGCGATGGACTACGTCGGCGGCCTCGCCGGTGCCGTCGTCTACGCTCGCGTCCTCTACCCGGGTATCGGCCTCATCCCGACGATATTCGTGCTGGCGCTCCTCAACGGGGTCGCCGCGCTCGTCTTCGTCGCCCACTTCGGTGCGTGGTCGTGGTGGCCCCTCGGCGGCGACGAGGCGTCCGCAAGCGCCGGCACCGGCGGGAACGCGGCCGCCAGCGCCAGAACGGACGGCTCCGACCGCTCGCTTTCGGCCGCCCGCGTCTCGAAGACGCTCCTCGTCGTCTGCCTCCTCTTGACGGCGACCTACGCGGGCGTCGTCGCCAAACACGACGCCGCCGACGAGCGCCTGTCGCAGCTCTACCTCGAACAGCAGATAGAAAACGAGTACCCGCCGGGCGCGATACGCGCGACGGTCACCTCACAGGAGACGACCGCCTACCAGCACGTCATTCGGTACGACCGAACCTGGACCGGCACCGGCCCGAACCCGCACTTCGACGGGCGGACAGAACGGTGCCTCCGCCTCGGCGCGGCCGTCCAACTCTGCGAGAGTTGGGCCGACAGCTACCACGAGGGGCTGGTCGACGTGCCGATGTCGCTGGTCGACCCCGGCCCCGACACCAAGGTGCTCGTCGTCGGCGGCGGCGACTGGATTGCCGTCGACCACCTGCGGGAGTACGGCGTCACCGTCGACCACGTTGACCTCGACGGCGAGTTCATGCGCGACGCGAAGACGGACCCGTTTTTCGCCCGCTGGCACGACGACGCCTACGAGTACGACCGGCTGAACACGACGGTCGCGGACGGCTACCGCTATCTCCAAAAGACGAACGAGACGTACGACCTCGTGTTGCTCGACATCCCCGGCGCGACCGACGACGACCTGCTCACCCTCTACTCCACGGAGTTCTACCGCTCCGTCCGAACCCACCTCTCCGAGGACGGCGTCGCGGTGACGTGGGGCTACTCGCCCGACGCCTACCCCGAACACCACAAGGCGTTCGTCAACACCGTCGGGGCCGCGGGCTTCACCCGAGAGCTTTCCTACTGGGTGCGCGAGGATCTCGACGACGACGGCGAGACCGAGCGCGTCGAGCAGTTCTACGTGCTCGCCCCCGGCGACCGCCCCCGACTCACCGGCGACGGCGCGACCCGGTACGTCCGCGCCCGCGAGGAACACTACGGCGCGGTCGAGTGGCACGCGGTCCCGCACTACCGCGGCGTCCGCGAGAACTCCATCTTCCACCCGAACTACGACATCCTCGTCGACACTTGATTTCCCATGCCCTCCCACCCACCTTCCACGACCGAATCGCCTTCCCCCGCCGACCCGTCGCCGCCAGCCGAGACACCGACGGAACTGTACTTCGGTTACAGCGCCGACGTCCCCGACCTGACGACCGTGGACGTGAAGACGGTCGCCCCGGCGACGCTCGCGGGCGAACCGGCGGTCCTCACCGTCATCGGCGAGTCCCACTACGTCGGCCTGCCGGCGCTCGACTTCCACGAGCTGTGTTCGTGCAAGCCGCTGCCGCACGAACGGACGCATCGGACGCCGCTGTCCGCCGGCGCGGAACGCGAGTTCAGCTTCGAGAGCGACCGGCTCGACGCCCGAACGGTCGTGGAGGGTCGGCCGCTCGAGGCCTTCCCCGGCCCGGACGACGCGACGGTCGCCTACCGGTTCGACCCGGAGGCGTGGACCACCATCCGCATCGCAGACGGTGGCTACGAGACGTACCACACCTACCCGGAGTACGACCTCGCGCTGCACACGGAGACGACGATGACGCCCAACACCCACCGATGACGCTCAACACCCACCGATGACCCGAAACGCTTCCACCTACGACGGCGACGTGACGCTCAACGGCTCCGAACGACCCCCGGTCGAACTCCGCGACCCCGCGGACGTGTTCGTCGGCGGCGCGAGCGTCGCCGGCGACCTCGCGGTGCAGAACGCCGAGTACGTCTTCACCCACGCGCCGGTGACCGACGACGCGGCCGTCGGCGATGGGACGGGCGGCGACGCGGCCGTCGAGACCGAAATCCGCGGCAGTCTCGAAGACGGCTACGTCCAGTCGGTCGCCGGCGACGTGCTTCTCGGCGACGCCGAAGACGTGTTCATCGCCGCGGACGCCGCCGACGGCGCGGTTTCGGCACCCGGCGCGGAGAACGTCTACGCTGGCGAGGCAACGCCCGCGGCCGCCCCCGACGACTACGACGTGTCCACCTTCGGCTGGAAGCAGTCGGGGAGCGTGACCGACCCGGACACGGGCGTCTACGCGGTCGGCATGGCCCACGACATCGACCTCACGAAAGTCACCGCCGACGTGGAGCTCTACCTCGTCGGCCACGGCCACGAGGTGCGCGTCGAGGGTCGGGGCGCGGCCGTTTCGGTTCACTTCGTCGGCTACGACAACACCGTCAGCGTCGGGCCGTATCTCGCGTCGAGCGTCGAGACCGACACCGGCTTCGACAACGCGGTCGATTCCGACCCGTATCCAGCCGAGGACCTCGTCGAGATGTCCAGAAGCGAGGCGTACTCGAACGCCGGGTTCGGCCGCCGGAAAGTGACGTTCCAAGAGCCGGCCGACGGCGACGAGTGGTGTCCGAACTGCGGCAAGCCCGCCGAAGCCATCATCGAGCGCCACCAGATGGAGGCGTTCTTCCTCTTCGGGTGGCCGCTTTGGACCTTCGAGCAGAGCACTAATCCCGCCCGCGAGTGCGAACACTGCTCGCCCAACGCGATTCACGCCGAACTCTCGGCGTCCGAGCGCCGCGAGATATTCGACTGACGCCGGCGGCGGTCCGAAGATATATATCAACACGTCGGACAATGTTGCACATACGACCGTCCGCGCGGTCGAGCGTCGCCCCGACGCCCGAGCGCGCTCGCCGCACTCGGCTCGGCCGCCGGACTCGCGGCACCCGTCACGCCCGCCGTCCTCAGCGCGCCCACCGCAGCCGTCCGCCCCTCCCCAGCCATCCGCCCCTTCCCAGCCATGTCGAGAAATGAGTCCACGCCGGCGCTGATGTCCTCTTCGTCGTGTCGGTACACGTTCGACCCGTCGGTGCAGACCGACGCCCACCTCCAGACGACGTGGGAGTGTCCGCACGAAGCCCACCCCGAAAGCGAGTTCTGCGTGTTCCACATGAGCCGCGACGAGCGCGCATCGCTCGACGTGACCGGCGACGACATCGTCGACGAACTCCGGGCGAACCTCCAGTCGCCCGACACCCGCGTCAACGAGTACGTCGGCGCGGACCTCCCGCATCTCTCGCTCACCTATCAGGACATCAACGGCGCGACGAACCACGTCCTCAACTTCCAGCACGCCGATATCGAGGGCTTGGATCTCACCCACGGCCGCCTCGACCAAGGGTTGATTCTCCGCGAGGCGACGGTCGACCGCCTCAAACTCGACGAGGCGGTCGTCACCGGCGACGTGGACGCCCGGGAAGTCACCGTGACCGGCGCGGTGACGGCCGACGAGGCGACGTTCGAACAGGACGTTCGCTTCTCCGGGGCGACCTTCCGCGGCGAGGTCCGGTGCGACGAGACGGTGTTTCAGGGCGACACGAGCTTCGCGGACGCCACGTTCCACGGCACGGCGCGCTTCCGAAACGTCGAGACCAGCGGGAGCAGTCACGTTCTGGAGGACCACATCACCTTCGCGGACGCGACGTTCCGCGACGACGCGAGCTTCAGACAGGCCATCTTCGACTACGTGACGTTCGACGGCGCGCGGTTCACCGCCGGCTCGGACTTCGAACACGTCGAGTTCGAGGGCGACGCGCGGTTCGACGGCGTCCGCTTCGACGAGATGGCCGACTTCGACGAGGCGCGGTTCGACGACGACGCGAGCTTCGCAAACGCCCGATTCATGCAGTTGGCCGAGTTCCGCGGCGTCGAGTTCAACGGCGGCAGCCGGACGACCCACGACGACGTGACGTTCGAGGGCGCGACGTTCGAGGGCGAAGCCGACTACAAACTCGCGCGATTCCGCTATTCGGACTTCAAAGACGCCGTGTTCAAGGGCGCGGTCAGCTTCGACCGCGCGACGTTCACCGCCCGCACCGACTGCTATCGCCTCCGCGTCGACGGCGCGTTCGACCTCTCTTTGGCGTCGTTCGGCGGGCAAGCGAACTTCGACGACAGCGAGTTCCACGACGCCGTCGTCGCCGAGGAGGCGACGTTCGGCTCCGATGCCTCGTTCGAGGCGGTCGAGTTCCAATCGAACGCCCGGTTCGGTGAGGCCCGATTCGAAGAGGACGTGAGATTCAACGCCGCCACGTTCCGCGGCCTCGCGTCCTTCCGCGGGGCGTTCTTCCAGGGCGAACTGCAACATCTCGAAGCCAACGCCTCGTTCAACGAGGCGACCTTCGAGGCCGGCGCGGAGTTCGAGGCCGCGAACTTCACGAGCGCGTCGTTCTGGGAGACGACGTTCCACGACCGGGCGGACTTCCGGCAGTCGGACTTCGAGACGGCGCGCTTCCGCGTGCTCGTCGGCGACCGCGACACCTACCTCGACTTCACCGACGCGACGCTTGACGGCGGCACGATTTCGCAGGGCTCCGGCGAGCCGACGCCGTACGACCTCACCCGCGCGACCATCGGCGACCTGACGCTGGAGGGCGACGGCAACGAACACCAGCTTTTGGACCACTTCCGCTTTTGCCTCACCGAGTTCGACCGCTTCGACTTCAGCGACCACCACGGCTATCTCGAACGCAACGACTGGACCATCCACGACTTCGTCGGCAACGGCGCGACCGGCCAGTTCGCCGTCGAACTGACGCCCGATATCATCGAAGAAACGTACCGAAAGGCGCAGGACAGCGCCAACGCCGTCGGTGACACCCCCGCGAGCCGCGAGTTCGAGTTCAAGCGCTACTACTACAACCGCCAGAAGAACTTCGACATCATCCTCAACGAGTACTCGCTGAACACGTGGGCCCGCGGCAAGAAGGTCGCCAGCGTGGGGCTGAACACGCTCATGCAGGTCACCTGCGGCTACGGCAACCGACTCCCGCGAATCGCGGCGTTCACGTTCCTCCTCCCGGCGCTGTTCGGGCTGTGTTACGCCCTCGGCGGGCCGTTCCTGACGCAGGCGGGGAGCGTCTTCGACCCCGCCGCCGTCGACAAAACGACGATGGAAGTGCTCTTCGACAACGTCTATTACAGCTACATCAGCTTCAGCACGGTCGGCTACGGCGATATCAACCCGCTCGGGCCGGCGGCGCGGGTGCTCGCGGCGAGTCAGGGGATGTTGAACGGGCTGTTCTTCACCCTGCTCACGTTCACGCTGTTCAAGCGCGTCCTCGGCGGGAGCTAATCGGGCCGGGTCCGCGGTCCTGTCCTCACTTCTCCGACCGCTCGTACACGTCCGGTCGCGCGTGCTGGAGCGTCTGCATGTCGCGGCGAATCTCGTCCAGGTGCGACAGGTCGATGGTCGCCGTGACGACTTCCTCGCGGTCCCGCGCCTTCGAAATCACGTTCCCCCACGGGTCGACGACGAGCGTGCGGCCGTAGGTCTCGACCCACGACGGCTTGTCCCCGATTTGGCCGGGCGCGATGACGTACGCCTGATTCTCGATGGCGCGGGCGCGAAGGAGCGGCTCCCAGTGGTCTTTTCCGGTGTGCATCGTGAACGCCGACGGGACGAGTAGGACGTTCGCGCCGGACTGCGCCATCGCCCGGTAGAGCCCCGGAAACCGGAGGTCGTAGCAGATAGAGAGGCCGAACGTCGCGAGGTCGGTATCGACCGTCACCGGCCTATCGCCGGGGGCGACGTAGTCGGACTCGCGGTGTTCGACGCTGCCGTCGAGTTCGATGTCGAACAGGTGGACCTTCCGGTAGGTGTCGAGCACCTCGCCGCTCGGGCCGATGAGCGCCGACGTGTTGTAGACTCGGTCGCTGTCCGGAATCCGCTCGAAGAAACTGCCCGTGTGGACGAAGACGCCGTGCTCGCGGGCCTTCTCCGAGAACCGTTGTATCGTCGGGCCATCCAGCGCCTCCGCGACCTCTGCGAACCGCTCTTCCGGGCCGATGAAGGTCGTCATCTCCGGGAACGCCACGAAATCAGCGCCGTCGGCCGCGGCCTCGTCGAGGAGGCCGAGCGCCCGCTCCACGTTCGCCGCCTTGTCGTCTCGGGAGTCTAGCTGGCACGCGGCCGCCACGAATCGGGACATCTCGTCGGGAGGCTACGCGGACCGGCGGTATGGTAGTCACGGTTACTCGCTCGGGTCGAACTCCAGATAGACGAGTCGCTCGTCTCCGACCGTCCAGCCGCGATGCCCCGGCGGGATGGTCGCGGCACGGCCGGCGGCAATCTCCGTCCGCGCCCCGTCGTCCAGTTCGAGACCGAGCGTCCCGGAGACGACGTAGATGTCGTGGGCGTTCTGACAGTAGTCGGGTTCCGTTCCGTCGCGGTCGGCTTCCGCTCCCCACCCCGGCTCCAGCGTCGCTCGCGTGACCGACACGCCGCGTAGTTCGACCGACTCCGTGCGACCGCCTTCGAGTGCTGTCGAGGTTGCGTCGGAAAGCTTCGTGACGACCAGTTCGTCGACTGTTGTACTGTCTGCCATGAAACACGTCCTGCGGGCATCGTAGTATCTCTTGCGTCGGAACCGAACCCCCCGATTACAATATATCAAAATACTTTATAGATTATATTCATCTACTACTTATGATATTTATCGCTCCGAGGGTCCTGTCGTCATCGCCGGCCCCACAGTCTGCGAACAGTACCACGAACGGCCCGGACGCCGAGTACAGTTCGACCCCCGCGGTCAAACCCCGCCAAATATATGACTTCTTAGCCGCCTTACATACGTGCGTATGGTCTCGATTCCCCGCTTCAGTGCCCTCTCTCCGGAATGGAACGCCGCGCTCGTCGGGGCGATAGCCTCGCTTCCCATCAGTGCCGTGGTGAACTGGTTCCCGAACTCGGAGGCGACCGTCGGTGCCGGGATGATGATATTCGGGGCGGTCACCGCGGGAGTCGTCGCCGCGGTCCGCTCGGTGGATTCGGACGCCGCCGGACTCTACGCCGGTTTTCTTGGCGGCGTTCTAGAACTGGTCATATTCGCGGTGACGACGGGAACGACGGTGGCGTGGCCGCTGTCCAGAGTCGCGTTCTTCGCATTCGCCGGCGGGGTCGTCGTCTGTCTCGCCTCCATGTTCGGTCTGGGGTGCGGTCGAATCGGCGGATGGCTGATGCGGACTGTCGGCTCACGGTGGAACCCCACCGCGAGCACGTCGTAGCCTCCTGTTGCTGTTCTACGTTGAATTACCAATTTTCAAATATATATCTAAATCTGGTATGTGTGGCCGTCCCGCTGCTCAACCCCGAGGTCGAACATCCTCCCAGTTCTCCCAGTGACCAAAGAGCGAATTCGTTCAGCAGCAGTTGTGGTCGTCGTTCTTCAGTGGGGAACAGTCTCCGCGCCGACGCGCGCCGCTCCGCTCACTCCTCGACGTGTTCGAGCGGGTCGGTCTTCCCCCACCGCACCGACGCGCCCTCGGTCGGCGTCGCCCACTCGACGGCGTTGTCGATGACGCGTTTGACCTCGTCTTGGTGGAAGATGGGATACTCCTCGTGGCCCGGTCGGAAGGCGAAGATTCGTCCGCGACTGCGGCGGTAGCAGACGCCCGAGCGGAACACGTCGCCGCCTTCGAACCACGAGATGAAGACGGTTCTATCGGGTTCAGGGATGTCGTAGGGCTCGCCGTAGGTCTCCGTTGCCGGGATGACGAACTGCTCGTCGAGGCCGTCGGCGATGGGATGTCCGGGGTCCGCGACCCACACCCGCTCGCGCTCGCCGCCGTGGCGGTATTTGATGTTGCAGGTCGTCCCCATCAGTCGCGTGAACGGCTTCGAGTTCTTCCCAGAGTGCAGCGGGATGAAGCCCATCCCCTCGTGGACGCGGTCGACGACGCGCTCCGCGACGGCGTCTGTCACCTCGTCGTTGGCGCAGTGGGACCACCAGACCAACACGTCCGTCGCGTCCAGCGTCGCCTCGTCTAAGCCGTGTTCGGGTTCCTGTAACGTCGCCGTTCGTACCTCGCGGTCCGGTCCCTCCAGATGCGCCGCGATGGTTCCGTGGATTCCCGTCGGATACCGCTCCGCAACGGCCGGTTCCTCCCGTTCGTGGACGTTCTCGTTCCAGACGGTGACTCGTGTGGGCATGCGCCATAGTGTTCGCCCCCGGTGATAAATTCTCTCACCACTCGTGACTGCGGTCCTCGTTCACGCGCAAAGCCCGTTCCCTCAAAGGGAACAATGTGTATAATCGAAGAAGAACGGCTATCAGCGACGAATCAGCCACTCCTGCGTTCGGAGCCGACGAACTACGAGATGCTGACCCGATTTCCCGACCCATTTTCGTTACAGACGTATGGGTGTAATCTGTGTCTGGTAGCTCCTCCCACGGCCCTCGCTCCGGACTCGTAGAATATATCTCGATTAATAATTCCCAACACGGGAACACCGTCTCTCCCGGTGTTTCCGTCGCAGGGCGACCTGATAGCTAATCATCGGTTTCGAGGCTTTTCAGTCGCCCTCTCGAATACTGAGATGCCACGCGACGACTACTGTCGTTCCCGTGACGGGAACGAATCGACGCTTTTCCCGTCCTCGTACGCGCCTTCCGAACCCGGCGCGGCCCGGTCGGCGTGTCGCTTACGGCTCCGTCTCCGACCACGGGTGGTCGTAACTCGGGTCGTCGACGAAGCGGTCGAGGCCGGCGCGAATCGACATCCGGCTTCCGGCGGGGAGTCGGACCCGGAGCGCGTCCGCGCTGTTGTCCTCCCCGTCGCTCGCGCTGTCGGAGTCGTCCGCGCCGTCGTCGACACCGCGCTCCGCCCCGTCGGTCTCGACCGCGGTGAACCGGTGTTCGCCGTACGCGCCGGCTTGGACGACGACCTCCTCCCGCCTCGCGCCGGTGTTGACGAGCGTCAGTTCGAGGCCGTCGCTCGTCACCGACTCCACGAGCGCGGCGACGCCGGACGGGAGCCCCGGCCGCTCTCTTCGGGCGTCGAAGTGGCGCACTTGGGCCATCACGAGGCCGCCGTAGTAGACCGGCTGTGGCGCGCCCATCGTGAGTTGGAGGAGCGCCTTGTGGAACGCCGGGTTCCGGTCCCTGAGGTAGTCCTCGTCCACGGTCGTCGGTTCGTTCCCCTCGGCGTCGAACAGCCGCAGTCGCTCGTCGACGTGCTCGCGCGTCGCGTCGAGGATTCGGTCCGGGTAGTCCGGGAACTCCCCGTCGAGATAGGCGAGCCACGCGTACTCGTGGCCGTCGCCGTGTTTCGTCTTCGCCCGCGGGTCGACGCGTCGCCAGTCCTGCGTCCCCCAGTCGCGGAGCCGACGAATCCGGTCTCGGTCCTCGTCGCGCATCGACATATACCAGAGGTGGACCGCGTAGGGGTCGTCCGTGTGCGGCTGGAACTCGTACCAGCCGTCCCGCCACAGTACCTCCCCGTCGTCCTCCGTGAGGACGCCCGACGCGTCGTAGTGGTAGTCGCCCTCGCCGCCGTACTTGTGCGGGATGTGGAGGGTGCTGTGTACGTCGTCCTCGGCGACTTCGATGCCGTTCTCGATGAGGACGTCGAGCTGCGACCGCGGGAAGTCGAGATACTCCCGGTCGCCTTCGAGCAGGACCGCGTTCTCGGCGGCGACCGTCGGCCCGATGCCGACGTAGTGCCACCCGCCCCACGACCAACCGTAGTAGCCGCCGTACCACGAGCCGTCGGTGTACTCACCGATTTCGCCGGAGCGCCCGACGTTGTCGGGGATGATACCGCCGTTCTCGGCCGTCCGCTCCCGCCACGCGCCGAGGTAGTCGGTCACCCACTCGCGGTAGCGTTCCTCTCCGGTGTGGAGGTAGGCGTTCGTCATCAGGCTCGTGATGTTGAGGTTCAGCGGGATGTCGCCCTTCGCGCAGCGCTCGTTCAACACCTCGAACAGGCGCTCTTCGTTCGCCGGGTCGAGGAGGTCTGCGGCCTCGTCGAACTCCAAGTCCCGCCACGGGAGGCCGTGTCTGGCCCAGCGGTAGTCCGCGCCGTAGGGGTGGTGTTCGTAGGCGGAGAAGTCGCAGAACTCCGGGCCCATGCTCCCGTTCATCGGCCCGCGAACCACCCGCTCGTCGGCGTCGTAGTTCCTCGCCTCCGAGTCGGCGGTGTAGAGCTCCGCGAACTTCTTCGCCCGGTCGACGACCGCCTCGTCGTCGGGCGCGGCGAGGCCCATGTTGTACGTGTAGAGGTTGCCCTCCCCGAGGTGGAACCAGTCGCGGCACTGTTCGAACTCGTCGACGACCATCGGATGGCCGAACGGCGTCTCGGTCTCCGCGCCGCGTTCGAGCGCGGCCTCGTACACGCGGCGGGCGTGGTCAAGCAGACGTTCGTCGCCGCCCATCGCGTACACGAGCGGCCAGTTGTAGAATCCCTCGACCACGTCGTCGAAGCCGTCGACGCCCACGTGGTCGTCCGGCGGCCAGAACGGCTCTCCGTCGGGTCCGGTGTAGTCGGCGACGAACCGGTCGACCGCGTCGGCGGTCAGGTCGAACAGCGCTCTCTGTTTGTGCGCCCACGTCGGCGGCCGAGTCGCCTCGGCGGTCGCTTCGAACTCGCGCATGCCAACATACCCCGCGTCTCGGGTGATGAATATTTGGGTCGCGCGAGATACTGGTGGCTGTCCGGTCCGGCCCGCGGTGCGCAGGCCGGCCGTCTCGTCGCTGAACCGTCGGTTCAGTCGTCACTCTCCGCGCCGATAGCGACGCACTCGACCTCGTGCGTGGCCGTCGCTCTCGCCGCTGTCGGTCGTCGGCGTCTTCTGTCGTCCCCACTCAGTCGATGAGACGTTCGATGTCGTCGTCGAGTTGGTCGTACAGTTCCTCGGCGCGGCGCTCGTCGTCGGCCGACAGCGACCGAATCGGCTCGCGGACTTCCCCGCCGCGCAGGCCGGCCAGTTCGAGCCCCTTCTTCACCGCTGGGACGCTGATAGCGCCGTCGAGGCTGTTGTTCTGCCCGGTCTGGTCGCGGAAGTTCTGGTAGGGCAGACAGATGTTTCGAAGCTCGCGGGCGCGCCCCCAGTTCTCCTCGGTGAGCGCCTCGAACAGCGCGAGGCCGACTTCCGGGCGGAAGTTGCTCACGCCCGCCGAGAACCCCTCGATGCCCTCGTTCCAAAACGAGACGGCGAAGGGCTCCGCGAGGCCGTCCACCCAGACCACGTCGTCGCCGGTGGTGCTGGCGGCCGCGCCGAGTTTTACGGCGTCTTCGATGGCGTACTTGATGCCGACCACGCCGTCGAGTCCCGCGAGGTCACGGAGATAGTTGATTGACGGGTTAAACCCCTTCACGTACGGCACCAGCGGGGCCGTCGAGGCCTCGGCTAGTTTCTCGTAGTAGCGAAGCAGGCCGCGCTCGTGGACGTAGGTGTGGTCCGGCGGCATTATCATCATCCCGTCGACGCCGATGCGGTCGTAGGCGTCGATGAGTTCGCGCGCGCTCGCCGTGCTCCCGCCGACGCCGGCGAGGACGCACACGTCTGACGGGAGCGCGTCGACCGCCGTCGCCGTCACATCGACGCGTTCCTGCCGGGTCAGCGAGTGGTACTCGCTGATGTTCGCCGACGCGAGGAACGTGCGGATTCCCCCGTCGTAGAGCGTCGTCGCGTTCGCTGCCAGTTCGTCGTGTTCGATGTCGAGGTCGTCGTCGAACGGGGTGAGGAGCCCGGCGGCGACGCCGCGCAGGTGCTCGCGCACACCGCTCTCTGCGAGTGGCATACCCGAACCACCGGGCACTCGCGCATAAAATCTTCGGACAGGGGGGTCGCGCGCCCGACGACCGTCACAACAGTTATCTGCCCTATCTCTGTAATCGCATCCATGCCGCGTCAGACAGACCCGTCTCCAATCGCCGTCGGCGTCGTCGGCCTCGGTAGCCTCGGTCGTCGGCTCTGCCAACAGTTCGTCGAACTCCCCCGGTCGGACCTCGTCGCCATCTCCGACGTGGACCCCGACGGCCTCACCGAGGTCGGTGACTCCTTCGACGTTCCCGAGGCGCACCGCTACCGGTCGTTCGAGGCGTTCCTCGACTCGGCCCCGATGGACGCCGTCGCTGTCGCGACGCCCAACGGCCTCCACTACGAACAGACCTCGGCCGTGTTGGACCGCGGCCTGCACGTCCTCTGCGAGAAGCCGCTCGCGACCGACGCCGAGGAGGCCTACGAACTCACGACCCGCGCCGAGGCGAGCGACCAAACCGTGATGGTCGGCTACCAGCGACACTTCAATCCGGCCTACAAGCGCGCCCGCGACGAGTGGGCCGACGGCGACCGCGTCCCGCGCTTTATCACCGGCGAGGTGACTCACGACTGGCAGTCCTACTACGAGAAGGAAGACGACTGGCGGATGAGCCCCGAGTTGAGCGGCGGCGGCCACCTCCTGAACGTCGGCACGCACGTCATCGACGCCATCCTCTGGACGACCGGCCTCACGCCGACCCACGTCAACGCCTACGTGGACTTCCACGACGACGAGCAGGTGTTCGACCGCCAGTCCTCCATCATTATCGAGTTCGCGGAGGGAGCGGTTGCGAACGTCTCCGACACGGGCGTCGTCGCGCGGACCCGCGAGCACGTCCACATCTGGGACGACGAGGGCGCGATATACCTCGAAGGCCACGAGTGGGACGACCGCACCGGCTACGTCATCGACGACGAGGGGACCGAACACCACCCCTACGACGGCTACGAGCGGTGGCTGAGCAAGGGAACCGCGTTCCTCGACGCCATCGAGACCGGCGAGACGCCGCCCGCGACCGCCCGCGACGGCCTCAAGGCGGTGCTCATCACCATGGCGGCCTACGAGTCGGGCCGGCGCAACGAACGCGTCGCCCTCGACGACCTCTACCCGTTCGCCGCCGACGTCTTCCAGTAGCGCGCCGCCTTTCTCTCCCGGTTGTCTCCGCTCCCTCCCCGAGTCCCGCTTGCGAGGCGGAGTTTTATCGTGATGGCCGAGTCTGTTGAGATATGCGAATCGCGACTATCAGCGGCTACGCTCTCTCGTCACCCATCGAACCGCCGCAGGACCGCCCCTTCCACGGCGGCACCCGTCGCCTGCTCAAACGCGACGTGGTGCTCGTCGTCGTCGAGTCGGCCGACGGCACCCGCGGCATCGCCACCGCCGGCGCGAGCAGTTCCGCGATGCGGGAGTACTTCGAGGGCGACTCGCAGGGGACCTTCGCGGACGTGGTGAACGGTGCGGTCGCCGACGCGCTCGAAGGCGAGCCAATCGAGGAAGTCGAAGACGCCCACGCGATACTCCGCGACACCGACCTGCCCGACCGACTCCGCCACGAGGCTATTTCGGCGCTCGACGTGGCGCTGTACGACATCCGCGGGAAGCAGGTCGGCGCGCCCATCTACGAACTGCTCGCCGACGACTACGGCACCGACCCGACGACGGAGATGCCCCTGTACGCGAGCGCCGGGATGTACATGGAACCCGAGGGCTACGCCGAACAGGCGGCGACCATCCGCGACCTCGGCTTCTTCGGCTACAAGTACCGACCGGGCATCGGTCCCGACGGGGACCGCCGGACTATCGAACTACTCTCCGAAATTGCGGGCGACATGAAAGTGATGCTCGACGTGCACACGTGGTGGAAGATTCGCGACGGCTACGACCGCGAGACGGTCGAGGACCTCGTCACCTTCGCCGCCGAGCGGGACTGCTACTGGGTCGAGGAGCCGGTCTCGCCGGACGACCACGCGGGCTACGTCGACCTCGCGGCGACGGGCGCGCCGCTGGCCGGCGGCGAGAGCGAACCGACGCCAGACGGACTCGTCGCGCTCGGTGAGACGGGTGCGGTGGCCTTCCTCCAGGGCGACGTTCGCCACCACTGCGGCTACACCGGCTGTCGTCCCGCGGTCGAGTCCTGCGTCGGCCGCGACGTGGAGTTCGTCCCGCACAACTTCGGGACGTGGGTCGGCCTGCTGGCGAACGCGCACCTCGTCGCGGCCGCGCCCGAGGTGTCGCTTCTCGAATATCCGGTCTTCGAGGACGACCCGCTCCTCGACGCCGACACCGACCTCGGCATGTACCCCTTCGACCTCGCGTTCGACATCATCGAGGGTCAACCCACCGTCGAGGACGGCGTCCTCTCGCTGTCCGACGCGCCGGGGCTTGGCGTCGAGGTGAACCTCGACGTGCTCGACGACTACCCCTTCGAGGAGGGGCCGTGGACCGAGTTCCACTACGACGGGGACTGAGCCGGCGATTCGAAGGTTCTTCGTCGCTCTCGTCTCGTCCGCCGCGCCGCGTTCGCCGTCTGCACAAGCTATAATGCGTCTCTCCGTGGTACACTTTTCATGCACGTAACCGACATCGAAGTCATCCCGATATCGCACCGCCTGCCCGACGGGCAGGGCCTCGGCGACGCGCGCGGGTTCGGCCACGACAGGGCGACGACGCTCATCCGCGTCGACACCGACACCGGCGAGGTCGGCTGGGGCGAGGCGTTCGCGCCGGGGAGCGTCGTCGCGCCCGTCGTCGACGAGTTTTTCCGCGACGACGTGGTCGGGATGGACCCCTTCGACGTGCGGCGGCTCGCCGAGGAGTCGTACACTGACCCGTACCACTTCGGCGGGAGCGTCTTCGTCCAGAGCGCCCTCAGCGGCATCGACGTGGCCCTGTGGGACCTCGTCGGCAAGGCGACTGGCAAACCCATCCACCGGCTCCTCGGCGGGACGCCCCGCGAGACGCTCACGGCCTACGCCTCGACGATGTACTTCACCGAGGCGGACCGCGACATCGCCGCGCCGATTCGAGACGCCGTCGACGAGGGCTTCTCGGCGGCCAAGATAAAAATCGGCACCGGCACGGACTCCGACGTGGAGCGGGTTCGAACCGCCCGCCAACTCCTCGGTGACGACGCGCGACTGATGGTCGACATCAACGGGAACTACCGGCCGCGACAGGCGATTCGAACCGCGAAGGCCATCGAGGAGTTCGACATCACGTGGATGGAAGAGCCCGTCCCGCCGGAGAACCTCTCGGGCTACCGCGAGGTCAAACGCGGCGTCGACGTGCCGCTGGCGGCCGGCGAGGCGCACTACGGCCGCTTCGAGTTCAAGCGTCTCGTGGACGACCGGACGGTCGACGTGGTCCAGCCCAATCTCGGTCGGTGCGGCGGGCTCTCGGAGGCGAGTCGCATCGCCGACCTCGCCAGCACGGAGAACGTGGCGGTCCGGCCGCACGTCTGGAACAGCGCTGTCGGCCTCGCCGCGGCGGTCCAGTTCGCGGCCTCGGTCTCGGACTACCCGCACACGCGGCACGTCCCGGACCCGATGATGGTCGAGTTCGACCGGAGCGAGAACCCGCTCCGCGACGAGATTCTCAAGTCGCCGTTCGACCCGACCGGCGGCGAAGTGGACGTGCCACAGGGCCCCGGACTGGGCGTCGACATCGACGAAGACGCGGTCGAGCAGTACCGCGCCGACAACTGAATCGGGCCGTTCGCCCGCTCGTCTCCTTCCTCACCGCGCCGCCGAACCGACCTCGCGCTGTTCCGACTCGCGGGATAGTTTTATGCGTCAAAGCACCGTGGCACCGGTATGCAGTCATCGTTAGTGGTAGTCGACAGTACGGACTCCAACGAGCGCCTCCTCGCCGAGGCGGGGCAAATCGCGGCCGGCACGGACACGCCGCTCGTACTCCTCACGCGGATCACCGAGGACGAAATCGTCGAGAACGCCGAGACGTTGCAGGCGATGAGCGACGCCGCCAACACGCCGCTGGAGTCGAACTCCGCGCGGGAGGTCGCCACCCGATTCGCGTCGCAGGCAGCGGACGAGGCGTTCGAGTCGGTGGACGGAACCGTCGAGTACGACGCCGTCACCGTCGTGGCCGAGGAGGGCGAGTTCGCGGACGAGGTGATTCGCGTCGCCGCCGAGCGCGGCTGTGACCACGTCTACGTCGCCGGCCGACAGCGCTCGCCGACCGGAAAGGCGCTGTTCGGGGACACCGCACAGCGCGTCGTCCTCAACTTCGACGGACCGGTCACCATCCTGACCGAGTGACGGAGCATCCGGACCTCCCGAAACGACAGCTATTTGCGACCCTGTCTCGTCATATGTTATCACATGTATCAGCTATCGGAGCAGGCGGAGCCTGTACCGTCGGGTTCGTCCCGAACCATCGACATCGGCTACATCGGCGGCGGGAGTCAGGGGTGGGCCCACACGCTCATCAACGACCTCGCGCAGTGTCCTGACCTCGCGGGGAGCGTCACGCTGTACGACGTGAACTACGAGATGGCGTCGAAGAACGCCCTCCTCGGCAACCGCGTGATGGACCGCGAGGAGGCGGCCGGTGACTGGTCGTTCGAGGCGACCCGGAGCATGGACAAGGCGCTCGACGGGGCCGACTTCGTCATCTGTTCGATTCAGGACCCGCCGGGCGAGACGTTCGTCCACGACATCGACGTGCCGCAGGAGTACGGCATCTATCAGACGGTCGCAGACACCGTCGGTCCCGGCGGGGCGATTCGGGCGCTGCGCGCGATTCCGCAGTACCGCGACATCGCCGCGACGGTCCGCGAGCGCTGCCCGGACGCGTGGGTTATCAACTATACCAACCCGATGACGGTCTGCACGCGGGCGCTCTACGAGGAGTTCCCCGACATCAACGCCATCGGGCTCTGCCACGAGGTGTTCAAGACGCAGGAGCTGTTCGCCGACATGGCGGAGCGCTACATCGACGAGGCGGAGGACGTCGCCCGCGACGAGATTCGAGTGAACGTCAAGGGCGTCAACCACTTCACGTGGGTCGACGAGGCGCGGTGGCGCGACCGCGACGTGTTCCAGTACCTCGACGAGGAACTCGACCGCCGGAAGCCGCTTTTCGACCGCGACCCGGGCGACCTCGACGGCGAGTCCTACTGGGTGAACAACGAGGCGGTCGCCTTCGACCTCTACGACCGCTTCGGCGTCCTCGGCGCGGCGGGCGACCGTCACCTCGTGGAGTTCGTCCCGTGGTATCTGAGCATCGACGAACCGGAGGTAATCCAGCGCTACGGCATCCGACTCACGCCGAGTTCGGCCCGCGTCTCCGACGACGAGGGTCCGGACGAGATGGAGCGCTACCTCGAAGGCGACGCGGCGTTCGAGTTCCGCGAGTCCGGCGAGGAGGCGGTCGACATCATGCGGGCGCTCTCCGGCGAGGGGACGTTCGTCACGCACCTCAACTACCCCAACGAGGGGCAGGTCGACGGCCTCCCCGAGGGCGCGGTCGTGGAGACGAACGCGCTCCTCTCCGGCGACGACGTGACGCCCCTCTGTGCGGGCGGCCTGCCCGACGAGGTCGAGAGCATGGTGCAAACCCACGTCACGAATCAGGAGACGCTCGTCCGCGCGGGCTTCGAGGGCGACCTCGACCTCGCGTTTCAGGCGTTCCTCAACGAACCGCTCGTCACCGTCTCGCGCGACGAGGCACAGGAGTTGTTCGCGAAACTCGTCGAACTGGAGCGGGAGTACTTCACGGACTACGACCTCGACGCGTCGGTCCTGCGGGCGTAAGTCGGCGTTTCGACCCCCCGAACACGTCACTTCCCCGCTTTCGGGGGCAGCTATTTATCCCGCCGTTCAGTCGGTACACGCGATGTCGAGCACACCGAGCCGCGGCTTGAGCTTCGGCTGTCAAGTGGTCAGCTACGGAAACGTCGAGGAAACCATCCAGCGATCGGTCCGAGCCGAGACGGCCGGGTTCGACACCGTCACCGTCCCGGACCACCTGTTTCACCCGACCGGTTCCGAGGAGTATCTGGTGGACCCGCCGTGGGAGGCGTTCTCCGTCCTCGGGGCGATAGCCCAGCGCACCGAGGAAGTGACTCTCATGCCCGGCGTCGCAGACTCGGTGCGCCGCCACCCGACCGAACTCGCGCACGTCACGGCCACGCTGGACCGGATGACGGACGGTCGCGCCGGTCTCGGCATCGGGGCCGGCGAGGCGTTCAACTTCGCGCCGGTTGCGGACATCGACTGGGACGACCCGTACACCCGGTTCAGGGAGTGCGTCGCCGTCATCGACGGCCTGTGGAACTCGACGGCCGACGAGCCGTTTTCCTTCGCGGGCGACTACTTCGACCTCGACGACGCGCACATGGGGCTGAAGCCCGCACGGGAGCCGCGGCCGCCGCTCTGGATAGGCGGCTACGGCGAGAGCATGCGCGGCCTGACGGGCGCGGTCGCTGACGGCTGGTTCCCGTGGATTTACTCGCCCGACGAGTACGCGGCCGACCTGCGGAAGGTCCTCGACGTGGCCGCGGACCGCGGCCGCGACCCCGATGCCATCGACCGCGCCGTCATGGTCCCGACGACGGTCTCCGACGACGGCGACGAGGCCCGCGCGGCCGGTATCGAGCGCAACCGCGTGAACCTCGCGCTCCGGCCGCCGCTCCTCGCCGACATGGGCTACGAGGATATCGCGGCGTCGACGCCGGTTATGTGGCAGATGGCGTTCGACGAGCAACAGGAACGCCAGCTATCGGCGGCGGCCGAGCGCATTCCCGACGAGGCCGTCGACGACATCTGCGTCGCCGGCGACCCCGAGCGCGCCATCGAGCGCATCGAGGCGTTCCGCGAGGCGGGCGTCGACAACCTCGTTCTCATCCCCGTCGGTGACTACGAGACGACGATGCGCCACTACGAAGACGAGATTATCCCGTACTTCAGCGAGCGATAGCGGGCGAAGCGGCATCTGAGAACGCTGTTTTCCGGCGGTGCGACTCGGTGAGGTCGGTCACTCCCCCGCGCCGTCGCCGGCAGCGGCCTCCTGTCGGTCGGTCCCGTCGTCCGCTCTGCTCGCGTCGATTCGCGGTTCCACGCCGAACCGGTAGTAGACGGTCCAGACGGCCGCGACGACGGCGACGATGGCGAACAGCATCGGCGACCACTGCATGCCGAACTGCTGGGCCAGCCACATCCCCGAGAGCAGGACGCCGAGGACGAACACGAACACGGTCAGGTCGGCGGCTCGAAGGTTCATGCCCCGACGTTCGGAATCGACCGGGATAAACGTTCACACGGTGACGCCGGCGACGCCGCGGTCGACCCGCTCAGTCGCGGACCAGCCAGCCGACGGCGTTGCGGAGCAGTCGCCGGTAGTCCTCGTTCTCGAAGGCCTCGGCGGTGTGGCCGAGCGACGCGTAACAGACTCGCCCCGAACCGTACTCGCGGACCCACGCGACCGGGTAGTCGGTGAGGTCGGGGTGGGCCATGCGCGCGAGCACGGTCACGTCGTCGTCCACGTCGACCTGATACGGCTCGTCGAACACCTCGAAGCCGCCGACGCCGTCTGTCACGGCGTGGTCGGAGACGATTTCGACGCCGAACGTCGAGCGCTCGGGGTGGGTGAGGAAGTGACCGCCGAGGAGGTCGCGGAGGTCGGGAAACGGCTCGTCGCGTTTGTCGAGGCCGCCGTCGCCGTCGTGGACGTTGATGAGGTCGGCTGCGCAGTGGAGACCGAGGTACGCCCCGCCGTCGCGGACGAACCCGAGGAGGCCGTCCAACTGCTCGTCTGTTAGGGTCGCGTCGGTCAGGTAGTCCACGACGAGGTCGTAGCCCCCGAGGGCGGCGAGGGCGTCCCTGTCTGTCGTCGCGGTCACCGCGGCGGCGTCGCCGATGGCGGACTCGATGTGCGGTCGCATCTCCTCGAAGTCGTGGAACGAGAAGGTCGTCTCTCCGATGACTAACGCTGACGGCTGTCGCATGGGCTGCCGTTCGCGACCCGTGCGAAAAGCCGTTTCGGTGCCACCACCCACCACGGCTTGCGCGGGATAACCACCCGCCTCGCCAACTGGCGACGACCGCTCACTCGAACTCGATGCGCCCGAAGAACTCCGGCGAGTGGTACGTCGGCTCCGGTAGGTCGATGCGGTTCCACGTCCCCTTCTGCGCGTCGGGGAGGCCGCTCCGGTAGAAGTTCCCGCGCCAGACCGCCCCCGAGTCGAGTTCGAGCGGGAGGCCGGTCAGCGACCGGAGCGTCGAAAGCGGGAGCCGCGCCGCGAGCCACCAGGTGTCGTCGTCCGGGGACGCGGTCTTCGTCGGGCCGGAAACTGATGTCTCGACCTCGACGGCCGCCGCGTCGGTCGGTGCGACGAGGTCGCGGCCGATGTCGCGCTCGCGCCAGTTCGGCTCCTGCCACGCGAGTTTGAACGCGCCGCAGCAGTTCGCCTCGAAGTTGCAGTACCGCCCCGGCGAGCCGTCGTCTGGCGGCTCTGGCGTGGCGAACAGTTCGACCGAACTGTCCTCGAACGTCGGCCCGTTCAGTTCCGTCACGTCGGCGGTTATCTCGTCGTCCTCGACGTGGAACTGGAGGTAGAGCGCCGCCGGGTCGAACAGCGCCCTGACCGTCGTCTCCGGGCCGGGTTCGTCGCCCCACGCGTACTCGTCCAGCCGGGCGACGTTCGCCCGCTCCCACACCGTCCCGTCGACCGTCCCGGTCAGCGGGACCGCTCTGGCCGCGTCGATGCGGCTGACCTCGTAGGTTCGCATACGACTCACTCACTCGACCCGCCCGCAAGAGCGTTCCGCCCGCGCCCGACGAAACCACTTTGTCGGGCGCTACCGAATCCCGTGGTATGAGACGAGAGTTCACCGGCTACCGCCGGGAGAGCGGCCGCGTCGGGGTCCGAAACCACGTCGCCGTCCTTCCGACCTCGGTCGCGTCGTCCTGCGTCGCCCGCGGCGTCGCGGCCGAAGCGGGGGCGTGGGCGCGTGCGACGCCGCACCAGATGGGAGCGAGCCAACCGGACGCGGCGCGGAAACAGACCGAGCGAGTGCTGGTCGGCGTCGGACGCAACCCGAACGTCGGCGCGGCGCTCGTCGTCGAGTTCGGAACCGAGGACATCGACGCCGGCGATATCGCCGACCGAATCGCCCGCGACGGGAAGCCGGTAGAGACGCTGTCGGTCCGCGAGGTCGGCGGGGCGGCCGCGGCCCTCCAGCGCGGACGCACCGCCCTCGACTCGCTGAACGAGGCGGTCGCGGACGCCCGCCGCGAGTCGGCCGACGCGAGCGAACTCGTCGTCGGCGTCGAGTGCGGCGGGAGCGACGCCACCTCGGGCATCGCCGCCAACCCCGCCGTCGGCGACGCCTGCGACCGTCTCGTCGCGGCCGGGGGAACCGCCTCGTTCAGCGAGACGCCGGAGTTCATCGGCGCGGAGCACGTCCTCGCGGAGCGATGCGCCGACGAGGAGACCCGCCGTCGACTGCTCGACCGCGTCGAACGACGCGAGGCGACCGCCGACCTGATGGGCGTCGACCTCCGGGGCGCACAGCCCTCGCCCGGCAATCAGGACGGCGGCCTCACGACCATCGAGGAAAAGAGCCTCGGAGCCATCTCGAAGGGCGGCACGACCCCCGTGCGCGGCATCGTCGACTACGCCGAGCGCCTGCCGGTCGGCGGCGGCCTCGTCCTGATGGACACGCCGGGCTACGACGTGGAGAGCGTCGTCGGCAAGGTCGCCGGCGGGGCGCAGATTATCGTCTTCACCACCGGCCGCGGGAGCACCACCGGCAACCCCGTCGCGCCCGTGGTGAAGGTCACGGGCAACCCCCGGACGTGGGAGCGAATGCGGGCGAACGTGGACGTGAACGCCGGGGCAGTGGTCGAGGGCGATGCGACGATTGCCGAGGCGGGCGAGCGCGTCTTCGACGAGGTGCTCGCCGTCGCCGACGGGAAGCGCACCGGGGCCGAGACGCGCCGGATGGAGGAGTTCGCCATCACCGAGGTCCACCCGCGCGAACTCGCGGAGGTGCGTGGCGCGTGAAGGGCCGCGTCCTCGACGGGGCCGCCCTCGTGCTGGCCGACGGCGACAGCGTGGCGACGGCGCTCGGAGACCTCGACGACGGCCGCGAGGTCCGCGACGGAGACCGGACGGTGACGCTCGCGGACGACGTTCCGTTCGGCCACAAGTTCGCCCTCGAACCGCTGTCGGCGGGCGAGGCGGTCCGCAAGTACGGCGAGGTCATCGGGCGGGCCACGGAGGCGGTCGCGGCCGGCGAGTGGGTCCACACGCACAACTGCGAGAGCACCCGCGGCCGCGGCGACGTGGCGGCAACGGAGGCGGAGCGATGACCGAGAACCGCCTCACTGACCGACCCGATCGACCCGACCGAACCGGCCGCGATTCGTTCTCGGGCTCCCGCCGACCCGACGGCCGCCTCGGAATCCGCGACCGGGTGCTCGTCCTCCCGTCGGTCATCTGCTCGCACGTCGTCGCCGAGGAGATAGCCGCTCGCTCGCCGGGCGCGGTGGCCGCGCCCCACGACCACGGCTGCGGGCAACTGGGCGCGGACGCCGAGCAGACCGAACGAACGCTCGTCGGTCTCGCCGGCAACCCCAACGTCGCCGGCACGGTCGTCGTCGGCCTCGGCTGCGAGACGGTCCGCAGCGACGCCGTCGCCGCCGCGGTCGAGGAACGCGGGCTTCCGGTCCGCGAACTCACGATACAGGACGCCGGCGGGACCGACGCCTGCGTCGACCGCGGCGCGGCCGCCGTCGCCGACCTCCGCGAGTCGGCGGCCCCGCAGGAGCCAGCGGAGGCGGACGACTCGACGGCGGCGGCCGACGACTCGGCGGCGACGCTCGGGGACCTGACGGTCGGCGTCGTCGTCGACGACCTCGCGGACTCAACCAGACGGCACGCCCACCCGCTGGTCGCCGCGTTCGTCGAGCGAGTCGCGGCGGCCGGCGGGCGGGTCGTCGTCGCCGGCAACGAACGGTTCGCCGCGCACCCCGAGGAGACGCGGGCGCTCGTCGGCGGCGCGGCCGCCGACCGACTGCTCGACGCGGCGGGCAGGCCCGCGAGGGCGACGCGCGTCGGCACGGAGGCGGCGACCCGCGGCTTCGACGCGGCGACGGGGTTCCTCGGTGACGCGCCGGTCACGGGTGTCGTGGCGTACGGCGAGCGGGTCGGAGCCGGGCACGACCGAGGCGACGTGGACGCCGCGAACGGCACGAACGCCGACGGCGGGGTGACGATTCTCGACGCCCCCTCCCGGGTCGAGGAGGCCGCGACCGGCCTCGCCGCCGCGGGCGCGCATCTGATCCTCCACGTCACGGGACAGGGGACGCCGGCCGGCCATCCCGTCGTCCCGGTGGTGAAACTCTCGGGTGACGCGGACACCCTCGCGGCGGTCCCCGACGACATCGACCTCGACGCTCGCGAGGCCGACGCGGACGACCTCGAATCGCTCCTTCTCGCCGTCGCGGACGGCGACCGAGCCTGCGCCGAGCGACACGGACTCACGGAGTTCGCCATCGCCCGCGCCGGCCCGTCGACCTGACGCACCACCGAGTCCGCTCGCCGGGTCGGACGCGCCGCCTTCCGCCTCGCCAATCTTTATTGGGTGGTAGTGTCACACCCGGTCGTAGTGGGAGTCAATCAGCAGGCTCGACCAGCGAGTCGAGGGCAGCGGAGCGCACTCGCGCTCATCGGCGTCTCGCGCGTCGCGTGCGGGTCGCTTTTCGGCACGGCGATGGCGCTCTACATCGGAGAACAGGGGTCGCCGTTCGCGGTGAGCCTCGCGTACGCGGCGTTCTCCTTCGGACTGTTCGTGTTCGCCCCGGTCTGGGGCGCAATCGCCGACATCACGGGTCGCCGGCGGGCGATACTCATCGGCACCGCGTTCCTCTCGACGCTCGCGGTCGCCCCGTTGACCGTCACCGCGTCGGTCCCGCTCCAAATCGCCTGTCGCGGGCTGTTCGCGGTGTTCACCGCCGGCTTCCAGTCGGTGATTCTGACCATCGTGAGCGAGTCGGGCGGCGAGTCCGGCCGCGGGCGCTCCATCGGCTTTTACAGCAGCGCCCGCTCCTCGGGAGCCATCAGCGGTCGGCTGTTCGTCGGCTATCTCGTCGGCGTGCTCGTCCCGACAGACCTCTATCTCGTCGTCGTCGGCCTCGGACTCGTGGCGACCCTCCTCACGCTCCGCATCAGCGACCCGACGCCGCCGTCGGAGGCGACGCTGACCGCGGGCCGACTCCTGGGGGAAGTCCGCGGCCGACTCCTCCCCGGCGGCGCGCGGCGAGAACTGTTCGAGCGGACCGGACTCGGCTGGCTGTACGTCGGTATCGTCCTCCGGAACATGACCGAGAAGGGGTTCATCTCGGTCGTCCCGGTGTTCCTCGTCGCCGACGTGGGCCTCTCGAACGTCGTGATGGGTGCCGTCCTCGCGGTCAGCCCCGCGGTCCGCGTGGTCTCGATGTACGGCTTCGGCCGCCTGAGCGACAGCATCGGGCGGAAGAAGCTCATCGTCGGCGGTCTCGCCGGCAGCGGCGTGCAGGCGCTCGTCGTGGTGCTCGCGCTCGTCCCCGACGGACAGTTGGCCCGCATCGGTATCAGCAGCACCGCCTTCGTCGTCCACGCGGTGACGTTCTCCATGCTCACCGTGGGCACTATCGCCTTCGTCGCCGACGTGGCCCCCGTCGACCGCGAGTCCGAACTGATGGGCCTTCGCTCGACCGCTCGCGGCCTCGGCGGCGTGCTCGGCCCGCTCGTCGTCGGCGTGCTCGCCACCCGGTTCGACTACGCCACGGCGTTCGTCTGCACCAGCGTCCTCGCGTTCGTCGCCGCCGGACTCGTCGGGCGGACGCTCACCGAGAGCTTCTCGCCCGAGTGAGGCCGCGCGACCGCACGACTGCGCGACCCCGACCCCCGCTCGTAAACGCTTATCACGCCGCCCGCTGACGTTCGAATCGATGACGCCCACAGTCACAGTCACTGCCACTCTCTCGTCCGACGGTGAGCGCCGATGACCGAGACGCCGGTTCGGGTCGGTATCGTCGGCTGTTCGAGCATGGGCCGGTCCCACGCCGAAGCGCTCGCCGCCGTCGACGGCGCGGACCTCGTCGGCTGCGCCGACCACACCGCGGAGACCGCTCGTTCGTTCGGTGAGACATACGGCTGTCCGTCGTACACCGACCACGCCGCCCTGTTAGTCGACGCCGACCTCGACGCCGTCTGCGTCTGCACGCCCAACGGTGCCCACCGCGACATCGTCGTCGACGCCGCGGCAGACGGCATCGACGTGCTCTGCGAGAAGCCGCTGGAAATCACGCCCGACCGTGTCGACGACATGGTCGCCGCCTGCCGCGACGCGGGCGTCACCCTCGCCTGTATCCTCCAACGGCGGCTGTTCCCCACGATGCAGTTCGCCCGCGAGGTGGTCCGCGATGGCCGGCTCGGACGACTCGTGTTCGCCGACGTGCGGGTGAAGTGGCACCGCGACCGCTCGTACTACGACGTGTCTTCGTGGCACGGGAGCGCGGACCTCGACGGCGGCGTCTTGTTCACGCAGGCGCTTCACGGCATCGACCTGCTCCAGTGGGTCGCGGGCGACGTGTCACGGGTCGCGGGCACCGGCGACGCGCTGTACCACGACATCGACGCCCCCGACACGGCCGCGCTCTCCCTCCGATTCGAGGGCGGCGCGCTCGGGCAGGTGTCGGCGACGACGGCGACGCGGCCCCAACAGCCCATCAGCCTCGAATTCAACGGAACCGAGGGGACGCTTCGCGTCACCGAGACGGGCGTCGAACTGTTCGAAGTGAACGGGGAACAACAGCCCGTTGAACTCCCCGAACCCCGCCCCGACGGCCCGCACGTCGCCCAGATACGCGACTTCGTCGCGGCCGTTTCCGAGGGGCGACCGCCGATGGTCTCACCCGCTGCGGCCAGAAAAGGACTGGACATCGCCTTCGCCGCCGAGGTATCGGACAGCCGCGGCGAGTGGGTGTCGGTGTCGTCTATCGGCGGCCGCGGCAACCTCGAAGACGCGGACGACTGAGCGCGCTTCCCTGACCGACGACCCCTTCGCGCCCGCGCCCGGCAACAGCTATTTGGGCCTCTCCCGCGTCGCCCCGGTATGGAGCGCGTGACTCTCGGTATCATCGGTTGTGGAGCCATCAGCGACGTCTACTTCGAGGCGGGGAACCGCTTCGACGCCCTCGACATCGCCGCCTGCGCCGACCTCGACGCGGACCGCGCGGAGTCGAAGGCGGACGAGTACGGCGTGCCTCGCGTCCTCGCGACGGAGGACCTGCTCGCCGACCCCGTAATCGACGTGGCGGTCGTGCTCACGCCGGCGGGAACCCACGGCGACCTCGTGTCGGCCGCGCTTCAGGTGGGCAAGCACGCCTACACCGAAAAGCCGCTCGCGGCGACGAAGGCCGAAGGCGAGGCGATTTTGGAGACCGCCGCCGAGCGCGGACTGACCGTCGGCGTCGCGCCCGACACCGTCCTCGGCACCGGCATCCAGACCTGCCGCGACCTCATCGACGAGGGCCGCATCGGCGACCCAGTCGGCGCGACGGCGCTCTGGTCGAACCACGGCCACGAACACTGGCACCCGGACCCCGACGGATTTTACGAGGACGGCGGCGGCCCGCTTTTCGACATGGGGCCGTACTACCTCGCGTCGCTCGTGACGCTCCTCGGCCCGATTCAGTCGGTCGCCGGGACCGCGAACACCCCGTTCGCAGAGCGCGAGATAACGAGCGAACCGCGCCGCGGCGAGCGGATTCCGGTGTCGGTGCCGACCCACGAGACGGCCGTCGTGACCTTCGAAAACGGCGCGACGGGGACGCTCCTCACGAGTTTCGACGTGTGGGAGTCGGAACTGCCGGGGTTCGAGATTTACGGCACCGAGGGGACGCTGAGCGTCACCGACCCCAACCGGTTCGACGGGACGCCTCGCGTCCACCTCAGCGACGACGACGACGGCGAGTGGCGCGAGGTTTCCGTCGAGCGCGACCACCCCGGCCAACAGCGCGGTCTCGGCCTCGTCGACCTCGCGTACTCGCTTCGCTCCAACTGGGACCACCGGACCAGCGGCGACCTCGGGTTCCACGTCCTCGAAGCGATGGACGGCATCCGCGAGTCCGCCGAGGAGGGCGCGTACGTCCAACTCTCGGCGCAGTGCGAGCGCCCGCCGTCGGTCCCCGACGGCTTCCCGACTGATGTCGGTCCGGCGGGCGACGCGGAGTGAACTCGGGAGTGAGCGCAGGCATCGGTGCGGGAGCCAAAACGGGCGTCAGTACGGGAGCGAAAACAGGAGTCGGTACGGGAGCGAAAACTGGCATCGGTGCCGGTACCGGTTTCGGTGTTGGCGACAGCGTCTGAACAGCAGTCCCAATCGAGATTTTTCTTTCAGTCGGCCGGTTGTTCCGCGTCGTCCGCGACGTCGATGTCGAGGTCGTCAGTGAGCGGCTCGCTGTTCCGGTAGTCGATGCTGTCGTGTGCGTCGAAGCAGGCCGCCTCGTGGCGGTCAGACGGGCCGCCCATGCCGGAGAGGTCCGGCGTGTTCGACGTGCAGTACTCCCGCGCCTCGGGACAGCGGGTGTGGAACCGACAGCCGCTCGGCGGGTTCTCCGGGTCCGGGATGTCGATTTTCCTGACCGGCGGCGTCTCGATGGGGTCGTTTATCTCCGAGAGGCCGGAGGTCGCCCACAGGAGGCTCTTGGTGTACGGATGCTGGGGGTTCTTGATAATCTCGTCCGCCGGGCCGATTTCGACGATGCGGCCGAGGTACATGACGGCGATGCGGCCGTCGGCGCGGCCGGCGAGGTACCGGGCGTTCGCCATGTTGTGCGAGATGAAGACGAACGAGGTGCTGAACATCTCCTGGAGTTCGAGAAGCAGGTCCATCAGGTTCACCCGGAGGCTCACGTCGAGGGCGCTCACGGCCTCGTCGGCGAGGATGAGGTCCGGTTCGAGCAGCATCGACCGGACGATGACGGTCCGCTGGGCCTCCCCGCCGCTCAGTTGGTGGGGATACCGAGACGCGTAGTCGTCCGCGGGGGTGAGCCCGACCGTATCGAGCATCTGGTGGACGAGTTCCCGCCGTTCGACGAGGTTGAGTTCCGGCCGCCACTTCTTCAGCGCCGGGTTGAGGTTCTTGAATATCGTCCGGTTGGGGTCAAGCGAGTTGCCGGCGTCCTGGTGGACCATCTGGAGCGACTTCCGAATCTCCTTGTACGGGATGTCGCCGGCTTCGAGGTCGGACTTCCAGATGTCCTGTCCGCGGAAGCGGACCGTTCCCGAGGTGGGGCGCTGGAGGCCGATCATGGCCTTTCCGAGCGTCGTCTTGCCGCAGCCGGACTCGCCGACGAGCGCGACCACGTCGTTCTCGCCGATGTCGAGCGAGACGTTGTCGACGGCGCGGACGACGCCTTTGTCGTCACCGAGGAAGCGGTCGAGGATGCCCTCGTTGCCGCCGAAGTGGACGCTCAGGTCGTCGACGCGGAGCAGGGGGTCGGCGCTCATTTCGAGACCTCCTTCTTGAGGGGAATCGTCTCGCGGGCCTCGTCCGTGTAGAAGCACGCGGCCCCGTGGTCGTCGGACACCTCCATGAGGTCCGGGTTCGTCGCCCGGCACCGCTCGTCGGCGAGCGGGCATCGGGTGTGGTACGAACAGCCCTTCGGGACGTTCAACGGGTCCGGGCTCGTCCCCTCGATGGACGCCATCTCGTCGAGGTCGGCGTCGATGTCGGGTATCGAGTTGAGGAGCTCCCGCGTGTAGGGGTGGGCGGGGTCCATGACGATGTCCTGCACCGGGCCGAGTTCCAGCAGTTCGAAGGCGTACATCACCGCGAGGCGGTCGGAGATGCGCGCGACGTGGCTCAGGTCGTGCGTCACGATGACGATGGTGAGGTCGTACTCGGCTTTCAGCTCCGAGAGGAGCTTCAGAATCGACTGCTGCATCAGGAGGTCGAGCGCGGCGGTCGGCTCGTCCATCACGAGCACGTCGGGGTCGAGGATGAGGCTCAGCGCGATGAGCGCGCGCTGTTTCATCCCGCCCGAAAGCTCGTGGGGGTATGCGTCGAGGACGCGGTCCGGTTCGAGGTGTACGTCGGAGATGAGCTGTCGGGCGCGTTCCATCCCCTCCTGAATGTCGTAGTCGTGCGCTCGGAGCGTCTCGACGAAGTGGTCACCGATGCTGAGCGTCGGGTTGAACGAGTCGAGAGCCCCCTGTACGACCATCGAGACGCGCTCCCAGCGGAACCGGCGAAGCTCCTCTTTGCTCAGCTCGTTGACCTTGATGGGCTCGCCCCCCTCCGGCGGGTTGAACACCACGTCGCCGGTGAGCGTCCCCGGGGAGTCGATGGCGTCGAGCATGGAGTCCGCCAGCATCGACTTGCCGGAGCCGGACTCGCCGACGACGCCGAGCACCTCGCCGCGGCGAACGTTTATCGACACGTCGTCGAGGACCCGCGCGTCCCCGCGCTCCATCGCGAACGCGACGCTCGCGTTCGTTATCTCTAAGACGTTGTGCTCGGCAGATGGCTCGTCCCGCGTCTTCCGTTTGGTGTGTTGCGTCGCCATGGTCAGTCCCTCTCGTCGGTTCGTACGGCGGGCGAGCGACCCCGCCCGTTACGCGTGCCTATCGTCAACATGTGACCGTAGTGGGAAACTATCATGTTCAATCCTACTTAACACTTTCCGCCGGCGCAGTCGTCGCGTGCCGATTCCGTGGGCTTCGGGTAGTTCGACCCGCGATACCGGCAAACTATAAGTTCGTCCGCGATGTCCGTGCTGACATGGCGCAAGCGCAGACGCGACAGAACGTCCTGTGGACAGTTCGCTCCAAATTCGGCGGTATCACCTCGGCGGTGATTCTCATCGGCGCGCTGTTGATTCTCCTGGGCGCGGTCCTCCAGACCGGCGTCTGGGCGGGAATGTTCGGAATAATCGGCGGATTGCTGGTGTTCGTGGCCGTCGCGTTCCGGGTCCTTATCTGGGCGTACCGGCTGGTCTGATCACATCATGGTGAACCCGTAGTACACCCCGACGAGCAGGAGTACGAGTATCACGAGGCCGAGCAGGTACCGCGTCGTATTTCCTTCTTTCTCCACTTTCATGGTTGAAGTCCGTTTGATAGGTCGATAGCGCGTGTGTTAATCTTTTCCCTGCTATCGAGTGGCACGGATACGCTCGGCGCGAAACGACCGAAAAAACAGCGACACGAAATCGACCGACTGGGGTGTGCTCGTCAGTCCGCAGCGGACGCGGCACCGTCGCCGCCCTCCGAGCCGCCGCGACCGCCTTCCATGTCGTCGGTCGAGACGGTGGCCGCGTGGCGGGCGCGCAGGCGGGGGTTGAACAGCCGGTCCGTCCCCTGGGCGAACAGTTGGAGGCCGTACGTCATCGTGACGATGAACAGTATCGGCGCGAGCAGCCAGTGGAAGCGGTCCATGCCGGACAGCGCGCCGCCGTTGCGGGCGATGTTGAGGATGACGCCCCAGTTGCTCGTCGTGAACGGCAGCACGCCGATGAAGTACAGGCCGACCGACTCCATCAGGATGTTCCGCATGGAGCCGACGGTCCCCATCGTCAGCATCGGCATGAGCCGGGACATGACGTTCTTCGAGAGGATGCTCGACGTGGGCAGTCCGAGCACCCGCGAGGCCTCGACGTGGGACTCACTGCGGATGGTGAGCACCTGCGACCGAAGCTGTCGGGCCAACCGTGGCCAGTTGTCGATTGCCAGCACGAACCCGACGAACACCGGGCTCTTCGGTTCGAGAATCACGGCGAGGACGATGACCAGCGCCAGTCCGGGGATGTTCATCATCACGTCCGTCACCGTCATGAGCACCTTGTCGATGACGCCGCCGAGGTAGCCGGCCGTGACGCCGAGAAGGATGGCCAGGCCGAGCGTCACCGCCGCGCCCGACAGCATCATGATGAGCATCGGACGGGTCGCGAGCACCTGCTGTGCGAGGAGGTCGCGGCCGATGTCGTCGGTGCCGAGCGGGTAGCGCATGTTCTCCAGCGGTTGCAGGAGAATCGGCCCTTGCATCGGCCTGACCTCGGGGACGAGGTACGGTCCGAACAGCCCGAGGAAGCCGAAGATGCCGAGGATTATCGCGCCGACGCGCGCCCGCGGCGAGGTCCAGATGATGCGGAACGGGGTCAGGAGGCTCTGGTCGATTCGCTCTCTGATGTACTCGCCGCGCGAGAAGTCGGAGCTATCGACGTCGAAGCTCATCGCGCCGCTGGACGAGATGCGGTTGCCTTCGATGCGGTCGTCGATGGTTTCGGTCTCGTCCGCGCCGCCGCCCCGCAGGCGGTTGACGAATCGCTGGAGGGTTTCGCGGTACGACCGCGAGTAGGACTCGCGCTGGGTGTGCCCGGCGCGGGGGTCGATGAAGCCGTAGGTGAAGTCGGCGATGAGCAGGCCGACGACGGTGACGATGGTAAAGAGGATGACCGCCGCCATGACCGTCGTGTAGTCCCGCGCCATCGTGGCCTCGTAGAAGTAAAAGCCCATGCCGCGGTAGCGGAATATCTGCTCCATGATGACCGACCCGCCGAACAGGCTGGCGAGCCCGGCCATGAGGCCGGTGTACATCGGCAGCATCGAGTTCCACCCGATGTACCGCAGTTGAATCCGGCTGTCGGGCAGTCCCCTGAGTTCCGCCACGTCGACGTAGTCCTCACCGATGATGCGGGTACAGTGCGCCCGGAATTCGAGGCCGCCCCACGAGGTCAGCGCGAACGACATGATGGGGAGCGCTGCGTGTCGCAGCACGCTGGCCATGAACTCGACGTTGAAGCCGGGCGTGAGCGCGTTGTCGTAGCGGCCGCCGTTGGGGAAGAACTCGGTGCCGAACCCGAGCATGAACAGCAGCACGAGGCCGACGATGTAGTACGGGACGGCGTCGGAGAAGATGACGAAGTAGCTTCCCACGATGTCCCAGGCGTCTCCCTCGTGGACGGCGAGGAAGCCGCCGATGAGAAACACCATGATGGTGCCGATGACGAGGGCGAAAAGCGAGACGAACATCGTCCACGGGATTGCCGGCCCGAGCACGTCCCAAACCGGTTGCGCGTAGAAGATAGACCGTCCGAAGTCAAACTGTGCGACCGATACGATGTATTCGACGTACGCTTGCAGCATCGGCTTGTCCGGATTGACGTTCGAGTACATCTCGACCATCTGGTTGAGACGAGTCGACGAAACCGCCCCTCCGGACCGCTGTCTAATCTGCGCGGCGATGTAGTCCATCGGCCCGCCCGGTATGAGCCGAACCGTCGCGAACGAGAACGTGATCGCCGCCCAGACCGTTATCAGGGCCTGCGCTATCCGGCGCACGTAGTAATTTTTCTCGACCATCCTTGCTAGTTGTTAGCTCTCATGTGTGTACTTAATCATTATGAATGGGGCTACTTTCGACCGCACTCGACCGAACCGACCTCGCCGTCGTCGCGTCCGGAGGCGAGTATCTCGGCCGCCGGACGGGGAGTTCACCGCATGGCTGATACGTGACTGTCTCGGTGAGACGACGGGTTCTGGTTCAGGTGGCGGCGCTCGGCGCGGTCACTGCCCTCCCGCCGGGTGGAAGTACTCGGTTCCCATCTTGGCCATGTACTGGCAGTAGGAGTACTGGCCGATTTCGACGATTTCGTAGCGGTACGCCGGGTTCAGATTGTCGTTCGGTGGCTTCGTCGCCCAGTTGTCGTGATTCAGCCAGTAGCCGCCGGTGCCGCCCTCCTCGTTGATGAGCATCATCGGGAGCGACTGGTTGAATATCCACGAGACTTCCGCGACCTTCTGTCTGCGCTCGTCGTCCGACATCTGCGTCCGAAGCTCGTTGAGCTTGTCGATGACGTCGACCTCTTGGAGGTCGCCGCTCGGGTCACCGATGGGGTACGGCACCTCGACCACGCGGTCCATCGCCCAGTTGTCGTTGGTCGGCAGCGGCTGTCCGGACAGCGACTCCTGCACTCTGAACGAGTTCGAGAAGCCGAGGAACGGGGGACCGGACTTCGCGCCGCCCCAGTTGTCGAACAGCAGCTCCCAGTCGCCGGACTCCATCGTCTTGCCGGCGCGGATGGTCGCCTCCTGTGCGGTCACTTCGGTCTGGAGTCCGAAGTCGTCGAGGTAGGTCTTCGCGATTTGGGCGAACCGCAGGGCCATCGGCTCCTCGTCGGAGGTCGCGGTGTAGAACCGCAGGGTGACGTTCTCGCCGTTGGGGTCCTTCCAGCGGTTGCCCGGCTTCGTGAAGCCGGCGGCTTCGAGGAGTTCGGTCGCCCGCTGTTCGTCCACGTCGCTCTCCGTGTGTGCGTACCGTTCGAGCTCCGCGAGGTCCCCGCTCGGCCAGTTCGAGTTCCCGCCGAACCAGGGCACTTCCTTGTCCTGCCCGATGCCGGACGGAATGCGGTCTTCGACCCAGTAGGTGCCGTAGTCAGGGACCCACTCGACGAGCGGCTTCCGGGGGACGATGTGGTGAATCGCCTTCCGGACGCGCGGGTCGCCGGTGATGTCGCTCTGACAGTTGAGCAGGACGCCCATCGCCCCGCTGCGCATCTGCGGCGTAATCTGGTCCTCGGAGAGGCTGTCGGCCGGCCCCCAGCCGTTCTCCTTGAGTCGGTCCCGGGCGGACTGCGACTCCGGCGGGTAGCTCACGTCGATGACGCCCTCCTGCATCGCCCTCGTCCGCTGTTGCTGGTTCGGGTAACGGTGCCAGTCGAGGTTGTAGTCTATCATGTCGCCCGTGATTTCGCCGTTCGCCCACTCGGCGTCGCTGAATGGGCTGACGTAGTCGTCGTAGGGTTCGAAGTGCGCGACGTTCTCCTCCCCGCTGACGAACTCCCAGACGGAGTTCCCCGGCACGTTCGCGTTGTCCCAGACGTCCTGCTGAATCGCCTGCATCATCTCCTGTTGGGCGGAGGTCCGCTCCGATTCGGTGGTGGCGTCGTCGAACATCTCGGCGTACTGCCCCCAGATGTCCCGGTGCGCCCAGAGCCACGCCCGGCGCTTCATGTGACCGAACTCGAATATCTCCCGGCTGATACTGGGCTCGACGAGGTCGAAGGTGAGTTCGTACTTCCCGGTCTGCTCTACGTTCTCGTACAGGGGCTGTGCGCCGTAGCCCTTGTGGACGGTCTGCATCAGCTGACCGATTTTGAGCTGCGTCGTCACGTCCTCCGCCGTCAGGTCGTCGCCGTTGTGCCACGTGTAGGTGTCGCGGATGTTCCACGTGACCTGCCCGTTGTCGGCGTACTCCCAGTCCTTGACGACCATCCCTTTCGTCTTGTTCGACACCTTGTCGTGGACGGCCAACTGGTCGAACATCGCCCAGTACCACCGGAACGAGAAGTTCGCGGCGTTGCCGTACGGGTTGAACCGGGCGTTCGTCGGTGCGAGCGAGATGATGTGGTTGAGCGTCCGCCCCGACGACTGGCCGCTCGACTCGCCGTCGGTCGTCGTGCTTCCACCGCCATCGCCCTCGTTTTCGAGGGGCGTCGGCGTGTCTTCGTTCCCGCCCTGACTACACCCGGCCAGCGCGGCGGCCCCGGCCGTGGCACCGAAGGCGTTTCGAAGCAGACGGCGGCGCGTCTGTGACGACGCGTCTTCCCATTCATCGTCGCTGATCCACTTGTCGGACTCAGCGCTGCTTTGCGAATCCATCACACAGTACCCATTACGACTATTCTATATATACCCATCGATAATGCTGATTATTTAATGACATTAAGTTTGACTGCGCGGACGCGCTTGCGACTCTGGACGGCCGAACCGCGAGATGGTGGCCCCAAAGGACTATTATCCCGTTTTGCGAAATCGCCGGTAATGGGAACCTCAAAACGGTCGTACTTCAAATGTTGGATCTGCCGGAAGAAGATGCTGTGGACCAGCGTGCTCTCGTTCACGCTCCTCATCGTCGTGCTCGGACTCCTCGCGATGACGGGCATCGAGCGCGGGACCGCCTCGTACGTCGTCCTCATGATGGACTTCGCCCTCGCCGGCGTGCTTCTCGCGACCGTCGGCGTCGTCTTCTGGCGGTGCGGCTACCTGAGCGACGCGCTCGACTGACCGACTGACTCTCGGCCCGGTCTCGTCCGGTCTGGCCCGTTCCGTTTCGGTCCGTCCCGGCCGGTCTCGGTTTCTTTCTCGCCCTCGCTCTCGACTCGCGTCGCCACCGTTCTTCATACTACAATGTCCTGTTCTCCATACCACGCTGACATTTTTGACGCTATCATTCCGCTGTCTATTGATTTCGGCGTCGAGTACACCTCCGAGACGGCCGTTTTTGTTCGCGTACGGGGAACTCAGACCCGTCGGCCGAGCGGGCGTCCCCCCGAACCGACGCTCTGTCAGCGCCCCGTGTTCGAGAATCCCCGCTCTCAGGACTCTTATCGGCAGGACTGCGGTCGGTGGGCGTCTGTCGATTGCCGTGACGCCGCTACAACCGTAATGCTCGTTTCCCCGCGTTCTGCTCGTTTCGTTACCCGCCAGATATGTCCGAAAACGGGTCGTAGACGGCCTCAGATGCGAGCTATCGCTTCTCTCTGTTCTGTTCGCCCACGGGGAACGATTTACCCCGTTTACGGCGTCGACACGCACTTGTGAGGTCGTCGCGTTCGTCGAAACGACACCGAATGACCGGCTTCGACTACGACGACTGGTTCGACGGCGTCCTCCGAGCGAGCGACGGGAGCGACAGTTCGGTCGCGTCCGCGGGCACCCCCGGCCGGGCGTTCGCGGCGTGGCAGGCGTCGTTCCGCGGCGAACTGCGCGATGTACTCGGATTCCCGGCGATGCGTGACCGCGCCGTCGAGGGCATCGACCCGAGGCGACGGGAGCGCTCGGGAGGGTCGGTTCAACACCGGAGTTACGAGCGACAGACGTGGAGCGTCCGCACGGAACGGGGGTTCCGCGTCCCGTTCTATCTGCTCGTCCCCGACTCGGTGGACCCGCCGTATCCCGTCGTCGTCGCGCTTCACGGCCACACCGAACACGGCAAGGACCTCGCCGCCGGTGTCGCAGATGGCGAGGCGGCCCGCCGTCACATCACCGACGACCGACGGGACATCGCGCGGCAGGCGGTTCGCCGTGGCTTCGCCGTCGTCGCCCCCGACATGCGCGCCTTCGGTGAGCTAGCCCCCGACGCGGCCGACGAATCGAACGCGTCCAACGCCGTCAGCGCGTGTACGTACTGGCAGCAGCGCGCCCAACTCGTCGGCCGGTCGCTCGTCGGCGAGCGCGTCTGGGACGTGTGCCGGCTGGTCGATTTCGTCGCGGACGCCCCCGACCTCGACGCGGACCGACTGGCCGTCTGCGGTCACTCCGGCGGCGGGACGGTCGCACTCCTCGCGGGCGCGCTCGATGAGCGACTCGGGGCCGTCGTCGCCTGCGCGTCGGTCTGCCCGTTCGAGGACTCCATCGTCCCCATCGACCACTGCCTGTGCAACTACGTCCCGGGCCTCCGACGCCTCGGCGAGGTGTGGGACATCGCCGGCCTCGTCGCTCCGCGGCCGCTCCGCGTCGTCGCTGGCGACGCCGACCAGATTTTCCCGATTGCCGGAACGAGACGCGCGTTCGACCGCATCCGCGAGCGGTACTGCGCCGCGGACGCCGACGGCGAGTGCAGTCTCTACGTCGGCGACGGCGGCCACCGCTTTTTCGAGGCCGGCGCGTGGCCCTTCCTGCGCGACCGGCTCTGAGGCGACCTGCCGTCTTCCTCCCATCGGGCGACCGGCCGTACTGCGCCGTGGTACCTCGGCACAACGTTTATCAACGCGCTCGCGGATGCTTCAGGCGTGACTCTCGAACAGCGGAACGTGCGCGACTACGGTATCGACGACGACGATTCGTTCGACACGGCGGCGATTCAGACGGCGCTCGACGACTGCGCCGGAACGGGCGGCGAGGTGTATCTCCCGCCGGGGACGTACCGAAGCGCCCCGCTCCGCGTCGGCGACGACACGACGTTCAGGCTGGCCAACGGCGCGGAACTCCGGTTCGTCCAGGACTTCACCGCGTTCCCGACGGTCGAGAGCCGCTGGGAGGGGTGGAACCAGGACGGCTTCCACCCGTGTCTCTACGTGGCCGACGCCGCGAACGTCACCATCACCGGCGAGGGCGTCATCGACGGCGGCGGCTCCTACTGGTGGGAGTTCGTGTCGGTACCGCCCGAGCAGTACCCCTCCGAACTCACCGAGCGCCTCGAGGAGATTCGGAGGGGCAACAAACAGGACGCGGTGAGCACGTTCACGGTGCGCCCGCCGCTGCTCCAGATAGACGGCTGCGAGAACGTGACCGTCTCCGGCGTGACGCTCCGGAACTCCCCGTTTTGGAACACGCACGTGGTCTACTCCGACGACGTGACGATTCACGACGTCTCGATTCGGAACCCCCCGGACGCCCCGAACGGCGACGGCATCGACATCGATTCCTCGCGATTCGTCAGGGTCAGCGACACCCACATCGACGCCGGCGACGACGCCATCTGCCTGAAGTCCGGCAAGGACGAGGAGGGCCGCGAAGTCGGTCGCCCGACGGAGAACGTCGTCGTGACCAACTGCACGGTCGAACACGGCCACGGCGGCGTCGTCATCGGGAGCGAGACGGCCGGCGACGTGCGGCACGTCACCGTCACGAACTGCACCTTCACCGACACCGACCGCGGCATCCGCATCAAGTCCAAGCGCGGCCGCGGCGGGACGGTCGAGGACCTCCGGTTCGACACCATCGTCATGCGCCGCGTCGCCTGCCCGTTCGTCATCAACGGCTACTACCAGACGGACATCGACAGCGACCCCGAGCCAGTCACCGAGGCGACGCCGAACGTCCGCAACGTCGACTTCCACCACATCACCGCCGAGGAGGTCGAGTCGGCGGCGTTCCTCGCCGGCCTCCCCGAACAGCGGTTCGAGGGCATCTCCTTTACCGACGTGGACATCGACGCGACCCGCCCGTTCGACGCGTCGGACCTCTCGCCGGCGATGGCGAAGGGCTACGACCAGCGCCACGGCGTCTTCTGTAAGTCGCTCGGCAGCGTCTCGTTCCGAGACGTTCGCGTAACGGTCCCCGACGGGAGCGGGACCCCGCTGACCGCGGAAGCGAGTTCGACCGTCGTCCTCGAGGGCTTCGAGACCGAGGCCGACGAGGGGCCGGCCGTCGTGGCTGACGGCGTCGAGCACCTCCGAATCGGCGGCTGTGTCGCCCCCGACGACGGCGAACCGTTCGCGCACGTCCGCGACGGCGCGGCTGGCGCGAATGACGGGGAGTCCTCGGTGCTCCTCGCCGGCAACTACGGCGACATGGCCGAGGCCGTCGTCTCGGCCCAGCCGGAAACGGTCGAGCGGTAGGCGACGCCCGACGCACTCGTTTTTGCGAAAAACGCTCCTGTGCGCTTCAGTCCCGGAGCGACGGCGCGGCGAACTGGCCGTTCTCGAACGCAATCGGCGAGGGTTCTTCGACCACGCGCAGGTCGTCGCGGTCGCGGGCCTCCTCGACCAGCGCCGGCGAGGCGTACAGCCGGTGGAGGTGCATGGTGTCGGCCGCGCGGACGACTCGGACCGTGTCGGGGTCGACGACGCCGATAGTCGAGAGCGCGGCGACGACGCCCGCGCGGTCGGTCTCGACCACGGGCGGGAGCTTCACGCCGCGGATGGTGCTCGCGGTGAGCGCGTTGATGAGCGTCGTCCCCGCGTCCAACTCGGCGGCGATGTCCTCGTGAATCACGTCCGCCGACCCGACGCCCATCGCGTTGCCGTGGGTCTTCTCGGTCAACCCGCGGGTGTAGATGCGCTTGATGTTCGGTTTTTCCGGGGCCGGTTCGTTGATGGAGAACGGTCGGCGGCCGATGACGTTCGTGTCCATCCCCTGCCCGCTAATCTCCTTGCCCTGCCGGTCGAACACGGCCAAGTCGAGCTCATCGAACGGGAGTTTCGGCATCAGTTCGTAGGCGGTTTCGAGCAGTTCGCGCTCGCGGTCGAGGAAGCCCGACGGGGGGACGCCCTCGATGAGCGTGGTGTCGTCGTGCTGGTCTTCCACGATAGCGACGCCGCCGACGATGGGAAGCGAGTCCAAGAGCTGCTCGGTTATCTCGGGAATCATCCGTCGGAACGACCAGTCGACCGCCCACTTGTGGGCGATTTGCGCGCCGCGCTGTTTGCCCATGCCGATGACGAGCATCTTCGACAGCCCGCTTTCGACCTCGCCGTCGAAGTCGGTGTGGGGTTTGACGCGGTTGACGGGGACGATGGCGTCCGCGGCCGCGGCGTTGGCGTCGGCGACGACGGGTACGTCGCGGTCCGGCGTGCGCCCGACCTCCACGACCTCCATGCTGGACCGAATCTCGCAGCCGATTCGCGCTTCGGTGACGCCGAGTTCGTTCAGCATCTCCCGCTGTCCCTCGCCGGTCGCGCCGCCGTGGCTCCCCATCGCGGGGAAGACGAACGGCTCGTACCCCGCCTCGGAGACGGCGTCGACGACACCCGCGACGATGTCCGGCAGGTTCGCGATACCGCGGCTCCCGACGCCGAGCGCGACCTCGCCGCCCTCGGGAACGTCCGCGAACGACAGCGTGTCGACGGCCCGTGCGGCCGCCTCCGGCACGTCGTCTGTCGGAATCGGGTCCGTCTCCCAGACCTGTTCGACGATACCTAACTCGGGGAGCGGGGGGTTGCCGCACGCTTCGAGGATAACGTCTTCCGGGACTGAGAGCCAGTCTGCGGGGTTCTCGTTGTCATCTGTGTGCATGCCGCACCCGACGGCCGAGTTCGACATAAAACTGTTCGTCGGGGGCGTTCCTACGCGTTGAGGTCGTCGAGGACGACCCGGCGACCCTCCTCGGAGGACCGATAGCTCGCCTCGGTGAGTTGGACGCCGCGCGCCCCGGCGGTGAAGTCCCACGGGAACGGCTCGTCGGCGACGACGTGGCGGACGAACTTCTCCCACTGGAGCTTGAACGCGTTCTCGAACACCCGGTTGTTCGGGACGCCCGTCCAGTCCTCGTAGAAGTCGTGTTCCTTCGGCGTGTCGGGGTTCCACTCCGGTTTCGGCGTGTTCGCGTGGCCCTGCGTCTTGCAGTCGCGCAGGCCGGCGACCGCGCTTCCCTCGGTCCCGTCGACCTGGATTTCGAGGAGGTCGTCGCGGTTGACGCGGACGGTCCACGAGGAGTTGAGTTGGGCGACGATGTCGTCTTCCAACTCCATGATGGCGTAGGCGGCGTCGTCGGCGGTCGCCTCGTACGGTTCGCCGTCCTCGTCGATTCGCTCGTCGATGTGGGTCTTCTGGAGACAGCGGACGGACTCCACCTCACCGAACAGGTTCTCCAGCACGTAGCTCCAGTGGGAGAACATGTCGTCGACGATGCCGCCGCCGTCCTCGGCGCGGTAGTTCCACGAGGGGCGCTGTGCCTCCTGCCCGTGGCCGGTGAACACCCAGTAGCCGAACTCGACGCGCACCGAGAGGATGTCGCCGAAGAAGTCCTGTTCGATGAGCCGCTGGAGCTTCAACAGTCCGGGGAGCCAGAGTTTGTCCTGGACGATGCCGTGTTTCACGTCGCTGTCTTCGGCCATCCCGGCCACGTCGAGCGCGGCGCTGAGGTCGCTCGCCAGCGGTTTCTCGCAGTAGACGTGCTTTCCGGCGTCGATAGCCTTCATGACGCTGTCAGGGCGGCGGGGGGTTATCTGCGAGTCGAAGTACACCTCGTCGTCGCCGTCGAGACACGTTTCGAGGTCGGGGTCGACGGTCCAGCGGTCGATGCCGTGTTCCTCGCTCAGTTCGCGGAGCTTGCGCTCGTTGCGGCCGACGAGAAGCGGGTCCGGCATGACTCGTTCCCCGCTGGGGAGTTCCACGCCGCCCTCCTCGCGCAGCGCGACGATAGAGCGGATGAGATGCTGATTCGTTCCCATCCGGCCGGTCACGCCGTTCATGATGATACCTAGCTCTTGCATGGGCTAACTCGTTGCACCAATCTGCTGGTCGGAGTGTAATAACCTTTTGCATGGTTTCGGGTTCCGCCGTGAACGATTCGCGCGTCTGACCGTCGCCCGCACCCGTGAACAGCCGATTCGACGCCGAATGTGAGCGCGGAGCCGACGACGTGCGTGACTCGGGCGACTCCGATTCGGGTATGCCGAACTTTATATGTATCTCCCGATATGTTACAAACATATGCTTGTAATATACTGGGTTTCACCTCGTCATTTCGTCACAGACACCGTTTCATTCGTTCGCCACTCTCGAACTTTATCTACTGCCGTCGCCCCAGTTCGGGGCTACCATAAATTATAACAATCGTTGAATATGTTATCTGGTGAGTAATTCGCTCATGACACCTGACAGGAGAACGTTCCTCCGCGTGCTCGGAGCAGGCAGTATCGGCGCGACGACTGCTGGCCTCTTCGGTGGCGGCGCTGCGGCCGCGACCGTGATTTCGATGCAGGGCGGCGGCGACGACATCTGGGGCACGGCCGACGCGTTCCACTACCACTACACGGAACTGAGCGGCGACTTCGACGTCGCCGTCCAGAACACCGGCATCGACAACGTCGAAAGCTGGACGAAGGCGGGCCCGATGGTTCGCGAGTCGCTCGACCCCGACGCGAAGAACGTCATGGTCCGCCGCCGCCCCAACGGCGAGGCGTCGATGCAGTACCGACCCGAAGACGGGGCCGAGACGAACAGCGTCGGCGGCACACCGGCCGACTGGCTCCGCCTCGCGCGAAGCGGCGACACGATAGAGACGTACCACTCCACGGACGGCGAGACGTGGACCTCGATTACCACGCTCGGCGGCGACGACATCTCGCTGGGCGACAGCGTCTACGTCGGTCTGGCCGTCACCAGCCACCTCTCCGGGACGCTCGCGACGGCGACGTTCCAGAACCTCTCGGGGGTCGACCCCGACCGGAACCGAGACATCGGCGACGTCGATGTCGCGGGAAGCGTGGAGAGTACGGCGGGCGTCCCGCTCGTCTCGACCGGCGACGTGACCGCCATCGCCTCCGACGCCGCGACCCTCACCGGCGAACTGAGCGACCTCGGCGGTGCGGATTCCGCGGCGTGTTACTTCGAGTACCGGGAGGTCCCGACCGAGTCGTGGAACACCACGGCATCGACGGAACGCTCCTCGCCGGGCGCGTTCAGCGTCGAGGCCGGCGACCTGACGGACCGCCGCTACTACGAGGTGCGCGCGGTGGCCGACACGGCCGACGGAGACACCGCGAGAGGCGCAGTCTCCACGTTCAGCACGCCGAACCCGTCGAACAGCAAGGCCCCGGACAGCGCCGGCTCGGACCATGCCGGTCCGGACAGCGCGTCGCAGTTCGGACCGAGCGACGGGTTCGCGGACGCGGCACCGTGGCTCGACGACGACACGCCGGTCATCGTGATAACCGAACCGACGCGCCGCCAACTCGAAAAGGCGGTCACCGTCGACGGCGAGCGACTGGTCGTCTTCGAGACCAGCGGCACGGTCGACCTCGGCGTGCGCGACCTGCCGATTCCGTACGACAAGTGCTACATCGCCGGGCAGACCGCGCCCTCGCCGGGCGTCACGTTGGTCAGGGGCCGCGTGAACGTCGCGGCGAGCGACTGCGTCCTCCAGCACGTCCGGGTCCGACTCGGTGACGCGGGAATCGAGGAGCCGACCGAGGACTGGGCGCTCGACACGGTCAACACGGCCGACGAGACGGAGAACAACGTCATCGACCACGTCTCCGCCTCGTGGAGCGTCGACGAGTGTCTCTCGGTCGGCTACGAGACCGCGGACACGACCGTCTCGAACTGCCTCGTCGCCGAGGCGCTCGACGACTCGGTCCACCCGAAAGGCGAACACGGTTACGGGTCGCTCATCGGCAACGACGCGACGAACGTCGCCATGCTGGGGAACGTCTGGGCGTTCAACACCGACCGCCACCCCCGACTCAAGGAGGGAACCGAGAGCGTCGTCGTCAACAACGTGATGTACGACTTCGAGGACGGAACGTGGCTGGACCCCGACACCGAGGCGAGCATCGTCGGCAACGCCTACCGCAACCCCAACTCCGACAAGGCGAACGTGTTCGCCGAGGACGATGTGGACACGGCCACCGCGTACCTCGAAGACAACGTCACCGACGACGACGTGCCGATGGTCGACGAGAACGTGACCGTCGTCGACGAGCGACCGCTGTGGCCCGACGGACTCGCGGCGATGCCGTCGGACCGGACGTTCGAACACAACCTCGAAAACGTCGGCGCGCGCCCGGCCGACCGGACGGCGACCGACGAGCGCATCCTCGAACACGTCGAACTCGGCGCGAGCTATCTCGTCGACAGCCAAAAGCAGGTCGGCGGCTACCCGGACCTCCCGGTCAACAGCCACGAACTGAACGTCCCGAACGGCGGGACCCGACAGTGGCTTCGGTCGTGGTCTCGGCGGGTCGAATCGCCCGACGGCTGACTGCGCGGAGCCGACGCGCCGCCCGCGACCGGCTATATTGCTTGTACCCGCATCTTTTTACATCATTTTCGGTGAACTACGTGTATGGGTGCGAACATCGGATACATCGGTATCGACCACCACCACCGGGACCCCTACTTCGCCGTCGCGAGCGAGTTGGACGCGACGATTACCGCGGTCTGCGAACCCGGACGACGGGTCGACGTGGGGAACATCGCGGCGATGGACGACCGGCCCGACGAAATCACGACCGAGGGACAGGACATGGCGGACCTCGTCGGCGGCGCGGCGGTGTACGAGGACCCTCACGAACTCGTCTCCGACGCCGACGTCGACGTGGCGTGGATAACCTACCGGAGCGACGAGACGCCGGCAATCATCGAGAGCACCGTCGAGAACGGCGTTCACGTCATCAGCGAGAAACCCATCGCTCGGACCGCCGCCGACCTCGAAGATATCGCTGACCGCGCCAACGAGCTCGGCGTGACCGTCTCACCGACGATGTACTACCGGCGCAACCCCGTCGCGATGACGCTCCGCGACCGGGTTTCGGAGGGCTTCTTCGGTGACGTGTGGACGCTCGACGGCCGCTTCAACGCCAGCCAACTCTCCTACCGCGACACCGACCACTACCTCTACGACCGCGAGACGAGCCGCGGCGGCGCGCTCCAATGGATAGGCCCGCACTGGGTCGACGTGATGCCGTGGATTCTCGACGACCCCATCGCGCGGGTGAACGCCCGGTTCCACGACGCGGTCGAGGCGGACGTGGAAGCCGGTGCCGTCCTCCAGTTCGAGACCGAAAGCGGGACGCTCGGCACGTACCACACCGGCTACTACCTGAGCGACCGCGGCAAGGACACGCACCTCGGGCTCTACGGCACCGAGGGACAGGCGCTGACGCCGCTGCACCACGACTCGCTCCAACACGAACCCACGGTCCCGCTCGATATCACCTCGGAGCACCCCGACTGGACCGCCGCGCCGAAGCGGACCGTCGAGTTCGAGTTCACGTACGACCGCTTCCCGGCGTGGGGCGACTTCGTGCAGGACTACTTCGAGGACTACTTCGCGGGCTACGAGACCGGCGACGTGCCTGCGACGGTCGACGACGCCGTGCAACTGCTGCGCGTCCTCGACGCGGCGTACGAGTCCGGCGAGCGCGGCGGGTGGGTCGAAGTCGAGGGGTGACGTCGGTCGACGCCGCCCGGACGCCGCCCAACACCGTCTCGCTGAGACCGCGTCCGCTTAGTCGTTCGACCATCCCGAATTTTAAATACATAGCCGAAAATATTGAGGTATGCCAACGGATAACTCACCAAAGACGCTCCGGACGACCGCCACCTCGATAGCGATTCTGAAGCAACTCGAAGCGATAGACGGCGCGCGAGTCTCCGAAATCGCCGAGCGGATGGACAAGCCCAAGAGCACGATTCACGGTCACCTCGCGACGCTCAAGCAGGAACAGTTCGTCATCAAGGAGGGCGATTTCTACTTCATCGGCCCGGAACTGCTTCGGTTAGGGAACCAAGTCCGGACGCGGGAACCGGCGTTCGTCCTCGCGCGGCAGTTCACCGAACGACTGTTCGAAGAGACCCGCCTTCGGTCGATTTTCACCGTCGAGATGGGTGGGAAGGCCGTCTTCCTGCACACCGCCTCGGGGAGCAAGATGGGGTGGTCCCACGAGCAACTCGGCAATCGGTTGTTCCTGCACAACACCGCCGTCGGGAAGGCGATTCTCGCGGAACTCCCGGAGCCGCGCATCGAACAGATACTCGACCGATGGGGCCTCCCACAGGAGACGGAAAACACCACGACTGACCGCGAGACGCTGTTCGAGGAACTGGAGCGCGTCCGCGAACAGGGCTACGCCGTCAACCGCGCCGAGAACTTCAACGAACTCTACGCCATCGGCGTCGCCGCGACGCGCCGTTCGGGCGACGTTATCGGCGGTTTCAGCGTCACGGGCCCGGCCCACTCGGTGACCGGCGAGGACCGGAAGGCCGAACTCGCACACACGGTCAAGGACATCGTCAGCGAGTTCGAACTGGAACTCGCGCTCGCGTGACTCGGGTTCGAGCGAGCCGAACCCGCGGTCTTCGCCCGCTCTCCTGGCTCGACCGACGGTACGTTCGTTTTTGCCGAACTTTATATGCTCTCGAATCGTGACTATCTAATGATACAATTTCAGCACTTTGTCGCAGGGGATTACGGTCGTAGATGTGTAAAATCATCTGCCGCTCCCGCATCCGTGCCATCGCGCACGGTGTATTGTACGATAATAACACATTTGTGTGGGTGTGCTGAATCAAATCCAATAGAGCGTGCTTCTGTCGGTGGTATTAGGCGTTCTCCAAGACAATGCAAGGTGAATATCGCGGGTATTTAACAATATTCTCACACGACTCCCGTTTGGAAGCGCGTTCGAGCATTACAAACGTCCCGTCCCATCGACTACGACTGCGCGTTCATGTTGATGTTGACCTCGATGACGTTCGCGGACTGCGTGACGAGTTTCGGGACGTGCTCTTGGAACTGCTCGCCTTGCAGGAGACTGGTCGGGCCCGACACGCTCACCGAACCGAGCACTTGCCCGCTCGGGTCTTCGATTGGCGCACCGATGGCGCGAAACCCTCTGATCTCCTCTTCGTCGTTGTACGCGTAGCCGCGCTCGCGAATCTGTTCGAGTTCGTCGAACAGCGCCTCGCGGTCGGTGATAGTGGCCTTCGTCTGCGCAGGGAGTCCGCGTTGTTCGATGATTTTCTCGACTCGCTCGTCGGGAAGGGCGGCCAAAATCGCCTTTCCGGAGGCGGTGTAGTGGAGGTGGTCTTGGCTCTGTACCTTCTCGGTCTGGTACTCTCCATCGACGCTCGTGTCCCCTTTCACCTGGTAGAGGTTGACCCCGTAGCCGTTCTCCTCGGTGACGATGTGCGTGTACTGGTCGGTCTCCGCCGCGAGTTTTTCGACCTCCGGCTTACCGTATCGGTACAGCGGGCTCTGATTCCGCGCGTACTCTCCGAGGACGGTGAATTTGAACGCGAACCGGTAGCGGTCCCCGCGCTGGACGAGCAAGCCGTTTTCCTCCAGCGTCCTGAGATGGATGTACGCCGTGCTCTTCGAGATGTCCAAATAGTCGGAGAGCTCCGAAACACCGATTCCATCGCAGTCTTTGACGGCGTCGAGAACCCGTGACGCCGTCGTGACCGTCTTCAGCGTCCGTGGCCCCCCTTTTTGCCCCGTCTGTTTCATAGTGTGGTTGTGTCACTCCTCCCGTATTAACGTTCGCCTATGTTAACTATACGATGCTACATGAATATGTACGTACGGTAAATACACTATATTTGGCCTTATTCTCATATTCCGGTCTAAGGGCGGGTCTGTCCGTTCTCGGAATCCGCGAAATTCGTTTACCATAGCCGAACGCAGTGACTCCGGGTCGCCGCCGCCGGCGGGGGTCCGGTGGCCCTCGTCGTCTGCGGTAGTTCGCGGCCGCAAAAAGTGCGCTGTGGGTTGGCATACTCGTCCGTCGGTCGGCCGGTCGACCGTCGTCGTGCTCCGCCGCGCATCCCCGGCAGACGCGGATTAGCTCGGCACTTCGCCTTCGACGCCCTCGACGAAACTGCTCATCTCTTGGAAGAGGAACTCGTCGCTTTCCCCCTCGAACGCGCTGCCCGCCCACACGTCGAGTTCGTCGTTCAGGATTTGCTCTTCCGTCGCGGCGACCTGGTCTTTGACCTCCTGTGAGACGTTCGGTCCCCACTCGTCGAGCATCGGAACGCCCGTCTCCATCCCGCCCCAGAACGCATCGGCTTCCCACGACCCCTCGTGGAGCGATTCGAGGGTCGGACCGTAGAACTCGGTCCAGTCCCAAATCGGAGAGATGAGGTAGTTCTCACCGCCGAACTGCCCCATCGGAGCGTTGTACCCTGAGGTCCAGACGCCGGCGTCGCTGGCGGCCCTGACCGCCGCCGGCGAGTCCTGCTCTTGGGCGATGACGTCACAGCCCTCGTCGATGAGCGCGTTCGCGGCCTCTCTGGCCGTCGGCGGGTCGAACCAGGCGTTGACCCAGCGAACCTTGAACGTCGCCTCGGGGTTGACGGAGCGCGCGCCCAGCGCCATCGCGTTGATGGACCGAACGACCTCCGGAATCGGGAACGCGGCCACGTACCCGATGGTGTTGTTCTCGGTGACCATTCCGGTGGCCTGTCCGGCCAGATACCGCGGCTCGTAGATGCGACCCATGTAGCGACCCATGTTCTCCCGCGTCCGGTAGCCCGTCGCGTGTTCGAACACGGTGTCCGGGTAGTCCTCCGCCACCGCGTACATCGGGTCCTGGTAGCCGAACGTGGTTCCGAATATCACGTCCACGTCCCCTTGGGCGTACTGCTCGAAGACCCGCTCGGAGTCCGAGGGCGCGACGGCCTCCGTGTACTCCGTCTCCAACCAGTCGTACTGCTCGTCGACGGCCTGCCGGGCTTGGTCGTGCGCCCACGACCACCCGAGATCACCGATTTCGGAGATGTACACCCACGCGGCGTTGACCGTCTCTCCCTCGCTTGGCCCCCCGCCGTCGGTGGTCTCGACGTCGCCGGTCGTCGTTCCACTGGTCGTTCCCTCGCTGGCCGTCGTTTCGCTCGCCTCCGTGTCGTCGGTGTCTCCGGTGTCTCCACCGGTACAACCCGCGAGCGTGGTGACGCCGGCGGCACCGAGCGCACTCAGTACGTCTCTCCGCTGAATCGAAGATTCCTCGTCTAACATCGCGTAACCGCTTACTTGTCATTGTAATTTATACTTAAATATTTTCATAATCTTCTATATATAATTGTCATACAAGTCAGTTCCTCCCCGTTTTGCAATCGAATGTCTCTGAATACGATGTTTCTGTGGACGAATATCGACTCCACGCGCCGCGACGGTCGTTCTGCTGTCAGTCGATAACTGTCGGCACGTACTCGAACGACTCCACGTCGACCAGCCCGTTGTTGGTGAGTCGGTACGTCGGAATCACTTCGAGGGCGAGAAACGACAGCGCCATCAGGCCACCGTCGCGGTCGAGTCCGAGGTCGTCGGCGGTCGCCTCGACTGATTCGAACGTCTCCTTTACGGTCCCCAGCGATTCGTCCGACATCAACCCTCCCATCGGAAGCGCCAGCGACGACAGGGCGTCGTCCTCCGGGTCGTACGCCGCGACGCCGCCGCCGACATCCCGGAGGTGGTTCGCCACGGTCGCCATCGAGTCGTGGTCGACGCCGGCGACGATGCAGTTGTGCGCGTCGTGGGCCACCGTCGATCCCACAGCGCCCCGCTCCAGCCCGAGCCCGCGGACGAATCCGCGGCCGATGCCGCCCGCTTCCCCGTGCCGTTCGATGACGGCGAGTGGAAGCACGTCGTCGTCCGCGTTCGCGGTGAGGACCCGTTCCTCGTTGACCGACGCGACGGGAACGTCTGCTTCCGCCCGTCCCGTCTGGAGTCCGCCGACCGCGTCGATGACTCTGACTCGCACGGGGTAGTCCCCCGCGTGTCGCACCGCGAGGTCCGCCGCCGACACCGGTTCGAACCTCACGGTGTCGGTCGCTATGGCCGACGCCGGCGGCGCGCCACCACCCTTCGTCGGGTCGACCGCGCCGTCGACGACGACGTGGTCCACCTCCCACGTTCGCAGGTCCGAGAGCAAGACGAGGTCAGCCGGTGCCCCCGGCCGAATCCGCCCGAAGGGGAGCCCGTAGCTCTCGGCGGTGTTGACGGTCGCCATCTGCACCGCCTCCACCGGGTCGACGCCCAACCGGATGGCCTTTCGAACCGCGAAGTCGACGCCGCCCCGCTCGACGAGGTCGACGACGTCTCTGTCGTCGGTACACAGCGAGAGCCGCCGACTGTCCACCTCGTCGACGAGACCGACCACGTCCGCGAGGTTCTTGCTCGCGGAACCCTCCCTGAGGTAGACGCGGAGTCCCGCCTCGACTTTCTCTCGGGCTTCCGCGAGACCGATGCTCTCGTGGTCGTTGTCGAGGTATCGGGCGACCGTCTGGAGGTCGCTTCCGCGTACCCGAGGCGCGTGTCCGTCGACCGTCAGCCCGCGGTCCCTCGCGGCCCGAATCTTCTCGTGGACGGAGTCGTCGCCGGCGACGACGCCGGGAATGTTCATCACTTCGCCCAGCGCGACGACCTCGTCTTCCCCGAGCAGGGCGTCGACGGCCTCGACATCGAGCGTCGCGCCCCCGTCCTGTAACGTCGTCGCCGGGACCGACGACGGAACGGTAAAGCGGACTTTCAGCGGCGTCCGTGTCGCGTCGGCCATCATCGCTTCGACGCCGGCGACGCCGCTCACGTTCGCAATCTCGTGCGGGTCGTGAACCACGCTCGTGACGCCCCGCGGCACCACCGCGTCGGCGTACTGCGGGAGCGTCACCATCGACGACTCGACGTGCATGTGCGCGTCGATGAGACCGGGCGCGATGTACTCCGCGTCGAGTTCGCGGGCCGCCGGTCGCTCTTCGAGCGCGACGATTCGCCCGTCGTCCACGGCGACGAACGACTCCGAGACGGTCCCCGTGTTGACGTTGACGAGGTTCCCGCTGACGAGGAGGTCAACCGGTTCGTCGCTCATCGTTGCGCTCCGTTCGATTCGGCTATCCGAGAGGCGGTCGGTGTCCACATCGATAGGCGCTCTTGTCGGAGGCGGGATTTATGAATTTCCCCACGTCATCCGAACACCCCCGAACAGATGGGCACGTCAAAACAAATATTCCGGTCATGAGAACAGTTATCTTGGTGGATTCAATACACTCCTGTGAATATACCACATGACAAGGGAACCATTTCTCCGGATGGAGAACATCGTGAAAGCGTTTCCGGGCGTCGTGGCCAACGACCACATTGACCTCACCGTCGAGCGCGGTGAAATCCACGGGTTGCTCGGCGAGAACGGCGCTGGAAAGAGCACGCTCATGAAGATTCTGTACGGTCTCTACTCGCAGGACGACGGCGAAATCTCCCTCTCCGGAACGCGGCTTCGGCTGGACTCCCCGCAGGACGCTATCGACGCGGGAATCGGGATGGTCCACCAGCACTTCATGTTGATTCCCCGTCTAACCGTCGCGGAGAACGTCGTCCTCGGCGAGCGCGAGCCGGCGACGCTGTTTCGCCCGGACGCGGACGCGGGCGGATGGCTCCCGGACGCCGTCCGCTCCAATTCGCTCGTCCAGTCGCTCGCCGGGCGGTTTTCGCTCGGCCTCGACGTTCCGGAGCGGCGCATCCAAGAGCTGGCCGACCGGTACGGCTTCGACATCGACGTGAGCGCGAAAGTCTGGGAGCTGGGCGTCGGCCAGCAACAGCGCGTCGAGATTCTCAAGGCGCTGTACCGCGATGTCGACCTGCTCATCCTCGACGAGCCGACGGCCGTGTTGACGCCGACCGAGGCCGACCGCCTTTTTGACTCGCTCGAACGCCTCACCGACGAGGGCGTGTCGATTATCTTCATCACGCACAAGCTCGAGGAGGTCGAAGCGGTCGTCGACCGCGTGACCGTCCTCCGCGACGGCGAGAACGTCGGCACCGTCTCCACGTCAGACGTTTCTCGGGCCGACCTCGCGGAGATGATGGTCGGCCGCGAAGTGCTGTTCACGGTCGACAGAGAACGCGTCGCCCCCGGCGAGCCAGTCCTCCGGGCGCGGAACGTCTCCGCCACGGACGACCGCGGCATCGAGGCGCTGTCGAACGTCGACCTCACGGTTCGCCGCGGTGAGGTCGTCGGCATCGCCGGCGTCAGCGGTAACGGGCAGAAGGAACTCGCGGAAGTCATCGCCGGACTCCGCACTGTCTCCGCGGGCAAACTGACTGTCGACGGGACGGACCTCACGAACGCCTCGCCCCGGACGTTTATCGACAACGGCGTCTCGTTCGTCCCTGAAGATAGAAACCGCTACGGCTCCGCGGGGGACCTCTCTGTGATGCACAACGCGGCGATGAAGGATTTCCGCGAGGACCGCTTCGGGAGCGGGGTGACGCTGGACTACGGCGAACTCCGGGCGCACGCCGAGGCGCTCGTCGAGGCGTTCGACGTTCGCGGCGTCCACGACGTGACCGACGCGACGGCCGGCGACCTCTCGGGCGGTAACTTACAGAAGCTCATTCTCGCCCGAGAAATCTCCCGTGACCCCGACCTCCTCGTCGCGAACCAGCCCACCCGCGGCGTCGACGTCGGCGCGATAGAGTCCATCCGCGAGGCGATTCTCGACCAGCGGACCGAGGGGACCGGCGTGGTGCTGCTCTCGGAGGACCTCGACGAGATTATCGACCTGAGCGACCGCATCCTCGTCGTCTACGAGGGCGAGGTCGTCTACGAGACGACGCCCGAGGACGCCGACCGCGAGCGAATCGGGCTCGAAATGACCGGCGGCGGGGACGCCACCGCGACCGCGGGCGCTCAAGTCCGAGGACTCGGTGGGAGCTCATGAACGTCGAACTGCAACTCGACCCCCGGCGAACCGTCCCCGCGTGGCTAGCCTACGGGACGCCGGTACTGACGGTCCTCGCGGCCTTAGCCGTCGGCGGCGTCGCGCTCGTCGCGCTGAACGTCGACCCGGTGGACGCCTACGGCGTGATGTTCGTCGAGACGCTCACCAGCCAGTTCGGCCTCACGGAGGTCCTCGTCAGGGCGGTCCCCCTGATTCTGGCGGGCCTCGCGGTGTATCTCCCGCTGAAGGCGGGGCTGTTCAACATCGGTGCCGAGGGACAGCTCCTCCTCGGCGCGCTCGCCGGCACGTGGGTCGCCGTAAACGTCTCGCTTCCCGCCGTGGCGTTGCTCCCGCTGATGTTTCTCGCCGCCTGCGTCGCCGGCGCGTTCTGGGCGGGCATCCCCGCGTGGCTCCGCGCGAAGTGGGACGTCAACGAGATTATCACCTCGCTTCTGTTGACGTTCGTCGCACAGGAACTCCAGAGCTACCTGCTCCGCGGGCCCATACAGGGCGGCACCGGGAACTTCCCGCAGTCGGCTCGCTTTTCGGACGCCGAGACCCTCCCGCCGCTCGCCGGACTCGTGCCCGGCGGCGAGTCGATACCGCTCTTCGCGGACGTTCACGCCGGCCTGTTGGTCGCCGTCGCCGCGGTCGTCGCCACGTACGTCGTCATGACCAAGACGCGCCTCGGCTTCGAGGTCACGTTCGTCGGCTCGAACGACGAGGCCGCCCGGCAGGCGGGGATGAGCCGGTACACGGTGTACCTGTTCGTCTTCCTCCTCGGCGGCGCGTTCGCGGCGCTCGGTGGCATCGCTGAAATCGCCGGCTCGCAGGGGCGGTTCCGCGCCGCCTTCGCCCCCGGCTACGGGTTCACCGCGATTCCCATCGCCCTCCTGGGCCGCAACAGCGCGGTCAAGGTCATGCTCGCCGGGCTGTTTTTCGCCGTCCTGTTCGTCGGCGGGTCGAGCGTCGAGGTCGCCTTCGGCGTCCCCGCGGCGTTGGTCGAAATCATTCAGGCGCTCGTCATCCTCTTTCTCATCACCTCGGAGTTCTTCAAGCGCTACCGAGTCGGCATCGCGTTCGACCGGCGGGGGAACGACGCGCCGGCCGACGCCACAGGCGGTGATGCGCGGTGGTGAGCTTCGCCGCCGGCCTCCTGAACGCGACGGTGCAGGCCGCGACGGTGCTGTTGTTGGCCGGGCTCGGAGAGCTCATCAGCGAGCGCGCGGGCGTCCTCAACCTCGGCGTCGAGGGGATGATGCTCGTCGGCGCGCTCGGCGGGTTCGTCGTCACCGCCGTTACGGGGAACTACTGGCTCGGCTTCGGTGCCGGCATCGCCTGCGGGATGGCGCTCGCGGCCGTCCACGCGTTCCTCTGTATCTCCCTGAAGTCGAACCAGGTCATAAGCGGCGTCATGCTGACGCTGTTGGGGACCGGCCTGACGACGTTCTTCGGGTCCGGGTGGGTCCAAGAGTCCATCACCGGCTTCCCCCAGATGACTTTCCCGATAGTCGGCCGCTACCTCGTCCACCTTCCACTCGTCGGTGAGGCGTTCTTCCGCAGTACCGCAACCGACTACCTCGCGCTCCTCGCGGTGCCGGTCGTCTGGTTTTTCCTGTATCGGTCGAACCTCGGTCTCGAAATCATCGCTGTCGGCGAAGACCCCGAGATGGCCGACACGATGGGTGTGCCGGTGTTCAAACTTCGCTATCTCGCGGTCATCATCGGCGGCGGCTTCGCCGGGGCCGCCGGCGCGCACCTCTCGCTGGCGTTCTCCCAACTGTGGGTTCCCGGCATGACCGTGGGCCGCGGCTGGATTGCGGTCGCACTCGTCGTCTTCGCCCAGTGGCGGCCCAGCAGGATGCTCGTCGGCGCGTACCTCTTCGGCCTGCTCGACGCGCTTCAACTCCGGTCGCAGTCGCTCTCGCTGGCCCTCGACCCGAACGCCCCCCTTGCCGGCGTCCTCAACCCGCTCGTCAACACGCTCACGAACCCGCAGATTATGTCGACGTACCCCTACCTGACGACGATTGCCGTCCTCTCGTACGCGGTCATCCGGACCGAGAGCGTCCGACTCGCGGTCCCCTCCGCGCTGTTGCAGTCGTACAACCGCGAGATGGACTGACCCGGCGTTCGACGCCGCGACCGTGGCACTGGCCGTGCCCTGACTCGCGCCGTCACCCCTCTTTTCACCGCTCATGCCGCCTTCACTCGTGTCGCCCGTCGTTCGGTCACGCCGAGCCGCGCCCGCGACTCGTTACAGTAGTACCGTCGTAATGTTGTTAGTATCTCCTCTCTCTCACCCCACGGATATAATGAATATAATTGTCTACTGCATTCCGAGGGCGGTGGTGTGGCTCCCGCGTCGCTCCGGCGGTCCCGCGTGCCCGGTCAGCCCTCCACGATGCCGAACTCGCGGCGGTCGGGAGACGCCTCGACGACCGGCGTCAGCGGTGCGCTTCGAGGTCGGCCACCGTGTCGATATCCGCGTGGATTCCGGGGTCGTCCACGGCGACTCGAGCGACTGGCATCGCTTCGAACAGGGCGCGCGCACCCGCGTCTCCCGTGAGCCTCCCGAACCGGTCGAGCGCTGCCGCGTCGAACGCGACGGGGTTTCCGCGCCGCCCGTCGTACACCGGGACGACGACGTGTCGGTCGTCGCGGTCAATCGCCGCGAGGAGTTCGTCGTAGGTCGCGCTCCCGACGGCGGGCATGTCGCCGAGCGCGAACACGCCGACCGACCCGTCGCGCGACAGCACCTCCTCCGCCCCGCGCCGAACCGACGCGCTCTGTCCAGCGTCGTATCGCTCGTTACGGACGACCGTCAGCCGACTTTCGAGCGGTTCTAACGCCCGCCGGACCCGTTCGGCGTCGTGTCCGAGGACGACCACGGTTTCATCGACCGGTGACTCGACCAGCCGCCGGGCCGCCCGGCGGACGATTGGCTCGCCGTCGAGCGGCTGACAGAGCTTGTTCCCGCGTTCGAACCGGGTTCCCGCCCCCGCGGCGAGCAGGATGCCCACCCGGGTCATCCGAGCTCGGGCCGCCCGTGAATCGGGCCCGCGCGGTCGGTCAGCCGTGCCCCGCTGCGGCCGTTGTGAACCGCGAGCAGTTCGCTGACGACGCTCAGCCCGACGGTCGACGGCCCGTCGCCGCCGATGTCGAGCCCGCACGGGGCCGCGATTCGCTCGCGGTCGGTCGCGTCAAGCTCTCGGTCCATCGCCTCGCGGAGCTGGTCGAACCGCCGCCGCGGGCCCATCACGCCGACGTACGGAACCTCGGTCCCGAGTATCGACTCCAGCGCGAGTCGGTCGTCGACGAAGTTGTGCGACATGAGCACGACGTAGGTGTGGTCGGGCGCGTCGACGAGGGCCGCGAGTTCGGCGGGGTGTACCGCGGTCACTTCGCTGGCCGCCGGGAACCGACTCTCGCCGGCGTGCGCCCCTCTCGCGGCCGCGACGCGGACGCGGAAGCCGGCCTGCGCGCCGAGCGACGCGACGGGGTTGACGTCTCCGTGGCCGCCGAAGACGAGCAGCTCCGGCGTCGGCGCGAGGTCGTTTGCGAACACCCGCACGTCGCCGTCGCTCGTCCGCACGTCGAGCGTCGCCGCCGCGCCTGACGCCGCCCCGTCGAGCCGCGATTCTGCCTCGGCGACGACCGCCTCGGGAAGGCCGGGACGGCCCTTCGAGAGCCGTTCGCCCCGTCCCCGCGTTATCACCGTCCGGTCGCCGACGCCGATTGCCGGGTCGTCGGTCTCGACGGCGGTGAGCACCGTCGCCGCGCGTTTCTCGCGGAGTTCGCTCAACGCGGGGTCGAAACTCGCGTCGACCGGCTCGACGAGCACGTCGATGACGCCGTTGCAGCCGAGTCCGAGCCCCCACGCGTCGCCGTCGCCTCCCCGGAGATCGAACGTCTCCAGTCGCGGCGTCCCGCTCGCGCTCACCCGCCGCGCGGTCTCTGTCACCGACTCGGTTATACAGCCGGCGGTGACCGCGCCGAGTCGCTCGCCGTCGGGCACGACGACCATCCGCGCCCCCGGTCGGCGGTAGCCCGACTCCTCGACGTTCACGACGGTCGCGACGACCGCCTCCGACCCCGAGCCTCGCTGCTCGCGCATCGACTGCCGGACGCTGTCTGCGGTCGCGCTCCACGGGTCGTCTGTCGTTCGCATCGTTCAGTCGCCTTCCCGTACTCCCGTCAGCAGTATTGATTTATCGGTCGGTTCGGTGGCCCCGCCGCACGGGACGGTCGGACGAACACGCCCACACGCCCCGCTCGGCCGGCGGTTCACGGCTCCGAAGCGGCCCGCTCGATTGCCTGTCGGCAGTACGTCCGGACGAGCTGTCGCCGGTACTCCTCGGTCGCCGCGTCGTTCGCCAGTAGCGACGCCGTCTCGACGTCGTCGAGTGCGGCGGTCGCGGCCTCGGTCGCACCGTCGCCGTCGACGACCCTGCCGACGGCCTCGTCGACGAGCGCGCGTTCGACGTTCGGGAGCCGAACCGGATACGGCTTGGCCCCGTTCACCGCGACTCGGGCCGAGCGTACGACCCCGTCGTCCGTCTCGAACGCGGCCGCGACACCGACGACGGCGTACCCCGAGTACTCCGAGGTTCGGACGTAGCCGCTCCGTTCGGCGTCCGGCACCTCGATTCTAGTGACGAGTTCGTCCGCGTCGAGCGCGGTCGTTCCGGGGCCGCGGAACCAGTCGTCGGCCGCTATCGCTCGCCCGCCGGCCGGCCCGCGAGTGACGACTCGACCACCGAGCGCGAGAAACGCCGCCGGCGCGTCGTACTTCGGGTCGGCGAACACGAGATTCCCCGCAATCGTCCCGCGGTTTCTCGCCTGAAAGTCGCCGACCGAATCGGTCGCGTCGGCCAGCGCCCGCGCGCGCTCCGCGACGGTCGCGTCGGTTGCAATCTCGTCGTGGGTCACGAGCGCGCCGATAGCGACTCCGTCGCCCCGCTCCGTGATTCCGCGCAGCTCGTTGAGGCCGCTCACGTCTATCAGCCGGTCGGGGGTCTCGATGCCGTCTTTCAGCAGGGGTACGAGACTGTATCCGCCGGCGATGACGCGCGCCTCGTCGGCGTCTGCGAGTCGCTCGACCGCCTCCGACACGGTCTCGGGTTCGACGTACTCGACCGACTCGAACGCCGTCATCGGTCCCGGCCCTCCTGGAGCGCGGTCCACACCGTCTCGGGCGTAATCGGGAGTTCGGTCGCCCGGACGCCGACGGCGTCGTGTATCGCGTTCGCAATCGCGGCGGGCGGGCCGAGTATCGACACTTCGCCGACGCTCTTCGCGCCGAACGGCCCCGTCGGCTCGTCGGTTTCGACCAACTCCGTGTCGATGTCGGGGAGTTCCGGCGCGTGCATCACCTCGTAGTCGCGGAGCCCGCGGAACTCCGGCGCGCCCCGGTCGTCCAGCGGGAGGTCCTCGGAGACCGTCTGTCCGAGTCCCATGACCGCGCCGCCGATGACTTGGCCGCGAGCGCCCGCGGGATTAATCGCCCGTCCGCAGTCGACGGCGTTCACGAGTCGGCGCACTTCGAACTCGCCGGTCTCGGTGTCCACTTCGACCGCCGCGAGCTGCGCCGCGAACGGCTTGGGCGAGAGCGCAGTGTGGTGCTTCCCGGTTCCGGTGAGTCGCCGCTTCGGCCCGTGAATCCCCTGAAACGCCTCCGACGCGAACCGTTCGAGGGCCATCGACTCTCCGTCGGGGAACCGGACCTCGCCGTCGGCCAGTTCCACGTCGTCCGGGGCGACTCCGCGCCACTCGGCCGCGAGGTCGCGAACCTTCGCCGCGAGGTCGCGAGCGGCCTTCTCGGTCGCGTTCCCGCTGATGTAGGTCGTACTGCTCGCGTACGCCCCGTTGTCCCACGGGGTCGCGTCGGTGTCGTCGGCCTTCACGTGGACCGACTCGATGCCGAGTCCGAACACGCTCGCCGCAATCTGGCCCATCACCGTCTCAGAGCCCTGTCCGGTGTCTCCGACGCCGACCCGGACGGTGAGCGTCCCGTCATCTTCCAGCGTGATGTTACACCGGGAGAACTCGCTGCTCGGGACGCCGGATTTCGCCATCGCCAGCGCGACCCCGTAGCCGCGCTGGTAGCGGTCGTCGGCCGGTTCCTCGGGGCCGTCCGCCCAGCCGAGCGTCTCGCAGGCGCGTTCGAGACACTCCTTGACGCCGACGGATTCGAGGGTTCGCTTGCTCTCGCTGTACTCCGGTTCGAAGCTCTCGTCGCCCTCCTCGACCGCGTTTCGCCGCCGCAACTCGACCGGGCCCATCCCGATGGCCGCGGCGACCTCGTCGAGGTGGCTCTCGATGCCGAACGTCCCCTGTACCGCCCCGTACCCGCGCATCGCCCCGCCGGGCGTGACGTTGGTGTAGACCGCGCGCCCGGTGAAAAGCCGGTTCTCGCAGGGGTAGACAGACAGCGGTTCGTGGGCGGCGTTCATCAGCACCGCGGAGGCGTGACAGCCGTACGCGCCCGTGTTCGAGGTCACGTCGACGTGCATCGCCGTGAGCGTCCCGTCCTCCCGGACGCCGGTCTTGACGCGGACGGTCTGGGCGTGGCGCGTCTGCGCCCCGTGGAGGTCCTCCTTCCGGTCGTTTTTCAGCCGGACCTTCTCGCCGGTTTCGAGCGCGAGCGCCGCGCCGATGAACTGGTTCGGGAGCGTGTCCTGTCTGACGCCGAAGCCGCCGCCGACGCGGGGCTTGACGACTCGAACGTCGGTGCGGTTCAGGCCGAACACGCGGGCGATTTTGTCGCGGCAGATGTGCGAGACCTGCGTCGTCGTCCGCAGGACGAGCCGCCTTCGGTCGTCCACCCACGCGATGGTCGTGTTCGTCTCCATCGGGAGGTGGTGGACGGCCTGCGTCTCGTACTCCCCCTCGACGACCTCGTCGGCCGCCTCGAACCCGCGTTCGACGTTTCCCTCCTCGTGGCGGGTCTCGCAGACGACGTTCCGCTCGGGAGCCGCGTTCTCTTGAGGGTTCTCGTACGGCTCAGGGTGGAGCGTCGGCGCGTCCGCCCCCATCGCCTCGTGCGCGTCGAGGACGTGGTCGTACGGCTCGTAGTCGACCTCGATGGCGTCGACCGCGGCCGCGGCGGCCTCGGCGGTTCGCGCGGCGACGGCGGCCACCGGCTCGCCGACGAACCGGACCGTCTCGTTCAGGACGCGCTCGTCGAACGGGGCCGGGGCCGGGTAGGGAAAACCGGTTCGCGTGAAGCGGTCCTCGGGAACGTCCTCGTGGGTGAGCACCGCCTTCACGCCGGCTATCGCTTCCGCGGCCTCGGTGTCGATAGACCGAACGCGAGCGTGCGCGTGCGGGCTCCGAAGCACCTTCGCGGCGAGGGCGTCGTCGGTCGGCACGTCGTCGGTGTAGCGTGCCTTGCCGGTGACGAGCCCCCAGCCGTCGACTTTCTCGACGCTCTCGCCGACGGGGGCGTCGTCTCCGCGCGCCTCGCTGGTCGACTTCGCCGCCGTCTCGGGGTCGCCGGTGTCGGACCGAGGCATCTTACCCGGAGCCCTCGGACGACGCGTCCGACCCGGAGAGGCGGTCGGCCGCCGCTTGCACCGCCTCTATCTGCTGGACGTAGCCCGTACAGCGACAGATGTTGCCGCTCAGCGCGTCTGCGACCTCGCTCTCGGTCGGCTCGTCGTTCCGCTGGAGGAGGTCGTACGAGGCGAGCAGTACGCCGGGGATGCAGTAGCCACATTGGGCGGCCCCGTGTTCGAGGAACGCCGACTGAAGGGGGTGGAGGCCGCCGTCGTCGTCGGCCAGTCCCTCGACGGTCATCACCTCCGCTCCGTCGCAACTCGCCGCCGGAACGAGACACGACCGGGTGACTCCCTCGTCGCCGAGGATGACGTTGCATGCCCCGCAAACGCCCTCGTCACAGCCGTTTTTGACGCCGTAGTACCCCGCCCCGCGGAGCGTCTCCATGAGCGTCTCGCCGGACGAGACGGCGAACTGTTCGTCTTCACCGTTCACGCTCGCTCGGATTACGGTAGTTGACGTGCTATCTTGAATCATTCTTGAATATATCGGCTCCTATACGCAATTAAATATTCTGGTAGGGGGCATAATTGTGCCAGCATCCCCTCGATTGTCCGGTTCACGAGCGCGGTCTTCGGGAGCGGTCTCGATGTCGCCGGTGTGGTCGTTTCGTTCGTCGTCTCCCCAGCCTCACCCCGCCTCGCACCGACCCCGCCTGATTCCCGATTCGACGCTCCCGTTTGAAATAGTCGAACGCGTTCCGCGGGAGGTCGAGCGCGCTGTGGCGACCGCTCGCGGCTCGCGAGAGACACGATACCGTTTGTCATCACGGGGGTCGTGCGTCTGGAATAGGAAATTACAACCGTAAATTTGTAATCCATCGCGAGGAGTTCACCCAAGGACGGGAGCGCACGCCGTGGTGTCGCTGTCCCCCGTCGCGCGTTCGAGCATCTTGGACGAGCCGAGGTAACCACCGTCGCTCGGCGGTGGCTAACGGAGCGGTATCACCCCACTTTCGTCGAGCGCGCTCGATGTCTCGCTCGGACGGGATGAGTAATCGGGTTCGAGCTGGTCGTGTGGGCGGTTGTCGGACGCACTTGTCTCGTCGGCGTTTGAAATAGTCGAACATTCTAATCCGGCCCTCCGGTTGGAACTGTGTATGTATTCACTAAATTTGAAAAATATCGAGTATTCTGGCCACCAAATCGCCATCTCACGAAATGTTTATCAACAAGTGGTGTTACTCTCGGGGTAAGTACGCAATGATACCTTTCAGACCGAAGCCGACAGCCGCCGACCGCCGGCTCCGGACGACGGGGACGGGCGGCGGTTCGGTCGCGGACGTTCCTGCCTCGCCGCGACACGGTGCCACCCGGCGGCGGAATCGACGGCGCAGCGGTCGCCGTGACGGGGGACCGTGACGGCCCCGACTCGCGGCAGTGCGGGTCGCGTTTCGTTCGACATCGACGGCGACTCTCTCCGCGAAGACATCGAGCGAACGGCGGTATTCGGCTCGGTAGACACCGAACACGGGCGCGGTCGAACCGCGCTCCCCGCCGACGCGGCGAACGGGCGGGCCCGCGATTACCTCGTGAGCCGCCTCGAAGCGGTCGGTCTCGACGTCCGTATCGACGCCGTCGGCAACATCGCCGGTCGGTGGACCCCGGACGGCGTCGACCCGGATGCGGCCCCGGTCGCCGCCGGGAGCCACCTCGATTCGGTTCCGAACGGCGGCATCTTCGACGGACCGCTCGGGGTCTACGCCGCCGTGGAGGCCGTCCGAAGCATCCGCGAGAGCGACCTGACGCCCGCTCGCCCGCTCGAAGTCGTCTGCTTCACCGGCGAGGAGGGGACGCGCTTCGCTGACGGCGTCCTCGGGTCGACGGTCGCCGCCGGGAAACGCGGCGTCGACGAGACGCTCGCGCTGACGGACGGCGACGTGACGCTCGAAGACGCCCTCGACCGCGTCGGCTACCGCGGCTCGGGCCGCCTCGACGCGAGCGCGTGGGACGCGTGGGTCGAACTCCACATCGAACAGAACACGCGCCTCGGAGACGCCGGCGTCCCTCTCGGTATCGTCACCGACATCACCGGAACCGCGCGGTGTCACGTGTCTATCGAGGGGCAGGCCGACCACTCGGGGACGACCGAGATGACGGCGCGCCACGACGCGCTCGCCGCCGCGAGCGAACTCGTCTTGGAGGTCGAGCGGCGCGCCGCGGACATCGCGACGACCGGCAGCGGCACCGCCGTCGGAACCGTCGGCGAACTCGACGTCGAACCGAACGTCGTCAACGTCGTCCCCGGCGCGGCCTCGCTCCGCCTCGACCTCCGGTCGGTCGACCGCGAGGAGATACGCCTCCAGTTGGACGCGGTCGAACGGGCGCTCGACGCGGTCGAGACCCACCGCGGCGTGACGACTTCGTTCGACTGCACCTACGACGTTCCGCCGACGCCGCTGTCGGAGCGCTGTCGGCGGGTCGCGACCGAAGCGGCCCGCGCGTGCGACATCGAGACGCTGTCGCTCCATTCGGGCGCGGGTCACGACACGATGCAGGTCGCCGACGTGACCGACGCCGCGCTCGTGTTCGTCGCCTCCGAGAACGGCCACTCGCACTCACCGAGAGAGCGGGCCGACTGGGCCGACTGCACCGCCGCGACCGAAGTGCTCGCGGGGACGCTCGCCAGACTGGCGACGACGGGCGACACCGAGACGGACGACACCGAACGAAACTAACCACCATCACACGAACCACTACACCCATGTTACAGCTAGAAATCGGAGACCGGACGTTCACCGCAGAACTGCACGAAGACCGCGCGCCCGCCTCCGTCGAGGCGGTTCGAGAGTTCCTCCCGTTGGAGTCGGGGCTCATGCACGTCCGCTGGAGCGGCATCGCGACGTGGATAAACATCGACGAAATCGACCTCCCCGAGATTCCGCGGGAGAACCACACCGTCTACCCGTCGCGGGGCGACCTGCTTCTCTACCCCGGCTACCGGAACGAACAGGAGATTCTCGTCCCCTGCGGCCCGACGTGCTTCAAGAGCCCCGCCGGTGAACTCGCCGGGAACCACTTCGCGACCATCGACGCGACGGCGGAGGAGCTGAAGGCAATCGAGGAACTGACGCTCCGCGAGGGCGTCCAAGACGTCGTCATCCGAGAGGTATCGGAGTGACCGACATCGCGGTCCTTCACGACGTGCTTTCGGCCGCCGCGCGGAGCGACTACCTCGTACTCGCGTGCCCCTCACCGAGACGACGCGCGGCCTCGTCGACGAGCGGACGTTCAACGCGCTCCCGACCGTCGGTATCGGCCCGTCCGTAGGCGGGGACGCCACAGGCGGTCGCACCGGTAGCGCGCGCCCTCGATGAGCCGCGCGATTGCATACGTTCCCTCGATGATTTCTACGACTGTCTCGCTCGACGAGCGAGCGCTGTCTGTACGTGTGTTCTTGCTCGAAGGAAAACATCATTCATAGATATATTAGGTGAATAAGGGGTAGTTTCAAAAGCCAGTCTCGTGTCGTGTGAGCTGATGACTAGCACATCCGCCGATGCGGAGAGCGACTCGGTCGTACTGTACGATATCGAAGACAGACCGCCGCTGGGCGAGGCGGTCCCGCTGGGAATCCAACACGTCCTCGCGATGTTCCTCGGCAACGTCGCGCCGCCGCTCATCCTCGCGGGCGCCGTCGGTTCGGTGTCGGGCCAGACGACGTTTCTCGTGCAGATGGCGCTCATCGTCGCCGGCGCGGCGACGCTCGTGCAGGCCTTCCCAATCGGTCCCGTCGGCGCGCGACTCCCAATCGTCATGGGAACGAGCTTCGCGTTCCTCGGCCCGCTCATCGGCATCGGCCAACAGTTCGGCATCGCCGCGGTTTTCGGCGCGTCACTTCTCGCCGCGCCCGTCGAGTTGGTGATGGGCGTCACGCTCGACCGCTTCCAGAAGTACTTCCCACCGCTCGTCACGGGCATCGTCGTGATGCTCATCGGGCTGACGCTCATCCCGACGGGGATGAACTACGCCGCGGGCGCGTCCGCCGGCCCCTCGGCCGCCGGCTACGGCTCGTTTGCGAACCTCGGCCTCGCGGGGCTCGTCTTGGTCGTCACGGTCGTTCTCAACCAGTTCTTCGACGGCTTCCTCCGCGTCATCAGCGTCTTCGTCGGCATCGTCGTCGGCTACGTCGCCGCCATCGCGCTCGGGATGGTCGACTTCACCGCCGTCGCGACCGCGGGGTGGATAACCGTGCCGACGCCGCTCAGGTTCGGCCTCGAATTCCCGCCCAGCGCCGTGCTCACGGTCGCGTTCCTCTACGTCATCACCGGTCTCGAAACCATCGGCGACATCTCCGGCACGGTGTCGGCGACCGGCCGGAACCCGACCCGCAAGGAGTTCCGCGGCGGCCTCGTCGCCGACGCCGTGATGAGCGCGTTCGCCGCGCTGTTCAACGCGCTTCCCAACACGTCGTTCTCGCAGAACGTCGGCCTCGTGAGCTTCACCGGCGTCGCGAGCCGATACGTCGTCGGCATCGGCGGGGTCGTCCTCGTCGTGCTCGGCTTCGTCCCGAAGGTCGGCGCGGTCGTCTCCGTGATGCCCGACGCCGTCCTCGGCGGCGGCGCGCTCATCCTCTTCGCGATGATCTTCTCCTCGGGGGCGCGCATCATCACGCAGAACGTCACGCTCGACCACCGGAACTCGACGATTCTCGCGCTGTCGATGGCGTTCGGCCTCGGCGTGGCGTTCCGCCCCGAGGTGCTCCAGAACTTCCCCGCCGAGGTGCAGACGCTGTTCGGCTCCGCGCTCGTCACCGGCGGTTTCACCGCGCTCGCGCTCAACGTCGTGCTCCCCGGCGGCGGCGTCGGCCTCGGCCCGACCGAGCACACCGACGGCCTCGACCCGGAAGACCTGACCGAACTGTCGAGTTCTGAGTCGTCGCCCTCCGCGCCGGTCGACGACTGAGTTCGCCCCGTCTGCTGCTTTCTCGCCCCAGTTCGACCCGCGGTCTACCGGTACGTATAATTCGCTCCACCGAGGAGTGTGTCGTGATGATTATTGACACGATACTCGCCGGCGGGACCGTCGTCACCGACTCGCGGACGCTCGACGCAGCGGTCGCGGTCGACGAGGGTCGCATCGTCGGCGTCGGCGACGAGGACGCCCTCCCCGCTGGACGGAACCGAATCGACGCGACTGGACAGGTCGTCATGCCCGGCGTCGTCGACCCGCACGTCCACGTCGACGACCACGTCTCCATCGACACCTACCGAACCGTGTCCAGCGCGGCGGCGCTCGGCGGGGTCACCACGTTCATCGACTTCGCGTGGCAGGCCTACGAGGGTGCGGACAGTCCGTGGGACGAGCCGGCGACCCTCTCGGAGGGCCTCGAACGCAAACGCGCCAACCAAGAGCAGGCGCTCGTCGACTTCGGATTACACGGCGGGATTCTCAGGGAGGACGACGCGGTCTTCGAGGAGATTCCGGCGCTCGTCGACGACGGCGTGACCTCGTTCAAGATGTACACCGCCTACGAGTTCGGCGTCTCGAACGGCTTTCTCAAGCGGGTGTTCGACCGCCTCGCCGAACACGACGCGGTCGGCGTGGTCCACAGCGAAGACGACTCGGTCTGCCGGGCGCTCACCGCCGAACTCCGGGCCGCTGGCGAGGACGCCCCCGAGACGTACCCGCAGTCTCGCCCCGACTACGCCGAGGCGATGGCCGCGTCCGACGCGGTCACGCTCGCGACCGAGGCCGGGGCGAAATACTACGGCATCCACACGACGTGCCGGGCGGCCGCCGACGCGCTCGCCCGCCACCGCGAGGACGGGTCGCGGGTCAGGGCGGAGACCTGCACGCACTACACGACGCTCGACGACTCCGTCTACGCGGAACTGGGGAACCTGCCGAAAATCGCGCCGCCCATCCGCAAGGAAGACGACGTGGAGGCGATGTTCGAATACCTCCGCCGCGGCGTGCTGAGCGTCGTCTCGACGGACCACGTCGCCTCGAAGCGCGCCGACAAGGTCGACCGGCCGTGGTGGGAGGGCCCGTTCGGCGCGAACGGCGTGCAGGTCAGTCTCCCGGTGTTCCACGACGAGGCGGTCAACGAGCGCGGGCTCTCGTACCCCTTCCTCGTCCGCGTGATGTGTTCGAACCCGGCCGAGACGTTCGGCCTCCCGAACAAGGGCACGCTCGAACCCGGAACCGACGCCGATATCGTCCTGTTCGACCCCGACGAGACGTACACGATTTCCGCCGACGCGAACGCCTCGAAGGCGGACTACTCGATTTACGAGGGTCGGGAAGTCACGGGCCGGGTGACGAAGACGCTCGTCCGCGGCGAGGTCGTCGCGGCCGACGGCGAGGTCGTCGGTGACCCCGGCCACGGCCGGTTCGTGGAGCGCGAGCGCCCCGATTGGAGCGCGTGAGTCGGGCCCCCCGCCGATTCGACGCGGAAGGAGGGAGGTTCACGAGTAGGTTGAAGTGTCGAGGTCACGCACGCCAAACAACGATGCACGAACTCACGCTCCAGCAGGTGAACCGCCTCGACGACGACTCGTTCGTGGACGCGCTCGGGGAGATATACGAACACTCGCCGTGGGTCGCTGAGCGGGCGCGGTCGTCGCGGCCGTTTTCGTCCGTGGACGAACTTCGGTCGGCCATGAAGCGCGCCGTCGAGGACGCCTCACGCGAGAAGCAACTCCAGTTGCTCCGGGCGCACCCCGACCTCGGAGAGCGGACCGAGATGACCGACGCCTCGGAGGCGGAACAGGCGTCGGCCGGGCTGGACTCGCTCTCGCGGAGCCAGTACGAGACGTTCCAACGACTGAACGAGACGTACCGCGAGCGGTTCGGCTTCCCGTTCGTCATGGCGGTGAAAGACGAGAACCCCGACGCGATTGCCGCGGCGATGGAACGCCGGGTCGACCACTCGGAGTCGACGGAGTTTCGGACCGCGCTGGACGAGGTCCACACGATTGCGGAACTCCGGTTGGCGGAGCGATTCTCGTCAGAATAGGAATCGACTGTCTGTCTGAATCAAAGCCGAAACGAGTCGCGTATGTCACGCGAACGCAAAGATTTTTGTTTAACGATGCACCGTTCTTAGACGAATTATGACAGCGCAACAGTCACCGGTGGACGGTGACGCCCCGGACAGCGGCGAACAGCGGACGATGAACTACGGGAAGGAGAACGTCGCCGTCTACCGGACGTACGCGACCCCGCTGGAGGGCGTTCGCACGATTCCGGAGTCGTCGTTCGACGGGCGGGACAACGTGCTGTTCGGCCTCGACGTTCGCGTGCAGGTCGAAGGCGAGGAGTTCCTGCCGTCGTTCAGCGAGGGCGACAACACGAAGGTCGTGGCGACGGACTCGATGAAGAACTTCATCCTCCACCACGCCGGCGAGTACGACGGGGCCACCCTCGAAGGCTTCTTGGAGTTCGTCGGGTCGGGGTTCTTGGACACCTACTCGCAGATGAGCGCCGTCGAGGTGTCGGCCGACGAGATTCGATTCGACGAACTGCCCGTCCCAGAGGACGACGGCGACGGGTACGAGGCGAGCGACCTCGTCTTCCGCGTCTCCGACAACGAGTCCGGCTACGGCTCCATCTCGCTGACGCGAGACGACGGCACACCCGTCATCACCGACCAGACGAGCGGCGTCACCGGCCTCGAACTGGTCAAGGTCAAGGGGAGTTCGTTCACCGGCTACGTCCAAGACGAGTACACGACGCTCCCGGAGCGCGAGGACCGAACGCTCTACATCTCGCTCGATATCTTCTGGAGCTACGACGACCCCGAAGACGCGCTCGGGGAGGACCCAGAACAGTACGTGCCGTCCGAGCAGGTCCGCGACATCGCCCACGTCGTCTTCGACGAGGTCGACTCGAACTCGATTCAGGACCTCATCTACCAAATCGGCCTGCGCGTCCTCGAACGCTATCCGCAGCTCGCGTCCGTTCGGTTCGAGGCGAACAACCGCACCTGGCTCAGCGTCCGCGACGACCTCGACGGCGACGCCAGCGTCCTGCGGGAGCCGCCCGCGCCGACCGGCTTCCAGCAGTTCTCGATGGACCGCGGCGACCTCGACGAGCAGTAAGATGAGCGAAGGAGTAACCACGCACGTCCTCGACACCAGCAGCGAGGGACCGGCGGCCGGCGTCGACGTGACGCTTCAAAAACTGGATTCGTCCGGCGAGGCGGAGACGGTCGGCCGCGGCACGACCAACGACGACGGACGGGTCGACGAGCCGCTTTTGTCGGGCGACGCGATGGAGACCGGAACCTACCAACTCCTGTTCGAAGTCGGCCCGTACTACCGCGACGGCCCCACGGAATCGTCGTTCTTGGAGACGGTTCCGGTCCGGTTCGTCGTCGACGACGCCAGCGAGCACTATCACGTTCCCCTGTTGCTGTCGCCGGGGAGCTACACGACCTACCGGGGAAGCTGAGACGCCGATCGGGACCATGGCTCGTCGCCCCGACAAGAACGCCAGAACGAACTAACAGAAATTCGGGAGTATCGAAAAAATACCACATTCCATTCAATTTCGGGACTGGACGATGGACCCACTCGTCTCGGAACCCGCCGTCGGATACTCGCCGGTTTCGAGACCTTGCTACCAGAGTACAACCGACGCTCAATCACTGTACCCGACGAAAGCGACCGTACTGCCGCTACCGACTCGAACATCACGCGAGGCCGTCGTTCGTGCTGACGACGCGAGAGTCGCTCCGAACGGCACGTATCGAAGGCTCGACCCTCGCGGGCCTGAAGACTGCGTCTAGTTCCTTTTTTTTCGTCTGTTGGTTCCTTCGAACGGGCCGTATCGACCGACCCGTTCACTCCTCTCCTACCGTAGAGAAAGACGATTGACTGCTCGCACACCTCTCAGTAGTTTATCATATATTGAATTTATAGATATGCCGTTCTTTCGACTGTTGATTCACCGTCTCCCCGAAGCCGGCCGCCGTCTCTCTCGGGTGTCGATTCCGCGGTTCGGGGCCACCACCTTTTCCTCTGAGGAGTCGCTACTGCCGACGCCATGGGCGTGATGAGCAAGCTTCGACGGCTGCTCGGACTGGTAGAGGGCCACGAAGACGAAGTCGCCAAACAGGTCGGAAAGCGGACGAAGGTGAGCGAGGAGAAAGCCAAGAAAGGCATCGAAAAGGCGACTGACGCGGTCAAAAACGGCTCTGACTCCGGTTCGGGAGATCGGAGTAGCTACTGACCGCTGGTGGTAGTGGTGGTGCAGGGGCCGCGACGGGCGGTCGACCGGGGGAAGTCGGCCGCTCGCAGTTCTCGGCGGACCACTCATAACGGTCCGCCTCGCACACGGACTATGTCCGAATCTCACGCGCCGTCCCTCGACGGGCGCGTCTTCAAATCGGTCGCCAACGCCGAGAGCGGCGACGTCGGCGGCGACACCCACTTCTGGTTCGACCAGTCCGGCGACCTGATTCACGCGACGTACCGCGGCGGAACCGTCAGGCTGGGCCACCTCGTCGGCCGCCACCGCGGCGACACGCTCGACTTCCGGTACTCTCACGTCACCGACGACGGGACGACTGCGACCGGCCACTCGACGGACCGCATCGAGCGACTGGAAGACGGCCGCCTCCGCCTTCACGAGGACTGGTCGTGGGACTCGAAACCGGGGTCCGGCACGAGCGTCCTCGAAGAACTCACCGACGAGGAGCGCGCGGGACTCGACCTGTCGCCCGAGGCGTTCGACGGGCGGTAGCGACGCGCCCTGCGTTCGCTTCGCCGCTCGCCTCGCCGCCTGCCTCGTCAGTCGGCTACGACGCTCTCGGTCGCCCGCTCGGGAACCGACGAGTGGTAGACGGCGTCGCCGTCCGCATCGAACAGGTGCAGGCGGTCCGTATCGACGGCGAGTTCGACGGTGTCTCCGGCCGTGATTCGGCTTCGCGGCTCGACTTTGACCCGAATCTCCTCGTCGCCGAGGCGACAGTGCAGAAGCAGGAGTTCGCCGAGCGGTTCGGTGACCGTCACCTCGGCGGTGAACGACTCCGACGCCCCGGCGGTGTTCGAGACGAGAGACACGTCTTCGGGTCTGACGCCGAGCGTGAGGCCGTCGTCGTCCACGTCGTCCAGCCCGGAGCCCGCAGGGAGCGTGAGCGAGAGGCCCGGCGCTTCGGCGACGAGTTCGCTCCTCTGCCGGCGGACCGCCACGGGAACGAAGTTCATCGCGGGCTCGCCGACGAAGCCGGCGACGAACTGGTTCGTCGGGTAGTCGTACAGCTCTTGGGGCGGTGCGACCTGCTGGAGCCTCCCGTCTTCGAGCACCGCGACCCTGTCGCCGAGCGTCATCGCCTCCGTCTGGTCGTGGGTGACGTAGACGGTCGTCGTATCGAGGTCGCGGTGGAGTTTGAGCAGTTCGGCGCGCATCTGCACCCGGAGCTTCGCGTCGAGGTTGGACAGCGGCTCGTCCATCAGGAACACGTCCGGTTCGCGGACGAGCGCCCGGCCGATGGCGACCCGCTGTCGCTCCCCGCCCGAGAGTTCCTTCGGCTTCCGGTCGCGGAGGTGTGCGATACCGAGCGTCTCGGTGGCGTCTTCCACGCGCCGTTCGATTTCGTCGGCGGAGAACTCGCTGGCCGATTTCATGCCGAACTTCATGTTCTCCGCCGCCGTCATGTGCGGGTACAGCGCGTAGTTCTGAAACACCATCGCGATGCTTCGGTCCTTCGGCGGCACCTCGTTGACGACGCGGTCGCCGATGGCGATGGAGCCGTCCGTCACCGATTCGAGGCCGGCGAGCATCCGGAGCGTCGTCGATTTGCCGCACCCCGAGGGGCCGACGACGACGAGGAACTCGCCGTCTTCGATTTCGAGGTCGATACCCTTCACGGCGCGCACGTCGTCGTACGTCTTCCGTAAGTTCTGAATCGTGATGTCTGACATGGTGAGTTCGCTATTTCTGTTGGATGGTGAGCGTTCGCAGGAGCGGTCGGTGCAGCACGACGAGCACGACGAGCGGCGGGAGCAACGCGAGGACCGCGCCGGCCATGATGAGCCCCCACTGCGTCAGCCCCGCCTGCGCGGAGCCCTGGAGGTACCGAATCCCCACTTGGACGACCTGACTGCTCTTGTCGGTCACGACGACCAGCGGCCAGAGGAACTGGTTCCACGTGTAGATGAACGTGATAACGCACACCCCGGCAATCATCCCTCTCGACATCGGGACGAGCACCCTGAACAGGAAGGTGAGCGGGCCGACGCCGTCGAGGCGCGCGACCTCGACGAGCGAGGCCGGAATCCCCGTGAACTGCTGGCGAAAGAGGAATACGGCCGTCGCGCTCGCGATGTAGGGTCCGGTCAACGCCAACAGGGAGTTCGTCCAGCCGAGGTCGGCCATCAGCTGGAACAGCGGGACGATTCGAACCGGCACCGGCAACAACAGCGTCAGCAGGATGAACATGAACACCGCCCGCTCGTACGGGAAGCGGTAGTAGACGAGCGCGAGCGCCGCGAACAGCGAGAGCGTGACCTTCCCGACGACGACGACGACGCTCATCACGAACGAGTTCAGCATGTACGTGCTGAACTCGTAGTTCACGAGCGCGTCCGAGTAGTTCGATAGCCCCCTCGACCCGAGGCCGAGGTTCGTCACCTGATACACCTCCGTCGTCGACTGCGTGCTCATGATAATCGCGAGCAGCAGCGGCGACGCCATCAGGAGGATTGCGAAGACGATGCCGCCGTGCAGCAGCGCGTCGTCCGGCAGTCGGTGCGCGAGTCTTCCCGCGTCGAACGTCGTGGTGTCTGTCTCTGTGGCCATCTCGTTATCCTCCGTACCGCCCGTAGCCCGACGCGAACCGAAGCTGGATGTACATCAGAACCGACACGACGACGAACAGAATCACGGACTGCGCGGACGCCAGCCCGAGGCTGTTGAACTGGAAGGCGTCGCGGTAGAGCTTGAATATCAGGAAGTTCGTTGCGTCGCTCGGCCCGCCGCTCGTCATCAGGTCGACGAGCGGGAACGTCGAGAAGAACGCGTATATCGTGTTCATGACGACGAGGAACGTCATCGTCGGCGCAATCATCGGCACGTACACCTTGTACAGCATCCTGAACCGACCGACGCCGTCGATGCGTGCGTTCTCCGTCAGTATCTCGGGGATGTTGTTCAGCGCGGCGACGATGAAGATGATGTTGTAGCCGAGCTGTTTCCAGACGGCGACGACCGCGAGGATGGCGAACGCCTGCGGGCCGTCGTTGAACCAGTCCAAGGTGAGCGGCGTCAGGAGTTCGAGGTAGTGGGTGAAGATGCCGAGATTCGGGTGGAGAATGAAGTTCAGGAGAATCGCGGCGACCGCCGGCGGGAGCGCGTACGGCCAAATCGCGGCGACGAGATAGACGGACGACCGAACGTCGACGGAGAATATCAGGTAGCCGATCAGCAGCGAGACGCCGAGCGTCCCGAAGACGACGACCGCCGCGAACGCGACCGTGATGAAGAAGCTGTACTGGTAGGTGCCCGACGTGAGCAGGGTGACGAAATTCCCGAGCCCGGTCCACGTCTGTCGCTGTCCGAGAAACAGCGTCTCGTAGAGACTGAGGCGGAACGTTTCGAGCGCGGGGTAGTACAGAAACGCGACGAGTACCGCAGCTGTCGGGAGCAACAACAGCGCCGCCTGAAGCGTCGAATCGTACGGTTTTGTGGCAGTAGACATGTGACTGACGTGTCGAGGGAGCCTACTGGCTCCCGTCGTAGTTGCCGTTGTACCCGGCGAGCGCCTCGCCGACCTGCGTGTCCATCCGCGACAGTCCCTCCTCGACGCCGAGTTGGTCGTTGATGATGCTGACCGATATCTCCTCGTTAATCGACCGGGTCTTGGGGAACACGCCCATCACCGCGCCGCGAGTCGCGGGCGTGTCTTCGGTGTCTTGTAGCTGGTCGAACGCCGTGCTGAAGTTGGGGTTGTTCTCGAACCAGCCGTCGTCCGTGAGCTGGTCGATGGAGCTCTGTCGGACCGGGAAGTAGCCGCTGTTGCGGTGCCAGCGCGCCTGCTGCTCGGTCTGGGTGACGTAGGCGATGAACTCTCCCGCGGCCTGCTTTTTCTCGTCGGAGAGGGCGTCGGGCACCCACAGCGACCCCCCGCCGATGACGACGCCGGTGTTCGCGCCGTCGGGCGTCGGCAGGTAGCCGGAGCCGAGTTCGAAGCCGTTCTCCTTCGCGCCGGACTGCATCGAGACGATGTTCGACGTGGAGTCCCACAGCATCGGCACCTTCTGGGTGAGGAACGCCTGTCGCGCTTCGCCCCACGCCTCGATTCCGGGGTTGAGATAGAGGCCGTCTTGGGCCATCCCCTTCCACCAGGAGTAGACGCTGCGGCCCGCCTCGGAGTTGAAGAACGTCTGGTCGGGTCGACCGTCGCGGCCGTTCTCTTGGTTCACGAGCACTTGGTCCTGTTTGGCGAACTGCTGTTCGACCTGCATCCAGGTGTGGTTCGGCCAGCTGATACCGCTCTCCATGTCGGTCTGGTCGACGATGGTCTGTGCGGCCTGCCGGACCTCCGCGAGGCTCCGCGGCGGGGTTTCGGGGTCGAGGCCCGCCTGCTCGAACGCGGTCTTGTTGTAGAGCATGATGGTGTTCGAGGAGTTGAACGGCATCGAGTTCAGCGTCCCGTCCATGCGGTAGTAGTTCAAGACTGACGGCAGGAAGTCGTCGAAGTCGATTTCCTCTTCCGGCAGAATCTCCTCGACCGGCGTGAACGAGCCGCTGTCGAGCGCGAGTCGCGTCCCGACCTCGAATATCTGGACGATACCCGGCGGGTCGCCGGCCCGCGACGCCTGCAACGACTGGTTGAGGTTCTGCCGGTAGCCGCCGTTGTTGACCGCCTCGATGGTGATTCCGTCGTTCTGCTGTGAGAACTCGGCGGCCATGTCTCCCAGCGTCTGGCCGAGTTCGCCGCCGAAGATGTGCCAAAACGAGACGGTCACGTCCTGCGCGCCGGATGTCCCGGCCGTCGTTCCCGACTGTTCGGTGCTCCCGCTTCCGCCCTCGGTCCCGGTCGGTGAGTCGCCCCCGCCGCCGGAACAGCCCGCGAGTCCCGCGACGCCGACGGCCCCCGCCGTCGCGAGGAATCCGCGCCGACTGGTTGTGCGTCCGATAGCTCGGTTCGTCGTTTCGGCTCGCTCGCCGATAGGGCCATTTTCAGGCATGTACTGGGACATATCCGAACATATAATTTAAATTTTCCTATTATTTGGAGTATAATTAGACATATGTTGTTCTCTGGTGTGGCTCGTACCGCTCTGATTGGGGTATAAAAAGGTGGTCGACGGCCTCGGGCGTCGAGTCGGGTTCACGAGCACGCCTCCGGGGCGACGACATCCCATCGGTCGACGGTGAGGGCGTCCACGCCGAGCGACCGGAGGGTCGTCGCGGTCGCTTCGTCGTCGACGGTCCACGCGTCGACGAGCAGGCCGGCGTCGTGCGCGCGCTCCACGAGGTCCGAGGAGGTACACAGGCCGTGTTCGACGTGGACGAACTCACAGCCTCGTTCTGCCGCCCACGTCAACTCCGCGGACGCGTCGTCGCGGAACGAGTAGCCGACCTCGGCCGGCGTCGGCGTCTCCAGCGCGATATCGACCGCTTCGCGCGACGGCGACGAGAAGACGACCCGCTCGTCGAGTCCCTCGACGGCCGCTAAGGCGTCTTCGACGAGGCCCGGGTCGCGGGTGTCGAGATTCATGCCGGTGCCCGCGGGCCACGCCTCGACCACCTGGTCGAACCGCGGAATCGTCGCCTCCGAGCCGTCGACGCGAAGCGCCGTGAGGTCGTCGACGGCGGTTTCGTCGAGTCGACCCGCGGCCGTCGTCAGCCGCGACAGGTCGTCGTCGTGAAACGCCACCAGCTCCCCGGAGCCACAGCGCATCACGTCCACCTCGACGAGGTCGACGTGGGGCGCGGACCCCTCGATTGCGGGAATCGTGTTCTCTGGATACTGGCCCGCACAGCCTCGATGCCCGATAGTGAGCATACGATACGTCATCGACAACGACTTATCAACCGTACTATGATAGCAACGTACTGAACAGATTACTATTGAGACAACATAGCAGTCACAATATACGAGCCCCGGCCACGTCGGTGCATGGTGAACGACCGCTACCTGTGGACCGCGATTCGGGCGGCCGAGGTCGCCGGCGACGAGTTACGGGCCCGGTTCGAGTCGAGTTCGCGCGAGCGGTTCCGCGACCGCCCGGCGGACGAAGCCGCCGAAGCGCGAATCACCGACGTGATAGCCGCCGCCTTCCCGGACGACAACGTCGTCTCCGAGGAGGGTTCCCCGGAGTTCCGCCCGAAGCCGCGCTGGGTCGTCGACCCGCTCGACGGCACGGTCAACTTCCACAACGGCGTGCCGCACTTCTCCGTCTCTATCATGTACGAGGGTGCGACGCGGCCCGACGTCGGCGTCGTCAACTACGTCCCGGCGGACCAGTTGTACGTCGCAATCGAGGGCGAAGGCGCGTTCGTCAACGGGCGGGAACTCTCGGTTTCGAACGCCGCCGAGCTGTCTGAGGCGCTCGTCGTGACCGGGTTCGACTCGCTGGCCCGAGCGAACGGCGACGGCGCGTACCTCGAAGCGCTCTGCGAGTCGACGCGAGGCGTTCGCCGGATGGGGTCGGCCGCCGCGGAGTTGGCGCTCGTCGCCGCCGGCCGCTTCGACGTGTACTTCGAGCAGAACCTCGATATGTGGGACGCGCGGACCGGCCCGCTTCTCGTCCGCGAGGCCGGCGGCGAGGTGACGCACGTCGAGGCGATAGACGACGTGACCGGCGACACCGTCGTCGCGTCCAATCAGGCGCTCCACCGGCAGGTCATCTCGCTCATGTCCCGGCACAGCGCGCTCGGGTGATGTGGCGCGTCTCGGGCGGCGGTTCGGCGGTTCGGTGGTTCGGCGGTTCGTCGATTGGGCGGTTCAGGGTTCGACGGCTCGGCGGTTCGTCAGTCCCTCAGCCGTCTCTCGCTTCTCGGCGCTTGACGGCGTCCACGTCGAAGTCGTTGACCGCGCGGTTCGGTTCGAGGCCCGCCCGCTCGACGACCTCGATGTCGGCCGCCGGCGACTGGCCGTCGGTCGTCAGGTAGTCGCCGGTGAGGACGCCGTCCGCGCCGGCCTCGAACGGCAGGTGTTGCTCGTCGGGCGCGAGATTCACTTCCCGCCCGCCGGTCAAACGGACGCGCGCGTCGGGGTGGAGCAGTCGGTAGACTGCGACGGTCTTGACGAGTTCCGTCGTCGTGATGTCGGCGTGGTCGGCGTCGCCGAGCGGCGTGCCGGGGACGGGGTTGAGCACGTTCACCGGGAGCGACTCGATGCCGATTTTCTGGAGTTCGAGAGCGGCGTCGACCCGGTCCGCCGGCGTCTCGCCCATCCCGAGGATGACGCCGGCACAGAGGTCCATCCCGGCGTCTTTCGCCCGCCGGAGCGTCACGAGTCGGTCCTCGAAGTCGTGGGTTCCGACCACTTCGTCGAAGTACCGCGGCGAGGTCTCGATGTTGTGGTTGTAGTGGTTCACGCCCTCCGCAGAGAGGATTCGCGCCTCCTCCTCGGTGAGCAGGCCGAGCGAGGCGTCGATTTCGACGCTCGTCTCGTCGCGGACGAGTCGAATCGCCGCCAGCACCTCCGCCCACTCGTCGGGTCGGCGCTCCTTCGAGACGCCCTTCTCGGCGACGACGATGCCGAACCGCTGTGCGCCGTCGCGTTCGGCGCGCCGCGCGGCGTCTAACACCGCTTCCGGCCCGAGAAAGCCGTGCGTCTCGATGCCGGTGTCGAAGTGCGCCGACTGCGCGCAGAAGCCGCAGTCCTCGGCGCAGTCGCCGGCCTTCGCGTTGACGATGGAACAGGCGTCGACGGTCCCGTCGGAGCGGACGGAGCGGACGTAGTCGGCACCCGCCGCGAGGGGCTCGACCGGCTGCGCGATGAGCGCTATCCCGTCGGTCCGGTCGAGTTCGTCGCCGTCGAGCACCCGCCGCACCGCGTCGTCGACAGTCGGGTTCCCAGTCTCGTAAACCATACTCAACTACTCAGTTGACGAACTCAAAAATCCGTTGTCTCGTCGACATCCGTCTTCCCGACGAGAAATGCTCGCCCGTGTGTGGGACGGCCGACCCCTCGGGGGCCGCCCGGCCACGTTCGCGCCCGCGGATGCGTCACTCACCGAGCGGCGTCGCTCGGTTCCACGGCCGTCTGCTCGTCGTCGGACTCCTGTATCGACTCGTACTTGCCGCGGTAGTACAGCCACCCGAAGACGAGCAGCGTCAGGGGAAAGAACACGAGGGCGACGAGCGCCGCCGGCGGAAACAGGACGAACAGCGCGAACGTCTGCCACGAAACGAGTGTGTCGCGTGCCATGCCCGATAGTTAGCATTGGTTTGACATGTGTCTTCGGGAACGATTCCGGTCGGGTCGAATCGGATTTCCGGGGATTCTATCGTGTCTCGGCGACCGGAACGGTAGTCACTTTCACCACCTTTTATTTTGTTTGAGTCGAAGTAGCGGTAGTGACTGATATCTCAGATTCTCTTCGGCTCCTTTTCGAGACGTCGGTCGAGCGAGACGGCGACCGTTACGTGGTGTCGATTCCGACCGAACTCGTCGAAAACGGGTCGATTTCGACGGAGGAACTGTACCGCGTCGCGCTGCTTTCGAGTCCGCACGCCGCGTCGGCGACCGAGGCCGCTGTCGAATCGGCGGCGGCGACGACGACGGAGACGACGGCGACGACGACCGCTGACGACCGCGACATCGATTCGGACCCCGCTCGGGAATCCGCCGCCGACACCGCGTCTGGACCCCGCGAAGCGCACTCTCAGCCGCGACAACCGCCCGTCGCGGAGGGCGACGTTCGGTCCGTCATCATCGACACGCTCGGTGACCAAGGCGACGGCATCGCGAAGGTCGAACGCGGCTTCGTCATCATCGTCCCCGGCACGGAACCCGGCGACCGCGTCGAGGTCGAAGTCACCGACGTGAAACAGACCGTCGCGTTCGCGGAACCGGTGGACGGCGCGAGCGTCTGACCCGCGGGTCCGAACGCCGGCTCTGCCCTCGTGGTTGGTATATTCCAAACGAGACCACATTAGGCTCGGAACCGTAGCCGCCGATACCATTCTATGTCCGAACGAACGTTCCGTCACGCCTCTACGCTATCCGACGATGCGCGAGCCGAGTCCCATCGAACGGACCGCCCGGCGTCCGAATCGGGCGATGACGCCGACATGGACGCCGCCGACGTGCAGTCGCGGTCGGCGCGCACGAACCGATGGTGTCCGACTATCCGGCAGGGAATCGCGCTGTGGGCGATTATCGCGGTCGGCTGGGCGGTCATCCCCGCAGACCATCCGATGCAGATTGCCGTCGCTATCAGCGGCGTGTACGCCTCGCTTCTCCTGCCGACGGCGCTCTACTTCGACTACCGGGAACGACGCGCCGAATCGAGCGCCGAGGGGAGAGTCCGCGAAACCGCGGGCGCACTCGCTGACCGCGTCCGCGACGCGCTGCCGGGTCGCGGCAGTTCGACTCGCGCGTCGTCGTCGTGTTCGTGCAACCGCTGACGGCGTGAGAACGGCGTCGCGTCGCCCGCGGCCGAACCCGCACAGTCTGAATGGGTCGAACGGGTCGAACAGTCCGAACGGGGCGTCTGAAAACGACGCGAATCGAAGAAAGAAGCGTCTTCTCGCGCTCGAAACGTCCGCTTAGGCGGTCGACCCGACGGCCCTTTCGCCCGATTTCTGGGTCGCTTCGAGGAGTTCGCGGTAGCGGTTTCTGATGGTCACTTCGCTGATGTCGGTCACGTCGCTCACCTCGGACTGCGTCAGTTCCTCGTCGGCGAGGAGCGCGCCGGCGTAGATGGCCGCCGCCGCGAGCCCGACGGGGCTCTTGCCGCTGTGGATGCCCTGCCGCTTCGCGTTGTCGAGGAGCGACCGAGCGCGGCGCTCCACGTCGTCGCTCACGTCGAGTTCGGAGACGAACCGCGGGAGGTACTGCGCCGGGTCGGCCGGCTTCATGTCCAGCCCCAGTTCGCGGGAGACGTAGCGGTACGTCCGGGTGAGTTCCATCTTGTCGACGCGGGAGACGCGCCGCACCTCGTCGAGGGAGCGCGGGACGCCGGCCTGCCGAGCGGCGGCGTAGATTGCGGCGGTGGCGACGCCCTCGATGGAGCGGCCGGGCAGCAGGTCGTCGTCGAGCGCGCGGCGGTAGATGACCGAGGCGGTCTCGCGGACGGTGTCCGGAAGCCCGAGCGCCGAGCCCATCCGCTCGACCTCGCCGAGCGCCTGCTTGAGGTTGCGCTCTTTGGAGTCGCGGGTGCGGAACCGCTCGTTCCACGTCCGGAGGCGCTGCATCTTCTGGCGCTGTCCCGTCGACAGGGAGTTGCCGTAGGCGTCTTTGTTCTGCCAGCCGATGTTAGTCGACAGCCCCTTGTCGTGCATCATCGTCGTCGTCGGCGATCCGACGCGGGATTTCTGGTCGCGCTCCGCGGCGTCGAACGCGCGCCACTCGGGGCCGCGGTCGATTTCGTCCTCGCGGAGGATTTCGCCCGTCTCGGGGTCGACCCACTCGCCGTGCTGCTCGTCGTAGACGAGGTCGGTCCGCTCCGCGACCGCCGCCTCGGCCGATTCGGTCTCGGCCTCGCCCTCGTCGCGCTCGTCGCCGGACTGTCGGGCCTCGGGTCCCGCCGCCGGTGCCGACTCGTCTCGCATCGAACGCCAGTCGACGTGTTTCGTGTCCATTGAGTACCTCTGTATTCCGGACCCAGGGTAATGGGCTCTCGTTTGGAATATACCAACTGTGTTCGTTCCCGGAATACGCGACCGGGAGACATCGACCGCTCGCACGTCGGTTGCCGCGTCAGTCATCCGCCCTTTTCGGCCGCGAGAGCTATCGAATCACGACAACACGCTCAGCGCTCGACGCCGAAGCCCTCGTCGCGGAGCGCGGCTTCGAGGCGCTCGCCGTGTTCGCCCTGCAGTTCGATGCGCCCGTCGGTCACGGTCCCGCCGACCGCGAGCCGTCGCTTCAACGTCGACGCGAGGGCGTCCAGTTCGTCGGCCGGGAGGTCGAGACCGTCGACCACCGTCACGGGCTTGCCGTACCGTCGGGTGTCGACGCGAATCGACGCGCGCTGGTCCGCCCGCGCGAGGTCGTCGCCGATTCCGAGGTCGTCCGGCAGGCCGGTGATGTCGCTGAAAGTGTCCTTTCCCACGCATCTACGTACGCGTCCGCGGCGTATCAGGGTGTGGTTGGAATGTTCCAACCGTTCTGCGGCCGCCTCTCGTCGAGCGTCCGGCCCGGGAGTCGCCGGTCAGGCGCTCGCTTCGAGCTGTTCGGGGTCGACGCGGTCTTCGACTTCGGTGCCGAGCGTGCCGGTGACGAACTGCCGGGCCAGCCACGCCTCGGCGCGGGTCAGGCGGTACTGGAGCGTCGAGTTCGGGATGTCGAGTTCCTCCGAGATTTCTTGGACGGTGTGCTGGCGCGGCGTCTCGTAGTAGCCGAACTCGACGGCGGCTTCGAGCGCGGCCTGCTGTTCCGGCGGGAGGCCGTCGGCGGAGACGCTCTCTTCGAGCCAGCACTCGGGTTCGCTGATGCGCTGGACGCTCAGCGAGAGGCCGTCGCTGAGGCTGTCTTTGACCTCCTCGTAAATCTCGCTTACCGTGTCGTCGTCGGAGATGAGCAGTCGCCACTGGTTCTGTGCCCCCCGGCGTTCGGCCTGCATCAGGAGGCCGTCGCCGATGTGCTTCGCGGCGACGTGGGGAATCGACTGAATCCCGTCGCCCTCCTCGCGGCAGGAGTAGACGATGCGCCCGTTGGGCGTCTCCGACAGCACCTCGTACTCCCACTCGACGACCGGCGCGCCGCACATCCCGAGGACGCCGTTGCACCGGGTGGCCTGCTCGATGACCTCGTCGAACGCTTCGAGCGCCTCCGTCGGCCCGGTGAGGCGGTCGAGTCGCCACATCGACTCGCTCGTGGCGTGTATCGCCATGGTCTTGGAGTGTAAATCCGGGTTCTCGATGAACAGGTCCATCACCTCGTCGGCACCCCGCTCGTACTCGACGGTGAAGACGAATTCTCGCATGAGTCTTCCCTAGTTCCCCGAGGCCTATATTCTTGGTTGGTATGTTCCAACTCCGTCCGCGGTTCGGGATTCCAACTCGCGGGTCGGGTCGTCCCGGTCGCCGCGTCGCCCGCTCAGGACTCGTCGAACGGCGACCGGGCGTGTTCGGGAACGCTCTCCGGGCGGGCGATGAGGTTCTCTCGGCCGAGATTTATCTTCGCGACGGTTCCCTCGTCGGCCATCCGCGAGAGGACGCGACTCACCTTCGATTTCGACCACTCCGTTCCCTCGACGACTTTCGACTGCCGGAGTTGGCCGCCGTTGTCGTCGAGGAGCCTGAGGACGCGCGTCTCGTCGTCGAGGAGTTCCTCGGCGGCGGGGGAGCCGTCGGCGGGGGAATTGTTGGCGGCCGACTGCGCACGCGCCGCACCGCCGCCTCCGCCAGTCTGGACCGCGTCCGCCGACGCTCCGTCGCCTCGGCCGTCGACGTGGTCGGCCGCGCGGGCGCGAACGTCGGACAGCCTCGCTCGCGCGTCGCTGTCGCGGACTCGCACGCCGACGACGAGCAGGGCGACCGCGATGGCCGCGACCGCGAGGACGAGCAGCCAGCCCTCGCCGCCGAGTTCCAGCGACCCGACGACCGCCCCCGGCGCGGCGTTCGGGTCAGTCCCCGCTTCGACCTCAGCACCGTCGCCGCGGCCGTCGCCGTCGGTGTCGGTGACTGTCGGGTTGGTTTCGTAGCGGTTGACCTCCGCGCCGTCGTCGAGGCCGTCGCCGTCGGTGTCGGCGGTCGTCGGGTCCGTGCCCTGGGTCGTCACCTCAGCGCCGTCGTCGAGGCCGTCGCCGTCGGTGTCGGTCTCGGTCGGGTTGCTCCCCTGCTCGTTGATTTCGACGCCGTCGCTGAGGTCGTCGCCGTCGGTGTCCGTGCTCGTCGGGTCGGTCTCGTAGCGGTTGACCTCCGCGCCGTCGGGTACGCCGTCGGTGTCGGTGTCGGCGACGAGCACGTCCGTGCCGCGGCCGAGTTCGTCCCGGTTGCCGAGGTTGTCGCCGTCGGCGTCGCCGGCCGGCGCGAGCACCGTGACACCGCGACTCGCCTGCGCGACCGGCTCGCCGCCGTCCCCGGGTCTGACGACCGCTGTCACGGTGCGGTCGCCGGTCGCGTTCGCCGGCCACGTTGCGAACTCGAAGCCGACGCGCCGTTCACCGGTCGCGTTCGCCCCCTCGCTTCCGAGCGGTTCGCACCCCAACAGCATCGTCGAGCCGTCGTCGCGGTCGGTCTGCAAGCAGACCTCGGTGTCGTTGCCGTCTCCCGCGACGGTCACCGAAACCGTCGAGGGTTGCCACGAGGCGACGTACGGCCGGCCGTTCTCGGTCGCGACGACGCCCGGGCCGCCGTGGTCGACCGCACGCACTTCGACGCCATCCGCGGCGACGACGACCGGCGAGACGGCGACCGCGACGACGAGTAACGCCGCGACGAGCGTCCATCCGACCCCCGAGACGCGTTTGACTGGCATGTGTTTGTTCTTTATCTGTCGACTCTGCTAGTGTATAATGTTTTGTTTATCTGTTTATTGAACATTTTTACAACTATTCGGACAGTCAATTCGGTCTGAATGTTTTCATATACTGTATTTTCTCCCGGTCCGGGTCGTCGGTATCGACAGTCGCCACCGGGGTTCACAGGCGGGTCTATCGCTTCTCGATGTCGTTCGTCGCCGTCCGCGACCGCTCGCCGTCGTCTCTCGCCGGGTCGCTCCGCAGCGACGAGACAATCGCCGTACTGGGCCGCCCTCGTCGGCCCTCGGTTGGCTGGCGAACGTTCCGTTAATCCGACTGAAACGGTCGAAACAGTCGCTCGAAACGGTTGTTCAGGGGGAGAACGGTCGGGACGACTCTCCCCCATTATCATCCGCCGAGCGAGACTGCTGACTGCGATGCGCGAAACGCTCACTCGACGGCAGTTCGGTGTCGGCGTCGCGGTAGCGACCGTCGCACTCGCCGGCTGTACGGACACGGGCGGTGGTGGTGGTCCCGTGAACGGTACGAACGGCACGGACGGCGAACCCGCGGTCGGCGGTACCGAGACGACAGCCGAGACCGGTGGTGTCGGGACGACGACCGAGGACGAGACGACGATAGCGACGACAGAAGACGAGACGACGACGATAGAGACAACCGAGGAAGAAACGACGGAAGACGAATCGACGACCGACGACGGAACGACCGACGACGAGATGACGGAAGACGAGACGACGACCGACGACGAAACGACCGAGAACGAGACGACGACCGACGACGAAACGACCGAGAACGAGACGACGACCGACGACGAAACGACCGAGAACGAGACGACGACCGACGACTCGGCGTAACGACCGCGGTCGACGACCCGCTGGCGCACGCGCCGCGAGCGAGGCACGGCACGCTCGACTGGTACACCCGACTGCTCGTGCCCGCGGCGGCGCTCACCCCTCCAGCCCCCCACGACACACTCGCTCCCTGTCCCTTCGCGGGACAGCCGAATCCCCCCTGACGCACCCTTCACGTTCGGTCCCCTTGACGCACACCTCCTCGACGTGCCCTCCAGCACGCTCCCCCTGTGCCCTCCAGCACGCTCCCTGCGCCCTCCAGCGCACTCGACCGACGTGCAGTCACCGACTTTTCGGACCCCAATCGCGTTCCGTCCCGGTGGCGCACACTCCGCGGAACATTTACCCGCCCGCTCGCTACTCGGGGTATGGACGCAGACGACAACCACCGCGGATGGGCCGAGCGTTCCGGCGACTTCTCGCCGGAGTACTACGCCCAAATCGGCCCGAACGAGGTCAGCGAGACGCTCGCGACCGTGTTCGAGCACTACGCGGCGGAGGACGCGTCGATTCTCGAACTCGGATGTAGCTCCGGTCGCCACCTCGCGCACCTCCACGACCGCGGCTACGAGGACATCACCGGCATCGACATCAACGACGACTCCTTCGAGGTGATGGCCGAGTACTTCCCCGAACTCGTCGATACCGGCACGTTCCTCACCGGCGCAATCGAGGACCTGCTCCCCGACTTCCCCGACGACAAGTTCGACGTTATCTACTCCGTCGAGACGCTCCAGCACGTCCACCCCGACGACACGTGGGTGTTCGAGGAAATCGCCCGCGTCTCCTCGGACCTCGTGATAACCGCCGAAAACGAGGGCAACGGCCCGACGCGCGGGCGCGCCGGCTCCGAGGTGAGCTACGTCAACGACGACTTCCCGCTGTATCACCGCAACTGGAAAGACGAGTTCTCGGACCTCGGCCTCGCCCAACTGCTCTGCGAACCGGGCAAGCGCGACACGGTTCGCGTCTTCCGGGTTCTCTGACGCCCCGCGCTCGGCTGCCACACTCACAACTTGTTTCAATGAAGCCGGCGAACAGGGCGTGCTGACCATGTACACGATGTCCAGCGACGACTTCAGCGTTCATCAACAGGACTGCGACGAGGCCGGGTCCGGGATTCCCATCACCAGCCTCCCGGACGAAGTCACCTCTCTGGACGACCTGCCGTGTTCCTGCTGGGACGAGGTCGACTCGTTCGACGAACTCGACTGACGGGTGGGACGAGGGCATCTGCTGGCATCTCGCAGGCCGCCGATATGTCTCGTGAGTCGGTTGACGGGGCGACGACGCGGTCGGTCGTGATACCCGCTTTCAGAGTCGGTCGAGGTCGAGTGGCTCCGCCGCCTCCCAGTAGCGCTCGAACAGCTCGTCGGCCCACGTGAGCACCTCCGGTTCGGTCACGTCGATAGAGGCTTGGAGGATGCCGCTGTCGTCGCGGAGGAACAGGTGGACCGTCGAGTCTGCGATGGTCGCCGCCATCGGAATCGGCTCGTCGGTGATGCGGACGGCGGCCGCGTCGGCGTCGAGGAGGTCGCGGAGCTGTTCGCGCAGTTGGGAGTCGTGGGCGAGCGCGTCGATGGCGTCCGACGAGAAGACGCCCTCGAACCGCTGGTCGCCGGCGGCGGTCCGCTCCCTGACGATGTCGAGGTTCTGTTCGTTGAAGGCGTACGAGAAGATTCGCACGTCCTCGGCCTCGCTCAGAAGGGTCACGGCGCGCTTGACAGGCGCGTTCGGCCGGACCTGACTCGGCGTGGTAATCGTCGCCTCGGTCAGGTGTTCGAGGTCGAACGTGATGGCGTCGGTCGGGAGCCACTCGACGACCGGCCGGAGCTTGGCGTCGGTGTCGAGGATGTCGACGAGGTCGTCGAAGCCCCGCGAGACGAGTTCGCCCGTCACCGTCGCCCGGTACGCGCCGTCCTCGCGGACGAGCCACGACCGGTCTTCGAAGTCGCTGAGAATCCGCCCCATCGTCGGCTGCGACGCCCCGGTTCGCTCGACGAGTTCGCGTCTGGAGTGCGGCCGCTCGGCGAGGTATCTGAGCGCGTCGACGCGGTTCTGCGAGAGCGCGAGGAACTCGATTTCGTCTAATGCCGACTCCATGCGGCGACGTTGTGCGCGCTCCATTAAACCCTTTTCGCGTCTCGAAATTATTTCACACCATGAATCATGCTCGACCGCCGCGGACTTTTCTTGCCGTGAATTGATTTCTGAATCAAACTATACGTGGGGGAGTCGTACGTGTATCCAAGATGCGTTCACTTCACTCTGCGTTCGGTCTCTCGCTCGGAGGTGTGGGTCGGTGACGGCGACGCGCCGGCGGCTCGTCCTGTTCGTGCTGACGGCGTTCTTCTTCGGCGGGACGTTCGTCGCCGCGAAGGCGGGCCTCGACTACCTGCCGCCGCTTTTGTTCGTCGCGCTCCGGTTCGACATCGCGGCGGTGCTGCTCGTCGGCTACGTCGTCGCCACCCGCTCCCGCGCCGAACTGCTCCCGCGGTCGGTCCGCGACGTGGTCGGCATCCTCGCCACCGGCGTGTTCGTCATCGGCCTCGCCAACGCCCTCCTGTTCGTGGGGCAGGAGCACGTCTCCAGCGGCGTCGGGTCGATTATCTTCAGCCTCAACCCGATTCTGACGCCCGTGTTCGCCATGGCGCTTCTCGCGGATGAGCGCCTCTCCACCCGGGGCGCGCTCGGGATGCTCATCGGCCTGCTCGGCGTCGGCCTCGTCGTCGGCGTCGACCCCGCGAACCTGCTCGACGGCGAGGCGCTCTGGAAGGGCGTCGTCTTCCTCGGCGCGGTCAGCGGCGCGCTCGGGACCGTGCTCATCCGCTGGGCCGACACGTCGCTTTCGAGCACCGTCCGCACGGCGTGGGCGCTCCCCGTCAGCGCGGCGCTCACCCACGGCATGAGCGTCGCTTCCGGCGAGTCGCTCGCCGCGGCTACGTGGTCTCCGACGGCGCTCGTCGCGCTCGCCTACGTCGGCGTCTTCGCCGGCGCGGTGGCCTACCTCACCTACTTCGGCTTCCTCGACGACGTGGGGCCGATTCGCGGCAACCTCGTCTTCTACGCCGTGCCCATCGTCGCGACGCTCGGGGGGACGGTGCTCCTCGGCGAGTCGATTTCGACGCTCACCGTCGTCGGCTTCGCGACTATCTTCACCGGCTTCGCCGTCCTCGCGACGGAGTCGCTCCGCGGTACGGTCGTCCGCGTCTACGACGAACTCGGGTCCCGCGTGGCCGGTCTCGCCGGGGCCGCGGCTCCGGGCCGCGACTGAGTCGCTGACGAGTCGCAGACCGGTCGCTCGCTGAACGACGATGACCGGGTAGAAATGTAGGGGCGGACCATCGGGCGGCAGTCCGAGGGGGCAGGGTCGGAGTACCGTTGGCACGGGATGGGCCGCCTGTCTGTGCAGATATGTCACCTGTCCGCCGACCAGACAGCGTCGTGCGGACATGTGGAAATCGCCAGCTCCCTAAGTAGTCTTTTTGGCCGACGCCTCGAAAACCAGCGGACTGCGACGTGGTCCTTCCGATTTTCGCACTATCTATCGGAGAGCGCGACCGCCCCGAGCGCGGCAATCAGACAGCAGTTCCCGACGCCGACGAGGAACAACGCGTTCCAACCGGACGTATCGACGACGAGGAGCGCCGCGAACGCCGCGATACCGAGGGCGAACAGGAGGACACCGAGATAGCGGTCGTACCGCGGGTCGTAGTCGATTTCGGCCAGACGCAGGAGCGGTCCCGGTTCTGGCGGTTCGTCGCTCCGAGCGTCGCGGACTTTCCCGCGGAGATGCAGGAGCACCATGCCCGTCGCAGCGGTCCAGCCGACGCCGGCTGCGAGGTTGCCCTGCGGGCCACCGAAGGCAACGGCAAGTCCCACAAAGACCGACGTGGCGGCTATCGCCCCTGAAACGGCGGTCTCGCTCGGTCCCGTCATTCGAAATCCAGCCGGAGATAGCTCGTTCCGTGCCGGTAGTTGTACGCCTCGACCACGATGCCGAATGCCGAAAGAACCGCGAGAACGGCCCACAGGAGATTCGACAGCGCGCCGCTGACGTATCCGCCGGCGAACAGGAACGTCGTGTACACCGCGGAAGCGAGCGGGAAGGCGGGGTGTTCACGGACGGTATCGACCGCGCCGGCGGCCATGTAGACGAGCGTGAGCAGACCCATGGCGGCGAGCACCGGGTCGACCGGCCCGTCGATGAGCGTCGCCAGACCGACGAAGACGGCGGCGACGGCCGCGAGCACGGCCACTCGCCACCGGCTGACGCCGGCGGGCAGAACGGTGGAGGGCATCGCCTTCCTATCGACGTGCTGACTTTTTGAGTGTTTGGGAGCGCGGTCGTCCCGCTCTCAGGCCTTCCGCAGGCGGACGACGAAGACCGCGCCGCGGGGCTCGTTGTCCTCGACCCACACGTCGCCGCCGTAGCCGCTGACGATGGTGTCGACGAGGTAGAGGCCGAGGCCGGTTCCGGGGCTTTCGAGCCCCTTTTCGCCGCGGCCGAACACCACCTCTTTTCGGTCGTCGGGGATGCCCGGTCCGTTGTCGGCGATGCGGACGAGCGCGTCGTCGTCGCGGACCTCGACCGACACGTCGATTTCGGCCCGGTCGGTGTCGTTGTGCCGCACCGCGTTCGTGAGGAGGTTGCGGAAGACGGTCCCCAGCATGTCGTCGGCGACGACGGTCACGGTCGACGGCTCGTCGGGGAGCGAGACCGACGCGTCGGCGGTTCCGTCGCGGACCGCGCTCGCTTCCGCCCAGAGCGGTCCGGCGAGCGTCGTCGGGCGATTCGTCTCCTCGTCGTCGAGCATCGTCGCCATGAGGTTCCGGACGTTCACCGTGAGTTCGGTGGCGTGCTCGCCGTTCCTGATTATCGTGTCGAGGCGCTCGCGCAGCGCCTCGTCGTCGACCGACTCCTCGACCAGTTGCGCGTTGCCGAGGATGACGGCCATGTCGTTTCGGATGTCGTGGCGGACGATCTGATTGAGGAGCGTGAGCTTCTCGTTTTGGGAGAGAATCGTCTGTTTCTGGCGGTGTAACTCGGTCACGTCGCGGAGGACGATGACCCACCCGACGGTCTGGTCGCCCCGTTCGAGTCGCTGGGAGCGGGCGCTGAGATACACCGCTTCGCCGCCCTCTCGGGTGGTTTCGATGCTGTCGTTTTGTTCCGTCGTCAGGTCGAGGTCCGGCGAGACCGCGGTGACCGGGTCGCCGACGGCCGCGCCGAAGCGCTCTAAGAGCGCCGCACCGCGGGTGTTGACGTGGACGATTCGCTTGTCCGCGTCGAGGACGAACACGCCGTCGGGCGACTCCTCCATCGCGGTCGTGTAGGCGATGGGCGGCAAGTCGAGAAACCGGTAGCGAAAGAGCGCGATGCCGATGGCCGCGGAGGTGACTGCGGCCGAGGTCGGAACGAGGTTCACGCCGTCGCTGTTGAACGGCGGGATTCCGAGCGAACTGCACGCGACGAAGACGAACGGGGCGGCGAGACCGACGCTCACCAACACCGCCTGCGGGATGTACGTTCGACCCAGTCGGGCCGCTTCGTAGAGGATGAGCACGATAGCCAGCACGGAGAGCACCGCGTTGTAGAGCAACTGCAACACGACGTGACCGAGACCGACGTCGACCCGCAGGACGACGAGACCGTTCGTCTCGACGAGGCGCGTCGCCTCGATGGCGAGGCCGTTCGGATTCGCAAACAGGACCGCCAGAAAGACGGCCGGCACGGTCATGACCGCCGCGACCAGTCCGGGCGTGATTCGGCTGACCCGGTCGGTGTGGAGGAGCGTAAAGAGGAACGCGAGCGCGCCGAGCGGCGCGACGCCGAAGTAGAGAAACCGGTAGAAAAGCAGCTTCAGCGCCGGGTCGGTCTGCAGGAGTTTGAGCGCCGCAAACCCGGTCCAGAGGGCGAGTCCGACGTTCACGGCGAAGAAGGTAACGAGCTCGGACGACTGCCCGTGGGCCTGCATGTGCCGGAGGCTGTACGCCCCGAGTAGGACCGCGGTACTCATCGCAAAGAGGGTCGGAAGGACCAAAACGGTGTACTGCCAGTCCATCTCTCACCGGGCCCGACCGCTGCTCGCGTCCATCGGTGCGTGTTCTGTGCCCGCTCTGGTATTTAGAGGTGTCTGTTTGCGAGCGATTATTCCCGTCGCTGTCGGCGCAAACCAAACGAGCATTCCATGTTTCTCGGGCCGCCGCCCGGACCCGTTACCCGAACAGCTTATCCCGGTCGATGTGCCACGGACGGCCGAACCGCCGTGACCGAGACGACAGACGAGACGAGTGCGGACCCCGTCACGGTCCTCCTCGTCGACGATAACCGCGACTGGCTGGCGCTCGTCGTGCAGCGACTCCGCGAGGAGGCCCCCGACTTCGACGTTCGGGAGGCCAACAGTCCAGAGGGCGCGCTCGACCGCCTCACCGACGACGTGGAGTGCGTCGTCAGCGACTACTACATGCCCGGTCGGACGGGCATCGAGCTGCTTTCCGAGGTCCGCGAGCACCGACCGGACATCCCGTTTCTCCTCTTTACCGGCGCTGGCAACGAGGGACTCGCCAGCAGCGCGCTGTCGGCCGGCGCGAACGACTACATCGTCAAGACGAGCGTCGGAGACAGCGCCGCGGCGCTCGCCACGCGCGTCCGAACGGCCGTCGACAAGCACCGGACCGAGCGCGCGCTTGCCGAGAGCGAGGCGCGCTACCGGACGCTCGTCGAGAACGTCCGCGACGCCATCTTCGTCGCCCGCGACGGCGGCGTCGTCTTCGTCAACGAGGCGGCGACGACGCTCACCGGCTACGACCGCGCGGCGCTCACAGACGGCGACATCGTCGAGACGGTCGTCCACCCCGACGACCGGGCCCGCGTCCGCGACGCGCTCGACCTGTCGGCCCCGCGGTCGCTCGACATTCGCATCCGCGACCGCGCCGGCGAGACGCGCCACTGCATCCTCGATGTCGACTACGTCGTCGACGACGGGCTGCCGGGGTCCATCGGCGTCCTCCGGGATATCACGGCGCAGGTCCACCACCAGCGCCGACTCGAACGCGAACGCGACACGAAGGAGGCGATTCGGGAGATTCTCGTCCGGCAGTCCTCGCGCGTGGAGGTCGCGGAGTCGTTCTGTCGGTACATCGGGAGCGACCCCGACGCCGTCGTCGCGTGGGTGGGCGAGCGGACCGCGGGCGGCGGGCTCGACCCGCTCGCGGTCGTCGGCGACGAGCCGTACCTGCGCACAGCAGGCGTTCTCGACGCCGACGCGGCGGCCCGGCGCGACTCGACCGAACCGAGCCTGACCGCCTTCCGCGAGGGCACGACGGTCGTCCGCGGCGTCGAAGGCGTCGACGGACGCGAGTCCGACGCGCCGGCGACCGCCCCCGACGCCGGGTGGACGGCGGCCGCCGGCGCGGACGGTATCGAAACCGCGGTCGCCGTCCCGCTTCGGTACGGCGGCGTCGACTACGGCGTTCTCGGCGTCTACCGCCGCGGTGCCGACGACGACCGGGAGCGACGGCGACTCGAAGAGTTGGCGGAGACGCTCGGCTACGCCCTCAGCACCGCCGAGAGCCGCGAGGCGCTCGTGGCCGACGAGGTCGTCCGCGTCAGCCTCCGCGTCCGCGACGCCGACGCGGGGGTTCTGGCGGTCGTGGACGCGCTCGGCCGCGACGCGGAACTCGTCGTCCACACGGTGTTGCCACGCGGCGACAGCGAGCGCTACTTCGTGACGGTTCGCGGCGCGTCCGAGGCCGCGGTGACGGACGTGCTTTCGAGCCTCGACGGCGTGACCGCCGGTGCCGTGACCGCCGACGGCGGGGTCGTCCGGGCGCAGTTCGACACGGCCGCCCCCTCGCTGGGGACGGCCGTCGCCGACGCGGGCGGCGTCCTCCACCGCGTCGTCGTGGCCGCCGGCGAGGCGACCGTCGTCGTCGACCTCCCCCGGCGGCGACCGGCCGGCCCGTTCGTCGAGGCGCTCGCGGCCGTCTTCGACAGCGTCACCATGACCGCGCGGAGCCACCGGACCGTCGAGTCCGATATCGGCGCGAGCGTGCTGGCCGGCCTCACCGACCGACAGCGCGAGTCGCTCGAAGTCGCGTACCGGACGGGCTACTTCGAGCGCCCGAAACGCCGGAGCGCCGCCGAAGTCGCCGAGGCCATCGGCGTCTCGCGGTCGACGTTCACCCAACACCTCCGGGCGGCCCAGCGGAAGGTCTTCGCAGAACTGTTCGACGGCGAGCGCGGCGGTCGGTGAACCGACCGCTCCGATACGCGTTCGTCGGTTCCTCCGCGCTCACGTGCCGAGCGCTATCACGTCGCTCGGTTCTTGTCGGATACCGCATAGTGGTGGTATCGGGTTATTGCCGCGTAATCGAGTAGAGATATCTGAAGGTCACCCCACCCAGAATATCACGGACGGGAGTGGGTGTACGGTGGGCCGCACGGAGAACTCAATGGCAGACAAAGTATTCAAACTCACGCGACGCCGCGCCCTCGGGGGGCTCCTCACGATTGGTGCGGGAAGCGCCGCCGCCGGCGTGGGCACGTTCGCCCTCTTTAACGACACCGAATCGAGCACCGAGAACACGCTTCAGGCGGGGACGCTGAGCCTCGCCGACGGAGCCAGTTCCGCGAGTTTCAGCGCCACGGGTCTCGCGCCCGGCGACGAGACCGACACTTTCGAAGTCGACCTCGAAAACGACGGGTCGCTCGACGGCAGTCTCGACATCGACCTCACGCTGACCGAAAACGACAGCGACGCCACGGCGGGCGACGACGGCGACGCGGACGCCTCGGTGGCAGACCTCGCGGGCGTCCTCGACGTGACGACGTTCGAAGTCGGGAGCCTCGACGTGCTCGACGACCGCTTCGGCGGCTCGGCCACCCTCGCTGACGTGGTCGCGGCGAACAGCGACGCGGCCGACGGCGACGACGACTCGAACGTCCAGGACATCGACCTCGAATCCGGCGAGACGAAGACGTTCTCCTTCGCGCTGGCGATGCAGGAAAGCGCCGGCAACGAGTTCCAGGCCGACGGGCTCGACATCCAGTTCGACTTCGAACTGAACCAGCGGGACAGCCAGTAACGACCCGGCAGAACCGCCGGTAACGACCCCGCAGCACAGCCAGCAATCACCCTCGTTCGCGGGCGACGGGGACGACGCGACTCGGTCGCAGCCACTCCGACCGAGTCTCCTCTTTCGTCCCGGCCGTTCGGACGCACTCATCGACGCCACTCAATGCCGAAACAGACGCCAACGCTGACGCTCACTCGACGCCGCTTCCTCGGCGGGCTCTTCACGATTAGCGCCGGAAGCGCCGCCGCGGGCGTCGGCACCTACTCGGCGTTTTCCGACGCCGAGCGCGCCGACGCGTCGTTCGGCGTCGGCACGCTCGACCTGACGGTCGACGGCGACGACGAGCAACTCACGTTCCTCGAAGAGGTCGACGTCGCGCCCGGCGACAGCGGCACCGCGTCGGTGACGCTCCGCAACCGCGGGTCGCTCACCGGCTTCCTCGACATCGACGTGCTCGGCGTCACCGACGACGAAAACGGCCAGTCGGAGCCCCCGTCGCAGAACGACCCCCGCGTCGGCGACGGCGAACTCGCGCAGGTGCTCGAAGTCCGCGCGTGGCTCGAAGCTCCCGACGGGTCGAAGACGTTCCTCTGCGGGCGTTCGGACTACGCGACCCTCGACTCGATTTTCGTCGCGGACGAGACGTTCGACCTCGATTACGAACTCGCCTCCGGCGAGTCGGTGGAGTTCTCCATCGCGTGGCGACTCCCGTCGAGCGCCGGCAACGAAGTCGCCTCGGACATCGCGGGCGTCGACCTCCGGTTCGCGCTCGACCAGCGAGCCGACTCGGACGGCGGCGCGACCTGCGAGGCCGGCGACGACGACTCGGAGTCCGGCTCCGGCGACGCCCGCGACGCGATGGGCGGCTGGGACTGGGCGACGGTCGCCCGCTACGGCGAGCCTTACGACGGCTTCGTGTACGGCAACTCGGAGCCGGAGAACTACGAAATCGCGGTGCTGAAGCGTTCCGGTCCCTTCGAGACCCGCCTCCACAAGCAGAACAACGACTGGCAGCGCGCGTGGGTCTCGGGCCGAACCGAATCGTTCCGCGTCGACTTCGACGGCAGCAAGGTGACGATGACCGTCGGCGACACGGAGTACCCGGACAAATACGGCCAGAAGGGACAGGGCGTCGGCGCGGGCGACGTGGTCGCGCTCGGCGTCACGGTCTCCGCCTCGGCCGCGTGGTCGTCGGTCGCGGTCTCGGACCTCGAACTCACCGCCGACGGGCGGACGAGCAGCCTCGCAGACGTTTCGGTCGACGCGACCGGCACGAACCACGTCCGCATTCGCCGCGAGATGGACGGGTCGTTCTCGCTCACCGGCAAACTCCGGTTCTCGTGGCACCACTACTCGCACGCCGACCCCGACGACCTCGTGGTGCGCGTCGACGTCAAGACAGACGGCGGCCACCATCACCACACCAGCGCCGAAGACGACATCGAAGCGGCTGAAATCGACGCGGACGAACGCGACCCGGTCGAAAAAGCCGCCGAAGGCGACGAAGACGACGAGAGCGACGAACTCACCGAGGCAGGCGGAGACGACGAGCCTCGCTCGGAGGAAAAGGACGCAGCCGAAGCTGACGAGAGCGGCACGGTCAACGAAACAAGCGGAGACGACGAGAGTCGCACGAGCGAAGACGCAGGCGACGAACCCGACCGGAGCGGCACGGTCAACGACACAGCCGGAGAGCCCGACCGGAGCGGCACAGCTGAAGCAGACGAGGGAACCGACGAGAAGCGTCGCCCGGGCGAGGATGCAGACGGTGAGACCGAAGTTGACGACAGCGACGACGACGGTGAGCAGGCGATGACGACGGAGACGACGGAGACGACGGAGACGATGGAGACGACCGACCAATGAACTGGTCTCGCCTCGCCGCGGCGGCCCGCGTCCTCGGCGGCGTCGTCCTCCTCGTCGTCGTCGCGCTCGTCGTCGTGCTCGCCGCGCCGCAGGCCTTGGGGGCCGACGCCAGTTACACCGTCCTCTCCGGAAGCATGTCACCGACGTTCGACGCCGGCGACGTGGTGGTCGTCCGCGACGTGTCGCCCGCGGACATCTCGGAGGGCGACATCATCACCTACCGAGCGGCCGGGAGCGCCATCACCGACGAGCGGACCGACCGCGTGACCCACCGGGTCGTCGCGGTGGACCGAAGCGGCGACAGCCCGGTGTTCCGGACGAAAGGCGACGCCAACGAGGATATCGACTCGGACCCCGTCGCCGCCGACCGCGTCGTCGGCCGCGTCTGGTTCCACGTCCCGTACCTCGGCCTCGCCGCGCAGTTCGCCCAGTCGCAACTCGGGTTGGTCCTGTTCGTCATCATCCCCGGCGTACTTCTCGTCGTGACCGAACTCTACTCGCTGTACGCCGACGCGCTCGTCGAGGTCGACTCCGACGAGTCCGACGAGAGCGCCGGACGCGACGGGTCGCCCGACGCGGGGACCGAGACCGGAACTGGCTACGTCAGCGCCTCCGACGGCGGCGTCACGCTCTCCCCCGAGCGAACGGGCGTCCGTCTCTCGGAGCCCGTTGCGGTCGTCGACCCGTCGACCTCGGCGTCCGCCTCCGTCTCCGCCTCCGCGTCCTCCGACTCGCCCGGCGACATGGTGTGGGTGACCGACCCCGTCGACCGCGCTTCTGACGCGGCGGCGACCGACGAGCCCTCCGAGGACGGGAGGTGAATTTCTCGTGACCGGCTCGGACGACGGGGACGCGTTCGACTTCGACTGGACGCCGGAGCGGTCGCCCGAACTCCTGCTCGCCGACGCGACGCGGTGTCGCCGCCTCGTCGACGCGTCGGCGGCCGACCGCGACGACGACGCCGAGCGCTTCGAGGAGGTCGACTTCGACCGTCTCTCGCGGGGCGACCGCGTCCTCTGTCTCCCGGGCGAGCGCCTCCCCGTCCACGGCGTCGTCCGGGCGGTCCGGCGTTGGGACCCGTCGTCGGCGTCGTTCGTCGGCGTCGACGGTGACGCCACGCTCGTCGAACGCGAGCGCGAGCGGTCCTCTTCCGACGAGGGTGACGGGCCGCGAACCGAGACGCGTCCGGTCGACGTCGGCGACGAAGTCGAACCCGGCGACCGGCCGACCGAGACGGCGCTGGTGGTCGAGTACCGCCCGCCGCGTGCGGGCCTGTTCCCGCTTCCGCTGTCGCTCGCCTCGCTCTTGCCGGCGAAACTTTTCGGCACGCTCTCGCCGCAGTTCTCGCAGGTCGTCGGCCGGGTGTTTATCGTCTTCGTCGTCATCGGCATCGTGCTGGTCGGAACCGGCTTTGCCGCTCCCGGAAGCATCGAACGCTTCCTCGACGACCGCGGTATCAACGACGTGCTCTCGGACCTCCGTGGCGACGACCCCGAGCCGTCGCCGCCGACCGTCACCGTGACCCCCCCGCCGCCGCCGACGCCGGACGCCCCACCGGAGGAAACGAACCAGTTCGAAGACCCGGACACTCCGACACCCGCGTCGACGCCGAGCGCGACCACAACGCCGAACCCGACCCCGTCGTCTCCCACGCCAACGCCCGCGCCGACGAGCAGTCCACCCCCGACCACCACGGCACGCGCTGGAACTGGCGGTGGCGTTGGAGGCGGCGGTGGCGGTGGCGGTGGCGGTGGAGGTGGTGGCTCCGGAGACAGTCAAACGACGACGACGGCCGAATCGTCGGTGTCGCCCGACCCGACGCTCACGGTCGAGGCCGCGGACCCGGCGACGGTCCGCAGCGTCGACGGGACGGTCGGGACGCTCAGCGGCCCCGTGACCGGGACGCTCTCGTGGACCGGCACGGTCGACAGCGTCGTGCTCGTGGTGAACGCGTGGGTCCCCGACGACGGCTGGCAGGAAGAGCGCCGCGTCACGCTCCGGGAGTCGAGTCCCGTGGACATCGCCACCGCACTCGGCTCCGACGTGACGTACGCCGAGGGGAACCGAACCGCCGGCTTCGCCGCCACCGACGACGGCGAGACGACTGTCACGACGGGCTACGTCTCCGTGACCGCGGTGTTCTTCCGTGACTCGACCGAGGTCGCCCGAACCGAGGAGACGGCGTCGTTCGACGTGACCGTCGAGAACACCGCCGGGAGCGCCCCGGCGGGCGTCGACCTCGAACTCGGCTCCGGCGGGGCGGGCGTCTCGCTTCTCGACACCCAGTCGGTCGCACCCGGCTCCGCGGGCAACTCGACGGGGACGCTCACCAACCGCGGGCGCGACCCCGGCGTGTTGACGCTGGAGTCGATGCCGTTCGAGTCCGCCGAAAACGGTCGCTCCGGCCCCGAGTTAGCGGTCGATTCGACCGGCGGAGCCGACGAGGGCGAACTCCACGAGGTGCTCGCCGTCCGGCTTCGCGTCGAGCGGGCGAACGGGACGAGTACCTACGTGCTCGGTGACGAGACGACGTATCTCGACTTCGCCGACGTGTGGAACGAGTCCGTCGCGCTCGGCCGACTCGACGGCGGGGAGTCCCTGTCGCTCGTCGTCGAGTGGCGGATTCGGGAGGCGGCAGGCAACGAGATACAGACCGACAGCGTCGACGTGGAGTTCGTCTTCACGCTCGAACAGGCGACCGACTGAGCCGTTCGCGCCTCGTTTTTCCGTCGCTCGCCGCTCAGCCGACGAAGAGCCGGAGGTTGAACGCCGTGGCGAACGCTCCGATGACGGCGAGCGTGACCGGCGGGAGGTAGTATAGGACTTTATCACCCACGCGAGCGCCGTAGACGCAGATGCCGAGACAGAGGAGGAACACCGCGAGCTTCGGGAGGACGAGTCCCCACCGTCCGAGAGCGTCCGTGCTCGCCACGAGGAGGGCGTTCGCCTCGTCGAACCGGCGCTCGTAGTAGAGAATCGTCAGCGTCGTGACGATGTCGCCGACGCCGTAGGTCGCCAGCGCGATGAGCCAGAGCAGCGAGAACTCTCTGGCCTCGAACGGCGTGTCTTCGAGCCGGAGATGACGTAGGCGTGACACACCTCTCATTTCGGGGACTGGGATATGAATCGACCGGGAGCCGGACTGTCTCGGAGACCGGCGCGTCAGACGAGGCCGACGCCCTCTGCGAGCAGTTCGTGCGAGCGGAGGCCGTCTTCGTGATTGCCGACGACGTGTTGAATCATCATCTCGTCGGCCCCGACGCGCTCCGCGAGCTGGTCCAACAGCCCCGAAATCGTGTCGGGACTGCCGGAAATCGCGCGCGGCCACTCGTTCGCTCCGAGGGTCGCCGGCGTGGGCTCGGGGACGCCGCCGAGTTCGTCTATCGCCTCCTCGACGGTCGGTCGCGTGCCGACCTCGCCGCGGCGCATCCGCTTGTACGACGCCTCGGCCACCGCGCGGAGTCGCGCGGCCTCCTCGTCGGTCTCGGCGCAGACGGCGTTCACCGCGACCATGCCGTGTGGTTCGTCGATGCCGCCGGCGAGCGACGACGACTGGAAGCTCTCGCGGTACTCCTCGAAGGAGTGGACGGCGAACTGGGGTCTGATGAAGCCCGCGAAGCAGTAGGGGAGTCCGAGTTCGCCCGCGATGGTCGCGCTTGACGGACTCGACCCGAGCACCCACGGAACCGGCAGGTCGCCGTCGCCCCGCGGGATTTCGAGGTCGGCGTAGGGGTGTTCGTCGGGGTAGTCGTCGTAGAGGTGGTTGACGACGGCCTCGATTTTCTCCGCGTGGTCGCCGTCGGGGTCCTCGACGTGCCGGTCCGTCCCGAGCGCCTGGTCCGCCGCCGGCGACCCGTTCGCCCGCCCGAGTCCCGCGTCGATGCGGCCGGGCGCGAGTCCGTCGAGCGCGCCGAACTGTTCTGCGACCTTGAACGGGCTGTAATGGTTGAGCAACACCGCGCCGGAACCGAGCCGAATCGAGTCCGTCTCGGCGGCGAGGTGGCCGAGCAACACCTCGGGCGTCGTCCCCGCGAGGGTGTTCGCCATGCCGTGGTGCTCGGCGACCCAGAAGCGCGAGTAACCCAGTCGCTCGGCTTGCTTGGCGGTTTCGACGGTGTTCGCGTACGCGTCGGTCGCGGTCCCACCTTTTGGAACCGGCGAGAGGTCGACGATAGAGAAGTCCATACCCCCGCTCCGAGACTGCGAGGAATAACGATTGGGCTCCCAGCAGATGCGTACTGTTCTCGGTGAGCTGGTGGCAGTTAGAATTGTATCTGTGGAACACAATAGCTTGGTGAAATAATCTAGATTATCTATATAAGTCACATAGTTTAGATAATTCAAATTTCTGGAGGCTTAATATGGCTGTAATGAGATACGACCGGTACCTGTGGCCCTCTGCATCGGATATAGTCATGTGGATAATATACAATACTAACTGCCACCGCGGCGTTGACGTACACAGTATCCGTGACCGTGGTCCACAAAAAATTTTTACGGGCCCTATTCGATGGTTCGATAGAGGTTCCCATGCCAAGAGCCGTATTCGACAGCGCCGAGTACGACAGACGCATCGCCCGGACCAAAGAGCGGATGGCCGAGCGGGGACTGGACGCGCTCTTCGTGAGCGACCCCGCGAACATGAACTATCTCACCGGCTACGACGGCTGGTCGTTTTACGTCCATCAGGGCGTCGTGGTCACGCGGGACCGCGACGAACCCGTGTGGGTCGGCCGCGACATGGACGCCAACGGCGCGCGCGCGACGACCACGCTGAGCGAGGAGAGCATCCGGCCGTACAGCGACGACCACGTCCAGTCGCCGCACGACCTCCACCCGATGGACTTCGTCGCGGCCGTGCTGGAGGACCTCGGCGTCGACGACGCCCGCGTCGGCCTCGAAATGGACGCCTACTACTTCACCGCGAAGTCGTACACGCGCCTGCAAAAGAATCTCCCCGAGGCGAGCTTCGAGGACACGACGCTCCTCGTGAACCGCGTGCGCATCAAGAAGTCCGACGCCGAACTCGACTACATGCGCGAGGCCGCCCGCATCTCCGAGAACGCGATGCAGGCCGGCCTCGACGTCATCGAGGAGGGCGTCCCCGAGTACGAGGCCGCCGAGGCAATCTACTCGGCGCTCATCGAGGGGACCGACGACTACGGCGGCGACTACCCGTCTATCGTCCCGCTGATGCCCTCGGGGGACCACACCGGCACGCCGCACCTCACGTGGACCGACCGCGAATTCGAGGACGGCGACCCGGTCATCATCGAACTCTCGGGCTGTCGACACCGCTACCACTCGCCGCTCGCACGGACGACGTTCGTCGGCGACCCGCCCGAAGAGCTGTCCCGGCGGGCCGACATCGTCGTCGAGGGGATGGAAGCCGCCCTCGACGCGGTCGAACCCGGCGTGACCTGCGAGGCCGTCGAGAAGGCGTGGCGCGACACCATCGCCCAGTACGGCATCGAGAAGAAAGACCGCATCGGCTACTCGATGGGGCTGGGCTACCCCCCGGACTGGGGCGAACACACGGCGAGCCTCCGCCCCGGCGACGAGACCGTCCTCGAAGAGAACATGACGTTCCACACCATCCCCGGTCTCTGGTTCGACGACTTCGGCGTCGAACTCAGCGAGACGTTCGTCGTCACGTCCGACGGGGCGGAACCGCTGGCCGACTTCCCCCGCCGGCTATTCACAACTTAATTATGACTCCGGGTCACAGCCCTAATATGATGAACGAAGATGGCAAAAATCGAAACGGCGAGGCGGTCACCGACGGCGGCTCGGGGTCCGAACCCGAGACGGCGCTGGCGACCGCGCGACGGCAACTCGAACGCGCGGCGAGTCACGCCGACGTGGACGACGGCGTCGTCGCGCGCCTGAAGCACCCGACGCGAGTCCAGCAGGTGTCGGTCCCGCTCCGCCGCGACGACGGCTCGCTCGACGTGTTCACCGGCTTCCGCGCCCAGCACGACGACGTGCGCGGGCCGTACAAGGGCGGACTTCGCTACCACCCGGAAGTGACCGCCGACGAGTGCATCGGGCTCTCGATGTGGATGACCTGGAAGTGCGCCGTGATGGACCTGCCGTTCGGCGGCGGCAAGGGCGGCGTCGCGGTCGACCCGAAGACGCTCTCCGACGAGGAGCGCGAGCGACTCACGCGCCGCTTCGCCGAGGAGATTCGCAACGTCGTCGGGCCGAAGAAGGACGTTCCCGCGCCCGACATGGGAACCGGTCCGCAGGAGATGGCGTGGTTCATGGACGCCTACTCGATGCAGCAGGGCGAGACGACGCCCGGCGTCGTGACGGGCAAGCCGCCGGTCATTGGCGGGTCGTACGGCCGCGAGGAAGCCCCCGGTCGCTCCGTCGCCATCGTCACCCGCGAGGCCGTTGACTTCTACGACTGGGACATCGAAGACACGACCGTCGCGGTCCAAGGGTTCGGTTCGGTCGGCGCGAACGCCGCCCGCCTCCTCGACGAGTGGGGCGCGAAGGTGGTCGCCGTCTCCGACGTGGACGGAGCCATCTACGACCCCGACGGCCTCGACACGCAGGACGTCGAGGGCCACGACGAGCGCCCCGGCATGGTGTCGGGCTACGACGCCCCCGAGTCGCTTTCGAACGAGGAACTGCTCGAACTCGACGTGGACGTGCTCATCCCGGCGGCCATCGGGAACGTCATCACGACCGAGAACGTCGATGCCATCTCGGCGGAGATGGTCGTCGAGGGCGCGAACGGGCCGACGACGTTCGCGGCCGACGCCGTCCTCGAAGAGCGCGGCATCCCGGTCGTCCCCGACATCCTCGCCAACGCCGGCGGCGTCACCGTCTCGTACTTCGAGTGGCTCCAGGACATCAACCGCCGCCAGTGGTCGCTCGAACGCGTCCACGAGGAACTCGAATCGGAGATGCTCAAGGCGTGGAACGCGGTCCGCGAACACGTCGAAGAACGCGACCTGACGTGGCGCGACGCGGCCTACGTCGTCGCGCTCTCTCGCATCGGCGGCGCGAAGGAGACGCGGGGCCTCTGGCCCTGAGCGACTGCGCGTCGGGCGAAAGCTGACACGACTCGCGGTTCTTTTTCGGCGCGCGTCTCAGTCAGCGACCGCTTCGGAGACCTTCTCTATCGGGTGCGGCGGGTCGTCGGCCGCGCCGTCCATGTCCTCCAGTTGGGTCCGACACGACGCGCCGGGGGCGACGACGGTGTCGCCGCGGCTCCCGCTAATCTGGTCCGCGAGGATGCCGCCGATGGCCGTCGACAGCGAGTGGTGTTCGGCCTCGTAGCCGAAGCTCCCGGCCATGCCGCAACAGCCGGAATCGAGCGGGTCCACGTCGTAGCCGGCGCGCCGGAGGACACCGACAGCGTGGTGGTCCTTCCGCGTCGCCTTCTGGTGGCAGTGACCGTGGTACGTCAGCGTCTCGTCGGCCGCGCCCGCCGCCGCGTCGCAGTCGAGGCCCTCAACGAGGCGCTTCGCGTCGAGGTACTCCATGATGCCGTAGGTCTCGGCGGCGACGTGCTCGGCGTCCTCGCTCGAAAGCAGGTCGAGGTAGTCCGACTGGAGCATGACCGCGTCCGAGGGCTCGACGAGCACGACGCTCCAGCCGGATTCGACGCGGGGCGCGAGCGCGTCGACGTTCGTCTCGGCGCGCGCCCGCGACCGGTCGAGAAAGCCCTTCGAGTGGGCCGGGCGGCCGGTGGCGGTCACGTCGTCGGGAATCGAGACGTGGACGCCGGCGGCTTCGAGGACGCGGACCGCGGCCTTCCCCGCGTCGGGGTGGTTGTAGTTGGTGTAGCTGTCCGGGAACAGAAGCACCTTGTCGGTCGCCTCGGCCTCGGGGACGCGAGCGCCGCCCCGCGCTTCGAACCAGTCTTCCAGCGATTCGCGGTGGAATGTCGGGAGCGACCGCTCTCGGGCGATGCCGACGGTCTTCTCCATGACCGTCCGCGCGCCCGGCACCTTCGCCGCCCAGTTCGAAAGCGGAGCGAGTCGCGACCCCAGTTCGTTCAGCCGGTCCACCTCGGCAAACAGGTGGTCTCGGAGGCTCGCACCCTCGCGCTGGTGGTGGGCGTGTTCGACTTCGGCTTTGAGTTTCGCCATGTCGACTTCGCTCGGACAGTCGCGGGCACAGCCCTTACAGCCGACACAGAGGTCCAGCACCTCGCGCATGAACTCGGTGTCCGTCGCGTCGGCGTCGAGGTCGCCGCTCATCGCCTGTCTGAGCATGTTCGCCCGGCCGCGGGTCGACAATCCTTCCTCTTCCGTGGCGCGGTAGGTCGGACACATCACGCCGCCGGTGGTCGACTGGTCGCCCCGACAGCCGCCGCAGCCGTGGCAGAGTTCCGCCATCCCCTGAAAGCCGTTTTCGGTGTCCCACTCGAGTTCGGGGTCGAAGCCGGCGTCGAACTCGTAGTCGGGGGAAAAGCGGAGGTTCTCGGTCATCGACACGTCGCCGCAGACCTGCCCCGGGTTCAGGAGCCAGTCGGGATCGAACGCCGACTTGAGGTCGCGGAAGGCGTTCCAGAGGCGGTCGCCGTACAGCTTGCGGTTCCACTGGGTTCGCGCGCGGCCGTCGCCGTGTTCGCCCGACACCGACCCGCCGGCCTCGACGACGAAGTCAGTCACCTCGTCGGCGATGGTCTCGAACGAGTCGAGGCCGTCGAGCGTTTTCGTGTTGACGAGCGGGCGGACGTGCAGCACGCCCGGCCCCGCGTGGGCGTAGAAACTCGTGTTCGCGTCGTGGTCGTCGATGACCTCGCGGAAGCGCTCGACGTACCCCGGCAGTTCGTCGGCTGGCACGGCGCAGTCCTCGATGAACGAGATGTGCTTCTCGTCGGTCGTCCGCGAGAGCAGGATGGGCGCGGCGGCCTTGCGCATCTCCCAGAGCCCCGCGCGCGCCGCCTCGTCGTGGGCTTCCAGCGCGTCGAACGCGCGGGCGTCGTCAGCGACGCCGACGCCCGAAGACGGCGTCGCCTCCGGCGTCACCGAGGGCGCGCGAGCCGTCAGCAGGTCGGCAACTTTCCGCCGACCGTCCGCGTCGGAGTCGGCGTAGAACTCGACCAGCAGGGCCGCGCGGGTGCCGTCGGGGAGCGACGCGGCCACGTCGTGGAACTCGGCGGTGTCGAGCGCGAGGTCGATGAGCACGTCGTCGATGAGTTCGACCGCCGCGGGGTCGTGGTCGAGGATGGGGGCCACGTCGGCGGCGGCGTCGAACACGTCCTCGTAGGTGAGGAGCGCGACCGCCTTCGTCTCCGGGAGCGGTTCGAGCGAGACGGTCGCCTCGGTCACGACGGCGAGGGTGCCCTCGCTCCCGGCGAGCAGGCGCGCGAGGTTCACGGACCCCGCCTCGCAGTCAGGGTCGGTGCCGGTCCCGTCGGAAAGCGGGCGCTCCCCGCGCGCCTCGTCGACCAGCGCGTCGAGGTTGTACCCCGAGACGTTGCGCTTGAGGTCCGGGTAGCGGGCGTCTATCTCCTCGCGCTCCTCGTCGAGCACGCGGACGACCTCGGCGTAGATTCGGGGGAGAAGCGGACTCTCCGGACCGTCGGCACCCCACGCGTCGCTGTCGGGGTCGGCTTTCTCCCGGAGGTCGTCCACGCCCACCTCGCCGAACTGGTGGACGCTCCCGTCCGCGAGGACGACCTCGCACTCTTCGACGTAGTAGTCGGTCTTGCCGTACTTCAGCGAGTGCGCGCCGGTGGAGTTGTTGCCGATAGCGCCGCCGAGGACGCTTCGGTCGCCCGCGGCGGGGTCCGGGCCGAACGTGAGACCGTGGTCGGCCGCGGAGTTATTGAGCTCCGCGAGCGTAACCCCGGCCTGCGCGGTCGCCGTCGCCGCCTCGGAGTCCACCGATTCGACCTCGTCCATGTGCCGCGAGAGGTCGAGGACGACCGCCTCGTTGACGGCCTGCCCGGCGAGACTCGTGCCGCCGCCGCGCGGGAGGACGGGAATCTCGCGGTCGGCGCAGTACTCCACGACCGCCGCCACGTCGGCGGTCGAGGTCGGCATGACGACGCCGACGGGGAGCACTTCGTACGCCGACGCGTCGGTCGCGTACAGCTGTCGGGTGTACTCGTCGAACCGAACGTCGCCGTCGACGAGGCGGTCGAGGTCGGAGACGAGCGCCTCGCGGTCGGTGTCGCCGCCGGCGTAGTCGTAGCCGGCGCGCGGGTCGTCGCTTGGGTCGACACGCCGGTCGACCTGCGAGTCGGCCCGCCGGTCGCCGCGAGGGTCGTCGGGGCGTTCCTGCGTCGCCATCGGGAGTCAGTTCGACTCGGCGGCCAGCACTTGGTTCTCCAGCTCCGCGCCCTCGTCGAGCCGCCCGAGGTTGCCGGCGACGATGTCGGCGAGGCGGTCCCAGTGTTTCGGCGTGTGTCCGCCCGTGTGAGGCGTGATGAGGCAGTTCTCCAGCCCCCACAGCGGGTGGTCCGCGGGGAGCGGCTCGGGGTCGGTCACGTCGAGCGCGGCCCCGCGAATCTTGTTCGACCGGAGCGCCGACACGAGCGCGTCGGTGTCGACGATGCCGCCGCGGGCGGCGTTGACGAGCACCGCGTCGGTCGGCATCGTGGCGAACTCCGCGTCCCCGATGAGCCTGCGGGTCAGGTCGTTCAGCGGGCACGCGACCACGACGTAGTCGCTCCGGGAGAGCGCGTCGTGAATCGCGTCGGATTCGAAGCCGGCGACTTCGTCGGTCGGCCCGCCCTTCGACGGGGTGTAGCGGATGCCGACGGTCTCCACTTCGAAGCCCTGCAAGCGCTGGGCGACGGCCTGCCCGATGGAGCCGAGGCCGATAATCGTCACCGTGCTGTCGGTGAACTCGCCCGATTGGAAGTGCCGCCACTCGGCGCGCTCTTTGCGCCGCCAGCCCTCGTGGAGGCGGCGGGCGAACACGAGCATGTTGCCGATGGCCTGCTCGGCGATGCCCGGCGCGTGGATGCCGCCGGCGTTGGTGACGGCGACGCCGTGGTCCGTGAGCGCGTCCATCGGGACGTGGTCGGTGCCGGCGAACGTGCAGGCGAACAGTTCGAGGCGGTCGGCGCGGTCCAGCAGGTCCTCGTCTATCGTGATGCCCGTGACGACGCGGGCGTCGGCGACGAGTTCGCGTTCCTGTTTCGGCGTCCGGGCGAGCGTCACGGTCCGGTCCGGGAGGCGCTCGCGGAGCGCGTCGGCGTACGATTCCATCGAAAGGCCCTCGGTCCCCTCGCGGAGGACGACGATGTCTGTCTCGGTCATGATATCGGTCGCGCGCGTCGCGGGCGCGGTTGCTACATCGATTGGGTGACGCTCCCTTAGTCTTTTTGTGTAGCCGGTGTCCACGGATACCGTTTATGCTTAAGTGGGTGGCGGGTGGTACGTGTACGCATGGCTGACGCCGTTCGAGCGCGATTAGCGGAGCTTCGCAGAGACCTCCACCGCCACCCCGAACCGGGTTGGTGCGAGTTCCGGACGACCGCGCGGCTCGTCGAGGAACTCCGCGCCATCGGCGTGGACGAACTCGCCGTCGGCGCGGACGCCTACGACCCCGCAGACCGGATGGCCGTCCCGAGCGACGACCGGCTCGACGAGTGGTACGAGCGGGCGCTCGACCGCGGGACCGACCCGGAGCTTCTCGAACCCCTCCGCGGCGGGACGACCGGCTGTGTCGCCGTCCTCGACCGCGGCGAGGGACCGACGGTTGGCCTCCGGGTCGACATCGACGGCCTGTTCATCGAGGAGTCGGCCGACGCGGGCCACGACCCCGCCGCCGAGGGCTTCCGCTCGGAGACGGGCGAGACGATGCACGCCTGCGGCCACGACACCCACATGACGTGGGGGCTGGCGACGCTCGAAGCCGTCAAGGAGAGCGACTTTTCGGGTCGCCTCGTCGTGTTCTTCCAGCCGGCAGAGGAGGTTTCGGGGGGCGGCGCGCCCATGGCGAAAAGCGAGTACGCCGCCGGCATCGACTACTTCTTCGCGGTCCACGTCGGCCTCGACCACCCGACGGGCGAAGTCGTCGCCGGCATCGAGAAACCGCTCGCCATGTGCCACATCGACGCGGAAATCGAGGGGACGACCGCCCACGCCGGAAAAGCGCCGGAGGCCGGCGCGAACGCCATCCACGCGCTCGGAACGGCCATCGAGAGCGTCTACGGCATCCCGCGACACTCCGACGGGATGACTCGCGTCAACGTCGGTCGGGTCGAAGGCGGCACCGCCAGCAACGTCATCGCCGACGAGGTCGAAGCCGTCGCCGAGGCGCGCGGCGAGACGACCGAACTCATGGAGTACGCGAAGTCCGAACTCCGCCGGCGGTTCGAGAAGGCCGCCGAACTGCACGGCTGCGAGGCGACGGTCGACGTGGTCAGCGAGAGTCCCCGGGCCGACAGCGACCCCGAACTCGTGGAGGCTGTGGCCGACGCGGCCGAGACCGTCGAGGGCGTCGACCGCGTCGTCCAGACCGCTGACTTCGGCGCGAGCGAGGACGCGACGTTCCTCATGGAGCGCGTCCAGCGCGACGGCGGCCTCGCCTGTTACTCTATCGTCGGGACCGACCATCCGACGAGCCACCACACCGCGACGTTCGACGTGGACGAACGAAGCCTCGAAACCGGCGTCGACGTGCTCACGCGGTCGATTCTGTCGGTCTCGGGGGTCGAGTCGGCACCGACAGTTGGGGCGGGAGCGAACCGATGAGCGACGGGCGCGTCACCGGCGAGTCGGCACCGCCGGCGTCCGAAATCGTCACCGCCGACGACGTGGCGGACGCCCACGAGCGCCTCGACGGCGTGGTCCACCGGACGCCGCTCGATAGCTCGCGGACGATAGCCGACCGCTGCGGGGCCGAGCGGGTCGACCTCAAACTGGAGAACGTCCAGCGGACGGGGTCGTTCAAGATTCGCGGCGCGTACAACGCGATGGCGCAACTCCCCGAATCGGTGCGCGAGCGGGGCGTCGTCGCCTCCAGCGCCGGCAACCACGCGCAGGGTGTCGCGCTCGCGGGCGACCTATTGGACATCGACACGACCATCGTCGTCCCCGAAATCACGCCGGCGGTGAAAATCGACGCGACCCGCGGTTACGGCGCGGACGTCGTCGTCGAAGGAGAACTGTATGAGGAGTCGTACGAACACGCCCTGCGACTCGCAGAGGACGAGGGACTGGAGTTCGTCCACCCCTTCGACGACGCGGCCGTCATCGCCGGGCAGGGAACCGTCGGGCGGGAAATCGCGGTCGACGCGCCCGGCGTGGACGCGGTTCTCGTCTCCATCGGCGGCGGCGGGCTCATCTCGGGCATCGCCACCGCGATGCAGGCGCGGGACCCCGAGGTGCGAGTTATCGGCGTCCAACCCGAGGGCGCGGCCCACGCCAAGCCCTCGCTGGAGGCCGACGAGATTCGCATGCTCTCGGCGGTCGATACCGTCGCCGAGGGCATCGCCGACGCGCGACTGTTAGAGCGGACCTTCGCGGTCGTCCGCGACCGCGTCGACGACGTGGTCTCGGTCGACGACACGGACCTCGCGGTCGCCACGACGGTCCTCGCGGAGCGGGCGAAGACGGTCACCGAACCGGCCGGCGCGGCCCCGGTCGCCGCGCTGCTCTCCGGCGCGGTCGACGTCGAGGACGAGCGCGTCGCGGCCGTCGTCTCCGGCGGCAACGTCGGCCTCTCCGAACACGCCGAACTGACTCGCGTCGGGATGCAGGCGCTCGGGCGCGCCGTCGAAGCCCGCCTCGAACTCGACGGCTGGCCGGCGACGCTGGGCGACCTCTCCGAGGCAGTCGCTGCCTCGGGGGCCGAACTCGACAGCGTCGAGCGCGCCGCCCGAACCGCGTCCGACGCGCCGAATCGGGTTCCGGTCGAGGTCCGACTCGACGGGAGCGGCCCGGACCACCTCGCGGACGCCCTCGACTCGCTTTCGGCGCTTGACGGAGTCGAAGTCGCTTCGCACTCGCTGGACGAGCGCGGCGAGTCTACTGAGTCATCCTGACGCGTCCGGAAAAACGGGGGTGGCCCCTCTCGGGCCTGCATCTTTTCTGTGCTGTTCGCTGGCGACGCCGACCCTCACGCGACCGCTTCGGTCGCCACGGCGTCCATCGCCTCGCAGAAGATGCCCACGCCCAGCTCGATTTCGCGCTCGGTGGAGTCGAGCGGGGGCAGGAGGCGAATCGTCTTCTTCCCGCAGCCGAGGGTGAGCAGGCCGCGGTCGAGCGCCGCCTCGACGACGGCGTCGCGGCGCTTCTTGGTGTCGAACTCGACGGCGAGCATCAGACCCTTGCCGCGCACGTCGACCACGTGGTCGGGCGCGTCGTCGGCGAGGAGTTCCCTCGCCTGCCGGCCGCGCTCGGTCGCGTTGTCGAGCAGGTCGTACTCCTCGATGGCGTCGAGGGTGAGCGCGCCCTGCATCGACGCGAGCAGGTCGCCGCCGCCGAACGTCGACCCGAGGCGGTTCTTCTCGGTCGGGAACACGTCGGACCGCGAGACGGTCGCGCCGACGCGGAGTCCCTTCGCGCTGGCGATGACGTCGGGTTCGATGGGGTAGTGGTCGGCGGCCCACATCTCGCCGGTGCGGCCGACGCCGGACTGAATCTCGTCCACGACGAGCGGGATGTCGTAGGTGTCGCAGACGGCGCCCACCTCGGCCATGAACGCCTCGCTCGGGAAGCGGTAGCCGCCGACGCCCTGAATCGGTTCGAGAATCGCGAAGGCGACCTCGTCGGGGTTGACGTGGCCGCCCTCCGGCGACAGGGAGTTCCGCAACCGCGAGCCGTCGCCCGCGAAGAAGCCGCAGTCGCAGGCGTCGTCGCCCCCCGAACAGCCCGAATCCGCGCAGAACGGCACCGTCTCGATGCCCGCGACCTGCGGATAGTGGCGGGTGTAGACCTCCTTCGACTTCGTGAGCGAGAGCGTCCCGAGCGTCCGGCCGTGGAAACTCCCCTCGAAGGCGTAGCCGTACTTCGCGGGGGCCTCGTGGTCGTGCGTTATCTTCATCGCGTTCTCGACGGCCTCGGCCCCGGAGTTCGACAGGAACACCGTGTCCATCCCGTAGTGAGAGGACACGTCGGTGAGCTTGTCCATCAGGTGGCTCGCCCCGGGGAACTCGGCCGTCTCGGGGTCCGGACCGGCTCCGAAGTACATGTCCTGCCCGGCGATTTTCATCGGCTCGACGAGGTCGAACTCCCGGAGTTTCGACAGCACCTTCTCGTTGTTGTAGCCGAGCGGGGCGGCCCCGATGTGACAGGTGAAGTCCAAGAGGACGTTGTCGTCCACGTCGGTGACGAACGGGCCGTCGGCCTCGGCGGTCACGTCCCAGACGAACTCGTGGGAGTACTCGCTGGGCGCGGCGTGTTCGTGGTGGAACTCGACCCACTTCTCGGCGTTGGGTCCGGGCAGCGCTGCTGCGTCCGGCTCTGCGGTATCCCGATTCATACACAGGATTTGTTAATGGCATACATTAAAACTTGGTATCTCAGGGACGACCGTGTTGGTCTATTCGCGTCGGTCGCGTCGGCCGTATCGACCGCGCCGGCGGCGCTCGCGATGGGAACCGAGCGCAGAGAACGGAGACGGACGGCGACGGGGACGGAACTGCGGTCGGCTGGACTCGGCGTCAGTCGTCGTCGTGGCTGGAGACGTTCACGGCCGGCGCTTGCCCGCCGGTCGACTCCGACTTCCCCCAGAGGCGCGTCTCGTCTTGGAGGAGGAGGCTGCCGTAGTCCTGTTGGAAGGTTCGGATGAGTCCGAGCGTCGCTATCACGCAGATAATCGCGAACGGCGCGCCCGTGATAATCGCCGCGGACTGCAAGGCGTTCACGCCGCCGACGACCATCAGGATGGACGCGACCGCGCCCTGGAGGACGGCCCAGAAGATGCGGTTGAGCGCGGACGGCTCTTCTTTCCCGCCGGTGGTCATCATCGACACCGCGAGCGTCGAGGAGTCGGCCGAGGTGACGAAGAACGTCGTCACGAGCACGAGGAACGCGAACAGGAGGAGCGGCCCGGCGATGGGGAGATTGCCGAAGAGGACGTACCCCGAGACCGCCTCGCCGTACTCCGAGACCGGACCGAGGACGTTCGCCGCGCCCGTGTGCTGCATGATGACGCCCGCGCCGCCGACGATGGCGAACCACGGGACCGTCGCGAGCGAGGTCGCGCCGATGCCGGCGAACGCGACTTCGCGGACGCTCCGACCGCGCGAGATGCGGGCGATGAACAGCCCCGCGAAGGGCGACCACGCGAGCGGCCAAAGCCAGTAGAAGACGGTCCACGCGTTGACCCACTTACTGGCGCTGGTCGCGGTGGCCTGCGTGAACAGGCTCATCTGGAAGAAATCACCGACGAAGCCGCCGGTCGCCTGCGTACCGAGTTCGAGGATGCGGAAGGTCGGCCCGAATATCAGCGTCGCGAGCATCAATAGGCCGAACACGACCATGTTGAAGTTCGAGAGCCGGCGAATCCCCTTGTCGACGCCTAACACCAACGAGATGGTGAAGATGACCACCATGCCCGTGATGACGAGGATGGTCCCCACGTCACCGAGCTGGATACCCCACTGGAAGTTCAGGCCGGTGATGAACTGGCTCCCGATGAAGCCAAGCGAGGTGGCGACGCCGCCGAGGGTCGCGAACACGGCGAGGATGTCGACGACTTTCCCGATTGCGCCGTCGACGTTGTCCGCGCCGAGAATCGGCGTCAGCACCGCCGACACGCGGAGCGGCGCGTCGTAGTTGTAGACGAAGTAGCCGATGGCGAGGCCCATCACGGTGAAACACGACCACTGGGTCAGACTCCAGTGGAAGATGGAGTACTGGACCGCAAGCGGCATCGCCGCCGAGGACTGGGCCTCGGCCCCGTACAGCGGCGGGACCGTCGAGTAGTGGAACAGCGCCTCCGCGGGGCCCCAGAAGACGATGCCCGCCGCGAGGCCGGCGGAGTACATCATCGCGAAGTACGAGAGGAAGCCGTACTCGGGGTCCTCGTCACCGAGCTTCAGGTTCCCCCACGGCCCGAAGATGACGAAGCCCAAGAACAGGACGAACCCGAGCATCGCTATCAGGAAGAACCAGTTGAACGTCGCGAGAATCCACCGGCGAATCCCGAGGACGAACTCGTAGGAGCCCTCGGGGTTGAGGCTGAACGCGCCGACGAAAAGCAGCGTTATCGCCGCGCCGAACGCGAATATCACCGGCTCGATTTCGTCGAGGAACTCGCTGACCGCGCCGTTGGAGGAACTCACCGCCGACACCCCCCGTGAGTGACCGCGCCTCTCGACTCCGTGCGCACGGAGCCGTCACCTCCCGACTGACTGGTCGAGGCCCGCGCCCCGAACTGTGCGCCACGATGACCGTTGCACCCGTGTGCTGTAATGTGGTCTGTCATGCTATCGCTCCGACGGACACCATGCTACCTGGTGTCTTACGTCACGACAAGTGCAAACATTACCATAAAATTTGTGGTTATCGGTGACGCCGAGAACGGAATCCGTTTACAAACGGTCGAAAAATCGGTGGTCGGTTCGATTTCGGTTGGTCGTCGCGCCGTGGCCGGGCGCTTCGCTCCGAACGGTGCCGCCTCGTTCGCGCGCTCCCGGCGTTCTCACACGAATTGTAGACAGAATCCGAGGAATCCCGGGTTTCCGGCCCGTATCTGCCGAATTTCCGGTTCGTTCGTAACGCTTAATCGAATTCGTACACGCGTTCTGTATATGGCAAACGACGCCGACGGAACGGACGGCACCGACGACCTCGCCTACGCCGCCGACCGCGGCCGCGGCATCCTCACGCCGAGCGACCGCGAGTTCCTGCTCGGCCGGAAGACCGACTACACCGACCACTCGAAAAAACAGAAGCGAAACCGGATTCGACGACGCCTCCGCAACGCCATCCTCGATTTCACCATCCTGTTCGAGTCGCTCGAAGACCGCGACCGCGAGACGGTGTTCAACCCCGACGCCGCCGACCGCGAGGCGTACACGCGGGGCATCACCGACATGCTCGCCTTCCTCCACCTCGGGACGATGGGCTACTACACCCCGTTCAAGGACATGCTCGCCGAGGGCGTCAACAAGGCCGAACAGGAACTGGCCGGCTCCGACTACCGGATGGTCACGGTCGATTTCAACGTCGAACCGGTCGGCCAAATCGACGTCGACGCCGTCATCGACAAGCTCGAACGCGGCGCGTTCGACCAGCTCACAGACGAGGAGTTACAGGCGTTCGTCAGGCTCCTCGCGGAGTCCGACGACTTCTCTGCGACCGACCTGCGCGCCGACATGAAAGCGCAGATGTCCGAGTTCGTCGAGCGAATCGACGCCGCGAACGAGCGGCGCGACCGCCGAGTCGACGACCTGAACGACTGACCGGCGGGTCGCCGGTCCCCGGAACCTCGGCTGTCGCGCGGGTGCGTCCCCGCGCCCCGTCCCCGCATCCGCGACCTATCCGAGATACGCTATCGCGTCCATCTCGACTCGCACGTCGCCGGGGAGTCGCGCCACCTCGACGCAGACGCGGGCCGGCGGCACCTCGTCGAACCGCGCGCCGTACGCCTCGTTCACCCGTTCGTAGTCGTCGAGGTCGGTGACGTACACCGTCAGTTTCACCGCGTCGTCGAGGCCGTCGCCGCCGGCCTCGGAGACGACGGCCGCGATGTTGTCGAGCACGCGGTCGGTCTGTGCTTCGATGTCGCCGTCGACCTCCTCGCCCGTCTCGGGGTCAACCGGGCCGTAGCCCGAGACGTAGAGCGTGTCGCCGGCGACGACGCCCTGCGAGTAGGGGTTGTCGGTGCGCGGGGCGTCGTCCGTGATGACTCGTTCCGGTGGCATCGGTGGTGAGGGTGGTTAGACTCGTTGCGTTTCGGCCGTGACCGACTCGATGCCGTCGGTGATGACGTCGAGCGCCGTCTCCGCGAGGTCGCGGGTGAGCACGAGCGGCGGGAGCAGCCGCAGGATGTTGCCGTGCCGGCCGGCCTTCCACACCAGCACGCCGCGCTCGAAGCAGTACTGCTGGAGCGCGTCGGCCGCGTCGCCGTCGGGGTTGCCCTCGGCGTCGACGAACTCCGCGCCGATGAACAGGCCCTTCCCGCGAACGTCCACGATTCGGGGGTTGTCCTCCGCGACCTCCGAGAGCCGGCCGCGGATGTACTGGCCGAGGTCGCGGGCGTGCGCGAGGAGGTCGTGTTCCTGGATGTACTCGATGGCGCGGGTGCCGGCGCGCATCCCGACGACGTGGCCGCGGTAGGTTCCCGCGTGGTCGCCCGACCCCCACGTGTCGAGGTCCTCGTGGTAGATGGTCGCCGACAGCGGGAAGCCGGTCCCGCCGAGCGCCTTCGCCGAGGTCATCACGTCCGGCGTGACGCCGTACCACTCGCTGGCCCACCACTTGCCGGAGCGACCGAGGCCGCTCTGAATCTCGTCGAACACGAGCGGCACGCCGTTGTCGTCGGCGATGTCGCGGAGACCCTTCAGGAAGCCCTTCGGCGGGGTGACGACGCCGCCCTCTCCCTGAATCGGCTCGACAAAGATGCCCGCCGGGTTGGCGAGGCCGCCGTAGGGGTCCTCGAAGATGGCCTTGACCTCTTCGAGACAGTGGTCCACCGCCTCCTGCGGGCCCTTGCCCATCTCGACCGTGTTCGGGTAGGGCGCGTGGACCACGTCGGGCAGCAGCGGCGCGTAGTCGCCTTTGAACTTCTTGTTGCCGGTGAGGCTCATCGCGCCGCTCGTCGCGCCGTGGTACGCGCCGCGGAAGGCGACGAGACCGGTCCCCTCGGTGTTGTACTTGGCGAGTTTAATCGAGGCCTCGATGGCGTCGCTCCCCGTCGGACCGCCGAAGACGACGCGGTTGTTCCCGCGCAGCCCCTCGGGCGCGATTTCGTCCAGCTTCTCGATGAGGTCGAGTCGGGCCTCGGTCGGGAAGTCGACGGTGTGGACGAACTTGTCCGTCTGCTCGTGGACCGCGTCGAGGACGTACGGGTTCGAGTGGCCGACGTTCAGCACGCCGATACCGGCGAACATGTCGATGAAGGTGTTGCCGTCGGCGTCGCGCACCGTCGCGCCCTTCCCGCTGTCGAACGCGATGGGGATGTCTTCGGGGTACGAGACGGCGCTGCTGTCGATTCGCTGTTGCTTTTCGAGGAGTCGCGTCGACTTCGGCCCCGGAACGTCGTCCACGCTCGGCGCGTCGTCGAAGTGCAACTCGTGAATCGGCGGACCTGCGACCATGCCTCAACCCATGCAGAACAGTCATAAATAATTTGTCCACGATTCCTATTGATAACGTACACAGTATCCGGTTTCGAAGTCGACCTCCCGCGGTGATTTGGTTAGCGACACAACAGTAACCACAATGGATTTGTGCGAGGCAACTCCTTCTTTTTCCAATGTTACACGCAAAAGGTCCGCTTCTCACGGTCGACCTGGGGGACGAGACGAGTCGGACGGAAGACATCGACGGGATTCTCGAATCCTACGTCGGCGGGCGCGGGGTCGCCACTCGACTCGCCCACGAGCGCGTTCCCTTCGACGTGGACCCGTTCAGCCCGGACAACCGGGTGTACTTCAGCACCGGCCCGATGCAGGCGTCGACCATGAGCTTCACCGGCCGCACGAACTGCACCAGCGTCTCGCCTTTGACCGGCGGCCTCTGCTCGTCGAACGCCGGCGGGTTCGTCTCGCGGAACTTCGCTGACGCGGGCTACTCGGCGGTCGAACTCGCGGGCGCGAGCGACGAACTGGTCGTCCTCCACGTCACAGACGAGGGCGTCGAGTTCGAGGCCGTCCCGGACCTCGCCGGCGCGACGGTCCCCGAGACGGTCGCGTACCTCGACGACGAACACGACATCGAAGCCGACCGGACGATGGTCGTCGGCCCCGCCGGCGAGAACCTCGTGCGCTTCGCCTCCATCATGACGAGCGAGGAGCGCGCGTTCGGCCGCGGCGGCCTCGGCGCGGTCCTCGGGTCGAAGAACGTGAAGGCGCTCACCTTCGGCGGCGATGCCGCGCCCGACATCGAGATTCCGGCGTCGCAGATGGAGATTCACCGCGACGCCGCCACCGACGACCACATCATGAAGCGTCAAGGGACGGTCGCCGTGCTGGACCTCGCAAACGAGATGGACGGTCTCCCGTCGTACTACTTCTCCGAGCGCCACTTCGAGGGCGCGGAGGGCATCAACGGCGACGCCATCGAGCAGAAGAAGTACAAGAAGGGAACCTGCTCGGCCTGCGCGTTCGCGTGCAAGCTCCCCACGAGAGACGAGGCGGCGGGCGTCGAGACCGAGGGGCCCGAGTTCGAAGTCACCATGGCGTTCGGGTCGAACTCCGGCGTCGACGACATCGTGGAAGTGATGAAGTCGAACGAGCTGTGCGACCGCTACGGACTCGACGCCATCTCGGCCGGCAACACCGTCGCGGCCTACCTCGCCAGCGAAGACGAGTTCGGCAACACCGACCTCATCCACGACCTCGTGGAGAAAATCGCGCTCCGGGAGGGCGTCGGCGACGACCTCGCCGAGGGCATCGCCCGCGTGCACGACGACCTCGGCGTGGAGAACTGGACGGTCAAGGGGATGGACTTCGCCGCCCACGAGGGCCGCGTCCTCCACGGACAGGGGCTGTCGTACGCCGTCGCCAACCGCGGCGCGGACCACATGTACGCGGTGTTCTACTCGCAGGAGTACCCGCTGGTCGGCAAGGACGACGCCTACCCGCCGGAGGGGTTCGAGGGCAAACCCAAGCGCCTCATCGAGAAGGAAAACCAGATGGCGCTCAACGACAGCGGCATCGTCTGCAAGTTCTCGCGGGACTTCATGACGCCCGAACGCTACGAGATGCTGTTCGGTGCCGACTTCGAGGACCTGCTGGCCGTCGGCGACCGAATCGTCACGCTCGAACGGCACTTCAACAACCAGCGCGGCTTCGACCGCGGCGACGACACGCTCCCGTACGCCGACGAGCTAGACGGGTTCGAGGCGGCGCTCGACGCGTACTACGAGCGTCGCGGCTGGACCGACGACGGCGTCGTCCCGTCCGGAAACGTCCCGGCGTAACGCGTCTGCGTTCCCCTTCGCCCGACGGCTTCACCGACCCTCTCGCCCTCGTTTTCACTCTTCGTTCGGCTCGTTCGCTTGGGTCTGATACAGCTCCGCGACGCCCTGTTCGAACCGCTCGGCGGCGCGTTCGAGCAGTTCGACCTGCGTCGCCCGCGTCTCCTCGTCGATGACGTAGGCGGGACCGCTCAGATTCAGCGACCCGTACACCTCGCCGCGCGGCGACTTCACGGCTTTGCCGATGGCCCAAAACCCCTCGACCGCCTCGCCGCTGTTTTCGGCGTAGCCCTGCTCGCGGACGGTCGCCAACTCCGCGAACAGTTCGTCTTCGGTCGTGATGGAGTCGCCCGTCGCCGCCGGGAGTCCCCAGCGGTCGATGATTTCCCGCACTCGCGTCTCCGGGTACTCGGCGATAATCGCCTTGCCCGAACACGTCGTGTGGACGTGAAACGGGCTGCCGTCGATGAGAAAGCGCGGCGTGTTGGCGAATTCGAGGTCGCCGTACAGCGAGACGATGCGACCGTGTTCTTCGACCGCGAAGTCCGCGTCCATCGACGACTCGCTGTCGAGCCACGAGACGGTCTCTTGGGCGACGCGGTAGTAGTCCTTTCGCGTCCTGACGTAGTCTCCGAGGTGGCAGAACTTCGCCCCGAGGTGGTACTCGTTGTCGACGTTCACGACGTAGCCGTACTCCGCGAGCGTCTTGAGGTGAGCGTGGACGGTGCTCTTCGCGAGGTCGGTCGCCTCGACCAGTTCGCCCATCGTGGCCCCCTCCAGTTCGAGGATGTGGTCGACGAGCGCCAAGGAGGCGGCTGTCGTCTTGAGCACGCCGGACGGGTCGTGTCTATTCATGGAGGGGAATCTACGGTCTGGGCTTAAAGATGTACCTCCGTCACGACTACTGTCGCCCCCACGACGGCCGCGACACCGGCGCTGCACGCTCGCGTACTCGTGACACTCCCCGACTGGTCGGCGCTCCGAGCGTTCCGCGGAGTCGAACGTTTATGTGCTCGCGCTTTGATTGTCAATAGTTAACATGGTTCTCTATGATTATTACGACCTGTTCGAGTCGGAATCATCGTGGCCGCTGCGGGGTGACCGGCTCGTTCATATATACGTATTCGGGAGTTAGGAACGCCGAGTCTTCCGAGACGCGTGAGAGTCGGTTTCACGGGCGACTGAGCGGCTGAGACGACCGCTCTCGGCTCGGTTTTCGGACGCGTGAACGTTTAAGTAGGTCCGTCGGCGGGTGAACAACCCGGCTCGTTTGCCGTCTCATCCGTCGGCGCGCTGCGGCCGCGCCGTCCGTCCGAGGTCGGTCCCCTGTGCGGCTTCCCGCGCTCAGAACTATATTTGAGTTGATATATCTTCCCGGTCGCTTGACGGTTCCCCGTCGTCGTCGGTCTCTCGTCCGCATCTCCATTACAGGCGTAACCGTGTAATTCAGTCGGTCGGGGCTCAGGGTCGAGGTCGCGGTCACGCCCACGTCACCACGGACTCGGTTTGGATCGGCGCGATGCCGCGTGATGCCGTTTGCGCCGTTATCGGGTCTCCTCGAACGCCGCCTGCGCCGCTTCGAGCACCTCGTCGTGTGCGTGCCCGTTGGACGCGACGAGACCGGGCTGTCCCGGTCCCCAGGCGTTCCCGTGGATGTCGGTCACCGTTCCGCCCGCCCGCTCGACGAGGTAGACCCCCGCGACCGTGTCCCACGCGTTCGGGTGTTCGTCGAATCCGATGACCGCGTCTATCGACCCGTCGGCGAGTCGCGACAGCGTCAGCTGCGTCGTCCCGAGCTTTCGCATCTCACCGAACGTCCCGAAGATATCGCCCGAGAGCCGTTCGATTCCCGGCCGGTCGCCCACCTGATACCGGAGCGTCGAGGAGACGAGAAAGGCGCTGGTGTTCGATTCGTCGCTGACCGTCATGGGTTGGCCGTTCCGCTCGACGCGCGCCGCCGTCGCGACGTAGGTGTCTCCCGTCTCGGGCGAGACGTTCACCGCCGCAATCGGCGTCTGGTCCTCGACGACGGCGACGCTCGTCACCCACTCGCGGGCCCCCCGCGTGTAGTTCTGCGTCCCGTCTATCGGGTCGATAATCCACGCGTAGCCCGACTCGGGGACGGTCTTCAGTTCGTCGTCCTCCTCGCCGACGACCGCGTCGTCGGGGAACCGCTCTCGAATCGCCGCGATGACGCGCCGTTGTGTCTCGCGGTCGACCTCGGTCACGAGGTCGATTGCGTCGCCTTTCTGTTCGATGTCCAGTTCGGTTCTGAAACGCGCCGACGCGTGGTCGGCTCCCACTTCCGCGGCGTCGATTGCGACTGCTTCGCGCGGGTCTGCATCCATGCCCGAACATCTCCCCACGGCGAAAAAAAGCCTCGGACAGCGGACAGCGCTTCTGTCTCTCCCTCGTCGGTGACCGCCGAGCCACCGGGTCCGTCTCGGCTCCCGCGTCGCTCGCCGTCGCACCGACGCGTCACGGAGTATTGTTCGAATAGCGATTCACTATCGCGGCCAGATGTTGGCGGTTGAGCGCGGATTCCGCGTGCAGGTGATAATTGACCTCACTGCCGGCAGCCGTCGTCAGCGAGGCCGGAATCCTCTTGGCTCACTGGCCGTCTCATGCTGGCCCGTTAGCGCATTGTGTCGGCAGATTATCTACCTCCCCGAGCGTTGAGTTGGGCGAGCGTTCCGACTCTCATCGACCAGTTCGATGAAAGCGTCTCGGGCGACTGACGCGGTCGGTCCGGCACGTCGTCGCCGGTCACCGACCGTATCCGTTCTCGAACTCGGTATTGTAGGATAAGTACATCTTCACCGTGTCGTCGGCCGCGTCGCCGCAGGTACTCGTCGGCCGAACGCGTTTTTCTCACGGTTCCGTTCTTCACCGTCGAATTATCCCATCTGATACACCCCGTCGAAAGCGAAGCCGACGGAGAGAGTACAGTCGACGAACCCCTCGTCGACTCATCATAGTGTCTTGCTTATCAAGGACAATATTAGTTGGGTTAAACTCGTCTTCGACGGCCAATCGATTCGACGGCAAGAGACGACGCTGGCCGGTTCATCTTTCCGACTCTCGGAGACACGCGGTCTTCAGCGAACACGAACTCCGACAGTTGCAGACCCATTCGGCTGCATGCGTCGATTACTCCCCGTTTTTCGAGCTGATCGTATCGATAGAATCCTGTCGAGCGCAGTTTCACGCCCGAAAACCACGAGCGGAGCGTCTCCACCGTTCGCGGACTGACAGCTACGCGGCCGACCAATAGAATTCAATCTTATTTACAATACTATCCCCGAATAGCTAACGATGCAGCCCAGCCGTAATGTCCGCGGCGGCGAGTTTTCTCTGTTGCATTCCGGCAGACCGCTACGAACCGCTCTCGCCTCTCCGCGGGCGGTCCGCCTTCGACGTCGCTGTGCGGACACCGTCCAACGAGGGAGCGGGCCGACCGACCCGCTGTCGGGCCGGGTCGGGTCGGGACGGGTCCAAGCGGGTCGGTCCCGTCGCGGCCGCGCCAACTGCGCTCAGCTATCGCCCGACCGGGAGCAATCCGCGCCCGCTCGTCGCTCTCGTGCGACTAATCGTCCGAGCCGGCCGGCGTCGCTTCGGTCAGCGAAGACTGGTTGCGCACGGCAACCGCGCCGAAGACGCCGGCAAGCACGAGCCCGACCGCGCCGAGCACGAGGAAGGTTCGGCCGGTTCCGAACATCTCGATGAGCGGCGCGACGGCTATCGGGGAGATAAACATCCCGAGGAACTGCGTCGTCGTCACGCCGCTGAGCGCCCGCCCGCGATACTGCTCGTCGACCCGCGCGGACACCCAGTAGTTCGTCGTCGGGAGGAGCAGGCCGAGTCCCGTTCCCGCGATGACGATTCCGACGACGATAGCCCAGTAGTTGGTGGTCAGGCTCGTGACGGTGAACCCGACGCCCGTCGCGACGAAGACGCCGACCAGAATCACGACCGGGTCGAACCGCTCGCGGATTCGGTCGAAGTTCATCGTGACGAGCCCCGAGATAATCATCATCGCCGCGAGCGCGACCCCGGTCATCAGTCCGCCGACGGATGTCACCGTCCGCAGATAGAAGGGAATCTCGACGTTAATCTGATTGTAGCCGATCATCCCCGCAAACATGATCAGATAGAGGGCCGCGAGGAACGCGAGCGGGAGCGTCGACAGGATTTCTCGGAGCTCCGTCCACGTTGGAATCGACCCCGCCTGCTGTTTATCTCCTCGGTCCGGTTCGTCGATATACCGGACTACCGCCGGGAGCACGAGCAGGGCGACGAGATACGTGAGGAACGCAGTCCGCCAGTTGAGGTCAGCGATGACCCCGCCGGCGATCACCGCGACTGCTGCACCGAACGGCATGATGGCCCCCTGCCAGCCCAGCACCTTCTCCCGGCGCTTGCCCGAGTAGTAGTCAGCGATCAACGTCGTACTGCTCACCATGATGCCGGCGACGGCGATGCCGAGCAGGACTCGCGTCCCGAGAATTACGTAGAGCGAATCGGCGACGTACGCCAGTGATGGCCCGACTCCGTACAGCGCCAGCGACCCGACCAACACCGCTTTCCGACCGTATCGGTCGACTATCACGCCGATTATCGGGGCGAAGATAGCGATGATTAGCCCAGTCAGCGTGCTGACGAGCTGCGCCAAAGTCCCCGCGTTCGGAACCGACGGGAACGCGCTTTCGATTGCCGGCAACACGGGATTGACGATTGCGCCCGAGAGCGCAACCAAGGTCGTCGCAAACAGTAACGTTGCGACCTTGAGTGGAGAGTCAGATTCGGACACTGAGCTACTCATTGGACCCTCCATATCGGCGGGACGCATCTCGATACCGAGACGGGGTGAAACGCCACTCGATACTACCGACTGTGGATGTGTTTTCGAATATCATGGTCTGGTCCGTTCTGCGCCGTGTGCTACCTGACCTCTTTACCGAGTTCGGATTCTGGATAATAAATACTTCCGAATCCGGTTAGCGTTTCGCTCCTCTCAGGCGTCACGAACGAACGTGCCTGGCGGGGTGCCTCCGGACCCCCGTTTGGGCGACGCTCCCGAAGACGACCGTCTCGGTCGGTGCGAACCGGCCATCGGCGGCGCGTTTTTCCGCGTTGGTTCCGCCTCGAGCGTCGTGGCCCGGCGTTCCCACCGATTCGAAAAACCTGTACGACCTCCGTTCCGGTCCGGTCGCTCGCGTTGCGGAGGTCGACGGCGACCTCGAAGCCGTCACCGGTCTCGCGCTCGGACACGGTCACGTCGCCGTACTCGATGGTCGCATACGACAGGCCGTGACCGAACGGGAACAGCGGCTCCGTGTCGTGTCGGTCGACCGCCCAGCGCGGCGGTGACGACACCGACCAACGAATGTCCCACACCTGCGTTCGTGGCCGGTTAGTAATACTCTCCTTACTCTCGATTCACGCCGACTCAACGTCCGATAGACGACTCACGGGCGGTGTCCTACGCCGATTCGAGATGATTCGCTCTCGCCCGCGAAACAGCTTCCCCGAGTCGTTCCGACCAATAAATTACAGACTTATCCGTGTAATCTTTCTTGGTTGAAGTCGCAGAATCCATGTCGGTTGTCATTGCCAGTAATGCTATCATTACCCTTCGGCGCGTGACCGCCCGGTATCCGTTTTAGTAACAGTATTCTTCGTCGGACGGCTCCTACGACGCTCACGCACGCGGCGGCTCAGTATCCCGAGCGTGCCGTCCGAACGTCGCCTTCGGACCGAACGACGACTCTACACGCACCCGATAACATGGTTCGGACCGTCGCGTCTCGTCGCGCCGTCACCGCGGTATCGAAACGTCACCGCGGTATCGAGACGCCGAACGAGAGGTGAGGTGTTGGTCGTTCGACGCGGCTCAGGGCTGGACCTGATCGAGGGGGCGGATGAGGACTTCGTTGATGTCGACGCGCTCCGGTTGCGTGACGACGAACGTAATCGTCCGCGCGATGTCTTCGGGCGCGAGCGCGTCCATCGTGCCGACGTAGTCCTTGACGTTCTTTTGGACTTCCTCGTCGGGGATGTGGTCGAGCAGTTCCGTGTCGACCGCGCCGGGTTCGATTGACGAGACGTGGATGCCCGCTTCGGCGACGTCGAGTCGCAGCGAGTCGCTGAACATCTTGACGCCCGCTTTCGCGGCGTTGTAGTGCGAGCTGTTCGCCTGGAGGAACCGGCCGACGACCGACGAGAGGTTGACGATGTGGCCGCTTTCCTGTTCCATCATCGTCGGGACGACCGCGTGGGTGAGCGTGATGAGACCGGTAAGGTTCACGTCGATGGTCGTCTGGAGCGTCTCGCGGTCCGCCTCGCCGATGTGTGCAAGCGGCATGAGGCCGGCGTTGTTGACGAGAATGTCGATGCGACCGTACTCGTCGAGCGTCGCCTCGACGAGGGCGTCGATGTCGTCGTCGACGGTGACGTCCGTCGGGACGACGAGGGCGTCGCCGCCGTCGTCTTCGATAGTTGCGGCGAGTTCTTCGAGTTCGCCTTCGCGGCGGGCGGCGACGACGACGCTGGCCCCGCGAGAGGCGAGGGATTTGGCCGTCGCGCTGCCGATACCCGACGACGCGCCGGTGACGATTGCGACCTTTCCGTCCAGTTCCGAACCGAATTTTTCTGACATCAATTGTTAGTAGTCTCTTTACTGACTTCCCGGTTATGCTATCTACAATGGGTGTTTAAGTACTGCTGTCTCCGAGCGGTGCTCGCCAGCGGAGCGAAGTACTGAACCGATACGTCGCTGCACAGCGACCGTCGGGTGAGCTCAGTGCGCTAATCGAATCCTCGATTCGACGGTCTGGCGGTCGTTACTCCGTTTTCTCCATCAGTAACGCCCGGTCGAGCCACCACCGGGGAACAACGCGAAAACGACAGTTCCGTCGAACCGTGTTCCGACCGACTCTCCAAATTTAATATAGCGATATACAATTCATTTAGTCTGTACGCGCTTCCATCAGTTGTTTACTAAAACTCATTGTCCATAGCAGACAACGACACTCGTATTCTTCTCAAATACATTTCACCACCGCTGATTGTCTCGAAAATCGTGTATTCAGTTTCGGATTGGTCGGCAGAGGGCCGCTTTGGGTGCTTCGACTCCAGGGTACGAGCCGCATGAACACCCGCGGATGAGAGATGGACTGAGGTCGATGAACTTTCCCGGTACACCGCCAGAGTGCTGCAACTCACTGTCGAAACGTGACGCAGCAGATTATTCTAACTGGACCGGTTCGGCCCTCACGACTGTGGTGACTCGGTGCTGACGGGGGGTTTGTCTCGTACTGCAAACCGACAGTCGTCAATTTCATAAACTGTATGGCGCAATATCTATTGCTTCGTCTCCGGCTGACGAACCGGCGTGATAGCACGAGCGGCGACTGAGTAGTGAAGAACGTCGTACGAGGGGTCAACACACCTCTACTGCGGCAGCGAGCATCGAGTGCACAATTACGATTCAGCAGTTATCACCGCCAGTCAGTTCCAATTCCCGTTATCTTTAAATACATTGAAACTCTGAATAACACGGCTAGCTGTGTAATGTGTGCGTTTTCACCGACTCTCACGTCCCGAAATCGAAGCCTTGACCCTCAAAAGCGTCGACCTCCCGAAATTCGAGCGACGGTAGACCGAAGATACCGCGCGGTGCGATAGTCGAGCCGACGCGAAACGATGACGGACTATACGACTCGTAGCACAACTGCTTTGCGCGACGAACGTGAACACTGCCGGTATGCGAACTGGTGTCATTATTGCCGGCGGATACTCGACGCGATTCGGTGAGGAGGACAAAGCAGTCGCATCCCTCCTTGGAACACCTCTCATCCGCCGCGTCGCCGACCGAATGGCCGGCGTCGTCGACGCTCTCGTCGTCAACTGCCGACCGGAGCAGACGGCTGCGCTCCGAGCCGCGCTCGACGGCTACGACCACCCGATAACGATTGCGGAAGATTCGGAGCGCGACGAGGGCCCGATGGCGGGAATTATGACGGGTCTGCGGGCCGTCGAGACGGAGTACGCGTTCGTCGCCGCCTGCGACATGCCCTTTCTCGAACCCGCGCTCATCGACAGATTGTTCGAGCGGGCGGCCGGCCACGACGCCGCCGTGCCGCGGGTCGGTGACGGCTGGTTCCAGCCGACGCACGCGGTGTACCGGGCCTCGTCGATGGCCGACGCTTGCGAAGCCGCGCTGGCCGAGGGGAGTCACAAAATCATCGACCCGCTGTTCACGCTCGACTACGTCGTCCTCGAAGAGAGCGAAGTGCGCGAGTACGCGAGTCTCGACACCTTCGAGAACATCAACACCCCCGACGAGCTCGCTCACGCGGCGGAACAGTTGCGCTAGCGCTCCACGACGGCCACGACGGGTTCGGACGCCGTCAACTGCGTCAGTACGACGTGTGGAACGTTCGACCGAGCGAGGATGTCCGATGCAATCTCCCGTGCGACAGCTTCGAGGGTCGCATCGTCGACCTTGTTCAGCACGGGCACGACTGTCGCACCGTCGGGAACGTCCGCGCGGCCGCCGCGCCCGCTGATGAGCACGGTTGCGATATCCGACGGACGAATCGTATCACCGACTTCGAGGTCGGTGAGGGCGGCGACCCGTTCCGGTCGGTGGACGCAGTCTTCGGTGAGCGGTTCACCGACGGCGTGGACGCTCGCGATGGGGAGGACGGTGTCGGCGGTCGCCGGGAGTTGTGGTTCGCGGTCGCCCGGGGCCTTGAACTCGCGCATCCGCGCGCCGTCGGCCTTCACCAGCACCGCGTCGGCGACGCCCGACTCCCCGATGGCGTCGACCACGTCGGGGTCGTAGCCGCGGTAGCGGTCGTCGCGGTCACGGTCGGGGACGACACCCATCGGCCAGTCGGTCGCCTTTTCGAGCGCGGCGACCGGCCTGTCGGTTACGACCACGTCGGCGACGTGCTGGTCGAAGATGGGGATGCGGACCGTCGCCGTCACGACGGCGCGGCCGAGCCGACGCGCCAGCGCGTACAGCGTGGACTTTTTCCCGCCCGCGCCGACGACGCAGACCACGCCGCGTCGAGCGCAGAGCGCATCAGCGAGCGTCATGTTCGTTCTCCGGGGTGCGCGCGGTTCGTCGTCCAGCCGTTCGTGCGGTGTTCAGTCATCGAGGGTGTCGAAGTCATCGGTGAGGGCAGCAAGTCCGAGGCGGTCGATAGTCTGCGTCGTCGGCACGCCGTCGTCGGTCCAGCCGCGGCGGCGGTAGTACGCGTCGAGCATCGAGTCGAAGTCGTCGCGGTCGACGGTCGCACCGGCCCGGGGCCCCGATTCGAGCGGCTCTTGGAGCGCGGCCGGGAGGGAATCGTCCTCGCGCGAGATGCCTTCGCGGACGTTGAACAGCCGCGTCACGTTCCAAATCCGCTCGCCGACTGTGGCGAGTCCGCCGGCGGGGTCGAGGCCGACCGATTCGAGCCACTCCCGGCCGAGGTCGTCGAGCGCGTCGCCGAAAAAGTCATCCGCGATGAGGCTCCAGAGCGTCGACCGCCGGTCCTGTTCGCGGATGACCTCCGCCGCGGTCCGGTCGGCTCCCCAGTCGCCGTCGAACACCTCGCGTTCGATGGGTCGCGCCCGCCGATGGCACGCACCCCGGTCGCTGGTCGCGTACGCGAGTGCCATGCTCTGCGCGCCGCGCGGGTCGTATGCCGGTAGCTCCATCGACTTCACCGTGGGGACGAGGTCGCGCCCGCCGAACCGCGTCGCCGCCGCCTCGACCCCGTCCGCGAGCGCGTCACCGAGCTCCGACTCGCGCTCCGCAATCTCCTGTAAGAGGGCCCGCGCGCCGTCGGGCTCACCGAACGAGAGCGAGCGGTCGAGCACGCCGGCGGCGTTGGCCTTGACCGTCCACGCGACCGCGCTTCCGGCGCTAATGAGGTCCATCCCGAGGCGGTCGCAGGTCCGTCCCAACACTGCGACGGCGTCGAAGTCGTCGATGTCGAGTCCGGCTCCGAGCGTCATCGCGGTGGCACCGCGCGGGACGTGGTCGCCGTCCTCCGTGGCCACACGATACCCGCCCGGAGTCTCCGTGTCGGCGCGTTCGCGGCCGACGGCCCGGTCTTCGACTGTCGTGATGCCCAACTCCTCAGCCGCTTCGAACTGTCCGTCGCTCCAGCCTCGCGTCGAGAGTGCACCGATCTCGTTCGCGAAATCGATCGTCTCGACGGTTCCGCTGGCCCGTAGCCACCGTCCGGTGTCGGTCTCTCGGTACTTCGCCGCGTAGGCGTCTCGCAGGTCGTCCAACCCGTCGGCGTCGGGCGGGGCTCCCCGCGCGACGACGGCCTTCAGTCGCTTCGAGCCCATCACCGCTCCCGCTCCCCCGCGGCCCGCGTGGTGGTCGCCGGCGTCGGAGGCGATGGTGGCGTATGCGACCTGTCGTTCTCCCGCGGGGCCGATACACGCGACAGCCGCGTTCGGGAACGCCCGCGCCGTGTCGACCGTCCCAGACCCCCACGTCTCGGCGGGTTCGATTGTCGCGTCCCCGTCTTCGACGACGAGGCGAACGGGTTCGGACGCGACACCCGTCACGAGCAGGCCCATGTGCGACCCGAGCGCGCCGGCCAGCGAGTCGGGGAACTCGCCCCCCGCGTACGAGTCGAGAAAACACCCCGTCAGCGGGGATTTCGTGATGGCGGCGTATCTCGACTCGCCCGGGAGATAGCCCGAAAGCGGGCCGAGCATGAACAGCATCGCGTTCTCCTCGCCGAGCGGGTCGACGCCGGCGTCGAGTTCGTCGTAGAGATAGCGGGCACCCAACCCCTTGCCGCCGACGTATCGCCGTCGCCACTTGTCCGGAATCGGCGTGCTCTCGACCGAGCCGGCGGACAAGTCGACCCGCAGGAGTCGGTCAGCGATTGGAGGTGCCATCTGATCGTTCGTCAGTACCGGCGACCAAAAAGATGTGCCGTTCTCGCGGACCGCCGAGCGAATTCGGCGTCGCGAACGCCTCCGCCAACGCCGTACTCTGCGGTTCGCTCGGTGGGTCGCGGTGCCCGACGCGAACAGACGGGAAACCATACATGACAACTACAATATATTTTGTGTTTTCACGGCGGGAGTCCGGAGCACGGCGGGTTCTGTCTCCCGTGTTGGTCGACCGACCCAGTCTTCATTACGACCACCCGCGAGGCGTCACACAGCATCGATATGTCCACAACGGAAATACCGATTACGGTCGTCAGCGGTCCGCTCGGCGCGGGGAAAACGACGCTGGTCAACCGACTCCTGAACGACCCCGGTAGCAGGGAGATTGCCGTCGTCGTCAACGACATGGGCGAACTGAACGTCGACGCGGAGTTAGTCGCGTCCGAATCGGACGACGGGGTCATCGACCTCTCGAACGGGTGTATCTGCTGTCGGCTTCAGGACGACCTCGTGACCGAAGTGACGCGGCTAGCGGAGAACCGCTCGTTCGACTATCTGCTCATCGAGGCCTCGGGAATCAGCGAACCGCTCCCGATTGCACGCACGCTGGCGAGCGAGTCGAACGAGGGCGGTCTGCCGGACCACCTCCGGTTGGACACCACGGTCTCGGTCATCGACGCCTACGGGTTTTGGAAGGCGTTCGACCCGGCGGAATCGCTTCCGGACGCCGCCCCCGACCCGGAGCGCCCGTTGACGGAGGTGCTCGTCGAGCAAGTCGAGTTCTGCGACGTGCTGTTGCTGAACAAGTGCGATATGGTCCCCGACGACGCGTTGGACGCCGTCGAAGCCGAGATTCGGGAACTCCAGCCGCGCGCGAGCATCCGCCGGACGACGTACAGCGACGTCGACCCGACGCGGGTTCTCGACACGGGGCGCTTCGATTTCGAGGCGGCGAAGCGCCATCAGGGTTGGAAGCAGGCCCTCGCGAGCGACGGGGTCGAGGCGGACCACGGCCACGACCACGACCATATCCACGACGAGGGTGTCTCGGCAGCGACGGCCCACGGCGTCGAGTCCTTCGTCTACCGTCGAGACCGTCCGTTCCACCCGCAGCGCCTCGACGCGTGGCTCGACGACTGGCGGGGGAACGTCGTCCGCGCGAAGGGGTTCGCGTGGGTCGCGAGTCGTCCCGAGACGGTTCTCGGCGTGAGTCAGGCGGGGCCGTCGGTGCAGGCCGGCCCCATCGGTCGGTGGGGAGACGATACCCCCCAGACGCGACTCGTGTTCATCGGCCGCGACCTCGACGAGGACGCAGTGACCCGAGAACTCGACGAGTGCCTGGCGACGACGGACGAGCGAGAGGCGGCGTATCCGGACGACCCGTTTCCCCGCGAGTCCGCCTGACTAGGCCGCGCCGAGGTCGACCTCGTCTCGGAGTTCGTCCCACGATTCGTGGAAGCCGTAGGTCGACTCCGACTCACCGCCGATGACCGTCTGATACACCTCGTCGTACTCCAACAACTGCGTCCAGCCGTCGTGGTACCGGTAACTGCAGTACTGACACATAGAACGGGATACCGGGCAAACCGGCAAAGGAGTATCGGTGGGAACCGAGTTGGGAGCGGGAGACTCCGCTGCCCCTAGTCCTAGGGTTCCAGCAGGACCTTCGTGACGCCCTCTTCGCGGTTGTCGAACTTCTCGTACATCTCGGGCGCGTCTTCGAGGTCGACGCGGTGGGAGACGACCCAACTCGGGTCGGCGCGTCCCTCGATTATCATGTCGCGGAGCTTACGGTTGTACTCCTTGACGTTACACTGGCCGGTGCCGAGGGCTTGCCCCTTCTCGAACAGGAGGCCGAAGTCGATGCCGAGGCGACCCTGCGCGGCCATCTCGTCGGGCGCGCCGGGGTCGTCGGGGACGTAGAGACCGGGGATACCGAGTTCGCCGGTCGGTCGGACCGTCCGAATGAGGTTGTTGATGACGACGGCCGGGTTCTCCCGGGCGGGGTCGTACGCGGAGTCGGCTTCCTTCTCCGGGTCGATGGCCTGGTAGCCGACCGCGTCGACGCCTTTGTCGACGCCGCCGCCGTGAATCTCTTTGATCTGTTCGACGGGGTCGCCCTCCTCGAAGTTGATGGGCGTGGCGTCACAGTGTTCCTCGGCGAGCGCGAGGCGACTGGGAACGCGGTCGACGACGTAAATCTCGGCCGCGCCCTTGAGTTTGGCGCTGTAAGCGGCCATCAGGCCGACCGGACCCGCCCCGTAGATGGCGACGGAGTCACCGGATTCGAGGTTGGCGAGTTCCGTGCCGTGCCAGCCCGTCGGGAAGATGTCCGCGAGCAGCGCGAACGAGTCCTCGTGTTCCCGTCCGTCCGGCAGTTTGAGCGCGTTGAAGTCGGCGTACGGGATGCGGAGCTTCTCGGCCTGCCCACCCTGATAAGGGCCCATGGCGACGTAGCCGTACGCTCCCCCGGCGAAGCCCGGATTCACGTTCGTACAGAAGCCGGTGTAGCCGTTCTCACAGTTCTCACAGAAGCCACAGGCGACGTTGAACGGCGCGACGACGCGGTCGCCCACTTCGAGACTGCTGACGGCATCGCCGACCTCTTCGACGATACCCATATTCTCGTGGCCGAACACGATTCCCGGCTCCGCGGCCGTCCGCCCCTCGTACATGTGCAGGTCGGACCCGCAGATACAGGTCGTCGTGATGTCGATGACGACGTCGTTCGGGTGTTGAATCTGGGGCTCTTCGACCGCTTCGACTGCGACCTCTCGTTCGCCTTTGTAGACGACTGCGTCCATAGACATTGTGTGGACTCCACTCGACATCTGCGAACAGTCACTATTTATAGCTCGGGTGGGCTCTATTTTGACATAATCTGACACGTTACGGTTGGGTAGAGTGGCGTAGCGCATTCTCAAACTACCAGATAGGTTACTAGCTGTGTTCTCTCACGTCGTACTCTCTGGAGGACACACCCGAACGACCCGGTTCCGCATCGCAGTCGCCGGTCCCGGCCACGCTCGGCGCTCCCTGCCGGACCGTCCGGTGACGCACCACTCCCCGGCCGCCGAACGGTCGTCGTCAACTCGCGCGTGCGCCGAGACATTCCACAAACGCTCCGGTTTCTTACACGACGTGTGGCGGCTTCCGTCCCCGAACTGGATTTAATAGGAACCGCCCGGAAGGTCCGGCTATGAAGCGCACGATTAGCACTTCGGACGCTCCGGCGGCTGTTGGCGCGTACAGCCAAGCGACGACGAACGGCAAACTACTTCTCACCGCGGGACAGCTCCCGCTGACGCCCGACGGTGAGCTACTCGACGACGCCTCGGTCGGTGACCAGACGGAGCAGTGTCTCGAAAACGTGGCGGCGATTCTCGCCGCCGAGGACGCGTCCTTAGACGACGTGCTCAAAACGACCGTCTTCCTCGACGACATCGACGACTTCGAGGAGTTCAACGAGGTGTACGGCGAGTTCTTCGACGAAGACCCGCCGGCTCGGAGCGCGGTCGAAGTCGGCAACGTGCCGAAAGGAGCCGCGATAGAAATCGAAGCGGTCGCGGTGACCGAATAAGCGAACCGCCGCTGACCTCTGACGGGCGCTCGACGGACCCCGACGCGCCCGGTATTTTTCGAGCCGACACGTCCCGACGAGAATGCGTTTCCGAGCAGTCGGTGCTATAATCGTCGGCTATTCCAATCGCATGTTTTCGGCTCGCTCGGCCGCGAGGTCGGTAATCTCCTCGATGTCGCTCTCGGAGCGGTCCGCGAGGACGCGAACCAACATTCCGAGTTGGACGGCCGCCGTCTCGCGTAACTCCGACGCCTCTTCGGTGTCGTTGGCGAAGTAGTACTCCTGTCGACCGTCGTCGTGGACGAGTCCGGTGTACACGGACTGGATGTCGTCTTCGCGAGTCGCGTCGGCCGCCTTCGCTCGCACGTCGTCGAACCGTGGGTTCGTCATCATCACGGTAGACGACGCGTCGCCGCCTTAGCTCTTTGCTCCGCTCGCTGTCCCGTCTGGAGCGGTCACCCGTCTCCCGCCCACTCGCGCTCGCACCGACTTCGTGTTCGGCTTCCCGAACGCCTCGAAATCGCACTCCGACGCGAGTGGGTTGGGGTGATTTTTTAACCCCGCCGTGTCTCTTCATCTGTGAGAATGAGTCGCACAGGAAACGCAGTCCGGTCGCCGGTACTTCGGGTCTCGGGAGCCGGGCGGACGGAGCGCGGAGCGCGTGTGTTGAGCGCCGCACGTCGCACCGCCGACTCCGTCACGGTCCTCCGAACGGGACCCACCGGAATCAGCGAGTACGACCCGTTGGTTCTCGCGACCGACGCGGGGCGGACCGCGTTCTTCCCGACCGCGGAGACATCGAGAGTCCGAGACCTCGTCACCGCCATGGAAGACGGGGAGTTACCGACGGACGGTGCTGCGGCAGTCGTCGACCACGACGCCGAGCGGACGACGCTGCCAGTTCCGACCGACGGGCCGCTCGCGGTGGGAACGCGGCGCGTCCTCGGCCCCTGTGGGTGGCTCGACCCGCTGGACCCGACAGCGTATCAGTTTCACTCGCTCGATAGGGACGCGAGCGCCGTCGCGGACGCCGGGCTCGTCGGTCGAGGTAGATGCGACGCCGCCGCCGACGAACCGGTCGCAGACGCTTGGCGACGCGCACGAGAAACCGACGGCGACCCGGTCGTCGTCGTGAACGCGAACGACGCGGACGACCGCCAGCGCGCGGACCGAACGCTCCTCGCCGGGTCGCCGATGTCGGTGCTCGACGGCGTGGCGGCCGTCACCGAGTACCTCGGCACGACCGACGCGGTCATCCACGTCGCCGAGACCGACACCGAACTGCAAGCACATCTTCGGGAGGCTATCGACGCCGCCGCGGACGAACTCCCGGTCGTGCCGGTCGTCGTCACCGGTCCCGACGAGTACCGCACCGGCGAACCGACGGCGGCGCTGGAAGCGATAGAGGGGGCGGACAGAATCGAGCCCCGTCTCCAGCCGCCGACGCCGGCCGAGTACGGGCTCTACGGTCGCCCGACGGTCATCCACACGCCGCGGACCTTCGCCCGGGTACGGCTCGCGCTCGCGGACCCAGAGGGCACCGATAGAGACGCCGCATCGACGACGCGACTCCTGACCGTCACCGGCGACGTAGCCGCGCCCGCGACGATAGAGGTCGGCGCGGACGCCCGCCTCTCGACGGTTCGGAACGCCGTCGAACTGGAGGGGTCGTTCAAGATGGCCTGCGTCGGCGGGGTGTTCGGCGGTCTCACCCGGACGTTGGACGTCGCACCGACCGCGGCCGAACTGACCGCGGCCGGCCTCGGAACGGAAGGCGTCGTCGAACTGTTGAACGACGAGCGGTGTGCGGTCGCGACTGCCGGAGAGCGGGCGCGCTTTGCCTCGGAAGCCAACAGCGGGCGGTGCGTACCGGGACGGGAGGGAACCGTCCAACTCACCGAACTGCTGCGAGCGGTCTACCGAGGCTCGTTCGACCGAGCGAAGATACGCGAACTCGGTCGGGTCATGTCCCGGTCGAGCAACTGCCTGCTTGGCGCTCATGCACCGCGTCCGGTGCTGACCGCGATGGACGAGTTCGAATCGAGTTTCGAAGCACACGCCGACGGCCGCTGTCCGAGCGGCACCTGTTCTGACAAACTATGAGCACTGACGACCCACTCCCGGGCGTTCCGGAGATAGACGACCCGCAGCACGAGACGCCGGTCACGGCGGAGTTCGAGACCGGGACCGCGAACGACCCGCCCGTCGGAACCGACGGCGAGGCCCCGACGACACTCAGCGTCGACGGCACACAGGTCACCGTCCCGCCGGGGTCGACCGTCATCGACGCCATGCAAGCCGTCGACGACGAGGTCGTGAGCGTGGACCCCGGCGCCGACAGCCTCGACGAGGACGCCGACGTGCCGGCGCTCTGCTACTACGACCGCGGGGGCGACGCGAGCGACGAAATCGGCCCTCGGAGCGAGTGTCGAACCTGCATGGTCGAGACCGACGAACACGGGGTCGTCCCCTCCTGTTCGTTCCCGGCCACCGACGGGCTGACGGTCGAGACCGACACGTCCGCCGCCGAGGAATCCCGGAGCGTCAACCTCGACCTCGTCCTCTCCAACCACAATCTACGCTGTACGACCTGTAACGGGAACGGTCGGTGTGAACTCCAGGAGACGGCCGTCAGCGAGGGGGTCGACCACCCGCGCTACGGCGTCTTCGACGACCGCAGCGAGTACGAACCGCTCGACGACAGCTCCTCGTTCATCCAAATCGACCGCAACAAGTGTATCCTCTGTAACCGGTGCGTCGAGGGCTGTAACGACGTGCAGGTCGAAGGCGTCCTCCGTATCGAGGGCTCCGGGGAGGACACCCGCATCGGCTTCCAGTCCGACGCCGAGACGATGGCGGATTCCGACTGCGTCTCCTGCGGGCACTGTGCCACGGTCTGTCCGACCGGTGCCCTGACCGAGAAAGACATCGGTGGCGCGGGGACGCTCCCGCTTCCGGGGTTCACGCAACGGAACTCCGTCGGGCGAGTCATCGAACACGAGGATGTCGAGACCCTCGACGACACGACGGCACCCAACCGCTCGCCGGACCCCGGCAGTTCTGGGACCGCTGGGGGCGAAGCCGAGTCGGGACGGGCGGGACGGGAGAAACGGAGCGGCGTCGCCCGATACATGGCCCAGAGCAAGCGCCGAGCGTCCGACTTCCTCGAAACATACGGCCGGAAGGCCATGCTCGCGGGCGAACACACCGCCGAGAACCTCGCGGCGCGGACGCTGCCGGAGGGCCGACTGTTCGATGTCGCGTCGCTCGTCAGCGACTACCGGCTGGGCAACCTCGACAAAGCGGAGACGACCTGCGGGTTCTGCGCGGTCGGCTGTCGGTTCGAGATGTGGGGCAAAGACGGGGACGCCATCGGCGTCCAACCCGTCGACGACCCGGACAACGCCCCGGCGAACAACTTCTCGACGTGCGTGAAAGGAAAGTTCGGCCACGACTTTGCCAACAGCGAAAACCGGCTCACGAAGCCCCTGATTCGAAACGAAGACGGCGAGTTCGAGGCGGCCTCGTGGGACGAGGCGCTCGACTACGTCGCCGGCCGACTCCGCGAGATTCAGGACGAACACGGCGTCGACGCGGTCAGTTGCCTCGCGTCGTCGAAGGGGAGCAACGAGGAGGCGTATCTCGTCCAGAAGTTCGCGCGGCAGGTGCTCGGCACGAAGAACATCGACAACTGCGCCCGGCTCTGTCACTCGTCGACGGTGGCGGCGCTCCAACAGACGCTCGGCTACGGCGCGATGACGAACCGCATCAACGAGGACATCGGCGAGGCCGACGCCTACCTCATCAGCGGGTCGAACACGACCGAGTCGCATCCGGTGTTGGCGACTCGCATCAAGCAGAACGTCCGCGACGGGGCCGACCTCGTGGTGTTCGACCCCCGGAAAATCGGCATCGCCGAGCACGCCGACCAGTACACGAGAACGACGCCCGGCTACGACGTGGCGTGGCTCAACGGACTCATCCGATATCTCATCGAGCACGACCTGCACGACGAGGAGTTTATCGAACGGAATACGAAAGGGTTCGCGGAGGTCAAACGGAAAGTTCAGGCGTTCACCCCCGAGAAAGTCGAGGAGCTGGCCGGCGTCTCGCCCGACGAACTGAAGTCGGCCGCCGAGACGCTCGCCGACGCCGAGAACGTCGTCTTCGGCTGGGCGATGGGGATGACCCAATCCAGCCACGGGACGGAGAATCTCCTCGCGATGGCCGACCTCGCGCTCACCCTCGGGCAGGTCGGGAAACCGGGCGCCGGACTGTCGCCCTTCCGCGGCCAGAACAACGTGCAGGGCGGCGGCGGCGACATGGGGACCCTGCCCGGGAGCCTCCCCGGCTACCAGGACCCGGCCGACGACGAGGTCGGCGAGAAATTCGCCGAGGTGTGGGGCGAGCGTCCACCGGCTGAACCCGGCCTCAAAGTGCCGGAGATGCTTTCGGAGGCCCACGAGGGCAATCTCCGCGGGATGTACATCGTCGGGGAGAACCCCGCGCTCTCTGAGCCAGACATCCAGCACGCCGGCGAGGCGCTCGAAAGCTTAGACTTCCTCGTCGTTCAGGATATCTTCATGACGGAGACCGCAGAGCACGCGGACGTGATTCTGCCGGCGGCGACCTCGCCGGAGAAACACGGCACGTTCACCAACACCGAGCGTCGGGTCCAGCGGGTTCGAGCGTCCGCGGAGCCGCCGGGAAAGGCGCGCCAGGACTGGGAAATCACGCAGGAGCTGGCGGCCAGACTGGGCTACGACTGGGGCTACGACCACCCGCGGGAAGTCATGGACGAGATTAGCGAGTTGACGCCCATCTACGGCGGCGTCAGCTACGAGCGACTCGATTCGGGCGACGAGCACGGACTCCAGTGGCCGTGCTGGGACGACGACCACCCCGGTACGCCGTATCTCTACGACTACGAGGGGGGGAACTTCAACTTCGACGACGGGCTGGCCCGCTTCGTGCCGGCGGACGGCGGCCACCCCGGCGAACTCCCCGACGAGGAGTACCCCCTCACGCTCACGTCCGGGCGGGTCCTCTACCACTGGCACACCGGACAGATTACCCGACGCGTCGAGGGCCTCATGAGCCACGTCGGCGAGAGCTTCATCGAAATCAACCCGACGACCGCCGCGGAACTCGACGTTTCGGACGGCGAGTACGTCAGGGTCGAGTCCCGGCGTGGCGACATCGTCGTCAAGGCGACCGTGACCGACCGCGTCGGCGACGGGACGCTGTTCATCCCGATGCACTTCGCGGCCGGTGCGGTCAACAAACTCACGCAGGAAGTCTTCGACCCGCAGGCCGGCATTCCGGAGTTCAAAGTGTCGAGCGTGCGCGTGGAACCGCTCGGCCCGGACGCCGACCCGGACGTGCTGCGGACCCCGGACGCCGGCGCTGGGAGCGCCGCACGCGGCGACGACTGACCCACGGGGCGCTACGTTTCGCTGTACTCCTCTCCGGAGTGAACTGACTGCCCCTGCAAGCGTGTCTGTGACGGAACTCCTGTCTGTACTCCGTTTCGGCCCGCGAGCGAGGGTCGACAACGTCTATACATCGTATATCGCTATATCCATTTCCCGCTTCACTCACAGTTTCGGAGGGTAGTTCTGGAACCGGCGTCTCACGTCAGAACTGAACGGCGAGGCTGCTATATACAAGCGAGATAGCGGACGTATCGGTCATTCGAGGCGTGTAGGTGACCATCCGTTTGTATCTCTATTAGGTGAGCTCTGGTGTTCGTTCTTGCTCTGGTCTCCTTTCCTCACACTCAAGAGTAAATACCGACTGGCTACACAGCGGGTCCACGAGTAAATCGAGCGGATATCGGACTCTCGAACCGTTTGTAGCGGGATTTAGTTCGAACTGAGCGATTCTTCCCCTGCTTCTCATTAGGGGAATCGGTTTGATACGTTCTTGCAGCGTTATCTGGTGTGCATTAGCTGAGTAGTGTCGGGTGCATACTACCCGTGTCTATTCTCTGGCAACTACGTCCTAACCGATGCGAATTTGGGGATTCACCGACGAGTTCGGATATGGAGTTACGAAAGTTGGTCTCCGATTACCTTCCAAACGCCGTAGTTGCTGCGACCATATTCACAATCTACAACACCTACACTGGCGATACTGCCGACCCAGTCACGATTGGTGTCGAGTTCATCTTCTCCATTATTGCAATCTTCATCGGATTTATTGTTATCACTCCGATTTTGAACAAGACATTCGATAGCGTTAGAAGATGAATACCCGTACATCTTCTCTATTAAACGGCTGATTTTCCGTACCGACGCTGCAAATAAGTCACGCAGCAAAATCAGCCTCCGAGATTGTGTTCACACATCGTTGTGACTCCTCTTCCGGCGCTGCGGTCCGCGGCCGCGATTCAGCTAAGCGGTGTGGTTGGTCGGTTATCGGTTCGGCTGTCTGTTCAATCTGCTCCCCGCGGAAGGACGTACCCACACGAGTCGCAGACGAAGGCGATGTCGTAAAACGAATCGTAGATGGCGAGACTGTGACTGCACTTTGGGCAACGCATGCGTTTCGTGTAACCATTCGATAGTCACTTAACCCTTACCACGACGATTGTCGTATCGCTCGAAGAGTAGTTGCGTTCAGTCCCGATATTAATATTTGCAGAGACGAAAAAATTAATGTCGAACTCAGTCGTCAAGCCATATGGTCGATAGCGCAACCGACCAAGAGACTAACGTATCAGTCATGTCACAGACGTGGTGATATGCGCAGGGTCGGTCTGTCCCGACCGAAGCTCATGAACACCTGACAGCACTCCACGTCGAGCTCAGCACACCACCCGCTGCCATCATTTTTTGGAACGTCGTACCGGTTCCAGCACCGACGCTATACTGAGGTCGAACCCTTGTGCGCGCTCGCAACCGACCGGGTCGCAGACCAGTTGGTCGCCTGACTCACCTGAGTTCACGATGACGGCTCCGTCCCGTTTGCCCCAGCCGGTCTGCTGTTTTCGATACCAGAAACACGGGGCTCCTTCCCCGATGTGTGAATTGAAACGTACGCGTGTCGCGTCCTTGAGTCGGTCAAAACGCTCTCCACGGACAAAAGCCCGACCGCAACCGCCTGTCAGCGCTCCAGAAACCATCCGCGTTACAGTCTGGAGACGGCTGCGTGACTGAGATACGGTTTTCGCGAGCGCGGATGCGCCATCGACATCGACGAGTCCCTGCGGATTCTCGGTGCGTCAACCTCTGAACGTCTCCGCGACGTTCCGTGAACGGCTCGTATCTCGCGTCGGCTCGTCGCTCGGTGAGGATAGATTTCACGAGGAGTCCGCTGGATGTCTCCGAGAACGACGACTGTCGTCGAACTACCCATCCGCGACGATGGTTCCCGGTTATTTGCCGCTATTCACTATGCTGGAACAACACGTCGGGTCCCTCGAAACCGGCCGAGCAGACCGGTTTCGGAGAGTATCCACTTTGGGCGCCACGGAGATTACATATTTACCTTTGTAATTGTAATGCGTGGAACGACGTTAGCTAGTTCTGAAATAGGGAACCTTGGTGCGGTTGCACCGAACGCGTCTCTCACCGACTTGCGCTCACAACGCTTGACGCGGGTTCATCGCTTATCCGGACCGTTCCACAGCGCATCTCGTGTAAGCAGGGAACAAGGCACAATAGTTATCTAACCGGGTACTGATGGGAGAACGTATGCAGAGTGAAGTACGCGTTAGCAGTCACGAGCCGATAGACCGTATCTCGGAGAACATCTACGGCCACTTCGCCGAACACCTCGGACGCTGTATCTACGGCGGTCTCTGGGTCGGTGACGACGACAGAGTCGAGACCGAAGACGGCATCCGAATGGACACCGTCTCGCTGCTCCGCGGACTGAACATGCCGGTGCTTCGCTGGCCGGGTGGCTGTTTCGCCGACGACTACCACTGGGAAGACGGCGTCGGCCCGCGCGACGAGCGTCCCCGACGGCGGAATCTGTGGTGGACCCAGGGGCGCGAAAACATCCCCGAGGAGTCCAACGAGTTCGGGACGGACGAGTTCCTCCGCCTCTGCCAACTCCTCGATACCGACCCGTACATCGCGGTCAACGTCGGGTCGTCGACGCCGCAGGAGGCGCTCGACTGGATCGAATACTGCAACTACGGCGGCGACACGGAACTCGCTAACAGACGGCGAGAGAACGGCCAAGAAGAGCCGTACGGGGTGAAGTACTGGGGCATCGGGAACGAAAACTGGGGCTGTGGCGGCCGGTTCGCACCCGACGAGTACGCCGACGAATACCGCCGGTTCGCGAACTACTTCAACGGCTTCGACAAGCTGATGAACGAGGAGTCGACGGAGTTCATCGCGTGCGGACACCTCACGGACGACTGGAACAAGGTCTTCTTCGACAGCCTCAACGGCGGCATGGAGTACGGTCCGGGCTCGTTCCTCGGCATGGGGTCGCCGTTCAACCTGATGGACCACTTCTCCGTCCACCGCTACTATCAGGCGGGCGGTGACACCGACTTCACCGACGAGCAGTACTACAAGATTTTCGCGCGCGCACAGAAGGTCGGCGGGGACATCGACCGAGCCGCCGAGACGATTTCGCAGTACGTTCCGGAGGACGAAATCGGCATCATCGTCGACGAGTGGGGCGTGTGGCATCCGGAGGCGCGGAGCGACAACGGACTGGAGCAGGAGAACACGGTTCGGGACGCGCTGACGACCGCCGGCGTCCTCGACCTCATCCACGAGCGGGCCGACGTCGTCTCGATGGCGAACATCGCACAGCTCGTCAACGTCTTGCAGTGTCTCGTCCAGACCGACGAAGAGGACGCGTGGCGGACGCCGACGTATCGCGTCTTCGACCTGTACGAGAACCACGTCGGCCGGACGGCGCTCGAAACGAGCGTCGACACGGAACAGCGCACTATCGAAGGCGAAGAAAACGACGTACCGATGGTCTCGGCATCGGCCTCTGAGGGCGACGGTGAACTGTTCGTCACGGCCTCGAACCGCCGCCACGACGAACCGGAGACGCTCACCGTCGACGTCGGGTCGTCGGCGTACTCGGTGTCGTCGGCGACCGTTCTCTTCGAAGGCAACGACATCCGAGAGTACTCGACGAAGGAGAACGCGGACTCGTTCGAAGCCGATGTCTTGGACGTCACCGACGAGGGCGACGGCACGGTCACGTTCGACGCGCCGCCGGCGTCCGTCGTCGGTCTGACGCTGACCGAGTAACCGCGCCGCCACCGTTCTATTTTGAGCTGACGGCGGAGGTACAGTTATTGTAGTCCCGTGTTAACATGCGGCTGCGTCATGAGCGAACGCAATTCAAGCCGCCAGCATAGCCGCCGGAAGTACCTCGCCGCGGTCGGCGCTGCCGGGGTCGCAGCGGTCGGGTCAACCGGCGTTATCGCGGGCCGCGGACGCGACGACGAACAGACAGACGTCGAAGGGACGCTGTACTCGCCCCCGTCGGGCGCGCCCGCTCCCGGGTCGCTGTATCCCCGCGTCACGCGACTGAAACGCGGGTCGGGGAAAGGCGGCGAGAAGCAGTTGCTCGCGACGTTCGAGTACTATCCGTCGATGAGCGGCGGGTCGAAGCCGTACTTCCCCGTCTACCGAAGCACCGACGGGGGAGAGACTTGGTCGAAGTTCTCCGAGATTCACGACACGAGCGGGAAGGACTGGGGGCTTCGATACCAGCCGACCCTGTTTGAACTCCCGCACGCCGTCGGTCCGTGGCCGGCCGGGACGGTCCTCGCCGCCGGGAACTCCATTCCGATCCTCGACGACCCCGAAGACGTCCCCGAAGGTGAGGTCGGCCAACTCGGTGAGACGAGCATCGACCTGTACGCCAGCACCGACCGCGGGGAGTCCTGGGAGTTCGTGAGCACCGTCGTCACGGGCGGCAAAGCCGTCCCTTACGACGGGAACAGCCCCGTCTGGGAGCCGGAGTTGGGGCTGGACGACGACGGAAACCTCGTCTGTTACTTCGCCGACGAGCGGATGGGGAGCGACGACGACTACAATCAGTTGGTCGCGTACAAGGCCTCGGAGGACGGCGGCCAGTCGTGGGGCGACGAGCAGTTCGTCGCGGCCATCCCGGACGAGACGACGCGCCCGGGGATGCCCACCGTCACCCCGCTCCCCAACGGCACGTACGTGATGAGCTACGAGGTCATCGGGCCGGACTACCTGTACGGCGAGGTCCACGTCAAGACCTCGCCCGACGGGCGGGAGTGGGGCGACCCGACGGACGTGGGGACCCTCGTCTCGACGGCCGACGGTCGGCGGTTCATCAACGGCCCGTACGTGACGTGGACACGGGCCGGCGGCAAAGACGGAACGATACTCGTGTCCGGAAAACAGCTCGTCGACGGGAACCGCGACCTCGCGGAGGGGAACGGCGAGGTCGTGCTCGCGAACTCGAACCTCGACGGGAGCGGCGACTGGGAGGCGGTCGACGCCCCGCTGTCGTTCGAGACGGAGGGCGACCTCGGCGGTCGGGCGTTCGTCGGGTGGACGACACCGCTGCTGCCCTCGCGCCACGGGGACGAACTACTGCAACTCACGTCGGTCGCGGACGGCCCGAATCTCTGTGAAATCAGTTACGGCATCCAGTCGCTACCCCTCGACGACGGGACGTAGCGTCACCGTCGAAACGTCGCGGAGAACTCGTTTTTCGGACTCTCACCGGAGACTGGACGGTCGGTCGGCGCGGTCGCGTCGGCTGTGTCGGCCGCGTCGGCCGCATCCTCTTCTCGGTCGCGCGTTTGGGCGGCCAGTTCCGTGTGGAACGCGGCCGCGAGCGCGGGAAACACGAGCGGGAGTGCGACCGTCAAGACCAGACATACGACGAACAGCGTCGCGGTCACGACGCCGACCAGCACCGTCGCCACCGGCCGCTCGACGGACCACCGGTAGCCGTCGGTGACGGCGTCGAACGCGTCGTCGCCCTGCGCGAGCGCGACGAAGCCCAGCGCGAAGACGACCCACGCGTGATACGCGAGATAGAACCCGACCATCCCGAGGAGGCCCGCGAACGCCGACCCGGAGGCGGAGAACCGGCCGAGATAGAAGACGGCGAGCGCCGGGAACGCGACCAGGAGTCCGCTGAACAGGAGCGCGTCGAGCCAGTGGTCCGAAAGCGTCTCTCTGACGGCGTCGCGGTCGACGTGGCCATGTTCGCGGACGGAAGCGACGGCGCCGTAGACGCCCAACGTCGCCGGCCCGATTGTGACCAGCGGGACCGATGCGAGCACCCACGCGACGCTGATAGCGACCATCCGAACGGGGTGATGGAACACCGTTCGGACCGCGGCGACGAGCGCGCGGTGGACGCCGACGGTCCCGTCCGCTGACTCGCTCATCCCGTCGCGCCCTGCATCTGCACTGCTCGCACGATCTGTCCCTGGAAGATGAGGTAGATGATGAACAGCGGCAAGGACCCCAGAATCGCGACCGCCATGTGGAGTCCCGGCGTGTCGATGTTCCCCTGATAGAGGTTCACCAGTCCGATGGGAAGCGTGTACGCCGTCTCGTTCGACAGCACGAGGAGGGGCCAGAGGAACGCGTTCCAGTTGTAGACGAACATGAACAGCGCCAGCGCCGAGAGAATCGGCTTCGCGAGCGGGAGGATGATTCGGGTGTACACCTGGAAGGTGGTGAACCCGTCGAGCCTCGCCGCCTCCTCGTACTCGGCCGGGATGTCCTTGAAGAACTGGTAGAGGAGGAACACGCCGAGCGGGCTGGCCACGGCCGGCAGTATCACACCCCAGTAGGTGTTGATGAGGCCGAGGTCCGAGACGATCTGGTACAGCGGGACGATGTTCATGTAGTACGGGACCATGAAGCTCGCGAGGATAACACCCATGACCAGCCCTTGACCGGGCCAGTCGAGCCGCGTGAGCGAAAAGGCGATCATCGAGTCGATGACGACGATGAGCAGCGTCGCTCCGGCGGCGATGATGAACGTGTTGATGGTCCACTCGACGACGAGCGTGTTGTTCAGGAGGTACTGGTAGTGTTCGAGCGTTATCGGCTCGCCCGCGAGCGGCGGTATCCAGTACGGTCGCGGGTCGCGCAACAGCTCGGTCGGCTGGAAGGACCGAGAGAGCGTGTACAGGTACGGGACCGCCATGAGAACGGCGAGGCCGTAGAGGAACGCGTGGAGCAACACGTTCCGAACCGTGTCGCCGTCGAGCCGTGCTCGTATCGAGTCCTGCGATGTCGTTTCAGTCATTTGAATCACCGATTACTTTGAAGTTCACGATTGCGATGACGATGAGGATGGCGACCAGCACGTACCCCATCGCCGCGCCGTAGCCGAACTGCTGTTGGGAGAAGGCGCTCCGGTAGAGATAGTAGACGAGCGTATCGGAGGTGTCCTTCGGGCCGCCCTGCGTCATCACGTACGGTTGTGCGAACACCTGGAACTGGAGGATGAACTGCACCATCACCACGAACACGACCGAGTTTCGCATCTGGGGCAGCGTGATATCCTTGAAGGCTCGCCAGCCGGTCGCGCCGTCGAGCCGAGCGGCCTCGTACAGCCGTTCGGGGATGCTCTGTCGGGCCGCCAGGAAAATGACGAAGTTGAACCCGACCAGCCACCAGACGGTCATGAACGCGAGCGCCGCCATGACGAGGTCCGGCGACGTGAGCCACCCCGGCGGGTTGTCGATGAAGAACCCGAGGTAGTAGTTTATCAGGCCGTAGCTCTGGGAGTACACCTGTCCCCACACCAGCGTCACGACCGCGACGGTGAGGACGTACGGACTGAAGTAGATGGCCCGAAGGGTTCGTTTCCCGGCCACGTCCCGGTTTACGCCGAGTGCCATTACCAAGCCGAGGATGACCAGCGCCGGAACCGAGATAGCGACGAAGAGGAGCGTTCCCTCCATCGCGTTGTAAAACACGGGGTCCTGAAACAGTTCCACGTAGTTCTGGAGGCCGACCCACTCCGTCTCGGTGAGGTCGAACTTGTTCGGGTACGTGTGGAGGCTCATGTAGAGCCCCTTCAGGGCCGGCCAGATGAGGAACACCGTGAACACGGCGAGGTACGGAAGCGACCAGACGATGCCCTCGATGGTCTCCTTCCGCAGACCCATAACGGTCTTGCTGTTCGCCGCGGTCTCACCTCCCATGATGCGTTCTGTTATCCCCATCTTCGATTACTCCGAGATGCCGTTCGAGACCGTCTGGATTCCGGAATCGATAGCAGCCTGTGGCTCGGAGTTCTGCGCCCAGATGTCGACGAGCCACGTGTACCAGTTCTGCGCGTTCGGGTCGCCGTTCGGGACCTTCGGGTGGTAGAAGTAGTCGCCGTCTTCGGCCATCTCGACGTACTTGTTGAGCGTCTTATCGTAGTACGGGCTGTTCTGGAAGGTGTCGGACTCGTAGATGCTGTTCGCGGCGGGCAGGTGACCGGCTTCGGCACCCCATGAGGGGTTCTGCGTGGTCATCCAGTGGGCGACTTCGGCGGCAATCTCCGACTTGGCGTCGCTCCGGCCCTCCTTCTTCGGGAGGACGATGGAGTGGCCGTCAGCCCAGACCGTATCCTGCTGTTTGTTCGGGCCGACGGTCGGTTCGAAGAAGCCCCAGTTGAGGTCGTCGACGCCGGACAGGGCGGCGACGTACCACGTCCCGTTCATCGCCATCGCGCACGTTCCGTTCTGGAAGGCGTTGTTCCCCCACGTGTCCTCGCTCGTGGCGGGGGCCCATCCCATGTCGCCGGTCATGTCGGAGAAGAGTTGGGCGATGTTCATCCCGGCCTCGCTGTCGAACGTCGGGTTCCACTCGTCGTCGTAGAGACTCCCGCCCTGTTGTTTGACCCAGGTACTCCACGTCCGGAACGACCCGAATCCGTCGTTGTACGGCGACTGCGTAAACGCGTGAGCGTCGGTGTTCTCGACGACCGCGTCACCCGCCTGCCGGAACTCCTCCCAGTTCGTCGGCGGGCTCTCGGGGTCCAAGCCGGCCTGCTCGAACAGGTCCTTGTTGTAGTACACGCCGATGGGATGCATGTCCATGGGTAGCGCGTTCACGTTGTCGTTGACGGTGACGAGGTCCCAGTGGCTTTCGGTGTAGTCGCTCTCCATCGACGCCGTGTCGGCGTAGGACCCGATTGCGTCGATACCGCCGTCCCACGCTCGCAGGTACGCGGCGTGCATGACCGCCATGTCTGGCGCTTCGCCGCCGGAGAGGGCGGTGAACAGCTTGTTGTAGTACTCGTTCCACGGGGTGCGTTGGCGGTTGATGGTCACCTCCGCGTCCGTGTCGAGCGGCTGTTCCTCGTTGAACTTGTTGACGATGCTCTCCATAATCGGCCCTTCGCCGCCGCTGAACAGCTCCCAGAACGTGAGCTCGTAGGACTCGCTCCGCGTGTTGCCGGAACTGCCGCCGTCACTGCTGTCGCCGTCACCGCCGCCACTTCCGCTATCTCCGCTGTTGTCGCTGTTACCGGCGCAGCCCGCGAGTGCGACGGTTCCCGCGACTCCGGCAGATTTGATAAACTTCCGACGGGTCCTGCTAGTGATAGCTTCTCGAACCATGTGTCATGTGTATATGTAGGGGTATGGATTAAACTATTTTCCGTGACTAATTCTGCCGGTAGATGAAATCCGACGTACTACTCGCTCGCCTGTCTGTCGTGGCGGCGCGGAGAGCGAGCGCCGTCCAGACTGCGCTCGCGTCCCCGAATGACGCGACTTCGAGCGGAGGTAACCACAACTATTATTAGTTCTCTTGGCAACCCACGAACAATGAGTACTGTTAGCATCGAAAACGTGCGAAAAGTCTACGGTGGCGACTCGGATATTGTCGCCGTCGACGACATCAGCTTCGAGATAGCGGACGGTGAGTTTCTGACTATCGTCGGTCCCTCGGGGTCGGGCAAGTCGACGTTGCTCCGTATGATTGCGGGTCTGGAAGATATCACAGAAGGGACGATACGTATCGGGGACCGGGTCGTCAACGGCGTCCAGCCGCAGGACCGGGACGTCGCGATGGTGTTTCAGAACTACGCGTTGTACCCGCACATGACCGCGCGCAAGAACATGAGTTACGGGTTGCAGTTGACGACCGACCTTCCCGAAGACGAGATAAACCAGCGGGTGATGGACGCGGCGGAGATGATGGGTGTTACGGACCAGCTCGACAAGCATCCTGGAAACCTCTCTGGAGGACAGCAACAGCGTATCGCCACGGGCCGCGCCATCGTGCGCGAGCCGTCCGTCTTCCTGTTCGACGAGCCGCTGTCGAACCTCGACGCCAAGCTCAGACTGCACATGCGGACGGAACTCCAGCAGCTCCAGGACACGCTCGGGACGACGACGGTGTACGTCACTCACGACCAAGAGGAGGCGATGACGATGTCCGACCGCATCGCTGTTGTCGACGGCGGCGAACTCCAGCAGATAGGGACGCCGGAGGAGATATACAACGAACCTCGGAACCTGTTCGTGGGCGACTTCGTCGGGAACCCGCCGATGAACCAGTTCGAGGTACGACTGTCGGGCACGTCGCTGGTCGCCGACGGCTTCAGTTACGACCTCTCCGAGCGAGTTCTCGAACATATCAAGCAGTACGCCGATGGCGTAGACGAGTTCGTGCTCGGCATTCGGCCCGAGAACATCACCCTCACAGACAGCGACGAGCCCAACGCGGTTCGAGCGTTCCTCGACGTCCGCGAGCCGGTGGGGTCGGACAACTACCTCCACTTCGACATCGAGGGCGAGGAGTGCTGGGTCCGCGTGCCTGGCGATGTCAAACCCGACACGAACCAAGAGCTGTCGCTCGCCTTCGACGAGGAGCGGTTGCATCTCTTTCGGCAGTCTGACGGCATCAACATTCTCGCACAAGAAGAACCACCGTTAGAGGTGACGGCTGGGCAGAACACCTGATAGCGGCCCTGTGAAACGCAACGAACCCGGTTTGTCGGAGAGCCACGGCTGATACTTGGAGCTAGTTTTATCGGAGGGGAGACGCGAGCGACGCGTCGGTTCGATTCGTCGGTGAAGGCCGTAGTCGGCACTGCGGTTCGTCTCCGGCGAGGTGCGGCGACGCTATCGACGCCTCCCGAATCGCCGCCGATACAACCCGTGGATGACTGAACCGCCCATGCCCGCCCCGTGGTCTTGGGACGAACAACTGCATTCTGAAATACAGAATAGACTCCGCCCGGGATGACCCGGCGGGACCGCCTGCAACGAACTAGTAGAAGCCGTCGGCTACTCCGGTGAACGATGGCTACACTGTACGTGCATAGACACGAAACCGAAGGTAGTGTAAGAACGACTATACACACTCCCTTTCTCCGGTGGGTGGTACGAGACCGGTGGTCGTATTACGGCCGACTGTCTCCGTCGGTTCGACTCCTGACCATCGAGCGGTACGTCGATGAGCACAGTCTCCACAGTGTTCTTAATCTCAGAAAGTAGTTTCCATACTCACGCTGTGTTTCTCCTCTCGGTCATCAGTAAGTCCGTTCAGCGCAATCTCATTACACTCATAACGTTGTAATCTAATTCATCTTTGCCCTCTCGGTTGGCACTGAAGAGGCCATAGAAGGCTGAAAGTCCTATCTCTCGAAGCTGTTCTCTAATTCGGAATATACTTCCGTATCCATACCGGTCCGCCACCGTCCGACGAGCGTCCCACCGGACGTACCCCCCGAAGGAGTGGTCCGGTTGCGAGTCGACGTGGAGTGAGAGGTGGCTACGCAGGCCGCGGGGTCGACGTCGGTCAAACTTCGGATACGAACCGGGAGAGCGTGTCGTCGAACTGTCGTAGTTCCCGTAATGGCCTCACGACTCACAACTCCGCTCTCGACGACGTTTGCCGCGTACGCCTCCACTCGACCGGAGGTGAAGCCGATAGTCGTCCTGCCATGGTCATGGTCGCATCCCCCGCTCAGCGAATCGCGGTGTCGTTCCCGAACAGGTTTCGGTACTTTATATTGCGACTCTACTGAAATAGCACTGGTCTGTGAAGAAATCCAAATGTTGCGAATACTGTGTATTATTTGAATAATTTAAAATACTGGTTGTTCTGTGGTAGCTATGGACCTGCGATACTCCTTTCAGTACGCTCTCATGGATAATCTTTGAGAAAATCAGGATTGTGGGCTGTCGTTTCTCTCTGTCCTTTGATTTTCCGATAGTATCATTGCATAATACATGCATGGCCACGAGGTTTCCGAAGGGGAAAGACCGGGTGCATCGCTATGGCGGTCACTCTCGTCGGCAACGGGTTTTGACCCGCACGTAACCGTCTCCGATACTATTTATACCAGAAGCGATATTGGACTGACATGGGCCCACAGCGACAGCGTAGAGTCTCAGTTGAACCCGTTCGACCGCCGAAGCGACTTTCCCCGGGAGACCGACCATGTCGTTGACGGGGGCGTTCACGAACGCGATTCTCCCGATACTCGGCGTCGCCGTCGTCGGCTATCTCCTGGCGCGAACGACGGACATCGATGTCGAACCGATAAACACGCTCGGGCTGTACGTGCTCATCCCGGCGTTGGCGTTCCACAGCATCGCCACGACGACCCTCGGCGGCGGGGAGGTCCTCAAACTCGGCCTCGGCGTCGTCGGCTACTCCCTTCTCATGATCGTCATCGCGTGGGGCGTCGGCCGACTCGCGGGCGAATCGGGCCCGCTCCTCGGCGCGCTCATGCTGGCGGCGGCGTTCCCGAACTCGGGCTTCGTCGGCATCCCGCTTTCCGGATTCGCCTTCGGCGAGGTCGGACGGACGACCGCCGTTATCTACCTCACCATCCAGAACGTCGTGGTCTACACGCTCGGCGTCTACATCGCGTCCAACGGCTCCGACGCGGGCGCACTCGACGCCGTCACCGAGATATTCCGTCTCCCGCTGCTGTACGCCATCGTCGCCGGCGTCGTCGCCCGCGCGCTCGGGGTCGTCCCGCCGGCCGACGCGGCGCTCATGGAGACCGTCGGCCTCGTCGGCGACGCGTCGATTCCGGTGATGTTGCTCATCCTCGGCATCCAACTGGCCGAGACCGACGTGTCCGCGATATCGCGGTCGGTCGCCCCGTCGGCGCTGAAGCTCGTCGTCGCGCCGCTCGTCGGGTTCGGCCTCGCGCTCGCGTTGGGCTTCGGTGACCCGACAGTCGCAAAGGTGTTCGTCCTCGAATGCGCCACGCCCGCCGCGGTCATCCCGCTGGCGCTCACCATCGAGTACGCCGACGAGACGACGGTCGACGGCATCACTGCACCCGAGTACCTCAGTACGACCATCTTCACCACCACCGTCGCCAGCGTCGGCGTCCTGACCGTCCTCGTGGCGGTCCTCCAAGCCGGTGCGCTGTTCTGAACCGACTCGCGACGGCCGTATTCGGGCCGTCGCCGTCGGACCGCGCCGATTCACGTCTCGAAAACGTCCTCTGTGGTGCGCTGCTTGCATCTCGTGCACTCTCGGATACGCGTCTCGTCACCCGACGCGGAGTCGGTGCTGGTTGTGTTCTCGTAAACGGGGTGGGCCCAAGCGGTCGCCACGTCTTGCGGGTATTCGGAGTACTGCCGGCGTACCACCGTCACGACATCGCTCAGCGCTCACGCGCGGCGGACGCACAGAACGGAACTCGACTGGCGCCCACGACTGACCCCTCCTCGTCTCGTAAACGCTTGGTAACGGTGTAGTAATTACAGACATATGCTTGTAATGGTTGTGTGACGAACGTACGTCAGTAATGCCGACCGAAGGTGCGGGCGAGTACCGACACGACGCCGAGCAACCCGCGCGCCTGCTCACCTCATTTTCGATATGAAAATCCGTGTTCGAGGAGTCGCCCTCGACCCCTCACGCGACTCGCGTTCGACACGCGAGCGACGCCGTTCGTGGCGGTCGGAATCCGCATCTGCCGCGCGAGGCGAAAATCGTTCGGGTCGACGAGGCGGGACAGTCCGCCGATGTCGGCACGGTACCCTCGCTTCGGCGGCGTTTCTCGGTCAGTCACCGACTGATTCGCGCTCGCGTCGCCCTCGAATGTACCTCTGTATTAATAATTTACAACACGAGAACGGAGCAGCCGCCGACGCGAGTGCCGACTGGTCGACTGGGGACGAACCGGGGTTTGAACCGCTCTTCCATCGGTTCAGTGGCAAAAATCCACGACCTGCTGCTCCGAGCCACTGTTTCCCTCTCGAAAACCGCGGCTCGGCCACGGCCGCTCTGCGGGTCCGGCAAGCGCGTTCGGCCCACCAAAATATTTAATAATTGATACTGTTTGACTCAACACGTCATGGTATCCGAAAAGCGGTTCGTCCAGCCGGACGACGTGGAGACGATTCGATTAGACTGGGGCACGCTGAAGTGGATGAACGCCCCCGAGGTCACCGGCTCCGAGGGGTTCAGCGCCGGCGTCGTGTTGCTCGAACCCGGGAAGGGCCACGAGCGACACACCCATCCCGACAGCGAGGAGATACTGTACTTCCTCGGCGGCGAGGGCGAACAGACCATCGAAGACGAGACCCGGACGGTCGGCGCGGGCGACATGGTTCACATCCCGAGCGGCGTCGAACACAGCACTATCAACACCTCGTGGGAGCCGCTTCGGTTCCTCGCGGTCTACTGCCCGCCCGGCCCGGAAGCCGAAATCCGCGCGGACGACGACGCGACGGTCTTCCCGCCCGGCGAGTTCCCGGGCAACTGATTCGCGCGGTCGAGCGCCCTCGTACCGAACTTCGTCGCGGCCGGGTCGCTCGCCGGACATTCGGCTGCCGGTCGATTCTTCCGAAATATTAAAGTCGCACGCGATGGCCTGTCAACCCGGATGAAGTATACACGTGCTGAATCACTCGACCGTATCGAAGCCACGATTGAAGCCGGTGACCCGGTCATCGGTGCCGGTGCCGGTACCGGCATCTCCGCCAAGTTCGCGGAGCGCGGCGGCGTCGACCTCCTCATCATCTACAACTCGGGACGCTACCGGATGAACGGTCGCGGCTCCCTCGCCGGCCTCCTGCCGTACGGCGACGCCAACGAAATCGTGGTCGAGATGGGTCACGAGGTCATTCCGGTCGTCGAGGACACGCCGGTGCTCGCCGGCGTCAACGGCACCGACCCCTTCCGCGACATGAGCGTGTTCATCGAAGACCTGCGTCGCCGCGGGTTCTCGGGCGTCCAAAACTTCCCGACGGTCGGACTCATCGACGAGGACAGCAGCTACCGGAAGAACCTCGAGGAGACCGGGATGGGCTACGATAAGGAAGTCGAGATGATTCGCGAGGCGAGCGAGCAGGGGATGCTGACGTGCCCGTACGTCTTCACCGAAGAACAGGCCGCGGCGATGACCGAGGCCGGCGCGGACGTCATCGTCTCGCACATGGGGCTGACGACTTCGGGCGACATCGGCGCGGAGACGGCGCTCGACCTCGACGACGCGGCCGAGCGCGTGCAGGCGCACCACGACGCCGCCAAGGCGGTCCGCGACGACGTACACGTCATCTGCCACGGCGGCCCCATCGCGTGGCCCGACGACGCGGCGTACGTCCTCAACAACACCGAGGGCGTCGTCGGCTTCTTCGGCGCGTCGAGCATCGAGCGCCTCGCCACCGAGGAGGCCATCGAGAATCAGGCGCGCGAGTTCAAGGAAATCGAGTTCTAGAGGGGTCTCCAAGCCACAGCTACCGAATACGGGCCGTCGTGAGGGCTGTCCCGCGCCGTCAAGCTACTCGACTGCGTACACCTTCGCGTCCGTCCCGCCGAAGTACAGTCGCCCGTCGACGAGCGCCGGACTCGACCCGACGCCGCGCCCGTCGATTTCCATGAACCACTCTTCTTGCCCGTCCGTCGTGATGGCGTGGACGCCGACGCCGTCGCCGTCTGACTGCCGGTGCGTTCCGACGTAGAGCACGTCTTCAGTCAGGACGGGACTGCTTCCGACCTCCAGCGCGGGCGTCTCGAAACTCCAGTTCTCAGCGCCGCTCTCGCGGTCGAAGCGGAACACCTTCGCGTGGTTGGTCGTCGGGTCGTCGAGCGTGTTGTACGGCGTGTGACCGACGTAGACGGCCTCCTCGCCGACGGCGACTGACCCCGAGATGTACCGGCCCGCCGTGTCCGCGAGCCACTCCTGTTCGCCCGTCGCCGCGTCGGCGGCGTGGACGTTCCCGTTCCAGTCGGTGAAGTAGACGGAGCCGTAGGCGACCGCCGGACTCGACCATATCATGTCGCGGGTCTCGTAGGTCCACTCGACCTCGCCGGTCGACCGCGACAGCGCGTACAGCGCCTCGTCGGAGGTGCCGACGTACACGCGGTTGTTCGTAACGGCCGGCGTGCTGACGACCTCGTCACCGACTTCGTACCGCCACTCTGTCTCCCCCGTCTCGGCGTCGAGGGCGTACACCCAGCCGGTCTCCGAGACGTTGGCCTCCTCGGCGTACCACGCGCACGCGAGGTTGTGACAGCCGACGCCGGTGTAGACCGTGCCGTCCCAGACCGTCGGGCTCCCCCGAATCAGGCCGCCGAACCCACGGGACCAGCGCTCCTCGCCGGTCTCGGCGTCGAGCGCGTACAGATGTTTGTCGTACGACCCGACGTAGACGACGCCGTCGGCGTGGGCCGGCGTCCCCTCGATTCGGTGTCCGGCCTCGAACGACCAGCGCTCCTCGCCGGTCTCGGCGTCGAGCGCGTACAGCGCGCTGTCAGCGCTCCCGATGTAGACGGTGCCGTCGGCGACGATTGGGCTCCCCCAGAACGCGTCGTCCGCCTCGAACGTCCACTCTACCGAGGGCTCCGAATCGAGGGGTGACACGTCGCCGATGTAGCCGGTGTTGTAGCGCCCTCCGCGGAACGTCGGCCACGAGGTGACGGGCTCGGACACGGGGTGGCGCTCGGACGCGGACGCCACCGGGCGTTGACATCCCGCGGTGAACGCGAACGCCGACGAGGAGAACGCGGCGAGAAACCGTCGTCGATTGGTCCGTTTCATGTCCCGTGTGTTCGAGTGTCACAAAATAATATTGTCGACTGATTGATGGCGGCTGCGGGTTGGGTTCCGACTTCGAAATTCGAGACTGAGCGCCGAGGTAGGAGTCGGAACGAGAACGGACCGAAACGGAATCGAGGTGGGATAGAACGGAGCGCGGTCGGTCGCGCCGAGGAGCGCGAGGCCGGCGCGGTCAGACGACGAGGTACTCGTCGAGGTCTTCGGATTCGAGTTCGTCCACGGTGCCTCCGTAGACGATGTCGCCCTGGTCGAGCACGTAGCCGCGGTCCGCGATTCGGAGCGCCTCGCGGACGTTCTGCTCGATGAGAAGCACCGTCAGCCCTTGGTCGGCAATCTCCGTGATGGAGTCGCCCACCGCCTTGACGATTTGCGGGGCCAGTCCCTCGGTCGGCTCGTCCAGCAACAGCAGTTTCAGGTTCGGCAGCCTGAGCGTCCGCGCGATGGAGAGCATCTGCTGTTCGCCGCCCGAGAGCGTCCCCGCCTGTTGGGTGCGACGCTCGTCGAGTCGCGGGAACAGGTCGTACAACTCGTCTATCGACATCGTGCTCTCGCCGCCGCCGAGGCCGCCCCGGCGGATGGTGTTCCACCAGCCGCGCGTGATTTTCGACATTTCGAGGTTCTCCTCGACCGTCAGTTCGGTGAACAGCCGCCGCCCCTCGGGGACGACGCCGATGCCGCCCATGGCGATGTTGTCGGCCGGCCAGTCCGTGATGTCGTCGCCGTCGAACCGAATCGACCCTGACCGAATCGCCGGCGGTTCGGTCCCGGCGATGCTGCGGACCGTCGTCGTCTTCCCCGCGCCGTTGCGGCCGAGGAGCGTGACGACCTCGCCCTCGTCGATATCGAGCGAGACGCCGCGGAGAATGTGGCTCGGCCCGTAGTAGGCGTGCACGCCGTCCAGTTCGAGCAGACTCATTGCTCCCCACCTCCGAGGTAGGCCTCGCGGACGGCCGGATTCTCCCGAATCTCCTCGGGAGTCCCCTGCGCGATGAGCCGTCCTTGGTGGAGCGTGAAGATGCGGTCGGACACGTCGAAGACGATGTCCATGTCGTGTTCGACGAGGAAGATGGTCATCCCCCAGTCGGCCAGCAGGTCGTGGATGAGGTTCACCGTCATCTGCGTTTCCGTCGGGGACATGCCGGCGGTCGGCTCGTCCATGAACAGCAGGTCGGGGTCGGTCGCCAGCCCGATGGCGACCTCCAAGCGCCGCTTGTCGCCGTACGGGAGCGAGCCGGCTTCCATCCGGGCCTTCGAGTCGAGGCCGATGGTGTCGAGGATGTCGTTCGTTCGCGATTGGACCTCGTCGAAGGAGTCCCGTCGGCGGAAGAAGTTGACCCGAAAGGAGCCGTGTTCGGCCGCGAACGACGCGACTTGCACGTTCTCGCGTACCGTGAGTTCGGGGAGAATCGACGCGGTCTGGAACGACCGGCCGACCCCGAGCTGTGCGATTTCGAACGGTTTCATCCCGACGAGCTCGGTGCCGGCGTAGGACACTTGGCCCTCGGTCGGGTGCAGGCGTCCGGTAATCGTGTTGATGAGCGTGGATTTACCCGCTCCGTTGGGGCCGATGAGCGAGACGAGTTCGCCTTCTTCAACGTCGATGTCGACGTCGTCGAGCGCCGTGAGCCCGCCGAACTCCTTGGTGAGTCCGCGGGTTTCGAGCAGCGCCATCAGTCCTCACCTCCCGGGGCGTCGCCGGTCGAGTCGCCGCCCGTGACTCGGGCCGTGATCGCGGCGACCAGCTCTCGGGGGTCGCGGAGCGCGCCGGTGAGCGCGGTAATCATCCCCCAGATGCCGTCGCGGTAGACCCACACGACCGTGGTAAAGGAAAGCGACAGCAGGAGCAGCCAGTAGTTGCCGAGCGTCGGGAAGCCGTTGACGATGCCCTTGAAGTAGAAGAACACGAACGTCCCGATGACCGGGCCGGCGAGCGTGCCGAGGCCGCCGAGGACGGTCATGACGACCACGTCGCCGCTGACGGACCAGTAGAGGCGCTCGACGCCCGCGAACTGGGTGTTGACGGCCATCAGCCCGCCGGCGAGGCCGACGATGGCCGCAGAGAGGAGAAACGCCGCGAACTTGTAGCGCCAGACGTCGAGACCGACGAACGCCGTCCGCGTCTCGTTCTCGCGAATCGCCTTGAAGATGAGCCCGTAGGGCGACTTGCGGATGCGCGTGATGGAGGCGACGACGGCGACGAAGAAGACGCCGACGAAGAGATAGAGGTTGTTCACGACGAGTTCCCCGAGGAGGCCGCCGTACTGGTGTTCCAGCTCGAAGATCCCGAGAACGGCCGACCGCGGCACTTCGAGGCCGTTTATCCCCTTCGTGATTTCCACGAGCGGCTCGCGGGCGAGGAAGTAGAGGAACTGCCCGATGGCGAGCGCCACGATGGAGAAGTACACCGTGTGGAGGCGCAGGAGAATCAGCGCCGCGACCGCCCCGAGGGCGACCGCGGCTAGCGTCCCGACGACGATGACCGCCAGCGGGTCGTTGTACACGTGAATCGCAAACAGCGCCGCGGCGTAGCTCGCGGTCCCGAAGAACATGGCGTGGCCGAACGAGAGGAGGCCGGTCTGTCCCAAAAGGAGGTTGAATCCGAGCGCGAATATCGACCAGATGAGGATGGTAATCGCCAGCCCGTGATAGCCCTGGAAGACGTCCGAGACGACCGGCGCGCGGCCGAATGCGTACGAGAACAGGAGGACGAAAAGCACCGACGACAGGAGGACGAACGACTCGGTGTGTTTGATTCGGTCCCAGGTGTCCCAGCTAATCAACGACGATGCTTCGGCTACGGTCTTGTGGATGTTGTCCGTGCTCATTGTCCGATCTCCGCCGAGGGGAAGATACCGCTCGGCCTAATCGTCAGCACCACGATGGCGAGCAGGTAGATGCTGGCCTGCGTCATGCTCGGTTCGAGTTCCGTCGCCACCGCGAAGGTGAGCCCGGCGAGGAGCGCGCCGACGACGGTCCCGCGCAAACTGCCGACGCCGCCCATGATGACGATGACCAGCGACGGGATAATTATCTCCATGCCGATTTCGGAGGTCACGTTGAAAAGCGACCCGCCGAGAACGCCCGCGAGCCCGGCGTACGCGGCTCCGACGGCGAATATCAGGAGGAACGGCCGCCCGATACGGATGCCGAGCATCTGCGTCATCTCGGAGTCTTCGGTCCCCGCGCGGACGGCGAGGCCGTAATCGGTGTACTTGAAGAACGCGAAGATACCGGCGACGAGCAACAGCGTGAGCGCGACGACGAGGACGCGTATCGTCGAAGCCGCGCTCATCCCCGGCGGCGTTCCGATGACGGGAAGGGATATCGCGCCCGTGAGCCACTCCGGGCGCGGGTAGATGGTCCCCGTTCGGCCGAAGAGGATGGCGACCAGCTCTTGGGCGGCGATGAGGATGCCGAACGTGACGAGCAGTTGGTCGAGGAGTTCTCGTTCGTAGAACGGTTTCGCAATCCAGCGCTCCATCGCGACGCCGACGACGAAGATGACCACCGGCGTCAACACGAGCGCGGGGACGAACCCCCAGTCGAGGCCGACCTGCCCGAAGTCGCTCAACAGCCCGCCGTACTGTTCGCTCGACGCGATGAGTAGGCCGATGTACGCGCCGCTCAGGTAGAGGACGCCGTGGGCCATGTTCACGTACTTGAGCGACCCGAACACGATAGACAGTCCGACCGCGACGAGCAGATACAGCGACGCGACGCTCAGCGCGATGAAGAGGAATCCGACGACGCCGTCGACGTTCATCGCAGCCACCTCGGTACAGCTGTGAGTAAGCAGTTCATGGTGTGCACGATTATTCATGAATTCTTCAGTATGTTAATCTTGCGTTTCGCTGACTTTTGACACGGCAGCGGCCCGCTCTCCGGGTGCGGCGCGGGTCGTCTCCGGGCGTCAACGCGAGGTCCGTGCGACCGAGAAAAAGCGGCGTTCGAGCAGTCGAACGCGGGTGAACTGACCGCGGAGGGAGCCTCGACTGCCCAAAATGGAGTTGGTACGTTGTATTCGTATCGAGGCGCTGTCAGGCTGTCACTCGTCTCCGTACTCGTTGTCGCCCATGGCGCAGTTGGACGCCGGGAACTCGCTGCACTCGTAGACGAGCGGGTCGGTCGTCTCGACGATTTCGGTTCGGATACCGAGCTCCTCGGCGCGCTCGTCGCCGACGCCCTGCACCATGTACCACGGGCGTTCGACCTGGTGGTCGCACGTCCGGAACGCGGAGTCGCCCCACGCGAGGCTCCACTCGAAGTCTTCGAGCGTTCGGACCACGGTCGGCGGGTGGAACGTGCCGGCCTCCTCGACGGCGGCGGCGTACACCATCATCGACTCGTAGGTGTGCAGCGAACTCTGATTCGGCGTCTCGTCGTACTCCGCCTGGTAGGACTCGACGAACGCTTGGCTCGCCTCGTTGTCGGCGTTCGGGTTCCACGGCTCCATGCCGAGGACGCCCTCGGCGTCCGCGCCGAGCGGGTCGAGGGTGAACGCGCTGACGTGCGGGATGATGACGTCGATGTCGTCGGTCAGGCCGGCGTCTCGCAGTTGCGCGAGGCCGCTGGCGGCGAAGTTGCCGAAGCTGGAGAAGTACAGCGTGTCGGCTCCCGAGTCTTCGAGCGCCTGAATCTGCGAGCTGTGGTCGGTCTCGCCCTCCGCGATGGCGGCACCGCCGACGTCCTCCCACGGCCCCTGTTCGGTGAGGTACTTCCGGGCGGCGTCGCGGTTCGACTGCCCGTAGGAGTAGTCCATGTAGATGTGGAACAGCGAGCGGTCCTCGCCGAGGACCGAGGGCGCGGCCTCGCCCATCGCCATCCCGATAATCTCCGCATGGAACGTCGGGTGGAAGTAGTACCGCGAGCAGTTCTCGCCGGAGATGCCGGCGGACGTGGAGTTGCCGCCCAT
>NZ_CP137692.1:0-298783 GCF_003383015.2 Haloferax sp. Atlit-48N | reverse complement strand
CGCGGCCGAGCACGCGGTCACCATCGGCGTGCCGCGACTCCCGCGCATCTCGAACGCGACGGACTTCGGCCCGCTGTCCGAGACGCCGGGCGTCCGGGTCGCCTACCTCCCGCTCGACGCGACGCTCGACGGGGTCGACGGGGTGGTCCTCCCCGGAAGCAAGAACACGGTCGACGACCTGCTCGAACTCCGCGACGCCGGCTTCGACGACGAACTCGCCGGCTTCGACGGCCCGGTCGTCGGCATCTGCGGCGGCTACCAACTGCTCGGCGAGCGTATCGAAAACGCCGACATCGAGGGCTCGGGAGACGACGAGACGGTCGCAGGACTCGGCCTCCTGCCGATAGTCACGCGATTCTCCCGCGACAAGCGGGTCGAACCCGTCTCCGTCGAGTTCGACGGGGCGGGGCCGTTGGCCGGCGCGACGGGGACCGTCGACGGCTACGAGATACACATGGGCGACAGCCGCATCGTCGGCGGCGCGACCCCCGTTTCGGGCGACGGCGCGGCGCTCGGGAGCGTCGCGGGGACGTACATCCACGACCTGTTCGCCAACGACGCGCCGCGGAACGCGTTCGTGGACGCCATCTACGAGTCGGCCGGGCGCGACCGACCGGCGACGACGACGGGGACGGCGGGAGCCGACGCGGACGCCGACGAACCGGGTGCCGGCGACCCCTACGACCGCGCCGCCGCGCTCGTCGCCGACAACCTCGACGTGGCGGCGCTCTGTGACTCGCTCGGACTAGAAGAGTAGGGGAGCGTCGAGACGACGAGCCAGCCGATTAGTGACCGGCCGCCGACCCGGCGTCGGCGAGCCTGAACTGCCCGAACCGACCCACGAGGACGACCGCTCCGGCGATGACGGTGAGCGCGCCGAGCAGGAACGGAACCGTCGCGCCGTACTGCGGGCCGAGGTAGCCCGCGGTGATGGGCGCGAACGCGCCGCCGACGAATCGGAGGCTGTTGAACGCGCCCGAGGCGACCGACCGGCCGTGCGAGGAGATGCCCATCGCCAGCGTGGTCAGGTTCGCGTTCAGGACGCCGCAGAAGAGTCCGCCGACGACGACGAGCGCGGCGAGCGCTGCGGTGTCGCCGTTCGAGAGCCACATCAGACACAGCGTCGCCGCGAAGGCGACGAGCGCGCCGACGGTGACTTCGGGCGTCCCGAACAGCCCGTTCAGCCGCGAGGAGAGGACGGCGGAGCCGACGACGACAAACAGGCCCCAGCCGAAGAACACGAGGCCGATTTGGAACGCGCCGAGGCCGAGGACGAGCGGCGTGTACGCGAGGAGCGTGAAGAAGCCGAAGGTGTAGAGCAGTCCGACGGCGGCGTTCGTGAGTACGCCCGGGTGTCGGTACGTTCCGAGCACGTCGCGGAGTCCCTGTCTATGCTCTGCTTCCGGTTCGTCGACCGTGAGGACGACGAGGGCGAACGCGACGACCATCAGGGCGCTCGCGCCCGCGAAGGGCATCCGCCACGACTGCGCTCCCAGCACGCCGCCGAGGAGCGGGCCGCAGGCGATACCGAAGCCGAGGGCGGCCTCGTAGAGCGTAATCGCGCCTCTGGTGTTCGCGGCCACGCCGACGATGATGGCGAGCGCGGTCGTGGTGAAAAGCGCGTTCCCCAGCCCCCAGAAGCCGCGGAGCACCGCGAGCGATTCGATGGTGGAGACGAGGGCGCACGCCCCCGCGAAGACGGCGACGGTGGCGAGACCCAAGAGGAGCGTCCGCTTGCTCCCGATTCGCGTGGCGAGCGCGCCCGCAATCAGGTTCGCAAGCCCCATGACGAGCAGATAGCTCGTGAACAGGAGTTCGACCATGAAGTGCGAGGCCCCCAGTTCGCGGGCGATGCCCGGAAGAATCGGGTCGACGACGCCGATGCCGAGAAAGGAGACGAACGTTGCGAGTGCCGTTGCGAGAACGGCCGGGTGGAAATCACGAAGACCCATGTCGTGTCGGAACGTCAGCCGACGGATTAATCTATCGACTATATTATACGTGTGTGTCTCTCGTACCGTGGTATCCCAGTCACAAACGCTGCGGCAACACTCTCCGGGAGAAGAACCACAGCAGTCGATAGAGACGATTTCTGACACGTATGCGCTCTCGGTCGAATCGAAAAAAGCGACGACCACACCAGCACCGACCGCACCAGCACCGACGCGTCCGGGAGTCGGCGCAGGTAATCGTCGTTTCGGACGGTCGCCAAGAGCCACGGGCGAACACCTTCGAAACCGGGACGCCACCGCCGTCAGTCCCAGCCGGTGACACGCGCGTAACCACCTGACATCGCCGTCAGCGAGCGTTTAACATCCGATAGGCGCTACACGTTGTCGTCGGAGCACCCATCGACTCCACCACCACACTCACACATGTCTCAACAGAAATCCGACTACGTAGACGACGCCGACATCGACGCCGACCTCGACCAGCTTCCCGACGACGAGACCGTCGAAGCGACCGTCGAGAACCTCGAAGCGAGCGGGTTCGACGTCGTCGTCGTCGACACGGCCGACGAGGCGCTCGAAGCCGTGCAGTCGCACATCCCCGCCGGCGTCTCCGTGATGAACGGCCACTCGACCACCCTCGAAGAAATCGGGTTCGACGACTACCTCAGCGAGGGCGACCACGAGTGGGAGAGCCTGCCGGACCAGATTTGGGGCATCGACGACGACGCGGAGCGACAGGCCGCCCGCCGCGACTCCCAGACCGCCGACTACTTCCTCGGCGGCATCAACGCCATCGCCCAAACCGGCGAACTCGTCGCCGCGGACCTCTCGGGGAGCCGCATCGGTGCGTACCCCTTCGCCGCCAGCAACGTCGTCATCGTCAGCGGTATCAACAAAATCGTCCCGACGCTCGACGACGCGCTGGACCGCCTCGAATCCGTCGCGTACCCGCTCGAAAACGAGCGCGCGAAGGAGGCCTACGGCGCCGAGTCCATGATTGCGAAACAGCTCATCTTCCGGCAGGAAGTCGAGGAGGGCCGCACCACCGTCGTCCTCATCCGCGAGCAACTGGGCTACTAAGTCCGACTCGCCGTTCCCTCGACACGTTCCCACGCTCCTCCGGGGAGCTTCCTGCGTCCGGGCAATCCATCACCACCACACCGGGCACTCCACCACAATTCCCCCGGAATCTACCGTTTTACGCGTCCTGCGTCCCACACCGGAGTGGCGACTGTCGCCAACGAGAGACGACGAAAGGCATCTAGAGACGACGAAACAACCCGAGCCGCGGAGGTCTCGTGAGTGTCACGGACGACGATATATCGAACCGTAGAAATGTTCTTGGGACTGGAGCCGCATCGTCGTGTATGGCCGAATCCGCACACCTGCTCGGTACGTTCGACGAAGAAGACTGCACCTACTGCGACGGCGACCTCGTGACGGGAAGCTACAAAGACAACGACGCCATCGTCTGCGACGACTGCGGCACGCCCGCGGTCCAACTCTGGTAAGGCCTCGAACGAGGTCGAGCGAGTCGGCCGTCGGCGTCAGCGGTGGCGAAGACGGACGACTCAGTCGCCGGTGACGATGCCGGCGACGCGCTCGCGGTCGAACAACCGCTCGCCTTCGGGAATCTCGGGATACGCACCGCCGTCGTACGCCGGCCACGCGCCGAAGCGGTCGGGGTAGAGCTGTTTCGCCGTCATCTCCAACTGGAACAGGTTCATAATCGGCCCCTGCACCGGGGTTCCCGAGGGGTAGACGCGGTCGTTTCGGACCGCGCTGAGTTCGCCCCCGACGGGGTGGTTTTCGAGGGTCTCGCGAATCGACGCCACGTCGTAGTACGAGTCGATACCGTAGCTGTGGAGCAGCACGTCGGGGTCGATTTCGAGCATCGCCTCGAAGTCGTAGGAGGTCTCGAACGTCACGTCGCCGGCCGCGAACGCGTCGGTGACGCCGAGCGGGCGGATGTGCGAGGTCGCGAAGCCGGGTGCGTCGATTTTCGTCGGATAGAACGCCTCGTCCATGTAGATGACGACCCCGACGCTCGGTCGCTCCGACTCGGGGGGGAGGTCCGACCGAATCGTGTCGAGGAGGTCGCTGTGGACCGCTTCGAGCGCCGCGTAGCGGTCTTCCTCCCGGAACACCTGCCCGACGTTCTCGACGATTTCCCAGAGCGTGTAGTACTGGTAGTCGTCGGCGTACGGCTCTGGCGGCCGGGCGTGGGTACGGCTGTAAGCGTTACCGAACCACGGCGCGACCTGCTCGCGAATCTCCTCGACGTCCGACTGGTCCCAGCCGTCGAAGCTGGCCACGAGCGCCGGGTCGACGAGGTGGAGGTCGGAGTCGAGTTCGTAGACGAGTTCCTTGTCGATGTTGACGCTCCCCGACCCCGAGTTGAGCTGCGCGAGGTCGCTCCGGTCGAACGAGACGCCGTCGAGGCGCTCGTAGTAGGCGTCGAGCGTCCGGCCGCCGGCGTCGCTGTCGAAGCCGAGAGAGTTCACCGCGTCGCCGTGGCCGAAGGCGACCGCGGCGTCGGCGTAGACGAGGTTGTACACCATCACATTCTCCGGGACCGACTCGAACGTCACGTCGCCGGCCGGCGACATCGACACCGTGTAGCCGGCGGCGTCGCCGTCGGCGGCCGTCTCCGCGTCGGTCGCGGCCGTCGTCGCGGCCGTCTCGGTCGCATCCGTCGACGACTCCGCGTCGTTCTGTCCGGCACAGCCGGCTAACAGACCGCCCGCGAGCAGCGCGCCGCCGCCCTTGAGGCACGCGCGGCGCGTGGGCGTCGCCCGGTCGGTGAGGTCCTGATCCATGCGTTTGGGCAATCCTAAACGGATAAATCCGTTTCGGAATTTCGGCGTGCCTAAATCGGTACGTCTATATGTATTAGGTCGCCCTAAAAGCACGATGACAGACAGCGACGGACCAACGCGCAGGAAGTTCTTGACCTACGGCGGTTCGGTCGCCGCCGGCGGATTGCTCGCCGGCTGTACCGGTTCGTCCGAGTCGGACGCGACGGCGACGGACGCGGCCGCGACGGATACCACCGCGACCGCCGACGCGACGGCGACGAGCGAGTCGACCGCGGAGTCGACGGCCGACGGCAGTTCGTACACGGTGTCGATGGCACCGATGGGCGACGTGACGTTCGAGGGCGTCCCCGAGAGCATCTTCACGCGGCTGACCCACCACGCGGGGATGGCGTTCGCGCTCGGCCACGGCGACGCCGTCAACGCGATGCACGCCCCCGACTACTACGACGCGCTGTGGAACCAGTTCACGCCGCGTCTCCCCGGCGTCGAACTCGACTGGACCGGCCTGTACTCGTCGTGGGAGCCGTCGAAAGAGCGGCTCTACGAACTCGACAGCGACGTGCATCTGGCCGACCCCGCCAGCGTCTCCGCGCTCGGCAGTTGGAGTCAGGCCGACCTCGACGAAATCGAGGAGAACATCAGTCCGTGGTTCGGCAACAGCTTCAGCGCGCGGCACCAAGCGCCGCCGACCGAGTGGGTCGACGCCTACGAATACTACGGCCTCTGGGAGATATTCGCCAAGGTCGCACAGGTGCTCCAAGCGGAGGCGAAGTACGAGGCGCTCGCGGCGGTCCACGAGGAGCTGCTCGCGACGATTGCGGCGGACCTCCCCGCGGAAGAAGACCGGCCGACCGCCGTGCTTCTCGGCCCGAGCGACCTGGAGTCCATCTACGCCTACAACCTGAGCACGCCCGGATTCCTGACCGCCCACACCCGCCCGCTGAAGCCGGTCAGCGCGTTCGGCGACGACGTCGAGTCCGGGTCGACCGTCGACTTCGAAACGCTCCTCGAAGCCGACCCCGACGTGATTCTCACGCTCGGCGGGATGCACCCGGACACGAGCATGTCCGACATCCGCGCGGGCCTCCGCGACGACCCCGTCGGAGCCGAGATTTCGGCCGTGAAGAACGAGCGCGTCTACGCGCAGGCCGGCCGCTATCAGGGACCGATACTCAATCTGTTCCAGTTGGAGATGACCGCCAAGCAGCTCTACCCCGACCGCTTCGGCGCGTGGCCCCAGTACAGCGACGGGCCGTACCCCGAGATTCCCGAAGACGAGCGGTTGTTCGACCGACAGCGCGTCGCCGACGTCATCAACGGGAATCACTGAGTCGGAGGCGGCCGGCAGTGACCGCGGTCGCCGCAATCTCGGCGCGCTCGCTCAGCCGGAGAGCCCGGCGTCATCGATGGCCGCGCGAATCGCGCCGAACCGGACGAGGTCGGCCGCGGTCTCCAGTTCGCCGTCGAGGCGGCGGTCCTCGTCGAGCGGCGGAACCACGGACCGAATCGCGTCGCGGACGGCCCCCGTACCGGTCCCGAGTTCGAGGCCCTCGTCGAGGAACTCGGCGGCTTGCGACCCACAGAGGAGTTCGACGCCGACGATGGTCGCGGCGTTCTCAGCGACCGTGCGGGCGTTGAGGGCGCTCTGCCCGCTCATGCTCACGTGGTCTTCCTGCCCGCCGCTGACGGGCGTCGAGTCGATGGAGGGGCGACCGAGCGACCGACACTCGTTGAGGAGCGCCGCGGCGGTGTACTGCGCAATCATGTAGCCGGAGCGGAGCCCGCTGCGTTCGGTCAGGAACGGCGGGAGGTACGACTCCTGTACGTCCGGGTTGAGCATCCGGTCGGTCCGGCGCTCGGAGATGGCCGCGAGTTCGGTCAGCGCGCCGGCGGCGTAGTCGAGGCGGAGCGCCAGCGGTTCGCCGTGGAAGTTGCCGGCGGAGACGACGGCGGCCACGTCGGTGCCGGGCGCGCGCTCGTCCACCGCGCCCGCCGGGAAGACGAGCGGGTTGTCGGTGACGCTGTTGAGTTCGACCTCGACGGCCTCGCGGAGGTGCGAGACGGCGTCTCTGACCGCGCCGTGGACCTGCGGGAGACAGCGAATCGAGTAGGCGTCCTGCACGCGCTCGCAGTCCTTGTGCGATTCGAGGACGGTCGAGCCGGCGGTGAGGCGGCGAATCGCGGCCGCGCTCTCTTGCTGGCCGGGGTGGGGACGAACCTCGTGGATGGCGGGGTCGCAGTTCGCCGTGGTTCCCATCGTGACTTCGGTCGCGAGCGCGCCCGCGGCGTCGGCGGCCTCGATTGTTCGCTCGGCGTCGACGACGAACAGCGCGGCGAGGCCGACCGTCAGTTGCGTCCCGTTGATGAGCGCGAGGCCCTCCTTGGAGGCGAGCGTTACCGGCTCCAAACCGACCGCTCGCAGGGCTTCGTCGCCCGGCAGTCGCTCGCCGCCGACGCGGGCTTCGCCCTCGCCGATGAGGACGAGCGCCATGTGCGCGAGGGGCGCGAGGTCGCCGCTCGCGCCGAGGCTCCCGCGGGAGCGGACGACCGGCCGGACGCCCTCGTTGAGCATCGAGACGAGCAGAGCGACCACCGAGGGCCGAATACCGGAAAAGCCCTTAGCGAGCGTGTTGGCTCGGCTGACCATCATCGACCGGACTTCCTCGCGGGTGAGTTCGCGGCCCGCGCCGGCGGCGTGGCTCCGGACGAGATTCGTCTGGAGGCGCTCGATGTCCTCGCGGTCGATGTGCGTCTCCACGAGGTGGCCGAAGCCGGTGTTGACGCCGTACACCGGTTCGCCGGAGTCGAGGACGGATTCGACGCGCTCGCGCGACTCGCGCATCCGCTCGCGCGACTCGGCGGCGAGTTCGACCGGGGCGTCGTGGCGGGAAACGGCCGCCACGTCTTCCGGCGTCAGCGACGCGCCGTCGAGGACGACCGAATCGGGGAGTCGTGCGCGGTCACTCACGGGCGACCACCCCCGATTTCAGCACGGTCGAAACGGGGTTCGTGTCGAACCGATACGAGAGATGTGACGCGGTCGGCACGTCGAGGACGACGGCGTCGGCCGGGGCTCCGGCTCGGAGCGTGCCCGTGCCGTCGTCTCGGTCGAGCGCGCCCGCGGCGGCGCTCGTGACGCCCCGAATCGCCTCGTGGGGCGTCATTCGCATGCCGACGCTGGCGAGAGTGGCGACGAAACTCATGCTTCGAGCGAAGCAGTTCGGGTTGAAATCGGTGGCGAGCGCGACCTCGTGGCCCGCGTCGAGGAAGGCGCGGGCGTCGGCGTAGTCGGCTCCGAGACCGAACGCCGTGCCCGGGAGCAGCACGGGCGTGACGCCGGCGTCGACGAGCGTGTCTCGGCCCTCGTCGTCGGTGTGGAGTAGGTGGTCCGCGCTGGCCGCACCGACCGAGGCCGCCACGTCGGTGCCGCCGATGGCGGCGAACTCGTCGGCGTGAATCTTCGGCGTGAGGCCGTGGTCGCGGCCCGCGTCCAGAATCCGACGGGACTGCTCGGCGGTGAACACGCCGCGCTCGCAGAACACGTCGCAGAACTCGGCGATACCCTGCGCTGCGACTGCCGGGAGTTGGTCGGAGACGACCGACTCGGTGTACTCCTCGGCGTCCGCGCCGCGCGGAACGGCGTGCGCGCCCATGAACGTCGGAATCACGTCCACCGGGTGGTCCGAGCCGGCCGCGTCGATGGCCGAGAGCATCCGCAGTTCGGTCTCGGTGTCGAGGCCGTAGCCGGTCTTCACCTCGACCGTCGTCGTCCCGTGGGCGAGCATCGCGTCGAGGTGGTCGGCGAGGGTCGCCGCCAACTCGTCGTCGGAGGCCTCGCGGACCGCGTCGACGGTGCGGAGGATGCCGCCGCCGTCGGCGAGAATGTCCTCGTAGGTCGCTCCCTGTAACTTCGCCACGAACTCGTCGGAGCGGTCGCCCGCAAAGAGCGCGTGGGTGTGCGGGTCGACGAAGCCCGGGAGAACCGTCTTGTCGGTCGCGTCGATGGCCGTCTCGGCGTCTTCGACCGGGTAGTTCGCGAGCACTTCGGCCGTGGGGCCGACAGCGACGACTTCGCCGTCGAGCGCGGCGAACGCGGCGTCTTCGAGGACGACGACGCCGGTTCCCTCGTCGGGGCCGACGACCAGTTCGGCCGCGTCGTGGACGACCGTGAGGCCGGCCGTGGAGCCTGCGTCAGTCACGAGACACCACCCCCGCGAGGAAGTGGGCGACCGCGCGGGCGGCCGCGCTGACGGTCCGACCGTCCTCGTCGTCCAGCGGCGGCGCGCACTCCACGACCTCGAAGCCGACGACGCGGGGGTCGGCCGCGACGCGGCGGAGCATCGAGAACAGTTCGCGGGTTGTGACGCCGCCGGGGGTCGGCGCGCTCGCGCCCGGCGCGGCCGTCTGGTCCAGCACGTCCACGTCGAGGCTGACGAAGACGCGGTCGCAGGCGGCCAGCGCATCGAGGGCGAAGTCGGCCGTCTCGACGGGGCCGCGGCCGACCTCGTCGGCGGTGAGGATGGTGCCGCCCGACTCGCGCAGGAAGTCGGCGTAGGCCGTCGAGGTCTCGAAGTGGCGCGCGCCGACCACGGCGAGGCGGTCGAGTCCGGCGTCGAACAGTTGGCGGTAGGGCGTCCCGCTCGTCGGGCCGTCGGCGGGGTCGCGGCAGTCGAGGTGGGCGTCGAAGCTCACGACGCCGACCGAGTCGTCGCCGCCGAGAAGCGGCGTGACGTTCCCGACCGTCAGGGAGTTGTCGCCGCCGAGGAACACCGGGAGCGCGCCGCGCTCGTAGACGGCCGCGACCTCGTCAGTGACGACGGTCTGTACGTCAGCGACGTGGTTCTCGGGGTCGTCCCCGTCGTTGTACGCCTCGATTGGGAGGTCACCGAGGTCGGCGACGCCGGCGACCCGCCCCTCGTCGAAGTGGTGGGTCTTGACGCCGGCGAGGGCGCGCCGAATCGCGGCCGGGCCCTCGCGGGCACCGCGCCGACCGATGACGGCCCCGTCGTACGGTTCGCCCACGAGGACGGCGCGGAAGTCGCCCGCGTCCTCGATTTCGGTCGGGGAGACGACGTGGCCGAACTGCTCGTCGTTCGGGTCCGACGACGGTCCCTCCCACGCGAGCGGGTCGGTTCGGGTCATTCGTCACCTCGGCCGGCGGATTCGCCGGTCTCGGTCGCGTGGCCGCCGTCTTCGGCCGCGTCGTGGTCCCGCATCGGAATGCGGACGTTCGACCGGGTCGCCTCGTCCAGCGCGTCCTCGTAGCCGGCGTCGGCGTGGCGGATGACGCCCATGCCGGGGTCGGTCGTGAAGACGGCGCGGGCCTTCTTCGCCGCGAGGTCCGAGCCGTCGAGGACGACGTGGTTGTTCGCGTGGAGCGAGTTGCCGATGCCGACGCCGCCGCCGTCGTGGACGCTCACGATGTCCGCGCCCGCGGCGGTGTTGAGGAGCGCGTTCAGGATGGGCCAGTCGGCGACCGCGTCGGTGCCGTCGCGCATCGCCTCGGTCTCGCGGTACGGGCTGGCGACCGACCCGGCGTCGAGGTGGTCGCGGGTGACGACGACCGGCGCGGACACCTCGCCCGACGCGACGAGGTCGTTGATTTTCAGGGCGAATCGGGCGCGCTCCGTGAGCCCCTCGTCGTCGGTGGCGTAGCCGAGCCAGCAGACGCGCGAGGGGAGCCCCTGAAACGACACCTGCTCCTGTGCGAGGTCTATCCAGCGCATGAGCGACTCGTGGTCGGGGAACAGTTCCCGAATCGCCTCGTCGGTGCGGTGGATGTCGGCGGGGTCGCCGGAGAGCGCGGCCCACCGGAACGGCCCGCGCCCGCGGCAGAACATCGGACGGATGTACGCCGGGACGAAGCCGGGGAAGTCGAAGGCGGTCGTCATCCCGCGGTGGTCTTGGACCTGCCCGCGGATGTTGTTGCCGTACTCGAAGGCGATTGCGCCCGCGTCCTGCAAGTCGAGGATGGCCTGGACGTGGCGCTCCATCGTGTCGAGGCTGGCGTCGACGTAGGCTTCGGGGTCGTCCTCGCGGAGCCGGTCGGCTTCCTCGACGGTGTAGCCGCTCGGATAGTAGCCTTCGAGTTCGTCGTGGGCGCTGGTCTGGTCGGTGACCACGTCCGGAATCTCGTCGCGCGCGAGCAGTGCTTCCAGCATGTCGGCGGCGTTCATCTGGACGCCGACGCTGTAAGGTTCGCCCGCGTCGATGGCCGCGTTGGCGTTTTCGAGCGCCTCGTCCAGCGAGTCAGCGAACTCCATCAGGTAGTCCGTCTCGACCCGGCGCTCGATGCGGTCGGCCTGCACCTCGGCGGCGATACAGACCCCGCGGTTCATCGTCACCGCGAGGGGCTGTGCGCCGCTCATACCGCCGAGACCGCCGGTTACGACGAGCTTCCCCCGGAGGTCGGCGTCGTAGTGCTGGCGGGCGAGTTCGGCCAGCGTCTCGTAGGTTCCCTGAATGATGCCCTGCGTGCCGATGTACGCCCACGACCCGGCGGTCATCTGGCCGTACATGATTTTGCCCTCGGCCTCCAGTTCGTGGAAGTGCTCCCAGTCGTCCCAGCGGCCGACGAGGTTGGAGTTGGCGATGAGGACGCGCGGGGCGCGCTCGTGGGTCGGGAACGTCCCGACCGGCTTGCCCGACTGGACGAGGAGCGTCTCGTCGTCGTCGAGGTCGCGGAGTTCGGTGAGAATCGCGTCGTAGGCGTCCCACGAGCGGGCGGCACGGCCGGTCCCGCCGTAAACGACGAGGTCCTCGGGGCGCTCGGCCACCTCGGGGTCGAGGTTGTTGTTGAGCATCCGGAGCGCCGCCTCCTGTCGCCACCCCTTGCACTCGATGTCCGTCCCGGTGGGCGCGCCCTGATACGCGCGCCACTCGTCGCTCGGGTCACCGAGTCGGTCCCGGCGCGCCGACGATTGCTGGTCGTGCATACCACAGAGTTCGGGCGCGACACGGGTAGCAATTCACCCACCGTGCGGTGTGGTATTTATATATTATCGCCGGACCAACGGTCCGCGTATGTACGAGGCGAGCCTCCGAATCAGAGACGACAGCGCCTACGCGGCGGCGACGGCGGGCAACGCCGCGAGCGTCGAACTGTGGTGCAACGAGCACTGCGACATGCTCCACGTCAGCGGCGAGGCCGGCAGCGACGTGCTCGACCGCGTCCGCGACACCGTCGGCGTGGCGGCGTCGGTCGAGCGCGGCGACGAGTTGGTCGTCGTCACCGCCGACTGCCTCCGCGACCACGAGATAGACCACATCGAGGGCTACGTGCGGAAACACGGCCTCCTCCTCGTGCCGCCGCTTCGCTACCGCGGCGGGGCCAAAGTGTGCCGTCTGCTCGCCGTCTCGGCCGACGACCTGACGGCGTGCTTCCGCGACCTCGTGGACAGCGGCTTCGACGTGAGCGTCGAGTCCAAACGCGCGGTGTCGTTCGCCAGCGGGAGCGGCCCGCTTTTGGCCCCCGCCGACGCGATGCCCGCGCTCACCGGCCGCCAGCGCGAGGCGCTCCGACTGGCCCACGCCGGCGGCTACTACGACCTCCCGCGCGGTATCGAGACGGCGGCCATCGCCGACGAGATGGGCGTCTCGCGGCGCACCGCCGAGGAACACCTGCGCCGGGCGGAGCGAAAAGTGATGGACTCGGTCGCGCAGTACGTGCTGTAAGGCTCAGTCGGCGTCGGGCGCGACTTTCAGTTCCAGCGTGTAGCCGAACGGGTCGGTGACGTACACCGCGGGCGCGACGCCCGTCGCCCCGAGGGGTTCGAGTCGGCGGTCGATTTCGACGCCCGCCGCTTCGAGGTGGTCGCAAAGCTCGTCGATGTCGTGGGCGAACTCGATGGCGACGTGGTCGAAGGCGGTCTCAGCCGGCGGTTCGAAGTCCTCGGCCGGGCGGAGGTGGATGACGCTCGCCGGGGTGAGCCGCACGGAGAAGAATGGCTTTTCGCCCGACTCGAACAGGTCGCGGTTCTCGACGTCGAAGCCGAGCGCGTCGCGGTAGAACCCGACCGCGGCGTCGAGGCCGTCGGCGGGGATGCGGAGGTTCACGTGGTCGATTGCCGTCGCGTCCATGCCCGCACCGTCGCGGCCGCGGGTGGTAAAAATTTGTGCGGCGGCCATCGAGGTCAGAGGGAGCTCCGAACCGAATTGGATAAACTAAATTATGTTTAAAATATTTGGAAACTTTAGAAATTGTAAAATTTGTAAAAATTGTAGCTTCTAAATTAGTTTTATAGCCATTTCACAGCATAGTTCCGTCTCCACGAAATCCGGTAGTAAACTTTATAGAGTTTATCTGCTCCTGAAATCGGCCTTCAGAACCGCGACGCCGACGACCGGAACGACGTTCCGCAATCGTAACCCATTGGTAGCAGGTCGGTGTACCGTGGGTGTGAACCAACAGCCGACATCCGACGAGCGCTTGCTTGCGGGCTACCCGGGTCGGATGTTAGTCACCGTGTCGCTGGCGTGGGCGGTCCTCCAGACGGGTCGGTTTCTCTTGTCGCCGCTGCTGCCGACCATCATCGAGGAACTCCAGATAACGGAGGCGACCGCCGGCATCGCGCTGGCGCTGTTTCAGGGCGTCTACGCCATCACTCAGTACCCCGGCGGCGAGTACTCCGACCGGTGGACGCGGGCGACGCTCATCGTCCCCGGACTGGGCATCCTCGTCCTCGGCTTCCTCACGTTCGGTCTCGCCGGCGGCCTCGCGGGCTTCGTCGCCGCCGCGGTTATCACGGGACTCGGGAAGGGGCTGTTCGCTATCCCCTCGCGGGCGCTCCTCTCTGACCTGTTCGTCGAACGGCGCGGCCGGGCGCTCGGCCTCTACGCCGCCGGCACCGACCTCGGCGGCCTCGTCTCCTCGGGGCTCGCCATCCTCGCGTTGACCTACGCGACGTGGCGGACGCCGTTCCTGCCGGTCGCCGTCGTCCTCGCGGGACTCACCGTCCTCTACGCGCTCTGGTCGAGAGACGGCTACGCCGTGGGGTCGCCCGAACTCCACGTTTCGGGGACGCTCCGACGCCTCTTCGCCAGCGCGGAACAGCGCCGGACGCTCCTCGCGTTCGGGCTGTTTTACTTCATGGTCGGCGGCTTCATCAACTTCTTTCCGACCTACCTCATCGAGGCGAAGGGGTTCGACCAGCAGTTGGCGAGCGCGACGTTCGCCATCGTCTTCGCCGTCGGCATCACCATCAAACCCGTCGCCGGCGGCCTGAGCGACCGGTTCCGACGCGAATCAATCGCCGTCGTCGGGATGCTCGCGGCCGCGGGTGCGCTCGCCGTCCTCTCGGCCGTGGCGGCCCGCCCGCTCATCTACGTCTCCGTCGTCGCGCTCGCGGCCGGCTACAAGACGGAGTTCCCGCTCGCGGACGCCATCATCATGGACAACGCGCCCGACGCCGACCGTGGGGCCGACCTCGGGGCCGCGCGGGCGCTGTTCCTCGGCGCGAACGCGCTGGGGCCGGCCTACGTCGGCATCGTCGCCACCTACGCGAGCTACGTCGCCGCGTTCGCGGGACTCGCGGTCTGTCTCGTCGTCGCCGCCGGGCTGCTCTACTGGGACGCGCGAAAGTAGTGAGAGCAGATAAAAATCGTCGTCTCGGAATGGCGTTCGCGGGTGCCTCTGTTTCGGTCGTCGGTCGGTGCGTCGGGTGTGGCGGTAGCGGTATGACGTGAGCCGAGTGCCCGCTCAGCCGTCGAGTTTCGCCTTCGTGTAGGGTTTCAATCCCCCTTGTTCGACGAGCGACTGGAGGAACTCGGGGAGCGCCTCCGCCTCGTAGGTTTCGTCTCGCGTGTGGTTCGTCACGACGCCCGCGTCGAGGTCGACGTGAATCTCGTCGCCGTCCTCGATGGCGTCCGCGCCGGGGCAGATGAGCACCGGCAGGCCGAGGTTGATGGCGTTGCGGAAGAAGATGCGCGCGAACGACTGCGCGACGACCGCCGAGACGCCCGCGCCGACGAGCGACAGCGGCGAGTGCTCCCGCGACGACCCGCTTCCGAAGTTCTCGCCGGCGACGACGAAGTCGCCGGTCTCGACCGACTCGGAGAACTCGGGTCTGAGGTCCTCGAAGGCGTGGCTGGCGAGTTCGTCGGGGTCCGACGAGACGATGAAGCGCGACGGGGTTATCTGGTCGGTGTCGATGTTGTCGCCGAACACCCACGCGCGACCGGGTTCGGCGGGGTCGGGACGGCCGCCGTCCGCGCCGTCGGAGGCTCCCGTCATGGCAGCACCTCCGCGAACACCGTGTCGTCGTAGCGTTTCGTCTCGACCTCGCGGGGGTCGGTGATTTCGCCGTACAGCGCGCTCGCGCCGACGGTCGCCGGACTCGACAGGTAGACCGACGACTCCATCGACCCCTCGCGGCCGGGGAAGTTCCGGTTCGCCGTGGCGAGACAGACGTCGCCGTCGCCGAGGACGCCCTGATGGTAGCCCGCACAGGGGCCGCAGCCGGCGCTCTGGATGACCGCGCCGGCGTCGGTGAGCGTCTGGAAGACGCCCGTCTGGAGCATGTGCTGGTAGACGGCCTTCGAGGCGGGGACGACGACCAGCCGGACGTTCGGGGCGATGGTCTCGCCTTCGAGGATGTCGGCGACGACCTTGATGTCCTCGTACCGGCCGTTCGTGCAGGTGCCGACGAACAGCTGGTCGAGTTCGGTTCCCGCGACCTCGGTCACGTCCACCGCGTTCTCGGGGTTCGACGGCTTCGAGACCTGCGGGGCGAGGGCGGTCGCGTCGTACGTGTGGACCGCCTCGTAGTCGGCGTCCTCGTCGGAGACGAACGCGTCCGCGAGGTCGATTCCGTTCCCGGTCTGGCGTTCGAGGTACGACTCGGTGCGCTCGTCGGGCGCGACGAGGCCCGTCTTGCCGCCCATCTCGATGGCCATGTTCGAGAGGACGAGGCGCTCGTGAATCGGGAGCGACTCGATGGTGCTCCCGGCGTACTCGGCGGCCATGTAGGTACAGCCGTCGAAGCCCACGTCACCGATGAACCGAAGGATGAGGTCCTTCGCGTAGACGCCGTCTCCGAGGTCGCCGTCGACCTCGAAGCGGAGCGTCTTCGGGACGCGGAACCAGAGTTCGCCCGTCGCGAGCGCGGTCCCGAGGTCGGTCGAGCCGACGCCGGTCCCGAACGCGCCGATGCCGCCGTAGGTCGTCGAGTGGGAGTCCGCGCCGATGACGAGGTCGCCGGGGCCGACGAAGCCCTCCTCGACGAGGACGGCGTGGCAGATGCCGTCGCCCACGTCGAACTGGTGTGCGCCGTGTTTCGCCGCGAACTCGCGGACGGCGTTGTGGTTGTTCGCGGCCTGCACCCCGTCTGCGGGGGCGTGGTGGTCGATGGTGAAGACGGTCCGGTCGGGCGCGAACAGCTCGCCGTCGTCGCCCGTCACCTCGTCGAACGTCTGGAACGCGAGCGGCCCGGTGATGTCGTGGGCCATCGCCACGTCCACGTCGGCCTCGACGTAGTCGCCGGCGCGGGCGTCGGTGCCCGATTTTTCCGAGAGCAGTTTCTCCGCGAGGGTCTTGCCGGACATCTCAGTCGCCCTCCCCGTCGGCCGCGACGGTGTCGAGGACGCCCTCGACGGTGCCGCCCGCGAGGACGTGACTCGTCAGGCCGAGGCCCAGTCGGTCGGACACGTCGTGGGCGGCCGCCTCGATGCGGCCGAAGTCGACGCCGTGGCCGACGCCCATGCGGTCGAGCATCTGGACGAGGTCCTCGGTCGGCGTGTTGCCGACGCCGGACATATCGCCCGGGAGGACGACGCCGCCGCCGAGTCCGCAGACCGAGGCGTCGAAGCGGTCGACGCCGACGGCCATCGCGGCCAGCGTGTTGGCGAGGCTCATCCCGTTCGTGTCGTGGAGGTGCAGGCCCATGTCGAGGCCGGGGTGGGCCTCGAACGCGGCGGTGAACCGCTCCGTGATTTCGACGGGGTTGGCGAGACCCATCGTCGTCGCCAGCGTCACCTCGTCGACGCCGGAGTCGACGACGCTGTCGACGACCGCGAGCGTCTCCGCCGGGTCGATTGCGCCCTCGTAGGGGCAGTAGAAGCTCGTTCCCATCCCGGCTTCGACCTCGATGCCGTGGTCGTGGGCGAGGGCGACGATGTCGTCCATCTCCGCGAGCACCTCCTCGCGGGTGCGGTTCTGGTTTTTGCTCGTGTAGGTCTCGCTCACCGTGACGAGCGCGTTCACCTTATCGACCTCGGCCTCGACGGCGCGCTCCATGCCCCGGAGGTTGGGGACGAGTGCCCGGTAGGTCACGCCGTCGCGGCGGGTGATTCGCGTCGCCACCTCGTCGGCGTCCCGAAGCGTCGGGACGGCCTTCGGGTGGGTGAAAGAGGAGAGCTCGATTTCGTCCACGCCGGTGTCCGAGAGGGTATCGATTATCTCGACTTTCTCGTCGGTCGGGACGAACTCGTCGAGACGCTGGAACCCGTCACGCGGGAGCATCTCGACGACGTGGACGCGCTCGGGGAGCGAGTCGAGGAGGCTCATATCACGTCCTCCGATTCGAGGTCCGAAAGCACCGACTCGTCGTAGCCGAGTCGGTCGCGGTAGACCGCGTCGTTGTGTTCACCGAGCGACGGTCCGAGGTGGTCCACTCGCCCCGGCGTCTCCGAGAACTTCGGGAAGGCGTTCTGGACGACCGCCTCGCCGAGGTCCGGGTCGTCGACCGTCAGGAACGCCTCGCGCGCCGCGTAGTGCTCGTCGTTGAGGATGTCCTCGACGTTGTAGACGGGCGCGAGCGTCGCGTCGGCCGCCTCGAACGCGTCGAGCACCTCCTCGCGGCTGTGGTCGTCCATCCAGTCTTGGATGATGGCGTCGAGTTCATCGACGTGTTCCAGTCGGTCCTCGTTGGTCTCGAACCGCGGGTCGTCCTTCAGGTCGGGGCGGTCGATGGCGTCGAAGGTCCGTTCTGCGAGCGGTTGCGCGCTCGCGGAGATGGCGACCCAGCGGTCGTCGCCCGTCCGGTAGACGTTCCGCGGAGCCGACGAGGTCGAGCGGTTGCCCGACCGCGACTCGATTTCACCGAGTTGGTCGTAGCGGAGCGGTTGCGGCCCGAGCAGGCCGAAGATGGGTTCGATGAGGCTCGTGTCGATGTACTGGCCGCCGCCGCCGTGGACGTCGCGGTGGTAGAGCGCGAACATCACCGCGAACGTCGAGAACAGCGCCGCGATGTTGTCTGCGAGGCCGGTCGGCGGGAGCAACGGGGGCGAGTCGGGGAAGCCGTTGAGGTAGGCGAAGCCGGACATGGCCTCCGCGAGCGTCCCGAAGCCGGGGCGCTCGGAATACGGGCCGGTCTGGCCGAAGCCGGACATCCGGAGCATCACGAGGTCGTCGTTGACCTCGGAGAGTCGCTCCCAGCCGACGTTCCAGCGTTCGAGCGTGCCGGGTCGGAAGTTCTCGATGAGGAGGTCGGCCTCGCCCACGAGGTCCTCGAACACCGCCGCACCCTCGTCGGTGGAGATGTTCAGGGTGATAGACTGCTTGTTCCGCGAGAGATACTTGTGCCAGAGGCCGACGCCGTCTTTCTGTGGACCGAAGCGGCGGATGTGGTCACCGAACGCCGGGTGTTCGATTTTGATGACCGTCGCCCCGAAGTCGGCCATGAAGCGGCCGACGGTCGGGCCGGATATCATCGACCCGGCTTCGAGGACGACGAGGCCGTCGAGTGGTCCGTTCGTGTCGTTCGTCATGTCGTGTGTGTCTTCTCGTTCTGTGTCGCGTGTGGTGGTCGTCTGGTGGTGCGTGTTCGCGTCCGCGTGCCCGGTCGCGGGCGGCCGGTCGTCGGTGTGCCCGGTTCTGCGTGGCCGGTCAGTCCGCGTCGTCGGTGGGGTGGGTCGGTCGGGTCGGTCGAGTCGGTCGAGCCGGTCGGGTGGTGGCTCCGGCCGTCCGACGGGGTCACACCGGCCGGTCGATGTGGGTTCCGTGCCCTTTCGTGCCGACGATGTCGCCGTCGTCGTAGGCGAGTTCGCCCTTCACGACGGTCTGAGTCGGCCAGCCGGTGACTGCTCGGCCCTCGTAGGGGGAGTAGCCGCTGACGCTGTGTAACAGTTCCGGCGTGACCGTCTTCGTCTCGTCGAGGTCGACGACGGCGAGGTCGGCGTCGCTGCCGACCCGGACCGTCCCCTTCTTCGGATAGAGATTGAACGCCTTCGCCGCGTTGGTGCTCGTCACCTCGACGGCGCGTTCGAGCGAGATGCGGCCCTCGTTGACGCCCTCCGAGAGGATGAGCGGGAGCATCACGGGCGTCGAGGGGAAGCCGAGCAGGCTGTCGCGGATGCCCTCGCCGAACTTGTTCTCCGCGAGGTTGGCGCAGTGGTCGGTGCCGATAGTCGAGATGGTGCCGTCGGCGAGGCGCTCCCAGAGCGTCTCTTGGTCGGCTTTCGACCGGACCGGCGGGTTCACCTTCATGCGCTCGTCGCACTCCTCGGTGGTGAGCGCGAGGTAGTGGATGCACGTCTCGCCCCACGCCTCGTAGCCCGCGTCGTGGAGCGCGGCGAGTTCGTCGGCCGTCTCCCCGGCGGAGATGTGGACCGCGTAGAAGCGGTCGTCGTAGCCGTGAACCTTGGCGAGCGCGGCCCCGGCGACCATGCTCTGGGTCTCGGCGTAGCCGGGGAACTCCTCGACCATCACCTCGTAGCCCTCGTCCTCGCTGGCGTCGGTGTCGTCGGACTCGGAGGTGACGTAGACGTTGCCGCCGGCGAGCGCGTTCGTGATTTCGACGTTCTCGGAGTGGTAGCCGAGCGTCGTCGGCACGTCCTGTTCGGCGAGTTTCCGCACGAAGGCGTCGCCGAAGTCGTCGTGCATGTCGCAGTCGACGCCGAACTTCTCGCGGGCGGCGTCCTTGTAGTTCATGTACCACTTGAACGTCGTGATGCCGAACTCCTCGATGATGGTCGGAATCTCCTCGACGTGTTCCATCGAGAGCAGGCCGAGCGAGAAGAAGTAATCGTGGTAGTAGTTCGGCTCCGCCTCGTCGAAGTAGCCCGGCATAATCTCCTCGTAGGCCCCGGCCCGCCGGAAGTAGTTCCCGATGGTGGTCACGCCGCCGACGAGGTCGGACTTGGACTCGGACTCGGCGTCGGCCTCCAGTCCGCGGTAGATGCCGTGGTGCGTGTGCGGGTCGATCGCGCCCGGGAGCACGTGCTTGCCCGTCGCGTCGATTTCCGTCTCGCCCGAGAGCGTGCCGGGCGCGGCGACGGCGGAGATTGTCTCGCCGTCGGCCGCCACGTCGGCCGCGAAGCTGCCGTGTTCGGGCGTGACGACGGTGCCGTTCGAGATGACGAGGTCGTGGGTCATAGCGTCTCGACCCACTCCTCGACCGACTCGGTCTCCAGCACCTCGGCGTACTTCATCCACAGGTCGAGGAGGCCGATTTTGTGCGACGCCTCGATGCGGTCGAAGATGCACTCCTGCGGCAGGACGACGCTGAAGCCGTTCTGTTTCGCGTCCACCGCGGTGGCCCGGACGCACCCGCTGGTGGAGTTGCCGACGATGATGACCGAGTCGTGGCCGCCGCGGACGAGCCGCGAGAGCAGGTCGGTCCCGTAGAACGCCGACGCGTAGGATTTGTCGACGACGGTGTCGCCCTCCTCGGGCGCGACCGGGTCGACGATGTCGAGGTCGGGGTGGTCGGGGTCGTCGTAGCTCGACGGGACGACCCGCGTGTACGTCACCGGAAGCCCCCGCTCCCGCGCGAAGTCGAGGAACGGGTCGATGTGCTCGATGGCGTCCCACGCGATGTCGCCCATCGCGGTGCGATACTCCTCGACGGCGTCGAGGATGGGGGCGTTCTCGCCGACGATGAGCCGCTGCATGTCGATGACGAGAACCATCGGGTTCTCGCCCATGCCGCGGGACTCCCACGACGAGGCGCCCTCCTTGTCGTAACCAGCCTTCGTGATGACCTGTTTATCCTGTTCGGATAGCAGGTCCTCCCAGATACGGTCTGTCATGACTCGCTTCGCCTGAGATGCGGTGGCATCCAGCATAAAAGTACGGCACGGTCCGCCGGCGTCATGTTACGGGGCGAACACCTCCAGCGTCCGCGCGACCCACTCGCGGTCGACGCCGGCGGGCGCGCGGACGACCGGGAGGTCGACGCCCATCTCGCGGAGTTCGACGAGTCGCCCCCGCACGTCGTCGGGCGCGCCGACCAGCGCCACGAGGTCGAGGAACTCCGCCGAGAGTTCGCGCGCCCCGACCTCGGTCGTCGGCGCGGCGCGGACCGCCTCGACCTCGTCGGCAAAGCCGGCCTGCTCGGCCGCGCGGTCGTAGTAGCCCGGCACGTCCCGCAGGTAGTAGGCGACGTGTTCGGCCGCCGCCCGCCGCGCCTCGTCGGGGTCGTCGTGGACGGCCGTGAGGACGTACATCGCCACGTCCACGTCGCTCGGGTCGCGCCCGGCGCGGGCGGCCCCGGTGTCGAGCCATTCCAGCGCCGCCTCGAACTGCGGTCGGGGATAGAGGTTCGGGAGCCAGCCGTCGGCGACCTGCCCGGTGAGTCGGACGTTCGCCGGGCCGAGCGCGCCGTTGTAGACGGGTATCTCCTCGCGGACGGGTTCGAAGGCGTCCCAGAAGCTCGTGCGCTCGGGCGAGAAGAACTCCCCGTCGAAGGAGTCGGCGTCGCCGCGGAGGTAGCGCCGGACGAGTTCGACGTACTCGTGGAGGCGCGACAGCGGGCGGTCGAAGGGGACGCCGTGGAACGCCTCGACGACGCCGGGGTGGGCGACGCCGAGGCCGAGAATCGCGCGCCCGTCGGAGTGGTCGTCGAGCGTCGCCGCGGCCGCCGCGAGCGCCGCGGGCGTCCGCGAGAACACGTTGACGATGCCGGTCGCGAGGCCGATTTCCTCGGTGTGGACGGCCCAGCGTTCGAGCTTTCCGAAGGCGGTCTTGCCCTGTCCCTCGGCGGCCCACGCCGACTCGTAGCCGAGTTCCTCGGCGCGCACGACGAGCGAGGGGTCGTCGCGAAGCGCGAACAGAACCGCGGTTCGGTCGCTCATTCCTCCGCCGGGGTCGCGGGCGCGTCCGCGTCCGAGACCGGAACGACGCCGTCGACCGCGAGGTCGTTCCAGATGTCGAGGCGCTCGATGAGACCCCGGCGGACGACGTAGATATCGACGTAGCGAACGTCGGAGAACTCCGAACCGTCGTTGGCGACGCCGTAGAGCGACCCGACGCTCACGACGGTGTCACCCGCCTCTAGCCAGCGGTCGAACTCCTTCGCCGCCCACTCGTACCGCGGTTCGAGGTGCGCGAGGAAGTCGTAGGCCGCGGTCGGTCCCTCGAAGGTCGCTCCCGGGAGGGTGATGACGGCGTCCTCGGCGAACAGGTCGCCGACGGTGTTCCTGCGGTCGTCTTCCATGCGGTCGAAGAACTCCTCGACGATGTCTCGTGGCGAGTCCATGCGGTATGGGTGTTCTCGACACACATAGTTTTTCACTCCGGGATTGCTGACCGTCTGCCGTTCCTGACTGTTCGAGTCGGCGCGACGGCAAACGCCGCAGGAGACGAGGGTATTGTTCTCACGCGCGCGACCGAGAAAACCGGCGGACGCGGCGGCGACGCGGGGTGAGAAACGGCGACACCACCGCCGCCGGAGGCGGTAGTTTTACGATAGAGTCTACCTAGCAGACTGCATGGACGAACTAGCCCGGCGGACGCCGAGCGACGGCGTCACCGAAGTCGTCTCGGTCGACGACATCGAGTGGGACATCGACACGGACGTACTCGTCGCAGGCGGCGGGGGAACCGGCCTCGTCGCCGCGCTCGCGGCCAGCGAGAACCCCGACGTTCGCGTGACGGTGCTGGAGAAAGCGCCCGAGTGCGGCGGCAACACGTCGCTGTCGACGGGGATGGTCCCCGCGGCGGGGACGCGCCTCCAGCGCGAGGCCGGCATCGAGGAGACGCCCGCGGACATGGCCCGAGACATCTTGGAGAAAAACGACTACGAGGCCGACGAGGAGCGCGTCCAGTACCTCTGCGAGGAGAGCGCGAACCTCATCCACTGGCTCGTCGACGACTGGGACATCACGCTCCACATCGTGGACGACTTCAAGTATCCCAAACACTCCGAGTACCGGATGCACGCCCCGGAGGGCCGAAACGGCGAGAACCTCGTCGCCGAACTGGTCGAGCGCGTCGAGTCGACGCCGAACATCGAACTCCTGACGAACGCGCCCGTGAAGCGACTGGTCGCGGAGAACGGCGCGGTTCGGGGCGTCGTCGCCGGCCTCGGCCACGACGAGGCCATCGAGGCCGAGCGGGTCATCCTCGCCACCGACGGCTTCGCCGGCAACCGCGAGATGGTCACCGACTACTGCGAGGCGGATGTCGAGCGGGCGCTGTACTTCGGCGCTGACGGCAACACCGGCGACGGCGTCCGCTTCGGCGCGGAGCTCGGCGGCGAACTCGCCTGCATGGACGCCTATCAGGGCCACGCGACGGTGGCGAGCCAGACGGGCGTGCTGTCGACCTACGCGGTCACGATGAACGGGGGCATCCTCGTGAACCGAGACGGCGAGCGCTTCGGCGACGAGTCCGCGGGGTACAGCGAGTTCGCCATCTCGGTGCTCAAACAACCCGGCGAGCAGGCGATTCAGTTGTTCGACGAACGCATCTTCGAGAAGCTCCGCGGGCAGTTCGAGGACTTCGACGACGCCATCGAGCGGGGGACCTACCACACCGCCGACTCGGTCGCGGCCCTCGCGGAGCGACTCGGTGCCGACGGCGAGGCCGCCGCGGAGACGGTCGCCGCCTACAACGAGGCGGCCGCGGCGGGCGAGCCGGACGAAGTCGGTCGCGTCGACGGCGCGAGCCCGCTGGAAGCGCCCTTCTACGGGGCCAAAGTCACCGGCGCGCTCTTCCACACGCAGGGCGGCCTCGTCGTCGACGAACACGGGCGCGTCCTCCGAACCGACGGGAGCACGGTGGAGAACCTCTACGCCGGGGGCGGCACCGCCTGCGGCATCAGCGGTCACGGCGCGGGCGGCTATCTCTCCGGCAACGGGCTGACGACCGCGCTCGGCTACGGCCGCCTCGCTGGCATTCACGCCCGCGAATCGCTCGACTGACGCCGCGGCGGGGTCACGGCCCCGGAGTAGAACAATCGAAACGACTCGTTTTCGACTCAATTTGCCGACCCGTACTCGATTCGTTGCAGGAATATCCACAGAACGTGACAACACGAGTACGGGAGGATTTATTACAGTAGGCACTAACCTCGATACCGATTGCCATGGGTAAGACTCTCAAGTCTTCGACGAGCAACAGGCGACGCTTCCTCAAAGCAACGGGCGCGAGCGTCGCGGCACTGACACTGGCCGGCTGTGCGAGCGACGACGCCGGAAACGGCGGCGGGTCGGGCGGCGACTCCGGCGGTGACTCGGGCGGGTCCGGCGGCGAGACGGGCACCGCGACGGGGACGCCCGAGCAGTCCGTCGACGAGGTCGTCATCGGGTCGAACCACCCGCTTTCGGGCAGTCTCGCCGCGACGGGCGTCGGGATGAGCAACGCCATCAAACTCGCCGCGATGCGGAAAAACGAGGAGGGCGGCATCGAGTCGCTCGACGGCGCGGAAGTGACCGTCATCGAGGGCGACAACCAGGGCGCACAGGAGCTCGGCGGACAGGTCAGCGAGGAACTGCTCAGCGAGGGCGCGGACGTCCTCACCGGCTGTTACTCCTCGCCGGTGACGACGGCGGCGACGCAGGTCGCGGAGCGACAGGGCGTCCCCTTCGTCATCTCAATCGCGGCGGCGGACAACATCCTGCAAGGCCGCGACTTCAACTACGTCTACCGGCCCCAACCCCCGGCGCGCCGATTGGCGAGCGACTACGCGGACCTCGTGCCGTCGGTCATCCGCGACGGCGGCGGCACCATCGACACGGCGGGGCTGTTCTACATCAACAACAGCTACGGGCAGGCGATTCGGGACAGCCTCCGCGAGTTCCTCCCCGAGCAGAACGTCGAAATCGTCGAGGAGACGGCCATCGAGTTCGGCGCGTCGAACGCCAACACGCAGGTGTCGCGGCTCCGGAGCGCCGACCCCGACACCATCATCGCCACGACGTACGTCGCCGGCGGCGTCCTGCTCGCACAGGCGTTGCAGGACCAGGACTACCGGCCGCCGTACCTGACCGCCTCGGCGTCCGCGACGTTCACCGACGACGACGCCGTCAGCGACATCGGCGAGTTCGCGAACGGCGTGCTGGACAACAACTACGCGCTGAACCCGACGGTCGACAAGACCGCCGAGGTGCGCTCGCAGTTCCGCGACAACTACGACCAAGAGTTCTCGGCGTCGGTCGGGATGGCCTACACCGCGGCGGAGGTCATCATCCAGGCGGTCGAAGAAGCCGGCAGCGTCGACCCCGACGACATCAACGAGGCGCTCATGGGGCTCAGCTACGAGGACCACATCTCCGCGATGGGCGCAATCGAGTTCGACGACCAAGGCGAGAACGTCAACGCGCTCGGCCCGGTGAACCAGGTCCAGGACCTCTCGGTCAGAGTGGTCTACCCCGAGGAGTACGCGGAGGCCGAACCGCAGGTCTAACCGCTACCCGCGACCGCCGTCACGTCAACGAACCGTCTCGAAAGATAGCCACCTTTTATGGGGGTTGCCAACAATTCCCGAGCGTAGAAACCGCATGGGACACCTAGTCACATCGGTCGCGCCGCTGCCGCTCCAGGGCGGTGGCCTCGGCCGATTCATCGACCCGTTCGCACAGTTCCTGACCGACATCACCAATCTGGAGCCCGTCCTCCTGCAGCTGCTCGCGTTCGGCCTCCTGCTCGGGGGCGTCTACGCGCTGACGGCGCTGGGGCTGACGATGATATTCGGCGTGATGGACGTCATCAACTTCGCCCACGGCATCTTCCTCGTCGTCGGGATGTACTCGGTGTGGTTGGTCTCCGAGACGGCCGGCATCAGCCCGTTTCTCGGCATACCCATCGCCGCCGCGGTGCTGTTCGCCCTCGGGGTGGTCGTCCACATACTCACGGTCGAACCCATCATCGAGGCCCCCCAGCAGAACCAGCTCATCGCCACGCTGGGCGTCCTCTTTATCATCCAGTCGGCCATCGAAATCGTGTTCACGCCCGACCCCCAGCAGGTCGAACTGTCGCTCGGGTCGGTGCAGGTCGGCGACGTGTTCATCCCGCTCGGACAGTTCTACGCGCTCGTCATCGCGCTCGGGACGATGCTCGCCGTGCGGGCGTTCCTGAACCGGACCGACCTCGGCCGGAAAATCCGCGGCACGGCCGACAACCGCGACGGCGCGCGCTACGTCGGCATCAACGTCCGCCGCATCAACTACCTCACCTTCGGTATCGGCGCGGCGCTGGCCGGCGTCGCCGGCGGCTCTATCGCGCTGTTCCAGCGGTTCGACCCCTTCACGGGCGAGACGTACCTCATCAACGCCTTCGTCATCGTCATCCTCGGCGGCCTCGGCTCGTTCCCCGGCGCGTTCGTGGGCGGCCTCATCGTCGGGCTGATTCAGGTGTTCGGCGGCTACTACCTCCCCGGAACCACCGCGCAGGTGCTCATCTTCCTGCTTTTCATCGGGACGCTCCTCGTCAAGCCCGAGGGACTCTTCGGAGGTGCTGAGGCGTGAGCGCAATCGAGTCCGTCCGCGACCGCTACCGGACGTTCGACGACCGGCGGTACGCCCCGCTCGTCAAGGGCGTCGCGCTGTTCGGCCTGCTCGCGGCGCTCCCGACGCTCATCGAAATCGACGTCGCCGGGATGGAAATCGCGGCGCTGTTGAGCCTGAAAGTGCTCATCCTCACGGTCATCTACGCCTACACGGCGCAGGCGTGGAACATCATGTCCGGCTACACCGGGCAGTTCTCGTTCGGGCACGCGGCGTTCTTCGGCGTCGGCGCGTACGCCACGCAGGCGCTCGTCGTCGATTTCGCGGTGAACCCGTGGGTCGGCATGCTCGTCGGCGGCGTGCTCGCGGCGGGGTACGGCCTCGTCATCGGCGCGCTGTCGTTCCGCTTCAACCTACAAGGCCACTACTTCGCGCTGGCGACGCTGGCGTTCGCGGAACTGCTCCGCTTCGTCGTCACCAACATGTCGGAGCTCCGCGGGGCCAACGGCTACTTCAAGCCGTTCCCGCGTGACTACGGCGCGGAGTACGGCCTCGTCGCCTTCCAGTTCCAGAACGACCTGCCGTACTACTACCTCATCGTCGGCTTCCTGCTCGTCGTGACGCTCGTCTCGTGGGTCATCAAGAACTCGTGGGTCGGGCTGTACTTCTTCGCCATCCGCGAGGACGAGCGGGCCGCCGCCAGCGTCGGCGTGCCGAGCTTCCGGTACAAGCTCATCGGCGTCGCCGTCAGCGCCTTCTTCACCGCCCTCGGCGGTGCCTACTGGTCGATGTACTTCAACACCATCCGCCCCGACACCGTGTTCGCGCTGTTCAAGAACGTCGAACTGCTCCTCCCCGCCGTCGTCGGCGGCCCGGGAACGCTTTTGGGCCCCATCGTCGGCTCGTTCATCGTCACCCCGGTCAGCGAGGTGGCGCGGACGACGTTCTCCGACATCAACGGCCTCGACCGCATCATCTACGGCGCGTTCCTCGTGGCTATCGTCATCTACTCGCCGCGCGGCGTGGTGAGCTGGCCGAGTCAGGCGCGCGCGCTCTGGACCCGCGTCCGCGGTGACGAGGAGGTGAGCGAGTGATGTCGGCAGACGAGACGAACGCGCAGAGCGTCGACGACCCGGACGCCGACATCGACCGCGACGGCGAGCGGATTCTGTCGGTCGAGGGCGTCGGCAAGCGCTTCTCCGGCCTGCAAGCGCTCGACGACGTGGACATGACCGTCAACCGCGGCGAGATTATCGGCCTCATCGGGCCGAACGGCGCGGGCAAGACCACGCTGTTCAACTGCATCAGCGGGGCGTTCCCGCCGACGAGCGGGACCGTCAGACTCGACGGCGAGGTCATCTCCGGCCTCCCGGCGCACAAAATCGCGCGGGCGGGGCTGGCGCGGACGTTCCAAATCACGCGCCCGCTGGAGGAGCTGACCGTCGTCGAAAACGCGATGGTCGGCGCGCACATCCACACGCGCCGCCGGAGCGAGGCGCGCGAAATCGCCATGGAGAACCTCGAATTCGTCGGGCTCGCGGACAAGGCTGACGAGGAGGCGGGCGAACTCACCGTGGGCGCACAGAAGCGCCTCGAACTCGCCCGCGCCGTCTCGACGCGGCCGGAAATCCTGCTTCTCGACGAGATTATGGCGGGGCTCACCCCGTCGGAGTCGCAGCAGATGCTCGACCTGTTCCGCCAACTGCGCGAGCGCGGGACGAGCCTGCTCGTCATCGAACACGACATGAAAGCCATCATGAACATCTCGGACTACGTGAAAGTGCTTGACCAAGGGAAGGGCATCGCCTTCGGCGCGCCGGAGACGGTGGTCGAAGACGACCGCGTCATCGAGGCCTACATCGGGGGGTTCGACGTCGATGCTTGAGCTGCGCGGCGTCCGCGCCGGCTACGACGACATCGAGGTGCTCCACGGCGTCGACATGCACGTCGACGAGGGCGAAATCGTCGCGCTCATCGGCTCGAACGGCGCGGGCAAGACCACGACGATGCGCACCATCTGCGGCATCCTCTCACCGAGTCACGGCGAGATAACCTACCGCGACGAGGCGATTCACTCGAAGGCGTCCCACGAAATCGTCGAGCGCGGCATCGTGCAGGTCCCGGAGAATCGCGACCTGTTCACCAACATGACCGTCATCGACAACCTGCTTCTCGGCGCGCAGACCGAGGAGGCGAAGGCGCACCGCGAGGAGAACCTCGACGAGATGCTGGAGCTGTTCCCCCGGCTCGCGGAGCGCAAAAACCAGCGCGCCGGCACCATGTCCGGCGGGGAACAGCAGATGCTGACCCTCGCTCGCGCGCTCATGGGCGAACCCGACCTGCTCATCCTCGACGAGCCCTCCATCGGTCTCGCGCCGCACCTCGTCCAAGAGGTGTTCGACGTCATCGAGGACATCCACGCGCAGGGCATGACGGTGCTCATGGTCGAACAGAACGTCCAGCAGACGCTCAAGCTGGCCGACCGCGGCTACGTCATGGAGAACGGCCGTATCAGCATGACCGCCGACGGCGACCAACTCCTCGAAGACGAGGGCGTCGTCGAGGCGTACCTCGGGGTGTAAGATGACCGACGAAGCGCTCGCGTCGTTCGTCTCCGACCTCGACCGGACCGACCTCCCCGCGTCGGTCGTCGAGCGCGCGTCCCTCGTCGTCGCTGACACCATCGGCGCGGTGCTGGGCGGCGCGTCGGACCCCGCGGTCGCCGCGTTGGCGCGCCGCTGGGCCGACGAGAACGGCGGCGAATCGACCATCATGGGGACTGCGGGCGAGCGGACCACCGCGTACCGCGCCGCGTTCGTCAACGCGACCGCCGGGAGCGTTCTCGAACTCGACGAGGGCCACCGCTTCGCGGCCGGTCACCCGGCGATTCACGTCCTGCCCGCGCTCCTCGCGGACGGCGAATCGGCCTACCGCAGCGGCGACGAGTTCCTGACGGCGTTCGTGGCCGGCTACGAGGCGGCGGTCCGCGCCGCCGAGACGGTGGTCCCGCTCGCGGACGGTCTCCACCCCCACGGCGTGTGGGGCAGCGTCGGGACCGCCGCGGCCGTCGCCCGACTCCGCGGCCTCGACGCCGAGACGACGCTCGACGCGATGCGCATGGCGGCGAACTACGCCCAGCACACCCGGTTCGAGGCGGCCACCGAGGGCGCGACCGTCAGAAACGGCTACGTCGGGATGAGCAACCTCTCGGGGCTGCTCGCGGTCGACCAAGCCGAATCGGGGTTCACCGGCCTCGACGACGGCGTGGCCCGACACCTCGAACCCGTCGCCGCGAACGGCCCCGACCGGAGCGCCCTCGCGGACGGCCTCGGCGAGCGCTGGGAAATCGAGCGCGGCTACTTCAAGGTCCACGCGGCCTGCCGCTACACCCACGCCGCCCTCGACGCCGTGGCGCTCCTCGTCGAGGAGACGGGCGTCGGCGCGGCCGACATCGACGCCGTCACCGTCGAGACGTACCCCGCCGCGGCCGCGTTATCGGAGCCGGCACCCCAGAACGCCCTGCAAGCGAAGTTCTCGGTTCCCTTCGCCGTCGCTTCGGCGCTGACGACCGGCGAGACGGGCAAGGAGGCGTTCACCGACGAGGCGCTGACGAAGACCGCCCTCGGATTCGCCCGGCGCGTGGACGTGGTCGCCACCGAGGAGTTCGCGGCCCGCGCACCAGACGAGCGCGGCGCGCGCGTCACCGTCGAGACGGCCGATGGCGAGCGGTACGCCCGCGAGGTGCGCGCCGCCCGCGGCGGCGAACACGACCCCGTCACCGAATCGGAACTCCGAGCGAAGTTCGACCGACTCGTCGCGCCCGTCATCGGTGACGGCGGCGTCGACGGCCTCTGGACCGCGGCGACCGAGCCCGCCGCACCCCGCGTGCTCTGCGCCCTCACTCGGGCCTGAGCACCCCGACACTCACTGAGACCACTGAAACCATGATTTCACACGAGCCAGTCAGAGACTGGGAACGACAGCTGTACGGCTTTCTGACCGACGAACTCCCCGACGACGTGCGCGCGGACGGCGAGCGAATCGTCGCGGACGTACTCGCGGCGACCGTCGCGGGAGCGGCCGCGCCCCAACACGCGGGCGTCTTCCGCGACGCGAAACTGGCCGACGGCCCGGCGTCCGTCCTCGGGACCGACCGCCGGGTCGACCCGTCGCAGGCGGCGCTGTTGAACGCGACGGCGGCGATAACACAGGAGATAGAGGAGGGCCACAACCGCGGCGGCCACGTGGGCGCGAGCATCGTCGCGGGCGCGGTCGGCGTCGCCGAGGCCAACGACGTCGACGGCGAGACGTTCGTCGAGGCCTGCGTCCGCTCGTACGAGCTCTGCGCGCGCTTCGAGTACGCCATCTTCGCCATGAAGGCGCGGATGAACGAGGCGATACCGTGGCTCGTCCGCGATCCGCACTCGACGTGGACGACGCTCGGCCCGGCGCTGACCGCCGCCGTCTGCGCGGGGCAGTCGCCCGACGAGGTGCGCGAGACGGTTCGCACCGCGCTGAACCTCGCGGTCGTCTCCATGCACGACCCCTTCGCGGAGGGCGCGCCGTCGCGGAACGTCACCGCCGGCTTCTCCGCGCAGGCCGGCGTGAGCGCCGCGACGCTGACCGCCGTCGGCCTCCGCGGGTCGCCCGCGGCGATGGAGGCCGTCTACGACCCGTTCGAGACGCTCCTCGCGGACGGCGAGTTCGCCGCGCTGTTCGACTCGCTCGGCGACGACTGGTGGCTCACCGAGGCCTACCAGAAGCCGTACCCGTCGTGTCGCTACACCCACGCCCCGCTCGACGCGCTTCGGGACGCCGGCGCGGACGACCTCGCACCCGACGACGTGGACCGAATCGACGTGTACACCTACCGCAACGGCGTCGAGATGAGTCACGCGCGGCCCGAGACGCTCACCGCGGCGAAGTTCTCGACGCCGTACGTCCTCGCCCGCTGGGTCGCGGACGGGCGCGTCGAACTCGACGACTTCCTCGACGACGCGCTCGACGACGAGGCCGTGCAGGCGCTCTCGGAGCGCGTCCACCTCCACGCCGACGAGGCGTTCGAGCGGGCCTTCCCCGACGACTGGGGCGCGCGCGTCGAAGTGACCGCCCGCGACGGGAGCCGCTACGTCGGCGAGCGCGAGTACCCCCGCGGCGACTTCCGCGACCCGCTGTCGGAGTCCGACCTCACCGCGCGCAACCGCGCGTTGCTCGCGTTCGGTCTCGGTGAGGACGCCGCGGATGCGGCGCTCGACGCGCTCTCGTCGGTCGGGGCGAACCCGGTCCGCGAGACCGTCGCCGCGCTGACGCGGCGATAAACCGAACACTCGTTCGTTCAGTCCGAACGAGACGGTAACAATTATTACCGCACTCGATTAGTGATAACTATGAACACGGACGGAAACGGCGCGGCGGGAACAATCGGCGCTACGAAAACCTCGTTCGGCATCGTCGAACACATCAGAGACCACGACGCGAGCGGGGTGTCGGAGATTGCGAACGGCCTCGGAATCTCGAAGAGCACGGCTCACAACCACCTCAAGACGCTCGCGGAACTCGGGTACGTCGTCAGGCAGGGCGACGAGTACGCGCTGGGCCTGAAGTTCCTCGACCTCGGTGACCACGCCCGGACGCGACACGCGCTGTACCACGCCTCTATCGGCGAGATGGACGACCTCGTCGAGGCCGTCGGCGAGCGCGGACAGGTGATGGTCGAGGAGAACGGCCGCGGCGTCTACATCTATCAGGTGAAGTCCGAACAGGGCCTCCAGACCGACTCGCACATCGGCACGACCGTCGACCTCCACACCACGTCGGTCGGCAAGTCCTACCTCGCGTTCTGCGACGAGGAGCGTCGAAACGAGATACTCGACGGCGAACTGACGCGCCTGACGACGAAGACGATAGACGACCGCGACGCCCTCGAAGCCGAGTTGGCGACGATTCGCGAGCGCGGCTACGCCTTCAACGACGAAGAGCGCATCACCGGCATGCGGGCGGTCGGCGCGCCGATTCTCTCCGACGACGAAACCATCCTCGGCGCGATTAGCGTCTCCGGCCCGACCACCCGGATGAAAGGCGAGTGGTACCACACGGAGGTCCCGGAGATGGTGACGCAGGCCGCCCGCGTCATCGGCATCCGCGCGACGTACTCGTAGCGTCTTACCGTGAGGAACAACTGTTCGGCTGTGCCGTATCGCGAGCGATAGTCGACGACGGACGCGTCGGACTCAGCGTCGCTCGGACCGAACCGACGAAGTCCGATTTGAATTACAAAGTTAGCTCTGTAATGGTGAACGAATCGACTCGGCACGACCCGTGACACGGATACGGGCGTCACGCGCCACGGCCGGAATCGAGCGAGCACGTCGGCGGACATATCACTAAGATTGGAACACACACGAGTATGATATGTTTTCGTCACCGACTCTCGCGGGGAGAGGAAACTCGATTCGGGGTCAGCGTTTCGACGGCCGGGAGCGAGTTCCACTCGCGGCGACGCAAACAGGACGAACGATGCGTTTTTGATGCTATACGCGGTGTATTCGAGCGAAAAGTCGGTTGTCGTCGTGACGAGTGATTCGGTGGGGGCGGCCCGTTTTCGGTTCGAGTGTCGAGCGCTTCGAGTCGGTCCGGGAGTATATATCGACTCGAAGTACGTGGCAGTTTTCAAAAATGAACGTGGGAACAGCGGTTAATCTGACAATCGGACGAGCGCGGCGCGACCGACGTGTCGAGGCGAGCGCCGTCGCTCTGCGAGGGCGCGGTCGCCGGCGTGGCGGTTTCACCCTCGCTCTATCGCGTCGTATCGCGTCGCGGGTCGGCCGCGACGACGCCGGAGTCAGTCGGCCATCGGGGCCTGCAACTCGCGTTCGGCCTCCTCGTCGACCTCGACGGGACCCTCGGCGAAGACGACGCCGTGTGCGCCCTCGCGCTCCTTCGCGCTCGCCGCGACGCGGACGAAGGAGGCCTTCTCGCGAGCGTCCGCGAGCGTGTGACCGCCGCAGTAGCTCACGCCGGAGCGAATCCCGCCGAGGAACTCCTCGACGAGCGGTTCGACCGGTCCCTTGTAGGGCGTGAGCGCCTCGACGCCCTCGCCGGCGTCCACGTCGCTCTGTTTGTCCTCGCGGTCGTCGGCGGCCTCCGTGGAGGCCATCCCGCGGGAGCGCTTGTACGTCTCGCCGTCGACCTCGACGACCCGGCCCGGTGCCTCGTCGGTCCCGGCGAAGAAACTGCCCATCATGACGGTGTCCGCGCCGGCCATGAGCGCCTTCGCGGCGTCGCCGGAGGTCCGAATCCCCCCGTCTGCCATGACGTGGATACCGAGGTCGTGCGCCCGCTCGGCGCACTCCGAGACGGCCGTGAGCTGCGGGTAGCCCGCGCCCGCGACCTCGCGGGTCGTGCAGTGCGACCCCGGTCCGACCCCGACTTTCACGCAGCCCGCGCCGGCCTCCCAGAGGTCCTCGACCGCCGCCGGCGTGACGACGTTGCCCGCGACGATTTCGGGGTCGAACTCGTCGCGAATCCGTTCGACGGCGTCGAGACACCGCTCCATGTGGCCGTGGGCGATATCCATCACAATCGCGTCCGCGCCGGCGTCGAGGAGCGCCTCGGTCCGGTCGAGGTAGTCCTCGTTGATGCCGACCGCGCCCGCGACGGTCCCGCCCGCCTCGGCGACGCGGCGGACCTGTTCGGCCTGCTCGTCCACGTCGAGGAAGCGGTGGACGACGCCGAGGCCGCCGAGGCCCGAGAGCGTCCCCGCGAGTTCAGCTTCGGTGACGGTGTCCATGGCCGCGCTAACGAGCGGCGTGTCGAGGCGCAAGTCGGGCGTCACGTTGGTCGAGAGGTCCACGTCGCTCCGGCTGTCGACCGGGGAGCGCTGCGGAACCAGCAATACGTCTCCGTAAGAGAGTCCTGTGCGAATCTCCATCGTAACCCTCCACAGCCGAAGGGTGCGAGGGTCATAACGCCGACGAACGCGGTTCGCGTCGCCGCGGAACGAAACTATTACACGCTGGCGTTCGTCCGTTCACTAACACACGGCGCCGCGCTCGTGCGAATCTCCGACCCATCGTAACCCCAACACAGTCGCCGTTCGCGGGCCGTGTGGTTCGAACCGTCCGCGAGCGACCGCACCGCGCGAGAGCGAGCTACCGGACTCGAATCCGGCGCGGAGTTCGCAAGCGTTTTGGTAGGCTGATATTGACAGATAGTTGCCGTACCGGCCGTGCCACCTCGAGTCGGTATCGGTAGGTGGATCAGAGGCAACCCACAACGTCGCGATTGGTCCCCGCCTCAGTACATCTCCGACCGAAGACATTTCTTCCGCGCAGTCCCTTAGGAGGGTATGCAGACAGTCATTCTCGCCGCCGGCCGCGGCACTCGGATGCGTCCGCTCACGGACCGCCGACCCAAGCCCATGCTCCCCGTGGCCGACCGGCCGCTGGTCGCGCACACCGCCGACGCCGCCGTCGCGGCCGGCGCGACGGACATCACGCTCGTCGTCGGCTACGAGGCCGCTGACGTGTGCGACTACTTCGGTGACGAGCGCGGGGGCGTCCCCGTCGAGTTCGCCGTCCAGTCGGAACAGCGCGGGACGGCCGACGCGGTCCGCGCCGCGGCCCCCCATCTCGACCCCGACGAGCCGTTCGTCGTGCTCAACGGCGACGCGCTGTACGACGTGCCGTCGCTGTCGACGCTGTACGAGGGGACGCCCGCGGTCGGGTCGTTCCGCGTCGACGACCCGAGTTCCTACGGCGTCCTCGACACCGACGACGAGGGCTTCGTCACCGGCGTCGTCGAGAAGCCCGCCGACCCGCCGTCGGACCTCGTCAACGCCGGCGCGTACGTCTTCCCCGCCGAGGCCCACGACTGGCTCGACGTGGCCGAGAGCGACCGGGGCGAACTCGAACTGACCGACGTGCTCGCGGCGACCTGCGAGGCCTACGACGTGCGCGGCGTCGCCTTCGACCGCTGGCTCGACGTGGGGCGGCCGTGGGAACTCCTCGAAGCCAACGAGTGGAAACTCGACGAACTCGACCCGCGAATCGACGGCGACGTGTCCGAGCGCGCCGAACTCGACGGGCCGGTCGTCGTCGAGGCAGGCGCGACGGTCCGTTCGGGCGTGGTCATCGAGGGTCCCGTCCTCGTCCGCAGCGGGGCCACGGTCGGGCCGAACGCCTACGTCCGCGGGCGCACGCTCGTCGGCGAGCGCGCCAAGGTCGGCCACGCGGTCGAGGTGAAAAACAGCGTTCTGATGGAGGGTGCGACGGTCGGCCACCTCTCGTACGTCGGTGACAGCCTCCTCGGCCGCGACGTGAACTTCGGCGCGGGGACGAAGGTGGCGAACCTCCGCCACGACGGCGAAGCCGTCCGGCAGATGCTCAAGGGCGAACTCGTCTCCTCGGGTCGCCGGAAGTACGGCGTCGTCCTCGGCGACGAGGTGAAAACCGGCATCAACGCCTCGCTGAACGCGGGCGTCAGAATCCCGACCGGCGGCACGGTCAAACCCGGCGAGTCCGTCCTCTACGACCGCATCGACGAGCGAGAGGCTGCGGACGAGACGGACGGGAGAGACGAGTGAGCGAGGCGTGAACGAACACGCGTCGGATTCGTTTTGACAATATAATAACAGTTAATCTGCCAAACAGTTATCAGACAGACCGTCGAACAACAGCCACAGCGCATGGACGTAATCGAGGGGGAGTCGTCGGCGATACGCGTGCTCTACGTCGATGACGACGAGGGGCTGTTGGCGCTGACGAAGCGGTTTCTCGAATCGTCGGACGACGGTATCGAGGTCGAGACGACCGACTCGCCGCGGCGGGCGCTGCGACTCCTCGAATCGGAGTCGTTCGACGCGGTCGTCTCCGACTATCAGATGCCCGAGATGTCTGGACTCGAACTGCTGTCGGAGCTCCGCGACGGGCGCGACTCCGGCATTCCCTTCGTCATCTTCACCGGACGGAGCCGCGAGGAGGTCGCCATCGAGGCGCTGAACCTCGGGGCGGACAGCTACCTCCAGAAGGGCGGCGACCCGACGGCGCAGTACGGCGTCCTCCGGCAGACGCTCGTCCGCATCACGGAACACCGGCGCGCGGAACGGCGACTCCGCGAGCGCGAGGCGTATCTCCGCGTCACCCTCGACTCCATCGCCGAGGGCGTCGTCGCCACCGACGCCGACGGGACGGTCGTCCAACTGAACCGGACCGCCGAGGAGATAACCGGCTACGACGCCGAGGCCGCCGTCGGCGAGCAGCTTTCGGACGTGCTCCACCTCGTCGACGGCGCGACCGGCGAGCGCATCGACCCGGTGCGACGCGTCGCCGACGCGGACGGGGCGGTCGAACTCGCCGCGGGGACGAAACTCGTGACGAGCGACGGCGACGAGCGCTACATCGAAGACAGCATGTCGCCCATCAGGACCGACGACGGGTCGGTCGAGGGCGTCGTCACCGTGTTCCGCGACGTGACCGAGGCCTACCGCGAGCGGGAGCGACGGGAGCGCCAACAGCGGGCGCTCATCGACCTCGCGACCGACGAGACGGTCATCGCGGGCTCGTTCGAGGACGCGCTGCCGCGAATCACCGAGACGATGGCGACGGTGTTGGACGTCGAGCGCGCGAGCGTCTGGCTGTTCGACGACGCCGAGACGCTCCGCTGTGTCGACCAGTACGACCGGTCGTCGGGCGAGCACAACGCCGGGACGACGCTGACAGCCTCGAACTACCCGTCGTACTTCGCGGCGCTGGAGACGAATCGGTCGCTCGGCGTCGACGACGTTCGGACCGACCCCGCGACCGCAGAGCTTCGGGGCGGCTACCTCGAACAGAAGGGCATCGCGTCGCTGCTCGACGCGACGGTCAGGTCGGGCGGCGAAGTCGTCGGCGTCGTCTGTCACGAACACGTCGGCGAGCCGCGACGGTGGCGGAGCGACGAGCGGCGGTTCGCCGCTGAGGTCGCTGACAACGTGGTCATCGCGCTCATGCGAGCGACCGACGTCGACGCGCTCCCGACGAGCGCCGACGAGGACGGCACAGACGAGACGCGACCGGGACGAGACGAGGGCTGAATCGGCCGTCGCGCCGAGCGACCGGCCGACGGCACCACCACGAGTCTCCGCTTCGACGATTCGAAGCCTCCATTCGGTCAGTTCTCGTCGTCGAAGTCGAATATCGGGTCCCCGAGTCGAGATGAGGGTTGAAAAACGTCGATTCCGCGACGAATCCGGCGAAATCGGCGCAGCACCGTGAAATCTAAAATGCCCGTAGCTCCAAAGAACGTGTATGTCGAACAGCAGCCGATTCGTCGTCGCGACGCACGTGCTGACTAACTTGGCGGTGCGGAGCGACGAGCGGCTGTCTTCCGACCGTCTCGCGTGGAGCGTCAACACGAATCCGGTGGTCATCCGGCAGCTCCTGTGTTCGCTTCGGGAGGCGGACCTCGTCGATTCCAAGCGCGGCCCGACCGGCGGCTTCACGCTGGCCCACGAGCCGGACGCCATCACGCTTCGCGACATCTACGAGGCGGTGGAGGACGCCGAGCCGTTCTGTTTCCACACGAACGAACCGAACGACGAGTGCACCGTCGGCGAACACATCCAGCCGGTGCTCGGGGAACTGCTCGAACCGGCGATTCAGGCGATGCTCGACGAACTCGACTCGGTCACCGTCGCGGACGTCCACGCGGAAATCGTCGAGACGGCGGACGGCGACCCGCTCGAAGCGTAGCGCGGCGTGGAGCGCGGTTCAGGCCGTCGACTGCACCGTCTCACCCTCGGCCGACTCCTCGCGCTCGGCGTCGAGCCACTCGGTGGCCCACTCCTGTATCTCGTCGAACACCGGGCACAGCGAGACGCCCTTGTCGGTCAGCGAGTAGTACGTCGCCACCGGCGCGTCCTCTTCCATCCGGCGGTCGACGAAGCCGTGTTCCTGCAAGTCGTCGAGGACGCGAGAGAGCGTCCGCGAGCTCGCGCCGGTCGAACGCTTCAGCTCGTTGAACCGCTTTTCACCGTCTTGGAGGTCGTGGAGGACGATGAGACGCCACTGCGACCCGATTTGTTTCAGCGAGTCGATGATGGGGCAGGGGGCGTCGTCGAGGGTCATATCCGTGGCCATATCCCCACATCGACTTCGACCCTCTTTAGCAGTTCGGTTAGTACACCTGCTTTCGAAACGTTACCTGATTCGGCTCCGGACCGACAGACCGGCCGGCTGGCTTCCGACTGACCCATCACCGACCGACGACCGGCTGGCTGCCGACCAGCCGACCGGGTCGCTCAGGCGAGCAGCCGCGAGAGGAGGAGAAACACGCGCTTGAGGTTCTTCGAGAGGCTCGATTGATTCTCCGAGTAGAGCGTCACGCCGTCGTCCGGCCCGTGAATCTGTACGCAGCGGCCCCGGTCCGACAGGTCCTTCAACTCGATTCCCCGGACCGAATCGAGCGGGATGACGAGGTAGCGGTACTCCTCGTCTTGGATGTCGGCGTTACAGTGGTCGCCGTAGACGTGGATGCTCCGCTCCGTGACCGCGAGTTCGTAGCCGACGTAGCTCATCCCGGCGATTTCGGCCCCGGCGCGACCGCCCTTGACTTTGCCTTTCAGGTGCGAGGCGTCGAGGAGAATTCCGTCAACCATACGCCCGATTCCGAGCGGGCGCTCCTAAGTATTCGCGTCCAGTTCTCCGAATTGATTTTCGAGGTTCCGTGGAGCACTCGGCTACCGACGGGAGCTCAGTCAAGCAGTCAGCTGGCAGCCGTCGTCCGCGTCGTCGCCAGAGCCATCGGATTCGATAATCGAGTACGACGAGACGAGGTGGTTGACGATGTAGTCGACCGTCGAGGGGTCGTACGTCCAGAAGCCGGTGAAGCTGAACCCCGGTTCGGTCTCCTCGGCGACGAGCGCGCATTTGTAGTCACCGACGCCGTTGCCGTCGTAGGCGACGAACCAGGAGCGCCGAATTTCGTCGGAGCGCGCGAGATGGAGTTGGAACTGGTCGGCCTGCGGGACCTCGCCGTTCGGGTAGATGTACGCGTGGACCGAGAGGTCGTCGCGGCCGCCGAGGCGGCGGTAGGTTTCGAGTTGCGGGCGGAGGTTCCCGCCCGACTGGAAGCCCGAGTGGAGTTCGCCCGCGCCGACGCGCCACGCGCGGTCCTCGATTTCGCGGGTGGCGTTGAGCATCTGCTGCCGGTCGTAGGAGGTAAACAGCGTCTCGTCGAGGTGGTCGAGAATCGGCGCGTACGAGTCGCGTTCGAACCCCGGTTCGACGTCCTCGGGGTGCGCGAGGAGGTCGTCGACCGAGACGGCCGTGTGGAACTCGTCGCCGGTACCCAGCACCGCGTAGTTCGACGGACCCTCGTCGGAACTCGCAGACACCACCGAGACGTTTCGATCCGCGAAATGCTCGGCGAGTCGCCCGACGACGCCTGGCGTCGGATTGAACACCGTCAGCGTTCGTTCCGAGGCGGCGACGCCGGAGATGAGTTCGCTGAGAGACATTACCGGGAGAACGCTACAACGGGTTATCATTCTTTGCAATAATATGGTATGCGAGACCGGCGAGTCGGGACGCGAAACCGGTCGACTCGCCCGGAAGGAAGTCGTTACCGGGAGAGAACAGCGTCCTAACTATGCCCCACAAGCGTGTACGTTCAGTATGATTTCCGACGCGCCCCGTTCTCGGACCCCCGCGGAAGTCGACGACGAACGCGGGACGGGCGACGGCCCGTGGTTCGCCGCCGAGGTCCCCGACATCGTCGCCGGACTCGAAGCCTCGCAGTCCATCGGTCCGGTCACCGCGGCGGCCGCCCGCCAACTCATCGCGGTCGGCCGCGCGAGGGACGCGCTCGCGCTCGTCCTCGGCGAGGTCGACGGGTCGTGGCGGCGATAGGTCGCTCGTCGCGGCGAGCGACGCGGACTCGGCGGCCGGCGGACTACTTCTCGCGCGAATTCGTGTCTCTGACGTACAGTTCGACCAGCGAGTCGAGCAGGGTCGGAGCCAGTCGAAACCGAACGTCAACGCTGTTTTGCTCGCGGTCGTACGCGAGCTGCTGGACGTCGATGGCGGCCAGAAGCGTGCGCATCGCGTCGACGACGTAGTTGCTCGACCCCGCCTCGACGCGGAGGCCGTCGCCGAGGTGAATCGAGAGGCCGTCGACGGCCGTCTCGTAACACGTCTTGCTCGGCGCGTCGACTCGCTGAGTCCGTTCGACCAAGCCGAGGCTCGAAAGCGTCTCCAGCCGGCGGTAGATTGTCGATTCGGAGACCTCGCAGCTCTCGGCCAGCTCCTCGGCGGTCATCGGCGCGCGGTTGCACGCCAACAGCACGCTCCGGGAAACGTCGTCTCCGAGCGCGTCGAGGAGGTCGTCGTCGGACGACTCCGGAGTGATATCGGTCTCGTCGGCCGCCGCCGCGGCGTCGCTCTCGTCAGTCAGTGGGCCGGGAGGCTCGTCAGAAGCCGACAGAACGTCGTCGACGAGGTCGCGTCGGGTCATCGCATGTTACCTGACGCGGGCGGGTAATATGTAATCGGTGCCTACAATCGAGATAAGCTTCGCTTATCCACGAACAGTCTCGAATCTCTGAAAACAGCGGTCGGGGACCGAAACCGAACGACTGCGGCGAATTAATGGGTGCGAAACGTCGGAACACGGCGGTGAGACCCGCCACGACCGCACCACCTGCTCACCGCTCGCTCACGGCTCACTCGACGGTGACGCACTTGGCGAGGTTGCGCGGCTTGTCGATGGGTCGTTCGAGCAGGTCAGCGGCGTGGTACGCGACGAGCTGGAGCTGGACGTTGGCGAGGACGCCGGCGATGTCGGGATGCGTGTCCGGGATTCTGAGTACGTGGTCCGCGAACTCGGTCACTTCGCCCGAGCGGTCGCTCGTGATGGCGATGACGGGCGCGCCGCGAGCTTGGACCTCCTTGACGTTGCTCAGCGTCGCCTCGTCCTCGTGGCCCGTGAAGATAGCGAACACCGGCGACAGCGGCGTGACGAGCGCCAGCGGGCCGTGTTTGAGTTCGGAGGCGGCGAACCCCTCGGCGTGCTCGTAGGATATCTCCTTGAACTTCAGCGCGCCTTCGAGGGCGACGGGGTGGGCGACCCCGCGGCCGATGAAGAAGTACGCGTCGCTGCCCTCGTACTCGATGGCGATTTCGCGGGCCATCGAGGTATCGAGCACCTCCTGTACGTCGCCCGGGAGCCGCGACAGCGCCTCCATCAGGTCGCGCGCTTCGGGCGACTTCGCGCCGGTCACGTCTTCGACGATGCGCTCGGTGAGGAGCGTCAGCGCCGTCACCTGCGACGAGAACGTCTTGGTGGCCGCGACGCCGATTTCCGGGCCGGCGCGGATGAGCAGTTCGTCGTCGCACTCGCGGGTTATCGACGAGCCGACGACGTTCGTGACCGCGAGGGTCCGCGCGCCGGCCGCGCGGGCGCGGCGCACGGCGTCGAGGGTGTCTGCGGTCTCCCCCGACTGGCTGACCGCGACGACGAGCGTGTCTGTCGTCACCGGCGGCTTGATGACCGAGTACTCGCCGGCCATGAACGCGTAGGCGGGGATGCCCCGGGAGTTGAGCAGCGACGCCGCGTACATTCCGGCGTGGTGCGAGGTCCCCATCGCGAGGAGGTGGACCTGCGACACGTCGGCGAACGACTCCGGCGGGAACTCCTCTAGTTCGACGCCGCCGGCGTGGGTGTTCAGCCGGCTCTGGGTGGTCCGCCGGAGCGCGCCGGGTTGTTCGTGAATCTCCTTGTACATGTAGTGCTCGTAGCCGCCCTTCGTCGCCGTCTCGGGGTCCCACTCGACGTGTTCGACGGGGCGGTCGACCGCCCGGCCGGCCGAGTCGGTGATTTCGTAGCCGCCCGAGCGAGTGACGACGAAGTCGCCGTCGTGGAGGTAGATGACGCGCGCCGTGTGCTGGATGAACGCGGGCACGTCGCTGGCGAGGTAGTACTCGCCGTCGCCGACGCCGAGGACGAGCGGCGACCCCGAGCGAGTGGCGAAGATGGCCTCCTCGTCGCCGATGATGGCCGTGAGGGCGTAGCTTCCCGAGAGGCTGCCGACCGCGGCGCGGAAGGCCTCCTCGGGAGTCGCGCCGTCGCGGAGGTTCTCCTCGATGAGGTGCGGGACGACCTCGGTGTCGGTCTCGCTGCTGAAGACGTGGCCGCGGGCTTCGAGGTCGCTCCGGAGCGATTGGAAGTTCGAGATGATGCCGTTGTGGACGACGGCGATGCGGCCCGACTCGTCGGTGTGCGGGTGGGCGTTGCCGTCGGTGACGCCGCCGTGGGTCGCCCAGCGGGTGTGACCGATGCCGTAGTCGCCGGCGATGGGGTTCTGCTCGACGGCCGCGACGAGTTCGGAGACCTCGCCGACGCGCTTCGTCAGCGAGATGCCCGAGCCGTTTTTGACGGCGATACCGGCCGAGTCGTAGCCGCGGTACTCCAGTCGCTGGAGGCCGTCGACGAGCGAGTCCACGGAGTCGTCCGCGCCGATGCAGGCGGTGATGCCGCACATCAGTGGGTCACCTCCACGCGCTCGCGAACGTCGCCGTGTAAGACCGTGCCGGGGCCGACGACGGCCTCAGCACCGACGCGACTCCCGGGCGTGAGCGTCACGTTCGCGCCGACCTCGGCGCGGTCACCGATGATACTCCCGAGGCGGCGGTCGGTGTAGAGCCGGCCTTCGAGGATGACATCGGCGCGGCCGCCGGGCGAGACGACGCCGTCGCCGACGGTCGCGCCGGGGCCGACGACGGAGTCGCGGAGGACGACGCCCGCGCCGACCCGCGCGTCGGTCGAGAGAATGGAGCGCTCGATGACGCTGTTCGCGCCGACGGAGACGTTGTTCTGGAGGCACGAGCCACCGCTGACGACCGCGCCCGGCCCCACGTCGCAGTCGTCGCCGACGACGACGTGGTCGCCGAGGAGCGCGCGCTCGTGGACCCGCGCCGACGCGGCGACCGCGTCGTCGTGTCTGCGCGCGAGGAGCGTCTCGGTCACGGAGAGGAGCCCCCACGGGTGGGAGGGGTCGAGCCAGCCGCCGTTGACGAGGACGGACGTGACGTGCCCGTCGAGGTAGTGAATCACGTCGGGAAGCCGCGTCTCGCCGTCGTGCGGCGGGGTGCGCCGGAGCGCCTCGAAGACGGCGTCGTCGAAGACGTAGACGCCCGCGTTGACGAGATAGCCCTCGCTGTCGACGGCGTGTTCGTCGATGTCAGCGATGCGACCGTTGTCCTCGACGACGACGCCGTACTCCTCGGGCGTGTCGGACTCGGCGACCGCGATGGTCGCCACCGAGTCGGTCGTCGAGAAGCGTTCGAGCGCCTTCAAGACGATGTCGGCGTCGACGACGTTGTCGCCGTTGCAGACGACGAACGGGCCGGTGACGAGCTCCTCGGCGAGGAGGAGCGCATGCCCGCTTCCGAGCCGGGTGTCCTGGTGGACGAACTCGATGTCCGCGTCGGGGTACGTCGCAGAGAGGTGCGACTGGATGCGGTCGGCGCGGTGGCCGACGACGACGACGACGCGCTCGATGCCCGACTCGAACAGCGCGTCGAGGACGTACTCGACGACCGGCCGGTTTGCGACCGGGAGCATCGGCTTCGGCTGGAAGGTGGTGAGCGGACGGAGCCGCCGCCCCTCGCCGGCCGCGAGGACGACCGCCTCGGTGAGACGGCCGTTCATGCGTGACCTCCCGCGAGCGACGGGCGTTCAGAACGTGACCGTGACGGTGTGCGAGTCATGAAAGCAACAGGGACCGCGACGGGGATTGTTATACAGCGAGTTCCCCGAACCGGTCTCGCGTTAGGGTCGCGTGTGAGACTGTTGCAAGCGGAGGCCACAGTCCGAAATCGGCAGGGCGGACGGTTCGGACGCGCCTAATCGGATGGTGTCCCACCGACAGTGTCGCGGCGCGACGAAGCCGCCGCGTCGGTGGTATGGACTGCGAATCACACCCGCGGGGTGAGAGCTGACAGCGGTGGGGGAGCCGGGGAGAGCTGATTCGGCGGGAGGAGGAAAAAGGAGAGCAGACAGCGGGGAGGGAAACGGAAAGAGGCGGGCCGAGCGCCGCGGCTGTTCGAAAGCGGAGCGAAGTAAAATCCGGGTGCAGTCGTTCGAAATCGGTATCGTCGCGGACGCGATGAGGACTGACCCACTCAGAGGTCGAGGCGGTCCTTGTACGACTCCATCGCGGTGACGGCCATGAGCGTCGCGGTGCTCAACACGGCCCAGCCGGCGGCCGGGACCTGTTCGAGTCCGGGGACGCCGAGCAGTCCGCCGGAGACGGTCGCGGCCACGCCGGCGGCGATAACGAGGTTCCGCTTGGGCGACGCGGCGAGCGACGCCGACTGCTCGTCGTCGGCGTCGGTGCTGACGATGTCGCCGTCGAGATACTGGTCGAGCTGTTTCGCGGTGTCGAGAAGCGTGATGTCACCGCGGTTCTTCTCGAAGTCGACGATGCCCGCCGAGTCCATCTTCGGCAGGTGGCACTGGTACAGACCGATGTACACGCGCTTGCGTTGGCTCGACGACAGCGCCTTTATCTCGATGCCGTTTTCCTTCGCGGCGATGAACTCGGCCATGTCGCCGAGCTTCGCTTCGCCGTCGTTCTCCTTGAGGAACCGGAGCGCGTCGCGCCGGCGCTGGTTCTTCAGAATCTCGAAGACGATGTCCTTCGAGAGCGCTTCGATTTCGGGTTGTTGCTGCTGTGCTGCGGCCGCGTGAGACCCACCAGTCGTCTCCGCGAGTCGTTCGTTCGCCGTCTGGTCAACAACGTCGGTGTCGGCTTGCAGTGAATCGGTAACCATTGTTCCTTCCTCCCCCACTGTGTAGTCGGGTGCTACCGTGTGTCGTGGTCGGTCGAGAGGGGTGACCACGAGACGTTAGCACAGACCACAACCTTTGGATGCGCCCCACCAAGCGCGCCCCAGATACAGAGGGTCAGTGAACTAATAGGTTAAACGAGGATATATACTTGTCTGACAATCCCACACTCTGATTTCTCCGACTGTTAGGGTCTCAAAATCTGCAAGTAAAGTGGTTGTAACAATCTATACCAACTCAGACTTTCAATACATCCAACAGTAATAGAATCCGACCAGAAGACGACCGCGTATCCCGTTTTTGGCTGGCGAGCGTCGTTTCTAGATGAGGAAATAAATTCGTACTGTCAGTTAGTCACACGAGCACGACGGTTCGGCAGTAGCATCGACTGAGAATACGTGTGCGGTTGGCGACGGCCCTCTCGGGAGCCGCGACAAGACAGGTTTATTCGGCGGTTATTCCACGAGCGCCTCGAAGGCGTCGGCCGAAGTTCCCCCGTTCCGTTCCGAGAGATACTGCGCGAGCACCAACACGAGGAGCGCCGCGGAGACGAACACCGCGACGGCGCTCCACGAGACGAGCGCGAATCCGGGGAGCCCCGCCCACAGACCGAGAATGAGCGCCCAGCTGAGCGCGCCGAGCAGCGCGTAGTACCGACTCCACGACTCGCTCGCGCCGGGCTGCATCCAGAAGAACCCCCGCTTGGCGACGTTCGGAACGAGTTCGACAGAGCGCTCCTCCTCGTCGTAATCGACCAGACCGGCGCTCTCGAGTTTCGGGAGATGCGTCTGGTACAGCGAGATATACACGCGCTGTCGCTCTTCGTCGGTCACGTCTTCGACCGCCGTTCCGTTCTCTCGAGCAGCGACCATCGCTGCGAGTTCCTTCAGCGAAATCGCCTCGCCCCCCCGATGGAGGAAGTAGAGAATCTGCCTCCGCCGGGAGTTGCTGAGGATGCGGAATAGCTCGTCTTTTGATAGTGTTGTCATCGTCGTGTGCGGGGGTGGTCCCGCACGCGGTGCGAAAGGGGGACCCGACCCGGTTGGGTCGTACTACACCACACCCAACCTTTGTTATCGTGACGTTTCCGGGAGGCACCGAGTCGGTCCCTCCCGCGTATTAAGCTCATCTTCACGCGATTGTTATCGGGGCGCAGACCGTCAGCGAGAGGGAGTAATTGCGGTCTCAGAGACGAGTACACACCTCGCGGATTCAGAGAAAAAACCTCGCGCCGAAACGGGAGCAAACTCGCGACAACGGCGGTAAGGAACCCAATTGTCCAGTATAGAGGTGGCTAACAATACCCGATGGCGGCGATACTTAGATTCGAGACTACATGTTCGAACTGACTGGCTTCCAGCGCGACCTGCTGTACGTGATCGCCGGCGCAGAGCGCCCGTCCGGGCAGGAGATTAAAGAGATGATCAGCAAGGACGTCGGGGAGGTGAATCACGGTCGGCTCTACCCGAACCTCGACGCCCTCGTCGAACAGGGGTACGTCAACAAGGGACAACACGACCGTCGGACGAACTTCTACGAGATGTCCGAGAAAGGACGCGAGTCCATCGTCCAACGCCGAGACTGGGAAAACCGACGCGTCGGGTTCCTCGGATAGCGCACGCTCGTAGACAGAAGAACCGTCCGTTCGAACGCCCGCGGGCGCGAGTGGGACGCTCGCCCCGGAAGAAACCGAAGACGAGAACGACTCGTCGCTGGTGGCCGCATCGGTCCCCGCGGTCTCGTTTGGCCCCCTCCTCCTTTCGCCGCCGGTTCGACCCGAGCGACCGCACCGAGCGCTGACTCCGTCCGACCGCACCGAACCCACACCGAGCGCGACCGCATCCGACGACGCTCGACGCCGAGCCGCCCCGGCCGACCCGGCCGGAGTCTGAGCGGAGAACGAGGCGTGGCGCGGCGTGATATCCGCGGGCAGCGGACTGCGGCGCACCGCGCCGAGTGTTCGTATCAGAAGTTAGTACACTCAGGGAGCGCCAAAAATATCAGAACTCGGATAGTCGAATCGGCGTCCCGAATCCGGGATTAATGCAGCCATAAGAAACGGATTAATTCGAGAATAAAAGAGCACAGTCAAGCGTTTTCGTCCCTCGAACGAATCGACAGGACTTGTCGTCAAATCGAACAGTAACACCGCCAATAATATCATCGATAGACATTCATGTATTCCTACTAATGTAATTATCGCAACATTTATGGGTGTAATCCGCAACCCCTGAGACATGGTAAGAGAACGGTCCACCGGGCAGGACCCAGAGACGACGACTGACGACGACGTCGGTAGACGCAAATACCTCGCGCTGTGCGGGTCGGTATCGGCCGCCGGCGCGCTCGCGGGCTTCTCTGGGCTCGGCTCGGCGACGGAACAGACAGGCGAGTCCGCCGACGGCGACGGGCACACGCTCGTCGTCGCCGGCACCGGCTCCGTCTCGTCGTTCGAAGTGACGGTCAGCGGGTCCATCTCACCGCTCCAGTCGAACGGCGCGCTCAGCACGACCGGAACGGTCGGGCCCGCCGCCGAGGGGACCGTCAGCGACGACTCGCGGCGCTACCAGTTCGCGGGCGACATCACCGACTTCCGGTCGACCGACGCGGTGTCGGTCTACGTCGACGGCGTCCGCGTCCCCGACAACTCCTTCTGAGCGCCGCCGAGCTGCTCGTTGTTTTCACCCGACGACAGCGGCGGCGCGAGGCGCTACGACCGCATGTAGCCGCGGAGCCACTCGGGCGTCACGTCGTCGAACACCACGGTCTTCCCGCCGTGTTCGGCGACGAACCCGTCGGCGTCGGACTCCGACGAAAAGGGAATCAGGTCTTTACCCATTCCTCCGAGCACCTCGCTTTCGACGGCGTAGGTCATCTCGGTGGCGTCACCGAACGTATCCGCGCCGGTGGGCGTCGAGATGAACGTGTCGCCGCCCTCGGTCGAGAGTTCGTAGTCGACCGTCGAGTAGTCCGTGACGTACACCGCCGTCGCCTCCCAACCCCGCTCCCGGTGTTCGAAGTAGTACGGGAACAGCCCCATGCTGAGGGTGTGGAACCACGCCGGGTTGTCGTGGCCCTCGGGCGCATTGTCGCGGTAGAAAATCTGTCCGTTCGGGCCGGCGTGGAGGCCGATGACCATCCCGCCTTGGTCGTCTTCCTTCCCGCCCGAGAGATCGACCGGTTCGGGCGTCGGCCCCGCGTTCGAACCGCCGCCGAGACAGCCCGCGAGGGCCGCGAGCGCGCCGAGAGAGACGGCTTTCGTCGCGGCGCGGCGCGTGAGCGAACCCGTCGAACCGTCGCGCGGCGGAGAGTCGTGATGCATCGTCGCTTGCGCGGAGGTCGGGCGTCACGGTACATAAACCGTGAGAACGGTCGCTCGCGTGCGCGAACTGAACTACCCTCGGGCGAGGAGGCGGACGGGTCACAAAATCGAGGGCTTCAGGCGACGATGCGCGCGCCCTCGACGAGCGAGCGAACGTCCTCGAACAGGCGGTCGGCGTCGTCCTCGTCGCGGGCCTCCGCCGTGATGCGGACCAGCGGTTCGGTCCCGCTGGCGCGGACGAGGAACCAGCCGTCGTCGGTGTCGACGCGGATGCCGTCGATGGTGTCGACCTCGTCGTAGGTCGCGTGGATGTCGCGAGCGATACGGTCCATCGCCTGGTGTTTGTCGTCGAACGAGAGGCTCGCGCGACGGGTGGCGTACCCCGCGCCGCCGAGGTCGGCGACCTGTTCGGACAGCGGCGCGCCCCGGGCCACGAGGTCAGCGAGTGTGAGCGCCGCGTAGTGGCCGTCGGGGGCGAGCGTCTCGTCGGGCCAAATCCACGCGCCGGAGGGCTCGCCGCCGAAGACGTAGCCGGGTTCGGCGACCGCCTCGGCGACGTGGACGTCACCGACCGGGGTGTAGGTGACGCGCCCGCCGGCGGCCTCGACCACGTCCTGCACGAGGAGGCTCGTATCGACGGGGACGGCGACGGCGTCGCCCGGGGAAACGGCGTCGCGCGCGAACAGCGCGAGCAACGCGTCGCCGGGGACGTACGCGCCGGTCTCGTCGACCGCGACGAGTCGGTCGGCGTCGCCGTCGTGAGCGAGGCCAACATCCGCGCCGAGCGCGGGGACGGTTCGGCGGAGCGCCGTGAGCGTCTCGGCGTTCGGCTCGCTCTTTCGGGCGGGGAACCGACCGTCCTGCTGAGCGTCGATGGTGTTGACCGTCGCGCCGAGTTCGTAGAGCGCGTCGACCGAGACGCGGCCCGTGCCGTTGCCGAGGTCGAACGCGACGGACACGTCGTCGAGGTCGTCGAACGACGAGACGAGGTGGCTCACGTGGCGGGTCGCGGCGTCGGGCCACGCGCGCTCTTCGCCGTGTTCGTCCCACGCGGCGAGCGACACCTCGTCGCGGTTGAGTCGATGGACGATATCGCGCGTCTGGGCCTTGTCGAAGGCGCGGCCGCTGGGCGTCCAGAGCTTCAGGCCGTTGTCGGCGGCGGGGTTGTGGGACGCGGTGATTCCGATGCCGGCGTCCGCGCCGGCCCAGCCGACCGCGCGGGCGACCGTCGGAGTCGAGGCGACGCCGAGTCGGACCACGTTCGCGCCGCACTCGCGGACCCCGGCGCTCACGGCGTCAGCGAGGACATCGCCGCTGAGCCGAGCGTCCTGGCCGACGACGACGGTGCAGGCGTCGCAGCCGACCGCGCGGCCGATTCGAAGGGCGAGTTCGGCGGTCACGGTTCGGCCAACCGGACCTCTGATTCCACTCGTTCCGAACATACCGTGGGAGACGGTGACAGGACGTTTTGGTATGTTTCGCCTACTGTCACGACCGGTCGGTCAGGCGGCACCTACCGCGAACGCGGACGAGTCGCGGGGTCGGCGCACCGAATCGGGGCCGCGTCGCCACTCGTCGGGGCGAGTGAGCGGTGAGTGGTCGGCGGTTAGGCGGCGAGTCGCCTCACTGGAGGGGCTGGGAGTCGCCGATGGGGACCACTTCGATAGAACCGAGCGCGTCGAGCGTCACGCGGTAGCCCGCGTAAGAAAACGAGAGAATCGCGTCTTCGGAACAGCCGAACACCGTTTCGAGGGCGTCGGGGTCGATAGTCTGTGCGAGCGGCGGAAGCTGCGTGGGGCGGACGCCCTCGATTGCCGCAATACTCAATACAACGTTCGTGCTGAGGAGTTCGGAAGAATCGCGGTCGACCCGGTATGAGCCGGTCGACTCGTCGTACGTCACGCGCGAGTCCTTCCAGTCGTTCGTCTGTGCCATCATGGGTGCCTTAACAGGCGTCTGTGTGCGACGGTGACCCTTAAATCCATGCTATTTGTGAACAGTTGTAATTCGTGACTGTCACGGAATCGAACGGATACAGGAGTGGTACTCGACGCGGGGAATCTGGTGCCGAACATACACAATCAAAAACCATGATAGTTTTGCGGTGACGACGGTCAGCCCTGTCGGGCACGAAGCGTTTGGACGGTGTCTTGCGCCTCTTCGACCGTGATTTCGCGCTTGTAGAGCGCCGAGCCGGGCTCCAGCAGTTCGCCGCCGGAGACGAGACCGCCGACGTCGACGGGGCCGAATCCGATGTCACGGATGAGGCCGGCGACGCGCGCTTTGGCGTCCGAGTCGTCACCGGCGAGGAAGACCGCGAGGCGCTCGGATTCGGGGAGGTCCGGGTGGCCGAGGTCTCGGAGCGTCTCCCAGTGGATGGTGTTGAACGACTTGACCAGCCTCGCGTCCGGGAGTTGAGACGCGACGAGCTCCGAGGAGGTGTCGTCGCCGAGGTCGATGACGTGGAAGTTCTCCGTGTAGGGGTTCATCGCGTCGACCACGATTTTCTCCGCGAACCGGGCCGCGTCGGGCAGCGAGTCGCGCTCGCGGAACGGAATCGCGAGAAAGACCACGTCACCGAACCGAACGGCTTGCTTCGGTTCCACCGGGCGCAGTTGCGGGCCGAGCGTCTCCGAGAGGTCTTCGAGCGACTCGACTCCGCTGTCGTTGGCTATCGCCACCTCGTGGTTCGACTCCACCAAAAGCTGGGCCAACGTCCCACCGAGTCGACCAGCACCGAGGATTCCTATATCCATGAACAAAGATGTATGTTAACGAAGTTCAATCTTTGTGTGGTCGGGGGCGGAGCGACCGGTCACCAGCCGAGCTGGTTATACTGCCGTTAAAATGCCGTATCGGCGGCTCAGACCGTCTCTATCGCGGGGCGCTCCCGGTGGCTGAGCGTCAGGCCCCGCCCGCGTACGCCGCGAACTCCTTGCCGCGGAGGGCGAAGTAGACCACGCCGACCGCGCCGACGAGCGACGCGACCGAGAACGCGAGGGTCGGGTCGCGCGCGTAGAGCCAGCCGCCGAGCGCCGCGCTCGGGATGACGATGGTGTTCCGCACGAGGTAGTACGCGCCCGTCACCCGCCCGCCGGCGTTTCGCTCCGCCGGGCCGACGATGAGCGCCTTGTGCGCGGGGAGGCCGGCGAACCGGAGCCCGGAGAACGCAAAGAGGGCGACGACGACCCACTGGTCCGCCGGCGCGAAGATGAGGAGGACCGGGAACATCGCGTACACCGAAAATCCGAGGGCGACGACCGGCTTGAGCCCGGTCCGCTCGGCGAGCTTCGAGACGGGGAGCTTCGTCAGGAGCGCGACCACCATCTCCACGCCGAGGAGGACGCCGAAGAAGGCGTCCGGGCGGAGCGAGACGCCGAAGCCGGTGAAGCCGACTTCGAGGAACTCCGTGACGACGATGACGAAGAAGACGTACACCATCCCGTTGGCGAACCGGATGAGCGTGTCCGCGACGAGGAGCGGCCGGAGCGTCTCGGGGAGCGACCGGAGGTCGTCGCGGAGCTGTGCGAGCCCCTCGAACGACCTGCCCAGCGAGTCCTCGCCCGCGTCGTAGAGGAGGTGCTGGGCGACGGTGGCGACGATGCCGAACGCCGCGGCGACGATGAGAACGTACCGAAAACCCTCGACGAACGTCGCCGTCGCCGCCAGCAGCGCGGCCGCGATGAGCGGCCCGAGGAGGAAGCCGACGCGGCGGAAAATCTCGGTGCTGGCGAACCCCATCGCCAGCCGCTCCGGCGGGACGCTCTGTTTGACGATGGCGAACGTCGCGCCGAGGCCGAACGACTTCCACGCCTGCGTGAGAAACAGGCCGACGAAAATCCAGAGCCACGGTTCGAGCGAGACGCCCGCGAGCGTCACCTCGGGGACCTGCGGGGCGACGAACCAGAAGAGAAAGCCGGCCGACGAGAGTGTGCCGAACAGCGTGAGCGAGAGGCGAGACCCGAGTCGGTCGGAGAGCGCGCCCCCCGGATACGGGTACAGCGCCCCGATGAGGTTGCCGACGCTCCCGTAGAGACCGACGACGGTCGCGCCGGCTCCGAGCACTCGGAGGTACTCGGGGACGTACCGCCCGGTCATCTGAAACGAGAGACTGAACGCGAACATCGCCACCGAGAGGACGAGCACGTCGCGTTCGAGCCCGATGAACTGCCGAAAGGAATCGAAGCTATCGACGGCGGCGTCCCGACGCGTATTCATCGTCCGAGTGGTTCGCGGGAGCGTTCAAGAAAGTACGGTGCGGTCGGCTCAGTCGTCGCCCGGCGGGTCGACCCAGACGACGAGGCCGTCGTCGGTCCTGACGACGCCGCGGGTGAGTTCGTCACCGAACGGCGCGTCGTCGACGGCCTCGGGGTCGATTTCCGTCACGCGGTCGACCTCGTCGACCAGCCAGCCGAAGGCGGTCGCGTCCTCGGCGGCGTCGAAGACGACGACGCGGGAGGCGTCGGGGTTCGATCCCACGCCGAGGAGCGAGGCCGTGTCAACGAGCATCGTCGTCGCGCCCCGGTAGTCCATCGCGCCGACGACGTGCGGCGGCGAGTCCGGCAGCGAGCGCGCCGATGTGCGGTCGATGATTTCAGTGACGGCGTCGAGGACGACGCAGTACCGTTCTTCACCGAGTTCGAATTCGAGGACCTGCGTCGGCTCCGCGAGCGCGCCGTCGGGCGCGTCGGTGAGCGACATCTACGCACCCCGGGCGAAGCGCCCGTCGTCGGCCGCGTCGAGTTCGTCTTCGAGGTCGTCCACCTCGTCGTCGATGTGGTCGACGAGGAGCGCGACCTCCGAGATGTTCGCCGTCTGCTCTTCGGTAGCCGCGGCGACCTGGTCGATTTCGCCGGCGACCTCCTCCGCGCCCCGAGCGGTCTCGTCGACGAGGCTCGCCACCTCCTCTGTACTCGCGGCCTGCTGGTCGGTCGCGCGGGCGACCTCCTCCGCGCCGGCGGCCGCCTCGCCGACCGCGGCGTCGATGTTCCGGAGCGCGGAGACGGCCGCGTCGACCTCAGAGATGCCGTCGTTGACTTCCTCGTTGGCCTCTTCGATGTTGTCGACGGTCGTCTCGGTCGTCTCTTGGATGTCACCGACGACCGCCTCGATTTCGGAGACGCTGTCGCGGGACTGCTCGGCGAGGCTCTTGACCTCGTCGGCGACGACGGCGAAGCCGGCTCCCGCCTCGCCGGCGCGAGCGGCCTCGATGGAGGCGTTGAGCGCGAGCAGGTTCGTCTGGTCGGCGATGTCGTTGATGACTTCCACGACGTTGTCTATCTGGTCGACTTTCGCGCGGAGGGCGGTGATTTCGTCGTACACGTCGGTGGTCACGTCGTCGACGGTCTCCATCGCGTCCGCGGCGTTGTCGGCGGAACTTCGGCCCTCGGCGGCGAGGTCGCGCGCCTGGTCGCTCATCGCCTTCGTCTGGTCGGCGCTGGAGGCGATTTGCTCGACGCTGGCGCTCAGGTTCGACACCTCGCCGGCGACCTCCTGCATGTTGGTCGACTGGTCGCCCGCGAGGTCGCTTATCTCCTGTGCGCTGACGGCCACGCTCTCGGAGGCGCGGGAGAGTTCGGCGACGGCCGTGCCGATTTCGTCGGTCGCGTCGTCAACGTCGTCCACGTCGTCGAGGACCTCGTCTGTCGCCGCGCCGGCGGCACCGGGGCCGGAATACGCGTCGTGCTGTCGGGAGGCGGGCCCGTCTCCGGCGGCCGGTTCCCGGTCGTTTCGCTCGAGTTCCATACGAACGAGTGTGAGAGTAAAGTGATAAGTATTCGCGAGCAGTATCAAACGAGATAACCCCATATTGCCGCTAATTGCCTCGAAGCGGCCTGAGAGGACAGATACGAGCAGGATATTACGATATAGATACCAGACTACCGGCGCTGATAGAACCGGAAATCGTCGGGTCGTGGTGAAATCAGTTGTGCCGTCAAGGTCGGCGTCGCGGCGGGGCTCTCCGGAGTCGCAGCCGGGCTCTCCGGAATCACTCCGGAGTCGGCGCGGCCGGGGTTCGGTGGGAGGGCCGAAGCGAGGCGCGTTCAGGCCAGTCGGCGGCCGGCGGCGACGGCGACGAAGCCCGCGAGCGCGACGAGGACGATGGAGCCGCCGGCGGCGAGCCCGTAGAGGTACGCGACGGTGACGCCGGCGAGGCCGGCGAGTTCGCCCGCGAGAACGCCGTACAGGAGCGACTGCTTGAAGCTCCGCCCGAGCCGGGAGGCGGTGACGACGGGGATGACGAGCAGCGCCGCGACGAGGATGACGCCCATGATTCGCATCGCGCTGACGACGACGAACGCGGTGAGAATCGACAGGAGCGTGTTGACGGCGCGGACGTGGAGCCGCGAGGCACGGGCGGCCGTCTCGTCGAAGGTGACGTAGACGAGCGGCCGGTAGGCGACCGCGACCGAGCCGACGACGACGAGCCCCATCGTGACGAGGAGGCCCACGTCGGCCCGCGAGACGGTCGCCAGCGAGCCGAACAGATACTGGTTGATGCCGACCGAGATGCCGCCGCCGGTCAGCGAGATGAGCACGCTCCCGAGGGCGAAGCCGCCGGTCAGAACCATCGCCAGCGCGGCGTCGCTCCGGGCGTCGGTGTACTCGATGAGCGCCTGCACGACGAGCGCCGCGACGACGGCGACGACGAGCGCGCCGAGGAGCGGCGGGACCGCGAGGCCGAGCGTCGCGTCGAGAAAGAGCGCGAGCGCGACCCCCGCGAAGGCGGTGTGGGCGAGCGTGTCCCCGACCATCGAGAGGTCGCGATAGACGAGGAACGACCCGACGAGCGGGCCGACGACGCCGATGCAGAGCACCGAGAGGTACGCCCGCTGCATGTAGGGATAGCCGAGGAAGTCGAGGCCGGTGACGCCGGCGAGCCACGAGAACGCGCCGCCGACGACCGCCGTCAGGAACCAGTCGAAGAGTCCCGTGAGCGCGTCGGTCACGAGGAGCGGCGCGAGGGAGTCGGCCGCGGAGAACTCGACCGCGAGGAGGTCGGTCGCCGCGAGCGCGACGGGGCCGGTCACGACTCGTCCTCCGGTTCGGCGTGGCCGTGACCGTGGTCGTGGTCGAGCACGCGCTGGTTCGCGCCGTAGGCCGCGGCGAGGGCGTCGCTGTCGGCGAAGTCGTCGGGGTCGCCGTGGAAGTACAGCCGCTTGTTGAGACAGGCGATTCGGGACGCGCGGGTCGTGACGACGCCGATGTCGTGTTCGACGAGGACGACCGTCATCCCCTGTTCGTTCAGGTCGCCGAGGAGGTCGTAGAACGCCTCGCGGGACTCGGCGTCGAGGGCGACCGTCGGCTCGTCGAGCGCGAGCAGGTCGGCTTCGGCCGCGAGCGCCCGGGCGACGAAGACCCGCTGGCGCTGGCCGCCGGAGAGCGCTCCGACCCGGCGGTCAGCGAGGTCCGCGATATCGACGCGGTCGAGCGCCGCGGCGACCGCCTCGCGGTCGGCGGCCGAGAAGCGGCCGAACAGGTTCCGCGGGTAGCGCCCCATCCGAACGACTTCGCGGACGGTGACGGGCATGTCGCGGGCCGCGTCCGTCGCGTCCTGTGCGACGTAGGCGACGCGCTCGCCGTCGGAGAACTCGTGGGCGGGGCGGTCGAACAGCCGCACCTCGCCTCGGGTCGGGCGTTGGAGGCCGAGCATCAGCGTCAGGAGCGTGCTCTTTCCCGACCCGTTCGGGCCGACGAGCCCGAGGAACTCGCCTTCGGGCACGTCGAGCGAAACCCCGTCCACGACCGGGACATCGCCGTACGAAAAGGTCACGTCGCTGAGCGAGACGGCCGTCATTGCGCGCCGAGCGCCGTCCGGAGCGACGGGAGGTTCACCTCGCGCATGATGTCCACGTACCCCCAGTCGTTTTCCTCCCACTCAGTCATTACGCCGGGAAGCGGCGTGAGCGGGAGCACGTTTTCGGCGTCCGTCTCGGAGACGAGTTGCTGCGCGGCGCGGTCGGACTCCAGCGGGTCGGCGAGGACGTGTCGGATACCGTGTTCCTCGATGGTCGCCTGCGCCCGCTCGATGTCCCGCGGCGACGGCTCCTCGTCGGGCGAGATGCCGGTGAGCGCGACGATGTCGAGGTCGTAGCGGTCGGCCAGGTAGCCGTAGGCGTCGTGGCTGGCGACGAGAAGCACGTCGCGCTCGCGGTCCGCGAGGCCGTCTTCGAATGCGGCGTCGAGTTCCGAGAGCGTCTCGCGGTAGGACTCGGCGTTCGCGGCGTAGGCGTCGGCGTTCGCGGCATCGACCGACTGGAAGGCGTCGCGGAGCGTCTCGGTCGCGGTGGCGACCCGCGTGGGGTCCAGCCAGAAGTGCGGGTCGAGTTCGCCGTGGTCGTGCGTCTCCGACTCCTCGGCGTGCTCGTCGTCGTGGTGTTCGGTCTCCTCGTGGTGTTCGGTCTCGTTGGTGTGGTCCGTCTCGTTGGCGTGCGTCTCCTCCTCGTGGTGTTCCGTCTCGTCGTGTGACTCGTCGTCGTGGACGTGCCCGTCCGCGCCGATTTCGTGGAGTTCCACGTCGGCGGAAGCGTCGACTTCGGAGACACCCGAGTCGTCGGCTTCGAGCGAGGTGCGGATGTCGTCGGCCCACGGCTGAAAACCGGGCATTCCGTGGACGAACAGGTCGGATTCGAGCACCCGACCCTGCACGTCCGGGCCGGGCTCCCAGCCGTGGCCGTGCTGGCCGATGGGGACGAGCGTCTCGACGGACGCGGCGTCGCCAGCGACGTGGCGCGCCACGTCCCCGAAGACGAAAAAGGAAGCCGTCGCCGTCGTCTCCGGGGCGGCGGGTGAGTCGGTCGAACCAGCCGAATCGGACGAGTCATCACCGCCGAGACAACCCGCGAGGCCGACGGCGGCGCTTCCGGCGACTGTCGCGAGGAACCTGCGTCGGGTCTTCGTTGGCATGTTATTAGAAAACTGCTTAGAGATAATAAGTTCTGCTATTCTATATTGCTATGTTATTAGTTTGTGCTGGTGACGGAGTCGCCGGTGAGCGCCGCTGTTCGTGGTGGTGAGCGGAACGTCGATAAGAGAGAATGCGCAGACTGCGAGGCGAGCGACCACCCGCGGACCGGCGTCAATCCGCGGTCGGGGCGGCCCCACTAGACGGCCCGCGTCTGTACTTCCGGATGGCCGCGAAGATGAGCGGCGTGCCGACGACGGTCGGCCAGAGCCACGCGGCGACGGTCGGGAGGAAGTCGAAGTTGACCGACGAGAAGGCGGTGACGGTGGCGATGTAGCCGCCGCCCATGCGGCCGATGTGCTCGAAGAACCACTCGCGCGACGCGGCGCGCTCGCGGCGGAAGGTGACGAGGTCGCGGACGCCGAAGCCGGTACCCGCCGCGCCGAACACGAGCATCACGGCGGCGAAACCGTCACCGGCGAGAAACCGGAGCGCGCCCATGGCGAGGAGACCGACGCCGGCGGCGGTGAGCAGGCCGACCGCGACCCAGTCGAGCGGTTCCGGCCCGTCGGTCGGGCGCTTCCGCGAGAGGACGCGGTCGCCCGAGAAGACGAAGTAGTAGCTGAACACGGCGACGAGCGCGAGGAACGTCCGCCCGCGGGTCGGCGCGAGGGCGAACAACGCGAGCGACGTGACCGCGACGACGGTCATCCCCGCGACGTAAATCCGCCCCGCTCGCCGGTGGCGACGACCGCCTTTCGTCGTGACTATCGCGCCGAAGCCGGCGAACAGCGCCGCGAACCCCGCGAGGATGTGGACGCCGAGCGTCGCGTCCTCGACGAGCGTCATCGGGGAACTCCGAGAGCTGTGGCCGGGCGCGGATGCTGGGTTCGATGTGACGGGACGCGGACGCTGAACGGGTTCGGCATGGAATCGAGTCGTTCGAGAAGCGATATAAATCTACTGAGTAAGTACTTACTTGGAGACGGGTGGGAGTGCGACGGGGGTGAAACCGTCGTGTCGAGCGCGTCTGCTCGGGGCGTAGTCGTCTGAAAAATCGAGGTCGGCGTCTGCCAGCTGTGACCGGCAGTCGCGTCTCGATGTTACTGCCGGACGACGTTCGCCGCGCGGGGGCCCTTGGGCGAGGACTCGATGTCGAACTCGACTTCGGTGCCTTCGGTGAGGTCGTCGCCGCCGACGTCTTCCATGTGGAAGAACACGTCTTCGTCGTCGTCGAGGTCGCCGTCGTCAGTAGAGATGAAACCGTAGCCGCCAGTGTCGTTGAAGAAATCAACTTTGCCGTGTGCCATTACGTACAAATCGAGGGTCGTCCGACGGATAACACTTCTGAGAGTCAAGGTACCACGACCCTTCGACAGGCGTTCGTCCACTCCATACGGCCGATTCGGCGGAGATGCGCCGGACCGAAAGGTGGTCGGCGGAAGTAGACGGTCGGGGGCGCGCTCACGCGACGACCAACAGCGAGTCGATGTACGCCGACAGCGACGCCCGGAGGTCGTCCCCGACGCCCTCCATCCCGAGCGCGAGGGCAAAGCCGGTGTAACCGTCGGTCGCCGAGAGGACGAACGCGGCCGTTCCTTCGGGGTCGACCTCGCGGAAGACGCCCTGTTCGACGCCGTCGCGGACGATGTCGGCGATGACGCCGAGGGTGTGGCGCTCCATCCTGAGCAGGGGTTCGCGGAGCGTCTCGTTGTGCGGCGCGTGCGAGAGGAGTTCCATGACGGCGATGTTGACGCCGGCGGCGGCCGCGTCGCCCTCGTCGACGAGGAGGATGTCGCAGACCGCTCGCAGTCGCGCTTCGGGGCCCTCGGCGTCGATGTCGTCAAGGCTCCGCGCGAGGTAGTCCTCGGAGGTTTCGAGGAACGCGACTATCATCTCGTCTTTCGAGTCGTAGTAGTAGTACAGTCCCGCCTCGCTCTTGTCGCTCTCCGCGGCCACCTTCTTCGTCGTCAGCCGAGCGTAGCCGTGCTCGGCGAGCGCCGCGCGGACCGCGTTCGCAATCTGTGCTTTCTGCTCGGGCGGCACGGAGTCGGCGGGCATGGTGAGTGAGTGTTCGCTCGCTCGACTACTTGTGCCCGTTGCTCCGGGGGTGAAACGCGGGACGCGGGACGCGACCGCGGACTCACTCCGCCGCCCCGTCGCGTGCACCCGCGACCAACTCCCCGAGCGCCCGGCGCTTGATGAGCGCGAAGCCGGCGAAGATGGAGACGAAGCCGAGCGCGGTCACGGCGTCGATGAGCTGGCCGAGGAAGGCCCAACTGAGAAGCGTCGCGGAGACGGGTTCGAGGTAGCCGATGAGGTTTATCTGCGTCGGACCGAAGCGACCGAGCAGTTCGAAGTAGATGAGGAACGCGCCCGCGCCGCTGACGACGGCAAGGTAGAGCAGGGAGCCGACGGCGACGCCGGACCACTCGATGGTCGCGAGCGACTCGCCGGTGGCGACGCCTGCGACAGACAGGAGCGCGGCCCCGAACAGCATCGCCCACGCCTGAAGGGTCCGCGCGGGGATGTCCGAGGAGAAGGGGCGCGTCAGGACGGCACCGAGGGCGAAACACGCCGAGGCGACGAGGACGGTGGCGACGCCGACCACGTCGCTGGAGAGGAGCGCGCTCGGGTCCGGTCGGGCGACGAGGCCGACACCCAGAAAGCCGAAGCCGAAGCCGAGGACGCCGAGCGGGGAGATGCGGTCACCGAGGATACCCGTCGCGAACAGCGCGGTCAGGACCGGCCCGAGGCTGATGACGATGGCCGCCACCGCCCCGGGGACGTGCTCCTGTCCGAGGTAGAGAAACGCGTGGTGCGCGCCGATGAGGAGGCCGCCGGAGACGCCGACGAGCGTCCAGTCGGTCCGGCTGTGCGGCCGCCAGTAGTCGGTCGAGACGGCGGCGTAGCCGAGGACGATGAGCCCCGCGAGGAAGAACCGAAGCGCCGCGAACTGGAGCGGCGGGAAGTACGCGAGGCCGACTTCGATTGCGACGAACGAACTCCCCCAGAGCAGTCCCAGCAGGACGAACAGCCCGGCGGCGACCCGGCCGTTCACCGACACCACGCTCCGCTCGACGGGCGGCGGCGCGGCTCCGGCGAACTCGGCCGCTCCGTCGGTTCCGCCGTCCGTTTCAGCCGCGTCGACCGTTCCGTCTCCGCCGACACGGATTCGAGACGCCCGCGTTCGGTTGCAGTAATATCCAGCACGTGAGCGTATCGTTACCACACAATCAATAATAGTCGTTTTGTTCGGTTCGAATTTCGAACCGCTCGCAGCTTACAGCGAGCCGCGGAGGACCTTCGCCGCGGTCAGAATCGGGTCCCAGACGGGGCTGAACGGCGGCGCGTAGCCGAGGTCGAGTCGCTCCACCTCGGCGACGGTCAACTCGGCGGCGAGCGCGGTCGCCACGGTGTCGATTCTGACGGCGGCGCGGTCGGCCCCGACGATGGTCCCGCCGAGCAGTCTGCCGGTGTCGCGGTCGGCGACGAGCGTGACGGTCGTCTCGGCGGAGCCGGGGTAGTATCCCGACCGCGAGCCGGCGGTGATGGTCTCCGAGACGGGGTCGAAGCCCGCATCGCGCGCCTCGTCGAAGTCGGTCACGCCGGCGCGGCCGCATTCGAGGTCGAACGCCTTCACGACCGAAGTGTTCGCGACGGTTCCGATGGGTTCGGGGTCGCCGGCGACGGTCTGGCCGATGGCGCGCCCGGCGCGGTTCGCGGGCAGACCGAGCGTGTTCCACGTCGGCTCGCCGGTGACGACGTGGTCGATTTCGGCGCAGTCGCCCGCGGCGTAGACGCGCTCGGCACTCGTCCGCCCGTAGTCGTCGACCGCGATAGCGCCCGTCTCACCGAGGTCGACCGCGTCGGCGACGAGGTCCGAGTTGGGGCGGAGACCGATACCGACCATCGCCGCGTCGACCGCGAGTTCGTCGCCCTCGCAGACGACGGCCTCGACCCGGCCCGCGTCGTCGCCGCGGAGTCGCTCCACCGACGCGCCGAGGTGGAGCGTGACGCCGTGGGTTTCGAGATGTTCCTCGACCCGCTCGCCCACGGCGTCGCCGAAGGAGCTGAGGACGTGCCCGGACCGCTGGAACAGGTGGACATCGAGGCCGTGGACGGTGAACGCTTCCGCCATCTCGACGCCGACGAAGCCGCCGCCGACGATGGCGACCGACTCGGGCGGTTCCATCGCGCCGAAGCGGGCCGCGCGCGCCTCGTCGACGAACCCGCCGCCCCCGAGGTCGGCGACCGAGGCCTCGTCCGGGTCGGTGAGGAACGACCGAATCGCCGCCGCGTCGTCCAGGCCGTGGAGCGTGAACGCGCCGTCGAGGTCGATACCGTCTATCGGTTCGCGGAGCGCCCGCGCCCCGGTGGCGACGAGGAGGTCGCCGTAGGGCTGTTCGAACGTCCCGTCCGGGCCCTCGACCGTGACGACCCGCTCGTCGGTATCGACGGCGACGACCTCGTGTTCGCGCCGGAGGTCGATGCCGCGGTCGGCGGCCGCTTCGGGCGACAGCGAGAGCATGTCGGTGAGCGTGTCGACCTCGCCTTTGACGAAGTAGGGCGTCCCGCAGTGGGCGTAGGAAACCCAGCGGCCCTTCTCGAAGACGACGACCTCGCGGTCGGTGTCGGCGCGGGCGAACTTGCTCGCGGCGGAGAGTCCGGCGGCGTCGCCGCCGACGACGACGAATGGTTCGGCAGGCATCGTGAGAGAGTGGTACACCCGCCGACACGTAATTTCCCCGGCCGGACGGGGCGGGCGCACGGACGCGCCGGCGACGGTCGAGAGCGTGCTGAAGACGGAGGTACCGGCCCGTCAGTGGCCGACGCCGCCGCGCTCGGCCGCGAGCGTCCCGAGCACCCACGCGCTCACGTCGGGCGTCTCGCGCGCGGCGAACTCGGTGGTCGCGTACTGCGCGAGCGCGTTTCGCGCGGCCCGAGGGTCGCCGTCCTCGTAGTAGTCGTCGCGGAAGTAGCCGTCTCCGCGGTCGACCATGTGGGCGATATCGACCAGCGCGCGCCGCGTCAGGTGCGGGTTCGACCCGTCCGAACGGGCGGCTTCGAGGGCTTCGAGCGCGCCGAGTTTCGCGTCTCTGACCGCGGCCGCGGACTCGGCCGACTCGTACCGGCCTCGTTTGACCGCCGTGACTGCCTCCTCGAACGCCCGGCGGTGCGTCTCGGCGGTGTGGGCTCCCACGAGCGCGGTGGCGAAGCGGTCGCTTCGGAGGCCCTCACGGGCGTCTCGAAGCCCGCGTTCGACTTCGACGAACGTCTCCACCAGCAGGTCCTTGGCCGGCGTGGATTCGAGTTGTTCGAGGTCGAACCCCTCGCCCGCGACGACGGCTTCGAGCCCTCTCTCCTCGGGATACTCGGCCCGGCGGTCCTCGGTGACGCCGCCGAGCGAGGACGCGGTCGACGCGAACGCGTCGGTGAAGTCTATCGGGTCGGCAATCGACGCCAGATAGCGGTCGCGGACGTGGCGCGCGCCGTCGAGCGACGCCCGCGCGGATTCGACCGCGTCGAGTAGTTCACCGACCCGCGGGGCGCTGTCGGCGTAGCGGCCGTACTCGTCGGCGTTGTCGAGAGACCGGACCGCCCCCGCGACGAGGTTCTCGACGGCCTCGTACACGACGAGCGCCCGGTCGGGGTCGTCACCGAGGTAGCGCGTACCGAGCCGGAACGACTCGATATCCGCGCGGACCGATTCGGCCTCGTCGCGCACGTCGGCCTCGGTGAGGTCACCGACCGCGGCGTCGTAGGTTCCCTTCGCCATCGCCGCGGCCCCGCGAGCGTAGCGCAGTCCCTGAAGCGTCTCGAAGGGCGACTCGTCGGTGTCCGAGGGGGCGAGGGCCGCGGTAGCGTCTGCGTACGCCTCGGCGTAGACGTTGCGGACGCCCTCGTTCGGGACTTCCTCGGGAGACATCGTCTCGGGGCAGGAATCGAGGAGCTCGCGGGCGCGGCCGCGGCTCTGTTCGAGGTACGACTCCGCGATGGGGGCCGGGACGCGGGCCGGGAACGCCGGCGACCCGAGTTCCATGACCTCCCGGAGCGCCGCCGGGTCGAGCGTCGGGTCATCGGAGTCAGATTCGCCCGCGTCGAGGGCGGTACAGCCCGCGAGTCCGGCGACCCCGACTCCGGCGAGCGAGGCGAGCACGTCGCGTCGCGTTCGGGACATCTCAGGCGTCCTCCGTCTCGGTTCGGAGCGACGACGGGATGCGGCAACTGCTTCCGCCGCCGTGGCCCCAGCTCGACTCGCCCTGCGACGAGTAGGGCAGTCGGACCAGCGAGGCGACGACGTGGCGGTCGTCCACGGAGCACTCGACCGACGCGGGCCGGAGCGGGCGACAGAAGTCGAGGTCGACGACGCTGTCCGGCGGGTGCGTGACGTACAGCAGTTTCACCCGGTGGCAGGCGTCCACGCGGTGCTGGGTGATGACAAGCGTCTGTTCGTCGAAATCCGTCTCGTCGATGAACGCGCGGGCCTCGTCGACGCCGTCGGGTTCGGCCGCGAAGGTCACGTCCCCGCGTTCCTCGTCGGTGGTGACGAGGAAGTCGTCGAGATACGACGACTCCGTCTGTTCGTCGTCGCGGGCGGCGTCCCGGAAGATGCCGCTCTCGGCGTCGTTTCGAAGATGGAGCTGGTCGTAGTCGGAAACGAGCGTGTCCGGGGAGGGACCGGACGGCACGTCCGAACTGGAACTGGAACCGGAGCCCTCGCCGGAACATCCGGCGAGCGCGGCGACGAGCGATGCGCCGCCGGCGCGGAGGACCTGTCTGCGGGTCGGCAGGGACATCTGTCGGTTCCCCAACCGAACGCCGGCGGTATGTGTTTTCCGATGCACTGGGTCGCCGCCGGCCGAACCGCGGGACATTTCCCCGACGGTCGCCACGTCTCGACCGACAGATGCGCGAGGACGAGTTGGCGACGCGGGTGGTCGAGCACTTCCGGGCGGCCTTCGACGACGTGGAGATTCACCTCGAAGAGCCGTACGACCACTACGGGAACCGCGGCGTCGCCGACGTGTACGTCCGGGTGCGGACGCCCGAGCCGGTGGACTACCTCATCGAACTCAAGGCCGACGCCGCCGTCCGCCACGCCACCGGCGCGAACGAGATACTCCGCCAGTACCGCCGCATGGAGCGCTACTTCTACAAGGACGACGAGCACGCCATCCGGACGAAACTCGGCCGCGAGGGGCCGGGCGTCCACGCGCTGTTGCTGTTCGCGCCGACGAAACGCTGCGTCGAACACGTCCGGGAACACGCCGCCCTGTACGAGTCGGTCGACCCCGAGGCGACCGTCGAAGGCGTCGAGGCCGCCCGCAAAGTGGCCTTTCTGACGAACCTCGACCGCGCGCCCGAAGGCGAACTCGGTTTTCTGTCGCTCAACGGGCCGCTCGCGTTCGACTCGGTCGCCTTCCGCGAGGCCGTCCCGTCGGGGTCGCGGCTCGCGGACGCCCTCTGGGGCGACGACTAGCGGACACGCTCATACACCCCCCGTTCGTAGGGGCTGGCATGGGAACGATTCGAGAGTCGGTTCGAATCCCGTTGGGGGACCTCCGTCAGCAGGTCGCTGACAGCTTCGGCGTCGCGGCGTCGCTCGTCGAGATACACGGCATCCGGCTCGAGGACGGGGCAATCGAAGTCGACGCGAGCTATCCCGACGGCGAGGACGTGCCGGTCGTCGAACTGTTCGTCACCGACCCCGCCGGGAACACCGAGTCCTACGTCACCGAGTTGGACGGCGCGAAGAACCTCCTCATCGCCGGCGAGGACGTGCTCGTCGAACTCGTGGACTACGACCCCGAGCGCGGCGAGGTGTTCGTCTCGGTGAAACACCGACAGGACGGCGAGATGGTGACAGTCCTCGGCTGCGGCGAGAAGTGGGTGATTCCGGTCGAGCGCGACGGCGTCGAGGAGTCCATCCGCTGTCGGATTCAGAGCGCCGTCGGGCCGACGGACGAGGAGTCCTGACGACGAAGCCGCCCCCGAGCTACCCCTCGTATTCGACGTAGGAGACGCAGTAGCCCTCGGGAGCGACTTCGCCCGCGACGATGGCGCACGCGCCCACGCCGTCCCCGTTTCTGTCCTCGATGTAGTACCGACAGGTCGAACACTGCCGGCCCTCGCTCGGTTCGTCCTGATACGAGACGGCCTCCTGCGACGAGAGGCTGTCGGGGTTGCGCTGCGTGCCGTCGAGCGAGGTGGCCGTCGCGTACGCCTCGGGGACGCCCCCGGTCGAACCCGACGACTGCGTCGTCGTCGCGGTCGTCTCGGACGGCTCGGCCCCGCCGCCACCGCCGCCGGAACAGCCGGCCAATCCCGCCATCGCGGCGGTCCCGGCGAGCCAGATGAACCGTCGTCGGGTGCGGTCGGAATCGCCGGCGTCGCGGGCGTCTCGGCTCCGTATCGGTCGGGCCGGTCGCTCGCTCGCGTCTCTGCGTGGCGTCCGCTCGTCGTCTCCCATGCCAATCTCTGACGCGCGGCGTCGGCAAAACCCAGCCAGCCGTTTCTCGTGTGGCAAGAATTGCGGACGCGTTGATAGTGTCACGCTACTAAGTAACACGGATGCGCGAATCTGGCAGGAACGGACCGGAAAATTCGGAGAAGGTCAGCCTCCCGCGTCTCACGTCTCACTCGTCCGGCCGAATCCGGGCGAGTCGCATCGCGTTGCCCGTCACGCCCATCGTCATCCCGGCGTCGCCCGCGAGGACCGCGAGCGCGACCGAGACGTAGCCGAAGGGCACGCCGACCGCGAGGACGGCCTTGATGGCGAGCGACGCCCAGATGTTCTGCCGGATGACGCCGTTGGCCCGGTGGGACAGTTCGTAGAGGTACGGGAGCTTCGAGAGGTCGTCGGCCATGAGGGCGATGTCGGCCGTTTCGAGGGCGGTGTCGGTACCTGCCGCGCCCATGGCGACGCCGACCGTGGCGGTGGCGAGCGCCGGGGCGTCGTTGATGCCGTCACCGACCATGGCGACCGAGCCGTACTCGTCGAGCAGTCCCTCGACGGCGGCGACCTTGTCCTCCGGGAGGAGGCCCGCGCGGAAGTCGTCGACGCCGACCTGCTCGGCGATGGCGCGGGCGGTCCCCTCGTTGTCGCCGGTGAGCATGACGACCGAGAGGCCGGCCTCGCGGAGCTTTGCGACCGTCTCGCGGGCGTCGGGCCGGACCTCGTCGGCGACGGCGACGACGCCTTCGAGGTCGTCTTCGGTCCCGACGACGACGACCGTCTTGCCCTCGGACTGGAGGCGCGGAATCGTGTCCGCGACGAGGTTGAGACAGCCGTGGCGGTCACAGAGCTGTCGGACCTCCGCGGAGAGCGCCTCGCCGGGGCCGGTGACGTGGACGTGTTCGAGGTCGAAGCCGAGCTCCTCGAAGAAGCCGGGTTTGCCGGCGAAGTGCGGGACGCCGTCGAGGTCGGCGCGGACGCCCTTGCCGGTGACGCTCTCGAAGTCGTCGACCTCGCGGGCCGCGACGCCCGTGCCCTCGGCGTGGGAGACGATGGCCTCGCCGATGGGGTGTTCGCTCCGGGCTTCGAGGCCGCGGGCGCACCGCAGCACGTCCGCCTCGGAGTTGCCGTTGAGCGGGACCACGTCGGTGACGGTGAGTTCGCCTTTCGTGAGCGTGCCCGTCTTGTCAACGGCGACGGCCTCGACCGAGCCCATCGCTTCGAGGTGCGTACCGCCCTTGATGAGCACGCCGTTTTTCGCGGCCGACGTGATGCCCGAGACGACCGAGACGGGCGTCGAGATGACGAACGCGCAGGGGCAGGCGAGCACGAGCATCGTGATGCCGTAGACGAACCACGTCACCCAGTCGAGGCCGAACGCGATGGGCGGAATCGCCGCGACCGCGACCGCGATGACGACCATGAGGGGCGTGTAGTACGACGAGAAGCGCTCGACGAACTGCTCGCGTTCGGTCTTGTTGGCCTGCGCGTCTTCGACCATCGAGACGATGCGCGAGAGGGTGTCGTCGCCCGCGGCGGAGTCGACGCGGACTTCGAGGTAGCCCGCCTCGTTGACCGTGCCTGCGAACACCTCGTCGCCGTCGGCCTTGTCGACCGGGACGGACTCGCCGGTGATGGGGGCCTGATTGACCGCGCTGTCGCCTTCGACCACCGTCCCGTCGACGGGGATCTTCTCGCCGGGTTTGACGGCGACCACGTCGCCGACGACGAGTTCCTCGACGGGGACGACCGTCTCGACGCCGTCGCGGAGGACCGTCGCCTCGTCGGGCGAGAGGTCCATCAGTTCGCGGAGGGAGTCGCGCGTGCGGTCCATCGAGTAGCGTTCGAGCAGTTCGGAGACGCTAAAGAGGAACGCGAGCGTCGCCGCCTCGAAGTAGAGGCTCGTCGGCCCGGAGATGAGGCTGGCGGCCACGGCGCTGAGAATCGCCGTCGACATCAGGAAGTCGATGTCGAGACTGCGGTTCTTCGCGGAGTAGTAGCCGTTGCGGAGGATGGCCTGCCCGCCGACCGCGGCCCCGAGGACGTACAGCAGTTCGGCGGCCGTGAACGAGACGCCGAGGACGCTGGCGACGACGAGTTCCAACCCGAGCAGGTACTCAACCGTGATGCCCGCCGCGAGGAAGCCGCCGCTCACCCACGTTTTCGCCGCGCGCGTGCTGCGCCAGACGCTCCCGCGGTCCGCGCCGGTGGTCCCGCCGTGGGAGTGAGAGTGGCCGTGGCCGTCGTCGCCGTCGACGGCGTCAGCGACGTCGGTCCCGACGACTTCGTAGCCCGCGCCCTCGATGGCCGAGACGACCGCATCGAGGTCCGCGTCGGCCGCGAGCGTGACGACGGCGGTCCCGGTCGTCGGGCGCGTCTCGTACGACAGCACGCCCGGCGCGCCGCGGAGCGCGTGTTCGACCTTCCCGGCGCAGGAGGCGCAGTCCATGTCGGGGACGGAAAACGACACCTCGCGCGTCGAGGGGCCGTCTTCGACGGCGTAGCCCGCGCCCTCGACGTTACCCCGGATGTCGTCGGGCGTGGTCCGGTCGGGGTCGTACTCGACGACGAGTCGGCCGGTCGTCGCCCGCGGGTCGATATCACCGACGCCGTCGAGTTTCCGGACGCTCGTTTCGACCTTGCTCGCACAGGACGCGCAGTCCATGTCCGGGACGCTGAATTCCGCGCGGACCGCACCGGCGGATTCGCCGGCCGAGTCGCCGGGCTCCGTCTCGCCGGGCACTCCCGACGCCGACGCGCCCCCGACCTCGCAGGCGTCGTCGCACCCGCAGTTGTCGCCGCCCTGCGGGTCCGTGGACGCGTCCGCCCCGTCACCGGGGCCGGGGTCGCGTCCGTCGTGTTCGCTCATACTCGGCAGTAGTCAGCGACCGGTTAATAATTCACCTGTTAGAAAACGGGGGTTAGATATTGTAACTTCACAAATTGAAGCCAGTTAGTTAATAATCAGAGGAACGGCGGGTTCGCGGTCGGCAGCGAGATGAGCCACAGGCTGAGAATCGTGTAGAGAATCATCACCGCGACGAAGGGGAACTGGCTCCGGACGGCTTGCAGTCTGCTGGGGAAGGTTCGGTAGGCCTGCGAATGCGCCACCCACACCGCGAGCAGGTGGCCGAGGAGGACGAACGCGACGTTCAGGCCGCCGAACCACGCGGGGAGCGTGAGCACGACCGGGTTCGCCGGCGACGACAGCGGCGACGACAGCGCGTGGACGAGCATCGGTGACAGCGAGACGAAGAAGCCGACGTAGTGCGCGAGGTGGTAGCCCGCGGCGATAGCGAGCAACGAGGGCGCGAATGTGACCGCGAGGTCGAGCGGCGTCTCGAAGGTGTCGATGCGGCGGGCGGTCACCCGCGCGGCGAGAACGTAGAGACCGAGGAAGACCCCGAAGCCGCCGAGGTAGAGCAGTCCGTAGACGAAAAGCGGCGGGAGGCCGACGCCCGCGAGCCACCGGACGGCCGCCGCGCCCTGTTCGGTCGTGACGAAACCGCTGAAGGTGAGTTCCCAGACGAGGACGACCGCGACGGCCACGTCACCGAGGTCGGTCAGGTCGTCGTCGGTGACGAGTCGCATCCCCGGCAGGCGGAACGAGAGGCCGTCGTCGTCGAGGCGAACCGGCGCGACCCGGCCGTAGAACTGGAGGAAGACGGAGACGGGGTCGACCTTGTCGAACCACGCGTCCGCGCCGACGGCGACCGCGCCGGCGAGCGTGACGACCGAGTAGGCGACGAGCGCGGTCGCGAGGACCGAGGGCCGGGTCGTGACGGCGGTCGCGGTCTCGACCCAGACGAGCGCGAGAATCCCCGCCACCGCGGGCCAGCGGCCGAGTCGCTCGGGGTACGAGACGAAGCCGTTCGGAACCGCTGAGACGACGGTTCGCCACGGGTTCAGCGCGCGCCACGTATCAGCGACGAGATACGAGAGCATCGTGTAGCCGGCGCGGAGCCCCGCGAAGACGACGATGACGGCGAAGTTGACGGTCGGGACCTGCGGGCCGGTGTAGCCGAGGGAGACCGCGAGCGCGAGGACCGCGAGGCCGAGGACGCCGCCCGCGACTCGGAGCGCGCGCAGGAGTCCGTCCGAGACGCCCGCATCGGGACCGGTCTGCCACAGGTGGACGCGCTCGATGAATCGGCGGTCGGTGACGAAACTGGCGAGGAGCGCGGAGGCTCCGACGGTCGCGCCGCCGGTGGCGAGATAGAGCCACCGCGGGACCGCGAGGTTGTCCTGCGACGCGCCCGCGAGTCCGACCGCGGCGTTGCTCGCGGCCGCCGGGTCCGCGAGGAGCGACAGAAGACTCGCCAGCAGGAGACCGAGACCGAATCGTCTGAGGGAGATGGGTCGGAGTCGGGTCATGATGCGAAGACGATGAACAGCATGAGGAAGCCGAAGTACAGCAGCACGATGACGCCGAGCGCACGGACGCGGAACGACTTGAGTTCCGCTTCCTCCTCGTGGTACGCCTCGCGGTACGCCTCGACTTCTTCGGCGTCGAGGTCGTCGGGGTGTCTCGCACCCCGGTGGAGGACCAGTAGTCGCTCGGTCGGGTACGCCTCGCCGCACGCTGTGCAGGTGTGGCGGTCGCGCGTCGCGTCTGTGTCCGTGGTCATCCGAGAGTCACCGAGAGTTCGGGGTTGTTGGCTTCTGAACGTTTCCATCGCGCCGTCCGCGTCGGGGTGCCCCGGTCGCCCGACGGGGGGTGAAGCGGCGACGAAGCGACACCTCAGACCTCGAACCGCATCGGCTCGAACGCCATGAACGCCGTCTCGTAGCCGTCGTGGCGGGCCACCTGCGGCGGCACGTCAACCGAGAGCGTCAGCGCGTCGCCGGAGTCGACGGCCTCGACGCCCGTGCCGTAGTGGTAGCTGAGGTCGGGGTCGAGCGTCCGGGCGAGTCGCGCGCCGTCGAGGGTCGTCGTTCCGTCGCGTTCGAGCGTGGCCCGAACGCCCATCATCGGCAGGACGAACTCGTTGTGCGGCGTCCGCGCCGAGACGTAGAGGTACGCGCCGTCGACGCCGAACCGGGAGCCGTCGTCGACGACGAAGGCGTCGAACAGGGCGTCGGCGCTCGTCTGCCGGCCGAGGTGGCGACCGGGGAGGTCGCTGACGGCGGGGGCTTTGCCGGTCGGGACGCCCATCATCTCCATCGCCGGGACCGCGCCGCGCGACCCGGCCTCGTCGCCGAGGCGGCGCAGTTCCACGTCGTAGAGGTCGTCCGTGTCGAACGCGAACTCGAACGTCGCCGTCTCGGCCGACTCGAACCGCCCGGCGAACGAGCCGGTTCGGGAAAGCGAGGTGCCGCCGACGTGCACGCGGGCCACGTAGTCGCCCTCGCCGTCGAGGACGTAGTTCGAGCCGTAGTGCATCCCCATCTGCTGGGAGAGCATCGGGTAGGCGACCTCCTCGCTCACGAGGTCGCCGTCGCGGAGAATCTCGATGGAGACGCCGGCGTCCAGCGGGAGGACGGTCCCCGTCTCGGCGTCCCACAGCGACGCCATGAGGTGAATCGAGTCGTCGGCCTCGACGACGGTCTTCCCGAGGTCGGAGCCGGCGGCGGTCCAGAAGCGATGGGGGTACGAGTAGGTGAGCGCGACGCCGTACGGGCCGGCGGTCGTCTTCCCGTACATCTTCATCCCTTCGGTGACGGCGGGGAGGTAGACCGCGTCCGGGCGGTCGTCGACGAGCGGCGGGTCGCGCCACGCCGACTGCTGTTCGAAGCCGCCGAGACAGCCCGCGGTGGCGGCGAGTGCGCCGATGCCGAGTGTCTTGAGTGCGTCTCGTCGTTTCATGGTGTCTCGATGGCGTCTCGCCGGCTCGTGGTGGGCATGGGTACGATGTCGTGCGTCTCGGGAAGCGGGGAGTCACCCGTGCTAGCGGCCCAGTGGCAATGTCGGTTGCGCTTCCGCGTCGGGTTTCGAGGGGTGGTGCCGTCGTTATCAACTCCCGGATTACCGCACCACGTTTATATTTTCGCTCGCGCTCCGTTCGGATGATGAACGACTCGCCGCTCGACGGTCTCGACGCCCGCGCCATCGCGCTGGCGTATCTCGGCTTCGGGACCGCGGGCATCCTCGGCGGCGAGCTACTCCTGTCGGCCACGCTGGGTGCGCCCCCGGCCCCCGAGGCCGAACTCGTCAAGGGACTCGCGTTCGTCGCCGTCTCCACCGCGTTCGTCTGGGCGCTCGTCTCCCGGAAGAACCGTCGTATCGAGCGCCAGCAGGCGTCGGTTCGGTCGTCGCTGGACCAGCTTCGGACCGTGGTCGCCGCGTCGCCGGTGCCGATTATCGCGGCCACGCCCGAGGGGCGCGTGACGAGGTGGAACGACGCCGCCACGGAGACGTTCGGCTGGGGGCGCGAGGAGGTGCTCGGCGGACCGCTCCCCTACGACGCGGGCGCGGACAGCGAGGATAGCGAGGAGATTATCCGGCGAACCATCGCAGAAAACGGCCTCTCGGACGTTCAAGTCGAGCGACAGCCGGCGGACGGCGACCTCCGCGAGTTTCGGCTTTCGACGGCGGTCGTCCGCGACGCCGACGGCGAGGTGGCCGAAGTCGTCGGCGTCTTCGTCGACGTGACAGAACAGCAGCGGCGGGAGCGCCGCCTCCGCGAGTTCGAGCAGGCCGTCGAGCAGGCGGGCCACGCGATTTACCTCACCACGCCGGACGGGGAGATTACGTACGTCAACCCGGCGTTCGAGGAGACGACGGGCTACGACGCCGCGGAGGTCATCGGTGAACCGGCGTCGATACTCAGTTCGGGCGAGATGCCGGAGACGTACTACGAGCGACTGTGGCGCGCCCTCCAGTCCGGCGAGACGTGGCAAGAGCGAATCATCGACCGACGGAAGAGCGGCGAGCTCTACACCGCGATACAGACCATCGCGCCCATCGAGAGCAACGGCGACATCGACGGCTACGTCGCCATCCAGTCCGACGTCACCGAGTCGGAGGTGACCAGACAGCGACTCGGCGTCCTCAACCGGATGTTCCGGCACAACCTCCGAAACCGGATGAACGTCATCGAGGGCTACGCGGAGCTGATTCGCCAGAACGAGGCCACGGACACCGACGAGGAACTCGCCGAGGCCGCCGAGGCCATCGTCGAGGCGGCGGACGACCTCGCGTCGCTCTCCGAGAAGGCGCAGACGGTCTCGGACGCCCTCGAATCCGAGGGAACGCCGCGGCGCGTCTCGGCGCTCGTCGAAGACGCCGTGTCGAGGGCCGAATCGACGTACCCGGAGGCGGCGGTGCGGACGGACATCGAGACGGGGCTCTACGCGCGAGTCGACAGCCGCGTCGGCGCGGCGCTCGACGAGCTAATCGCGAACGCGCTCAAACACGGCGGCGAAACGGTCCGTATCGACGTGCGCCGAACCGAAGCCGACGACTCGAAACTCGTCGTGCGCGTCGACGACGACGGGCCGGGAATCCCCGACGAGGAGTGGCGAGTCATCAAGCGCGGCGAGGAGACGCCGCTCGAACACGGGACCGGGATGGGCCTGTGGCTGGTCCACTGGGTCGTCAAGAAAGCGGGCGGGAGCATGGAGTTGGAACCGTCTTCCCTCGGGGGGACGGCCGTGACGCTGAAGCTTCCAATCGGGTCGGAGCGGCCGCGGGCGTGGTTTTCGACCGACGAGTGACCACACCAGCGCCCTAGTATTGCAGTTCGAGAACAATTCAACGGCGAGTTTCGAGCGGCGAACCCGTCGAACGAAGCGGCCGGGTCAGGCGTCGAGGAGTTCGACGAGGTTCCCCTCGGGGTCGCGGACGAACGCGATTCGCGTGCCGGTCTCGGTCGTCTGCGGTTCGCTGAGCGTCTCGGCGTCGGCCGGGAGTTGAGCGACCGCGGCGTCGACGTCCTCGACCGAGAGCCCGAGGTGGGTCGCACCGGGACGGTTGAGCGTCGGTTCGTCGGTGTCGGTGCCGACCGGGTCGTACTCGACGAGTTCGACGCGCACGTCGCCGCCGTCGAGGTGGGCGAAGCGCGCCGACGCGCCGTCGACGGAGACGGCGGTGGCGAACTCCTCGCCGCCGACTTCGAAGCGAGAGACGACCGGCAGGTCGAGCGCGTCGCGGTAGAATTCGAGCGTCGAATCGAGGTCGCGGACGGTGAGACCGACGTGGTGTGCGGTGGAGTTCACGGTTCGTCTGCGCGCGCAGAGCCTCAAAGGCGCTTCGCTCGGAACGCGGGGCGACGCGAGTCGGTCGGTGTCCGGACCCGCGCCGGCGAAGACCGTATCGCATATACCCGCTCGGCCGCCCAGATAGGGTACGATGGAACCGACAGGTGCGCGACGCGAGGTGGTGCGACCGTGAGCGAACCGTTCGTCGAGTCGCTCCCCGGACGGGCCGTCCCCAAATCGTTCGTCGCCGAACTCGAGACGAAGGAGGCGATTCAGCAGGCCGTCGCCGTCCGCGGCTACAACATCGAACGCGACGGCGAGACGGTCCAGCACGCCTACCAACTGGTCGTGAACGTCCGCGGGAAGTACATCCTCGGACTGCACCTCACGAACGGGACGTGGCGCGTCGTCTTCGACACCCGCGACCACCCGAAACTCGCACAGGAAGGCCCGCGCGCGGCCTACGAGGCCGTCCACGACGCACTCTACGAGCGCGCGCCCTCCGACGCGAAGATAGATTTCGAGTCGACGCCGCGGTTCTGGAACGCCTCCCAGTAGGCCGTTTTCCCGACGTTTTCGACCGCCCCCGCGTTTCGAGTCGCGTGAGCGACGCGTATGGGACGCGCGCCGCGGCCGACACCCTCCCGAACCCACACCACCATGTCCGCAGAAATCGGGAGCGCAACAGTTCGAGCGAGTGCGTCGCGCGAGCGAGAGAGTCGGATTCGCGTGTGTAGCGCGTCAGGTCGGCGGTTCAGCACCGACCTCCCCTGCGGATGGTACGCAGGTGGGATGGAACGGCTTAAATCCCGAATTCGACGGTTAGGAGCGCCCTAACCCCTCGAATAGACCGGTAAGTCGCTGCGAAATTAAATATATCCGGAACATACGGAAGGCCAACAGGAGCCGGAACATGTGGCCGCTCGCGGTCCCGTGCAGGTGGGCACGAGGTGGGTCAGAGGCCGGCCCTGGGTAGAACAATGGATATCAAGAAATTCCTTAGCGAATCACGCGCAGTCTCGCCGGTCATCGGCGTCATCCTCATGGTCGCGATTACCGTCATCCTCGCGGCCGTCATCGGAACCTTCGTCCTCGGTCTCGGTGACCAGGTCGGTGACACCGCCCCGCAGGCGAGTTTCAGCTTCGACTACGACGGTGTCGACACCGTGACCATCACGCACGAAAGCGGTGACGCAATCGACTTCGAGAGTCTGAGCGTGTCCGAGACTTCAGACGAGACCAGCAGTACGGTCGACAACGACGGAGACAGTGACGGAAACATGGGTGCAGGTGACAGTATCGAGGTCACGTTCGGTGGCCCGCTCGTGGATGGCGACGAAGTGCGCCTCGTCTGGACCTCCGAATCCGGTTCCAACTCCGCGACCCTGCAAACGTACACGCACTAAACGGTCCGCGGCGACACAGCCAACCGAACCTCGATTTTTTCGAACGTTACACCGTGAGCGACAGCACCAGCCAATTCTGGTACGAATCACGCATGAGACGTGAAACGCCTTCTCAATACTAGTTTATATCATCGGAGAACGTCAGACAATCTGTTAGGTTAGAACGCAGGCGTTCGAGGACCGATTCGTATTTTTCTCAACGGTCGCCTCTCGTCCGGCACACCTAGGAGAAACAACTATGCAAATCAAGACAATGTTCACGGAGTCCCGCGCAGTCTCGCCGGTCATCGGCGTCATCCTCATGGTCGCGATTACCGTCATCCTCGCGGCCGTCATCGGCACCTTCGTCCTCGGTCTCGGCGACCAGGTCGGTGACACCGCTCCCCAAGCGAGTTTCACGTTCGACTACGACGGAACGGAACTGACCATTACGCACGAAAGCGGCGCGCAGATTGACGGCGATTTAGTCACCATCGCTGGCGACATCAACGTCACCGTTGATGGCGAGGCAAACAAGTGGTCGGCCCTCGGCTCAGACACCATCAGCGCGGGTGAGTCCGTCGTCGTCCAAGACACTGACGAGGACGGCTTTGCCAACGGCGACACAGTCCGCGTCGTCTGGACCTCCGAATCCGGCTCCAACTCCGCGACGCTCCAGCGGTGGACCTACAACGCCTGATACCGGAATCAGCACCGCATCCCATCCCACCCCACCCTCCACCACTCGGAGTGACGATTTCTTTCGGACCCGTCCCACAGAGGCACCCGTATCTCGCCCCACCAATATTGTATTTTTAGCACAAACTTATTCGTCGTCAGTACGTACATCCGGACAGAGAGTCCATGTCCAGCGACCCACCCGCCGTCGTCGCCTCCCTCCGCGAGCACCGCGAGGACGTCGTCGACCTCGCGGCGACGCTCGTCGGCCACGACACGCAGAACCCGCCGGGAGACACGCGGGACCTCGCGTCGTGGGTCGAATCGTTCCTTGCCGACCTCGGTATCGAGGCCGAACGCGTCACCTCGGACCCGAGAAAGCCGAATCTCGTGGCGACGCTCCCGGGCGCGACAGACCGGACGCTCGTCCTGCTGGGGCACCTCGATACGGTCCCGTTCGATGCTGGCGAGTGGACGCGCGACCCGCTCGGTGAACGGGCGGGAAACCGGCTCTACGGGCGCGGCGCGACCGACATGAAGGGAGCGGTCGCCGCGATGCTCGCGGTGGCGAACGCGTACGTCGAAACCGACACAGTGCCGTCGACGACCCTCGTGTTCGCGTTCGTGAGCGACGAGGAAGTCGCCGGGAGCGCGGGGCTGCCGACGCTTCTCGACCGGCGCGGACTCGCCGCGGACGCCTGCGTCATCGGCGAGACGACCTGCGAGAGCGACCGCCACTCGGTGACCGTCGCGGACCGGGGAAGCATCTGGTTGGAACTCGAAGCGACGGGGACCGCCGCCCACGGCTCCCGACCGATGCTCGGTGAGAACGCGATTCACCGGCTCTACCGCGCCGTGAGCGACATCGAATCGACGCTCGATGACTACCGATTCGAGTTCGACCCCGCGGTGCGGGCGCTCGTCGACGAGTCCGTCGAGTACTACGCGCCGCGATTCGGCGCGGATGCGGCGCGAGAGCTGTTCGAGCGGCCGTCGGTCAATCTGGGCGTCCTCTCGGGCGGCGACCGGGTGAACGTCGTCCCCGACGCGGCGCGGGCGAAGCTCGATATTCGCGTGACGGCGGGCGTCGAGACGGCGGCGGTGCTCGACCGCGTTCGGGAGGTCGTCGCCGGTCACGACGGCGTCGAGACTTCGGACGCGGACTGGTCGGTCGGGACGTTCGAAGACCCCGACAGCGCGCTGGCGGACGCCGTGGTCTCGGTCGCTGAAGGCGTCACCGGCGGGCGTGTGTACCGCCGGAGCGCGACCGGCGGCGGCGACGCGAAGCGAATGCGAAACGCCGGCGTCCCGACCGTCGAGTTCGGGCTGGGGACCGAGACGGCGCACGCGGTCGACGAGTTCACCACCGTCGAGGCGCTCGTCGGCAACGCCGAGGTGTACGCCCGCCTCCCCGACGAGTTGTTGCGGCAATTCGATAGTGGTACCAGAACGTTTGATTCGACGGGCGTATCACCAGCAGACACGACTCCTTCGCGGCGCGACCGACGAGAGAACACCTCCGATGACACCCGATAACACACTATGACACCCGACGAACTCCGAACGACGATTCCGGCCCTCGACGACGTCACGTATCTCAACACCGGCGCGCACGGCCCGAGTCCGCGCCCCATCGTGGAGCGTGCGACCGAGTTCCTCGAATACCACGAGTACGAGTCGCCGGGCGACGACGGCCCCTATCCGACCGCGTTCGACGCCTACGAGGCCGTCCGCGAGGACGTGGCCGCGTTCATCGGTGCCGAAACGGAGGAGGTGGCACTAACCCAGAGCACCACCGACGGCATCAACCGCATCGCCACCGCGCTCGACTGGGAGCCGGGCGACGTGGTCGTCCGAACCGACCTCGAACACCCGGCCGGCATCCTCCCGTGGCGGCGACTCGAACGCGAGGGGGTCGAAGTCCGCGTCGTCGAGAGCGAGGCAGGGCGGCTCGATATGGACCAGTACGCCGAGGCCGTCAGCGACGCCGACCTCGTCTGTTTCAGCGCCCTAACGTGGAACTACGGGACGCGGCTCCCCGTGCGCGAACTCACCGACATCGCCCGCGACGCCGGCGCGCTGTCGGTGGTCGACGCGGTCCAGTCGTTCGGCCAGTACCCCGTCGCCGTGGACGACTGGGGGGCAGACATCGTCGCCGGCGCGGGCCACAAGTGGCTGCTCGGGCCGTGGGGCGCGGGTTTCCTCTACGTCCGTCGCGAAGTCGCGGAGGGCATCGAACCCCACGCCGTCGGCTACCGCGGCGTCACGGAGCCGAACGCCGACGGGCTCGACTTCGCGCCCGGAGCGAAACGCTTCGAGGTCGGAACCACCAACCCCGCGCCGCACGTCGCGCTCCGAGAGGCTATCGATATCGCCGAGCGCGTCGGCCTCGACCGAACCGAGGAACACGTGCGCGACCTCGCAGGCCGGTTCATCGAAACCGTCCCGGAGGGACGGCTGTTGAGTCCGCACGACCCGGAGTCGGGGCTCGTCTCCTTCGAGGTCCCTGACCCGGAGGGGACGGTCGAACGGCTCAAATCGGCGGGGGTTGTCGTCCGGACGCTTCCCGAACCGACGGCGGTCCGCGCGTCGTTCCACAACTTCAACGACGAGTCGGACGTGGCGGCGCTTCGCGACGGACTCGACGGGGAGTGGTGAGTGCAGCGCAGTATCTGCCACGGCGGTAAACGTTCATATCCACCGACGCAGAAGCCCTGGGCATGCATCCCACGGCGCGCAAGTTTGCCGACCAAGTACGCGATTCTCACGGCTTCGAAGCGACCATCGAGGAGTTCCCCGAGGGAACCAAGACGGCCGACGACGCGGCTGCGGCCGTCGGCTGCGACGTCGCCCAAATCGTCAAGAGCATCGTGATGCGCGTGGGCGACGAGACGGTCGTCGTCCTCACGAGCGGTGCGAACCGCGTCGACGAAGCCTCGCTCGGCTCCGAGTTCGATGCCGAACAGGGCTCGGTTCGAAGCGCCAACCCCTCCGAAGTGAAAGCGGCGACCGGTTGGAGCATCGGCGGCGTACCGCCGACCTGCCACGCGACCGACTGTCCCGTCCTCGCGGACCCGACGTTCGAGTCGTTCGACCGGATTTGGGCCGCTGCGGGAACTCCCGAAGCCGTGTTCCAACTCACGCCGGACGACCTGCGGGCGCTTTCCGCGCCGCGGTTCGTCGACGTGTTCGAGTGAGGCGAACGCAGAATCGAGGCGGACACCCGATACGGTCCGCCGCGGACCGCGACGAGAACAACACCACTATGTCCGCTGTTCTGGTCGGTCGGCGCGAAGTGAGTATCGCTGGAGAGAAACTCCGAGATTATCGTAGAGCCGCGGCTGGTCGTCAGGCGAGATAAACTCTCCTTTCGGAGAAAATGATTACTGAATGTGGCCTTCGCGCCGAAGCTGGTCCGCGTCCTCGCCGGTGTAGCGCCATTCGATGTTGGCTTTCTCGTCCTGCCAGTCCCACGGTTCGACCAGCACGACGTCGCCCTCGTTGATCCACGTGCGGTACTTCATGCGGCCGGGGATGCGGCCCATGCGGTTCTTTCCGTCTTCACAGCGGATTCGGACGTGGTTGCCACCGTTGTGCTCTGTGACGACTGCGAACAGCTCGTTGTCGTTGGGCATTCGAAGGTTTCGACGCCCTTGATTTTCACTCACATTCTTGCTCGGGGACGGAGACGGATAACTTATCGGATACTCGTGATAGCAAATGTCACGGCGTTGAAACTGGATGGTTGGGGGTTCGAACACCACGTTGTCCGCTGTTTTCCGACAGATTGGCCGCCAAGAGAGGGAGATACGTCGTGACAACGACCCACAAACACTGTTCGAGGTTTCGTTGGTGATTCCGTTGGAGGCCTCGCTCGCGGTCGGCCATGTTCGCGGTCGGCCATCGCCGGTTCGTCGTTGGGTGGTCACTGAGTCGACACTGAGTCGTCGCTGAGAGCAGGCGGTGACGGGGTCGTTCACGATTTGACGAGGCCATCCACGATTCCCCTACAACACCACTATGTCCGCAGTTGTTCGTCGTGTCAGCTCCTAAAAAGACGCTTTTACCGACTCACGGAGCTTCGTAGAGTCACAGAGAACCACGGAGAACGGATTCCGTCGGTAACCGAAGGCGAGCGACGAAGTCGGTCGACTCGACCGGACGAGACAAACCACGCGATTGTGTGACGACCCACGTCGACGAGCGGTCGAGATGTGTTCGGTGAGTGTTGACACAGACACCACGTTGTCCGCTGTTCTCGACGAATGTGGGTGTGAAGACGAGTCGGCTGGTGAGACGGGGAACACTCACACCACTTTGTCCGCTGTTCTCGGTGCGAAGCGGTACCCCCCGTCGGCGTGAGACGGCTCTTTTCCACGGATTTCCAATCGGGAAGGTTAGTTTAGATGTATAGATGAGCGAATAAAACAAGCCGTCCTCAAACAGCTACTATATAACTAGTATAGTTGCCTGTATTACGGACTTAGTTTAAATTATAGTATTATAAATCTTTCTCTATATCAAGACAAACAAACCCGTCCACTTGTTCCACCGGTTACCGTCGTCTCCCAGAACAGCGGACAAAGTGGAGGGGGTGTGTCCCCGCCTAAATATATAAAGAACGAGAACAGCGGACACTCCGGACGCGGTGGTTTTATCAACGAAGTGGTCGAACCGTGGTAGTATGCCCCTATTCGAGCGGGACACCGAGATCTATCGGGACCGGGACGCCCTTCGCGAGGACTACCAACCCGAGGAACTCGTGGGGCGTGACGAGGAACTCCGTACCTTCCAGGCTGCACTGCAACCGGTTATCAACGGCGAACAGCCCAACAACATCTTCCTCTACGGGAAGACCGGCGTCGGCAAGACCGCCGCGTCGCGGTACTTACTCGGTCACCTCCGCGAGGACGCGAGCCACTACGACGACATCCACCTCACCGTCGTCTTCCTGAACTGCGACGGACTCACGAGTTCGTATCAGATTGCGACCCGCCTCGTCAACGAGTTCCGGTCGGAGTCGAACCAGATCAGCACGACGGGCTACCCGCTCGGCTCCGTCTACGAGATGCTCTGGCAGGAACTCGACGACTGCGGCGGGACGATAATCATCGTCCTCGACGAAATCGACCACGTCAACGACGACAGCATTCTCTACCAACTTCCGCGAGCGCGGGCCAATGGGAACCTCGACGCGGCGAAGGTCGGACTCATCGGCATCTCCAACGACTTCTCGTTCCGCGACGACCTCTCGCCGAAGGTCAAAAGCTCCCTGTGCGAACAGGAGATTCACTTCCCGGCGTACAACGCCAAGAACCTCCGAGCCATCCTCGAACAGCGCGCGAAAGTGGCGTTCCGCGAGGGCGTCCTCTCCGACGAGGTGATACCGCTCTGTGCCGCTTACGGAGCGAAAGACGCCGGGGACGCCCGCCAATCTATCGACCTGTTGATGAAAGCCGGCGACCTGGCCCGCGACGACGACACCGACCGCATCGAAGAAGAGCACGTCAAACGTGGCCGACGCGCCCTCGAACGCGGCCGCATCAAGGAGGGAATCAACGGACTGACCGAACACGGCCACCTCGTGCTCTACTCGCTTTTGACGCTCGAACTGGAAGACGAGACGCCGATTCGCTCCCGCGACGTTCGCCCCCGCTACACCCGGTTTACCGAACTCGCCAACCGCGACCCGCTCGTCCCGCGGCGGATGCGCGACCACCTCAGCGAGCTCGCGATGCTCGGTATCGTCTCCGTCACCGAGCGAAACGAGGGTCGACGCGGCGGGACGTACCGCGAATACGCCCTCGATATGGACGTCGGACTTATCGTTTCGGCCATGCGCGACACCATCGAACTCGTCGGCGTTCACGAGACGGTCGAACCCTTCCTCGACGGCGACAAAACGAGCACGCTCGACGACTTCATCGAGCAGTAGGTAGGTCGACGCTCAGTACCGCGGACATCGTGGTGTGACCTCGCATCCGGTTTCGGTGGCACATCCGGTTTCGGTGGAACAGTTCCCCGTGGCGGCGTCGGCACGACTGGTCGTTGACCTGCTCTGCGGAAACGTGGCTCGGTCGGGTGCGCCGACCGCTCGGTTCAGTCCCGACCAGTCGGAACACCACTCTGTCCGCAGTAATCCGGCAACGTTAGCCGACTACTGAAACAGCGGACATCGTGGTGTGACCGTCCGCCCACGACGAGCTATCTCCCCGGTAGCGACGCTCTGTGCGGCTCGTCATCGTCACAACAGCGGACATACTGGTGTTCGATGTCGCGTTTTCACCGTGTAAAATCGACCTGCGGTCTCGGGGCTGTGACAACAGCGGACGCGGCGGTGTTCGCCAGTCGCTTATCTCTTATCTCGGATTCGTCGTCGATTATCGCTGGTCAGTCGGCAGTCGACGGACCACGGGTCTCGAACACCACGTTGTCCGCTGTTTTTCCGATGTCCGGAACGGTTTTACTGTCTCTTCCAGCGCTCGTTTGTCCCGCTCCGCGCCATCACCGTACGGTCTCCCCGGACTCGTTTGCCACGCGTCACTCGTTGCGACGTTCGAGGACGGCATCGACGATTTCTTCGGGGTACTCGGCGGCGACGCGGACGAGCGCGTCGTGGAACTCGCGGCCGGTCAGGTCGCGCACGTCGTGTTCTCGGCGGAGGAGCGACTCGACTTCGAACTCGGCGTCGTCAAGTCGGTCGAGCGTCGCGGTTCGGACGTAGATGCTCTTTGCGGTCGTCGCCTCGAACTCGAACGCCGGGCCGCCCGCCGTCTCCGTCGCCTGCTCCGTGTCGGCGGCGCTTTCCGCGCCGTCTGCCTCGGCGTTCGATTCAGTTGCCTCTTCGGCTTCGTCGCCGTCGTTCCTCTCAGCGACTTCGCTGCCTTCGCCCGCGTCATCGCTCTCGCTCGCTTCGTCTGATTCCGGGTCGGATTCGGCTTTCGAGTCCGGCGTAGAGTCGCCCTCGGACTCGGATTCGACCGCTGGTTCGGGTTCCGACTTCTCGGATTTGTCAGTGGTGCCCTCGTCCGCGGTCTGCTCGTCGTCGGATTCTGCGTCCGGTTCCGACTCGGATTCCATCGCCTCGCCGAGACCGGCGAATCGGTTCTCCTTAGGCATCGTCGGTCCCTCCGTGCTCGACGATTTCCGCGAGCCGGTCGAGTCGGTCTAACATGTCGTTCGACGGGTCGTACTCTCGGAGGGTCTTCCCGTCGCGCCAGGCGCGACTGAACGCGATTCGGTGTCTGATGCCCGGCCCCTTGGAGTCGGGGTCGTCGAACAGGTCCGAGCGGGCGAACGGCGGGATGAACTGCTCGAAGGGCGAGTCTTCGAGGTCGCGGATGATTCGTTTTTCCTCGTTGTTTCCGGTGAGGTCGTTCGGGACGATAGCGAGGATGTCGAGGTCGACCTCGCGGCGAATCGGGCCGATCTGTTGTTCGAACATCCGTTCGAAGCCGCTCACGCTCGGTTCGCTCATGAGGAGCGGGACGACGACGTTCCCGGTTCCGATGAGCGCCGCGTCGGACAGCGGGCCGAGACTCGGCGGCGAGTCGATGACGATGTAGTCGTAGTCGTCGCCGAGAAGCGGGTCGACGATTCGACGACGGACCCAGAGCATGCCGAACGTCGAGTTCCGAACGCGGTCTTCGATGTCGTCGAGGTCGACGTGAGACGGGAGCACGTCGAAGCCCTCGCGGTCGCGTATCACTTCGCGCACGTCGATGGGGTCGTCGTCGGTCAGCACGTCGCCGATGTTCGGCTCCGACGACTCGTAGTCGTCTTTCAGCCCGACGCCCTCGGTCGCGTTCCCCTGCTGGTCGAGGTCCACCAACAGCACGTCGTTCCCCCGCGCGGCGAGTGCATCGGCGAGGTTGATGGCTATCGTCGTCTTTCCGACCCCGCCCTTCTGGAGGGAGACGCTCACGGCTCGCGACACCTATCTGCCCTCCCGCGGAACGCGATGTTTACAAATTGTACACAGTCTACACTGTGTCTGCTGTTTGGGCGGTGCAAACTCCGTCTGAACTGCGGACTGTGCGGACATCTGGAGGTTCGAACGGACGTTCCGCGGCATGCCACATAATTTTATCCACGACTTTTGAACCGTTGGGACTTCGTCTACATTCTGCACTCTTTATAATTTTTACAATTTCTACAAATTGTAAACGTTCGACCATCGACGGCCGGTGACTCGCCTCCGTCCCGGCCTGAGAAGTCTCTACTTCGCTCACCGTGTCCGATTCTCGGACATCGCTCGCATTCTTTGCTGTTCTCACAGCGTACGAATCTCACGCGGCACAAACTGTCTGAAGATTCTACAATTCCCACAATTTGTAGACTGTATACGAATTCTAAAACTCGGGGGAAGTGCGGACTTCGCGAGCGGTGCGAACCGCGTGGACGGTTTCGACTGCCTTCGCTGTTCGCGCCGTTTGAACTGCTCTGACTGTCGAGACCGCTTTGACTGTTCAGACTGCCCCGACTGTCCGCGCTCTCCTCGCGGTTTCCACCGCGCTCGAAGTCCGTCCGGTTTCGACTGTTCGAACGTCGCCTCCGACGTTGCACGGGTCACCATCTTCACCAGAAATCGATTACTCAGCGGCGCTATCGAGAGTATACTGCGGACATGGTGGTGTCCACCGGCCGCCGCACCCGGCTCAGTTGGCGAGTTTGTCGGCGAACTTCTCGCGGACTTTCTCGACTTTCGGGCTCGCGTGGAACTGGCAGTACGCATCGTTGGGGTTTTTCTCGAAGTAGTCCTGGTGGTGTTCCTCCGCCTCGTAGAAGGTCTCGAGCGGAACTAACTCCGTGACCACCTCGTCGTCGTACTCCTCGTCGAGCGCATCGATGTAGGCCGACGCCTGTCGCTTTTGTTCGTCGTCGTGGAACAGGACGATAGAGCGGTACTGCGTCCCCACGTCCGGCCCCTGTCGGTTGAGTTGGGTCGGGTCGTGGACCGCGAAGAACACGTCGAGCAGTTCGTCGTAGCCGACGACCGCGGGGTCGTAGTCGACCTGCACGACCTCGGCGTGGCCGGTGCTCCCCGAACAGACCTGCTCGTAGCTCGGGTTCTCCGTCTCGCCGCCGGCGTAGCCAGAGGTGACCTCGCTGATGCCGTCGAGTTCCTTGAACGCGGCTTCGACGCACCAGAAACAGCCGCCGCCGAACGTCGCAGTCTGTGTGCTTCCCATAGCCTCGGTTACGTCGCCGGGGAATTAAGCCCCGCGGCGGGGGCAGTCGCGGCCGGGGCCCGCGGTCGTCATCCCGATGTACCTCCCCACGAAACTGTACGCGAAGCCAACATTTATCCGCCCTGTCTGTCAGCAATTACCATGGAAGACGTATTCGTCGCGAGACTCATGTCCACGACCCTCCACACGGTCACGCCAGACACGCTCGTCGAAGACGCGGCGCAGTTGATTCTCGACAACAACATCAGTTCGGTCATCGTCGTCGACGAGGACAACCGGCTCGAAGGCATCCTGACGACGACGGACTTCGTCGACATCGTCGCCAAGAGCCAGCCGAAAGCGCAGACGACCGTCGAGCGGTACATGACCACGGACGTGATTACCGCGGGCGCGCAGGACTCCATCCTCTCCGTCGCGGAGTCGATGACCGAACACGGCTTTCACCACATGCCCGTCGTCGACGAGGAGGAGGGCGTCATCGGGATGATTGCCACGTCGGACCTCGCCGCGTACCTCTCGCAGACCGGGCAGTTGGCGCGGTCGTAGCGTCGTCGCTTCCGGCTGACTTCCGCGCTACTCCACCTGTTCGGAGAGGCTCTCGACGATGCTCGCCAGCCGCGGGTCCGTCGCGTGGCCGTGGTGGACCGCGAGGGGCGAGACGCTCACTTCGCCGTCGACCATCGCGCGGCGGTCGCTCCCGACCGGATAGCGGTCGCGGTGTTCGTCGTCGAGCGGGAACGGGTTCTCGAAGCCGACGGAGTCCGGCCACGAAATGTCCTGTAACCGGACGTACACCTCGTCGTCGTCGAGGTCGTGTTCGCGGTCGCCGTCCGGAAGCGCGCCGGCGTCCGGGTCGTGGTCGACCTGCTGGTCGTAGTCCGCGAAGGGGCGGGTCACGCGCATTCGGGGGCTCGGCACGTCCGCCGGGGCGTTGACGTTCAGGAGGTCGACTTCGTCGAACGCGTCGGTCCCGAAGACGCGCTCGGTCAGGGCACGGGCGACCCGCGCGGGACGGGAGAAGTCGTACTCCTCGGGCGGGTGACAGAAGAAGTCCCGGGCGTGGTAGCTGGAGACGGCGACGGCGGGCGTCCCGAGGAACGCGGCCTCGACGCCCGCGCCGACGGTTCCCGACCGGCCGACGACGTAGTTGCCCGCGTTCGGGCCGTCGTTGATACCGGAGACGACGATATCGAAGTCGGCGTCGAGGCCGCGAAGGGCGTAGGCGACGCAGTCCGCGGGGGTTCCTTCGAGAGCGTACCCCCACGGGTGGTCGCGGCGGACCGCGTGTTCGTTGCGGGCGCGGCCGACGCCGCTTTGGTTCTCGGCGGGCGCGACGACGGTCACGTCGCCGACGGCGGTGAGTTCCTCGCGCATGGCGGCGATGCCGGGCGCGTCGATACCGTCGTCGTTGGTGAGGAGGATTCGAAGCGAAGACGAGGTGTCGGTCATCGAGTCGTGCATTTCCGCCGGTCGCCGTAGCTATTCCGGATTCTGAGCCGAGGCCGCGTCCTCCCGCGCGTCGCCTGCATCGCCGTGCCGCTGCATCGCCGCGTCGCCGTCGACCGCCGAGCCTCCTCCACGCCGACGGGCACTCGACCGAACTCCTGTCAGCGTGACATCCATAAACTCGAGACACTCAGGAATAGCCGAATATAATTCAAACGGTGACTTTATGTAATTAAGTTCGTACTAACGAACGAATGCGCACCGAACCGATGCGGCCGGCACGCCGGGCACCCGCCGACATCGCGGTTAACGTTCCGTTAACTCGTCTGTTTTCGGTAGTTTCGTCTCTGTCACGGTCGGCGGTCCCGTCCCCGTTGGCTGTCACGACCGCCGACCGCCCCGCCGCCCTAAGCGAGGTGGGCGTTGCGTGAGCTCCGTCGGTGGAACCGACGACGTGCCGTGGGACGACGTGGGCTTCGTCATCAGCTCTCGCTACCGCGTCTCCGTTCTCGATAGACTCTCGGAGGGGCCGGCGACGCCGACGCAAATCGCCACCGACTCCGAGAGCGCGGTCGCCCACGTCTCGCGGGCGTTACAGGAACTCAGAGACCGCTCGCTCGTGGAACTGCTCGTCCCGGAACAGCGCCGAAAAGGGCGGGTGTACGGCATCACCGACGACGCCGAGAACATCTGGCACGTCATCCAAACACAGCAGATGGCGTGAGCGCGGTCGCCCGCGTCTCGCGGGCGCTGCGGCGTGTCGTGTGACCCCGACGACTCACTTCGTGGCGATTCGCTCCGACCCCTTGTTCAGGAGCTGGTAGGTCCGCTTTGCGAGGTTCATCCCGACGCCGGTCGACTCGACGACGTAGTACGGGACGAGTTCGCCGCCGAACTTGGATTTGTAGTTGCAGAGCCGCTCCGTGTTCGCGCCGACGAGGTCGTACTTCGTGACCGACGCGAGCGCCTCGTCCTCGACGATGTCCTCGATGATGGTCCAGTGCAGCAGGCTGTTGATGCTGACGCCGTCGTACTCTCCCCGCGCACCGCCGAGCCAGAAGTAGCCCACCTCGTCGGAGAAGGGGACAATCATCCCGCTGAGATACTCGCCGCCTGGGTCGCGGGCGACGTACACCCGACACCGGTCGCCGAGGTTCTCGACCAGCGACTCGACGAACTCCCACGGCATCCCGAACGGTTCGTCCTGCTCGTCGTACCGCGAGACCACGTCGTCGTAGACGACGCGAGCGCCGTCGAGTCCCTCGTCCGCGATGGTGATGTCGAGTTCGCGCGCCTGCCGAATCTCGCGGCGGAGGCTGCTGCTGAACTGGGCCTGTATCTCGTCGAGCGAGCGCCCGCCGAGGTCGAGTCGGTAGGTGAAGGAGGGCTTGACCGCGAAGCCGGTCCACTCGAACGGGCGGGGGTCGAGGTACGCCGGCGAACAGAGCAGGCGGACGAACGTCCGGTTCGAGCGGATGCCGAGCTCCTCGACCACGAGGTCGGCGAACTCGCGGTTCACCGACTCGTAGGCGCTCTGTTTCGGGCTGTTCGGCATCATCACCGGGCCGATGTACGGAATCGCCATCGACGGCGGCGGCGAGACGACGACCCGTCCGAGGGGGTTCCGGCGGACGAACGTCGGGAACAGCGCGACCGGCTCTTGGCCCTTGAAGACGCCGAACAGGTGCATTTCGCCGTCGAAGTGCTCGTCGATGGCGGCGAGCACCGCGGGGGTGTGGAAGACTTCGGTGCCCGACGCGGGGAGCGCGGCTCCCCACTCGTCGAGGCTCAGGGGTTCGATACGGAGTTGTGACATAGGTCGTGGTCGTGTGGGTGGGTGGTCGTCGGTTGGTGCGTGGGTTGACGCGTCGGTCGGTGCGTCGGTCGGCTCGTCGAGCGGGTCGTCATCGCTGGAGGAACCCCGAGACGAGCCGCGACGGGAGGCTCGTCCCGTTTCCCCGGGACAGCATCTCGATGCCGGGGCCGAGGCGGCTCTTGTACAGGTGCGCGATGGTTCTGACCGGGAGCGCGCCGTGTTCTATCTGGTAGAACGTGACGAGTTCGGGGTTGTACTTGCTCTTGTAGCGGTTGAGTCGGCGGTTGTTCGCGCCGACGAGGTCGTAGCGGCGCATCCCGTCGTCCATGCCGTCGCGCATGATGCGCCAGTCCAGCAGGTCGTTGACGTCGATGCCGAAATCGAACTGGGGGCGGACGCCGCCGAGCCAGCGGTAGAGCGTGTCCCCGTACTGGAGGACGACGATTCCGCTCACGAACGCCCCGTCGTACCGGAAGACGTAGGGCCGAACTTGGCCTTTCGGGAGCGAGTCGTACAGGTCCATGACGAACTGCGGCGGCACGTCGAACGACAAATCCTGTTCCTCGTAGCGGTTCTTGACCAGCGTGAGAATCGAACAGATGTCGTCGCGGTCGCCCTCCTCGATACCCGAGACGAGCTTTCGACCGTCGCGGATGTTCCGGCGGGCGCTCCGGCTGAACGACATGAGGAGGTCCTCTTCGCCGCGGGTCAGGTCGACGTTGTAGGTGTACTTCGGCGACACGTCGCAGCCGCCCCACAGGAACGTCCGCATGTCGGTGTAGTAGTCACCGACGCGGACGTGCGTGTAGCTCGGGCCGATGTGTTCGCCCAGCCACTCGGTACAGCCGTCGATGAACTGGTTGCGGCGGCGCTCGAACTTCCGGCTCTTGATGTTGCCGGCGTCGAGCATCACGGGCCCGAGGTAGGGGACGCCGATGTGCGGCGGCGGCGAGAACGCCGTCTTGACCAGCCCCTTTCGAATCTCGAAGACGGGGAACAGGCCGACCGGCTCCTCGGTCTTGTAGCCGACGAGCAGGTGGAGCTTCGAGTTCGAGTAGTTCGCTTGGAGCCGAAGCGCCTCGTACTGGTGAAAGAGGCTCGCCTGACTCGACCGACTGACGTACGTGTCCCACTCGTCGCGGTCGCGCTCGTCGAACTCGACGATTTCGATGGTCATAGACTGCGGGCCGACCGGCGGTCTTCGCATTGCGTCCGTTGTCGTCGACAGCAGCGATTCCGGGCGACGCGTTCGAGATGTCCGGTCCGACCGAACCGGCCGAAATAAGCCGATTCACCGGCCGATTCGGCGGCTCCGTAAATCGACCCGCGATTCGGTCGGGTCGCGTCGGCGTGTATCATTCGAAAAGACATTCTCGAACTACTGTGACGGGAGGACGGGGATTTGTTATGAAGCGACTAGCCGGCGTTCGCGCCGGCCTACACGCCGTCAGGGGGTCTCTGTCGCCGCCCGTAGGCGCTCGATACCGTCGGCGTCGATGCCGTAGCCGTGCGTCGGTTCCCCGGAGATTCTGGTGGCGACGTACTCGGCGATGGCGTAGGCCATCCACGCCTGACACCACCGCATGAGCGTCATGCGCTTGGTGTAAAAGCGGTGTTTGCGGAAGTAGAACCGGCCCTCGGACGGGACGTACATGTTCGCGAGCGCCCAGTCGATGGCGCGCTCGGCGCGGTCGTACTGGCCGGCGTAGGCGAACACGAGGATGCCCTGCGCCGTCGCGTGGATGTCCCGCGGGTAGGGATGCTCCTCGTCGAAGTTGGGCGCGCCGTCCTCGTCGAACAGTTCGCGGGCGTAGAAGTCGAGGCCGCGAGCGAGCGTCTCGTCGTACCGACCGCTGCCGACGACCTGTTCGTAGCGCTGGAAGCACTCGACGATGAAGCCGTTGTGGTGGTTATCCATCGAGAGGTGCGAGGCGCTCGCGGGCTCGCGGTAGTACCACCCGCCGCGGTCGGTCTGCTTCGACGCGACGAAGTCGTACACCTTCTCGGCGCGTTCGAGCAGTTCCTCGTCATCGAAGTGGTCGTACAGCTCGACGAACAGCCGCGCCCCGATGGCCAGCGCGTTGAGCGTGTAGCTGTCTTTCGGGTGCGAGAGGTAGTAGTCCATGACCGCGCCGTCGTCTTTCGGCCGGTAGTTGAGGTCGTCGAGTAGCACGTCCACGGCGGTCTTGGCGATGTCCGGGTAGTCGGGGTCGAACTCCCGGCCCGCGAGGAGCGCCTTGACGCCGTAGGCCGTCGAGACGATGTTCGGTGAGTGCGGAATCCCCGACCGCGGGCCGTTGCGACCGGAGATGTGCTGGATGACGTGGCGGTGACTGCCGGCGAAGCCGCTGTACCCCCTGGCCTGGTTCTCGACGAGCCACTCCGTCAGCGATGCCGCGTCGTCGCGGTACGTCTCCGCCGGGCGGTCGCCGTCGAACCGCTCGGCCAACTGGGCGCGGGTCCGGTTCGCCATGGCGAACAGCGTGATGCCCTTGAAATTCCGGCGCTGCTCCACGAGGAACAGCGGGCGGACGTTGACGGGCGAGCGCTTGATGAACTCCTGGACCGCGAGGTTGAACCAGCGGTTGTCGATGGGGACCGAAAGCAGGAGCCTGCTGCTCATGCCGTCGCCGTAGTCCCAGCCCTTGTAGTCGCGGTCGCGGGCGTAGTCGAGCACGTCGTCGAGCACCTCGACGTACCGCTGGAGTCGCTCCGTGTCGGCCGCGTCGTCGCCGTCGCGGTGATACTGCGTTGGTTGTTTCATGGTGCAGAATAGCCTCTCTGAAGGGTGTTGGCTGTCCGAGAGGAAGCCCGCTCGTGGCTTTGTTATGGGGCCGATACCGACCGACGACGCCGGATTCTACCGGGGGAGAGAGTAGTTCGAACCGCCGGCGGTCGCGTTGTCGGTGGTCGCGTTGTCGGTCGCCCTCCCGTCCGAATCGTCGCCGGCATCGTCGGAGTCGCTGGAATCGCGCTCGGCGAGGAACTCGCGGTAGTAGTCCGCGACGGGGCCGACCCACGCGCCGCGGTCGAGCGCCCGTTCGACGATGCGGCGGTAGAGCCGGCGGTAGCCGGGGAACTCGTCCTCGTTGAAGTACCGCGGGTGCCACAGCACCGTCATCACGGCGTCGTTCGCCTCGGCTTCGTCCAACAGGCGCTCGCATTCGGCCCACGCCTCATCGAACGCCGACCCGGGGTCGGGAAGCGACACCTCCATCAGCGTCAGCGGGAAGACGACGAAGTCGTCGTCGAAGGGTCTGAACGGCCGGTAACCGTGTTGGAAGCCGTGTTCCGAACTCGACCCGGGGCTGGCGTCGTACTTTAAGCCGAGTTCGCGGTGGTAGCGCCACGTGTTCGGCCCGAGTTTGAGGTGGTGCTGGCGGCCGCCGACGAGTTCGTGGCCGAGTATCGCTTCGAGTTCGCGCGTTTCGGTTCGGAGGCGGTCGAAGTCGTCGCACGACCGGAACGAGCCGTGGATGCCGACCTCCCAGCCCCCCCCGTCGAGGTCGCGGACGGCGTCGGCTATCGACGCCGAGTCGAGGTCGTACCGGCCGAGGTGTTCGACCCAGTTTTTCGGTTCGAGCCAGTCCGAGAGCGACCCTGTTTCGAGGAGGCTCGGCTCGTTGAGGAAGTAGAACGACGAGCGGACGCCGAGGTCGCGTTCGAGCGCCATGATATCCTCGAACTGCCAGTAGGGGTTCTCCCGCCGGAGGAGCGTCCGGAGGTGGTAGCCGGGGTTCGACTTCGCCGCGTAGTACAGCCCCTGATACGTCTTGTACGGGCGGTCCACGTCGTGAGTCAGACAGACCGCGAAGCCGGGACCGGAGCCGGGTTCGCCGGGCCCGCTCGGTTCCGAGGCGGTCTCGCCGGGGCCATCTCGCGCGTCCGCATCTCCCGTCTTCTCACGCATCCCCGTACTCCGAGAGCGCGGCGACGATTCGCTCGGCGGCGCTCCCGTCGCCGTACAGCGAGGGCTTTTCGGGAAGTGGGTCGTCGTCGGCCAGCGCCGCCCGAATCGCGGCCGCGTCCGCGCCGACGAGGACGTTCCAGCCGGCGTCGACGGTCTCTGTCCACTCGGTCTCGTCGCGGAGCGTGAGACACCGGGTGTCGAGGTAGAACGCCTCTTTCTGGACGCCGCCGGAGTCGGTGGCGACGCGCTCCGCGCCGTCGAGCAGGCGGACGAAATCGAGGTAGCCGACCGGCTCCACGAGAACGACGTTCTCGGCGTCTGCGAGCCGCGACCAGAGGCCGCTGGCTTCGAGCGCCCCTTCGGTCCGCGGGTGGACCGGGAAGACGACCGGGAGTTCCGACGACGCCAGCCCCTCCACGATGCCTCCGAGGCGGTCGCGGTCGTCGGTGTTGGCGGCGCGGTGGACCGTCGCGAGGACGTACTCGCCGTCTCGGAGGTCGAAGTCGTCGAGTATCGTCGACCGCTCGCGGGCGGCCTCGCGGACCCGGAGGACGGCGTCGTACTGCACGTCGCCGGTGACGGAGACGCCGTTTCGGATGCCCTCGGCCGCCAGCGTCTCGGCGGCCGACTCGGAGGGCGCGAACAGCAGGTCCGAGCAGTGGTCGGTGAGCACGCGGTTGACCTCCTCGGGCATCGCCCAGTTGTGGCTCCGCAGGCCGGCCTCGACGTGCGCCAGCGCGGGGTCGCGCTTCGCGGCCACGAGCGCCGCCGCGAGCGTCGAATTGGTGTCGCCGTAGACGAGCACCACGTCGGGGGCTTCGTCGGAGACGACGGCGTCCAGCCGGGTCATCATCTCGGCGGTCTGGGCGGCGTGGCCGCCCGAGCCGACCCCGAGGTTGTAGTCCGGTTCCGGGATGGCGAGTTCGTCGAAGAACACGCCCGACATCGACTCGTCGTAGTGCTGGCCGGTGTGGACGAGCACCTCGTCGTGGTCGCGTCTGAGCGCGTCGGAGACGGGGAACGCCTTGATGAACTGCGGGCGCGCGCCGACGACCGAGAGCACCTTGAGACGGCTCATCGGCCCGGCCCTCCGTGCGACGAGTCGGCCGCAATCTCGGGGCCGGCCTCGGTCTCGGACGACTCGCCCCGCGGTCCGCCGCCGATTTCGTACACGCGGTGGCCGATGTCACCGAGGGTGCCGCGGCCGTCGACGACGACGAGGTCGTCGAAGGCGGCCCAGTCGATGCCGTCGAACTCCTCGTGCGGCGTGACGACCACGGCCGCGTCGATGGCGCGGTTCGGGAGGTCGGAGAGCGAGACGGGGGTCGCGCCGAAGGACGCGACGACCTCGTCTGAGAGCATCGGGTCGACCGCGAGGACGGTCGCGCCGAGGTCGTTCAGTCGGTCGATGACGCCCGCGGCGGGGGTCGCGCGGGTCTCGGCGACGCCCGGGCGGTAGGTGACGCCGAGGACGGCGACGGTCGCGCCCCGTATCTCTCGGCCCGCCGCAGCCAGCTCGTCACGGAGCTTGTCGGCGGTGAACGCCGGCATGCTGTCGTTGACCTCGCGGGCGGTCAGGAGGAGGGGCGTCCCGGCCTCGACGCGGCTCGTGATGAAGTACGGGTACCACGGGATGCAGTGGCCGCCGACGCCCGGCCCGGGCGCGTGGATGTCGCAGTACGGCTGGGTGTTGGCCGCGTCGATTGCCTCGGTCACGTCGATGCCGAGGTCGTCGCGGAGCCGCGCGAGTTCGTTGGCGAGCGCGATGTTCACGTCGCGGTAGACGCCCTCGAACAGCTTCACGGCCTCCGCGGTCGTCGCGTCGCGCACGGGAATCACCTCGTTCGAGGTAAGCTCGCCGTAGACGAGCGCCGCGACGCGGGTGCTCTCGGCGTCGACGCCGCCGACGATTTTCGGGTGCGACTCGGTGATGTCGCGGAGCGCCCGGCCCGACGAGGTTCGCTCGGGGCAGAACGCCACGCCGAACTCGCCGGCCGAGAGGCCGCTTCGGTCCGCGAGGTACGACATTACGAGGTCTTTGCTCGTTCCCGGCGGCACGGTACACTCGACGACGACGAGGTCGCCGGGCGCGAGCCCCCGCGCGATGCTGTCGAGGACGGCCTCGAACGCCGCGAGGTCGGGTTCGCGGTCGTCGGTCAGGGGGGTCGGGACGATGATGACGTGAATCGCGGCTCCCTCGGCCGCGGCGACGCCGTCGGTGGTCGCCCGGAGCGCGCCGCGTTCGGCCTGCTCGGCGACTAACTCGGGCAGTCCCGGTTCCTTCGCGACGTGGCACTCGCCGTCGTTGACGCCGCGAACCACGTCCTCGCTGATATCGACGCCGGTGACGGTGCCCGTCGCGCGGGCGTAGACGGCCGCCAGCGGGAGGCCCATCTTCCCCAGGCCGTACACCGCGACGGGGACCTCGCCGGCGCGCAGGGCCCGCGTCTGTTCGTCGGGCGAGCGGTCGGAGCCGTACAGTCCGGGGTGCTCGCGGCTCATCGTCGACCCTCCGAGGGTTCCGTAGTCTCAGCGTTTTCCGTGGCTTCCGCGGTCTCTGCATTTTCCGCAGTCTCCGCGGTCTCGACGCTCCGAACCGTCGATTCGGCGTCGGCCTCGATGCGCCGGGCGAGGTCGATAGCGCGCAGGCCGTCGGCCGGCGAGACGAGGACGGGGCCGCCGTCGGTCGCGGCGTCGACGAACGCCTGTAACTCGCGTTTCAGCGGCTCGCCGGTGGAAATCATCGGCTGTTCCATCACCACTTCGTGGCGGTAGCGGACGCCCCCGTTGTCCCGGAGGTAGTCCGGGCGCGACTGGCGGAAAATCTGGACCGACTGGTTCAGGTAGTCCACCCGGATGAGCCGGTCGCGCGCGGTGATGTCGAGGGTCCGCGTCTTCTGCTGGGTGAGCCGACTCGCCGTGAGCGAGGCGATGACGCCGTTGTCGAACGTCACCTGCGCCGTCGCGTACTGCTCGTCGGGCGTGGCGGTCGCGGCGACGCGGTCGACCTCGGCATCGACCAGCGAGAGCACCACGTCGATGTCGTGAATCATGAGGTCCATGACGACGCCGTCGCCCATCTCGCGGTTCAGCGGCGGGCCGAGCCGGTTCGCGGTGATGGCGATGGGTTCGACGCCGTCGAGGAGGTCGGGGAGGGCGCGGACGGCCGGATTGAACCGCTCGATGTGGCCGACCTGGAGCACGACGCCGCGGTCCTCCGCGAGCGCGGCCAACTCCGCGCCGACGCCGAGGTCGTCGACGAAGGGTTTCTCGACGAGCGCGTGGACGCCGGCGTCGATGCACTGCCGGGCGACCGACGCGTGATAGGGCGTCGGCACCGCGACCGTTACCACGTCCACGCGGTCGAGCAGGCCGTCGATGCCGTACGCGTCGGTGCCGAAGTCGGCGGCGACCTCGGCGGCGCGGTCCGCGTCCGCGTCGGCGACGCCGACCAGTTCGACGCCGCGAAGCTCCGCGTAGACCCGCGCGTGGTTGGTTCCCATCGACCCGACGCCGACGACGCCCGCTCGAACCGGCCGCTCTTGGCCGCCGTCGGCGCGGAGTCCGGCGGATTTTCGGCTCACCTCGCCACCTCCGCGTAGTTGGCGACCGCAGTCCCGACGCGCTCCACGTCGGCCTCGCTGAGTCCGGGGTGGACCGGCAACGAGAGCACCCGTGTCGCGGCTTCTTCCGCGACCGGAGCCGACACCGCGAGGTGTTCGTAGGCGGGCTGCTTGTGGACGGGCTTCGGGTAGTAGACGCCCGTGGCGATGCCCTTCGCGTCGAGGTACGACTTGAGGGCGTCGCGCTCGATACCGTCGCAGGCGACGGTGTACTGGTGGAAGACGTGGGTCCGGCCCGGCGGCGTGTGAGGCGTCGTGACCGGCGAGTCTTCGAGGTACTCCGTGAGCGCGGCGGCGTTGGCCTGTCTCGCGCGAGTGAACTCGGGGAGACGTTCGAGTTGGACCCGGCCGATGGCCGCGGCGATGCTCGTCATGCGGAAGTTGTGGCCGACCTCGGCGTGTTCGTAGCCGGAGACGCGGCCGTGGTCCACGAACCGGGCGGCGCGCTCGGCGACGTCGGCGCGGTTTGTCGTAATCATGCCGCCCTCGCTCGTGGTCATGTTCTTCGTCGGGTAGAACGAGAAGCACGCGGCGTCGCCGAAGGAGCCGACGCGTCGTCCCTCGACTGCCGCGCCGTGAGCCTGCGCGGCGTCCTCGACGAGCAGGAAGTCGTACTCCGCTGCGAGCTCCGCGAGCCGCGTCATGTCCGCCGGGAGGCCGTAGAGGTGGACCGCGATGACCGCGTCCACCCGCTCGCCGGCCCGGAGCCGCGCTTCGAGCGCGTCGGGGTCGATGTTGTACGTTCGCGGGTCGATGTCGACGAAGCCCACTTCAGCGCCCGCGAAGGCGACGGCGTTGGCCGTGGCGATGAACGTGAAGGGCGTCGTCAGGACGCGGTCGCCGGGGCCGACGCCGAGCGCGTGGAGCGCGGCGTGGAGCGCCGTCGTCCCGTTGGAGGTGGCGACGCCGTGGTCGGCTTCGCAGTAGTCGGCGAACTCCCGTTCGAAGCCCCGGACCTCGGGGCCGTCGGCTATCATGCCGCTTTCGAGGACGGCCGCGATTCGGTCCCGTTCCGCCGCGCCGAGCTGGGGCGCGGCGATTGAGATGTGGTCTGCACTCATCGTCGTATCCTGTTTTCTCCCCGCAGTTGTTCCGGCAGGTCGCGGTGGACGGCGGGGACGCCCACGGCGAGGGTGCGCGGCGGCACGTCGTTCACGACGAGCGCGCCGGCGGCGACGAACGCGCCCTCCCCGACTGTCACGCCGGGGAGGAGCGTCGCGTTCGCGCCGATTGAGGCGTGGTTCTCGATTCTCGGGCCGACCAGCTCCGCGTCGGTGCGGACCGGATAGGGGTCGTTCGTCATCACCACGCCCGGACCGACGAACACGTCGTCGCCGATGCGGGTGTTGGTGGGGATGTAGACGTTCGTCTGGATGCTCACGCGCGACCCGATGGTCGTGGTGCCGTCGACGACCGTCTCGGTCCCGAGGAGCACCTCGTCGCCGATGGTCGTGTGCTCGCGGACGAGGACGTTGTGGCCGGTGACGAAGTCGTCGCCGATGGTCACGTCGTCGTAGACGATGGTGCCGGCGCGGATTCGCGCCCGGTCACCGATGACCGGGTCGTCGCCGTCGCCGTAGCCGATGGTGACGCCGTCGTCGACGTGGGATTCGACGCCCACCTCGGCGCTCATCGGCGTCCACCTCGCGTCGGTCGCGCTCCGTCGGCCGTCTGTGTCGACTCGGCGGTCGGCCGAATTGACTGGAAAATCTGGAATCTCATATCATGTCGGCGGGGAGTCTGCCTGCCTTAGCGAAATTCAGTCTCGGTGAGGGCTTTGTTATGGAGTGATTGCCGCCCGGATTCCGGTCGCAGTCACTTCGTAACGCCGCGGCGGATTCCGGTCACGGAGCGCTTGAGAAGCGCCACGCCGGGCGCGCCGTCGCCGAGCCAGAGCCAGACGGCGCTCCCGAGCAACGCGAGTTCGAACGCGACCAGCACCCACGCCTCGGGCCGGCGGAGGAACACGACGAAGCGGCGCAGGTAGAACCACGTCTGGGCGAAGAAGCCGCCCATCGACGACTCGCTCCCGTGGGACAGCGGCCAGAGGAACGCCCGAATCACGTCGTAGTTCCCGAAGAAAAAGCCGTTGAACAGCAGGTCCGCGGGGATGTGCGAGAGGTAGCCGAGTGCGAACGCGACGCCGACCGTCGCCGCCCCGTAGCGCCGCGCGACGGCCACGACGACTATCGAGAACGGAACCGAGACGAGAATCGAGTGCGCCATCGAGATACCGCTCGGGAGGACGCCGAACGACCACGCCAGCGGCTTGTCGACGAGGTCGGGGAACTGCGTTCCGACGAGCACCGCCAGCGCGGCCCAGCCGTCGAGTCGCCGGCCGGTCACTCGCGCCCACAGCGAGACGAGGATGTAGCCGACGGCGGCGTGTTCCCACGGAAACATCAGCGGTCGCTCCGGGTCGTCGCGTTGGCGTCGGCGGTTCGTCGTCGCGGAGTGAGCGTCGGAATAGGCGTCTGAAACATTTGGCTTGTGGGGCGCGTCGCGGTCGGTTTGGAGGGCGGGGATGCCGTCCGCGTCGGGGGTGCGGACTGCCTGTCTGCGTCGACGCGAACGGGCGAAACGGCGCGCGAGCGCCCGGTCAGGGAACCCGAGTGCTCGTCCGGATTTTGTTATGGCGACCGTAACGGCCCCGGGTCGGTCGTCGCGGCGGCGACCCGGCGTCTCTCCGACCGCCCGCGGCGGGTAGACGCCGTATAACTACTCTCGCGGGGCGCGTGGAACTGCCAGAGAGTATGCGATACCTGTTCTTCACCAACACGCCCGCGCACGTTCACCTCTACAAGTACGCCGTCAGAGAGCTTCAGGCGATGGGTCACGACGTGCTCGTCCTCGGCCGCGACTACGGCTGTACCAAGGACCTCCTCGAATACTACGACCTCCCGCACGAGATTTACGGCTCCTGCGGGACGACGAAGTACTCGCTTTTCAAGTCGCTCCCGTTCCACTACGTCAATATCTTCCGCGCCGTGCGGCGGTTCAAGCCCGACCTCATCTTCGGAATGGGCGGCTACGCGGCCCACGCCGGGGCCGTCTCGCGGACGCCCGTGATTCTCCTCCTCGACTCCGAGCCGACCTCGCTGGACCACGTCGTCTCCCGGCCGTTCGCCAAGGCGATTCTGACGCCGCACACTTTCGGGAAGGACCTCGCGGACAACCACTACCAGTTCCGCGGGTTCAAAGAGACGGCGTACCTCCACCCCGACGTGTACGAGCCCTCGGTCGATATCCGGGCCGAACTCGGCCTCGACCCCGACGAGACGTTCGTCGTCGTCCGGTTCAACGCGTTCGGCTCGCACCACGACGTTGGCCACGGCGGCTTCACGCCCGAGCGCCGCCGCGAACTCATCGAGCTGCTGGGCGAGCGCGCGACCGTCTTCGTCCTCGACGAGAGCGAGGAGCGCCGCGACGGCGACCTCGACGCCCGCCCGTTCGACTTCCACCCCGCGCTCGTCCACGACGTGCTCGCGGAGGCGAGCCTACTCGTCGCCGACACCCAGACCATGGTCACCGAGGCGGCGCTCCTCGGGACGCCCGCCATCCGGTCGAACTCCTTCGTCGGCGACGACGACATGGGCAACTTCGTCGAACTCGAACGGCGGGGGCTCATCTCCAACCTCAAATCGTTCGACGACGTGCTGGCCCGCGCCGAGGAACTCCTCGACGACGACGGCGCGAAGGCCCGCTGGGCCGACAAGCGCGACGCGTTCCTCGCGGACAAAGTCAACCTCACCGAGGTCATCGTCCAGGTGGCGCTGAACTACGGCTCCGTCGAGACGGTCGAGTCGCTGACGCGACACAGTGTCCCGGCGTAGCGGCTCCCTCCGCGCGTTCCTCGCCTCTCCACGGTCGTTCAATCGACCCATAACTAACCGCCGAACCACCGAATTTTCCCGCAGTGACCGGCGCGCTCGCGCCCGTCTCGACGCGTCTCACCTCACCTCGCGTCCGCGTCGCGTCCCGTGACTCGGTCCGCGACTCCTCGACCGCGACCCCAAACTCAACCCATGACACCCAAGCAAACACTCCTCATCGTCGGCCCGAAAGGCACCGGCGGCATCGACCGCTACATCACCGAACAGCGTCGCTACCTCGAAGACCGCATGGACGTGCGCGTCTACACCCGCTACACCGCGCCGAAGGGCGAGGGGCTCGAACTCGCCGCGCGGATGCTCCTCTCGTCGCTCATTGCGGTCGCTCTGTTTCCCTTCCAGCGACGCCCGGACATCGTCCACGTCCACTCGTCGCACACCTACTCGTTCTACCGCGCGGCGTTCTTCGCCCTGTTTTCGAAGTACGTCTGGGGCGTCCCCGTCGTCTTTCACATCCACGGCTCGTCGTTCGACGACTTCCTCGCCACCGACTCGCGGGTCGTCCGCCGACTCCAGTCGCTCGTCTTCGACGCCGTCGACGACGTGGTCGTCCTCTCGGAGTACTGGCGCGGCCTCGTCTCCCGACTCGCCGGCGAGGAGAAAGTCCACGTCATGGCCAACGCCGTCGAACCCGCGGAGTACGACCCGACGTACCCGACCGACCCCGTCCACCTCGTCTTCGTCTCGAACCTCATCGACCGCAAGGGCATCCGCGAGTTCCTCGACGCCGTCGAGATACTCGAATCCACGCCCGGCCTCGACTTCGTGGTGAGCATCGGCGGCCGCGGCCCCCACGCCGACCGCGCCGAGGCGGTCGCCGCCGCCCACGACAACGTCTCGTACCTCGGCTTCCTCTCCGAGGAAGACAAACGCGACCTCATCAGCCGCGGAACCGTGTTCGTCCTCCCGACTTACGCCGAGGGGCTTCCAATCGCCATGCTCGAAGGCATGGCCGGCGGCAACGCCATCGTGACCACGCCCGTCGGCAGCATCCCCGAGGTCATCACCGACGACCGCGGGATTCTCGTCGCACCCGGCGACGCCGAGGAACTGGCGCGGGCGCTCGCCCGACTCGTCTCCGACCCCGCGGAAGCCGTCCGCATGGGTCGGACGAACCGCTCGGCCATCGAAGAGCGCTACTCGTGGCAGTCGAACGCGGACGAGCTGGTGGCGATGTACGCCGAGGCGGCGTAGCGCCGGGTTCTGTTTCTTTCGCGTGGTTTCGTCCCGACGAGTTTTCGATTTAATCCCACACGGGTTCGCCTGAAACGCGGGTCGTCGTTGTAGCGGCGGTCGTAGGTGCCGCTTCAACCCCACAAGGGTTCGTCTGAAACGCCTACGAGGGCGGCGGCGACGTCGCGGTGATGCAGCTTCAACCCCACAAGGGTTCGTCTGAAACTCGTCGTCCTCGTCGACGGCAGAGCCGAGGTGAGCGCTTCAACCCCGGGTTCGTCTGAAACCCGCGCCGCGTCTGGATTTGGGTGCTTACACACGCGCTTCAACCCCACAAGGGTTCGTCTGAAACCCCTGAAACCGGCATTCGGCGCACAGGAAACAGTCGTGCTTCAACCCCACAAGGGTTCGTCTGAAACGTGCAAACTCGGCAGACGTAACCGACCTCGACGATAGGCTTCAACCCCACAAGGGTTCGTCTGAAACTACATCTCAGGTACCACCCGTCCTCAATCTTAACAGCTTCAACCCCACAAGGGTTCGTCTGAAACAAGTCCGTGCCGCCCTCCGGCGTGAGGCCGACCCCGCTTCAACCCCACAAGGGTTCGTCTGAAACGCGTGGAATTTCGAGGTAGGACTCCCGAAACTCCCGCTTCAACCCCACAAGGGTTCGTCTGAAACTCACGAACTCGTCGACAACACGGCCTACTGGTTCGACGCTTCAACCCCACAAGGGTTCGTCTGAAACACGCCGGTGAGTTCGTACTGGGTTCTGACCCCGGCGCTTCAACCCCACAAGGGTTCGTCTGAAACATGCGTCGTATTCGGCTGGGGACCTTGACCCGACGCTTCAACCCCACAAGGGTTCGTCTGAAACGACGTCGACGACGTCGCGGTCGTCACCGAACAGGTCGCTTCAACCCCACAAGGGTTCGTCTGAAACGAGGTCGTCGCGGCAGACGGGGGTGTTCGTCGATGCTTCAACCCCACAAGGGTTCGTCTGAAACACGCTTACGACGCGCTCGAGAGCTCCCGCGTACACGCTTCAACCCCACAAGGGTTCGTCTGAAACCCGGCTCCGTCTCGTGTCCGACCTGCGACGCGCCGGTCGCTTCAACCCCACAAGGGTTCGTCTGAAACCGTTGATATTAAATGACGCAATCGTCTCTCGGATGCGCTTCAACCCCACAAGGGTTCGTCTGAAACACGTGATGGAGAGACGAGCGGATGTGATTTGGCGGCTTCAACCCCACAAGGGTTCGTCTGAAACAGGGGGAGGGGACGGATTTGAAATATCGAATGGAGCTTCAACCCCACAAGGGTTCGTCTGAAACCCCCTATGCGGGTGACTCTTGCTACGAGCGCGACCGCTTCAACCCCACAAGGGTTCGTCTGAAACTCCCCGCCAGCACCGCCCGCCAGCGGCGTCTGTGGGCTTCAACCCCACAAGGGTTCGTCTGAAACAAACAAGCCGTTGCTGAGGTGCGGGTCGACCGTATGCGCTTCAACCCCACAAGGGTTCGTCTGAAACTGGCGTCGTTCGTCGACGGGTTCGACACACGAGAAGCTTCAACCCCACAAGGGTTCGTCTGAAACCCTCGGCACAGACCGGGATGTGGACAGTCTTCCACAAGCTTCAACCCCACAAGGGTTCGTCTGAAACAGCGCCGCGAGTGCTCGACGTTTGGCGAGAGTCGTCGGCTTCAACCCCACAAGGGTTCGTCTGAAACGCATGAGCGTCGACGACCTCGACGCCGACCCAGTCAGTGCTTCAACCCCACAAGGGTTCGTCTGAAACCGGACTTCTTGCGGACATTGGTCGGCGTTGCAAGAGCTTCAACCCCACAAGGGTTCGTCTGAAACTGGGGATGATGCTCGCCGACATGTTCACGATGGTCGCTTCAACCCCACAAGGGTTCGTCTGAAACTCCGCCGGAGCGCCTCGTTCTCACCGCCGCCGACACCGCTTCAACCCCACAAGGGTTCGTCTGAAACCGTCGTACCGGCTCTTCGTGTCACTCGTGAGCGAGCGGCTTCAACCCCACAAGGGTTCGTCTGAAACCTCCCGTATAACGAGGTCTACGAGCTGATGTACAAGCTTCAACCCCACAAGGGTTCGTCTGAAACGAGTTAGTCTATACCGTCTCCAATCACTCTGCAAGCGCTTCAACCCCACAAGGGTTCGTCTGAAACTGCTCCTCGTTGTGGCGTGGCTCGCCCTTCTGGGGCTGCTTCAACCCCACAAGGGTTCGTCTGAAACCGTACTCAGACCACGACAGCCGAGCCGTCTCTCGGTCGCTTCAACCCCACAAGGGTTCGTCTGAAACGCGTCTCCGGTCGGCGACGTACTACTGATTCACACGCTTCAACCCCACAAGGGTTCGTCTGAAACACGTCTTCAAGATTGATCTTCTCACCGGGACCCTCACACCCGCTTCAACCCCACAAGGGTTCGTCTGAAACCATGTCCGATATCGAGGACACAGACTCTCTGAGGGGTGACTACGATAAAGAAGTTCCGTCGACCGTCAGTAACCCGAGCCGACCGGGGGGTCGACGGAAACTCAGAGGAAGCGTTTCTCGTCGGTCGGGTCGTCGCCGTAGACCGAGCGGTTGAGAAGTGTGTCAGAAGACAGTTCGTAGATAATCGTTGACTCACCCGGCTTCAACAGGTCTTCGACCTCGTTTCGAAGCGTCGCTAAATCACCCTCTGAAATTTCGCCTTCGAGGACGGAGTTCTGAACGTGCGTCAGATAGCGTCGCCCAAGCTTGAGCGCTTTGTGCGTCCGTTCGGCTTCGAGGTCGTACACCATCACGACGTACATTTCACCACCACCGTTCGAAGGGCTCGTACTCCTCTCCGGTCAGCAGATGCTTTTTGAGTTTGTACGCTTCGAGCCGCATCAGGTACTGATAGCTCACTTTGCGGTTGAGCTTCGGATGCTCGACGGTTCGTTCGAGCGTCTCCTCGAACGCTTTCGTGTACGTCTTTCGACCGCCTTCGTTGAGGAGACAGGACCCGAGTTCGGACTCGAAATCGCTCGCAGTAATCTGATTTCTGTTGATGAGTCGAAACAGCACGCGATCAGCGAGGACGGGTTTGAACAGGTCGGCGAGATCAAGCGAGAGCGAGTAGCGACGCTCGCCGGGTTCGTGGAGATAGCTAATCGATGGGTCGAGCGCGGTCGCGCGAATCGCCGAGACGCAGTTGGCGTAGACGAGCGCATTGCCGAACGAAATCAGGCTGTTGACTTCGTTCGGCGGCGGGTTGTATTCGCGGCGTTCCAATCGGAACTCTTCGGGGAGAATCTGATTGAAACTCCGGTAGTACGCCTTTCTGGCAGTCGCTTCCACGCCCATGAGTTCGTCAATCGGACGCGTCTGGTCGACGCGCGCCGACGCGGCGTCCAAATCGTCAATCTCAGTCTCTAACCCTCGATTCCGGTTGTTGTAGTAGACGACGTTCGTCCGCATATTGTGGATGCTTGCCGAGACCATTGCCGCCGCGAGCCGCCGCCTGTGGTCGGTATCCTCGTACGCACGGACCTGCTCGACGACCGTTCGACCGGAGGTTTGCCCGCGCTTCGGCATCACCGAGCCCGCGTAGTAATCCTCCCAGCCGAAGACGTGGAGTGCGACCGTGCGCTGATTGAGAAACGACATCAGTCGGGTGTTGAAGTCGATTTGTCCGTGCAAGAAGAACGCCTCCGCGTTCTCTATCGGGACGTACTTCTTGTCGCCGGTTTCGGTGACGAGCCTGAGCGTGTCGTCGCTTCGTTCGAGTCGACCGTCGGAGAATACGTGATAGTTACTGTCCATTGTCAACACCAGCAGAAGTCGTGGTACGCACACGACTCGCAGAAGGGCTTTCGCTCGGCGGGCGGCGGCGAAGGTCGGCGTACGAGTTCGTGAATCGCACGAATCGACGACTCGACTTTTTTCGCTCGTTCTTCCGTGAGCTCAACCGACTGCCGGCGGCGCTCTCGCGGGTGGGCGAGGACGCCATCACGACGAACGCCGGCGACTCTGTCGAGATACCACAGGTAGTACGACAGTTGCATTTCGGCGGGCTCGGTGAGCGCCGACGAGGGTTTGACTTCGACGACTCGGCCGTCGTCGAGCAAGTCCAGTGAGATCATTCCGAGGCGGAGGCTCTCCCGTTTTTCGTCGTACGCGGTCTCGTCGACCCGAGTTCCTCTCACGACGGTCGCGTTCTCGCGGTCGATTTCGAGACTCCGGCTTTCGAACCAGAGCTCCCGCTCGCAGACGTAGTAGTACTGCATCATCACTCCGGTGACGCGAAACGGCTCGTCGACGGGCGCCCCCCGTGCGGTCGCGAGTAGCCGGTCGACCGGATCGCTCGTCGTCATAATATCCGGTTGTCGACGCTACTCTCTGCAACCAGTCCGGTCGTCGAATCGAAGTAACTGTCGTGCCGGACGTCTCTCGTGTCGATCCACCGCGTTTCAGTGTCTTCGTGAATACGCGCTAAGCCGCTGAGTGCCTGTGCCTCTTCCGAATCGCTCCGATATATCGGAATCGACACGGTCGCTTCCTTTAGACTATCCATAAGTTGGCGTCCCCGCTCGAACTCGTAGTCCCGCCACGCGACTCTGGCGGCTTCGACTCGTTTTCGTTCAGTGGCGGTCCGACAGACGACGACCTCCACGCTCCGCCGTTGTTCGATCAGCGACAACTCCCCGAGTTCGTCCGCTCTCGCCTCGTTCACGTACTCGACGTACGCGTCTTTGCCGACGTTCTTCTCGTCGTGGAGTCGACGGTAGTACTCTTCGACGGCCGTTTTCGAAACCGCCGCTTCCGGAATCGTGCCTTCGCCCCCACCGATATCGTCGAGCGTCTCGGTCGCAACGGGGAGTAGCGCCGTTCCTCGGTTGTACACCGCTTCCGACGGCGTCTTCGTCTGTTCGTCGGGCGCTTCGAGCCACCAGACGACGACGCGACCGCGGTCCCTCTCGAACGAACGGTTGCAACGTCCGGCGGCCTGGACGATGCTATCTATCGGTGCGAGGTCTCGGTAGACGCGGTCGAAACTGATGTCGACGCCGGCTTCGACGAGCTGGGTCGAAACCACGACGAGCGAGCAACTTCGTTCGGTGAGCAGTTTCGCGGTCTCGATGAGCCGAAGCCGGTCGACCGGACGTAATCGAGTGGAGAGGTGGAGGACTGGCTGCCCTCCGGCGTCGGCGACTCGCTCTGCGACTGTCGTCACCTCTGTGTCCGTACTATCTCGGTCGGTGCTTTCGAGCACGTCGGCGTAGACCGACCCGACTGATATCGCGTCTGAGAGGCTCTCGGTGACGTGCGCCGTCAGCGCTTGTGCACTGTCGATAGTGTTGCAAATCGCGAGCACCGACTCTGTTTCACCAGCCTCGTCGCTGTTGGTTCCATTGGCTTCGGCAGTCTCGTCGACTATCGCACTTGCCGCCTCGGTATACGATTTCGGTTCTTCCCGTGATTCGATATACCGAGTCGTTGAGTCGTCAAGCTCGTATTGGACGCGTTCCGTCGCCTCGAAGTACGTCTCGGGTTCGGAGACCAGTTCAGTCGCGTCGTCGAACAACTGCGGTTGCGTGGCGGTCATGGCGATAACCGTTGCATTGTACTGCTCAGTGAGCATTCTCACGAGCCGCGGAACCAACTTCCACCAGTCCAACGGGAGGCTCTGCGGTTCGTCCAACACGACGACGCTGTCCCGGAGTGCCGGGAGCTTCATCGACTGCCTGTTGGCCGGTCCGGCGAGGCTTTCGAGCAGTTGGACGAACGTCGTCACCGTCATTCCGGCGCGCCAACTTTCGGCCAGCATCCCGGCGACATCGTCGTTCGCGTCCGCTTCGTCGGCGCTCTCGTCGCTTTCATCGACGATTGTCGCCTCCGAGAGATGATGATGCGCGGTCAGCAACCGCCCGGTCGTATCGACTTGATATATCCCTTCGACTTCGGCGACGACTTGGTCGATGATGCTCGTAAACGGGAGCGCGTAAACCACGCGCCTCCCACCGACTCGGTCGCGAACGCTGAGAGCCGCTGACAGGCCGGTGAGCGTCTTTCCCATCCCGGTCGGAAGCGTGACCGTCGCGACCCCACCGTCGGTGTCGGCGAACGATTCGACATTCGACAGGACCGACGTCCTCGCTTTCGCTCGGAGGAAATTCAATCGCTCGCTCCGGTTTCCGTCTCGGTCGGCGTCGGCGGTTCGCTCTATCGACTCGATGTACTCGTCGAGCCGTTCGAACGTTGGCTTCTCTGCGTCGTAGGTTCCCGCGGACGCGTCGGAACCGCTCGCGGCCGCCGCGGCGCTCGTCTTATCTGCGAGGACCAGCGACCCCCAACACTCCAACACAAGCCCGTAACAGCGCTCTGAGAGCGTTTCACGGTTAATCGTCGTTGCGCTCGACCCCGTCGATCTTTTGACTTCCGTCAGGAGTTCCCTGAACGACCCTCGGAACGACGACCACGACCCCTCCCCGTCGGTCGCGCTCTGAAACACCTCTCGGGCGAGTTCCGGCGCGTGCTCGTCGATGTCTTTGAGCTGCTTCGCAATCGCCGCCTGCTGCAGCTCGGCACTGTTTTGGCTCCCCCGCGAAACGTTCTCGCGGCGGTTCGATCGGCTGAAGACGTACGCCGCAACGTCGGGGAGTCGACCGTGATGTTTTGCGACCGCGACGAAGCCGGCGAGACAGGTCTCCGAGTCGAAGTTCTGGGTGCTGAGCGCGTAGTACGCGGCGAACGAGCCGAGCGGCGCGTGGTAGCGATACTGCTCGTATCTCGGTTCTTTCGACCGCAACAGGTAGTCCTGAAAGTACGTCGTCGCCTTTCCGAAGTCGTGCACGTATGCGAGCGTTTCGACGACCGCCCGGAGCGGTTCTCCGGCCGGCGTCTTCGCGTCGGCCGGAATGACGTATCTGACACGCTCGGCGACGTCTCCGAGATGGCCGACCAGCGGAACGCCGTCGTGAACGTCGTTCGGCGGGTGAGAGTACCGCTCCGGCATCAGACGAACACCACGTTCCGGCCGTCGACCTCGACGCTGTCGACACCGTCGACGACCAGCGGTTCCGCGTCAGGGTTGTACGCGTACGTCGTGAACTCCGTCGTCGTTCGGCCACCGGAGTCCGCTCGCATAAACGCGGGTGATTCTTCCACCTGACACCGCATCCCTTCTCGCAGCACGATGTCGTCCACCGCGTTCGGAACGGCGGAGTCTACTTCGACTCGGCCGGCTTCGGAGCCTGACTCGATATCGAACTCGCCGTGATAGTCGATTTCTGCGAGGTGTTCCGACAGACCGAGGCTCGGAACGTAGTGTGACTTCCCGGCTTCCAGTAGCTCTCGAAGCTCCCTGTACCGAGCGGTTTCTGCGAGCCACACGTCGACCCGGTAAGCGGGTTCGACGAGCACCTCGTAGTTGTGTTGTTGGCGGAGCGCCGTCGGATTCGGTAGCTTCACGCTGATCTTCCCGTGACCGTTGAGCGACTGTAAGTTCCCGCTCGCGGTCGACAACGTGTTCATCGGCATATTGAGCGTTCGAACCGCCCGAACCGGTTCGATTGCAATCCCCGACGAACCGGGCGCGAACAGGTCGTAGTAGCCGTCGCGCTCGATTCCGAGTACGGCTGCGAGCAGTCCGGCCACCGTCGTCCGCGGGATGATTCGGTACGTCTGCTTGACGACGTTCCCCTCGACCCGCCGAAAGTGTCCCCACGGCCCGCTGACGGTGAACGACAGACAGCGATCCAGGCGGCCGTCACCGCCGTCATCGGCCCACTCGTCCAACGATTCCTGTTCCATCTTATGCGGCGTCGCCGGCCGGAAGCGTCTCGGTGTGTTCCTCGTAGACATCGACGATCTCGACGGCGTCGTCCCCCACGACCTCCCGAAGCGCATCGTACAGGAGTTCGGCACTGCCCACGTCTCCGTCGTACGAGACGTCGAGGACGTCGCTCGCGACGATTCGAATCCGGTTAATCCGGGCGCTCGCGTCCGCAAGTCGGTCGACGAACCCGTCGATTTCGAGGGTGAGGTCCCGAACCGTCCGGAGTTCTTCGTCCGGCTTTGAACGGTCGTCGTCGAGAACGAGGTCCCTGTCGAGACCGCCGAGGTGGAAACTCTCGTCGGCGTACTCGACGCGGCAGTAGAGCCGCGGTTCCTGACCGACTTTACTTCGGCTTATGGTCTGATTCTTGATGGCCCGCCAACAGAGCGTGTCGAGTCGCTCGACGTCGCCGACGGTGAGGTTCGTGTCGGCGGCACCGTGTTCGTCGACGAGTCCGTGGAACCGGATGAGTCCGTACTGTATTCGGTGGTCGTCGAGGTCGAACCCTCCTTGCTGTTTGTTGTCCTGCGTGGCGATAACGCTCGTGAGGCTGTCGTACTCCTCGTTTTCGCTGACAGCGTGTACTGATTTCCCCGGCGAGAACTGGACGGGGCCGGTGAAGTGGTCGGGGAGGTGCTTTGCGTACACGTCGTCGGTATCGACAGACATCGTCGCGCCGAAGTATCGAACGTCGACGCTGTTGTCGAGGAACTCGCCGAACACGTCGTTTCGGAACCGCTCTGCCTCGTCGCTATCGTCGAGGTCGTATTCGTCCGGTTCGACTTCTTTGAGGCGGTCTTCGAGGAGTTCGCCCCGCGTGTACTGGTTCCCCTCGCGCTGGACGTTCCTGATGTAGACGCCGTGGCCGTCGTCGTCCAACTGGTCGCGGAGGTAGCGCTTCAGCCGAACGTCGGTGACGATGGCCTGCTGAGTCTGCGGGTCGATTCGAGGTCGATTAGAACCGCTGAGGGGATTCCCGTTCGGATTCGCGTCGACCGCGTCGTACAGGAATACGATTTCCGAGCGATTCGTGACGGCGTCGTTCGTGTCTGACATCTTAGTGTTCCTCGTCGGTGGTTCGTTTGTCGCTCGCGTCGCTGTTCTGTTGGTTCCAGTCCGGATGGTCGTTCATGCCGTAGGTCACGCCGAGGGCGTAGTAGAAGCGGAGATCGTCGGTGTCGATCTCCCAGTCGTCGGGGTCGGGGTCGAGAACCGTCTCTCGGAGTCGTTCGACGATGTGTTCGGCTTTCGTCCCCGGGTAGCTCTTTCCTTTCTTCTTTTCTTGGCGCGTGTAGGTCAGGGTCTTGGCGACGGTCTCCTGCGTGACTTTCTTGATTCGCGCTCGCGTGATTGACTTGACCGGGTACTGGTCGACGAGCGTCGTGGACCGGTCCTCGGAGTACTCCTGGTAACTTCCGATGTCTCCGACGAGCGCACCGAGAAGGAACGCCCCCCGGCGCTCGCTGGTCACGGAGTCTTCGTCGTCGTCGTGCGCCGGCGAGAGCGCGGGCGTGTCGGTGATGAACGATTCGAGTTTCTGTTCGGCGGGGTGACCCCCGTCGGCGATAAGGATTTCGTCTAGTGTTGGCATCGTCAATCTCCCGTAGGTCGGTTCGCGGGTAATCTGGCTTTTCGCGGGGTCGTTCGTCTTCAACAGCTCGAGTTCGCCATCGGCGAGCGCACAGAGCTGTGCAAACTGGCTGGCGACCAGAAACGACGGAAACCCCTCGAAGTCGTCGTCTGACTCCCCGTCGATGATTCGGGCGACGTACTCTTCGAGCAGCACTTCGACGGCTATCGCGTCCCCGCTCAGTACGCTCACGAGCGCTTCGATTCGCGGGTCGTCCGCGTCCGCTTCGGCGTCGTCCCGCTCTGCGAACGTCTGATAGAAGTACCACCCCGTCGAAACCGCGTGGAGTTGCTCGTCGTTCACCGACAGCAGCCCCCACTTGTCGTTTTTCGGGAGTGGTGCCGTCCAGTCGGTGTCCGAGTTGAACGCGGACGCGTCTCGGACGAATCGATTGTGGGTGAACGCGAGTTCTTTCGGATAGTGTAAGCGGCCGTTTAGCGTTTCGCCGAAGACGTCGTACCTGGACATCTGGTGTGGCATGACCGCCGAGACGTAGAACCGGAGCCTCGTATCGGCGTCGTCGAGTTCTCGTTCCTTCATGTACGCCTGCTCGATTGGTGTCACGTCACCGCCGTCTTCGACTGCACTACACAGCATCTCGTAGAGGCGATACACTCGCTCTGGCGTCAGCCGTCCGAAGAAATACGGCAGATAGTACACTTTCGCACCGAACGTCCGATACGTACACGCCTCGACGAACGCCTCGGCGTTCATCACCGTCACTGCGGCGTCCTCCGAGATTGGGTGGGCACGCCACGCGTTTTCGATATCCAGCCCCGGGAACTTTTCGAGTTGCTTGCCAAGGAAGTAGTTCTGTGGATCTTCTGCGGTTCCAACCGTTCGGGAGGGTCGCCCGGTTACGATATCGGTCGCGTCTCCCGACGAGTCGTCGGCCTTGTTCTTCGTGACGAGTTTCGATAGTTTGCGTTGGCGCATCGCCTCGTTGAACGCGGCGATGTCGCCGGGCCATCGATAGTCGCCATCTCGTTCGGTCTTTACTTGGACCGTCAACAGCGCGGTTGCAGATTCGCCGCCTAACGCCCGAACGACCGCTTCTTCGATGGCTTCGAGCGCAGCGTCCCGTGTTCCAAGCTCAGCGAGACGGTCGATAACCCAGCCGTCCGGGTGTTCACTGGCAGCAGTCGCGACGACGTCGTCGGTCGCCCATTTCGTGAGCCGTTCTTTGGCGTATCGCGCGAGCTTTTCGGGGTCGCTGTTTCGCCCGGCTTGGTGGGTGATACTGTGGTCGATTCCGCGCGCAGCCGGGTATTTTGAGTGTCCTACCTGTTGAATCAGGTCTTCCGTGTACCGCGTCACCAGTACTGGCCCACGGGCATCGTCGGCTAGCTGTGGTTCGTCTCCCGAGATATCGACGCGAACGACGATGAGACTGTCGTCCGTGTCTACGAGGTCCCGTGCCGCATCCGGTGTGAGATACGGGGCGTACTCTCCGCCACCCGTCGTGGCGAGCGTGTAGAGTTTCCCGTAGAGGTACTGCAAATCGCGGAGCGAGCCGACCGGTGAATCCGGGAGGTCGTCGACCAACTCGTCTTCTGGATATCGGTCGCGAAACTCGCTAGGCGAAAGCATCGCGCTCCTCTCCCATCGTCTCACCCGGACGAGTTCGCTCTGCAACGTTCATGAATCCGAGTCCGAGCGAGTTCCGCTCTCCCAGTCCGCAGTCGAGCGCGAGGTTCAGATGTCTTCGGTGGTCGTCGTCTCGAACGGTGTACTCGAACTTCCACTTGCTCAGGACGTAGGTCATCTCTTGTCCCTCGGTCACGGTCAATGGAAGCGCGAAGGTCTTCAATAGCTCGTAGCCGTCGAACAACTCGCCCGAGACCTCGCTCGGCCCGGGGAGATGGTCGTGAACGAACCGGTCGTGTTTCTGGTCGAGGTTCGCCTCCAACTGCTCTCGAAGCGGGGCCGTGGTGTGTTCCGGCCGCCAGAACGTCGCAGTATCGCCACCGGGATGGTCGATTCCGTACTCGTCGCACCGCCACGGCGGGATTCGAACGAGGAGTCCGGTCCCGGTTTCGAGCGTCCCCCTGGTCCCTGGCTCGCCCACGTCGGGTTCGAGGGATGTTACCTCGTCGACGTGAAACGGCATCTCACCGACGTTGAACTCTCGGTCGTCGAGCAGATTCGCCGCCACGTTTGCGAGTAGTTCCTCGTCGGGCGACGCGACCAGTAACTTCCGGTCGTCACCTTCCCGCATATCTCGAGGCGGAAACGGATTCGAGTAAGCGAACCCCGGCGGCTCGCCGGAATCGTGTCGTTCTCCGTAGGCCGTCCCATCGAGCGCGTTCCAGATTCGCCCGCGAATCTTGTGATGGTAATCGTTCTGATACGCAGCATCGGAACGCGCTGATAAGTGTGCCATGATTCGCACGTTATCCGATACCTCCTTCTCTACTCATTGTTGTACCTGTGATTGTTTGCTCCCCGACATAAAATTATGCCCGTAGTTTGACGGGTCAGCAATAATTGAAACCAGGATTGACTGTTCGGGTGATTGTTTTCGTTGGGTGGTTTCTCTGCTTCAATCGCTCAGGGGTTCGTCTGAAACGCGTGAACGTGGAGCCGTCATTTGCGAGTTCGACCCAGCTTCAATCCCACAAGGGTTCGTCTGAAACACGCGCCATCCGGACCATCGCCGCCGACGAGGCTGCGCTTCAATCCCACAAGGGTTCGTCTGAAACCGATGTAATGCCGGGGTTCGGACTCGAAGTCATCGCTTCAATCCCACAAGGGTTCGTCTGAAACCATCTCGTCAGCGCCGGCGACCGCCTGCGCTTCGGGCTTCAATCCCACAAGGGTTCGTCTGAAACTCGAGGCCACCGTCATCGTTTGGTGTCTCTTCGTCGCTTCAATCCCACAAGGGTTCGTCTGAAACGCTGCACGCACTGCAAGCTGTTTTACAGCAACAGCGGCTTCAATCCCACAAGGGTTCGTCTGAAACGCTGCACGCACTGCAAGCTGTTTTACAGCAACAGCGGCTTCAATCCCACAAGGGTTCGTCTGAAACTACGTCTACCGATTCGTGCCATCGGAGACGTGGGAGGCTTCAATCCCACAAGGGTTCGTCTGAAACGACGAGTCGCGTTTTGAGGTCCGCGACTCGTCGACGGCTTCAATCCCACAAGGGTTCGTCTGAAACCCCGACATGTCGACGTTGGCCTCGCAAAGCTCGCAGTAGCTTCAATCCCACAAGGGTTCGTCTGAAACCCCAGCTATGGGCATAACGTACCCGAGTGGCAACAGGAGCTTCAATCCCACAAGGGTTCGTCTGAAACATTTGCCGAGCAGGCACACACAACCGGCCCGGTGCGGCTTCAATCCCACAAGGGTTCGTCTGAAACGCCGGTCGACGCGTTCGTGAACTCCTCGGAGACGATGCTTCAATCCCACAAGGGTTCGTCTGAAACACGTGGCAATATCGTCGGGGATGGGCGCATCCTCGGGCTTCAATCCCACAAGGGTTCGTCTGAAACGTTCGTCCGGGACCGGGCCTTCCGGGAGGCGTGAGTGGCTTCAATCCCACAAGGGTTCGTCTGAAACCGTTCTGAGCCGTGAGTTCCGAACTCGCCTCGTCGCTTCAATCCCACAAGGGTTCGTCTGAAACTCGGTAGCCGTCCGGCCCTCGTCCCTGCTCACGGAGCTTCAATCCCACAAGGGTTCGTCTGAAACGACCCGGTCGGCCACGCCTGCGTCTGGTCGTTCTGCGCTTCAATCCCACAAGGGTTCGTCTGAAACCCGAGTGGATGGACCTCGTCTCGAACGGCATCTACGGGCTTCAATCCCACAAGGGTTCGTCTGAAACAATCATGCCTGAGGTACGCAAGACTGGCGGCGCGGCTTCAATCCCACAAGGGTTCGTCTGAAACCGACATCGCCGCCGCCCTCGTAGGCGAACGCGTTGTAGCTTCAATCCCACAAGGGTTCGTCTGAAACGGGCGACGTAACGGCGGCGACTGGCGATAGCTATACCGCTTCAATCCCACAAGGGTTCGTCTGAAACTAGTTGACCGGCGACCCGTCCGCGTCGAACAGCACGCTTCAATCCCACAAGGGTTCGTCTGAAACGCCTCGACGTCCTCGGCGGTGAGGTCCAGGTCTTCGCTTCAATCCCACAAGGGTTCGTCTGAAACACGTTGTCGTCGAGACCACTCCCGCCGTAGGCACTTGCTTCAATCCCACAAGGGTTCGTCTGAAACCATCCTCAAGGTCCGGGTCAACGACGACTTCGCGCAAGCTTCAATCCCACAAGGGTTCGTCTGAAACGATGCATGACCCGGCCGAGGAGGGTCCGGCGTGAGCGCTTCAATCCCACAAGGGTTCGTCTGAAACCGTCTTCAGACCCCTTAGGGGAGGTTCGACGACTAAGCTTCAATCCCACAAGGGTTCGTCTGAAACCCATCCGGCCCAACGGCGCGCGCTTCAACCCGGCAGCTTCAATCCCACAAGGGTTCGTCTGAAACGCCGTCTATCACGGCGTTGAGAGCGTCGAGGACGACGGCTTCAATCCCACAAGGGTTCGTCTGAAACGACTCACGTTGATGTTCTGGTCCGAACCCTGCGTTTCGCTTCAATCCCACAAGGGTTCGTCTGAAACAACGAAATCGCAGAGGTTGATTTCACGACCGAGCACGCTTCAATCCCACAAGGGTTCGTCTGAAACCGTTCTTGAACGTCACGCTGTCGATTTCCCACTTGTCGCTTCAATCCCACAAGGGTTCGTCTGAAACGATAGTCCGGTATGGCGACCAACTGGCAGCGTGCCGTGCTTCAATCCCACAAGGGTTCGTCTGAAACTGGTTGTTGAGGACGACGGCCGCACGTTCAACGACGACGCTTCAATCCCACAAGGGTTCGTCTGAAACGAGCACCTTCTCCCACGTCTCGGGTTCGAGCGCGCGGCTTCAATCCCACAAGGGTTCGTCTGAAACAACAAGGCTCGCAACAGGAGCGACAAGCGACGAGCGAGCTTCAATCCCACAAGGGTTCGTCTGAAACTCGTCAACCCGCTGACTGGCGAGCGCTCTAGTTCCGCTTCAATCCCACAAGGGTTCGTCTGAAACGCGGTCGTCCATCCGCGTGTAGAAGGTCTCGTCCACGCTTCAATCCCACAAGGGTTCGTCTGAAACCTTCCCTCACGTCGACAATTCGCTCGGTCACGCGCTTCAATCCCACAAGGGTTCGTCTGAAACCGTCGAGCGCGTCGATGTCGGGGTCGGGGTACGAGCTTCAATCCCACAAGGGTTCGTCTGAAACCGCATGCACGTCGTTGTTGACGACAGTCTGATAGACGCTTCAATCCCACAAGGGTTCGTCTGAAACGCGAGGTCGAGAATCGCGCTCTCGAACGCCTGCTTCAATCCCACAAGGGTTCGTCTGAAACCGTCCCGAAATCACGGGCGTAGCGTCGCGTACGAACCGAATTCAAAAGAACGTTTCCGTCGACCCTCAGTAGTCCTCGCTTCCCCGGGGGGTCGACGGAAACGAATCGCAGTTCCACACGACTGGACAGTCCATCGAGTGGTTCGAGTAACTCAGTCGGCCGGTTGCGGCGCGTCTTCGGCTTCCGCCGCACCGACGGGACCTTCCTCGACGCCGCGACCTTCGCGGTCGATGTATTTGCGGACCCAGAGCTCGCCGGTGATGATGCCGGAGATGGCGCTCATGTGTTCGACTTCGCCCGTGCGCTCCTCGCGCTGGAGGCGGCGAATCTCGTCGGCGTCGAAGTACGGGCGCTCGCACGCCGAGTCGAGCAGGTCGTCGATGCGCTCGCGGAGCGCGCGGTTCGTCCGGTACCAGTCGCCGATAGTGGAGCGGCCGCCGTAGGTGTGGACGTCGCCGACGAGGCGCTCGCGGATGCGGTCGACGGAGGTGCCGACGACGAAGCCGGCGGCGTGTTGCCACATCGGGCGCGCCGGCGGCACTTTCGTCCGTTCGTAGGGGATGGCCGCGAGTCGGCTGTCGAGGCGGCGGACCAGTTCGACCTTCGGGTAGGCCGTTCCGGCGGGAATCTTCCCGTTGGTGAGTGGAATCGAGCCGACGCGGTGCGACAGCGGCATCCGCGTCACGGCCCGGAGGAACTCGGTGTCGCTGAACGGGACTCGGGTGCCGGCCTGGCTCTCGGCGATGGGGTTGCTGGCGAAGTCGCACCGCGGGAAGTAGTTGCGGTAGTAGCAGTCCATCGCGGTGCTGAAGAGGTCCGGCTGGTCGCTCTTGCGAACCTCCTCGCGGTAGGTCGTCATCGGGTCGAACTCCGTCCGCAGGAGCCGGCGGGCGTCGTCCACGTCGATGCGGTGTTTCGCGCGGTAGAGCGCCGCCTCGGGCGACTTGCTCCCCTCGACGGCGGCCCGGCCGATGCCGTCGCCCATCATCCCGCCCTGTCCGCAGCCCTCGATGAGCACGTCGGGCATGTCCTCGATGTTGAACACGTTCGCGAGGTTGACGAACGTGGAGAGACCGACCATCCCGCTGGTCAGTTGGACCGATTTGTCGAGCGAGTCGACGAGGGCGTCGGACTCGACCGGCACGCGCCGGTTTTCGAGGCCGAGCACCGCAGAAACCTTCGCGGCGAGTTCGAGATTGCTCCCGTTCGCGGGGTTCGAGTCGTAGGTGTAGGTCGTGAAGTCGTGGTAGCGGCTGAGCTCCCCGGCCATCGAGCGACTGTCGAGGCCGCCGGAGAGCCACAGGCCGATATCGCCGTCTATCGTGTCGGCCATGTCGGCGATGACCTCGCGGTAGGCCTCGGTGAGGTCGTCGAGGTAGGAGTCGTCGGGGCTCTGTTCGAACGTGTGGTGCCAGTAGGAGTCGAGCTCGGGCCCCGCGTCGGCCCGGTAGTCGAGGACGGTCCCCGAGGGGAGGAACTTCACGCCCTGCACGAGCGTCTTGTCGCCCCAGACGTGCCCAATCATGAGGAGGTCGCTGATGGCGCGTTCGTCGACCTGCGGGTCGTCGAGGAGGGTCGTCAGCGCGCCGACTTCGGTCCCGAAGGCGAACGGCTCGCCCGCGACGTAGAAACACTGTCGCGTCCCGAGTTTGTCGCTGGCGAGCACGACGCGCTCCGCGTCGCCGTCGACGGCGACGACGAGGAACGAGCCGTCGAGTTCGGGCAGCAGGGCGTGTGGGTCCTCGAACAGTCGGGCGAACAGCCCGTCTACGTCGAGTTCGAGTTCGTCGAGGTTCGTCACCGCGCCGTATATCGCTCCCACGCGCGGGCCGTCTTCCCAGACGGTACAGCCCTCGGGGTCTCTCGCGCCGTGGTGGAGCACCGAGACGCCGAAGCGGCCGGTCGACCGCGCCGCCGACTCGTACCAGTCTTCGTGGTGGAGTTCGGCCGCGCAGGCGTCGAGCGTCGCCGCGTCGAGCGCGCCGCCGACGAAGCCGGTCATCGACGGCCCTCGCGTTCGGTTCGCTCGGCGGTCTGCGGCGTGACTGCTGTGAGTGACATCGTTGCCCGATATCCGCGTGCGTCGGGTTTTGTTATCACGCACCTATACGGCCGCGTGGCGGTGTCGAACGCCGCCGAACCGAACGGTAGCCCGGCTTCATGGGGCCTCTGTGCCGGCCGGACCCTCGGCGTTCGCTCGTTCGGCGCGCGACGCCCGATGAAAACACCGGGAAGAACGCCTATAACGCCGCCTGAGTCGATTACACGCTCAATAACAAACTACGCGACTCGCGTTCTCTCACGGGATGACGCAACGTGATTCGCGGCTCACGAGAACGCTCCTCCTCGTCGGATTTCTCGCGATAGCCGTCGGTATCCTCGTCGCTCGCGCGTCGCCGGCGCGCGCGTACGAAGTTTCAATCTACCAGTCGACGCCGGCGGCGTTCTGGGTCGGCGTGGCGGTGGCGGTGTTGACCGCGCTGGTCGTCGTCGTTCGCGCCCCGAACAGTCGGTTCGCGGCCGGCGGGGTGGCGCTGGCGGCGCTCGCGATAGCCGCGGTCTCCGCCCTCCCGCTCGTCCGAGCGTACCACTTCTACGGGTTCAACGACTCGCTGACGCACCTCGGCTGGGCGAAGTCGCTCGTCTCCGAGACGCTGACGCCGCTGGACATCGTCTACCCGAGCGGCCACGTCTCGGCGGGGATGGTCAGCGCCGCCCTCGGCGTCGAACTCACTACCGCGATGATGCTGGTGGTGTTTTTCGTCTCGGCCGTCTACCTCGTGTTCGTCCCGCTTCTGGTCTCGCTCGTCGTTTCCGACCGCCGGGCGGTCCTCGTCGCCGTGTTCTCGGCGCTGTTGTTCCTGCCGGTGAACCTCAACGGCTTCAAGCTCATGTTCTTCCCGTACTCGATGGCGTCGTTCCTCGGCTTGGTGCTTCTGTACCTCTTCTTCAAACACCAGTTCTCCGGGACCGACGCCGTCGAGAGCCGGTGGCGCGGCCACGTCACGCCCGTCTCCGTCCTGTTCGCGGTCGGGACGGTCGCGCTGGTGTCGTACCATCTGCAAGTCGCCGTCAACTATCTCGTGTTGTTCGCCGTCGCCGCGGGCATCCAGCTCGTCCAGCGCTGGCGGACCCCGGACGCCGTCGCTGAACAGCGTCCGGTGTACGGCCTGACGCTCGTCTTCGCCGCGGCGTTCGTCTACTGGCTGACGCAGTACACGGTCGGCTTTTCGACCGGCGGCCTGTTCGTCGAAGGGGTGCTCGGCATCCTCTCGGGAAGTTCCGAGGCCGGGACGGCCATCTCCCAGCGCACCGGCTCCGTCACGGCCGTCGGCGGCGGTATCTTCGACGTGTTCGTGAAGCTGTTCCTCGTGAACGCGGTGTACGCCCTGATGACTCTCGGTGTCTTCCTCGGCGTCCTGTTCGGGCGGTTCTCGCGGCTGTCGGCTCAGGGCCGGTCGGTCCTGCGGACGCTGACGTTCGGCCTCGTCGTGTTGGTGCCGTACTTCTTCGCGCACCTCCTCGGCGTCATCTCGGAGACGAACTTCTTCTTCCGACACGTCGGCTTCGCGATGATTCTCTCGACCGTCGTCGGGAGCGTCGGGCTGTTCTACGCCTTCGAGTGGCTCTCGGGGACGGAGTACTGGTCGAAGTACGGGGCGGCGGTCAGGACGGGCGCGCCCGTCGCGTCGGCGCTCGTCATCGGGCTCACGCTCATGGTGATGTTCCCGTCGCCGTACATCTACCTGCCGTCGAACCACGTCCCCGCCCAGCAGATCGGAGCGTACGACACCGCGTTCGGGATGTCGGACGAGGATATTCGGTACGTGGGCATCCGCGGGAACCCCGACCGCTTCGTCGATGCGCTCCCCGACAGCCCCACGCCGGCGCTCGGTTTCACGACGCCGGACGAGGCACTCACCGACCTGCCGAGTTACTACGACGGCCCGCGGTATCTGATGGTCTCGAAGACCGATCACGACCGCGAGGTGGTCGCGTACCGCGAACTCCGCTACACCGAGGCGAACCTCACCGCGGTCCAGAATCAGCCGAACGTGAACCGCGTCATGTCGAACGGCGCGGCCGACCTCTACTACGTGTCCGGGTAGCGACACCGAGTCCGAGTTTTCGTTTTTCGCCGCCGTAGCTGCTGCCGTCGATTTCGCCGCTCCGGCCGGTGCCGCCGCTGTCTCTTCCGTTCGGTTGCTCGCCCGCTTCGACCCGCGGGTCAGAAAAACGAGGGGAGGTGTCGACGCCCCACCGGCTCAGAACGGCGGGTTGTAGTCCTCGTACTCCTCCATCTGGTCCATCTCGTCGGTCTTCGACGGCATCACGGCGGCCCGCGGGCCGCTGGCCTGTCGCACGGTCACTTCGGAGACGTCGTCGACCTCGGTGGCGATGCGCTGTTTGATGGCCTTCATCGTCATCGGCGCGATGCCGCATCCGGAGCACGCCCCGCCGATTGCGATGGTGACCTCGCCCGTCTCGTCGTCCACGTCTTCGATTTCGAAGTGCCCGCCGTGTTCCTGAATCTGCGGGACGTTGTTGCTCAGGTAGTTCCGGGTTCGTCGCTCGAGTGATTGCGCGCTCATATTACAGGTGAACGTACGGCTTTATTTGTAATAAATATGTCCTATTAGGGGTGCCTAAATTCGGAGGATATAGGGCTTACAGCGCAGTTTTAGGCGACACGAACCTTCTATAATCTGATTCTTATCATTTTTCGCGTGGCCTAAAACTCCGCGACTTTCGACTTCCGCTTCGACTCCGGGAGCCCCCACACTCGTCGGCGTCCGTGGGCGTTGTCGTCCGGTCGCCCACCATCTCGATTCCCTCGGTCGCCGTCACTCGCCGTCGGGCCGTCGGGTCCGTCGTCCCGTCAAACAGCGCCTAATTCCCGCGGCCGCGGGAGCCCCGCCCCCCGCGGAGTCCAGTAGCGAGTCAATAATTAATCGCCTCGTGAGCCGATGTGTAGCCGAGTGTTACCGTTCGTGAATACGCCGGGTCGTCGTCGAAGCGGCGGCCCGAGAGGTGCCTTCGATGAGAGATAGGATACGCTCGGTCGTCCGGACGATTCGCCGCCGGTTCGTCCCCGGCGACGACGACGGCGACCTCGCAGAGCGGACGGTGAAAAGCGGGATGTGGGTGTCGGCGATGAACGTCCTCGACCGGGTGCTGAAGGTCGTGATGTTCATCGTCCTCGCGCGACTGCTCGGCCCCGAGGCCATCGGGCTGATGGGCATCGCGCTGCTCACCATCTCGGCGCTTCTGAGCCTGACGAACCTCGGCATCGACGCCGCGCTCATCCAGCGCGTCGACGACGACGTGGACGACTACCTGAACACGACGTTCACGCTCGAACTCCTCCGCGGCCTGCTGATGAGTTCGATTCTCTACCTCGCCGCGCCGTCGCTCGCCTCGCTGTTCGGCGAACCCGCGGCGCGGGACCTCATCCGCGCCATCGCGCTGGTCCCGATTTTCCTCGCGCTGCGGAACCCCGCGATGGTCTACTTCAAGAAGGACCTCGCGTTTCACAAGGAGTTCGCCTACCGGGTCAGCGGCACGACCGCCTACGTCGTGGTCGCGCTCGGTTACGCCGCGGTCAGCCCGACGGTCTGGGCGCTCATCTTCGGCTACCTCGCGGACGCGGGCGTCCGGTCGGTCGCGACCTACTTCCTGCACCCCTACCGCCCGCGTCCCGCGCTGAACCGCGCGTACGCCGCCGAGCTCATCGGCTACGGGAAGTGGGTCACGGGGTCGTCCATCGTCGAGTTCCTCTACGGGCAGGGCGACGACGCGGTCGTCGGCTGGCTCCTGACCGCGACCTCGCTCGGTTACTACCAGCTCGCCTACCGCATCTCCAACGCGCCGGCGACCGAAATCGCCGTCGTCGTCTCCAGCGTGATGTTCTCGACGTACTCGAAGCTCCAAGAGGACCAGCGCGCCCTCCGCGAGACGTTCTTCAGCACCTTCCGACTCACGGCGTTCGTCGCCCTGCCGATGTCGGTCGGCATCTACCTCGTCGCGCCCGCCTTCGTCGGCGCGTTCCTCGGTGCGGACTGGCTGCCGATGGTGCTCGCCATGCAGATTCTCGTCGCCTACGGGCTCTTTCGGACGCTCTTCGCGACGTTCAACCCCGTCTGGCGCGCCGTCGGCCGCCCCGACGTACAGACCAAACTCGGCTTCCTTAGGGTCGCCCTGCTCGCCGTCGCCATCGTTCCCGCGACGAGCGCCTACGGCATCGAGGGGACCGCCCTCGCGGTCACGGGCATCCTCGCGTTCCCGATGGTCCCCCTCTACGCGCGCGAGATGAAACGCACCCTCGACACGACCTACCGACGGTTCCTCCGGGAGCTTTCGTACCCCGTCGCGGCCAGCGGCGCGATGGCGCTGGCGGTCCTCGCGGCGCAGAACCGCGTCGGGTCGCCGCTCGTCGAGTTCGCGCTCCTCGTCGCCATCGGCGTCGCCGCCTACGTCGTCAGCGCCGCGTCGCTCATGACGCTCTTCGACTGGCGGGTCAAACAGAACCTCCGGGAACTCGTCTCCGTGATGTCGAAGTGAGGGAGGCGTTCGGCCGATTTGACGCCCCGGCGAGTGGTCGATTCGACTGACTCTCATTGCTAGCTGAAGCTTCGACGTGAATCAAACCTATCAGAACACAGTCAGAAAATGTGGGTGCGGTGAAACGAACGCCCTCGCAAGGTTCGGTGGGAGCGTAATTACCAGTTCATAGATTGATTATCCGACGGGTAGAGACGTTTCACGGGCCAAAGCGGACTCGACACGGGCTACCGATTCGCCCCGTATTGTCCCGATTAAGCGGTTGTTTTACGGGCTCAAATCGCCGCGATATTAGTATTTAGTTGATGCTTATCTGTGAGAATATAAGGTGTGTCTTTGATATACAACTGGTAACTAACTGGCCTCCATCCGAAGCAATCCCGCAAGTAATCGTAGCTAATCAGATTATACCTTGCAATAATGATTATCACCTTAACGAGGGCTTTCCTGAGATATGGTACGACTAACCGATGGAGACGACGACGAATCCGCCGCGGATTCGGACTCCATCCTCGAATCGCAACTCAACAGGCGGAACTACCTCAAACTCGGTGCGATGGCCGCATCGACTGCCCTCTCTGCCGGCGTCGCGTCGGCTGCGTCTGGACCAGAGGAGCGCTTCGGTATCCAATGGGACCGCGTCGTCAACGCGGTGGACGACCTTGGAATGGACCCCAACGGAAACGAACCGATAGACGACCAACTCGATTCCGCGTACGAGAGCGGGACGCTCATCGAATTCCCTCCGGGTGAGTATCTCGCCACCGAGACGCAGTACTGGAACGACGACGTCTCACGCTTCGGGATGGTCGGCACCGGTAGCTCTCACAAGGACGTGCAGTTCGTCTTCCCGTCGGGCAACAACGGCGAGAAGTACCGGTTCCTCGAAATCACGAGCGGGGACCACCACGTCCTGAAGAACTTCTCCATCCAGCAGACCGACGACGACACCACCACGGCGGACATCTGGATGATAAACGACGACGGCGGCCTCATCGAAGACGTCGAGTGGCTCGGCCGCACCCCCACCGACAACAACGCTCGCCGCCAGCTCCTCGCGTACGACTGTTCCTCCGTCGACGGCGTCAACGTCGCCCGCCGCGTCTACATGCGCGAGGGTGCCGAGCTTCCGGGCTACCCCGACGGCGTCGCGGGCATCCGCGTGCAGGGCGGCTCTGTCGGCGAAATTCGCCTCGTGGACTGCCACATCGAACAGCGCGGGTCGTCGTCGTTCCGCGCGACCCACACCCGCGGCGTCCTCCGCGTCGAGGGCGGCCTGTTCAAGAACAACGACAACACCAACATGCGCATCTCCGCGGGCGACCACCCCGAAAAGACCTCGTGGATCAAGGGCGCGACCGTCATCATGGACGCGGACAACCTCAACGAGCACGCCCGCGACGGCGACAGCCTCGACAGCCCCGAGGGGCTCCGCATCGACTCCACCGGCAACGGGTACGCGGGCGTTCTCATCGAGGACTGCGACTTCATCTTCAAGTCCTGCCCCACCTCGCGCGGCATCGTCTCGTCGCCGACGTGGGCCGGCCACGGCGGCTTCACCCTGCGCAACTGCCGCATCCAGAACGACACGTCGGTCCAGACGATTCACGCCGACTCCGTCGACACCGACACCGCGGACAAACCGTGGGGCGTGAACCTCGAAAACGTCTCCATCACGGGCAGCACGCGGTCTCAGCCCGCCGGCGCGGCGGTCTGCATCGACAACGACCGCAACGGCTCGACCGTCCAGAACAGCTGTATCCACTTCCCGAACGGCGACGTGGACGGCGTCCTCGTCAACGACGCCACGAACTGCGAAATCGTGGACTCGAACATCAACGTCTCCGGGCAGGCGACGGTGTTCAGCGGGGCCGACGTGGACACGAGCAACATCACGAGCGGCGATTCCTGTCCGCTCCCGAGCGCCGATGGCAGTACCGGCGGCGACTCGTCGACGACGGACGACTCGACGGATTCGACCGACGACTCCACGACCGAGCCCCTCCCGAACGAGATTCGACTCGTCGGCACGGGCACGACGACCCAGTACGAGTTCACGGTGACGGACTCGCTCCAGGCGTCGGGCGACACCATCGAGGAGTGGGACGACATCGAAAGCGGCACCGCGACCGGCTGGATTACGACCGACGGCGTCGAAGACGCCTACACGTTCTCCGGCGACATCGACTCGTTTTCGTTCCTCGAAGGCGAGTCCGAGATTTACGTCAACGGCGAGCAGGTGTCCGAGAGTACCGTCACGGGCGCGACGACCGACGACTCCACCGATTCGAACACGGACGGGTCGACGGATTCGACCGACGACTCGACGACCGACTCCACCGACCTCTCGCACGAACTGCGCCTCGTCGGTACGGGCACGCAGACCCAGTACGAGTTCACCGTCAGCGACGCGCTCGAAGCCTCGGGCGACACTATCGAGACGTGGGACACCATCGACGGCACCTCCGCCAGCGGGTGGATTACGACCGCGGGCGTCGAGGACACGTTCAACTTCGCTGGAAGCGTCACCTCCTTCGGCTTCGTCGAGGGCGAGGCCGAGATTTACGTCGACGGCGAGCAGGTGACCGAGAGTACCGTCACGGACGCCGTGACGGACTCGGGCACTGACGGTTCGACCGACTCGGGCACGGACGGGTCGACGGATTCGACCGACGACACCACCGACAGTCAGAACGAACTGCGCCTCGTCGGCACCGGTGCCGAGACGCAGTACGAGGTCACCGTCAGCGGCACGCTCGAAGCCTCTGGCGACACCATCGAACAGTGGGACGACGTGTCCGAAAGCTCCGCGACGGGCTGGGTGACCACCGAGGGCGTCGAGGACGTGTACGCCTTCACGGGTACGATTACGTCGCTGTCGTTCCTCGAAGGCGAGGCCGAGGTCTACGTCAACGGCACGCGGGTCGACCCCGCCGTGTTCTCCCTGCCGAACACCCTCGTCGTCGAGGGCGACGGCACGGAGACGACGTACGACTTCATGGTCTCCGGCGACATCCTGAACGACCCGCTCGTCGGGCCGACGGAGAGCGACGACAGCCTCACCAACGGCAAGGCGAAGGGGTCGGTCACGGACGGTATCGACGCCTTCCGGTTCTCGGGCGACATCACGAAGATGAACCTGGCCGGCGACGCGGCGCTGACGTTCGAAGACAACGACGGCTGAGGCGACGCAGGAAAACGACACGACGGCACAGCACGGACACAGAAACTACGCGCGGCGCGCCGCTCGCGCGGTGACGCCGCAGACGACAGAGGCACCCACGTTCGCATTCCGACGCGGTTTTTTCGATGCTCTACTCGACGACCGAACGACCGCCAGCTTCGCCGGGGCCGACGCGCCGCGGGCGAGCTCGCGTTACGCGTCGTCGCCCGCGTCGTCCGCGCCGCCGGCGGTCGGCTCTTCGGTCACGGTGACCCAGACGTACGCCGAGCGGTACGCCGTCTCGGTGCTCGGCTCCGCCGGCGCGTCGCCCTCGTACAGGAAGTAGGTGAGCCGGAGGTCCTCGCCGGTCAGCGCCGGGGCGAAGTTGTGGCGGGTCCGCCACGTCTCGCCGTCTTCGACGGTCTCCGTCCGCGACCCGAGGACTTGCCGCTCGACGACCGTCACCTCGCCGTTCGCTCGCTCGACTCGCTGGAGTTCGGCCACGAGCGTGTAGCTCGTCGCCTCGCCCTCGACGTTCTCGACGGAGACGAACAGGGAGGTCTGCTCGCCGACCGTCAGCGCTTCGGGGTAGTCGGCGGCGACGAACTCGCCCCCGGCGTCCTGCGTGAGAAGCGACAGGCTCGAATACGACTCGCCCGTCCCCGGCGCGACGAGCGCGTAGCCCAGACTCGCGCCGGCCACGATGACCGCGAAAGCGAGCGCGACGTTCAGAAACGAGTCCACCCGCGAGGGCTGGTCGAACGACCGAACCACGTCGGCGTACCAGCGGCGAATCGGAACGCGGAACCGCTCTGCTTCGGGGAGTCGCTGCCGCCGGGCTTCACCGACCGCGAGACCGACGACGATGACCGCCGCCAGAGCGAGGAGGACGGGCGCGGTGTCCAACCCGACGCCGGTCCAGAGGAGCGTCAGCCCGACGACCGGCAGCAGCGCGACGCTCATTCCGAAGGCGAGCGCGAGGCGCTCCGCGAGGCTGAGGTTGGGCTGCCACTCGAACCGACCGAACGACGGTCCCTCGGTGGGCGCGTCCGACGACCCGGCGGGGAACAGCGCGAGCAACAGCGCGTATCCGGGGAGAAACAGCAGTACGGGGAGCCCGACGAGGGCTTGGACGGTCGGAACGACGCCGAGCGCCGCGACGAGGCTACTCGCAACGACGATGACCAGCGCGAAGGGCACGTCCAGCGAGAGTTCGCCGAGCGCCCGGTTTAACCGTCTTTTGCTGTGTGATGTGGACCCCATTACTGGATAGATGACGCGACTAGGCTGTTGTTATTGAGCGCCTCACGCCCCCGATTTCGGCGGTACGAGGTGACTAACCCCCGATTACCTCGTGGTCTGCGACACCGTCGGTCTCGCTCTCGCTGTCTCCTCGTCGGTCGCTCTCGTCGTCGCCGCCGACGCGAGACGACTGCGAGTCGCTCGGCTCGTCCCGCTCGAACGACGCGGACGGTGCCGCCGCGATTCGAAGCGGTTCGTTCGCGCGGCTGTCGAGGAGCATCGCGCCGCCCAGGGACGCAACCCCCCCGATGACCCCGGCGAGGGTCGCTCGCCCCGCACCGTCGCGGTCCTTCGACGCGACGCCGCCGACCAGTCGGAGCACGCCGGCGAGGACGCCCACGACGCCGAGCGCGTAGAGGACCGCCACCGGGTGAACGCCGCCGTCGAGGTACCGAACCCGGAGCCGCCAGAGGAAGTCTCTGAGCAGGAGGAACGACAGTCCGGGGACGAACGTCGAGTACCTGATGCCGCTTTCCTCGTCGCCGTAGCGGGCGCGCATCGGCACGGTCGCGACGCGTTTTCCCGCGACGTTCAGGTTCACGAGCAGGTCGTTCAGGAAGCCGTACTGGTCGTACAGCCGGTCGAACTCCAACTCCGAGAGCGCGTCCGCCGAGACGGCCGTGTAGCCGTTCTGCGGGTCGCGGATGTGCCAGTAGCCGCTGGCGATGCGGGTCAGCCCGGACAACAGGAGGTTGCCGAACAGCCGCCACGGGGGCATCCCCCGGCGGGTGTCCCGAGCCGCGAGCCGGTCACCGACGGCGTAGTCGGCGTCCCCGTCGACGACGGGGTCGATGATGGCGGGCATGATGTCCGGGTCCATCTGGCCGTCGCCGTCCATCACGACGATAACGTCCATGCCGTCGGCGAGCGCGCGCTCGTAGCCGGTCTTGACGGCCGCGCCGCGCCCGCGGTTGACCGCGTGTCGAATCGGGACGACGCGCCGGTCGAGAGGCGCGCCGCCGTCGGCCGCGGCGACGACGGGCGCGGCCTCCCGTTCGTTCTCGCGCGCGGCGTGCCGCCGAATCACCTCCCACGTCCCGTCGGTCGAGCGGTCGTCGACGACGTAGGCGCGGTCGACGAACGCGGGGAGCGTGTCGATGACGCCGCCGACGAACCGCGCCTCGTCGTACGCGGGGACGACGACGCCCACGGCGTTACCGCGATACATCGTCCCTCGCGTGGGTCCGCTGTGGTGAACGCCGTGCGGCCGCCGGCCCACCGCGTCGGGGGCGTCGTCCCCGCGGCGACGAATCGAGCTGGAGAGTGCGTAGGAACATCGATACTTCGACCCGCAGATTGGGCGGTTCGGGTCTTTGTTAGTCGTCAGCAACACGTACGTAAACGCGAATTTCAGGCGTTTCAGACGGTTTGTGCGGGTGTCTAACGTTCTTCGAAACGTGACTGACTACCTTCGAATCAAGTTATTCGAGACTGTCATGAAAATCGGTATGTCGCCCGCAGGGCCGGCGTGCCGGGCGGGGTTCCGTTCCGAGCGAGTCGCCGCGTCAGACGGCGTCTCGGACCGACTCCCAGTAGCTCGACGCCGTGACCACGTCCAGCCCGAGTTCGTCCACGTAGTCCATCGTCTCGGCGAACGCCGCCGGGCTGACGGAGCGCCCCTTCCCGGTCACGTCGTGGTACATGAGCACCGCGAGTTGGTCGTACTGGGCGGCGAAATCGAGCGCCTGCTTCGCCTTCTTCACGTCGTCGCCGTCGGTCCGGCCGACGATTTGCGGGTCGGATATCGCGCCGGTCGGCCCGCCGACCGTCACGAAACCGAGGTAGTGGTAGTCGCTCGCGGCGTCGAGCGCCGACTCGTCGTACCGGCCGTACGGCCAGATGATGAAGTCGGCCCCGCGCTCGAACCCGTTTTCGACGAGCCACGCCTTCGACTCCCTGATGCTCGCGCGCTGGTCGACCGGCGAGAGGTCGCGGAACGAGTCCGACCGCTGGGGGTGGCTCACCATGTCCCAACCGGCGTCGACCATCTCGTCCATCCCGTCCCGGGGGATGCGGTGGCTCGACCCCACGGTCCACGGGATGACGCCGACGACGCCGGGAAAGCCGTGGGACTCCAGTATCGGGTACGCCGTGTCGTACTGGCTCCGGGTGTTGTCGTCGAACGTAATCATCACCTTACCCGCGTCGGCCCGGGGTTTGGCCCGGAGCGAGTCGACGTAGAACCGCGCCGTCGTGCCGCCGCCGGTGTACAGTTGGATGCTTATCTCGGTGACGTTCGTCAGGTCCGGCGACCCGGTGACGCGCCGCGGCCCGAGGTCGAGGCGCTGCCAGCCCGCCCGCCAGATGTGCCGGCCGAGAAGCAGCGTGTTGTCGTAGTCGGGCGCGGCGAGGCGAACCGTGATGCCTTCGGTGTCGGGCGTTTCGAGGTTGACCGCCAGCGAGAGGTCCGCCCCGGAGAGGTCGATACCGCCGTCGAACGTCCGGTAAATCCACACCCGTTCGTCGGCCGGCGTCGCCTCGAGCCGGAGCGACTGAGACCCGCAGTAGACGACGTCCTCCTCGACGGCGAACCGCCCCGCGAACGTCTCCCACCGGCGCTCGTCCTCGAAGTCGTCGACGAGCCATCCGGCGTCTCTGAACCGCTCGCGGCTGTTGAACGCGACCGCAAGCGGGTCCCCCGGCGCGTCGACGCTCGGGTCGTCGTAGCTGAAGCGTGGGGTCGGAACTGGCGGCACGCTGGTCGCGGTCGCCTCGGGCGTTCCGGCCGGTTCTCCACCCCTCGCGACACAGCCGCTGAGCACGGCGGCGCCCAGTCCGAGGTATGAACGCCGTGAAAGATTCATACGGATAACTGTCGCCACGAGTGGATAGTAATGCGACTCGTAATCTCGGTCGCACCGGACTGAACGCGGCGAACACTGCGGCGACGCCGGTTCTGTCCCGTGTTTTCGTACGTCTCCTTCACCGGATTCGCCGCCACCGACGAGCCTTGATTCCGCGCCCCTCGCGCCGTCAGCCGCGGTTACACACCGTTTACCAATCACCTTCCCCGTCCAACTGACGGGAAACATGTGCAACCGATGTTGGTCCCTCTCTCTCCCGCTTTCATCTCGCCCTTCGAGACGACTCGACGCCGCTGCACGGACGCCGGATAGTCGCCCGGAACGCCGCGAGCGCACGGAGGTTCTCCGCCGGTGAAGCGCAGAACCTATCTGCGGACGCTCGGCGCGGTCGGCGTCGGGGCCGCGCTCGCCGGCTGTAACACGCCGGACGAGGAGACGCCGACCGAGACGCCGAGGCCGACCGAGGAGACGCCCACGCCGGAGCCGGAACTCACCGTCTTCGACGCGGTCGACGACCTCGGGATGGACCCGACGGGCCAAGAGCCGGTCGACGACATCCTCGACGAGACGTACCGTGAAGACACGGCCATCGAGTTCCCGCCGGGCGAGTACCTCATCACCCGCGAGCACGACTGGGACCGCGGCGTCTCGAACTTCCGACTCGTCGGCCTCGGCGACTCGCACACGGACGTGCAGTTCGTCTTCCCGCCGGCGGACCCCGGCGAGCGGTTCCGGATGCTCCGCATCACGAGCGGGACGAACCACGTCCTGAAGAACTTCTCCATCCAGCAGACCGACGACGACACCACGAGCGCCGACATCTGGCTCGCCAACGACGACGGCGCGCTCATCGAGGACGTCGAGTGGCTCGGCCGCACTCCCACCGACAGCCACGCGCGCGACCAACTCCTGCTGTTCGACTGCACCTCGGTCGAGGGCGTCAACGTCATCCGGCGCGTCTACATGCGCGAGGGCGCGGCGCTCCCCGGCTATCCGAACGGCGTCGCCGGGATTCGCATCACCGAGCGGTCGGTCGGTGAGGTCAGGATGATAGACTGCCACATCGAACAGCGCGGGTCGTCGTCGTTCCGCGCGACCCACACCCGCGGCGTCCTCCGCGTCGAGGGCGGCCTGTTCAAGAACAACGACAACACCAACATGCGCATCTCCGCGGGCGACCACCCGACCAAGACCTCGTGGATCAAGGGCGCAACCGTCATCGTCGACGCCGACAACCTCAACGAGCACGCCCGGGATGGGGACCGACTCGACAGCCCCGAAGGACTTCGCATCGACTCGACGGGACACGGTTACACGGGCGTCCTCATCGAGGACTGCGACTTCGTCTACCGGTCGAGTCCGTCCTCGCCGGGCATCATCACCGTCCCGACCTACGGGAGCCACGGCGGTTTCACGATGCGTAACTGCCGCATCATCAACGACACCGGCGTCCAGACCATCTACGCGGGGCCGGTCGACACCGATATCGCGCGGGAGCCGTGGGGCGTGAACCTCGAAAACGTCACCATCTCGGGGGCGTGCGAGAGTCAGCCCTACGGCTCTGCGGTCGTCGTCGACGAGAACCGAAACGGCTCCCGCATCGTCGATAGCTGTATCTACCTGCCGAACGGCCGGGTCGGCGGCGTGCTCGTCAACCGCGCGTCCGGCTGCGCTATCGAGCACTCCAGCATCAACGTCAGCGGCCCGCCGACGCGGACCCGCGGCGTCGAACTCGCGCTCGACGACGTGACCTACACCGCGACCTGCGCGTTCCGCGACGAGTGAGCGTCGGGCGCTGAGAAGGCACTGCCTGCGTCCTCAGTTGTCGGCAGCCGTCCGTGAACGCGCTGGATACTGGCTATCGCATGTGGCCCGGTCCGTCCCACACTGGTCAGCACAGTAGCAAACCTTACCCAGTAGTATGTTCTACCGGCGAACATGGCCACGTCGGTGAAGATGGATGACGAGACGAAATCCCGTCTCGAACGGTTACAGGCCGAGATTCGGCTGAAAACCGGGACGCGAGTGACGCAGCAGGAGGTCTTGGCGCGGCTCGTCGAGAACGCCGTCGAGTCCAAGGCGGACCTCATCGACTCGTTCCGCGAGGAGCGCATCCCGCTTTCGGCATCCGAGCGCGAGCGGTTCCACGACGGGATGGTTTCGTCCGGCGTCACGACGACGGAAGAAGACATCGACGACGTGCTGTACGGATGAGCGTCTTCGTCGATACCGGCGTGTTCTTCGCGCACCACGATACGGATGCCGACCGGCACGACCAAGCCGTCAGCGCGTTCGACGACCTGTTCGACGGGGAGTTCGGACAGCCGTACACGAACGACTACGTTCTCGACGAGACGGTGACGCTCACGCGCGCCCGAACGGATTCGTTCGAGGCGGCGGACACCGTCGCCGGTCGCATTCTCGGTGAGGAGCCGTTCCCGAACGTGTTCCGGATGATTCACGTCGAACCGGACGACGTCCGGGCGTCGCTGGAGACGCTCCGTCGATACGAGGACCACGACCTCAGTTTCACCGATGCGACCATCGCCTCGCTGTGTGAGTCGCGTGGCATCGACGCCGTGTTGAGTTTCGACACGGATTTCGACGGACTCGTCGACCGCATCGAACCGGGTCACCGGTCGGTTTAACAGCGCCACGGCGAGCGCCGACAGAGCAACTCCGGCTCGGTTCCGCTGCAAACCGACAACTGTATCCAAACTACCATTTATCCGGACGCGCGCCGCAGTTCGACCTATGGTTCGGCTCTGTCATCGGTACGGTCCCGGACGGCTCCCGTACGCCGGACGAAACGACATCGGCGGCGGGATAGCGATGGCTGCCACCGGGCTGTTGGCAATCACCCTCTGGTTCGGTGCTGCGGGGCTGCTGACCCTCGTCGGCGCGATGAACGGGACGCTCGGGTTCGTCTTCGGCCTCGGACTGCTGGCCGTCCCGGTAGCGATACCGACCTCGTTTATCGTGGGCACGCTACTCTGGCGACGGTTGCGACCCGACGACGACCGCCAACGCTACGGTGCGCTTTTCGGCGGGCTGACTGCACTCGGAAGTCTTGTCACGGGCGGGTTCGGGCCTGCGTTCCTCGCCGGCGTCTCGAACGTCACCCGCGGTGAGATGGTTCTACGGGAGGCCGTCGTCTTCACCGCGCTCCTGCTACCAGTGACCGTGGTTTTCGCCGTTATCGCTGCCGGTTGGTTGGTCGTTCCGCTCGGCGCGTTCGGCGGATGGTATCACGAGCGTGCGAAGGCGCGCTCCTGACGAGGTCCGACCGCTAACCGCGCTCCGCGGCGTTCCACAGCGCCACGGCGAGCGGCGACGCCACGACGCCCGGCCGACTCAGCGACCTCTGAAGTTGAGTCCCGGCGTCAGCGTGATACCGGTCCTCGGCTCTTCCGATTCGTCGCCCCCGCGGTCGTGGTCGGCGGTCGATTCCTCGTCGGCTTCGTCGCCGCCCCGGTTGAACAGCGCGTGGTGCACGTAGCGGGCGAAGGGAACCGGGTCGTCGAGGCGCGCGAGGTCGAATCTCGGTTCGCGGTAGATTGAGGCGGCGACCTCCCAGACGGTCTTGACGAACGACGGGCGCTCGACGAGCGGCGAGTCGTCGCGGCGGACGCTCATCACGTAGCCGAGTTCGCCCCAGAGGTAGTGGGTGCCGACGCCGAGTTCGTAGCCCGGTTCGATGCGGTGTTTCTGCCCGGTCGCCTGCAACCAGTAGTAGTACGGGAAGTCGGCCCCGGCGCGGACGGTCGAGGGGAGCGACTGCCACATCCGGGGGTTGATTTCGATGAGTTTGAACTCGCCCGTCTCGGCGTCCTTGAGGTACTCGATGCACGCGAGGCCGTGCCAGTCGATGTGGCCGAGGAGCTTTCGCGCGACGGATTCGAGTTCGGGGTCGTACACCGAGGTCCGGTAGACGCCGCCGCCGCCGGTGTAGGAGTTCCCGCGAATCTGGAGGTGCTGGAACGTCGCGAGTGGCTCTCCGTGGTCGTACAGCGCCGCGAACATGTACTTGTCCTCGGCCGGGACGTAGTCCTGTACGATGGGGTCGTGTTTCATCTCGGCGTATATCTCGTCGGCGTCGGGTCGGTCGCCGGGCCGGACGTGGCGGACGCTCTTGACGATGTCGTACTCGTGGGGGTCGTAGCCCTCGACGTACTCGCCGGCGACGACGTTGTACCGCGGCTTGATAATCGACGGCTCGTCGAACGCCTCGACCTCGCTGAACAGGCGGGTCCGCGGCATGGGGACGCCGGCCTCGACGGCGGCCTCGTAGAGGAGCTTTCGGTCGTGGACCCGGCGGAGCGTCTCGAAGTCGGGGACGACGAGGTCCACGTACTGCTCGAACTCGTCGCGGTACTTCGAGAAGACGTAGCCGTCTTCCGGCCGCGTCGGGATGACGGTCTTCACGTCCGGCCGGGCGGCGATGCCGACGAGGGCGTCTTTGTAGGCCACGAGGTCGTCTTTCGGCGCGGGGATGCGGACGAGTTCGTCGCAGAAGCGAGACGAGGCCGCCGGCGTGTCGTCGTGTTCGGAGGCCATGACCGTGTGGACGCCCCGCTCGCCGAGCGACCGGACGCAGGTGTAGTTGCCCGATGGAACGAGTACCGATTCCCGGGCGTGCGCGCGTTTGGACATGCCTGAACCGTCGCGCGGTGACGGAATTAGTATGGGTCGGCTAACGGATTCGGGGTGGGAGAGGGGAGCCGATTCGCCCCGGTCGGCTCGGTGGTCGGAACGCGGGCGGCCGTCCGCGACGGGGTCGGACCGCGCCGCTGCGCGAGCGCCGCACCTGCGACCGAACTGTGGATTCGGACGCGACGAACCGGATTCGATTCGTGAAAGTCGAGCAATCCGACGGTTTCGGGTCGGTTATCCACAGCATACCGGGGGACTGGCGAAACTGTCGCCCCGGGACGAACCGACCGAGGTGGCGAGGCAGTCGCTCTCGACCGAAAGACAAAGAACAGTTAGCAGTTCGGCGCGGTGCCGCACGAGGCGACGACTCAGATGGCGCGGGCTGACCGCCGCCTCAGAGCACGTCGTCGTCGAGGCCGCCGGGGTCGCCGGCGGTGTCGAAGAGGTTGTTCTGGGCGCTCTGGACGAAGTCGGACTGGACGCCGTCCTCGTCGTCGACGGGGGCACCGTAGGCGTCCATTCCCATCGAGAGGAGTTCCTCGACGGCCTGTTCTTCGCTGATGAACTCTTCGTCGACGAGCTGTTCGAACTCGACGAGCAGTTCGTCCGGGAGATTGACTTCTACGACGGGCATAGAGACGCGTTCGTGCTCGACATACTTGAGCGACCGGGTGTGAGTAATCGCGGTCTGGGTCTGGTCGTGAGCTGTCGTCGGGAGCGACACTCCGCGTCGCGCGTCAGTCACAACCGCGTGTCTTATCAGTTCTCCGTCGGACCCTCAACCCGACGAACGTCGGGGCGTCGATTGCCGACGCCCCGGACCGAGGGACCGACGTGACACGCGACACAGACCCGGCGACTGACGACGCCACCCCGGCCGAGAGCGACGCGCTCGGCTGGCTTCCGGAGCGCGTCGAACTGCCGAGCGACGAGTGGGTCATCTACCCGCCCGGCGAGCCGCGGCCGGCGAACTTCGCGCTCCGCTTCGAGAAGGCCGTCCCCGCGGTGCTCGTCGGTGTCGACTCCGGCGACTCGCCGGGCGTCCACGTCCTCCCGCACCCCGGCGGTCTCTCCGTCTCGGCCCGGTTCGGTGGCGTCGTCGACGACTCGGTCCGAGAGTTCGACCCGCCGGCGTCCGACGCCGAGCGCGGGGCGGTCGCCGCGTGGACGCAGACGTGGGTCGAGCGCGTGGACGACCGGGCCGAGCGGGCGCGCATCCGGACGGCCTGCGCGCCGGTCCCGAACGCCGGCGACCGCGTCTCGCGGGCGCTCTTCGACCACTTCGGGAGCGCGGACGCCGTCGCGGCCGCGGTGCTCGAACGGAACACCGCCGCGCTCACGCGGGCGTCCGGTGTCGCCGAGCAGACCGCGACCGACTTGGTCGTCCACTACGGCACCGACGCGGAGTGGGAGCACTACCGCCGCCACCGCGACGCCGCCCCGTGACTCAAATCGCGATTTGACTCTCGCGTAGGGTTATTCCCGTCCGCGACGACTTCCGGGTATGTCCCTGACACGACGCACCGTCCTCGGTTCGACCGCCCTCCTCTCGTTTGGCCTCCTCGCCGGCTGTGTCGGCAACGGCGGGTCGGACGACGGCGCGCCGACTGACGACGAACGGACGGACACGCCGACTGACGACCCCACGACCGACGAGCCGACGGACACGACGGACGACCTTCCGGACGGAAACGGCACCGACGACGGAGCCGGCGGCACCCGCCCGTCCGGCGGTCCCGGCATCTCACTGGTCAGCGTCGACGACGCGCCCGACGTGCCCGTCGAACACGACATCGAGATAACGGAGGACCTCGCGACCGACGAGCACCCGCCGCAGGTCCGCATCACGCTGACGAACACCGGCGACGAGGTCGTCGAGGTCGGTGAGGGAAGAACGGTCTTCTTCCAGTACGTCTCGGACACGACGAACGACCTCATCTTCCTCCCCGCGGGCGGTGAGTACCCCGTCGAGGCGGGCTGTTGGCGGCTCGAAGACAACATCGCCGTGACCGAGGAGTATCGGATTCTCTCGCTCGACCCCGGCGAATCACAGTCGGCACTGGTGGACCTCTACGGCGTCGCCCAGTCCGAGGGCGAAGAAGCGAGTTGTCTCCCGGTCGGGGAGTTCCGCTTCGAGGCCGACTTCGCTACTGGTGGGCTCTCGGGGTCCGACGGCGGGAGACAGGAGGCGGCGTGGGGCTTTTCGCTCACGCTGGAGTGAGACACACGGGTTCCGAATACGACCGCTGACCCGTCGCGGGCTTTATTCGGCTCCCCGTGCGGCGGCCGAGTCCGAGACGACAGACCACTCCGAGGGGTCGATATCGTTCCCCTCGACGGCGCTGTGCTCTGGATACGCCGTCATCACGAGATACGTCGCCGTCCCGGAGAGATACTCGGTCAGCCGACCGAGGTTCTCGTCGGCGATGCCGCCGAGGCGGTCCACGAGCATGACCGGCACGCGCTCGGCCACGTCGAACGCCTGGTACCCCGCGAGCGCCGTCGCCAGCCCGAGGAGTTCGACCTCGCCCTCGCTGAGCGCGCCCAGCGACGCCTCGCGGCCGTCGCGGGCGACGACGAGGTCGAACTCGCTCGTCAACCGCGCGCTCTCGAACCCCGTCTCGAACAGCGGGACGATTTCGCGAATCGCGTCGTCGAACGCGTCTCGTGTCTCTTTCTTTATCTCTTGTTTTCGCCGCCGGAGACGGGTTATCTCCTCGGTCAGCGACTGTCGCTGTGAACGCAGTGATTCGAGCTTTTCGGCCTCCGATTCAGCCGATTCGAGTTCCGACTTCGCGTCGTCGAGACGCGCGTTCGCGTACTTCAGTTCGCTTTCGATATCGGTCACATGTTCGGAATCTGATTCGATTTGCTCGCGGAGGTCGTCGATACGCTCGGCGAGTTCGGCGTCGCGTTCGCGCGCGTCGTCGAGGCGGCGTTCGAGGTCCGACCGGCGCTCGCGGAGCTCTCGGAGTTCGGTCTGAAGTTCCCGTTCGCGTCGGCGTCGCTTCTCGCGCGACTCGACGCGCTCGGTGAGTTCCTCGACGCGCTCTCGGCTGGCTTCGGCCGCCGTGGTTCGGCGTTCGATACGCTCGGCGAGGTCGTCGAGCCGCTCGGTCACCGACGAGGCGTCCGTCTCGGCACCGCAGACCCAACACGCGAGTTCGTCGTCGACGACGCCGTGGGTCACGTCGGTCAGCAGTTCGGTCCGGTCTTCGGCCACGACGCGGCGGTTCGCGTCGTAGACGCCCCGAAGAAGCTCGATATCGCGTTCCTGCCGGTCGAGTTCCCGCTTCGCCGCGTCGAGTTCGCGCGCCAGTTCCTCGTCGTCTTCCACGTCGAGTCCGTCGAGTTCCTCCTCGCGCGCGTCGAGTTGTTCTCGGACCCGCTCGGCGGTCGATTCGAGTCGGTCGATGCGGCTCTGGACGCGGGAGCGCTCCGCGCGGGCGTCGCTGAGCGCCTCGCGCGTCTCGTCTCCGCCGGCGGCGTCGGCCGCCGCGCGCTTCGCCTCTAACTCCTCGACCTCGGCTTCGAGTTCCGACACCCGCCCGGCCAGCGTCGGCAGGCGGTCGGCCGCGTCTTCGGCCTCCGAGAGCGCCTCGTCCACGCGGTCGCGCTCGCGGCGCGCCTCGGCGATGTTCGCGTCGATATCCTCGAAATCGAGCGGTCGCGTGAGGAGGGGTTCGAGGTCGTCTCCCTCGCGGACGGCCCGCCGAATCTCGTTTTCCTCGCCGAGGAACGCGAACAGGTCGGCGCAGACGCGGTCGGCCTCGGCGGACAGATACGGCTCGCCGGTCGTCCGGACGTTCCTCCCGTCTCGGGCCAACTCGACCGCGTACTCTCCGTCGTCGGTCGAAAGCGAGACGCGCCCCTCGGTCGCGCCCTCGGTCAGCGGCGACGCCGTCCCGAGGACGGTCGCTATCGCGGCGAGAAAGCTCGATTTCCCCTGCCAATTGCTCGCGCGGACGGCGTTCAACCCCGGTTCGAGCGTCGCGCTCCCGCGTCGAATCCCGGCGACGTGCTCCACGTCGAGGTGCCAGCTCATGCCATTCCGGCGGCCGCGACGAGTTCGAGCGCCGTCCCGGTGTACTCGCTGAGCGCGAGGCCGGCGCTGGAGAGCGCGCCGATGGGGAGCACCGCCCGGAGCCGCCCGCCCGAGTCGGCCCCGCCGTCGGGCGCGACGCCGGTCTCGCGGACGGCCTCCTCGGCCATCTCGTCGGCACCGGCGTGGTGCTCCTGACAGACGAACCCGCGGTCGAGCGCGTCTTCGAGCGGGACCCGCGTCGGGCACTCCGCGCAGGACACCTTCACCTGCACGTCGACGCCGGCGTCCTCGGCCCCGGCGAGTCGCCCTTTCTTCCCCAGCGACGCGAGCGCCGATTCGGCCTTCTCTACGACCGTCTCGCGCGCGATGTCGACGCTGTTTCGCTCCCAGTCCGAGGACGCCTCGACGGTCGGTTTCTCGCCGTCGAGGCAGTCGTTGAGGTGGCGTCGCATCGTGCTCCACGACGCCATCGCGCCCGTCACCTCGTCGGCGTCGATGTCGTCGGTGGCGAGGTCCGCGGCCACGTCGCCGTAGTCGAGTTCGTCGTCACCGACGAGGGCCTCGTACTCCGCGTCGAGGCGCACGTCGGTCACGTCGCGACCGTTCCGCTCGTAGACGCGCGCGAGCAGTCGCTTGTTGAACCACGTCGTGAGCGACTTGTACCCCTCGCTTTCGCCGCCGTCGGCCCCGGTCCACCGCGCCAGCAGATAGTCGTCGACGGAGTCGTACCTGCCGGTCGGCGCGGCGAGTCCGTACCGTTCGATTGCCACGTCGACCTTGCACATTGTCTCGTTGCACGGAACTGGTGGCGCGACGGTAATAAGACTACGCTTGGCGGGTGACCTCGTCTCAGTCGCGGTCGCCGCCGTCGGCTCGTCGCGTCTCCACCCCCCGCTCGTTTTCTTGTTGCTCGGCTTCCCGTCGCTCGTTTTCTTGCTGTTCTGCTTTCCGCCGTTCCGCTTCCCGTCGCTCCGCTTGCCGTCGTTCGTTGCGCTGTTTGGTCCGGAACTGTCGGAAGCGCTCTTCCTGTTCGCGCTCGTCGAGGTATCGGCGGATATACCGTTTTTCCACCTCCAACTCCGGGATGAGCCGCTGGGTGAGGTAGTTGACGCGGAGCCGGAGCCGCCGAATCTCCGCGAGGAGGCGCAGGAGAACCGCCCGTATCTCCGCCAGCCTGACGACGTCCTCCACGACCGACTCGTAGGAGCCGACGAGTTCGTCGTCGAGCGCGCTCGTACCGAGGACGCCGTACCCTCGCCCGTCGAGCGACCGCCGCGCCGACGTGCTCAGAAAGAACGGGACGGTCAGCCCGACGAGCTTCGTCTCGGAGATGATGAGCTCCGTGTGAGAACTCCGCGCCTCCGAGAGCGTGCGAAGCGCGATTTCGCCCTCCCGCTCTGCGCCCCAGACGTGGAGGTCCGCCGCCTCGCGGAACGCCTCGTCGGTCTCGCGGCGCAGTTCCGTCCACCGGTCCAAGAGGTCGAGGAGGACGAAGACGAGACTGTCGCGTCGGCGTTCGAGGATGCGTTCTCCCTTCCGCGCGAGCGCTAACTCGTCGGTCACCGAGAGCAACTCGCGGTGCGTCGGGGCCGTCCGCCGGTGTCGCCGGTTTGGCATTGTCTACGGTACGGTCGTCCCGACGGTTGATATAGTTGTGTCACCGACACGTACCCGGCCTATTTGACAAGGACTAAGCCGTTGTCAATATCGACTCGAACACGAGTATGTCCAGACACGCGGCCGCCGAGTCGACGCGCCCGGCGGTCACGGCGACGGCCGTGCGGAAACAGTACGGCGACACTGTCGCGGTTCGGGACGTGTCGCTCGACGTTCGCAACGGGGAGGTGTTCGGGCTCATCGGTCCGAACGGAGCCGGGAAATCGACGCTCATCGGTCTGCTGACGGGGACGCGAACCCCGACCGAGGGCTCGATTCGGGTGTTCGGTGAGTCCCCGACCGCGGTCGACCGCTCGCGGCTGAGCGTGCTCCCCCAGGAGTTCTCACCCCACCGGCGACTCACGGGCCGCGAACTCGTCTCCTACTACGCCGGGCTCTACCCCGACCCGCGACCGGTCGACGAGGTGCTCGACCGAGTCGGCCTCGACGACGAGGACGCGGCGACGGCCTACACCGACCTCTCGGGGGGTCAACAGCGCCGCGTCTGCGTCGGCGCGGCGCTCGTCAACGACCCCGAACTCCTGTTTCTGGACGAGCCGACCACCGGCATCGACCCCGCTGGTCGCCGCGACGTGTGGGACCTCGTCGACTCGCTGGCCGACGACGGGACCGCCGTCGTGCTCACGACGCACTACATGGCCGAAGCCGAGCGCCTCGCCGACCGCGTCGGGCTTCTCACCGACGGCGAACTCGTCCGCGTCGGTCCGCCCCGGGACCTCGTCGAGCGCTTCGGCGGCGAGACCCGACTCGCGGTCCGGACCGAGTGCCCGCGCGCGCTCGACCTCGACGCGACGCCCCTCGACGGCCGCCGGTACGGCGACTACGAGTACCGCTTTTTCGACGCCGGTCCCGACGACCTGACCGCGATGCTCGACCATCTCGACGCGGCCGATATCGCCTACGAGGAAGTGAGTCTCGTCCACCCGACGCTGGAGGACGTGTATCTCAACCTCGCCAGCGAGCGCGGCCACGACTGCATCGCGAGCGCCGGTCCGGCGGGCGTCGCTGGCGACGCGGGGGTGACGCGATGAGCGCGACGGAGGCGGGCGGAACGGACGAGACGTCCCCGGCGGCCGAGACGAAACAGACGGGCGACGGCGGTCGGTCGCGCGCTCTCGCCGGGGCGACCCGCCGGGTCCGCGCGGAGGCCGTCGCCGAGACGCGCGCGTTTCTCCGGCGGCGGACGGCCGTCTTCTTCACGTTCTTCTTTCCCGTCTTCATCGTCCTCATCTTCGGCGTCCTCGTCAAGACCGGCGCGACCGGCGGTCTGTTCTCCCGCTCGGACACCTACTATCTGCCCGCGTATCTCGGCGTCGTCGTCGTGTTGACGCCACTGTCGCGGGTCGGAAGCACCGTCGCGCGAAACCGGGCGTCCCGCCGCTTCGAGAAGCTGGCGACGACGCCGCTTTCGCGTCTGGAGTGGCTCTCCGCGCACGCGGCCGTGAACATCGCGCTCATCGGCCTCGCGGGCGTCCTGCTCGTCGGCGTCCTCGCCGCCGTCGGCGACCTCGGCGCGGCCCCCTCGCTCGGCGGCGACGCGCTGGTCGTCGCCTTTCTCGTCGTCGGCATCGCCCTGTTCTGCGGGCTCGGCTCCCTCGTCGGCTCGCTCGCGGACTCCGAAGACGGCGTCATCGCCGCCAGCAACGCCGTCGGCATCCCGATGGTCCTCCTCGCGGACACGTTCGTCCCCGCGTCCAGACTCCCAGCGGCGCTCCGCCCGGTTATCGACGCGCTCCCGCTCACCTACTTCGCGCGCGGCGTTCGCGCCGCGGTCGCCGGCGGCGAACTCCTGACCGCCGTCTTCGACCTCGCTGTCCTCTGTGGCTTCACCGTCGCGCTGTTCGCGCTCTCGGCGCGACTGCTTCCGTGGCGTGAGTGAGGCCGCTCACTCGCCGCCACTGTTCGGGACGTGGTCGTCGTCGCGGCGGCGCTTGAACCACCGCGTCACCCACGAGATGATGCCGAGGTCGCGCTTCGCCATGATGACCGTGCTCGCGGCGTCGCGGCCGACCGTCTCCGGAATCGCGCCGAAGACGAGCTGTTGGAGCAGGCCCTCTCTGGTCGCCCCGATGACCGTCAGGTCGAACGCCTCGGTCGCGGCGACGATGGTCGCCGCCACGTCGTCGCCCTCGCGGACCGAGGTCGTCACCAACTCGTCGTCACCGAGCGCCGCGGCCGTCGAATTCACCCGGCGCTGGGCGTCCTCGCGGTCGCGCTCGCCGGCGTCGGCCGCGACGACGTTCATGACGTGCACCGTGGCGTCGTTGGTCCGCGCGATGGCGCGGCACACCTCGGCGGCGAGTTCGGCGTGCGGGCCGCCCGCGGTCGGCAGGAGAATCGAATCCACCTCGCCGTCCGTCGGGCCGATGCGCTCGACGAGCACGTCGCAGGGGGCCTTGGTCACGACCTCGTCGACGTTGCTCCCGAGGATGTAGTCGCGGCGGCGACCCCGGCCGCGCCAGCCCATCAACACCGCGTCGCTGTCGTGTTCCTCGATTGTGTTGAGGATGGCCGTTCCGGCGTCGTGGCCCAGTCTGACGGTCCCGCCGACGGGTACGCCGGCGTCGGTCGCCAGCTCCATCACGGCGGCGATGGTCTCGCGCTTCTCGTCGACGAACCGCCGCCCCTCCGAAATCGGCGTCTGCGACGGCACTTCGACGGCGCTCATCACGAGAATCTCGGCGTCGCGGTCGCGCGCCACGTCGATGGCGGTCCGCATCAACTGCGCCGCGTTCTCCGGGTTGGCAATCGGGACGAGCACCTGCGACTCGCGCCGCTCGGGGGCGCGCTCGGTCACGACGGTCGGGGTCTCTGCTTCGAGCTTTTCGGCCTCCTTGCCCTCGGAGTAGCCGTAGTACACGACGAGTCCGAGCGCCATCCAGACGGCCGTGGTCACGAGCGCGACGAAGCCCTCGGAGCCCGCGCCGAGTCCCGGTGTCAGCCCGAGTTCGAGGAGCAAAAACGGCGTCAGGATGAACTGGAGGACGATGCCGACGAGCGGGGGCCACGGCATGTACGGTATCTCGTACGTCCGCGGGAGGTCGGGGTGGGTCGCCCGCATCTTGACGACGGTCCAGTTCACCTGGATGAAAAGGAAGATGAACATGATGTCGGCGGCGGCCGCGACGCTCTCGATGGGGAGCAACACGGCCATGAGCCCGATGAGGACCGCCGAGAGCCCGATTGCCCAGTGGGGCGTCCGCTTGTCGTCGTGGATGCGCCCGAAGAAGCCCGGAAGGACGCGGTCGCGGCCCATGGCGAACGACACCCGCGACGAGGAGTAGATGGTCGCGTTGAGCGCGCTCATCGTCGCCGCGAGCCCGGCGAACAGGAGGAGCGGGACGCCGTACGGGACGAACTGTCCGGCGGCCTCGATGATGCCGAGTTCACCGAGGTTCCCGAGGACCTGCCACGTCGGCGCGGCGGTCGTGAGCCCCGCGCGCCCCGCGAGCTCGGCGGTCACGTCGATGCCGCCGATGGCCGCGAAGGCGACGAGGACGTAGATGGGGACCACGATTGCCATCGAGTAGAACACCGCCTTCGGGACGTTGGTGCCGGGGTCGACGACCTCCTCGCCCGACTGGACGATTATCTCGTAGCCCTCGAAGGCGATGTACGTGAAGCCCATCGCGCCGATGACGCCGACGAGGCCGTTGGGCGCGAACGACGGACTATCGAGGAACGTCGCCGTCCAGTTCGGCTCGCGCACCGTCGCGAGGATACCGAAGGCCACGAAGACGCCGAGGATGAGAATCTTGATGGTCGTGACGACGACGCCCGCCTTCCCCGTCTCCTCGGCCCCGCGGTAGTTGATGTAGGCGAACGCGAGCACCATCACGACCGCGAGCAGTTTCTCGACGAGCAGGCGGTCGACGAGTCCGAACAGGACGAACCCGTCCGGCAGGCCGGCGAACACCACGAAGAACTCGGTGAGGAAGACGCCGAACGTCACGGCGTAGAGCGCGCACGCGACGGCGTGGGCGAACCAGCTCATCCACCCGGCGTAGAAGCCGTTGGGGTCGGCCAGCGCCTCTTTCACCCAGAGGTAGCCGCCGCCCGCCTCGGGGAACGCCGCCCCGAGTTCGGCGTAGGAGACGGCGGTGAACATCGCCACCAGCCCGTTGAGTACGAACGCCACCGTGAGCGCCGGGCCGGCCAGCCCCGCCGCGAATCCGGTCAGCGCGAAGACGCCCGCGCCAATCATCGCGCCGACGCCGATGAACGTGATGTCGGCGAGACTCATGTCGCGCGAGAGCTCCGTTTCCACCGACTCCTCAGGGGGAGCGTCGCCGCTCCCCGCGGTCGATTGCGTGTCGGCCATCAGGTGAACCCTCGAAGGCCGGATAGAAAAAGCCCGATGGGCGACGGGCCGCGTTCGAGCCGCCGTCGCCGGGTTCTCACCCGCAGCATGCGGGTGTTTTTCGACCGGGTGCGTTCCGGCGCGCTACCCGCCGAACATCGTCCGCATCATCGGGTGCATCTCCATGAGCTGTTCCTCCGCGATTTCCTCGTACAGCTTGTACGTGATGGAGACCGTGAGGAGGAGCGAGGTCCCCGAGACGCCGCCGATGGTGCCGAGCATGTTCGCCATGACGGCGAGCAGGCCGACGAGGACGCCGCCGACGACCGTCACCTGCGGGATGTACCGCTCCATGACCCGCTCTATCACCTGCGGGTTGCGGCGGAAGCCGGGAATCTGCATCCCGGAGTTCTGAATCTGCCGCGCGGTCGCTTCCGGGCCCATGTCGGCGGTCTCGACCCAGAAGATGGAGAAGATAGCCCCGCCGACGAGCATCAGCGTCAGGTCGATGGCGACGCGGACGAGAATCTGCCACGGCTCCTGGGACGCCGACCCGAGCCACCACATCCACTGGCTGGGCGCGTGAATCGGGTTCAGGTAGTAGAACAGGCCGCCGGTGACCTGCCCGCTCGTGTACTGACCGAGCCACGCGGGCATGCCGGCCCACTGGCTGTTGAGGATGCGCCCGACGAACTGGACGTTCGCTTGCAGAGCGCGGACGAAAATCATCGGCAGGACGCTCGCGTAGATGAGCTTCACCGGGAAGCGACCGCGAGCGCCCTTGACGCGGGCGTGCGAGAGCGGAATTTCGACGCGGACGCTCTCGGCGTAGACGACGATACCGAAGATGAGCAGCGTCGTGACGAGCGGGACGACGCCCCCCACGCCGAACAGGAGCGCCTGTACCCCGCTCGCCGTCGCGAGCGACGGGACCGTCTCGGTTCCGGCGAGGACGTGGGCCCACTCGGAGACGATGCCGGTCGTCGACGCGCCGATGGCGGGGTCGGCAAAGAGGCCGCCGACGAGACGCTGGCTGACGCCGGCGATGATGAACAGGCCGACGCCGGAGCCGACGCCCCACTTGCTGACGACCTCGTCCATGAACAACACGAGCGCGCCGCCGGCGAATATCTGCGCGAAGATGAGCCACTTCACGCCGACCGCGCCGACGCCGAGAGCGCTCGCGACCGCGGGGTCGGCCGGGAGGTAGCCCCCGGCGAAGACGATGGGGAGGCCTTGGAGGGCAATCATCCCGAAGACGAGCAGTTTCTGGAGGCCCTGATAGAGGATTTGGTCGCCCGGGTCGTCCGTGTCGAGGCCGAGCAAGTCCCCGCCTTGCAGCAGTTGGAGGACGATGCTCGCGGTGACGATGGGACCGATACCCAACTGGAGGACGGTTCCCTGTCCCCCGCCGAGGATGGAGCGGAACTGTCCGAAGACGTCCTGGCTCCCGGTCCCGACGCCGAACAGCGTGACGTTCGTCAGGAAGAAGTACAGGACGAGAATCCCGGCGGTCCAGCCGAGCTTTCGGCGGAACGGGACGTGACCCTCCGGGCGGGCCACGGCGGGCATCCGACTCAGCACTGGCGCTGCGGTGTCTTTCCAACTCATGGTCGATTGCGAGTGGCTGTTGGCGATTGCATGGTCTGTCGCGCCGACCGGCGTCGTCACTACGCGAGCGGCGTCAGAACGGGGGGCCGCACGGGGGCCACACCGGACGCCGTCGCTGTGCTCGCGAATCGGCGGTTCAGTCAGTCGTGGCCAGCCGTCGTGTATAACTGTATCGATGCGGTGACTATCCGTCCGCCGCCGAGGAGGTCGGCGGAGACGCCGCGGGACCGGCCGCCGAAATCGCCTCGTCGAACGACTCGCACGGCTCGGCGTCGACGACGCGGAGCGGACGCCGCCGCCCCGCACGGTCGAACGCGGCCACGCAGTCGTCGTCCCACGGCGGGACCGCGACGAGGACGACCTCGCGGAGCGTGTCGCGCTTCGTCGCCGCCAGCGGTCCCCACGGGTGCGAGACGAACTGCCCCGGCGTCCGCCCCGGCGCGGTCGAGAGGTCGACGCCGAAGACGCCCCGGACCGCCGCGCCGGCGCTCGGGTGGACGAAATGGCTGAACACCGGTCGGGTCGCGTTGAGCGACTCCGCCCCGTCTAACTCGCCCGCGGCGGTCGTGCCGAGCGACAGCGATTCGCGGCTCGGTTCGGCCCGCGCGGCCCGGTCCAACAGCGCGTCGAGCAGCCCGCGAGTGACGTAGACCGCCTGCCGCGTCGGGTCGCGTTCCCGGCCGACACGTCGTTGGGTGCGCCGCGGCCCGACGAGGCGGGTGGCGACGGCGACCCACCAGAGGCCGACGCCCAGCACCTCGGCGTCGCTCGCGGCTCGGAGCCCCCACTGGAGGTGCGGAACTCCGAGTCGAAGCGTCGTGACCTGCACGGCGAGTCCGGCGAGGACGAAGGCGGCCCCGACTGCGGTGACGAGACGAGTGAAACGGGCGACGGAAGCGCGGTTCATCGGTGTGCTGTGGTCGGGCAGCCGCGGTGTCGTTTTCGGTTTGGCAATCACTAAGTGGTTGTCGGCTGTTTCGAAAGATTAGTCCTTGAAAAAGACTATAAGCATCCACGCCAAACCACCGATTGCCGTGTTTCACGGCCACGAAGCGGCCAACTGCTATCCGTCGTCTTCGATCTGACAGCCCCTTCGGTGGTTTAGCCTGCCCGGTGTCGCCACCGTTGACCGCTTCGACACGCGACACCCCATCCGGCGCACTCCCCCTTGTTTCGGCATCGCGTCGGCGGGTGCGCGGTCGACAGCCATGACGAGTCCGCAGCCGCGATTGCCGGTCGAACGCTCGCTCGCGCGAACGACGCTCGGCGCCGACCTCGCGTCGGCGGCGGCGCTCGCCGTCGCGGCCGTCGTGTTCCGCGGCCCCGGCGGACGACGCCGACGCCGTCGTCAGCGTCCTCCTGTTGGGCGTCGCCTGTACCGGCCCGTTACGCTCGCGGCGCGTGGCGGCCTCTCCGACGCCACGAAGTCCGCGGGTACCCTCGTCGGACCGTGGCTCGTCGGCGTGTCGTTCGACCCCGGCGCGGGTCACCTCCTGATGTGGGTCGGCGTCGTCGCGGGCGGCTGCGTCGTCACGACGCACGTCGCGCTCGCGCGTGGCCACCCCCTGACCCGCTTCGCGGCCGCTCGTCGCCCGGCTGTTCGACGCGACACAGACACGCCTTCCCGCGCAAGAGTGACTCGAATGCTCCACAACGCGAGCGATGCGTCTCCCCCTGCGAGCGCTGGTGCACTGGTGCGCGGGTGCAGTCCGACTCGCGGGCGGAGCTCAACCGCGGCGGGCGACAGCTGAGCCGACCCCGGAGCCGGCGACGGAAACTCAGTTCGCGCCGACCTCGGGGCCGATGAGAATCCAATGGAGCCGGTCCTCTCCGCCGGGGTGGCGCTCCCACCGGACGTGGTAGACGGCCGGCCCGTGCGGGCACGACGGACAGCCCTCGGCGCACGGCGCGCGCTTGTGGATTTCGAGGTAGCCCGCGTGCGGCACGACTCGCGTGAGCACCTCGTCCGGCCCGCGGAAGCGCTCTATCGCCGCCTCACGGTCGAGCGCGTCGCCGTTTCGGTCGCCGGGGTCGTCGCCTTCGCCTCCACCTCCGCCCCCGCCTTCCCCGTCGCCGTCGCGGTTCTCGCCCCTGTTGCGGCGTCCGCTCGGCGCTCCGCGTGCCCGACCGTTTTCGACGTACCCGACGAGCGCCTCGATTTCGCTTTCGACGAGTTCGGGCGTCGTCGCGGGCGAGCCGCTCGACTCTCGCCGCTCGGATTCCTCGCGGTCCATGTCGAACTCTCGTCGCGGCGTCGGTTTATACGAACCGATTTGAAAATCACTTAGGGGTTGTCACAACTCCCTCGATGCGAGTTTCGAGGGGCAGTTCGCGTCGCTCAGGACGAGGTCGTGGACTCCGAGTCCGAGCGAGCGGTCCCGGAGGGGTCGATACCGAGGAACTTCTGACAGAGCTGTCTGGCGGCGAACGAACAGAGGAAGTACCAGACAATCCACGCGGGCATGGGGCCGAAGACGGCGTCCTGCCAGCCCACTCGGCCGACGAGCGGGAGAATCACGTGCGCGGAGCCGGCGGCGACGTGGCCGCCGCGGACCTTCCAGCGCATCCAGAGAAACGCCGGGATGGTGACGAGCATTATCCAGACCATCGGCTTGAACTGCGCTTTCATGACGCTCCACTGGTCGCCCATCGCCTCCATCTGCTCCGCCTCGATGCGTTCGAGCGCGTCGTCGTCGCCGCGCTCTTTCGCCGCCTCCCGGCGCGACTTCAGGTCGTCCATCCGGGCTTGGTGGCGTTCGAGGAGTTCCGTGTCCTTCAGTCGGTCCTGCATCACGGTCGAGTAGAGGCCGGTCGCCGCGGCGAGGACGATGACCACGGCGTAGAACGGTATCGAGTGCGCCAGCGCCCCGAGTACGACGTTGTCGATGCCGGCGACCGCGTTTCGAACGCCGGCGTTCCAGTAGCCGGCGAACAGGACGACGACGCCGAGCGCGCCGAGTCTGTCCCACCGAGACCACGACGAATCGGCGTCGTCGCTCCCGCCCTCGACGCCGGGGTCGCGCGATTGCAGTTTCGAGGCGATTCGGTCCGGGTCGGACAGGACGAAGCCGCCGGCGGCAGCGTCGGTCAGGACGCCGCGCTCGATGAGGCGGCCCCACTGACCGCTCGACAGCGCGTCGTTCACGTCGCACCAGCGGAGTTCTTCGGTCCCCCGTTTCGACCGTTCGACGACGACCGAGACCGCCTCCCGCATCGCCGGATTGTCCAGTAACGTCTCTAAAGAGTCTGCGGGCATTCACTCGCCCCTATTCGAGCGGTCGTTATCAACGCTTCCCTCCGCCGGAACCGACCGTGCCGGCGCTGGCCCGCTGGGGGGAGTCTCGCGAGCCGTCACGGCCGCCTCGATTCTGCCCTCTCAAATTTGAGACGCGAACATGATAGAGCTATCGGTAACAACGCGACACAGATAGTATCGTCTCTGCTGCGGCACACACCTTCGAACGGGTCGTTCGCGGTCACCGGTCGACGGTTCGTCGCGACGTTCGTCGCCTCCCGTTATCTCCGACGGCAACTGGAGCTTCGATTTACTCCGGACACGGTGGTGTTCGCCCGCCGGCCCGATTTGCGGCCGTGGTCGCCCGGTTCTCGGTGGTCGATACCCGACGGGTCCGCGACAGCGACCCGCCTTTCAGTCCATCCCGCTCGATAGCTCCACGTCGTCGTTCTCCAACTCGCCGCCGGCCGGCGTCCCGCGGACGTCGCCCTCGCGCCAGGTCCCCCGGCGGAACCAGAGCCACGCGATGGCCGCGCCCACGACGTTCGAGACGAAAAAGGCGATCCAGATGCCCCGAACGTCGGTGCTCCCGAGGAACCAGACGTCGGTCGGCAGGAGCCCCTGCGACGCGACGAAGGCGACCGGAAGCCGGATGCCGGCGAGCGTGACGACCGATATCACCGCGGCGATGAGGGTCTTGCCCGCGCCCCGGAAGCCGCCGGTGAACGCCCGCATGATGCCGATGAAGCCGAACGACAGCGAGACGTATCGCAGGAACTCCGCGCCCACGTCGAGCACCTCGGCGTTGGTGGTGAACACCGAAACGATGGGTTCGGGAACGAAGAAGATGGCGACGCCGAGCAGGCCGAGGACGAAAAACAGCCCCTTGGCGGCGACGTAGTTCGCCTGCTCCGCGCGGTCGTACTTCCCCGCGCCGATGTTCTGGCCGGACATCGTCTCGACGCCGCGGGCGACGGCGATAGCGGGGAGGAAGATGACCGAGAACACGCGGGTCCCGATACCGAACGCCGCGACGACGGAGGTCGAAAACAGCCCGACGACGATGAGAAGCGCGTTGATAGAGAGCGCGCGACCCGTCCCCTCGACACTGGCGGGGATGCCGATGCGGAGAATCTTCCGCAGATATCGGAAGTCGGGTCGCATGTCAGTGAGGTGGATTTGGATGCCTCTGGACCCCGACACCATGATGGCGATGCCGACGACCATCGCGAGGACTCGCGAGATGACGGTGGCGATGGCCGCGCCCTGAATCCCGAGTCGGGGGAACTGTACCGGCCCGAGTGCCCATCCGTTGATGAAAAACGGGTCGAGGACGACGTTGAGGACGACGGTCCCGAACATCACGAGCATCGGCGTGATGGTGTCGCCCGCCCCGCGCATCAGCGAGATGAACACGAAGAAGCCGAACATGAACGGCAGGCCGAGCGCGATGACCTGCATGTAGGCCGTCGCGCCCGGCAACACGTCCGGCGAGGCCCCGAGGAAATCGAGGAACGGTCGGACGAGCGGGTAGCCGAACGCGCCGAGCATCGCGGAGCCGAGGAACGCGAACGTGACGGTCTGTGAGGCCGCGTACTCGGCTTTGTCCGTCTCCTCGGCCCCGGTGTGCTGGGCGACGAGGACGCTTCCGGCGACGGACAGCCCCATCCCGAGCGAGATGAGGAGAAACACCATCGGGAAGGCGAACGAGATGGCGGCCAGCGCCTCCGTCGAGTACTGGCCGAGCCAGAACGTGTCCGCGAGGTTGTACGCCGTCTGGAGGAGGTTCGTGACGACGATGGGTAGCGACAGGTAGAGAAGCGGCTTGACGATGCCGCCCTCGGTGAGGTTGAGCTCGTCTTGCCCCTTGAACAGACTCATTCGTCCGCCCTCGCGTCCGGCCGCCAGCCGAGGTGGAGTTCCAGCGCGTCCTCGACGATTCGTCGGGTCTCTGCGGGGTGTTCGTCGAGCGCGACGACGCGGGCGTGCGCGCCGTTGCTCATGGTCGTGATGAGCCGCGCAATCTTCTCGGGGTCGGTCTCGTCGAACTCTCCGCCGTCGACGCCGTCGCGGACGATGTCTGCGACGACCTCCCGCATCACGCCGTCGAAGTCGAGGAAGCGCTCGCGGAACAGTTCGTGGTAGGGCGCTTGGGCCTTCAGTTCCATGACCGCCACGGGAAAGCCGTCCGCTCCGGGGTTCTTCGGGCTGAACACCGCGTCGAGAACCGTATTCAGTCGCGTCCGCGGGTCGGCCGACTCACACGACAGCTCCGACTCGAACCGCCCGATTAAGTCGTCGAGAAACGCGTTCAAAAGCTCCTCTTTCGTGTCGAAATGGTAGTGAATCGCGGCGCTCGTCACCGACGCCTCGTCCGCGATTCGCTGTACCGTGAGGCCGGCGTACCCGTGTTCGCAGAGCGCCCGATTGGTCGCTTCGAGTATCTCGGCTCTGGTCTCTGCGTCCATCTTCTGTCGGGCTTACTAACCGGTCAGTTAAGAGGCTTTGGACCGCGAATCTCCCCGTCAGAGAATCCCACAGCCGTCCGACTGCCGGTGTCTCTAAGTAGCCGAGTCGGCTACCGACGTAGTAGTGACCTTCTCGTTGTCACCGTACGTGGGTGCGCTCTTCCTCGCGGCCGTGATATCCGCCGGCGTCGCGAGCTACGGGTGGCGATACCGAGACGAACCGAGCGGTCGGTGGTTCATCGCCCTCACGGTCAGCGCCGGCTGTTGGTCGCTTTTCGAGGCGTTTCTCCTCCTCGCTGACTCGCCGTTCACCCGGCTTCTGTGGTTCGCGCTGGAGCCGATTCCCGCGGAGTCGTCGGTGTTTTTCACCCTGCTTTTCGCCCTCGAAATCGCGGGCTACGAGCGGTGGGTCTCGCGGCGGACCGCCGCGCTGCTCGCCGTGTGGCCCGCGTTTGCCATCGCGGGTGTGGCGACGAACGCCCTCGGCGTCCACGCGCTTCTGTGGGAGTCGCTGTCGTTTGCGACCGTCGGCGGAATCACCGCGACCGAGGTCGTTCCCGGGCCGCTGTTCTGGGTCGACGTGGTTTACAGCTACGTCGCCATCGGAGCCGCGCTCGTCGTCCTCGGCGTCCACTGTCTCCGGAGCCGACAGATATACCGGAAGCAGGCGCTGGTCCTGTTCGTCGCAACCCTCATCCCTGCCGTCGTCGGCGCGGTCTATCTCCTGATACCGTTTTCGCCCGCGAACCCCATCGCTATCTCGTTCGCCGCCACGTCGTCGCTGCTCGCCGTCGGGCTCTCGCGGTACCGCATCCTCGACATCAGCCCCATCGCGCGCGACCTCGTCATCGAGCGGATGGCCGACCCCGTCCTCGTCGTCGACCGGAAGGGCAGACTGGCCGACAGCAACCCGGCGGCGAGGGCGCTGTTCGACGTTTCACACCCGCCGCTCGGCTCGCCCGTCGCCGACGCGTTCGACCCGGAGACCGTCGAGGCGCTCGAATCCGGCGGGGAACTGCGGGTCGTCGACGACAACGGCGAGGCGCGGCACTTCGAGGTCGACCGGTCGGCCGTGACCGACGGTCGAGACGCGGTTCGCGGCCACCTGCACATCCTCCACGACATCACCGAGCGCCGCGTCCGCGAGCGGTGGTTCCGCGCGCTCACGGAGAACGCCTCCGACCTCATCTTCGTCCTCGACGCCGACGGCTCGGTCACCTATCTGAGCGACTCGGCCGCCCAGACGCTCGGGACCGACGAGGACCCGAGCGAGGTGCGGTCGCTGCGGCGGTTCCTCCACCCCGACGACGAGGACGCCGCCATCGAGACGTTTCGGGAGGCGTTGGAGCGCCCCGACGAGGACGCCACCGCCGAACTCCGGTTCCGCAGTTCGACTCGCGGGTGGCGCGTCTTCGGCGTCCGGTGTCGGAACCTCCTCGACGACCCCGTCGTCGGCGGCGTCGTCGTCAACGCCCAGGACGTGACCGACCGACGGAAGCACGAACAACAGCTCGAAACGTTCGCCAACATCGTCTCCCACGACCTGCGGAACCCGCTGAACGTGGCGGAGGGCTACCTCGAACTGGTGAAGGAGGCCGACCGCCCCGACCCGGACCACGTCGAGCGAATCGAGGCGGCTCACGAGCGCATGGGCGAAATCATCGCCGACGTGCTCGCGCTCGCCCGCGGCGGGACGGTCGACGAACACGAGACGGTCTCGCTCGACGCCGTCGCGGCCGAAGCGTGGACGAACGTCGAAACCGGGGCCGCGACGCTCGATATCGAAGCGAGCGCGTCGTTCGCCGCCGACCGGACCCGGCTCCTCCAGCTGTTCGAGAACCTGTTTCGAAACGCCGTCGAGCACGGCTCGACGGGCAGTCGGGATTCTCCCGACGACGCCGTGGAACATGGTTCCACGGGCAACCAGACTGCGTCTGGTGACGCGGTCGAACACGTCGGCGACGGCGTGACCGTCACGGTCGGCGCGACCCGCGACGGCTTTTTCGTCGAGGACGACGGTCCCGGCGTGCCGCCGGCGGACCGCCCGAAGCTCTTCGAATCCGGCTTCACGACGGCCGACGACGGCACCGGCTTCGGCCTCGCCATCGTCCGCACCATCGCGGACGCTCACGGCTGGTCGGTCGGCTACGAGGACGTTGCGGACGCCGGCGCGCGGTTCGTGATTCGCGGCGTCGAGCGCGCCGGGGACTCGGCGCAGGAGTCGGGGCCGGCGTCGTCGGACGACGCCTGACGGCGGGCCACTGGCCGACTAGGCCGCTACTGGACCGCCGCCGAGCTACCAAAAGCGGTTCTCGTCGAGCCGCCGCAGCGCCTCCTCGATGGTCGCCTCGTTTCGGGAGAACGTAAACCGGACCCAGTCGGCGGAGCCCTCGGTGTAGAAACTGCTCCCGGGGACGACCGCGACGCCGGCCTCGCGGACGAGTCTGTGGGCGAACTCGGTGTCGTCGGCGTCGCCCGGATAGCGCGTCAGCATGTAGTACGCGCCGTCCGGTTTCACGGGGTCGAGGCCGACCTCCCGGAGGCCGTCGTACAGCAGTTCGCCGCGGCGCTCGTAGGCGTCCGAGAGGTCGTCGTAGTAGTCCGCCGGGAGCGACAGCGCCTCGACGCCCGCCCGCTGGAACGGCGTCGGCGCGCAGATGCTCGTGTAGTCGTGGACCTTCCGCAACTCGGCCGAAAGCGGTTCGGGCGCGAGCGCGAACCCGACGCGCCAACCCGTCACGGAGTACGTCTTCGACAGCCCCGTGCAGACGACGGTCCGCCCGGCGAGGCCGTCGACTTCGACGGGGCTGACGTAGTCGTCGGCGTAGACGATGTGCTCGTATATCTCGTCGGTGACGACGATAAGGTCTTCCTCGGCGGCGACCTCCGCGACGAGTTCGAGTTCGGCGGGCGAAAAGACGTTTCCCGTCGGGTTGTGCGGGTGGTTGAGAATCAGCATGGACGCGTCCTCGGCGGCGTCCCACAGCGCGTCGGCGTCGAGTTCGAGACCGTCGGTGATGTCGAGCGGCATCGGCTCGCCGCCGGCGAACTGGACGGCGGGGATGTAGCTCTCGTAGGTCGGCTCGAAGTAGATGACGCCGTCGCCGGGGTCGCAGAGCGCGAGGAGCGTCGAGACGACGGCCTCGCTCGTGCCCGTGGTGACGGTGACCTCCGTTTCGGGGTCGTAGCGGACGCCCTTCCAGTCGGCGTAGCGTTCCGAGACCGCCTCGCGGAGTTCCGGCAGCCCCCACGTGATGGTGTACTGGCTCGACGTGTCGATTGCGGCTTTGGCGGCTTCCTTCACGCTCGCGGGGGTCTCGTCCTCGTCGGGAATCCCCTGCGAGAGGTTGATGGCGTCGTGTTCGTGCGCCTCGCGGGTCATCTCCCGGATGACGGACTCGCGGGTTCCCGCGACGCGCTCGCTCCCGATGCGTCGAGAAAAGGGGGACGGTGTCGGCATACGTGGGCTGGGACTGGCTGACACAAGAAGCTTGGCGGACGCGCTCGACGCGCCGGGTCGCCCACCCCGACGAACGTTTTAATGCGATGAGGCCGACGTACCACCTGTATGTCGAACCGTCGTGGGCCGGACTTCGAAACGAGGATGGCCGAAGACGAGGAGATTCCGCCGTCGCCGCAGTTCGTCGAACAGGCCACCGTCACCGACGATTCGGTCTCCGACGAGTTCGAGGAGAACTGGCCCGACTGCTGGGCCCGAGCGGCGGCGACGCTCGACTGGTTCGACCCCTACGAGTCGGTCCTTCCGGACGACGAACCCCCGTTCGAGTGGTTCGCCGGCGGGACGCTGAACGCCTGTTACAACTGCGTGGACCGCCACGTCGAAGCCGGGGCGAAAAACCGCGTCGCCATCAAGTGGGAGAGCCACCTCGGCGAGACGCGGACGTACACGTATCAGGACCTCTACCGGGAGGTCAACGAGTTCGCGGCCGCGCTCCGCGCGCAGGGCGTCGAGGCCGACGACGTGGTCACGCTCTACATGCCGATGATTCCGGAACTCCCCATCGCCATGCTCGCGTGCGCCCGCATCGGCGCGCCCCACAACGTCGTCTTCGCGGGGCTGTCGGCGGACGCACTCGCGACGCGACTGGAGAGCGCGGATTCGGCGTACCTCGTCACTTGCGACGGCTACTACCGGAGAGGGAGCGCCATCTTCCTGAAGAGCAAGGCCGACGACGCCCGTCTCAAGGCCGCCCACGACCTCGAAGAGATGGTGGTCGTCGAGCACCTCGGAGAGACCGAACACCTCGGCGCGGGACAGCACACCTACGACGAACTGGTCGACGCCCACGCCGGCGCGGAGGTCGCCCCGGTCGAGCGGGCGGCCGACGACGTGCTGTTTCTCATCCACACGTCGGGAACCACGGGCGAACCGAAGCGGGTCGAACACGTCACCGGCGGCTACCTCGCCCACGTCGCGTGGACGTCGCAGACGGTGTTGGACCTCGACCCCGAGGACACGTATCTGTGTACGGCGAACATCGGCTGGATTAGCGGCCACTCGTACGTCGTCTACGGGCCGCTGGCGCTCGGGGCGACGGCGGTCATGTACGAGGGGACGCCGAACTACCCGGAGCGCGACCGCATCTGGGACCTCATCGAGGAGAACGCCGTCGACGTGTTCTACACGGCCCCGACGGCGATTCGCTCGTTCATGAAGTGGGACACGTCGCTCCCGGCGTCGCGGGACCTGTCGAGCCTCCGCCTGCTCGGAACCGTCGGCGAACCAATCGACCCGCGCGCGTGGCACTGGTACTACGAACACATCGGCAACGGGAACTGTCCCATCGTCGATACCTGGTGGCAGACCGAGACCGGCGGGATGATGATTACGACTCTGCCGGGCGTCGAGAAGATGAAACCCGGCTCAGCCGGACCGCCGCTCCCGGGCGTCGGCGCGCGGGTCGTCGACGGCCGCGGCGAGGAGGTTCCCGTGAACGAGGCCGGCTATCTCGTTCTCACGCGCCCGTGGCCCGGGATGCCGCTCGCCCTGCGACACGGCCACCGCTGGGGCGAGGAGGCGGCGAAACTCGACGTGGACGGCTGGCACTACTTCACCGGCGACGGCGCGAAAGTGGACGACGACGGCTACATCACCGTGCTCGGCCGCGTCGACGACGTCATCAACGTCTCGGGCCACCGCCTCGGGACGATGGAAATCGAGTCGGCCATCGTCGGCGTCGCGGGCGTCGTCGAAGCCGCCGTCGTCAGCGTCGACGACGCCGAGGCGGGCGGCATCCACGCCTACGTCACGCTGGAGACGGGCGTCTCCGGGGACGACGACCTCCGCGAGCGCATCGCCGCACACGTCCGCGAGCGCATCGGGCCGATTGCCACGCCGGACGCCGTCGTCTTCACGCCCGACCTCCCGAAGACGCGCTCCGGGAAGATTATGCGCCGGTTCCTCGAAAACATCACCAACGGCGAGGAGTTCGGCGACACGTCCGCGCTCCAGAACCCGGAAATCGTCGGTGAACTCGAATCCATCGTCCGTGACGGCTGACGACGTTTCGGACAGTTCTCTCTAAGCGAAACGCAGTTACTATCGTTCGGGAGCGACTTCCACGCCGATTGTCGCTTTCACCATGTCGGTTCTGTGCTCTCATCGGAAGCTTTAGTTCGCTTATCGACAGTGTTGCGAAACGGATGCGGGACGAAAACTCCGAACCGACGCCGCTGTCGGCGGGCGGGTACGAGCGACTGCGCCGGGCGACCGAGACGTACCGCGAGGACCTCGTGCTCCGCCTCGGCGCGGAAGTCGGCCTCACGCCGGCCGAGATGAGCCGGTTCGAACCCGCACACGTGACTCAGCGGCGACACGGGGGAACGGAGCTCTACTTCGTCGCCGTCCCGACCGACGGACGAGAGGCGTATCTGCCGAGCGAGGTCGAACACGACGTTCGGAAGTACGTCACGGCGACCGGCATCGACGAGACGGAGCGAGTGCTTCCGGTCACGCCGCGGCGTCTCCAGATGCTCGTGGCGTCGGTCGGCACGCGCGCCGCCGAGGAGACCGGCCGCGAGGAACTGGCGGAGGTTTCGACTCGCGACCTGCGACGGCACTTCGCCCGAACGATGCTCGCCGACGGCATCCCGCCGAGCGTCGTCATGCGAATCGGCGGCTGGGACCGCATCGAGAGCCTCGCGCCGCTCCTCGGTGAACCGAGCGAAGACGAGGTGCTCGATGCGCTTTCGCCGGCCCCTGCCGACAGCGACGGGCGCGCCGTCAGCGGCGACCCCGACCGAACGCGTCAGGTCATCGAAGCCGCGCGAAGCGTCGGGTCGGCGCTCTCGGCGGTGAACACCCGAAGCGAGGTCGAACAGGCCGTCTGTGACCGGCTCACCGATTCAGACCGCTACCGTTTCGCTTGGATTGAATCGGGCGAAACCGACGCGCGAACGTCGCGCACCGCCGCCGGTCTCGACGAGACGTCGCTCGAAGCGGTCCGGGGGTCGCTCGCCGGTCGCGGCACCGACTTCACTCGACGCGCGTGCGACACCCGCGACGTACAGACGGTGCGTCCCGACTCGCTCCCGAACTCGGAACCCGTGCCGATTGCGGTCGTTCCGCTGGCGCACGGCGACACCGCCTATGGAGCGCTCTACGTCGCGCTCGACGGCCAAGCGGTTCCCGACGTCGAGGCGGACGTACTGGTGACGCTGGGTCGCCACGTCGGACAGGCAATCGCCGCCGCCGAGCGTCGGAAGCTACTGCTGGCAGACACGGTCGTCCAACTGGAGTTCGAATCCTCGGACGAGCAGGACGTGCTCGTTCGACTCTCCGCGGCCCTCGGCTGTTCGATTCGGCTCCGCGGCGTCGTCCCCATCGAAGAGCGGTCGTTGCTGTGTTTCCTCACCGTCCGGGAGGCGACGACGGACGCGGTGTTCGACGAGTTGCAAACGACGGACGCCGTCGAGCACATCCGCCTCATTCGCGACCGAGGGACGGAGTCCCTCCTCGAAGTCGCGCTCTCGGCGGGGTCGACGATTACGACGCTCACCTCCTACGACGGCACCGTCTCGCGGTTCGTCGCGGAGGACGGCGTCGCCCGTTTCGTCGGCGAGTTCTCGAACGAAACGCCGCTCCGAGACGTGCTGTCCGACCTGACCGACGCCTATCCCGCCACCGAACTCGTCGCGAAACAGGAGGTCGAACGGCCCACGCGAAACACCGCCGACTTCCGGGAATCGCTCGTGGCGCGACTCACCGACAAGCAAGAGTCCGTCCTGCGGGCGGCCTACCTCGCCGGCTATTTCGAGTGGCCCCGCGGCAGTACCGCCGAAGACCTCGCTGATTCGATAGATATCTCGTCACCGACGCTCCACCAGCACCTCCGAACCGCACAGCAGAAACTCATGACCGCGTTCTTCGACGACGACACCGACGAACGCGCTTCGACCCTAGACCCTTAGGCGTGCGACGAATTAGCACACGAACGTCCGTTATTGATTGATAGATTACCAAAATTTATGGACAATAGTATGAACCGTTCATCTGTGGCTCTGAAGCCTATACACGTGCTCACAGACTATTATGTATATTCGTGGTGTTAACTTTCGATAATTAGTTATCCTACTTATGCCCTTTGTCGAGACTCGTTAGCACGTACTATGGCACAGGGTGACGCTGAACTGGAGGCACGGCTGGCAGAACAAGACGAGTTCGAACCCACCGAGGAGTTCGTCGCGCAGGCGAACGTCTCGGACCCCGACATCTACGACGAGTTCGAGGAGAACTGGCCCGACTGCTGGGAGCGCGCGGCCGACCTGCTCGACTGGGACGCCGACTACGACGAGGTACTGGACGATTCGAATCCGCCGTTCTACGAGTGGTTCACCGGCGGCGAACTGAACGCCTGTTACAACTGCGTGGACCGCCACGTCGAAAACGGGGACAAGAACCGCGTCGCCATCAAGTGGGAGGGCGAACACGGCGAGACGCGGACGTACACGTATCAGGACCTCTACCGCGAGGTGAACGAGTTCGCGGCGGCCCTGCGCGACCTCGGCGTCGAGGAGGACGACGTAGTCACGCTCTACATGCCGATGGTTCCCGAACTCCCCATCGCCATGCTCGCGTGCGCCCGCATCGGCGCGCCCCACAACGTCGTCTTCGCCGGCTTTTCCGCCGAGGCGCTGGCGACGCGGATGAACGCCGCGGACTCCCGCTTCCTCGTCACCTGCGACGGCTACTACCGCCGCGGCGACCCGCTCGACCACCTCGACAAAACCAACGAGGGACTCGACAGCGTCGACCACGGCGTCGATGCCACGGTCGTCGTCGACCGACTGGGTGACGACGGCTTCGACCACGACCTGAAGGGCAACCAGCACGACTGGGATACTCTTCTCGACGAACAGGGCGGCGAGCGCGTCGCGCCGGTCGAACGCGACGCCGAGGATATGCTGTTCCTCATGTACACGTCGGGCACGACGGGGCAGCCGAAGGGGGTCAAACACACCACCGGCGGCTATCTCTCCTACGCGACGTGGACCTCCCACGCCGTCCTCGACATCGAGACGGAAGACACCTACTGGTGTTCGGCCGACATCGGCTGGATTACGGGTCACTCCTACATCGTCTACGGGCCGCTCGCGCTCGGTTCGACGACGGTGATGTACGAGGGCACGCCCGACTTCCCGAACCGCGACCGGATGTGGGAACTCGTCGAGAAGTACGCCGTCGATATCTTCTACACGGCTCCGACGGCGATTCGCGCGTTCATGAAGTGGGGCAGCAAGTACCCCGAATCGCGCGACCTGTCGAGTCTCCGCCTGCTCGGGACCGTCGGGGAACCCATCAACCCGCGCGCGTGGAAGTGGTACTACGAGCACATCGGCAACGAGGACTGCCCGGTGGTAGACACGTGGTGGCAGACCGAGACCGGCGGGATGATGATAACGACGCTCCCGGGCGTCAAGAACATGAAACCCGGCTCCGCCGGGCCGCCGCTGCCGGGCATCGACGCCCAAATCGTCGACACCGACGGCGACGAAGTCGAACCCGGTCGGGCGGGTTATCTCACGGTGAACAAGCCGTGGCCGGGGATGCTTCGGACGCTCTACGACAACGACGAGCGCTACATCTCCGAATACTGGGCGGAGTACTCCGACACCGACAGCGACGACCCCGACGACTGGGTCTACTTCCCCGAAGACGGTGCGAAAGTCGACGACGACGGCTACATCACCGTGCTCGGCCGCGTCGACGACGTCATCAACGTCTCGGGCCACCGCCTCGGGACGATGGAAATCGAGTCGGCCATCGTCGGCGTCGAGGGCGTCGCGGAGGCGGCGGTCGTCGGCGGGAACCACGAGGTGAAAGGCGAGGCCGTCTACGCCTACGTCATCACCGAAGACGGGTACGAGGAGGGCGAGGACCTCCGCGCGCGCATCGTCGAGGGCGTCGAGGACGCCATCGGCCCCATCGCCCGCCCCGAACAGGTCGTGTTCACGCCCGAACTGCCGAAGACGCGCTCGGGCAAAATCATGCGTCGCCTGCTCGAAGACGTGGCGAACGGCGCGGAACTGGGGAACACCTCGACGCTGCGGAACCCCGACATCGTCGAGGAAATCGCGGCGAAGGTCCGCGCGCGGGGCGACTGAATCCCCACTCGGCGGGCGTATCGTGCGTAACTACGAGACGACCAACCAATCTATGTCACGCGAATCAACCGAGTCAGAGATTGACTCACACGACGCGAGCACCGACCGGAGTACGGCTCCGAGACACGACGAGATAGACTACCTGTCGCGGGAGGTGAACCTGCTGAAGCCGAGCACCCCGTTCATGCGAGACCACCTGAAAGTAATCTGGACCGGCTTTATCGCGTGGGCGCTGCTCACGTTCGGACCGCCGGTGCTCACCTACTTCGCACCGGCGACGATGACCGCACAGCTCCCGGTCATCGGCTTCCCGCTGCACTACTTCCTCGTCGCCGTGTTGTCACCGACGAGTTCGCTCGTGCTCGCGTTCATCTACTCGCGCAAGCGCGACCAGCTCGACGAGCGGTACGGCATCGACCACACGGCGTCGAAAGCGCGCTCGAAGGGCGAGCGTGAGGCCGCCGTCGCCGACGGGGGGCGCGTCGAATGACGGCGAGCGTGTTCCTCCAGTCGGGTGACCTGCTTCCCGAGGCGCTCAACATCTCGTTCAAACTCGTGCCTGCCATCATGGTCGTCGGGATGTTGACCCTGTTTCTCGCCATCGGCTACGTGTTCAAAGTCGCCGACACCGAGGGAATGTGGGTCGCCGGCCGGTCGATTGGCAACATCGAAAACGGGATGGCAATCGGTGCGAACTGGATGTCTGCGGCCTCGTACCTCGGGTTAGCGGGGCTCGTCGCCCTCTCGGGCTTCTACGGGCTCGCGTTCATCATCGGCTGGACGGCCGGCTACTTCGTCCTGCTCATCTTCCTGGCCGCGCAGATGCGCCGGTTCGGGAAGTACACCGCACCCGACTTCGTCGGCGACCGATTCAACTCCGACACGGCGCGGGCAATCGGCGCGCTGACGACCATCCTCATCGGGTTCGTCTACTCGGTCGGGCAGGCCCGCGGGATGGGTCTCGTCGGGTTGTACGTCTTCGGGACCGACTACGTCACGATGGTCATCGTGATGATGGCGATTACGGTGGGCTATCTGACCATCTCCGGCATGATGGGCGCGACGAAGAACATGGCCGTCCAGTACGTCATCCTCATCATCGCGTTCCTGACGGCCGTCTACGTCGTCGGCTTCACCGGCGGCTACTCGACGGTCCTCCCGCACATCGAATACGGCCAACTCATCGGCGAACTCTCCACCGAGTTCTCCGAGCCGTTCGCCAACGCCGGGTTCTACCTCTGGATTGCCACGGCGTTCTCGCTCATCTTCGGCACCTGCGGGCTCCCGCACGTGTTGGTGCGGTTCTACACCGTCGAAAACGAGAAGACGGCGCGGCAGTCGACCGTCTGGGGGCTGTTTTTCATCCTGCTCCTGTACTGGAGCGCCCCGGCGCTGGCGGCGTTCGGCGTCGACCTCTACGACGCCTCCCAGTACGGCCCGACGTTCGCGGCCAACGGCGGCATGAGCGGCGGTGAGGGCGACCTCATCGTGGTGCTCGCGGCGCAGCTTTCGAACCTGCCGACGTGGTTCGTCGGCCTCGTCGCCGCCGGCGGCATCGCCGCCGCCATCGCCACGACGGCGGGGCTGTTCATCACCGCCTCGTCCGCCGTCTCTCACGACATCTACACGAACATCATCAACCCCGACGCGACCCAGCGTCAGCAGGTGTTCGTCGGTCGCGCGACCATCGTCGCGCTCGGCATCATCGTGACGGTAACCGCGTTCGACCCGCCGGCGCTCGTCGGCGAACTGGTCGCGCTCGCGTTCTCCCTTGCGGCCATCGTGCTGTTCCCGATGTTCTTCCTCGGTCTCTGGTGGGAGAACACCAACCGTCAGGGCGCGCTCGCGGGCATGAGCGTCGGCCTCACGCTCTGGGTCGCCGCCGTGGTCAACGACCTCATCTTCCACTTCAGCGACCTCTTCGCCGAGTTCGTGCCGGCCATCGGCGCGGCGCTGGTCGGCACGCCGCTCGTGTTCGTCGTCACCATCGCCGTCTCGATGGCGACTGACGAACCGCCCGAGCGAATCAAGAAGATGGTCCGGCAGTGTCACAGCCCCGAACCGATGGGCCAGCAACAGTCCGCAGAAGACGTCGTCATGAGCGCCGACGGGGGCCAGTCCCCCGCGGACGATTAACCAATGTACGAACACATCCTCGTTCCGACTGACGGAAGCGACGCGGCGGAGTACGCCGTCGAACAGGCGGTCGACCTCGCCTCGAAGTACGGCGCGACGGTCCACGCGCTGTACGTCGTCGACGTCGACGCCACAAGCTACTCGCTGGGAACGGAGCAGGTCGACCGCATCCGGCAGGGCCACCTCGACGACATGCCCGAAGTGAAGGACGCGGCCGACGCGGCCACGGGCTACGTCGCCGACGCCGCCGCCGAACACGGGCTGGCCGTCCGGGAACACGTCGTCCCGGGCGAACCGGCGCGAGCCATCAGGAAGTTCGTCGAGGACAACGATATCGACCTCGTCGTGATGGGCTCGCACGGTCGCTCCGGTCTCTCCCGGGTCGTCCTCGGGAGCGTGACCGAACGCGTCCTCCGGCGGACGCGGCTCCCGGTGCTCGTCGTCGACGTCCACGAAAAGGACGCGGAAACGGAAGCAGAAGCGGACGCGTAACCGATGTACGACGCGACCCACGCGAGAACGGCCACCACCCGCGCGACGACGACCACGTCGCCCGCGACTCCCGGCGAGGTGCCCCGTCGATGAGCCTCGCGGAGACGATTCGCACCCACGTGCGCGAACACCGCTCGGGGATGCTAACCGACCTGCTGTTCGCCCTGGCGTGGGTGACGGTCGTTTCGGTCCTGTTCGACGTTCTCGACGGACCGCAGTGGGCGTTCTACCTCTGTATGGGTGCGGGCGTCGTCGCGTACTTCGGCTTCTTCGCGTCGGTCGAAGCCGCGCGCGAGAAGCGCTGACGCCGGATTCTCTCTCGGACTATCTTCTCGTCCTGACTCGGAACGGTTTCGGGTTCGCGCTCGCCGACGCGCTCACTCGTTCGTCGCCGTCGGTGACGGCGGGTCAGATATCGTCAGCGCCGCGCCGACCGGTACCCACGCGACGAGCGACATCACCGTTACCAACGCCAACACGACTGTACTCACCCGCTGTCGCGTTATCCCGACCCCCCTCGTCATCGAGTGTTCGCCTCTCTGTCCGTCCTGCCGTGGCCCCTGATTCCCTCAAATATCATACTGCTGCCAGATGCGGATTCACATCCGATAATTAGGCGATACAGACTGTCTGGAATATCATATAATAATATCGAATAAACACAACTCTTCAAATATAACTATTTCAAAAGTGTCTCTGAATCAATATGGTTATGTTCGAATATAACACGACTACATCTGGTAAACATTTCAAAAATTCTAAAAATTTGTGGTTTAGAGGGCTAAAATCGGCATCTAAGATGGTATTCTTCAGGAATCCTGAGACTATATTGCTAAATATATACTATACTGCTCTGAGTGAGATTATCAGAACGGATATCTCGAATGGCGGTCTCTCCCGCCAGTCTGCTCATTCGACGCACTGTTGGTCACGACGACGACAGCGATGAGAGCGACGGCAGCGAGCGACGCCGTACTCACGGCTCACGGGTCGCCGCTGGTCCCTTCGTCCGGTAGCAGCGTCGAAACGAGGAGCACGAGCAACGCGAACAGGGCGAGGAGGAACAGCGTCGCCCGCTGTGCCTGCACTATCGCGGCGTCGAACACCTCGGCCAGTAGCTCCCGTTGCGCCGGCGTGAGGCCGGCGAGAAACGCCCGTTGGGTCCCTTCGGTCGCCGTCTCGGCGGCGGTTTCCAGCGCGACGACGAGCGCCCCTCGCTCGCTCGCTGACACGCTCGCGCCCGCGGCGGCCAACACGCCGTCGACGACGCCGTCGTAGAACCGCCTGAGCAGGTACGTGCCCACGATAGCGGTCCCGAACGAGTAGCCGAGCATCATCGTCGCGTTCAACAGCCCGGACGCCGCCGCCGAGTCCCGCTGGTCGACCGCCGAGAGCGTCATATCGATGAGCTGTGCCATCACGAGGCCGAGCCCGAGGCCGACGAGCGCCATCGGCACGGCGAGCTGTGCGACTGTCGCGTCCAGCGCCGTCTGCGACGCGAGCGCGAGCACGCCGATTCCCATGAGGACGACGCCGGCCTGAACCAGCAGTTTCGGCGCGACGAACCGCCGCCAGCCGGTCGTGAAGACGGACGCGACGAACGTCGCAACCGAGAACGGGAGCATCGCGACGCCGGTCTCGAATGCCGTGTACCCGGCCCCGGTCTGGAGGAAGACCGGGACGACGAAGATGAACCCCGCGAGGACCAGCGACCGAACGGCGTTCGTGGCGATGCCGGCGGTGAACGCCCCGTTCGACAGGAGGCGGACCGGGACGAGCGGCGACCCGCCCTCGCGCTCGACGCGGCGCTCGTACTGGACGAAGGCCGCGAAGACGCCGACGCCGATGCCGACGAGCCAGACGGTCGGAGACGCGCCGAACGAGTCCAGTTGCACGCCGCCGACGACGAACGGTCGGCGGGCCGCTAGCCAGCCGTACCGCCCGGCCAAGAGGACGCCGGCGACGAGGGCGGTCGTCCCCGCCACCGAGAGGAGCGTGCCGCCGATGTCCAGTTTCGTCGGCGTCTCGTTCAGGGACGCCTCCGGAAGATACCTGACGAACGCGAGCGCGACGAGGACGATTAGCACCTCGATGCCGAACCCCCAGCGCCAACTCGCAAACGTCGTGACCGCGCCGCCCAAAAGCGGCCCGAAGGCGGCACCCGCCGCGTTCACGCCGGCGAGGATGCCGAGAGCTTTCGCCCGGTCCGCGCCCTCGTAGCTGACGAGGAGGACGGTGAACGTCAGCGGGAGCAACACGGCGGCGGCGGCCCCCTCGATGACCGACCAGCCCACGTAGAGCACGACGACGTTCCAACTCAGCGCCGCCAGCGTCGTCCCGACGCCGTACACGAGGAGCGTCGCGGTCATCAGCCGTCGAACCCCGTACATCGACGACAGCTTGCCGCCGGGGAGAATCAGCGCCGCCATGACCATCGCGTAGAACGAAATCGCGCCCTGGACGACCGTGACGGTCGTGTCGAGGTCGGTGACGATAGACGGAATCGCGACGTTCATCAGTGTCGAGTCGATGACCCCGATGAACATCGCGAGACTCACCGCCACGGCCGGCCCCCAGTACGCCAGCCCGCTCGCCGAATCGGTCCTCGCCACCCCCTCGTCGAGAACGTGCGCGTTCGCGTCAGAGTCCATCGTCCTCGATACCACGTCCCGTTCGATAAACCTCTCTGCGCACCGGACGCCTCGGAGCCTCGGTCGTCGCGTCACCGCCACTCGGGTTAGTTGCGGCCGCGCCGCTTGATTCGGTGGTCGGTCGGACGACCGTCCGGGACGGAATATCGTCTCCCCGCCCCGGCGCTGGTGTGACGAGCCGTTGGAACCACGTCTCCTCGTTCGGTGCGTCCTTCGCCACGCGTTCGTAGTCGTGATTCCCGGGGATGAGCGTGATGGGGACTCGCTCGCCGGTCGCTTCGAACTGGTCGAACAGCTCCGGATAGCGGTCGACGAGCGCGTCGAACTTGTCGAGGCCGTCGACGTCGGTGAACTCCCACAGCCCGAACGCGTCGCCGTTGATGAGTAGCTCGGCGTCCTCGTCGGAGACCTGCGCTTCCACGAAGCCGACTCTGACGACCACGTCCCGGCCCAACTCCGCGGTCAGTTGGTCGTCGAACCGCTGTGCGAGGTCGGGCGGCGCTTGCAGGTCCCGCGGAATCCCGACCAGCACGTCGACTCGCGGCTGGTTCCCGAGGAGGTAATCGATGGGCCGGTAGTCGACCGTGACGCTGACGAGTTCGACGCCCTCGATGTCCGCCTCGTCGAACTGCCGCTGGAGTTCGGCCTGCGTCTGTTGCTCGAACGACGCGGTCTGGAACGACGCGTACGTCACCCCGGCGAGGACGAGCGAGAGCACGGCGATACCCACACCGATGACGGCGATTCGGGTGGCGACCGACGTTCTGACGCCCTCCCGCTCGTCGGCGTCGAGCGGTTTGAACCCCGACAGGTAGAACAGAATCAGCGCCGAGAGGTTGATGGCGAGGAGGTTGACGACGACGAGCACCGCGCCCGCGACGGCGACCGCGGGGAGTCCGAACGCGATACCCAGCCCAGATGTCGCCGCCGGCGGGACGAGCGCGACAGCGATGGCGACGCCGACGAGCGTCGACCCGGACCCGCGCATGATGCTTATCGCTCCCGCGATGCCCGACCCCAACGCGAGAAACAGCGACAGGACGTTCGGACTGGTTCGCTCTGCGACCTGCGGTATCGCCTGAATATCGACGCCCGGCGGAATGAGAATCGTCTGCTGGAGCACCACTCCGAGCACCGCGGCCGTCGCGATGGCCGCCGCGAGGCCCGTCACCTGGAGGACGACGCCGCGAGTCGCCATCCGTTGGTCGGCCAGTATCGCCCCGACGGACGCCGAAACCGCCGGTCCCATCAGCGGGGCCACGACCATCGCGCCGATAATCGTCGCCGCGGAGTCGAGAAGCAGTCCCGTCGCGGCGATGACCGTGCTGAGTATCAGGAAACTGAAAAACGTCGAGTTCGCCGGCGCGAGGTCCTCCGCCCTGGCGTGGAGTTCCTCGCGGGAGATTCTGAGCCCGGGAAAGCGCTCTTTCAGGGCCGAGAGCCGCTGCGAGACGACCGTCTCCGTCGGGAGCACGATGGTGTAGCTGTCGTCTCGGACGCCCGCGTTCGTCAGCTTTTCCATCACCGTCTCGACGCCGCTGGGCGGGACCGGAAACTGCACCATCGCCTCGAAGTCGCCCCGGCCGACCTCCTCGAAGACGGCGTAGTCGACTCCCTGTCCGTCGAGCGACTCCAGCACGCTCTCTCGGCTCCCCCGGGGTATCAGCACCTGAACGAGTCGCATACGGGATACAACGTCACGAAGCACTAAATAATATGAGTGCTTTGATAGGATAGCTCACCCGCTTGTCTCGCTCGGCGTATCGGCAACGGCGAGCGTATCCTCGATGGCGTCGATGAACGCCCGCTCGGCCGGGCTGACCCGCCGGCCGCCCAGTCGGAGTATCCCGCCTTCGACCCCGGCGTCCGCGACCCGTTCGGCGCACCAGCGAACGAACCGTCCGTACTCGTCTCGCTCCGCCGGGGTCGCCCGCGCTCGGACGATTGCCGTCGCTTCCCGGCAGTGGTCGCCCGCGCGAGCGATTGCCACCGGGCGAGTGAAATCTCGCGTCTCCGCGTCGCGTCGCACCCGGTCGGCGTTCACCCGGACGGCCCCGGCGACGTGGGTGACGAGCTCCGACTCCGGGCCGAACTCGTCGGTGTGTCGGAGAGTCCGACGAATCGTCTTCAGCTCTCGCCGCAGGCCGCCGTTCGAGGCGACGACGACGCCGTACATCACCTCGACCGGCGTCTGTGCGAGCGCCCGCCACTCCGCGGGCGTGAACGAGTTCCGACTAGTCATACCGGAGCGTTGGCGGGCGACGAGTATAGAGCCGTAGGTCGTGACGGGTCGGGTGGCCATCCCTCGAACTTCGCGGGAAACACTCGTTCGAGGGACGGCTGACTGTTTCGAACGCGACGAATTACCGGCTTCGAGACAGTCAGCGACGCGGTAAACACAGTTTATTATGGTTTCCCGCTTACGTGTGAGTGAGTTGATGAGATGAGTTCACTAGTCGTACTCGCGTTCGATACGATGGACGGCGCGGAGAACATGCGGGAGAAACTGTACCACCTCCAGAAGCGCGAACTGATTACGATAGAGGACGCCGCCATCGCCGTTCGAAAAGAGAACGGGCAGGTGAAGGTCAAACAGGCACAGAGCCTCGTCGGCGTGGGCGCGCTCGGGGGGTCGTTCTGGGGGCTTCTCATCGGCGTCATCTTCTGGATGCCGTGGCTCGGGATGGCGGTCGGAGCGGTGACGGGCGCGCTCAGCGGGAAGTTCACCGACATCGGCGTCGACGACTCGTTCATCAAAGAGGTCGCGAACACGGTCGAACCCGGAACCTCCGCGCTGTTCCTGTTGTCCCGCGGCGCGCAGATGGACCGAATCAAGGCGGAACTGTCGGACGACGAGTTCGAGATAATCGAGACGAACCTCTCGCCCGAGGACGAAGACCGACTCCGTGAGGCGTTCGCCGCCGAGGAGATTGCGGGATAGATTCCGAACGGCCACAGGTGACCGTCTGCGCGGTGCCGAGAGCGTCGCCCACGCCTGACGACGTGTGCGCCGGACACTCTTCGACGCTCGCAAGTGTCTTACTCCCCGGAACGAGAGTCACTATACTTTACAAAGTTAGTCGTGTAACAAAAACGTCGGTGAGCCATCATTATCGGGGGTGGACGAGTGTCCGACGGGTGCGTAGTCTGCCAGCGATTCGATGGGAAGAACGTCTCTCTGGACTGAGCAGAGCGTTTCCGTCGAACCGCCGGTCCGTTCCGAACGCTGGCGGCTTTTCAGTACAGAAATGCGGTCGCGTCGCTGTCGGTCTGCATACCACTCCCACCACGAGATAGTTGTATATCGCGACATATGATTTACCCGGCCGCCGACCCACCTCGTGTCTTGCGCAGCGACCGACGCGACAGTCACGGCATCTGCGTCTCGACGGTCGCAGACTCGCCGGCGGACTCGAACACGTCGGCCAGCGTCTCGCGCATCGCCTGCCGGCGGAACGACCGGCGGCGCTCCTCGGAGAGGTAGTTCGACATGACGACGCCGGCGCTTTTCGACCCTTGGTCGGCGGCGACGCCCTCCAACTGGGCGAGCATCTCGTCGACCGCTTCCTGATATGCCGTGTACCAGAAGCGCCGACAGAGTTTCGCGGTCGGAACCTCGCCGTCGACGGTCACGCCGGCCTCGTCGGCGAGGCGCTTGAACCGGCGGTTGACCGTCTCGCGGGCGATGTGTCCCGAGGCGGCCCGCGAGGAGGGAAACAGCGCGCCGTTCCAGTCGTCGTCCGCGGCGAGCGCGTCGATGCGCGCGGCGACGGCGTCGACGCCGTAGAGGAGCGCGACGGTTCCCGGCCCGTTTTTGCGCTCGTCGAACGCGATGTGGGGGTCGTCGCCGGAGAGGACGAGCTGGGAGGCGCGGAGCGACGCGAGTTCGTTCGGTCGCAGCCCCCACCCGGCGAGTCCGAGGACGAGAAGCCGGTCTTCGAGGTCGTCGGCGACGGCGTACACGTCGCTCACTTGGTCGGCCGTCATCGTGCGGTTGTCGGGTTGGCCCTGCTCCCAGCGGAACTGCTTTGCGGCGTTCTCGACGGGGTTGTACCGCGCGCGCCGGAAGTCGACGAGGTACTCGTAGAACGACCGGACCGTCTGGAGGTATTTGAGCTTCGTTCCGTCGGTGGCGAGCTCGGCGTCGAACTCGTCGAGGACCGCGAGACAGCGGTCTATCTCGTCGGGCTCGGCGTCGCGGTCGTCGAGCCGGGAAAGCAGGTCCGCCGACCCGTACCGGTCGCGGTAGATTCGGGCGAACCGCGCGAGGTGGGTGCGGCGGGTCGGCAGCGTCGAGTCCGCGAGGCCGCGCCGCGATTCGAGCATGCCGAGGTAGGACTCGAACGCCTCGACGGTGCGGTCGTCGTCGACGCCCCAGTCGTAGCCCTCGTCGGCCTCATCGTCGCCGAGACCGACGACCTCGACGAAGAACTCCCGCGGGGTGAGGTCGTGTTTCTCGCGGAGCGCGTAGGCGATGCCCGACCAGCCGCGTTCGGTCAGCCACGCGTAGGTCGGCACGTCCCGCGTCGGGTCCATCCCGTCGCGGTCCATCGCCGGCGCTATCGTCTCCCAGTAGAACGCTTCGAGCTCGTCGAGCGACTTCCGCGACCAGTTCACCGCGGCTCACCCCGCCCGACCCGTCCGCCGCGTTGCGTTCCGTGCGCCATCGTTCTGTATGCAGGGCGTGCCGCGGACGGATTAACCCTTTCTCTCGTCGGGGGCGACGACGCACCGCCGGCGGTGTCGCACCCACCGGCCGACCGACTGCCCTCAATATGATGGGTAGTAGATATATTGGGGAGCCGTGATAACAGGACGTTACAATGTCCGATGGAAACGACGGCGGTTCAGTGCTCGGGGCGGACCCGCCCGACGGCGGGGAACCGGTCGGTGACGCGGACCCGGCGGTCGATGTCGGGGCCGCGGCCGACGAGGTGACGGTCCTCGAAAGCGGGACCGAGTTGGAGCGAACAATCGGCCTCCGCGGCGGGTTGGCAATCGGTATCGGGACCATGGTCGGCGCGGGTATCTTCGTCTTCCCCGGTCTCGCCGCCGGGCAGGCTGGCCCCGCGGCCGCGCTCTCGTTCGCGCTCGGGGCGGTCATCGCGCTGTTGGTCGCGCTTCCGACCTCCGAGTTGGCGACGGCGATGCCGAAAAGCGGCGGCGCGTACTACTTCATCTCCCGCGGGATGGGGTCGGCGTTCGGCGCGGTCGTCGGCATCGGTCTCTGGCTGGGGCTGGTGTTCGCCTCGGCGTTCTACCTCGTCGGCTTCGCGCAGTACGCCATCGCCGTCTTGGCGGAGTTGGGCGCGGCGTCGATGGTCTCGGACCTGCCGCTCGTGGCGACGCTCGGCGTCGGCTTCGGCATCGTCCTGACGGCGCTCAGCATGTTCGGGACCGAGAACGCGACGAAGCTCCAGAACGGCATCGTGAGCCTGCTTCTCGGCATCCTCCTCGTGTTCCTCGTCTACGGCTCGCTCGACACGCTCGGGCTGTTCGGCCGGCAGACCGTCCCCGAGGAGTTCATGCCCTACGGGACGCTCAGCATCTTCACCACGGCGGCGCTCGTGTTCACTTCCTACCTCGGGTTCGCGCAGGTGGCGACGGTCGCGGGCGAGATAACGAAACCCGGCCGGAACCTCCCGCTGGCGATGGTCGGGTCCGTGGTCGTCGTCGGGGTGCTGTACGTCGTGACGATTCTCGTCTCGACCGGCGCGTTCGGGAGCGCTCGACTCGCCACCTTCGGCGAGACGGCCATCGTCGAGGTCGCCCGCTCGTACCTCGGCTTCCCCGGCGCGGTCGCCATCCTCATCGCCGGGCTCTTCGCGACGGTGTCGAGCGCGAACGCCTCGATTCTCAGTTCGTCGCGCGCGCTCTACGCGCTCAGCCGCGACGCGCTGGTCCCGCCGCAACTCGCGCGAATCAACCTCCGGTACGGGACGCCCCACGTCGCGCTCGCGCTCGTCGGCGGGCCGACGGTCGTCCTCGTCGCCGTCGGCCGGACGGAGGTGCTCGCAGAGGTCGCGTCGTTCCTGCACCTCGTCACCTACGGGCTCATCTGCGTGGCGCTCATCGCGCTCCGTCGGTCGAACCCCGCGTGGTACGACCCGTCGTTTCGCGTCCCCGGCTACCCGGTCGTTCCGGTGCTCGGGGCGCTCGCGAGCTTCAGCCTCGTCGCGTTCATGCAACCGCTCTCGCAGGCGGTCGGCGTCGTCGTCGCGCTCGCGGCGCTGGCGTGGTACTTCGTCTACGCCAGAGACGTGCGCCTCAAGGGGGTGAGCTCAGATGCGTAATTCCGACGACGTTCGCGTGCTCGTCCCCGTCGCGGTGCTCGAAGGACAGGTGATTCCTGACCAACTGACCCGCCTGCTCTCGGGGACGACGGTCGTCATCCTCGCGTATCACGAGATTCCCGAGCAGACGGCCCCCGAACAGGCCAGAGAACAGTTCGAACCGAAGGCGCGCGAGGAGCTCGGCGAGCTCGTCTCGGTGTTCGAAGCCGCCGGTGCGACCGTCGAGACGCGGCTCGTGTTCACTCACGACGCCGACCAGACGATGGAGCGCATCGCCACGGAGGCGGACTGCGACGCGGTGTTGCTCTCGAACCCCGCCCCGATTATCGACCGCGTTATCGTCCCGATAAAAGAGGACATCAACCTCGAAACGATTACCAAGGTCGCCGCGGCCGTCGGGAGACACGAGGATATCGAGCTCACGCTGTTCCACGCCGCCGAAGAGGACGCCGCGGTCTCGGACGGCGAAGACCTGCTCAGCGAGGTCGCGGGCGAACTGGCCGCCCTCGGGGTCTGCCGCGAACACATCTCGCGCGTCGTCGTCGTCGCCCAGAACCCGCTTCAGGCGCTCATCGAAGCCGCTGACGACCACGACGTGGTCGTGATGGGTGAGGAGAAACCCACGCTCCGCGGCCGGCTGTTCGGTGAAACGTCTGACCGCGTCGCCGAACAGACGGTCGGTCCGGTGCTCGTGGTCCGGCGACCGCTCGACACCGAATCCGACGAGCCCGACGAGCCCGACGAGTTTGACGCCCCCGGCGACCCCGTCGACAACGCCGACCCGGCGTGAGGGGACACCTCGTCTCTCTCTCTGACGATCTCGTTATAGTATTGCGACAACAAAACATATCCACTGGAGAGGGTTGATTGATGAGAACGAATTGGAAATTTCGAACATTTCAAAAATTTTACAATTTATAGAAATCCTATTTAGTATATTTAGTATATGTCACTGGGCCGGTCCGCTCGTATCGCCGTTACCGTTCGAGACAGTTGGACATTCAGGCGACGGATAAACCCTATCTGGCACCGCACTGTTGTTTATAGTATTCAATATCATCGCGACCAGAAGACCGTGTTCGACTGCTCTTCCGCGTCTCGACTCGTCCGGTCGGTACGAAGTGTTCGTCTATCGACGACGAACTCGGTCGGCCCGGTCGTGCGCGGACGACATTCGAACTTCGGCGTTCGGAACTGTGTCGCTTGACCGCACTTGCATTACACACATAGCCTCGTAATAGAATTCGGCTCGTCCGTCGGGGTGATAGTCGTCGTCCGCCCTTCGGTGAGGCGTCTCGGTTGCGGTGACGATTTCGGAGACTAGCTGGAATCTCGTGCCTCGTCGAATATTCGTCGACTGATTATCTATTCGCGTTCTTATATAGTCAATACTGCGGGCTATCAGTTGTTGTCTCTGGACTCCTCGATGTTCCGCTCTCGCAACTTTTGGGGGCGTGTTGACCGTCCGATGGTCGAAAACGTCACTCTCGGCTGGCGGACGGCGTCGACGGTCCGAGTGCTGCTTCGACACCGCGGCGCCGAGATTTGAGAGCGGGGGGAGTCCTCGGCCCACCGCTCGTCCCGTTTCGGGGTCCCCGACTCGACCGCGACGCGGTCGAGACCGCCGGTTCTCCGTTTGTGAACCGGACGGGAGATGTCGACGTGAAGACGACTCCGGCGTGATGTCCGGCGAGGACGCGACCGACTAACTGAACGTCGGGAAGTCGTCGTCGGACTCCTCCATGTTGACGTTGACCTCGATGACGTTGGCGGTGTTGACGACGCTCTCGATGAGTTGTTCGTGGTACTCGGGCTGTTTCATCCGGCGGACGGGCCCGGAGACGCTGATGGAGCCGAGGACGCGTCCGTGGCGGTTCGTTACCGGCGCGCCGATGGCTTGCAGGCCCTTGATTTCCTCCTCGTCGTTGAGCGAGTAGCCCCGGTCGCGAATCGTCTCCAACTCCTCGAAGAGTTCCTCGCGGGTCGTGATGGTCGCCTCGGTCTTCCCCGGCAGGCCGTACTGGTCGATAATCCACTCGACGCGCTCTTTGGGAAGGTGGGCGAGAATCGCCTTTCCGGTCGCCGAGAAGTGGAGGTAGTCGGCGCGCTGGAGCTTGTTCACCTGGTAGTCGCTCCCGACGGCCTTCTCGCCGCTCACCTTGTAGAGGTTGACGCCCAGCCCGTGCTGTTCGGTCGCTAAGTGGGCGTACTCGCCGGTCTTCTCCGCGAGCTCCTCGATTTCGGGCTTGCCGATTCGGTAGAGGATGTTCTGGTAGCGGACGTACTCGCCCACGAGGAGGAACTGCAGCGACAGCCGGTAGGTGTCTTCCTCCTTCACGACGAACTTCTCGGCCCGCAGCGTGCTCAAGTAGTTGTAGACGACGCTCTTCGAGAGGTCCAGATGGTTTGCCAACTCGGTCACTCGCGCGCCGTCTAGCTCTTCGAGCGCACGAACGACATCGAACGCACGAGACACCGTCTTCAGGGTCCGCGGCGAACCGGTCGTGTGTTCGTCTGCCATAGTCCAGTTCGAAGCTCCCGAGCCATAGATGTTTGTATTTGACGAACGTTCACTTTCGAGAGAACCGATAAAACGCACGGATTACCGCAACGTAGCGCTATTTCGGGGCCAACGAAACTGAATTCGGTCTTCTAACGGGCTGAAACAGCGAATCCGACCGCTAATTCGTTCTGTTCTCATTCCACAAACGATGCGGTGTGTTACGTGACTCGATTCGCCTCGAACTGTGAGAATAGCGGGTCTTCAGCGGCTCTACTTGATGATTCGTGTTTCGCCCGAGCGAGCGGTTTCGACGACGCGGCCGTCGCGGAGATGCGGGAGTCAGCCGACTCGGACTCACCAGTCGCGGTGGTTCATCGGAGCACGGAAACGAACACGACAGTCGTCGAGCGGGCGGTCTCGTCACTCGGTCGCGAGGTCGGCGAGCGCGCCGGCGAGTACGCGGGTCGCGTCGGCGCAGTCCTCCCAGTCGGTCCACTCGCGGGGGTTGTGCGAGATGCCGTCGCGGGAGGGGGCAAAGAGCAGCGCGGCGTCGGTGACGGCCGCGACGTGCATGGTGTCGTGGCCCGCCCCGGAGTGGAGGTCGAGGGTGTCGAGGTCGGCATCGGCCCCGGCGTCGTGGAGCGCGGCGCGGCAGCGCTCGCTCATCTCGACGGGCTTGCGGTCCCACGGGTGCGAGAGCGCGGTTTCGACCGGGCGCTCGGCCTCGATGCGGTCGAGGCTCGCTTCCGCCTCGTCGATGACGTACTCGATGGAGTCGTACGCCACGTCGCGGATGTCGACGGTCAGGTCGACCTGCCCGGCGATGACGTTGGGCGCGTTCGGCGAGACTTCGAGTTTGCCGACGGTTCCGACCGCGGTCTCCGAGACCTCGCCGCGCTCGTTCGTCGCGCGCTCCACGTCGAGGACGAACTCGCTGGCGGCGGCGAGCGCGTCCGAGCGGTCGCCCATGAGCGTCGACCCCGCGTGGTCGGCCTCACCCGTGATTTCGACGGCACAGCGCGAGAGGCCGACGATGCTCGTGACGACGCCGGCCGGGACCGCCGCGTCTTCGAGGCGCTCTGACTGCTCGATGTGGAGCTCTATCCACGCGTCCCAGTCGGCGGCGTCGACGCGCCCGTCGCCCCGGTAGCCGATGTCCGCGAGGGCGTCACCGAGCGGAATCCCGTCGTCGTCCTCGATATCGAGCGCCTCCGCGACGCCCAGTTCCCCGACGGCGACCGCCGACCCGATGAGGCCGCCGCCGAACCGCTGGCCCTCCTCCTCGGTGAAGTTGACGACCTCGACGGGGCGGACCGGCTCGACGCCGGCGTCCTGCATCGCGCGGACGCTCTCCAGCCCCGCGTAGACGCCGAGCGGGCCGTCGAAGATGCCGCCCTCGGGGACCGAATCGAGGTGGCTCCCCGTGGCGACGGGGGCCGCGTCGGGGTCCGCGCTCTCGGGTTCCCATCGGCCGACGATGTTGCCGACCTCGTCGATGGTGATGGAGAGACCGGCGTCCCGGAGGCGCTCGCAGAAGAACTCTCTCGCCCGCCGGTCCGCCTCGCTGCCGGTCAGGACCGTCCGCCCCCGACCTTCGTCCGTCGGGACGGCCCCGAACTCCGCGTTCGACTCGATGTCGCTGCGGAGTCGCTGCTGATTGACTCGCATGGTTCCCGGATTCGGGACTCACCCTATTTTATTGTTTGGAATTCGGTCACATGCATGACAGTACCGGCCAGTCGCGCACTCTCCGAAATCAGCAGGCACGGTACGCTGGATGTGGGTTCTCGGACTCTGCCCCTACCATGTCTCTCGAAGACGTCCGTCGGCACGGCTCGGTCGCTCGCGACCGACCTGCGGGCCGTCGTCGGGTCGTCGATTTGGACCGTCGCCTGTGGGGTGGTGGGTTGACGTTCTGGGAGTAATCCCGGACGTGACCGGGTGGAATTGGTCATTCCACAGTTCCCTCTCGTCCGGCGCTCGAAATGGTATCTGGTGTTACACCTCTCTCGTCTCGATATGATGATTGTACTCACACAATCACAATTTTTATCACACAGTAGCGGATTTGAGGGTCTGTATGCAAGAGAATGGCAAGGGGAGCGACTCCTCCGACAGCACCGGCGACGGCACGCGTCGCAGTCGGTTCGACCGCCGCACTTTCCTCGGGGCGGCGGCGACGACCGGCGCGGCGGCGCTCGCCGGGTGTACGGGCGGCGGTTCAGACGACAGCACGACCGCAGATTCGGGCACTTCGGGCGGAAGCGACGACACCGAAAGCACCGAGACGACCGCCGCGAGCGGCGGGAAGCAGGGCGGCACGCTCCAGTGGGGCGGCGCGGTGCCGGTGCAGGGTCTCGACCCGCACATCGACACCTCCGCGGCCTCGAAGCGCGTTCTTGAGAACATCTACGAGGAAGTCGTCGCGCTGCAGGACGACTACTCCATCGAACCGCACCTCGCGGAGTCGATGGAGCAGTCCGACGACAACACGCTCCTGACGTTCAACCTCCGGCAGGGCGTCACCTTCCACAACGGCAAGGAGATGACCTCCGAGGACGTGCTGGCGAGCTACGAGCGCGTCCAGAACGGCGACTACCTCGCCACCGGCTTTTTCGACTACGTCGAGGAGCTTCGCGCCCCCGACGACTACACCTTCGAAGTCCAACTCACCGAACCCTTCGCGCCGTTCCTCGCCAAGATGGCGACGGCGGAGCTGTCGGTCATGCCCGCCGAGAACGCCGAGAAGGACATGGTCGAAGAACCCATCGGGACCGGTCCGTACGTGTTCGAGAGCCGCGAAATCGAGACCTCGTTCACGATGTCGCGCAACGAGGACTACTGGGGCGCGTCCGACGAGGACGGCCCGTTCATCGACACCATCGTCAAAAGCGAGGTGCCGGACCCGAGCGTCCGCCTCCAATCGTTCCTCGCCGGCGAGTACGACTTCGTCAACGGCATCGCGCCGAAGGACGTCTCCCGCGTCGAGCAGGCCCCCGACGTTCGATTCGAGAAGCAGTTCCCGAAATCGCTCGTCTACCTCGGCCTGAACTGCGACGTGGCCCCGTTCGACAACAAGGACGCCCGCCTCGCGCTCGATTACACCATCGACAAGGAGAAGGTCGCTGAAGCGGCGCTCTACGGCACCGGCCAGACCACCGCGTCCCCGGCGACGCCCGGCAGTCCGTGGGTCAACCCGGACATCGAGCCGCGCCCGCGTGACCTCGACAAGGCCCAAGAGCACCTCGACGCCGCCGGTATGTCCGACGGCTTCACGGCGACGTTCAAGATTCCGCAGTCCTACCCGACGCAGGTGCAGGCCGCGGAGGTCATCGCCGCCGACGCCGCCGAGGTCGGCATCAACCTCGAAATCCAGCAGATTACGTGGAGCACGTGGCTCTCGGACGTCTACTCCAACCGCGACTTCCAGGCGACGACGAGCTCCTACCTCGCGCTCTGGTACCCCGACGTGTCGTTCTACAAGTTCCTGCACCCCAACGGGGCGTTCTTCTTCACCAACTGGGTGAACGAGGACTACAACGCGCTCGTCGAGGAGGCGCGCACCATCTACGACGAACAGGAGCGCGCCGACCTCTACCACCAGGCGACGGAGATTCTCCACGAGGAGCGCGCCGGCCACCTCTTCCTGTGGTGGCAGCCGAGTCTCTACGGGGCCGCCTCGCAGTACAAAGGCGATATCGGCGCGCCCGACGGGTCGACGCTCCAGTTCGGAGACAACTGGCTCGACCGCTAACAGAGATTCCACACAATGTCGATGTACAACTACGTCGTTCGGCGCGTCGGGTTCATGGCGGTGACGCTGTTTTTCGTCACGCTCATCGCCTTCGCCGTCACCAACATCCTGCCCGGTGACGTGGCCCTGCTCATCTTGGGCCCCAACGCGACCGAACAATCGCTCGAAGCGCTCCAAACCCAACTGGGACTCAACCGCCCGCTGTACGTGCAGTACATCGACTGGGTCGTCGGGCTCCTCCAGGGGAATATGGGCGAATCGCTCCGGTTCGGTGAGCCCGTGGCACAGCTCATCGCCGAGCGGCTTCCACGGTCGATGATGCTCGCGGTCGCCGCGACGCTCGTCGCCGTCGTGCTGTCGGTGCCGCTCGGCGTCTACGCCGCCGTCAACCAGAACGAAGCGCCCGACGTGAGCGCTTCGATGTTCGCCTTCGTCGGCATCTCGATGCCCATCTTCCTGTGGGGGCTGGTGTTCATCCTGGTGTTCGCCGTCTGGCTGAACCTCTTTCCGACCGGGGGGTACGTCTCCCCGAGCGAGGACCTCGTCGGGTCGCTCACGCGACTCGTCCTCCCCGCGGGGGCGATGGGCTTCGCGCTCACCGCCTACATCATGCGGATGACCCGGTCGTCGATGCTGGAGGTGCTGAGCGAGGAGTACATCAATCTCGCGCGTGCGAAGGGGATGAGCCAACGGGTCATCGTCCTCCGCCACGCGCTCAAGAACGCAATCATCCCCGTCATCACGGTCATCGCGTTCCAGTTCAGCTACGCGTTCGGCGGGGTCGTCGTGTTAGAAGAGGTGTTCTTCTGGCCCGGCATCGGTCGGCTGACGCTGACCGCGATTCAGAGCCGCGACATCCCCCTGATTCAGGGGTGCATCCTCGTGGTCGCACTCATCTACATGTTCTCGAACTTCGCCGCAGACCTGCTGTACGCGTACTTCGACCCCCGTATCCGCTACGGAGGTGACGACTGATGGCGACCGAACAGGAGACCGACCGCGGTCGCTTCACCATCACGCAGTCACAGCGCGACCGCATCGCCCGGTTCGTCCGGAAGTTCCGCAGTAACACGAAGGCGATGCTCGGCTTCTCCATCGTGGTGCTGCTCGTACTCGTCGCCATCTTCGCGCCGGTTATCGCGCCGTACCCCATCGACGCGACGAACATCGAAGACCGCTCGCAGGCCCCGTCGGTCGAACACCCGTTCGGCACCGACGACCTCGGCCGCGACATCTTCAGCCGCGTCGTCATGGGCAGCCGCATCTCGCTGTACGTCGGCTTCGGCGCTATCTCCGGCGCGCTCGCGGTCGGCGCGGTCGTCGGCGTCGTCGCCGGCTACGCCGGCGGGCTAACCGACGAGATACTGATGCGCGTCATGGACGCCGCGATGGCGTTCCCGCCGGTGTTGCTCGCGCTCACGCTCTTGGTCGTTCTCGGCCCGGAGTTGAGTAACGTCATCATCGCGCTCGCGTTCGTCTACACGCCGTACATCGCCCGCGTCTCGCGGAGCGCGGCGCTGGCCGAACGCAACGAGGCGTACGTCGAGGCCGCAATCGCCCGCGGCGAGAGCGACTCGCGCATCGTCTTCAGCGAGGTGTTCCCGAACTGCATGGCTCCCATGCTGGTGCAGGGGTCGCTGAACGTCTCGTTCGCCATCCTCGCGGAGGCGAGCCTGTCGTTCCTCGGCCTCGGCGCGCAACCCCCGCGGCCGTCGTGGGGGCTGATGATCAACACCGGTCGCGGCTTCATGGAGACCGCGCCGTGGATGTTGTTGTTCCCCGCGCTGGCTATCGGCATCGCCGTCGTCGGGTTCAACATGCTCGGCGACGGACTGCGTGACGTGCTCGACCCCAAAGTGGAGGCGATAGAATGAGCGCACCCAGTACCGCGACCGACGCCGAGGCCGACGACGGCCCGCTGCTCGACGTGCGCGGACTCAGAACCGAGTTCCACACCGAGGGCGGACCCATCGTCGCCTCCAACGAGGTGTCGTTCTCGCTCGACCGCGGCGAGACCATGGGTCTCGTCGGTGAATCGGGCGCGGGCAAGTCCGTGACGGCGCGGTCGCTCATGCGCCTCATCGACTCGCCCGGCGAAATCACCGGCGGACAGGTCGTCTTCGACGGCGAAGACCTCCTCCAGAAGACGGAAGCCGAGATGCGCGACATCCGCGGCAACCGCATCGCGATGATTCCGCAGGACCCGATGTCGTCGCTCAACCCGGTGATGACCGTCGGCGAGCAGATTACGGAGACGATTCGCCGCCATCAGGACGTCTCCAAGTCGGAGGCACGCCAGCTCGCCATCGAGTCGATGGACGATGTCGGCATTCCCGACGCCGAAGAGCGCATCGACGACTACCCCCACGAGTTCTCCGGGGGGATGCGCCAGCGCGTCCTCGTCGCCATCGGCTTCTCCTGCGAGCCGGACCTCATCATCGCCGACGAGCCGACCACCGCGCTCGACGTGACGACGCAGGCGAAGATTCTCGACCTGCTCAACGAGATGCAGGAGCGCGAGGGGACGGCCGTGCTGATGATTACCCACAACCTCGGCGTCGTCGCCCAGACGTGTGACCACGTCGGCGTCATGTACGCCGGGAACCTCGTGGAGACGGCCGAACTCGGCGACCTGTTCGACCGCCCGCGACACCCCTACACCCGCTCGCTCATCGACTCCATCCCGGAGGTCGACACCGACTACGACGAACTGCCGACGCTCGACGGCGCGATGCCCGACCTCGGGGACCTCCCGAGCGGCTGTAACTTCGCGCCGCGGTGTCCGCACGCCACCGAGGCGTGTCGGACCGGCGGCGACCCGTCGCTCGACCCCGTCGGCGACGGCTCGTCGCGCGCGGCGTGTCTCCACGCCGACGACCTCGACCTCTCGGAGAGCACGGTCCCCGAAGCCGGGGCCGGTCGCCGCGACATCGACCGCACCGGCGAGCCGCTGTTCGAGGTGCGGAACCTGAAGAAGTACTTCGACGCCGGCGAAGGAATCCTCGGCAACGTCCACCTCTCGTGGGAGGGCGGCGGCCTGCCGACCGTCGAACGGCGGCACGTCAAGGCCGTCGACGACGTGAGTTTCGACGTCTACCCCGGCGAGACCGTCGGGCTCGTCGGCGAGTCCGGCTGCGGGAAGTCCACGGTCGCTCGCACCGCGCTCCGGCTCCTCGAACCGACCGACGGCGAGGTGTACTTCGAGGGCCAGCCGCTCCACGAACTCGGCTCCTCGGAGATTCGGAGTCTGCGCCGCGAGATGCAGATGATATTCCAGGACCCCCAGAGCTCGCTCAACCCGCGGAAGACCGTCGGCCAAATCGTCGGGCGCGCGATGGAGAAACACGGCATCGCCACCGGCGAGGAAAAGCGCGAGCGCGTGGGCGACCTGCTCGAACGCGTCGGCCTCTCGCGGGCCGCCGCGAGCAAGTACCCCCACGAGTTCTCCGGCGGCCAACAACAGCGCGTCGCCATCGCGCACGCGCTCGCGGTCGAACCGAAGCTCATCGTCTGCGACGAGCCCGTGTCGGCGCTCGACGTGAGCGTGCAGGCGCAGATTCTCAACCTCCTGAACGAGATTCAGGAAGACGAGAACATCTCGTTCCTGTTCATCTCGCACAACATCGGCGTCATCCGGCACATCTGCGACCGCGTGGCCGTGATGTACCTCGGGAAAATCGCGGAGTTCGGGAGCATCGAGCAGGTGTTCTCGCCGCCGTTCCACCCCTACACGGAGAGCCTCCTGTCCGCGGTCCCCCACGCGAACCCGGACCGCGAGACGGACCGCATCCTGCTGGAGGGGAGCGTCCCGAGTCCCATCAACCCGCCGTCGGGCTGCCCGTTCCAGACGCGCTGTCCGAAGAAAATCGGCGACGTCTGCGAGCAGGACCTCCCGGAACTCGAAGCCGTCGACGGCGGCGACCACTACATCTCCTGTCACCTCTCCGACGAGGAGATGAGCCAACGCGACTCGTTTATCACGCCGTCGAAGCGCGCGGAGACCAGCCCGGCCGACTCGGACTGACGCCGCCCGCGCGGTCACTTTTTTAGCGCCGCGGTCGACTCAGTACTTGACGCCGAACTCCAGAATCTCGTCCGGGTAGTCACCGAACTGCGCGTCCGTCTCCCGTCGAATCTGGGCTTTCGCGCGCCGCGCCTCCGAGAGCAGGCCGCGCAGGTCGGCCACCGGGTCGTCGGAGAGGTCGACACGGAGGTTGTGGTAGAACTCCGGCGTCGGCGCGTGGACGAGCAGCGCGGCGCTCAGCTCGCCGCGGTCGTCGCCGCCCGCCGATTCGCCGGCTTCGAGCGCCGAGACGAGTCGCTCGGCCATGTCGCCGTCGGCGGCCTCGTAGGCTTCGGCGGTCGCCTCGACGACACCCTCCCCGGCGAGCATATTGCCCGCAACGGTGTAGTCGTCGCCGACGCGGTGGCCGGCCCACGAGACGCACTCGCCGCCGGTGAAGGCGAACTCGCCGCCCGCGCCGACGCCGTGGACTTGTCGGTAGGCGGCGTGGTCGTCGTCGTCGAGGAGCGATTCGAAGGCGTCGTCGATGCGCTCGCCGGCTTCCGCGCGGGCGACCGCGTCGCGGCCGTGTTCGGGCTTCGTGTACGACTGCGTGACCGCCGCGCCGCCGGCGCTCACGTAGGGGCAGGTCGCGCCGACGGCGACGGTTCCGGTCGTCACCGCCGCGCCGTAGACGTTCGCCTCGGGGTCGCGCGCCGCTATCGAGAAGGTTCCTGGGACGTGTCGCATGGGTTCGATACTGGTTTCCGGTCACGCTCGCGCGGTAAATAGTCTCCTCTCGCAGCGCGTGGTAACGGTGGTGGCCTCCCGATTTCGTCGGCTTCGAGTCTCTTCTCGCTTCTCACAGACTACGCAGTATTTCGAATAAACATCAATTCTTAACAAAATCATTTCTTAGACTCGAACTATTTTAACTCGAATATTCTTATATTCTCTTTGAATATTTATATTATTCCTGAATATTAATTTTCCTGCCACAATACAACTCTCTTGTCGTCAATCGCCACGTAGTATTCGTGAAATCAGCAATACCACTGTCTCTCACGAGACGACAGTCGCCTCCAACGCTTATGTTGTCGCGGTGGCAAAATCGACGTATGAGACTCGGCATCGGTCGAACCGGCGTGGTGATTCTCGTCGCGCTGTTCGTCATCCTCGGCGCGGAGGACGTGTACGTTTGGGCTATCGCCGGGACCGTTCCCGGCGTCGAGTTCTTCTTGGCGCTCGTGTTCGTCCTCGCGGTCGCCTTCGTGGCGATTCGGGAGGCGCGGGCGCACCCGCCGAGCCGATAGTCGCTCGCGGGGCGGGCGACTCCCGCCTGCTACTCCCGCCGTTTTCGACAGTGTAGCGGCGCTTCGCAACACGCGGAGCGATAGGCCGACGACTCGCGGACCAGTTTACACTCGCGGTAGCGGTAGGCAACGTCAGCGCCGCAGGCCTCGCAAGAGAGGGTGTACTTCGGCTCCGCGAACCGGCGGACGCGAACCGGGGCGTCGACCGCCTCGGCGCGGCGTTTGAACGCCGGTCCGTGGTCGGTCGCGCCGAACGCCTGAAACTGCTCGACGTGGACGAGTTCGTGTCGGAGCGTCGCGGACCACTCCTCGCGGTCGAACGACTCGAACGCCCGCCACGACAGCGACATCGTGCATTCGGGCGGCGTCGACTCTCCGAACCCGTTCGCCCGTGCACTCCAGTCGATAGCCCTCCCGACGCTGGCGTTCTCGATGGTCGGGGTCTTCACCGCGGCCGCGCGACGTTTCGCCCGCGTGGACACTTCCCAGCAGACGGGGCCGAGCATCACGTCGAAACCGTGCGCTGCGACCGCGCGCGTGCAGTACGCCCGAGACCACCGAATCAACTCCTCGTGACTCTCGACTGCGTCGTACGCTTCGGCCGCCCGCTTCGTTCCGTGGGTCACGCTCAGGTTCGCCGTTCGAAACCGACGGTCATGGCTGTTTCGCCTCCGCTGAGCGTTCTGTTGACGCTGGCTTGGCCTCGCAGTGACCACGGCCTTCGCTGAGTCTCGCGGGGGCGGTTGCCAGCCTTCTCCTTGCCGAGGTTGTGTTCGCGAAATGTGGGTTTCGGGGTTAATACGTCGACTTACACATTTCGACGCATACCTACCTTCGGAAGTAAGATATCTTAGATATTTTCTAAGCTGATATTTCGATTCTACCTCCGAAACCCGTGGTTCTGAGAACGAACCACTAACGAGCGACGCTTGCTTTCTTGGTATCGAAGACTTGCTCGACCGGTCGGTGGGTTCGAGTTGTGACTTTCCCTTGTAGACTGTCAGTTATTACTATCTATCTGACTGTGAGTATTTTTCGGCTAGTCGAGCATTAGCCTTCATGACCGAATACCTGAACGATATTCGTGATTGAGGTTTCACTGTCGATGTCGACCGCCAGTACCGGACAGGCTGGCACGTCTTCACGGTGTATTCTTGTCTAAGATTATCAATAGTATCTGGCGTGAACCGCTGCTTGACGATGCAGCGTTTGGACTGTATGGAACCGTAGACTGCTCCGGTTCTCTGCTGACTCCCGGAGAAACACGACCTCCTAACCGATGTATTTCTCGGGGGAATTACGGAATTAGTTGACTGCTACCCTTCGATTTTGCTTGGTCGGTATGTTTGACTACGTTGAGCGAAAGTTCATCTAAACGCATCCCACGCTCACCACATGCGTGTCACTCAGTTCCACAGCCGTAAGCCAGTCGCCGCGCGCGCGGTGCCGATACGTGTGTATATTAATCGAAATACTACTCCTTCGAACGACCTGTCAAACTCACTTGCCCGGTTCACGAGTTCGACCTCGAATCCTCGACGTCTAATTACATGTCTATGTGTGTAATCTCATTCGCCTTTTTCCACCGACCACCCCACAGAGCCACATATACAGATAGTTCATCGTTGTTCACCATTAGAAAACACTCTCCAACCCACGACCGGTCTATCTATCCACTATGTTGCCTCTCATGAACTTCATAGGCATCTATTCGGGTCTCCGTACCCGTATCTCTATCTCTCGCACCCGAGTTGTTAACTAATAGAAAATCTATCAGTCGATAGAGAGTTTATTCTCCACGTCCTTCGCTCCGCTGACGACCAATCCGACGGTGTCCTCTTCGAGACGCTTTCCGCTCATTCGCGGAGGAGGGCCGAGGACTTCGATTGCGCCCAACGGGCGACCGTCGTCGTCGAGGACCGGTGCGGCGACGCCGCGATAGTCGTCCGATTGCTCCTGTCTGTCGTATGCGACTCCTTGGTCGCGAATCGCTTGGAGCTTGGACTGCAACTCGTTGCGTTCGGTAATCGTATTCGCAGTCTCCGAGGAGAGCGAGTCGTGGTCGAGGAACTCCGCAACCTCGTTTTTGTCCATATTGGCGAGGAGTACCTTCCCGGCCGCCGTCGCGTGCAATGGTCGTATCTCCCCCTCCTGGTCCGGAGTGTCTACATCCGCTGGCACGGCCGTGAACATGTAGAGGCAGTTCCACTCACTACCCTGTCCCGGAACGACCAGACAGACCTGCTCTCGCATGGTGTTGGCCAGTTCGACCACCCGTGACCGGGCGACCTCGTATATCCGCTGGCGTCGCCTCGCGTAGACGCCGAAACTCACGAGTTCGAGTCCGATTTCGTACCCCCCGTCACGTCGCATGACGTAGCCGATAGCTTCGAGCGTCGCGAGGTGCTTGTGGACCGCCGGTTTCGAGAGGTCGAGCGCCCGCGCAATCTCCGTCAACGTCGGCCGGTCGCGACTCCGTACCGTCTCGAGGATTCGATGGCTCGTCATCGTCGCCTTGATTCCGTAGTCGTCTGCGCTGGGCATACCCTCCGACACTCGACCGACGTACAAATAAGTTGTTAACAGTTAGTGAACGACAGCGGCGGCCGGTCACCACTCGGCGACGCTGCCGTCTTCGTGACGCCACACGGGGTTGTGCCAGTTGACCGGGCGTTCGGCCTGCTTTCGGATGTACTGTTCGTCCATCTGTATTCCAAGCCCGGGTTCGTCAGGAACCGCAACGTAGCCGTCTTCGTACTCGAACGCACTCTTGTCTTCGAGATAGTCCAGCACGTCGTTCCGTTGGTTGTAGTGGATGTTGAGGCTCTGTTCTTGGATGAGCGCGTTGGGAGAACAGGTGTCCACCTGGAGGCACGAGGCGAGCGCAATCGGCCCGAGCGGACAGTGTGGTGCGAGTGCGACGTCGTACGCCTCGGCCATCGCTGCGATTTTTTTGACTTCGGTAATACCACCCGCGTGGCTGAGGTCTGGCTGAACCAGATCGACCGCGCCGTTCTCGAACACCTGCTTGAAATCCCAGCGCGAGTACATTCGCTCGCCCGTCGCAATCGGAATCGTCGTGTGGTGTGCGATTTCCGGGAGCACGTCGTTGTGTTCGGGGAGAACGGGCTCTTCGATGAACATCGGCTCGTACGGTTCGAGCGCCTTCGCCAGCCGCTTCGCCATGGGCTTCGAGACGCGCCCGTGGAAGTCGACGCCGATGTCGATTTCGGGGCCAACGGCTTCCCTGACCTCTTCGAGTCGATTGACCGCTGCTTGGACCGACGCGGGCGTGTCAATCCGTTCGAGTTCCGCCGTGGCGTTCATCTTCACGGCGGTCAGCCCCGCCTCGACTTTCAGTTCGGCCTGTTCTGCGACCTCTGAGGGGCGGTCCCCGCCAATCCACTGATAGACACGCATTCGGTCTCGCGTCGCCCCCCCGAGCAGTTCGTAGACCGGTGCTCCGAAGCGCTTCCCTTTGATATCCCACAGCGCCTGGTCGATACCCGCAATCGCGCTCATCAACACCGGACCGCCGCGATAGAACCCGCCCCGGTACATCGCTTGCCAGTGGTCTTCTATTGCCGCAGGGTCCGTTCCAAGGACGTAGTTGTCCATCAACTCCTCGACGGCGGCCCTGACGCTGTGGGCGCGCCCCTCCACGACTGGTTCGCCCCAGCCGACGACGCCGTCGGTCGTCTCCAACTTGAGAAACAGCCATCGCGGTGGCACCTCGAACAGTTCATACTCTGTAATCTTACTCATGGGGTTCGATACGTATTCGTTGGGGTGTCCCTCGAAAAAATCTTTCTCTCGGACTGTGACGCCGGTGCCCGCCTTCGAACCCTCGATATTATAACTACTCGTCCATGATGTGCAACTCGTATGTCGTTAGAAGCGTTCCTCGATGATTTCGAGCGCCGTAACTGGCAGCGTGTTTCCGACGGGACGGTCCGCATCGCAGTCATCGGGCTCGGGTGGTGGACCGTCGACCAAGCGATTCCAGCTATCGGCGCGTCCGAGTTGTGCGAGACGACCGTCACCGTCAGCAGTACCTCGGAGAAAGCGAAACGGGTTGCGGCCGGCGTCGAAACGGCGACACACGGTCTCTCGTACGACGAGTTCCACGCCGGCGAAGCCGCCGACGCCTACGACGCGGTGTACATCTGCTCGCCCAATGCGCTTCATCTCCCGTATGCGCGAACGGCCGCCGAGTTGGGAAAGGCCGTCCTCTGCGAGAAACCGATCGAAGCCAGTAGTGAACGCGGGCAGCAGATGGTCGATGCGTGTGACGAGGCGGGCGTTCCGCTTATCGTCGGCTACCGCATGCACACCGAACCCGCGATTCGACGCGCGCGAAAGTTGATTCGCGACGGCGTCATCGGCGACCCGGTCCACGCGATCGGGACGAACTCGCAAGCGATGCTCGAACTGATTTCCGACCCGAATCAATGGCGGCTCGACCCCGAACTGGCGGGGCCGGGGGCGACCGTCACGGACATCGGCATCTATCCGCTCAACACCTGCCGGTTCCTGCTCGATTCCGATCCGGTTGCCGCGCAGGCGTTCATGCAATCTTCTCACGACGCGTTCGACCAGGTACCCGACGAGCACAGCTCGTTCATGGTGGAGTTCGACGACGGAACGTACTTGGCCGCGACCGCCAGTCAAAACGCCCAAGCGACGACGAGCCTCCGAATCGTCGGGACCAACGGCGAGATTCTCGTCGAGCCTGCCTTCCACATGGAAACCGAAATCCGAGTGACGCGCGACGACGTTTCGGTCACGCTCGACACGCCGCAGGTCAATCAGATGACCGAGTTGTTCGACTACGCCGCAGACCGCATCTTGACCGACGCACCGATCGGTCCCGACGGCGAACACGGCGTCCTCGATATGCGACTCATCGAGGCCGTCTACGACGCAGGCGAGTCCGGCCGTGTGGTCACGCTCGACTGAGCCGTCGGCTCGACGGGTCGAGATGGTATCGAGGGATGGGGCGACCACCGCGTTTAAACCGTTCGTCCGAGAGGAGCTAGTATGAGCCACCACCCAGCACGCCGCATTCGGGAGACCGGCCTCATCGCCATCATCCGTGGAACCGACGCCGACACGGCGATCGAAACCGTCGAAGCGCTCACGCGCGGCGGCGTCTCGACCGTCGAGATAACCGCGAACACGGACGGCGTCCTCGGCATGCTCCGCGACGTGTCCGCGTCGTTCACGGCGGACGAGGTCACCATCGGCGCGGGAACCGTCCTCGACGGCGAGACAGCTCGCGCGGCGCTGCTCGCGGGTGCGGAGTACTTGGTCACGCCGACGTTCGACGAGGGGGTCATCCGGACCGGTAACAGATACGGTGCCCCTTCGATGGTCGGCATCGCGTCACCGACGGAGGCGGTCAACGCCTACGAGGCCGGTGCCGAGATGGTGAAGGTGTTCCCGGCCGGAACGCTCGGCCCCGAGTTTGTCTCCGCGCTAGGCGGTCCGCTCGGACACATCCCGACGGTTCCGACGGGTGGCGTGGCCCTCGATACCGTCGACGAGTTCTTCGACGCCGGAGCGACTGCCGTCGGTGTCGGCAGCGCAATCGTAGACAACGACGCCGTCTCGCGCGGCGATTTCGCGACCATCGAGACCAACGCGCGTTCCTTCGTCGAAGCGGTTGAACGCGCACGCCGCGACTGACGCACACCCACCGCTCGGAAGTTCGGGGCTCCCGTCTCAGCGCGGTCCGCGCGGCGAACCGAAACGTTCAGCGAAAGTGGTCGTTATCGGTCGATTCCGGCGTCGCCTCCGCGGAGGACGCGTTCGACTTCGTCAGGCGTCACGACCGCGAGGTCGCCGTGAACTGTCCGTTTGAGCGCGGCGGTCGCCGCGCCGTAGGCGAGCGCTGTTTCGACTGGTTCGTCCGCGATGAGCCGCGACAGGAACGCGCCGACAAAGGCGTCGCCGGTCCCGATGGCATCGACCGTGTCCGTCTCGAAGACCGGTTGCTCGTACACCGTTCCGCCGTGTCGGGCGAGTGCACCGTCTTCCCCGCGAGTGACCACGACCGTCTCGAAATCGAAATCGCCGGCCAACTCCGATGCGAGTGTCGGCGCGTCGCCGTCGAGTTCCAGAACAGCGCGGATGTCTCGTTCTGCGGCGACGAGGACGTCGACCTTTGGAAAGAGCGATTCGCACGCGTCGCGTGCGTCGGACGGCGACCAGAGCTTCGACCGGTAGTTGAGGTCGAACGCGGTCGTCGTCCCCGCTTCGGTCGCCGTTTGCAGAAGCTCGCCGGTCGTCTCCCGAAGCGTCTCGGAGAGCGCCGGCGTGATGCCGCTGGTGTAGAACGCCGCCGCGTCTTCCACGATGTCGACAGCGAGTTCGTCCGGTCGCGCGGTCGTGACTGCCGCATCGGCGCGGTCGTATATCACGTTCGTCGGACGCGGCGCGCGCCCCTGTTCGATGTAGTACGCGCCTTGGCGAGCGTCGTCGTCCCAGCGGACGTACGGCTCGACGCCGTGTGTTCGGAGTTCCGTGGTAACGCGTCGACCGAGCGGCGAGTCTGGAAGCTTCGAGAGCCACGCGGCGGAGCAGCCGAGACGGGAGGCGGCGACCGCGACGTTGCTTTCCGCACCGGCGGTCCGGAATTCGAGGGACCGGGCGGTCTCGATTCGCTCGCCCGCCGGCGGGCTCAGCCGAATCATCGTCTCGCCGAACGTGACGAGTTCAGCCGTCATCGACACCCCTCGGCGGCTTGCGACCGGGTCTCGCGTTCGATAGCGGAGGCGTTCACGCCGACAGTTAAGCCGTTCATGTGTTCGCACGACTGTCTCTCACGGTGGTACATAACTGCGGGCGGTGGGGCCGAAATTTGTGACGGCACCCCCGTACGGGAGGACCCGAGTAGTGGATATCAATCGGTGCTCAGACACCGGAAAGAACTATATCTCACTACGTTGATCATTGTGTATGACAGTTGGTGTCTGCTATTTCCCGGAGCACTGGTCGCGAGAGCGCTGGGAGACCGATATCAGTCAGATGGCCGAGGCTGGAATCGAATACGTTCGAATGGGGGAGTTCGCGTGGCGACGAATCGAACCGGAGCGAGGGACGTTCGATTTCGCGTGGTTAGACGAGACCGTCGAACTCATCGGGAAGTCCGGTATGAAAGCGGTTCTGTGCACGCCGACAGCGACGCCGCCGAAATGGCTCGTCGACGAACATCCCGACGTTCGACAGCGAGAGCAAGACGGTGCGCCGCGTGAGTGGGGGAGCCGTCGGTTCACCTGTTTCAACTCACCCACCTACCGTTCCGAGACCGAACGCATCGTTAGCGTGCTGACCGACCGATACGCCGACAACCCCCACGTCGCCGGGTGGCAGACTGACAACGAATTCGGCTGTCACGAGACGGTTACCTGCTACTGCGAGGACTGTGGCGAGGCATTTAGCGAATGGCTCGCCGCTCGCTATGAGAGCGTTGCCGACCTCAACGACGCGTGGGGAACGACGTTTTGGAGCCAGCAGTACGACGATTTCGAGAGTATCGACCCCCCAAAACCGACACCGGCCGCCAACCACCCTTCGCGGGTACTCGCCTACGAACGGTTTAGTAACGACAGCGTGGCCGAGTACAACCGCCTGCACGCAGCCCTCATCCGCGAAGCAAACGACGAGTGGTTCGTCACGCACAACTTCATGGGTGGTTTTTCACTCGACGCCTTTCGCCTCGCCGCCGACCTCGATTTCCTCTCGTGGGACTCCTATCCGACGGGGTTCGTGCAGGACCGACAGCCGGACACGCCGACGGTCGACGAATTACGAGCGGGGAACCCCGACCAAGTGAGCATGAACCACGACCTCCAGCGCGGCGCGAAAGGAAAGCCGTTCTGGGTGATGGAGCAACAGCCGGGAGACATCAACTGGCCGCCGCAGTCGCCGCAACCGGCCGACGGGGCGATGCGCCTGTGGGCTCACCACGCCGTCGCCCACGGCGCGGACGCCGTCGTCTACTTCCGCTGGCGTCGCTGTCGTCAAGGGCAAGAACAGTACCACGCCGGGCTTCGGCGGCAGGACGGCTCTCCGGACCGCGGGTACCGCGAAGCATCGACCGCCGCCGACGAACTGTTCGACTTGGATTCGGTCGATGCGTCAGTCGCGCTCGTCCACGACTACGAGAGCCTGTGGGCGACGCGTTCGCAACCTCTCTCGCCCGACTGGGACTACTGGAACCACTTACGGACGTACTACGATGCGCTTCGCGCCCGCGGCGTGCAGGTCGACATCGTCTCGCCGGAAGCGACTCTCGAACGGTACGACGCGGTCGTCGCACCGACTTTGTATCTCGTCGGCGACGAACTGTCGACCGCGCTGACCGACTACGTCGATTCGGGTGGCTGTCTCCTCCTCGGTGCTCGAACGGGGGAGAAAGACCCGTACAACCGGCTTCACGAGTCGCTCGCGCCGGGACCACTCACCGCTCTCACCGGCGCGCAGGTGGCGCGTCACGAAACGCTTCCCGACCACGTCGAGACGCGACTCTCCTACGACGGTGCGACGTACGAGTTCCGAACGTGGGCTTCGTGGCTGGCCCCCGAAGTCGGAGTTCCACGAGGCGAGTACCGGACGGGTGAAGCAGCCGGAAACACCGCAATCGTGCGGAACGCCGCCGGAGACGGGAGCGTGACGTACTGTGGCTGCTGGCCGGGGGACGACCTTGCCGACGCACTCGTGACAGAGTTACTGGACGCCGCCGGCGTCGAGTACACTGAGCGATTCCCGGACGGCGTGCGCGTGATGGAGCGCGACGGCTATACGTGGGCGCTTAACTTCACGAGCGACCCGGTGACGTTGACCGTCCCCGATTCCACCGGGTTCCTGCTCGGTGAGTCCACCGTCGACGCGTTCGATACCGCGGTACTCGACGGATCCATCCGAGGTGTCGGACTCGCGTCCGAGTGAGTCGGCACGGGACCACTCGCCAACGCGGCTCTCGCCCGGCGTGTTCTCGAACGCCGAAGAGAATAACGGCCGGACCGTGCCCCGATGAGGCACCGACCGGACGCTGGTTCGCCGTCACGGCGCGTTGAACGTCCACTTCTGGTTGTCGCCGCCGACTTCGGTGTACTGGGGTGTTGATTCCTCGCGTGTACACACGCGGAAGCGCGTCACAACTGCGTCTGTGGGGCGTTGAGGGTGTCCGTCTTCGTCTTGAGGGCCGTCCCGGACTGCGCGTCGAAGAGGTAGGCCGCCTCGTCTCGGAAGCTAATTCCGACGCGGTCGCCGGTCTCGGGGCGAATCGACGCGTCGGTTCGGGCGACAATCTCTTCTTGCTAAACCACGGTGATTTGCTGTTCGACGACAACGACGCGCTCCACGTGTACACCGTCGTCGACGGGCAACTCTACGCCGGGGTTGGCGACAGCATCCTCGGGGTGGACCGACTGGACGCTCTACTGTCTCCACGAGGGCCCGTTCTGTGGAGTGGACGGTCGAAAACACGATAGATATCGGTGGGAACACGAGAGGGTCCTGTCGATACCACTCGAACGGCCCCGCGAGAACGGCACGGCGTTCGCACTCCAGGAGTACTCGATTGTGGGACCGAACGACCCGTCTGCACCCTCACTGTCGGTGTCTGACGAGTCGTCGTCGAGTGTCGAACTGTCGTGGACCGAGGCGCGAGGCGCGGAGAGTTACACGCTCCATCGGCGGCCACCCGACGGTGATTTCGAGGTCGTCGCGGACGAAATCGCGGAAAATTCGTTTTACACCCAGTACACCGACGCCGGCGTGAGTTCGGGCAGTGACTACGAGTACAGACTCACGGCCGTCAATAGCGTCGGCAAGACCGACTCGACCATCGTTCGGGTCACGACCGGTGGTTCGTCGAACGCGACGATGGACTAGTCATGTAGATTGTTCACTGTGGGCTAACACTTCGGTGTCGATACCGCCAGCGGGTTTCAAACGGCTCGGTCGTGTGACCGCGATCGGGTCGTTGGACCCGCGGATAGACTGATTCGGCCCATCACGGGGCGAGATAGCGGACTGGCCGGACGGAAGCCCAGCGTCGCTGTAAGATGCTACGCAGCCGGGGTCACAATCTCATCCGCAGTGCGTGAGCTACCTCCGCATTCGGATAGTATGCAAAGCGAATCTGGGCTACTCTGTCGTGCTTCCGTGGCACAGTGTGTTACAAAGGGAGCTTTGTAATATCTGGTTCGTCTGTCAGTCTATCACTCCTCGCGGTTCGACAGGAGGCCGACCCGCCGAACGGTGAATGAGTTTGCGCTCATCGAGAACGATTCTCTTCGAAACCTCCCGTCATTCTAGTTCTTCCCTTCCGGTGATTGCTATAATTCTACAATATACTCTGCGAGGCCCAATGAGGTCACACGACGTTGGGATGATATCCAGAAGGAGGGCGCACGTACTATAACAACACCTTTTGAGATATTTCGGCTACTCTATGTTCTATATTCAACATATATGTAGTGCAATCTGATTAACTAAACTTGATAACGGTCAGACGATATCAATACAAGCTACTCGCGATGTACTAGTTTGAACGAATCATCTGTCTGCTCACTGCTGAACCACTCTGAGCCGTCTAGTGTTGTTTTATTTATAAAATATAGGTTGATTGTGATGTGGTCTCGGAAGCTAGAGTATTGTACTATCTGTACAAATACCTCGAATATTCACGTGACTTCCCTTTCGAGGAACCCGACGAAGCCGAACTGCGCTATGACTCCCTCTCAGCTAGAACGGAAACCGTCTCTTCTCGTCGATACTGAGACGGAGCCGGTAATCGAGTGCGTTCCAGTCGTCACCCGTCGCGTATCGTGACGCTTTGCGCTCGAACCGATCGACGACGTATTGCGTCCCCGAACCCGAGAGGTCGTCGCCGTGGAGTTCGTATCGCCTGCTGACGCTCTCACCGGCATCGAGCGGCCGGGTTATCGGCGTCCCGTCAAGCGATAGTGACGACCCGCCGCGACCGACTTCGACGCGGGTGCTAGCCTCGTACGACGGGGAGAACAGCGTCGTCTTCCACGTGTCTTCGCCGGGCGTCAGCGAGGGTGCGAGTGCGAGCACACCGAACGGCCAGACGCCGTAGCTCCGGATTCGAATCGGGTCGTCGGCCGTGTTCTCCAGCGAGAGCGTGAGCGCCGCAGGATGTTCGATCGTCGCGTCAGCGACCGCGAGGTCCACTGACAGCGAGAGCCCTTCCAGAGGCGTCTCCACAGCCGTGTCGGCGATTCGATACTCGGTGTCACCCAGACACCCGGAGAGACCGGCGACCGACAGTGTGCTCGCAGTCACGAACGTCCGACGCTTCATCGCCGGTCACCTCCGTCGTCGGCACGGGCGTCGGTGAGTTCGACGAACACGTCTTCCATCGTCGCGTCGTTGGGTGATGCAGTCCGTGCTCGGAGGTCGTCGAGCGTTCCCTCGGCGACCAACTGTCCCCCGTGGAGGACGCCGATCCGGTCACAGACGAGTTCGACCTGCCCGAGAACGTGACTGGAGAAGAAGACGGTCGCACCACGCTCGTTCTCCTCGCGGACGATTTCCCGGACGCGTCGGACGCCGTGGGGGTCGACCCCGCTGAACGGCTCGTCCAAGATGAGCAGGTCCGGGTCGCCGACGAGCGCCATCGCGAGCGCCAACCGTTGTTCCATTCCACTGGAGAAGTCACCCACCTCGTCGTCGACGGCATCACCGAGTCCGACGCGTTCGAGGCGGTTCTCCGGGTCGTCGCCGGCCCGCTTCGTCTCTGCGACGAGGGCGACGTGCTGACGTGCGGAACGGTCCTCGTAGAGGCCGAATCGGTCCGGAAGCACCCCTACGCGGTCGTGAACCGCCACGACATCGCGTCGTGGGTCGTGGCCGAGGACGCGAACCGTTCCCGAAGTCGGTCGGAGATAATCGAGCAACAGACCGATCGTCGTCGATTTCCCAGCGCCGTTCGGGCCGAGAAATCCGTACGTTTCGCCGCGCTCGACCACGAGGTCGAGGCTGTCGACGGCGCGAACGTCGCCGTACTTCTTGGTCACCGTTTCGAGTTCGATTGCGGGCTCTGTCGAGTTCATAGCGCGTCACCCCGGGTGAACGCACGTCGGGCGAGGGCCACTGGCACTACCGCCCAGACGAGTAGGACGACCAGACTCAATGCGGGATGGAGGTACCACGGGCCACCGCCGTCGAACGCCGCTTCGACGACGAAGGCGTTCACCGAAACCCCCGGTTCGAGTTTGGTGTAGACGATGTGGAATAGCTCCGTCGAGTTGCCGACGCCGAGAAACCAGTTCGTCAGGACGTTGTACGCGCCGTCGGGGGTCAGTCTGAGCGCGAGAAATAGCGGTCCGCTCGCCGGCGCGTCGTATGGGTCGACCGGGACGCCGGTGACGGCAGTATAGAGCGACGTGACGATCCGACTCCAGAACACCGTCGCGAGGAAGTACGCGAACACTCCCGTCGCAGCGGTCACGGTCCGCCGGGCGACCGTCGAGACGAAGACGCCGATTGCGACCATCACTCCGGCGAATAACAGCGTCGCGACGAGCGTCCCGAGGAAGGGAAGCAGCGCGAACGTGCCGTGTTCGATGAGGCCGATAGCGGCGAGAACGAGCGTCGCCGCGACGGCCGCCGTCCCGACGCCCACGAACCGGCCACCCGTCTTCCCGAGGAGAATCTGCGTCCGCGTCAGCGGCAATCCGAGGAGGAACTTGATACTGCCCGTGGTTCGTTCATCGATGAGCGACTGATACGACAGGAGGAGGGCACCGATAGGGAGGAACAGATCGACGCCGATCTGGACGTACCCGATAGTGATGTTTCGCCCGACCGCGTCCCACCCGGCGTATGTCGGTCGGAACCCCCAGAGGACGACAAGGAGCGCGAGTATCCACGCCCCCTTGGAGGTGAGCACTGTCCGGTATTCGCTGCGTGCAAGCGGGGACCACCGCATGACTGGAGAGACGCGAAGCCGTCACAAAAATCCTGTTCGTTCGACGTATCGGACCCCGGCTCCGAAGCGGAATAAGATTTTTACTTCTTTGAACACGTTTTGCCGCCGTGTCCCCCCGCAACGACGACCCTCCAAGAAACCCATCTGAACGAACAGCACGCAGCCACATGGTCGCTGCGTTCAAACATCTCGTCGCCGCGCTTTCGGTGTTGTACGCCGTGTTCAGCGCAGTCGTAACCACCTATCCATCGGTTGAACGGATTTGGGCGGGAACCGTCGGACGACACCGAACGACTTCGCTTATCGCAGTTCTATCGGCACCGATAACCGCGAGTGTTGTCGGTCTCCTGATTTGGAGTACGTATGGGTATCGCCACGTCGAGCACGCCGTCATCGGTGACACCCACAGTCTCAGTCAGTGGGTTGCAGGTCTCTGGAGCACCACTGGACCCACCGCTGTCGCCCTCCTCGGGTTGAGTACGCTCGTGGCGCTCGCGACAATCTTCTCGACGAAAAACTCGGGGTTGGTGCCGACGATAGCTCTCGTGATGGGCCCCATCTTCGGGATTGGTCTCTCCAGATACGGACTGCCGATTGCGCACTTCTCACCGAGTAACCTTCATCGGCTTTTCGGCACGACGGCGATGCACTTCGAGACAGTCGGTGCCGTCGAGACGCTCGGAACTGCGCTGTTCCTCGCACTACTCTGGGGTATCCCCATCGGAATCCTTGGATTCGCCCTCGGCACTCTAGCCCGACGAATCGGCCGCCTCTTCCGCCCCAACGATGGACAGTCTGGGGTCCCGGGGGCGTGAAACGAGCTGAACGATTCACGGCCAGTGTATCTCTTACTCAGTAGGCGATAGCGAATGCTCACGGACGCCGATGCGGGGTCGGGAACGTCCCCGAGAGTGACCTCTCCAATGAGCCGTCTCATTGACGGAATTCACGTCGAGACCGTTCACCTTCTTCGTCGGTGGCGTTCTCCGGCTCTCGAAACAACGGCACTGTGACTTATTTTCCGAGTCAGAAAACCAGCGTCGGCGGTTATACCATCGGGCCTCGTTTTCTCATCCATGGGAGTCCTCCAAGCCCTCCGACGGACACCGGGTGCGCTCAAGCGTGCTCCGGGTCTGTTGGTCCCACAACTGATCGTGTTCGCGCTGCTAGTCCCCCAGCTGCTGTTGCAGTCGTCGTATCCGCTCGTCTCGACGTTCTACTCGCTGGGTATCTCCGCGGTTTTCCTCCTCGTGACGCCCTTCATCCAGGGCGGCATGTTCGGGATGGCCGACGAGGCCCTGACCACCCGTAGCTCGCTGTCCCGTTTCGTCGCCGACGGGAAGGCCAACTATCTCTCGTTGCTGATCGCCTACGTCCTCTTGCTCGTCGTCAACGGCGTCATCGGTGCGGTCGGTGTCGCGGCCGGCTTCGGGGCGTTCCTGACGCACGGCTCTATCGGGACGGCGTTTATCGGTTTGGCGGCCATTGCGGGACTCCTGTATCTCGTCGTGGCGTTCTTCGTCCAGTTCTACGGCCAGGCCATCGTCATCGACGGTGCGTCCGCAATCGACTCGTTCAAGCGGAGCTATCGCGTGGTCCGAGGGAACCTTCTGGCGACGGTCGGGTACATGCTTCTCGCACTGGTCATCGGCGCGCTTTCCGGTGGTGTCTACGCCGGCGTCTCGCTCGTGGCTAGCGCCGACGCCGCCTCGGCGGCCGGTCTGCCGACGCTCTCGACGCCCCTTCTCGTCGTCGTGGGTCTCCTCGCGGCGGTCATCGGTAGTGTCGTGTCGGCGTTCCTGCTCACGTTCTCCGTCGCCGTCTACGACGAACTGACCGGGTGAACTACGGCGCAGTACGCAGTCGTTCGTTTGCCCGCAAACACTCTGCCCCGTCCGGTGGGTCAGATTACTAATCTTCCCAGCGGAATCGGTTTCGACGGGGTTCTTCTCTCGAACGCGCGAACTGCCCACTGTCTATTGCGACGAACGCACTTCGTCCGTGTCCTGCGACGCCATCAGTTCATGGACGGTGTTCGCTCCCTTCGTTTCCTTTCTACCGGCGGCTACCGTTGCGATTGTGTTCGTTCCGTTGACCGTGGTCGTCTGGCTCTCTTATCGAGGGCGGCGTGACGCGACTGCGGAGCAGTACGAGCGTTCAAGCGACGACCCGACGGCAAGGTGAGTCCTCTCCCGTCCTTCTGATTCCAGCGGATTGTCGCTTCGAACGAGCGGTCGACGTGAACGACGAACCCCCGTTACTGACTGATGTCTCCTCATCGGAGAACTGAGACAACTCCCTCAAGAGAGACGTTTCCGGTCTGTCGGACGACCTCCGGGCGCTATCACCTGTCGATGGATACAACGACGCCACAGTTCCGGGATGACGGCACTATCGAGCGGAACTCGAAGCGATAGCAGTGGTTCAGGGTCGGCTATAAAGCGAATAGAGGATACAGACCAGTCCGACGACTTCGATGAGTCTGTTCAGTATGGGGACGTAGTACGTGTACACAACCGGGCCGAACCCGAGCGCGGTTCCGGCCGATGCGACCGTCAACGATATCACGAACGGCACGGCCGTGAGGAGGACCAGTCCAACCGCGAGCCACAGCATCGGCTGGCTTCGATTGCGTCGGTATCCGCGGTAGGCTTGAAAAACGATGGCAAGGCTGAGAACCAACGCCAGTAGCGTCACCGCCAGCAACACGAGGTAGTTCACGTACAGGTCCATGCTGGGTTGAACCATCTCAGATTCCCTCCCAGAGGTCGGTGAAGCGGTCGGCCGGGTCTTCGGCCCGGCCCGTGTCGAGACTCACTGAGATGTCTCCCTCGTCCACTTCGACGGTAAGACTGTCGAGTCGCGCCTCGAAGACGCTGTAATGGTGGCCGCTTTCACCGATTTCGGTCTGTTCTGCGAGTAAGTCACAGTCGATGAGCCGCTCCGTGCGCCGGTATATCGTGGGTAGGGAGGCATCACATCGATCGCTCAAGGTTTTGGCGGACATCGGTTCGATGCTCGTCTGAGCGAGGATCGCACGCGCGTACTCGTCATCGAGGAGCGCGAAGATTTCCTCGGCGGAGGGCTCCTCACTCACGTCGAACACTTCAGGGCGGAGCAATTAATACCCTCTACTCTTTTTCCAGGCCAGAAAGTCGACGGCCCCACTTTAGCGTCTCGCTGCCATCGTCCCACGTGCCGGTCTCCGTCTCGGTCCTCCTGTCGTTCGTCAGGCCCCCCGGAATGGGCCTCCTTCCCCCGCACGCGATATTTTCCGACCCAGAAAAGCACCCGTGGGTTTGAACTCACGGCACGGAGAAGCGCGGTGTATGGTCCTCCACGTTCGACAGACTGTGTCCGACGGACTTGGACGCGTTCTCACGCGAAATGGCGTCCTCCTCATGGCGACCTTTTTCGTTGCAGCTGTTCTCCAAAGCGCGTTTGTCTGGGTGTTGGCGACCACGTACGTCCCGCTCGGGATGGCCGGAGCGGCGTCACCACCAGGGACGCCGACACCCGGGGCGGCCCTCCCGTCGCTGGTCTCAGCGAGCGCCGCGCTCCTCGGCGGGCTCACTGGCGGCGTACTGACGGTACCGATACAGATCGTTGCGGTTCGTTCGCTCGTCGACGACGGGCGCGATCACCTCCCGGAACAGTTGGTGTTCCGAACTCTTGGCTGGGCGACGCTGCGACTGTTCATCGCCACGTTACTCAGGGTACTGGCCATGTTCGTTCTGATCTTCCTCGTCGTGATCGTCGTCACTCTCGGGACGGTCGGGGTCTTCGCCGTGCTTCCCGAATCACTGCGGACGACGCTCGTCGGTGCGTGGTACACACCTCTCCTCGTTGTTCCAGCGATACTGGTGGGTCTGCTGCCAGTCGGGTTCGTCCTGTTGACGTTTGCGTTTGTCGAGCAAGAAATCGCCGTTCGCGATGCGACGGTCACGACAGCGTTCGTCCAAAGTTGGCGCACCGTCGCTGGGAACCGCCTCCGACTGGGTGCAGCCCTCATCGTTCCCTACGGAATCAATATGGCGTTCAGTCTGCTTCTCGGACAGGTCATGCCGGATGCGACGTTCGGTTCACCGACCTTCTTACTCACTCAGACGGCACTCTCGGTGGAGTCGTCGATCATCTCGATCGTCGTTCTCGGGATTACTTCGCAGGCGTGGATTCAACTCACCGGTGTTGACGGTCCGCTAGCCGACTACTGGACTGGTGGGACAGCGGATTCACAGCCTTCCGACGAGGGAGCGACGAGGAACGCTGTCGAATAACTGATAGCGAACGTCTCGACGAGCGGTTGTTCGAGCCGTCGAGTGTGCGATATGTCGTTTGATTCGAGGCGGCTCCAAGTTCGAGTGACGAACGACTGCCAAAAGCCATGGCGACCGGCGCTCCGGCGGGGAAGAGCAGTTCGCAGATTGCGGGCCAGACCGACCGTTTCAGCGAGCGCGGTGGTCGCCTGTTGTCCGACTCGTTCTCGGGAGTCGTTCCAACCAGAACGATTGGAATATGTCGTTCTACACCAAGCGTGCCGAACCAGAGCCAACCCGACCGCAGTATAGCGAGTCACCAGATTCGTATCGGATAGTTTGTCGGGATTTCGAACTCCGCGAGAGTCGTCGCTGTGGCCGCCATCGTTATCGAGTGGGTGACGTGTCCGCTTGACATTATGGAAAGCGGCCTTTACATTTATGTTGTTGGAAATACACGTTTTTCGTATGGTAAACAGTCCGATGCGCGCTTACGGTGCGCTGCTCGTCGTCGTCGCGGCGGCGGTCAGCGGCGCTGTCATCCTCTCGGGATTCGTCGCAATCGACTTCGTGCTCGACACCGTTACGGTGTGGGGCTATATGGCCGCTGTCGGCGTGATGATCGTCTGTGCGGTCGTTAGTTGGCTGACCGACCTCCCCGGAATCCTGTCGAGCGAGTTCGGAAGTGGGGGGCGATGAGATGTCGCGGTGGCTCCCACCGACGTACAGTTTCCTGCTGTTCGTCGTTCCGGCGCTCCTGTCGGCGGTTGTCTCTCCCTTTCTCGGTGCGGAACCCTCTCCCTCAGTCGGTGAGTTAGTGGTCGTTCCTGCGGTCATCGCCGTCTTCGCGAACGTCGGATACGCGGTTCGAAGCGGGTCGTCCTCCGACAGCGTGGTCGACGAACGCGACGTGCGCAACATCGACCGCGCGCTCAGTACGACCGGCGGAGTCATGCTCGCGTCGTTAGTCGGCGTGTTCGCGTCGTACGCCCTCAGTACCCGGCCGGTCCCGAGCGCAGTCACCTTCCTCGCGGTCGCAGGTCTCGGGACGATGTTCTGCGTCCTCGGCGCGACCGAGTTCCGACAGCGCGTCTGACACCGATGGAGAACGACATCCGAGTGAAGCGGGCCGAAGAACACATCACTCAAGAGGAACTGGCGACTGCGGTCGGCGTCAGCCGACAGACCATCTACGCCATCGAACACTCGCGGTACGACCCGTCGCTCGAACTCGCGTTCAAGCTCGCGCGCTATTTCGATTGTTCCGTCGAAGAGCTGTTTACACCGGAGTTCGACGGATGAGCGCACGGTTACTGCGTCGCTTTCGGCTGGTCGACCGGGGTCGAATCGGCCTTGAGCTCGCGGTACGTCTGCGTCGCCCAACCAATCGCCGAGGCCGTATCGTTGAACAGCACGCCCGTCGCACCGGCCTTCGAGTACGACACGAGCGCGCACGTCCGGTCCGCCCCCTCACCGAACAGGAGCAGTCCGAACGGCAGCGAGGCCGACGTTTCGTGGAGGCGGACGCACGAGGCCCGACGCGCGCGTCGGTACTCGTCGGGATACGTCGTCCGCAGGCACTGATGGACTTGCGGGGGCACGACGAGTTCGACATCGGCCTCTCGGCGCGTGGCGTGCTCGTGGCACACCTCGACGTACTGTTGTAACACGACCGGGGTGTAGCCGCGTAGCGACTCCGCCTCGCGCATCGTGTCGAGGAGATGTTGCAGTGGCTTGTCCGGAACGTGCGGCTCCGAGGACACGAGCCTCGCCCCGTCGTACATCGGTAGCTCGCCGTTCGCGCCCGATGGAACTGCCGACCCGTGGGAGTGCGCTTCGGTCACGGCATCGAGACACCGTCGAGTCCGTTTGCACAGCCGATACACCGGCCGACCGAGCTCCGTCAGCCGGTAGCCGCTCGACGGGTCGCGGACGACCATCGACGCCGCTTCGAGTTCACCGATTGCCCGGTCCACCGTCGAACGAGAGACCCCGAGCGTCGCCTCTAATTCCGGCTTGGATAATGCGCGATCCGAAAGCGACTCTAAGACGTCCCACCGGCGGGTGACGAGGTCGATTATCTCTTCGGTGGTTGGAGACGGCATCACCGACAACTTTTGACCTTCATTACTTGACATTTCTGTTGACTGAAATCCGGATTGCAGTCACCACTTCCGAACTGCACCGTCTCCGCAGAGCGTGACGGATTCGTGCAGTTGCTGTGTCGTTACGTCACCTCGTGCGCGGCGACCGCAGTCGGTGCGGTTCTCTAACGGTCCATGACGCAATGTGTGTCCCCGCCATGGTGTCGATTGGGTAACACGATGACCCGAGCTAACGACAACGAACACGACAGTAACGAACAGGAGACGAGCGGACTCAACCGACGCAGTTTCGTTCGTCGCGCCGGCGCGGTCGGGACGGGGCTCGCGTTGTCCCCTGTCGCCGCCGGGAACGCCGTCGCTGCCGAGAACATCAGCATTCTCGACGGCGAAGCTGAGGCGAAAGTGGCGACTCGGTTGGCGAAGAGCGACGAGTTCGATCGTCTCGAAGCGAAGGCGAACTCCCGTGACGGGACGGTGTCTCGCGGCGAGTCGGTCACCGTCGGTGAAGTCGAGGTCGCCGCCGACGACGCGCCGGACGGCGAGAAGATTCACCGGTACGTCGTCGAGTACCCGGTCAAGCACCCGAACGACGACGCCGAAGCCGCCGTCGTGCTCGCCGAAGACGCCACGTCGGATTCGCTCATTCTGAGCGTTCTCGATTACACGCACAAGACGAAAGACGGATTCACCACCCGTATCGAGCGATTCGACGCCGGGGCCGGTGAACAGACGGTGTCCGCCGCAAACAGCTCCGATGGCTTGGCGTCTACCGAACTCGACCTCGATGCCGATGCGACTCGGCGGGCCGTCAACAACGTCGACACGAACGCCGTCATCGACGAGATTTACGACGGGTTCACCACGGGGAGTGACCTGACGAACCTCGCGTGGGACCTCCTCGACGACGACGTCGATGTCGACGGCTGTTACGCCTGTGGGTTCGCCGTCGGCCTCACTTGTAGCGTCGGCTGCGCGGCGACCGGCGCGTTCATCTGCGGGCTCACCGGGATTGCGGTCCCCATCGCCGGCCTGACCTGTGTCGGCTTCGTCGGTATCATCTGCGACGTGGCCGACGCCCTCTCCGGATGCGGCGAAGCCGTCGCTGAAGAGGTCTGTGCTGACCGGACGAACTGGTGCTAAGTAGGGGGCAGTGACATACGTGCCTCTATCCCGCGTTACGAACGACCTCGGTGGCCGACTGCGTCGAGACGAGTACACTGGCCCGAATCGGTGTTGGGCCTGTACGGCGGTGAACGTTGCTCTCTCGGCACTCGTCGCGGTCGTCTTGATTCCGCTGTCCGGTGTCGCGGCCGTTGTGGCGTTGACCGGGGCGCTCGCGACGGTGTACTTTCGAGGCTACCTCGTTCCGGGCACGCCGGAACTGACGAAGCGCTACCTGCCGTCACGGCTCCTCGCGTGGTTCGGCAAGCAGCCGCTGACGGTGTCACGCGAGGAGAGCACCGACGCATGGCTTCTCTCGCAGGGGCTTTTACGCGAGTCCTCGGATGGAGACTTCGCTCTCGACCCGGAGTTCAAAGCGTCGCTGGCCGCGGTTGACCCGCCGCAGTCGCCATCGGCTTCGCTCGCACGCGACATCCTCGAACTCCCTCCGACCGACGGCTCGTTCACCAGCCAGCAGGGTCGCTACACGCTTTCGGACGACGGCGACCCTATCGCAGCGTGGCCGTCCTCGCTTGCGCTTGACGCGGACCTTCGGGCGAAAGCGGTCCTCTCGGAGCGATATACTGGGTGGAACGAACGTCCGCCGGACGAAATCGCCGCCCTCCTCCGAAGCGTCCGCGCAACGGTTGACCGCTGTCTCCGGTGTGACGAACCGACCGAATACGAGCAGGTGACTCACGAGACGTGTTGTGCGTCCGTGACCGTCGAGCGACTCACTTGCCCGCAGTGTGACGAGCCACTGGTGGAACTACGTCGCTAACTCTCGCGGACAGCGCGAGTCACCTCGTCGACCAGGACGCGACGCGACAGCCGTTCCCCAAACTCGACCGTTTATTTCCTCCCGTGGACCGAACGTGTGACCCAAACACCACATCCGCCGAAACCGGTCGTCCCCAATCCAAGGTCTATCGTCTTCTCTGGGATGCACTCAACAAGCTCTCGGGACCGTGATTATCGTTCTCGACGAGATTGACCACGCACACGTTCCCCCGCCGGATTGTCCGCGTCGACAACAACGGCTACATCGACAGCCAACTGGGCCTCATCGGGAACAGTACCGACTTGACGTGCCAGTCGCTGAAATCGACTATCCGATTCCAGAAAAGTCGCTCACAGACTGTCAGGTAGCGAAAACCGACAGCCTACAAGGGTAAGTCACAGCTCGAACTCCCCGACCGGTCGAGCACCTCGTCGCACGGAAACAAGCGTCGCCCGTTAGTGGCTCGTTCTAAGAACCAAGGTTTTCGGAGTTAGCATAAATATAACTTCGAACTACCACTTTCGATTACCTCATTGTCGGTGCCAGACAATGAGGATTAGTAAAATACCGGCAGGTCTGCGAGTTTGAGTGATAAATTATATACCGCTATATCAAATGTCGGGGTGCGTCGCACCACTGTCTCGGCGTATGAAACCTGGCCTGTGTATGTTACCTCGCCTATTACTCCGGCCCACGTTGGTCCAACACCCTTCGGGTGGTATCTGACTGGACGGGTTACCGTCGTCGGACTGGCTCTTGTCGTGGGTAGAGCGGAGTACGGAGTTCGCCACGTCAGAAGGGTAACAACAGGTCAGGCTCCGTACAAACCCACGACTGAGGGGCACAAAACGAGTAAACGGGTCCCGGACGGTGTATCCGGCAGGCAACGATGGACGAACGCGAACGGGGTGGGGTGTGGAGACTCCGTTTCAGTACTGCCTCGTCTGGCGGCGTCGGCGGCGTGGCTCTCCATTACGCCGTCCACAGCGCAGAGGGCGGGGGAGTCTCGCCCGTCACCGGACGAGCGCCCTCGTGTACGCCGAGAGGCTCTCGGTCGCGACGACCACGCCGAGGATGACGAGCAGCACTGTCGCGACCGATTGCCACGCGAACGCGTTGACCGCTCGGAACAGTTGGACGCCGATTCCGCCCGCGCCGACGAACCCGAGTACGGTCGAGTCGCGGATGTTGATATCCCACCGATAAATCGAGAGCCCGACCAACGCGGGCTTCACCTGCGGAAGGATGCCGTAGAGCAACACCTGCACCGAAGACGCGCCGGCCGCACGGACCGCTTCCACTTGGCCGAAGTCGATTTCCTCGATTTCCTCGCCCAGCAGTTTCCCGAGGAACCCGACCGAGCGGAACGCGATGGCGACCGCGCCCGCCAGCGGCCCCGACCCGAACATGACGACGAAGAACAGCGCCCAGATGATGGTGTTGACCGACCGGCTCACGGTCACGATGAGTTTTCCGAGCCAGAAGGTCACGGCGTTCGGAGTCGTGTTCTCGGCGGCGAGCAACGCCACCGGGACTGAGAGTACCAGCGCGCCGATGGTCCCAAGCGCGGCGATTTGAATCGTCTCGACCAGCGGTTCGACGATGCGAGTGGTGTACGCCACGTCCGGCGGGTACATCCGGGTGAGGAGGTCGCCGACCTCCCGAGGAATCGTCTCCGGTCTGACGATGCCGATGTCCATGAACTGCCACGACCCGACCACGGCGACGGCGGCAACCAACGTGAGGACGAAGCGGCTGATTCGCCGCCGCCGGTCGAACCGTTCCCATCGGCGCTCGTCGGTCGCCATCAGTTGTACCTCCGTCGGACGACCGCGCTCACGCCTTCAGCCACCAGCACGACCGCGATGATGGCCAGCAGAATAGCCGTGACGTACTGGTAGTCGTAACGGTTGAACGCGGTCAGGAGGACCGACCCGATTCCACCTGCGCCGACGATGCCGATGATAGTCGACGTGCGGATGTTGATGTCCCACCGATACACCGACAGCCCGGCGAACCGCGGGATAATCTGCGGGACGACCCCGTACAGTAGCGTCTGAACCGGCGACGCCCCGGCGGCCCGCACCGCATCGACGGACCCCATGTCGATGTCTTCGAGGTCCTCGGCGAGTAGTTTCGAGAAGAAGCCGACCGTCTTGAACGTAATCGTGAGGATGCCCGCCAGTGGCCCGAACCCGATGGCCTTGACCGCGATGATGGCGATGATGATGGCGTTGAACGCCCTGGAAATCGAGATGAACCCCCGATTAATCGCGTACAACGGCTTTGGCGAGAGGTTCTCCGCGGCCATGAACGCAATCGGGACACTGAGAACGATGCCGGTGAGCGTCGAGACCATTGCCATCGCGACGCTTTCGAGCATCTTCCCGACGATTCGGTCGGCCTGTCGTGGGCTTGCCGACGGGGGGAAGAAATCACCGACGAGGGAGACGGCGCTTCCGAGTCCCCGTGCGATCCGTCCTGGGTCGGCACCGACTCCGAACCCCGACCACACGAAGAAGCCGAGAACGCCGGCGTAGACCGCCCACTTCAGCTCTCGACGCCGAAAGACGGTCGGGCGTTCCCAGGTTCGTTCGCCGGCCGCCACGTTAGGTCTCCCCCCGCAGCGACCGGTCAACATTAGCGAGGACAGCCTCTTTTTCGCCCGTTTCGGCGGGTGCGTCCGCGTTCCCACCGGCGTTGTCGGGGACCTCCGCACCGCGGTACACCTGATCTAACCCGCGGTCGTCGAGCGCTTCCGGGGGTCCCTCGAAGACGAGTTCGCCGTTGTGGAGGCCGACGATGCGGTCAGCGTGCTCCATCGCGAGGTCGACCTCGTGGATGTTGATGAGCACCGGCACTTCGCGCTCGGCGGCGATATCCGTCAACAGCCGCATCACCGTCTCGGACGTCTCCGGGTCGAGACTCGACGTCGGCTCGTCGACCAGCAGAATCTTGGGCTGTTGAATCACGGCCCGCGCGATGCCGACGCGCTGGCGCTGGCCGCCGGACAGTTCGTCGACGCGTTTGTTCTCCATGCCGTCGAGGCCGACTCGTTCGAGAATCTCGTAGGCTCGTTCGATGTCTTCCGCCGGGAACGACCGACGGAACGCCTTCCAGGCCGACACGTATCCCAGCCGGCCCGTGAGGACGTTCTCCATCACGGTCAGCCGCTCGACGAGGTTGTACTCCTGGAATATCATCCCGATGTCCCGGCGGGCCGACCGAAGCGCATCGTCGCCCAGTTCGGTCAGTTCCGTGTCGTCGAGGTGGACCTCGCCGTCGCTGGGCTCGGTCAGCCGGTTGATACACCGGATGAACGTGCTCTTGCCGGCCCCGCTGGGGCCGATCATGGCGACGGTCTCGCTTCCCTCGACGGACAGCGTGACGCCTTTCAGCGCCTCGTCGCCCGTCGGGTAGGTCTTCCGGAGGTCGGTTACCCGGAGCATCTACGACCCGAGCGCGCTCTCGGTGTACTCGACACCGTTGTATCCCTGGATAATCATGATGTCTTTGAACACCGTCCGGTAGTCGATGGGGACGAACTGGTCGTAGCCGGTTCGGCTTTCGAAAGCCGTCCCCGCGAAGTCCGATTCGAGGTACGCCCGCCGAATTCCCTCCTGTATCTCGGGTTTGAGGTTGTATCGGTACGCGACCGGGCCGTTCGGGAACGGCGCGGACGCCCACACGACTTTGAAGTCGTCGAAGCTGAGGTCGCTCTGGGCCTCGACGGTGTCCACCATACAGGTCGAACAGATGGGGCCGGCGTCGTAGTCGCCGGCGGCGATGCCGCGGGTCGTGTTGCCGTGCCCGCCCGAGAAGTTGACCTCGTAGTCCTCCTCGGCGGTCACGTCGAAGTATTGGTCGAACAGCGCCGACGGTGCCTGGTGTCCGGAGTTCGACGCGGGCTCGGAGTGGCCGACCCTCACGTCGTCGCGGGCGAAGTCCTCGACGCTCTGAATGTCGTCGGCGTCGGCGCGCGTGGTCGCGAACAGCCGGTATCCGAACAGTTCGTCGGGCGTGAGTCCGGCCGCGAACGGGACCGCCCCCGCCAGGTTGACGGCGAAGGCCGTCGTCCCGGTCGAGAAGTTCGCGATGTGAGCCCGTTCGGAGCGCATCGCTTCGACGGACGCCGCGTAGCTGTTGACCTTGCTGAACTCGACGGGTTTGCCGGTCTCCTCTTCGATGCGGTCGAAGACGGCCTGGAAGTCGTCTTCGAACCGGCCTTGAACGTCCTCGCTCGGGCTCTCGGTGAACACGAGGGTGTCGGGGTCGAGCCACTCGTCTTCGTTGTCGGGCGTCTCCTGGACGGGTTGGCCGTGAGGAATCTCCTCGACCTCGCGGTTACGCATGTTCTCGAGGTCGACCGTCGACCCGCGCTGGTAGTCCTCGTCGACCAGCGCCGTCGACAAGTAGTTGTTTTCCTCCCAGGCCGGGTTCGCCGGGTCGAAACTGCTCGCGTCCGCGAGCATCGGGTCGCCGCCGGAACCGCTGGACTCCGAACCGCTGGAACCGCCGGAGCCACCGGAACCACCGGAGTCGCTATTTCCGCCGCCGGACGCGGAACAACCCGCAAAGCCAGCGGCGAGCGCGGCCGCCGATGTCTTCAGAAACGTCCGCCGTCGCCTGCCGTTATCGTCTGTCATCGAGTGGACAGCAGGATTGACTACTGATATAAGTTATGTAATTTTGATATGTTTGGGTAAATATATTTTGTGATAGTCCGGTCGGTACGGTCGGATGTGTACCACTCATTCGATTCCGTGTGGCTCAGTAGTGTAAGGAGCAGCAACAACAGTTATGTTCGGTCTCATAGATTATGTAGCGTTTCGTTCCCTATATATCAGCGTCCCGATACTGGTTTATGCACGCTTTCCCAGGCGGAGTGTATGCCCGTGCGCACGCTCGTCGACCGCCTTCGTGAGCCCGCGTACACCGAGTCGAACCGATGTCTCCCGTGTACCGCGGTCAACCTCGTACTGCTCGGACTCGCGGTCGGTCCACTCTGGGTTCTCAGCCCCGTTGCCGCGGTACCCGTCGGTGTCGCCGGCGTCACGACCATCTGGCTCCGCGGCTATCTCGTGCCCGGAACGCCCGCACTGACCCGCCGCTACCTCCCAGCGTCGGTCCTCGCCGCGTTCGGGACGTTATCGACCCCCGTCTCGACGGCGGTGCCGCCGGACGCTGACCCCGTCGAGAAACTCGTCGGGTTCGGCGTCCTCTCGGCAGACCCCGGAGACGACCCCGCGCTCACTCCCTCGTTCCGGGCCGCGTGGCACGAGACCGCGGAAACCCTCGCGGGCGACCCCGAAGCACTCGACAGGGCGGCCGCGACCGTGACTGCGGGCGACCGCCCGCGGATCACAGTGGCTGAGTCGGACGCCGACGGCGTCGTCATGAGGGCCGACGGGTCGTGGGTCGGGCAGTGGCCCTCGCGGACGGCACTCGTCGCCGACCTCGCAACCGAACGGACGCTCGCCGGACCCGCCTGGGACGCGCTCGGTCGCGCGGAGCGGGTCGATCTCGCCGCTCGAATACGCGGACTGGTCGAACAGTGCCCGACCTGCCGCGGGCCGACCCGAGTCTCCGACGAGACGGTCGAGTCGTGCTGTCACACGACCGCTGTTATCGCGGTCTCGTGTACGGACTGCGGCGACCGCCTCGCCGAGTTCGACCCGTCGCCGTCGCCGTTCGCGCCCGGGTCGTGAACAGGTCGGCTCGAAACGAACCGTCGAGAGGGGCGAAAAGGGATATCGGAGGACGCGGACAGCACCCGACCGAATCGGCACAATCGGTCTGCTCTCCGCGGAGTTCGCGGTGTCGTCGCCCCCGTCAAGGCCCCAACGCCGCGATATCGGCACCGACCGTCGCCAGCGCGTCGGCGGGGTTCGGGTCGCTATCGGCCAGGTGCGTGTACCGGTGGTTCGGAACCTCCGAGAGCGCCGCAGCGATGGACTCGCTGTACGTCTCGACGCCGGCCTCGGTGGGGTCGTTACCGCCCCAGACATCGCGGATGACGGTCATCGAGTCGATTCGAACGTCCACGCTGTGTGGCTCGTAGCGGGACAGCAGTTCGGACAGGCCGAGTTGGAGGGCGACGTACTCGGCGGTGTTGTTCCCGGCCCGAGAGCCGACGGGGCGACCGAGTCGGGCGAGTTGCGCCTCCTCCAAATCCATGATGACCGCGCCCGCGCCCGCGGGGCCGGGGTTACCGCGTGAACTGCCGTCAACGTACAGGACGAACGAATCGTCGGTCGGCTCAGCGACGGGCGGTTTGGCGAGTTCTGCTGCCGACAGTTCACCGAGCGCGCGTCGCAGCTCTCCCCGTGTCGTCTCGGGGTCGAACAGGCCGCCGTAGCCGGATACTACGTCGTCGATGGCATCGGTGGCTGCGGCCATCTCGTAACCGACGCCCGCGAGCACCTCGTCGACGAGCGCGGCGAGCGGCGAGAGATGCTCGGCGGGAAGCGGCTCCTCGGTCACGGTTCCGGGGCCTCCGTCTGGTCGCCGGTCCGCGCCCTCACACCTCCGGTCTCGGTTGCGTTCGTCGGCCCGTCGAACAGTTGCATATCCGTTCTCGGTCGTCGAGCGGTATATCCCTTCAGGTGGTTCGCCCACTCGCTCGATGTCGTCTGTGACCGCCACCGGCGGACGTTCGCGGGTATCGAAACCTGTGCGGCCGACGACGATGCGACAGACGGGGTTCGGATGTCGGCGCGCGGCGGGTGAGGCGCTCGGAGCCACACCCAAAACTATCCGTCTCGTCGTGGAACGAATCAGTCATGAAACCGTATCCGTCGACGCCTCTCCTCGCAGACGCCCCCGAGGGGTTGCTGTCGAGTGGTCACCTATGGCTCCGCGAGCACGTCGCCGGCCCCCGACTACGATTTCAGATGAAGTCGTCGGGCCGCCTGCTGTTCGGGGACCGGGATTGCGTCTTCGACGACGCGCCGCCGCCGCACGAGTGCGCCGTTCGACACGTTCGAGAGCGATTCGACCGCGACGCGTTTCGCGACGCAGTCGATGAGCCGGGGTCGTACGTCTTCTTCGGCGTCGCACCGTGTCACGTCGGTATTGACTACGACTGGGAGCGAATGCCGCCGCTTCTCGGTCGGGCCATCCGGAACGAGACCGACGAACGACTCGTCCCCATCGACGAGTCCGAGCGAGTGTTCGAACGGCTGGGTCTGACGCCGGTAAACACTTTCCAGAAGGAACTGAACGTCCGTGACTTTCACCCCGACCGGCTCGATATCCCCGAGTCAGCGTGGTACGACGGACCCGCCGCGGGGGTTATCGTCGAGAATAGGCGCGGTGGACGCGCACTCGTCCAGGGGCCCGTCCTCGACGAGGTGGACGACTACGAGCCGATACGAGGAGAGCCGAACGCAATCGCCGCCGACCTCGTAACCGACACGCGGGTCCGCCGAGCCATCGAAGCCGCCGAAGCGGCTCGGAAGTCGCCCACGACCGACGAAGTTCACGCACGCGTGTTCGAGACCGTTGTTCGAGAGGAGTACGGCCGACTCGACCGGGGCCGCGTCGATTGGAAGGCGTTGCGGTCCGCAATCGGGTCGGCCGTCGCCGAGAAACGCAGTACGCTAACCGAGAGATGAGCTATCAGTCGAGAGTTCTGTCTTGACCGAGGAGTCCGATCTCGACCGGGAACGAACCGAATGTGGGGAGCTAAGCGACGACGGTTCTCAGGCGTCTCCACCGTCAGCGTCTTCGGCGTCGGCCAAGAGCCTGTACTCGATATAGCTATCCAGCTCCGACCGAATGGAACGGGAGGCCCCTGTCGTCACCCGTTCGAAGGTGAGTCCGCTAACCAGCGTCACCAGAAAGTCCGTGACTAGTTCTGGGTCCACGTCTCTGAAATCCCCTGATTCGATGCCGTCTCGTAGTATCTCCCGTATCGTTTCGCGGAAAACGTCTTGGGACTGATTGAAACACGCTCGGAACGCTTCGTCTTGTGCCGCCTGCATCCGCAGTTCCGTCAGTACCGTTTCGTAATCCCGAATCGCTTGCTCGTCGGGTCCGGGGATGACCTGGTCGAGGAGGGTTCGAAGTCGGGTTTCTGGGTCTCCGTCGTCAGCGACGGGCATCCCAACCTGTACGACTCGGTTAAGAAGGTAGTCGAGAAGGTCCAAGAGAACGTCGTCTTTTCCATCGTAATGGTAGAAGACCAGCCCTTCTGACTTGGAAAAGTGCTGGCTGATCCGGTCGATCGTCAGGTTGGCATAGCCGTGTTCGGCAAGCGCATCAAACGTCGCTTTCAAAATCTCGGTCTTGGTATCTTCAGGCTCATCGGCAAAAAGAGGGCCCCGTTTGTCCATACTGTCCGATTCCCCCTGCACCCAATTAGCGGTTACTCTCTCTGGACGACTCGGCTCTGTGATTGAATCACCTGCCAACTCTGTCGGGAGTTGTCTAGCCATAGGCCGGTCGTACCTGTGTTTCGGAGTCGTCTCCCCCGTCCGCATTGAGGGTGCTACTGGCCGATACCGACACATTAATCCGTCCGCTCGGGATTTGACTAAGTACTCAGTAAGGATGACACAGAATATACTTCGGAGCTCACGGTTGTTGACCGTCGCGCTTACGACCGTCCTCGTCATGGGACTGGTTGCCGGCGCGATTCCCGCCGTTGCGACCGCTCAGACATCGCAGTCTGGAAGTGTCGTTGGGAACCCAGATATCACGTTTGCAACTTCGTCCGGAACGCTCTCTGCGGGCACGACTGACGAGCTCGCAATCTCGGTCGTCAATCGCGGTCTGATTGTCGAACACGGTCCATCGCAGTACGAAGAGGAAGTGATGACTGCGAGGGGATTAACGTTCGAAATCGACGACGAAAACGCTCCAATCGACGTCCAAACCGGGCAGGTCTCTCTCGGGAACTTCCCGACTGGAAGCACCGAAAAGACAGTCTCGGTCACTATCCCGGAAGACGCTGAACCGGGAACCTATCAACTCCCGGTCACCTACGAGTATTCGCACACTCGCCAGCTTCGGTATAGCTCCAGCGGAACCACTGAGGGAACCGATTCCACGCGAACGGAGACCGGCACGATAACGATTCGAATCAACGACGACGCTCGGTTCGAAATCATCGAAACAAACGCGACGACCCAAGTCGGTGATGACAACGATATCTCGTTCACGCTCAGGAACACCGGCTCGGAAGTTGCGAAAGCCGCGAGTGTGAACGCAGAGTCGAAGAGTAGCTCCTTGACGTTCGAGTCCGGCGACACGTCCTCGACGGCGTCCGTTGGCGACTGGGAGCCGGGCGAAAACCGGACGATTACGTACCGTGCAGCGCTCCAATCCGGCTCCGCCGCGCGCGCATATGCGCTGGACCTCGTGGTCAATTACGACGACAGTGACGGTATCAGCCGTACGTCTAATCCGATTACGACCACTGTCGAGTCGCTCCCCGAGCAGTCGTTCGCCTTCTCGGACGTCTCCTCGTCGCTCCGAGTGGGCGAAGATGGAGAAGTCGTCGGCACAGTCGAGAACACCGGCCCTCACACGGTTCGAAGCGTGACTATTCGACCGGTTGACAGTTCGGAAACAGTCATTCCGGGTGAGGACTCCACCGCCGTCGGGTCGCTCGCACCGGGCGAATCCAAATCCTTCCGCCTCCCGATGGAGGTTACGAGTGAGGCGGAGGTCGGCGACAAATTACTCAATGTCGAGGTTCGGTATCGTGACGGCGACGGAGACCAGCGGACCTACGACAAACTCGACCTCCTGACGACTATCGGCCCGGACCGAGACGAGTTCGGACTCGCGGTTTCCGACCGGACGATTACCGTCGGTAAATCGAGGGTCGTCACCGTCGAAGTGACGAACAACCTCAACGAGACGGTCACCGATATCGAAGCGCGTCTATTCGCTGACGACCCCCTCAGCGCCGCTGGTTCGGACACGAGCTACATCGAGTCCTTAGAGCCCGGTGAGTCCGCGACGCTGGCGTTCGAAGTGACGGCGTCGTCGGCGGCGACGGCGGGAAGCACGTACCCCATCTCGTTCGACTTCCGCTACACGGATAGTGACGGCAGCACGCACCTCACGGACACGTTCAGGAAACCGCTGGATGCCGTTCAGCCCCAGAACAGCGGCGTGTCGCCGATGACGCTCATCTTAGGGTTGGGGGTGGTTGTCGCAGGCGGTGTCGCAGTCGTCTACTGGAGGCGGAAGTAATGTCACTGGCTGAGAGGATTGAAACGGCGACCGAACGCCTCAACACGACAATCGTGGACCGCCCACGCGTAGTCGTCGTCGCCTTTTTGCTGCTCACGGGTGTGTTCATCGGCGGGTTAGGGTCTGTGCAGATGAGCGCTGGCGGACTCGACGCGTTCACGGATGACTTACCCGAACAGAAAACCCTCGATGAGGTCGAACAGAACTTCGAGCAGCCGTTCCAGACGGATGCTCAGACGACGACGCAACTCATTCGGACGAAGAGCAACGTTCTGACTCGGGAGGCGCTCGTCCGCGACGCTCGCCTGCTCGAACGCGTTGCCGAACACGATGAGTACCGGATGGAATCGGCTCGTGGCCCGGCTCCGATCATTGCGCAGCATCTCAATCCGTCGGCGACGACACCGGCAGACTACCGGCGAACGCTCGAACGGGCGACTCCGTCAGAAATCAGACAGGCCGTTCGCGAACTCGACGACTCGTCCCGACTGTCCGGAGTGGTCTCGAACGATTTCAATCCGACCAGCGTCTCCGCGTCTGCCTCGATTACGACGATTTCGCATGACTTCCCGGGGAGCTTCGGTGACGACGACCTGACCGCTGTCCAGACGGACCTCCAAGCGATTGCTGACGACACGCCGGGCGACGTTCGTGCGTTCGGGTCGGGGACGACCGAAACGGAGATTTCGCAGTCCGTACAGGACTCGCTTCTGATCGTGATGCCCGTCGTAATCCTGTTGTTACTCTTCTTCTTGGTGGTCGCGTATCGCGACCCCATCGACGTGCTGTTGGGACTTGTCGCACTCGTGATGACGATTATCTGGACGTTCGGATTCCTCGGCTATTCGGGGATTCCGTTTAGCCAGCAGATGATTTCGGTCCCGGTGTTACTGCTTGCGGTCGGTGTCGACTTCGGCATCCACATTATCAACCGCTACCGAGAAGAGACCGAACGCGGGTTCGAAGCGGTCGAAGCGATGCGAGAAGCGAACGCCCAGCTCCTCATCGCGTTCGTCATCGTCACCGTGACAGCGGTGTTCGGATTCGGCGCAAACGTCATCTCCGACCTGACGCCGATTCGGAATCTGGGTATCGCCTCGGCGGTCGGGATTATCTTCACGTTCCTCATCTTCGGGCTGTTTTTACCCGCGACCAAGTTGGTGTGCGACAATGTGCGCACGCGGCTCGGAGTCCCGGAGTTCAACACCTCGCCAATCGCGTCAGAAGAGTCGGCCCTCGGACGAGTGTTAGCGTTCCCTGCGCGGGTGAGCCAACACGCCCCGGCAGTGATCGTCTTGGTGTTGCTGCTATCGAGTAGTTTGATGGGCGCGTACGGGGCTGGCGTCGGCACCTCGTTCGAAAACGAGGACTTCCTGCCGCCCGAGGAGCTTCCGGCCTACGTCACAGGGCTACCTGAGCCGTTCAGCCCGGGCGAGTACACGATTACGTCAACCATCAACTTGCTCGATGATAAATTTGGGAGCAGCCAGGGGAGCACGGTGAAAATATACGCCCGAGGGAACTTCAAGGAAGACCACGCGCTCGAAGCCCTCGCAGCTCCGAACGACAATCCCCCGGAGTCGTTTGCAGTTGGACCCGGTGGGCGGGCAGAGGCACAGAGCATCGTGACGGTCATTCAATCCCACGCGGAGCAAGACGAAGAGTTCGCTGCCTTAGTCGCCCGGAACGACCAGAACGATAACGGGATTCCCGACCGGAACCTCGAACGAATTTACGACGAACTGTTCGCTTCCTCAGCGAGTGGGCGGGCCGAACAGTATCTCACTGAAGATTACCGGTCCGCACTGGTCGAATATCAGACTGACTCCGATGCGTCACAGACGGAAGTGACAACTGGTGGGGAAGAGATGGCAGATGAGTTCCAGTTTAAAGCAACGTCTACGGGAGATGTCGTCGTCCGCGCAGCGGTGATGGACCGTATCTTCCAGTCTGCGATTCAGGGACTCGCTCTCGCGGTCGTCCTGACCGCCGTGTTCCTCGTGGCGATATACGGTGTCCTGGAGCGGAAACCGCTGCTCGGCGTGGTCAACGTCTTCCCGATACTGATTGCAATCGCGTTCTTGCTCGGGACGATGCGGTATCTGGATATCACGCTGAACGCGCTGACCGCGACGATTCTCTCCATCTCGGTCGGGGTCGGCATCGCCTATTCGGTGCACACGACCCACCGCTTCATCGACGAGTTCGACGCGACGACGGGCGCGCACGAAGCGATGATGATTACGCTGACCGGAACGGGAGGCGCGTTGTTCGGCAGTATGCTGACGACCGCGTTGGGTACCGGTGCGCTCGCGCTCGCAATCACGCCGATTCTCGGAAACTTCGGCGTCCTCATCGGTCTGAGCGTCACGTATTCGTTCTTGGCGGCGGTAATCGCACTCCCGCCCGCAGTGTTGCTCTGGGAACGCATACGGCAATGGGACCTCGACCCGTTGGCGCGACTCCGCCCGGCGACACGATAGGGAGTGGTTCGCTGATTCCGGACGGCGACGGAATCGGCCGAGCGGGTGTGGGTTCGGTGCCCTTCCTGCTCGCCGTGTTCGGACACGCCGCCTTCGTACTGCGACAAGGGTTGTGACGCCGTGAGTCACGCGGGGGCGCTCGGCGGGGACGGACTCAGGGAAGAAGCGAGAGCAAATCGATGAGCGTCTGTTTCACCCGCTCGTTCGAGACCGCGTAGCCGACCGCGAACATCAGACTGACCACGCACCCGACCGCGACCGATGCGAGGACACCCGAGTCGGACGGGCCGAACACGTAGGCTACCCCCGCCGCGACGATGCCACTCAGCGCGACGAACAGCCAACTTCGCCGTGGCGTCAGCCGACTTGCCTCCATGTCGACTACCCTATCGGTTGTCACGAAGAAAACTGTTGTCACCTGCGCGGTCGACGCGGAGCCGGACCCTCGCCGTCTCGCGAGTCCCGCCGACTCGCGGCCGGCCAGTCGTCAACGTTCTCGATTTCCGAGTCCAGTGACACCGATGTCACCTGCTTTCGGTCACGTCGCCGAGAAGGTATATAGATTCGACGCGTAGGTGCGCACGTAATGAAAGTCGGCTCCGAGACGAAGCTCTACAAGGCGGAGCGAACCGACGTCTCCCAGAATCAGGGGAAGTTCCGGACCTACTTCAACTTCCCCGGTCGCGCCCTCCCGGACCACGCGGACCACGGCTACGGCCCGCTCGCGACCATCGTCGAGTCGTTCATGGACCCCGACACCCACATCGCGATGCATCCCCACCGCGACGAGGAAATCATCTCGTGGGTGCCCGCCGGCGTGATGCGCCACGGCGACCAAGACGGCAACGACCTCGTCACCGACGCCGACCACCTGATGGTGATGAACGCGGGCGAGACGTTCTGGCACGAGGAGTTCACCCGCGCGGACGACCCGCCGCTCCGGATGCTCCAGATGTTCGTCCGACCCCACAGCCTCGGGCTGGAGCCGAACATCCAACACGAACCCATCGACGCCCCCGTCGAGGGCGAGTGGCGACACCTGTTCGGCCCCGAGGGCTCCGACGCGCCGCTTTTCGTCCGCAACCAAGTGGACCTGTTCGACCTCCGACTCGACGCCGGGTCGAGCGCCGACCTCCCCGAAATCGAGGGCCGCGACGCGTACTTCTACGTGTTCGATGGCGCGGTCGAGGCCGCCGGCACGCGCTTCGGGAAGACCGAAAGCGGCCTGCTCGTCGACGACGCCGGCCTGACGCTCACCGCCGACGAGGACGCCACCGTCGTCGCCTTCCTGGTCGACCCCGACGCGCCCGTCACCCGACAGGGAACCATCGGTCGCTGACCGCGGCCCGACGCGCCGACCCGTCCCCGCCGCGAAGCGCCGCCACCCAACGCACTCTCCAACACTCCGCCCAACTCGATGCTCACAGACACCGCCGGAATCCACCACGTCACGGGAATCGTCCGCGACGCGCAGGCGAACGTCGACTTCTACGCGACGACGCTCGGTCTGCGCCTCGTCAAGCAGACGGTGAACTTCAACGAGAAGTTCACGCGTCACCTGTTTTACGGCGACGAGACCGGCTCGCCCGGGACGGCCCTGACGTTCTTCCCGTACCCCGCCGAGGAGCCGGGTCGCCCCGGCACGCCGCAGATTCGGACCGCGTCGCTCGTGATACCCCCCGACGCCGTCGACTACTGGGCCGACCGCCTCACCGACCGCGGCGTCGAAGTCGACGGCCCGTTCGAGCGGTTCGACGAGACCGTTCTTCGGATTTCGGACCCCGACGGCACCGACCTCGAACTCGTCACCGGCGAGTCGTCGGTCGAACCCTGGGATGACGGTCCGGTCCCCGCCGAGCGCGCGATTCGCGGCATCCACGGCGTCACGCTCCACTCGACGAACCCCTTCGTGACCGCAAGCGTGCTCGACACGCTCGGGTTCGACCTCGTCGCGCAGGAGGGCGACCGCGTCCGCTACCGAGCGCCGGGCGACCGGGCGACCGTCGTGGACCTCCTCGACCGGGACGGGGAGTTCGGCCGCGAGGGCGCGGGGAGCATCCACCACGTCGCGGTCCGCGTCGAGGACGAGGCCCAGTTGTACGAGTGGCACGACCTGTTCCGCGAGCGCGGCTACGACGTGTCGCGGGTGAAAGACAGACACGTGTTCCAGTCGCTGTACGTCCGCGAACCGGGCGGTGTCCTGTTCGAACTCGCGACCGACGGTCCCGGTCTGACGTTCGATGTCGACCCGGAGACGCTCGGGGAGTCGCTGTACCTCCCGCCGTGGCTGGAGGAGGACCGAGAGATGATACAGAACCAACTGCGCCCGCTGGACCTGCCGGCTGGCGTTGGACCCAGTAGCGACGGCGGGTCGAACTGATGGCTCCCCGTCCGACCACGCCCCGGTCCGCAACCGACCCCCACGAGGGACAGGAGATTGCGACGGCCGGCGCGCCGCCGCAGGTCGCCGACGCGGCCGTTATCATGCTCCACGGCCGCGGGTCGAAAGCGCGGCACGTCCTCACGCTCGTCGACGAGTTCCTCCACCGGGGCGTGATGTACCTCGCGCCGCAGGCCGCCGGGAGTTCGTGGTATCCCGCCCCGGCCGCCAGTCCCATCGAGCGAAACGAGCCGTGGCTCACCTCCGCGCTCGGCCGGGTGTCGGCCGCGCTCGATATCGCCACCGACGCCGGGGTTCCCCCCGAGCGCGTCGTCTTTTTCGGGTTCTCGCAGGGCGCGTGCCTCGCCGCCGAGTTCGCGCTTCGGAACCCCCGCTGGTACGGCGGCCTCGTCGTGCTCTCGGGGAGTCTCCTCGGTCCCGACCTCGGGAGCCGGCCCGCCGGCGACGACGGCAATGGTGACCACGACGGTCACGGCAGCGACACCGACTTCGAGGGCACGCCGGTTTTCTTCGGAAGCGGCCGCGACGACCCCCGCGTCGAGGCCGACCGCGTCGAGGCGTCGGCCCGAATCTTCGCGGAACTCGGCGCCGACGCGGCGAGTCGGCTGTACGAGGGACTGGGCCACGCCATCAACGACGACGAAATCCGGATCATCGACTCGTTCATCGAGCGACTCGACTGACGCGCGATGCGGTCGTTTTCAGAGTTACGGGGCGATAGCCGCGCGGCTACGCGGTGGTCGTGCCGTCGAAGAAAAACGGGGCGGGGGGAGCGAGAAAACGTGGTCGGCCGGACCGACCGGGCCGACCGGGGCCGCCGATTAGACCTCGTCGATGAGGGAGCCGAAGACGGACTCGGCGTCGGCGGGCACGTCGAAGTCGTGGTAGTGTTCGCCCTTCTCCTTCGAGAGGATGTTGAGGGCGGCGGCCGCGCCGTCGCCGGCGGAGATGACGGCCTGCCACTCCTCGGCGCGGACCATCGCGCCCGTGGCGTAGGCGTCCTCGACGCTCGTCTCCATCGTCACGTCCACGTCGACGAGGTCGTCGTCGAACGCGCAGCCGAGGGACTCCGCGAGGTCACGGTTCGCACCCGTGGCGAGCACGACGTAGTCGGCCTCGTACTCGTCGTCGTCGGTCGCGACGACGAACCCGTCGTCGCTCTCGCTCACGTCGGTGACTTCCTCGCCTTGGTGGCGCTCCGCGTCGAAGTGGTCGACCTGCGTGCGGAGCGTCTCCATGTAGTTCGAGCCGTCGATGGAGCCGATTCCGGGATAGTTGAACAGGTGCGCCTTGTGCATCCACGTCTGGTCGGTGTCGAAGACCGTCGTGGAGAGTCCGTTCTTCGCGGCGAAGAGGGCGGTTGTCAGACCAGCGGGACCGCCGCCGATGACGATTACGTCTGCCATGTTCCATGCACTAGCGTACTCGATAAAGAAACCCGGTAAAGCGGATATTTTGTATTCCTCTCGATTACCAGCGACCGTGTGGCACGACGCTCGGCGCGCCCTGAGACACCCCCGACGCAGTCGGTTCCGGATTCCCCTCACTCTTAATGTCCCGGTTCGTGTGCCTCGGCTATGGACCGCGACCGACTCCTCGCCGCCGCCCCGCTTCTCGCGGCGAGCATCTGGGGCGGGATGTACGTCGTCAGCAAGTGGGGGTTCCGGTCGATACCGCCGCTGACGCTCGCGTTCCTCAGAATCGCACTCGGTGCGGGCGTCCTCTACATCGCCGTGCGGGCGACCACTCCCGCACGGTCGTTCGACCGAAGCGAGTGGCGACGGTTCGCGGCACTCGCCGTCTGGCTGACCGCGGCGCTTTCGACCCAGTTCGTGGGAACCGATTTGACGAACGCGAGTCAGGGCTCGTTGCTGACCGTGTTGACTCCGGTGTTCATGCTCGTACTGGGGGTAACAGCGCTCGACGAGCACCTCACGCGCCGGAAATCGCTCGGGACGGCGCTCGCAACGGTCGGGACGCTCGTCGTCCTCTCGGGGCAGTACGACGCGGCCGCGCTCGCCGGCGGGAGCGTCTCGGGCGTCGCGTTACTCCTGTTTTCGTCGCTCTGTTTCGCCGCGTTTTCCGTGTTCGCAAAGCCGCTCATCCGGCGGTACTCGGCGCTCGAAACCGCGACGTACGCGACGGTGCTGTCGGTGCCGCTGTTCGGCGCGTTGGTCCCGGTGGAGTTCTATCTCGACCCGGCGGCGTTCGGTTCGATTTCGCCCTCGCTTCCGGTCGTGGGCGCGGTGCTCTACCTCGGCCTCCTGAGCACCGCAGCCGCGTGGTACTGCTGGTACAAAGGAATGGAGTACGCGGACGCGAGCGCCGTCGGCGTCTTCTTCTTCGCTCAGCCGGTCGTCGGTATCCTGCTCGGGGCCGTCTTCCTGCGCGAACCGGTCGGCCTCGAACTCCTCGGCGGGGGCGCTGTTCTCGCTGTCGGAGTCCTTCTCGTGAACACGGACTGACGGGGCGTCGTCGCGTCGGCCGAGCCCGGAGCCGGCCGATGTGACGGCGTTCGCCGGCTACTCTTCCAGTTGCGACTCGGCGAACGAGACGGCGAACTGGTCGCGCATCTCGCGGCGAAGCATCTCGCTCATCACCTCGTAGACGACCGGTTGCGGGTACTTCTCCAGCAGCGCGGCGAGTTCGACGGCGCAGTCGGACTTCAGGGCGGCGAATTCGGCGGTCCACGGTGGGTTGCTCATTACCCGCACATCCTCTCCCGCGTAGTTATGAATTTTGATTGAAACAAACGGAGACAATCGACGGCCTCTGTCGCGTCACTCACCGAAAAATGTGCCGTGCGTTCGGCGGGAGGGTGCCGATTTGGCGGGGCGAACTCGCCTCGCCGGATGCCCTCGGTCGGGCACCCTCTCACGGTAACCTGTGGTCGCGCGGGAAGCGCGTGGTTCGGCTGCGCTACGCTGCGTTACTCGAAGAGTTCGACGGCCTGCTCGTAGCGAGCGGCGGGTTCGTCCCAGTCGACGACCTCGAAGAACGCGGAGACGAAGTCGCCGCGGGCCGGGCCGTAGTCGTGGTAGTACGAGTGCTCCCAGACGTCCAGCGCGAGGATGGGATGGCTACCCCAGAGCGCGCCCTGGTCGTGCTTGTCGACGACGACGTTCCGAAGCTGGTTCGAGAACGAGTCGTACACTAAGAGCGCCCAGCCGCCGGCCGCGCCGGCCGCCGCTTCGAATTCACCCTTCCACGCCTCGTAGGAACCGAAGTCCTCCGCGATGCGGTCTGCGAGCGCACCTTCGGGTTCGTCGCCGCCTTCCGGCGACATGTTCTGCCAGAACAGGTCGTGCAGAATGTGACCGGAGCCGTTGTGGGTGACGTTGCGGAGCGCGCCGGCGGACGAGCCGAACTCGCCTGCTTCGCGGTTCTCGGCGAGGGTTTCTTCGGCCGCGTTCCAGCCGTTGACGTAGCCCTGGTGGTGGGTGTCGTGATGCCACGTCAGCACCTGCTCGGAAATGTGGGGCTCAAGCGCGTCGTACTCGTACGGGAGGGGGTCAAGTTCGTAGTCTGACATTGGTGTTCGCAGTTAGACCGAGGGACCGAACACACATGTACTTTCGCTGAACGCGATTTACGTAGTGGGTTTGATATGTATGGGTGCAAACACTCTCGGGCGCTCGCTCACGCCTCGGAACCAACTCTGGCGTCGTCGAGTTCGGCCTGTACTTCCCCCCACGACACCGGCGGTTCGAACGCGGCCAGCGTCTCTTCGAACGACTCGATTCGCGCCCCGTACTCGTCGGTCCACGACGGTCGGGCGAGTCCGTCGAGGCGCTCGCGGAGGCGCTGTACGCGGGCGCCGTGTTCGTCGAGGTCGGCGGCGGCCTCGTCGAGACCGTCAGTCGCCGCGTCCGACTCGGGAGCCAACTCCCGCAAGTCGTCGAGTTCGGCCCGTACGTCCTCGACCAACAGGGCGGAGACGCGGGCGCGGAGCGCGGCGTTGCACCACTCGGTCGCGCGGTCGTCGTCAGCGCCCTCGGCGGCGTCGGCGCTGTCTTCGGAACTCTCCGCGTTGGCGATGGCCTCAACCCGGCCGGCGAGTCCGTCGAGCGACTGTCCGAGGGCCGCCAAATCGCCGTCGAGTCCGCGCACGCGAACGTCGTGGTTCGAGAGCCATCGCTCGAACTCCTCGACGTCGAGTTGTATGTCGTCCGCGTGCGCGGTGAGCGCCTGCGCTTCGGACGCGACCTCGCGGAGTCCGAGCACGATGTCGTAGACGGACCGAGGGTCGTCGCGCCAGTCGGTGAGTCCCTGTAACTCCTCGCCGAGCGATTCGACCCGTTCGGTCGCGTTCGTAACCTTCGCTTCGAACACGTCGAGACGGGACCGGACGGCACCGACGGCCGCGTCGTCGCCGGCGGCCTCGCGGGCGTCGTCGAGGTCGATAGACGCGAGTTCGACGCGCGTCTCCGCGGTCGACAGAATCATCGACGTGTCCGTGACCGCCGAATCGACGCCGTCGGCCGTCACCGCGCCGTCTTCGGTCACGTGACTGAGGACCGCCCGAACGGTGTCGGGGTCCCGGGAGTCGTCCGCGTCCACGACGCGGTCGGCCGCGTCAGATTTAGACAGACCGATGATACGTTCGAAGCCTGTGGTTCCGTCCTGCTGAGCCATCGTCCGTACGTATCTCGGCGCCCGTTATATTTTCTGTCGTCTCGATTACGTTCGAGTATATAGTTCTCCGTACTGATGTGTGCGCTAATATCGAACTATTTCGCCTCTTAGTGTTACGGTGAACTCTGATAGAACTAAACCGGTATTATAAACGCATTTTATTTAAAACCGGGTCAGTCCACGTGATGGCGCAAGATTCCAAGAAGTTGGCAGGCAGCGTATCACGTCGGCAGTTCCTCGTCGCGTCGAGTGCGGCGGGCGTTGCGGGGCTCGCCGGTTGTTCGGGGCAGTCGAGTTCCGAGACCGACGCGCCGGCGACCGAAGAAGCGGAGACGGACGCTCCCGAGACCACGACCTCGACCCCCGAGGAGACGAGCGAATCGAGCGAATCGAGCGCACCGCAGATGCTCACCGCCGAGGGTTCGTCGACGGTGTACCCCATCGCGAACAAGGGGAGTTCCTACTGGAACTCCAACGCGCCGCCGAGCGACGGCGAGTACTGGGGTTCGAACGACGAATCGACCGTCCCCGGCTGGGACGAACTCGGCGCACCGGACATGCGTCTGGCCGACTACTTCGCGTCCCTCTACGGCTTCGATCCGACCGAGACGCAGGCGAACCCGGCGTTCGCAACGTCTATCGGCCTGAGCCACTCCGGGACGGGCTGTAAGTCCGTCCGCGACGGTCTCGTCGACATCGGTAACTCGTCGGGGCCGATCACGGCAGAACTCGGCATCAGCGAGTCCGAGGCCGAGGAGAACTACGTGGACCACGTCCTCGGCCGCGACGGTCAGCCCGTCGTCGTCTCGAAGGACGTCTACGACGCGGGCGTGACGGAACTCACCGGCGAAGAAGTCCGCCAAATCTACCAGGACGAAATCACCAACTGGAGCGAAGTCGGCGGCCACGACCAGGAAATCTACGTGGTCGGCCGCGCGGAAGGCTCCGGGACGGACACCTCCTTCCGCCTCAACATGCTCGGCAGCGCCGACGCCTCGATGGAGGGCGTCGACACCCGTAAGGGCCAGAACCAGCAGGTCGCGACCGTCGTCCAGCAGAACGACGGCGCCATCGCGTACATGGCCCTCGCGTTCACCGGCCCGGAGGTCCAGCCTATCGGCATCGAATTCGAGGGCACGCTCTACGCGCCGGACAAGAGCGCGGAGCACACCATCTTCGACAGCGACTACCCGCTGAACCGCGACCTCCACCAGTACACGACCGTCACGGAGGACACCCCGAGCGGGACGGACATGCGCGAAGCCGCGTTCATGAACATGTTCCTGACCACGTTCGGTCAGAAGCTGTTCGTCGAGGACAACAACTACATCCCACTGCCTGACAAGGACCTTCAGGCCGAGAAGGACAAGCTTCCGAGCCAAGCGTAACGCGGCTCGGACGCGGTAGCGGTTCCTGAACCTCGTTCTTTCCATTCATCGACGCTCCAATCATGAACGTACTTCCAAACTCCGACGGTGCCGGCCTCCGAGCGGCGGCTCGGCGAGGGCTCCGGCGCGGTCGCGACTTCGTCGACGAGACGCCGCCGGACGCGCTCGTCACGGTCACGGTCGCGGCGGTGTCGCTCCTCGCGGCGTTCGCGGGCTTTCTGGCCGTCTCGTCGCTGACGGCCGTCCCGTTCGCGGTGTTCCTCGTCGCGACGGGGTACGGCTGGCTCAGACACCAAGAATTGACAGCGCGCGTGCTCACGCTGACGACGACGGTCTCGACCATCCTCGTCCTCGGGCTCATCCTCGTCTTCATCTTCGCGGAGGCGTGGCCGACCGTGCAGTACGCGACCGTGAACGTCTTCGGTATTCCGATTCCGGGCCTGCGGCTCTTCATCGAGACGCGCTGGAGTCCGGTGACGCCGCCGATTCAGTACTCGCTCGTCCCGATGATTCACGGGACGGTGCTCGTCACCATCATCGCGACGGCCGTCGCCGCGCCGCTGGGCGTGGCCGCGGCGCTCTTCCTCAGCGAAATCGCGCCACGGACCGTCCGCGAGGTCGTCAAACCGGGCGTCGAGATTCTGGCGGGTATCCCCTCCATCGTCTACGGCTTCATCGGCTTTACCATCCTCAGCCCGTGGGCGGCCGACCAGTTCGACATCGTCGGACAGGGAACCTACCTCTTCGTCGGTATCGTCGTCGGGCTGATGGCGCTGCCGACGGTCGTCTCGGTCGCGGAGGACGCGCTCAACAGCGTCCCCGAGTCGATGAAAAGCGGGTCGCTCGCCCTCGGCACGACCGACTGGCAGACGATGACCTCTATCACGCTGCCGGCGGCCTTCTCGGGCGTCTCGGCCGCGGTCCTCCTCGGCGTGGGTCGCGCCATCGGCGAGACGATGGCCGCGACCGTGATGCTCCGCGGCAGTCCGGGGCTCACGAAGCCGCTGTACAACGTCTTTTACGGTAACGACACGCTCACGTCGCTCATCGCGGCGAACTACGGCGACGCCGACGGCCTCCAGCTCTCCGCGCTGTTCGTCGCGGGCGTCATCCTGTTCATCACGGTGCTGTGTCTCAGCATCGGGTCGCAGTACATCGAGGCGCGCATGCGCCGGAAGCTCGGAGGTACCGACTGATGGCGGGCGCGACCGAATCCACGCTCGTCAGCGAAGACACCTCCGAGACCGAGGCGGTCGCCGCCGGCGCGGTGGGGCTGGCGGCGGTGCTGTTCGCCCTCTCGCTCGCGGCGATGTTCGAACTCGTGACCATCACCGACCCCGTCGCGGGCGTGCCGATGGTCGCGCTCCTCGGCGGGCTGTTGGTCCTCCTCGGCCTCGCCGTCGTCGGCTTCGGCGTCGGCTCTCGACTCGGCTACGTCGCGACCAACCCCAGACCGACCGCCGGACTGGTCGCTTCGGGAGCGTTCGCGCTCGTCTGGTTCGTCGTCGGTGGACTCGTCGCCTCGCAGACGCTCGGGCTCGGGACGGCCGGGTGGGTCGTCGCGTCGCTCGTCACCGGCGGGGTCGGGTTCGCGGTGAGCGCGCTCCCCCGCGAGGACATCGGCTCGACGCTCCCCGCCGGCGCGCTCGCCGCGTTCGCCGGTCTCGTCTTCCTCACCGGCGTCATCGGCCCGTCGTGGGTGTGGGACCTCGGGTGGGAACAGCAGGCGTCGTTCAACGCCGAGTTCACGATTCCGGTCCTGACGGCGTTCTGTTCCCTGCTCGTCGGCTGGGCCGCCGCGAAGGCCTACGGCGGGTTCGGCGCGCGCGGCCGCCACATCGGCGCGTACGTCCTCGTCTACCTGAACGCCCTCACCATCATCGCGGTGCTGTTCCTCCTCGTCGCGTTCACGGTCCTAAAGGGCCTGCCGGGGCTGTTCAACGGTCTCGCGTTCGGCGCGGGTGCGGGTCCCGAAGTGACGCTCGTCGGCGTGACGTTCTCGCTGCCCCTCTCGTGGCCGTTCGTCATGAACGGCGTCGCGCTCCTCAACGACGTGAACGGCGTTCTCCCGGCCATCGCGGGCACGATTTGGCTCGTCGTCGGGGCGGTGCTGTTCGCCGTCCCGCTGGGCGTCGGCGCGGCCGTCTTCATCACCGAGTACGCGGACCGCGGGCGCTTCACGCAGGTCGTCGAAATCGCGACCAACGGCCTGTGGAGCACGCCCAGCATCGTCTTCGGGCTGTTCGGGCTGGCGTTCCTCGTCCCCCGACTCGGCAACCAGAAGTCGCTGCTCGCGGGGATGCTCACGCTCGGCTTCATGCTCCTCCCGCTCGTCGTCATCACGAGTCGGGAGTCGATGCTGGCGGTCCCCGACGAGTACCGCGACGCGAGCGCGGCGCTCGGCGTCACGAAGTGGCAGACGGTTCGGAGCATCGTCCTCCCGGCGGCGCTCCCGGGCATCGTCACGGGCATCATCCTCGGCGTCGGCCGCATCGCCGGCGAGACCGCGCCGATTCTCCTGACGATGTCGGGGAGCGTCGCCCCGCCGGGGAGTCAGACGGTCGACGTGGTCGGCGGCTTCCAGTTCTCGCTTTCGCCGCCGTTCGTGACCAACCCCGAACTGATGCAGGCGACGTCGGCGCTGCCGTATCAGCTCTACTCGCTTATCACCGCGGGCGTCGGGCAGTCGTCGAACATCGGCGCTATCGACGAGTTCCGGTGGGCGACGGCGCTCATCCTGCTCGTGGTCGTCTTGGGCTTCTACGCGGTCGGCATCGCGACGCGGTACTACTTCCGGAGTAAACTTCAGCACGAGTAACCATGAGTGAAACCAGACAGACGGCGGACGACGGACAGACGACGACCGACGCACAGACGACGGACAGCGAACCCGCCGGCGGCGCGAGCGCGAGCCCCGGCACCGACCAGCCGCTCGAAGTCACGAGCGGTGAGACGCGCGAGCGGACCCGCGAGGAGTGGGTCGAACACGAGTTCGAGGGCGACGCGAAGCTCTCGGTCTCCGACCTCGACGTCTACTACGGCGACGACCACGCGCTGAAGGGCGTCTCCATGGAGATTCCCGAGAACAGCGTCACGGCGCTCATCGGCCCTTCGGGCTGCGGAAAATCGACGTTTCTTCGGTGTCTCAACCGGATGAACGACCGCATCAAGGCCGCGCGCATCGACGGCTCGGTCCGGCTCGAAGGCGAGGAGATCTACCAGGAGGGCGTCAACCTCGTGGAACTGCGCAAGCGCGTCGGTATGGTGTTCCAGTCACCGAACCCGTTCCCGAAGAGCATCGCCGACAACATCTCCTACGGGCCGCGGAAGCACGGCGACCTCGACACCGGTCTGCTCGCCAACCTGCTCGGCCGGAGCGACGACGACGCGGTCGACGAACTCGTCGAACGCTCCCTGCGGCAGGCGGCGCTGTGGGACGAGGTGCAGGACCGACTCGACGACAACGCCCTCGGCCTCTCCGGCGGCCAGCAACAGCGGCTCTGCATCGCCCGCGCGCTGGCGACTGACCCCGAGGTGCTCCTCATGGACGAGCCCGCGTCGGCGCTCGACCCCATCGCGACCTCGAAAATCGAGGACCTCGTCCACGACCTCGCGGAGGAGTACACGGTCGTCATCGTCACCCATAACATGCAGCAGGCGGCGCGCATCTCGGACCAGACGGCGGTGTTCCTCACCGGCGGCGAACTCGTCGAGTACGGCGACACCGACCAGGTGTTCGAGGACCCCCAGAGCCAGCGCGTCGAGGACTACATCAGCGGCAAGTTCGGATAACGTCCGGTCCCGTCCCGGGGTCCGAGTCGGACTGAGCGCCGGTCCCCGCCGAGCGTCCCCGCGTCCGGCGACGCTCGCTTTTCGTCAGTCGAATCACCCGCCGAGGCGGGGGCGGCGTCACCGCGGAACTGGCACGCAGACAACACGATTTCAGACACGCCAACACAATGGAGACACGCAAGATACAGCAGGTCAGCAACGGGACGTTCACCGTCTCGCTCCCCAGAGAGTGGGCGGACGGCGAGGGCATCACCGCCGGTACCGTCGTCAACCTCCACACGCACCTCGACGGGATGCTCGTCATACAGGCACCCGAGTGCGAGGACGACGCGTCGATGCAGTTCACGGTGACCGTCGACGGCGGTGACGGGGACGGGGGCGGCGGGGACGGCGGAGACGATTCCGCCGGTGACGGTCTCGAACAGACGCTCCGGGCGGCCTACGCCGCCGGGTCGAAACAGGTCGTCGTCGAGGCCGACGGGACGTTCGACGCCGAACAGCGACAGGCCGTCAGGCGGGTCGCTCGCAACCTCGTCGGCGTGACCATCACGGAGGAGTCGGACGCGTCCGTCACGGTTCGGAACGTCCTCGACGCGAACGAGGTCTCCATCCGCCAGTCGGTCCGACAGCTCCAGTTCGTCGCCGTCTCGATGCACCGCGACGCGACCGCCGCGCTCACCGGTGCCGCCCCGCTCGACGGGTTCGCGGAGCGCGACGACCGCGCCGACCGCCTCTTTGCGATGGTCGACCGGCACTTCACCCGCGGGCTCGACCGCCTCGACGAGGTGGACGCCCTCGGCGAGACGCGCCCGGAGCTGTTCCGCCTCCACACCGCGGCCCGCGAGTTAGAGCGCGTGGCCGACCAGGCCGAGCGAATCGCCGCCGTCGCGTCGGCGGTCCCCGACCCGCTGCCCCCCGCGGTCGCCGACGAGGTGTCCGAACTCGCCGAGGTCGTCCCCGAGGCGCTCGACGACGCGGTGCAGGTCGCGCTCGACGGCGAGGACCCCGACGCGGCGCGGGAGGCGCTTTCGGCGCGGGACCGGGTCCGCGAGGGCGTCGGGAAGGTCGAGCGACGGCTGTTCGAGGAGGCGGACCCGGACGTCGACGTTGACCACCGATTCGCCCACGCGCTCCACGCGCTCGAACGGACGGCCGAACACGTCGGCAACGTCGCTGAGGTCGGTCTCCGGACCGCGGTCCGTACGCACAACATGGACGAGCGACCGACCCGCGAGAACAGGAGCGAAAGCGAGTCCGCGGAACACTCCCAGCGCGCTTGACGGTTCAGTGTCCAATCCACGGGACGATTCGGGGCGGCCGCGGGAAAGAGCGCGCCTAGTCCTCCCGCGGCGAGACGAGATTCGTCAGGACGCGGTCACCGAACAGGACGACGAGCGCCGCGCCGACGAGGTTAAACAGGAGGTCGAGCGCGGTATCGGTTCGGCCGTAGGAGACGAGCACGGGGTCGATGCCGAGCGCGTCGGCTCCGCGGTGGATGGCGTACTCCGCGAGTTCCCAGAGCACGCCGGCGCAGACGACAACCGCGAGCACGCGGGTCGCGGGGTCGCGGCCGCGGCGACGCGACAGCACGTGGACGACCCCGCCGAGAATCGTCGCGGAGTGGGTGTGAGTGAGATGGTCCCACCACCACACGTCGTCGTAAGGACCGAGCATCCCGGCCGAGTGGGTCAGCATGGCCGACTCGACGTAGACGCGCTGCCACGGGCGGAACTCGACGCCGACCAGTCGCTCGACGGCGTCGGGGAGGTACGTGCCCGCGAGCGCGAACGCGGCGTTCACCATCGCCGCGGGGTTGCGGCGGCGGAGCCCGGTCAGAAACACGACGACGATTGCGTATCTGATTCCGTCGTCCGGTCGCCGCCGTCCCGTCGAATCGCTCGTTTCGGTCACGGTCGTTCTCATCGGGACTGTCGTCGGCATCGGGGAAAAACGTTGACAGCCGGACGGCGGTCGGGCGCAGACAGGTCGCCGGTCGCGGACGGGTCGCCGGTTTCAGACGACGGACGAGAGCGCGTCCATCACGCGGTCGACCTTCTCCACGTCGGCGTTGTAGCCCATGTGACCGACCCGGAGGATATCGTCTGCGAGGCCGGCGAGCCCGGTCGCGAGGACGATGTCGTGTTCCGATTCGAGTTCGGCTTGGACGCGTTTCGCCTCGCCGGGGAGGTGGAACGCCGTCACCGTCGGAGAACTGCGCTCGGCGTCGGGATAGATATCGAGGTCGAGGTCGGCTCCGCGCTCGCGGCAGTGCGCGGCGGCCTCCTCGTGGCGTTCGTAGACGGCGTCGAGCCCTTCTTCGAGGAGCATCGACAGCGACTCGTCGAGGGCGGCGACGTTCGCGCCGAGGTGGGTGTACGGGAAGCCCTCGCTGGTGTCGCGCCACGGGAGGAGGTTCGTGTAGAGCGAGTCGGGGTCGCGCTCCTCGACGGCCTCCCACGCGCGGTCGCTGACGGCGGCCGTCGTCAGCCCCGGCGGCGAGCTAAACGCCTTCTGGGACGCGCCGAGGTTGATGTCGATGTGCTCGCTCGGGACGGGCGCGCCGCCGAGCGAGGAGACGGCGTCGACGATGGTCAGCACGCCGTGGTCGGAGAGCAGTTCGAGCACCGGCGCGATGTCGTTGAGCGTGCCCGTCGGCGTCTCGCAGTGGACCATCGTGGCGACAGCGAACTCGCCGTCGTCGAGCGCGGCTTCGACGCCAGCGAGGTCGAGCGGGTCGGTGTAGTCGGCACCGACGAGGGTCGGCTCGCCGCCGTAGCTCTCGACGAAGTCGGCGAAGCCGTCGCCGTAGAGGCCGTTCGAGACGCAGAGCACGTCGTCGCCGGGGGCGACCGTGGAGGCGATGGCGGCTTCGAGGCCGAGGATGCCCTCGCCGCCCATGACGACCACGTCGTCGTCGGTGTCGTAGACGCGCCCGAGTTTCTCGCAGACCTCGTCGTAGGTGTCGAAGAAGGACTGCTCGATGTCGGGGTTCGGCATCGGCTCGCTCATCCGGTCGCGGACCCGCGGCGGGACGGCCGTGGGACCGGGTGTCATCAGCATGAATCCCCGTTACGGACAGAGCGTCTTAGCAGTACGGCATCCGTGGCGAGCGTCCGACCGCGTCGGCAGCGATAACCGACCGGCAGCCGGCGAACGTGACCGCCCGCGCCGGCGGCGGACGGGAAGGCACAAAAGCGCCCTCGCCGTCAGCCACGTGTATGGGCAAACTCTCACCTGCGGACCTCGACCGCTACGTCTTCTCGCGGACGGGGGCACCCAACGACGACCTGCTCGTCGGGGCCGGCTACGGCGAGGACGCCGCCGCCGTCGCCACCGGCGAGGGGACGATGGTCGTCAGCACCGACCCCATCTCGCTCGCCGCCGAGCGCATCGGCACCCTCGGCGTCGCCATCGCCAGCAACGACGTGGCCGCCTGCGGGGGCGTCCCCGAGTGGCTCGTGAGCACCGTCCTCCTCCCCGAACCGGACGTGGACCTCCTCGACGACATCACCGCCCAGCTCGACGCGGAGGCCGAACGACTCGGCATCAGCATCGTCGGCGGCCACACCGAGACGGTCGCCGGGCTCTCGCGGCCGCTCCTCTCGCTCACCTGCATGGGACCGACCGACCGATACGTCCCGACGAGCGGCGCGGAACCCGGCGATTCGGTGGTTCTCACCAAGGGAGCCGGCGTCGAAGGGACGGCCGTCCTCGCCACCGACTTCCGCGCCGACCTCGACGCGGCGAGCGTCGAACCCGCGGCCATCGACCGCGCCGCGGGCTTCTTCGACGACATCAGCGTCCTCCCCGAGTCGGCGGTGCTCGCGCCCGCCGCGACCGCGATGCACGACCCGACCGAGGGCGGCGTCCTCAACGGACTGGTCGAACTCGCCTGCGCCTCGGGCGTCCGAATCGAGGTCGACGGCGACGACGTGCCCGTCCGCCCCGAGACGCGGGCGCTCTGCGAGGCGATGGGCGTCGACCCGATGCGGATTCTCGGCTCCGGCGCGCTCCTCGCGGCGGTCCCCGAAGACGAGGCCGACGACGCGCTCGCCGCGCTCGAACGCGAGGGTATCGAGGCGACGGTGGTCGGAACCGTCGAATCGGCGGGCGACGGCGCGGGTTCGAACGCGGATACGGACTCGACCGCTCCGGCCCCGGGCGTCGTCTACGGCGGGACGCACTACGCCGACGGCGTCGAAGACGACATGTACGACCTCTGGAACTGAGGCGAACGCGAGCCGGCGACCCGACCCGGCTCGACCCAACACGACTTTGACTACTGAAATCTCACTTGGAGATATGACTGCTGAACGTCCGTCTCGACTCGCGAGCGACCCGCCGGGAGCGCCGAAAGCGACCCGGACCGCGGTGGTCGAATGAGAGGCGTCGTCGTCGCCGGCACGGCCTCCGGCGTCGGGAAGACCGTCACGACGCTCGCGGTGTGCCGCGCGCTCGAACGCGAGGGCTACGAGGTCCAACCGGCCAAGGCCGGCCCCGACTTCATCGACCCATCGCACCACGCGGCAATCGTCGGGAAACCGTCGCGGACGCTCGACCCGTGGCTCGAAGGCGACGACGGCATGCGCCGGACCTACGCCCGCGGCGAGGGCGACATCTGCGTCGTCGAGGGCATGATGGGCCTCTACGACGGCGACACGTCGACGGCTCGGGTCGCCGCCCTCCTCGACCTCCCCGTGGTCCTCGTCGCGGACGCGAGAGCCGGGATGCAGAGCGTCGCGGCGACGGCCTACGGCTTCCGGACCTACGCGGACCGGATGGGCATCGACGCCGACGTGGCCGGCGTCATCGCCTCCCGCGCTCACGGCGGCCGCCACGCCGAGGGCATCCGCGACGCACTCCCCGAGGAACTGCCGTACCTCGGTCGAATCCCGCCGAGCGACGACCTCGAAATCCCGGAGCGCCACCTCGGCCTCCACCTCGGTGACGAGGCCCCGCTGTCCGACGAGGCGCTCGACGCCGCGGCCGACGGGATTCGCGCCGACGCGCTCGCTGAAGTGGCGCGGGAACCCGACTGGGACGCCGAAGAGGTCGAATCGGGCACGCGAGCCGAGCCAGTCCAAGCTACGGATTCGGACCGCCCGACGGTCGCCGTCGCCCGCGACGAGGCGTTCTGTTTCGTCTACCCCTCGACGCTGGCGCGATTGGAATCGCTCGGCACCGTCTCGTACTTCTCGCCGGTCGCCGGCGACGACCTCCCGGACTGCGACGGCGTCTACCTCCCCGGCGGCTACCCCGAGCGGTTCGCCGCGGACCTCGCGTCGTCACCGGCGCTTTCGGCGCTTGCCGACCGCGCCGCCGACGGCCTGCCGGTGTTCGGCGAGTGCGGCGGTCTGATGGCGCTCACCGAATCGCTGACGACGACCGACGGCGACACCCACGAGATGGCCGGCATCCTCCCCGCCGACGTGACGATGCAGGAGCGCTATCAGGCGCTCGACCACGTGGAACTCCGCGCGACCGACGGGACGCTGACCGCCGACGCGGGCGAGACGCTCCGCGGCCACGAGTTCCACTACTCGTCGGCGGACCCGGCGACGGACGCCCGGTTCGCCTTCGACGTGGAGCGCGGTTCCGGCATCGACGGCCGCGAGGGACTCACCGAGTACCGAACCCTCGGCACCTACGCGCACGTCCACCCCGAAAGCGGGGCGTTCGACCGCTTCGTCTCGCGACTGACGGACTGACCGCGGCGAGAGCGTGAGAGCGCAAGGGCACAAGAGCGCGAGAGCGGCGAACCCCTATATACGAAGCCGCGACAAGCACCGACTGACGATTGACCGACGACCGACCCCGACTTCGAACCCACAACGATGACCGACGCACCCGACGGAACCACCGAGACAGACGACGAGACCAGCCCCGACTCGGTTCGGGCGAACACCCCCGGCCGCGGCGTCCGCCCGGAAGCGGCCGCCATCGAACCCGCCGCGCCCGACGACTTCGGCCTCGTGCAGGTGTGGTGGGGCGACGGCAAGGGCAAGACCACGGCCGCGATGGGCATGGGCTTTCGCGCCGCCGGCCACGGCTACCGCGTCCACATGCTCCAGTTCCTGAAGGGCGGCGCGGACTCCGTCGAGGCCGTCCGCGGGGAGTACAACGCCATCGCGGCGATGCCCGGGTTCTCCTTCGAGAACCTCGGCCACTACGGCTGGGCCGGGATGGCCGACGGCAGCGACGACGAAGACCACGAGGCGCAGGTCGCCGCCGGCCTCGACCGGGCGCGCGAACTCGTCGACGCCGCGGCCGACGCCGACCTCTCGAAGCCGCTCGCCCTCGACGGCCCGCCCGAGGACGGCGTCCACTTCCTCATCATCGACGAACTCCTCTACGCCGTGGCGATGGGACTGCTCGACGAGGCCGACGTGCTCGACCTCGTGGAGCGCAAGCCCGAGAGCCTCGAACTCGTGTTGACCGGGAGCCACGAGGAGCCGACCTACCTCTCCGACGCCGCGGACCTCGTGACCAACGTCCGAAAGGAGAAACACCCCATCGACGCCGGCCAGCGCGCGAGAAAAGGAACCGAGTACTGAGAGCGTCGGCCAGCCCGGCCTCGGGCCGACGGCTCAGAGCCCCCGGGCGATGTCCAGCGCCTCGTCGGTCGGCACCGGTTCGTCCAGCGACCGCAGCGTCTCGACGAGCGCCGCGACCCGCGATTCGTCGGGGTCGTCGTCGCCGGCGCGCTCCAAGAGCCGCCGGGCCGCGCCGGTCCCGCTCTGCGGGCCGAAGTAGAGCGTCCGCGACCCGCCGAAGACGGCCGGGTCGAACGGCTCGAACGTCGCCGGGTCGTCGAGCATCGCCGCCGTGTGGAGGCCGGACTCGTGGGAGAACACGTCCGCGCCGAGCACCGATTTCTCCGCCGGCACCGACTCGTCGAGCGCCGTCAACACGTCGCTCGCCCGGGGGATGAGCGTCGAGGGGTCGAGCGCGGGGCGGTTCACGGCGCGGCTCGTCTCGGCCGCGACGACGAACTCCTCGACGGGGACGTTTCCGGCGCGCTCGCCGATGCCGGCGACCGACACGTCCACCTTCTGCACGTCGTGGGCGACCGCGGTGAGCGCGTTGGCCGTGGCGACCCCGAGGTCGTCGTGGAAGTGGACGCCGAGGCGGGTCGGGTCGGTGTCGAGGTCGTGGAGGAACGACGACACCTCGAACGGCGTCTTCGAGCCCACGGTGTCCGCGATAGTGAGGTACGTCGCGTCTATCGAGTCGAACAGGTTATCGAGGAACGCGGGGTCGGTCCGGAAGCCGTCCATCGCGGTGAAGTGGACTTCCAGCCCGGTCTCGGTCGCGGAATCGACCGTCTCACCGACGAGCGAGCGCAACTCGTCCGCGTCCTTCCCGAGCAGTTCGGTCCGCTGTCGCTCGCTGGTCGGCGCGAACACGTCGATGACGTCGACGCCGGCGTCGACCGCGGCCTCGACGTCCTTCGGGACGGCCCGGGCGATGCCCGTCAGTTTCGTCTCCACGTCGACCGCGTCGCAGACCTCGCCGGTCTGTGCGCCCGCGATGGGGAAGCCGACCTGTACGTAGTCGACGCCGAGGTCGTCGAGGGCGCGCACGGCCGCGGCTTTCTGTCCCGTCGTGTAGGACGCCCCGGGGCGCTGCTCGCCCTCGCGGCAGGTCACGTCGAGGAGGACCGGCTCCGCGGCGGCCACTCAGACCCCTCCCGCGCGCCGAAGCGCGTCGATGTCGGCGTCGTCGTAGCCGAGCGACGAGAGGATGGCCTCGGTGTGCTCGCCGAGCTTCGGCGGGTCGGTCGAGTCGGGGCGGTCGAAGCCGCTGGCGACGACGGGGAACCGCGGGACGCTGACCGACCGCGACGTTCCCTCGGCGGTCTCGACCTCGGTGAAGAAGTCGGTCGCCCGCAGGTGCGGGTCGGTCGCGACCTCGTCCATCGAGTTCACCTTGGCGACGGGGACGCCGACCTCGCGCAGCCCGGCGACGAGGTCGGCGGCGGGGAGCGTCTCGCACTCGGCGCGGAGCAGGTCCATGAGTTCGTCGAGGTTCTCCCGGCGGTCCGGGAGCGTGGCGAACCGCTCGTCCTCGTGGAGGTCGAGGCCGAGCGCCTCGCAGAGCGCGGTCCACTGGCGCTCGCCGGAGGGGCCGATGAACACCCACTCGTCGTCGGCCGTCTCGAACACGTCGTAGGGTGCCCAGTTTGGGTGTGATGCGCCCATCGGCCCCGGCACGTCGTCGTAGGCCTCGGTGTACGCGAGCCAGTAGCCCATCATCGAGACGGTGGACTCGAACAGCGGCGCGGTCACCTTCGACCCCTCGCCGGTCCGGTCGCGGCGGTAGAGCGCCCCGAGGACCGCTATCGCGCCGTAGAACGACGCGGCCATGTCTGCGATGCTCGTGCCCGACCGGACCGGGGGCATCCCCTCGTGACCGGTGACGCTCATCAGCCCGGACAGCGCCTCGGCGATGGGGTCGAGCGCGGGGTACGACTCGTAGGGGCCGGGGTTGAACCCCTTGATGGAGCAGTAGACGAGGCCCGGATGCGTCTCTCGCAACTGCTCGTAGCCGATGCCGAGTCGCTCGGCGGTCCCCGGCGCGTAGTTCTCGACGACCACGTCGGTCTCGTCGAGCAGGTCGAAGAACGCGTCGAGCGCCGCGTCAGACTTGAGGTCGAGCGTGAGGCTCCGCTTGTCCCGGTTGACGTAGTTGAACGAGCTGTTTCCGACCGGCGACGACCCGCGGATGAGGTCGCCGCCCTCCGGGTGTTCGACCTTGATGACGTCCGCGCCGAGGTCGGCGAGGAGCATCGAGCAGAACGGCCCGGCGATGATGTGGCCGAGTTCGAGGACGCGCACGCCGTCGAGCGGGAGGCCGGACGACGCCGAGGCGGTCGCAGAGCCGGGCGCGTCCGCGGCAGTCTCGGTGCTCTCGGTGCTCTCGGCGCGCTCGGCGCTATCGCCGCTCATGGAGTGACGCCTCCCGCCCCGGCGGGCGACGACGAGCGCTCACTGGCGCGTTCGGAGCCGAAGAGTATGGTCTCGCCGTCCGCACCGAAGACGAACGCGTCTTCGAGGTCGAACGACACGTCGAGTCGGTCGCCCGCCACCGCGTCGTCGACGGCGTCGCTCACCACGTCGAAAGGGGTGCCGTCTTCGAGGCGGCCGTGGACCACGGACTCGGTCCCGAGCGTCTCGACGACCTCCACGTCGACCGAGAGCCGACACGCCCCGCCGGAACCCACGTCGAGGTACTGCGGCCTGATTCCGAGTCTGACGCGATTGCTGGCCGGGGCCTCGACGCCGGCCGGGAGCGAAAGCTCGAACCCGGGGCCGACGAGCGCGGTCCCGCTATCTCTCGCCTCCACCGCGCAGTCGACGACGTTGGTCGAGGGCATGCCGATGAACTGCGCGACGTACTCCGAGTTCGGGTAGTCGAACAGCTGTTTCGGCGGGTCGACCTGCGCGAGTTCGCCGTCGCGCAGGAGGACCACCTGGTCGCTCATCGTCATCGCCTCGGTCTGGTCGTGAGTGACGTAGACGACGGTCGTGTCGAGTTCCTGGTGGAGTCGCTGAATCTCGACGCGGAGGTCGGATTTGAGCTTCGCGTCGAGGTCGGACATCGGCTCGTCCAGAAGCAGCACGTCGGGGTCCTGCACGAACGCGCCGCCGAGGGCGACGCGCTGTTGTTGGCCGCCGGAGAGCTCGGCGGGCATCTTCTCCAACTGCGCCTCGATTTGGAGGACTTCGGCGGCCTCGTCGATGCGCTCGTCGCGTTCGGCCTTCGGAACGCCGTGAATCTTCAGGCCGTAGCCGATGTTCTCGCGGACGGACATGTGCGGGTAGAGCGCGATGGACTGGAACACCATCGAGACGTTGCGCTCCTGCGGCGGGAGGTCGGTCACGTCCTCGTCGCCGAACGAGACGGTGCCCGAGGTGGGCGTCTCCAGCCCGGCCAACATGCGCAGGGTCGTCGTCTTCCCGCAGCCCGAGGGGCCGACGAAGGTCGTAAACGAGCCTTCGGGGATGTCGAGGCTGAGGTCGTCGACGGCGACGTGCGTGTTTCCGAGGGTGCGAAACTCCTTTCTGACGGTGTCGAGGTGGATGCTGGTTGCCATTATTCGAGGCCTCCAACGCTGAAGCCCTGGAGGAGGTATCGTTGCAGGAACAGTGCGATGAGGAACGGCGGAATCGAGATGAGAAGCGAGACGGCCATCGTCTCGCCCCAGCCGATGCTGACGCGGTCCAAGAACAGCGACGCGCCGACGGTGATGGTGTACATCTCGTCGCGGCTCATCACGACGCGCGCCATGGTGAAGTCGTTCCACGCGACGGCGAACGCGAAGATGGCCGCGGAGATGTAGCCGGGCCGGGCGACCGGCAGGACCACGTCTCTGACGGTGCGCCAGCGACTCGCGCCGCGGACCCACGCGGACTCTTCGAGCGCGATGGGGACGGTCTGGAAGTACTGCCACATCAGCCAGATGCAGAACGGCGCGGAGATGGCCGTCAGCGCGAGGGTGAGCGCGAAGTGGCTGTTCAGCAGGCCGAGCGTCGAGAAGACGACGTACAGCGGGATGGCGAGGACGATGGGGCTGAACATGTACGAGAACAGCACCGCCCGCGCCGCCAGCGACTTCCCGGTGAAGTCGAAGCGCGTCAGGCCGTAGCCCGCCGCGACCGCGATAGTCGTCGAGAGGACGGTCGACCCGAGCGTGACGACGAGGCTGTTGACGAAGTACCGAACCGTGTCGGTCGACCCGAGAAGCACGAGGAAGTTCCGGAGCGACGGCTCGGTGGGAAGCAGGTTCACCCGCCCGCCGGCGAACGTCGTCGCCGGCGACTGGATGGCGATGACCACCATCACGTACACCGGGATGATGGTGAACACCGAGATGAGAAGCGCCGTCAGGTAGACGGCGATTCGCTGGAGGCGTTTCTGGGTGTCGTGGGAGACGAGGCCGCGACCGGAAGACGTCGCCATCTCACGCCACCTCCTTTTCGGGGGCGAACGCCCGGAAGTAGACCACCGCGACGCCGGCGAGGAGGAAGAACATGACGCCGGCGAGCGCCGTCGCCATGCCGAAGTTCACCTCGCTGAACGCGAGTTGGTAGACGCGAATCGGGAGCGTCGTCGTCTGCTGGAGCGGGCCGCCGCGGGTCGAGAGGTAGATGATGTCGAACTTGTTGAACATCCAGATGCCCCTGACGAGGAGGATGATGAGAATCGCGCCGCGGAGGTGCGGAAAGGTGATGTCGCGGAACGCCTGCCACGTCGTCGCGCCCTCGACCCGCGCCCGCTCGTAGAGGTCGGGGTCGATGGCCTGCAAGCGCGCGAGCAGGATGAAGAAGGCGAAGCTGGCGAACTTCCAGACGCTCGTGACGACGACCGCCGGCATGGCGAACTCCAAGGTCGAGAAGAACGCGATGGGTTTGTCGATGAGCCCGGCGTCGACGAGGAACTGGTTCAGAATCCCGATGTTGGGGTCGAGGATGAACTTCCACATGAAGATGACAACGAGCGTCGGCAGGAGGTACGGGAAAATCATCAGCGTCCGCAGGGCGTCGCCGCCGCGGATGCGCTGATTGATGACGAGCGCGAGCCCCAGCCCGATGACGAGGCTCAGCCCCGTCGTCGCCACCGCGTAGACGACGCTGTTCCAGAGGAAGCCCCAGAACGCGCCGTTGCCGAGGAGTTCGGCGTAGTTGCCGAGGCCGACGAACTCGGGGCTCCGCACCGGCGACGCGAACAGGCTCATCCCGAGCGCGTAGACGATGGGGATGACCCAGACCACGACGAAGAACGCGAGCATCGGGACGAAACACGCCGCCAACAGGAGCGTCGTGCCGTCCACGTCGCGCTCTCGGAGGGCCGACCCGGCGGCTTCCAACCGCGATTTGAGGGCCGTACTCATTGCAACCCGCGGAGTTGCTCGGCCAGCCAGTCGACCGTCTCGTCGGGTGTGAGCCCGCCGACGAGAAACTGGTCCGCAGCCTGTCCGAAGAGCTGTTCGCTGTACGCGTCGGCCGCGACGATGTTCGGAGCGCCGTCGTCGCCCGTCGCGAGGACGCTCGTGAAGGCGTCCCAGTTGTCGCGGACGAGATTCATCACGTCGGGGTGCTGCTGGATGACCTCGTTTTCGGTCACCTCGGGCGCGTCGAGTTGCTCCCGCGTCGGCGGGAACTGGAACAGCGGCGCGGAGAGCACGAAGTCGAAGAAGCGCGACGAACTCGTGAAGAAGTCCACGAATGCCTGTGCGCCCTCGGTGTTCTGGCCGTCGTTGCGGACGAGGTGGCCCTCCATGTACGCCCACCACTTGTCCTGTGCCGCCCCGCTCGGCACGGGGAACGGCATCGGACTGAGGTTCTCGACGAGGTCGGGGCGGTTGGCCTGAATCGTGAGGATGGGGAGGCCGCCGACGCTGGCGATGGCCGCGGCGTTCTCCTGTTGGAGCGCGCCGATGGCGTCGCCCCACGCCCACCCCGAGCCGTTCGGCGAGTGCTCGGCCATCGACTGGACCCACTCGAACGTCTCGACGGCCGCCTGTCGGTTGTCGTCGTCGTCGAGTCTGACCTCGATGCCGTCGGAGGGGCCGCCGTAAATCTCAACGTCGTTCTGCCAGAGGTACTGCGTCATCTGGGTGTCGGCGTTGTTCGTCTGCCCCGACTGGACGACGTAACCCTCCATCGACTCGTTGGCCGACACCTCGCCGGCGGCCTCGACCCACTCGCTCCACGACGCGGGCAGCTCCGAGTACACGTCGTTTCGGTACCAGCCCATGAGCGGTTCGACCATCGCGGCCGCGAAGTACGACTCGCCGCCGACGGTGACCGGGTCGGGCAGGTCGTTATCTTGGACGGCCCCCGTGACCGGCGCGAGGACGCCGTCGCGCTGAAGTCGATACGCGTCCGTCGAGGTGTCGAAAAGCAGGTCCGGCGGGTTGCCCGCGGCGACCATCTTCTGCATCTCGGCGTCCGAGGAGGTTCCCTTCGCCGTGTAAATCATCTCGACCGTGTGGTCGGTCTCCTCCTCGAACTCGGCGATGATTTCGTCCATCACGTCCTTCGAGTCGCCACGGTCCGAGAGGTATCGAATCGGCTCGTTGGAGCCGCCGCCACCGCTGCCGCCGAGACAGCCAGCCGTCGTCACCGCCGCCGCGCTCCCGACCGCCGCGAGGAACGTCCGGCGCGACGACCCGCGCGTTTTCCGCCCGTCTCCACCACGAGAGTAATTCCCATCTATCATGGTAATTGCAAACAATACGTACACCGGTAGAGGCCACGGGAGTAGTGCCTACCCCTGTTGGCTCTTTATATCGGTTTCCGGATATCTGGTGACGTGTTTCAGGTGTACTAGGCGCTTAAAATTCGGAGCGCAGCGTGCGCCGGGGGCCGAGCCGGTCCGGTCGCGGTCAGGTGCTGTCGGGGTTCGCGGGCGTCGTCGCGTCGGCGAGCGCGTCGCTGAGGAGTTTCTTTTCGGCCCGTCGGAGGTGTTCCAACACGGTCGGTCTGCTCACCTCGAACGCCGCCGCGATTTCCTCGACCGTGACGCCCCGCGGCCAGTCGTAGTAGCCGCGTTCGAGCGCGTAGCCGACGACCTCGGCCTGCCGCTTCGAGAGCCGCGTCGAGGGGCCGACGAAGGGTTTCAGCCGCCGGAGTTCGACGGTCCCGAGCGACCGGAGGCCCGAGATGATAGCCTTGAGGTCCGCCCGCCGGAACACGACCACGTCGAAGACGCGCGAGCGACCGTAGAACTGGCTCATCCGCTGGAGCATCCCGTGGTTCTCTCGGATGACGGGGAGCGCGCCGGACGACCGCTTGGTGATGAGCAGTTGGTCGTCGCCGACGAGTTCGAGGTCGCTGACGACCTCGCTGGCGGCGAGCCGGTCGGCCATCTCGTCGCGGTGCTCCCCGGCGTCGACGACGAAGCGGATGTCCGTCTCGCCGAGCACCTCGCAGTTCGTCACGACGACCGGCCCGTCGACGAGGTCGCTCACGTGCGACAGCACGTAATCCTCGTTCAGTTCGAGGAGGATGGTCGCGCGAAGCATCGCTATCGAGACCTCCGGCTGTCGGAGCTGGACGGGCGTCCGAGACGGTCCTGTTCGACCACGGCTACCACGCCGATACGTCGCCCGCGGATAATAGCTGTATCCCGAGGCGGACGCCCCGGCGTCCGCGACCCGCGCGGGTCACTCCTCGTCGGGCGACACCGTGATGACGGGAACCGGGGCGCTCCGAACCGTCCGCTCGGCGACGCTCCCGAGGAGAATTCTGTCGACGCCGCTCCGCCCGGTCGTCCCCATGACGACGGCGTGGATGTCGTTACCTTCGACGTACTCCCGAATCGCCTCGCTCGGCGAGCCGTGTTCGATGGTTTCCGCGAGCTTCGTGACGCCGTGTTCGTTCGCCTCCTCGACGACCTTCGAAATCGCCTCGTTCGCGCCGCGCTCGCTCTCCTCGCCGGAGAGCATCGACCGCACGTCGAACCCGAGCGCGGAGTCGTCGACGACCGAGAGGACGTGGACCGTCGCGTCGAGTTCGGCGGCGAGCGCGAGCCCGTGGCTCGTCGCCCGCTTCGTCGAGCGACTCCCGTCGGTCGGGATGAGGATGCGGTCGTAGGGGAACGTCAGCTCCTCGTCGGGCTTCATGCGGGCGGTGAGCACCGGCCGGTCCGACAGGCGGACGACCTTCTCCGTGACGCTCCCGCGAAGCTGTCGCGAGATACCCTCCCGACCGTGGGTCGGCATCACGACGAGGTCGTAGTCGTACTCCTCGGCGTACTCGACGATGGTCGGTGCGGGGTTGCCTTGTACCACGTCGGTCGAGTAATCGACGCCGAGATTCTGGAGCGTCTCCGCCGCCTCCTCGACGACGCTCTCGCCCTCGCGTTCGAGCGCGTCGACCACGTCGTTCTCGACGACGGTGACGCTGTCGCGGGTCGTGTCGGCGACGAAGAGTAGCCGTATCTCCGCGTCGTCCCAGTGGGCGAGTTCGCTGGCGTGGTGGAGAACCGCGCTCGACGACGTGCTCTCGTCGACGGGCAGGAGGATGCGCTCGTACATGGCTTGTCATACACCCGGTCGCGGGTAAGTCCTTTCGCCGGGCGGCGTTCGCGGACCGCCCGCCGCCGGCGTCACGACCATCGGCGCGCCACACAGTTATCAGACGGCAGTGACAACCGAACGGTGATGGCACCGACGGATGAGTCACCTCGGGGCGGCGAAACGCGGCCGCGACGCAACCGGCGGCACCGACGCCGACAGCGCGACGACGACGAGACCGGGGTCGACGCGTGGCTCGACGCGACGGTCTACTTCGGGCTCGGACAGCACCTGCTTCTGGCGCTGCCGATGCTCTGGGTCGCCTTCATGACCGTCTCGACCCCGGTGGCGGTCACGACCGCGGCCGTCGTCTCGCTGGCGGTCGCCTGTCTCGCCATCGGCGCGCTCCGGTTGGACGCCGTCTCGGTCGGCGCGCCGTGGCACCGAATCGAAGACAACGAAATCGGTCTCGGCCCCGACGCGGGCTACGGTTTTCTCGTCCGCCGGGCGGCCTATCTGAACGCGACGCTCGGCCTCGGGACGTTCCTCGGCGCGCGCGCCGACCTCGCCGGAGCGGGCTTCCTCGGCTCTGTCGTCGTCGCCGGCGGCGTCGCGCTCTGTGCGATGCTCGCGCTCCCCCGACTGCGCGCCGCGCCGGCCCGCACGTCGGCCGCGGCCGCCGGCGTCTACTACGCCGTCTCGCTCCTCGCGGTCGCGACGTTCCCCGGCGTGGCCGGCCTGTTCTCCCTGTCGCCGTCGGTCGCGCTCTGCGTGCTCGCAGTCGCGGTCGCCGCCGCGTTCGACGTGGCGACCGACCGGAAGCGTCGTTGACGGTCTGTCGGCTCCGCGGCCGTCGCACCGCCGTCCTCGGTCATCAACTTTTCAACCTCGCGCACCGACTCGTCGGGCATGACACTGATTCCGCGACCGGGATGCCCGCCCGAGGTGGCGCAGCGTGACTGACGCCGCGCTCGCCGCCGACGACGTGGCGGCGCTCCGAACGGCGGCCGACACCCTCCGCGGCCGACGCGAGGCGGTCGACGACATCGGCCGCGAGGAGCTTCGGACGCTCGCGTCCGCCGTCCGCGACGTGACGGGGATTCTCGACCGCTACGAGGAGCGGGCGACCGACGACCTCGAAGGCTACGTCGAGTTCCGCGAGGCGCTGTCGGACCGGCTGGAGGAGGTCCCCGCCGACGTGCGCCACAGCGACGCCTTCATCGACGCCAACGAGTCGCTCACGACCGGCATCACCTCGTCGCTGTCGGCGTCCGACTTCGAGCAGGCCAGACGCGAACTGGACCCAGCCCGCGAGGAGGCGGCGCTCCTCGACGAACTGGACGAGGCGAGAGACGACTATCGGAGCGCCCGCCGGCGACTGCGGGAGCGCGCGGACGAACTCGACGCGCGAATCGACCGCCTCGAACGCGTGCGGGAACTCGGTGAGGCCGACATCGACGCGCCGGTGGACGAACTCCGCGACCCCATCGAGCGGTACGACGACGCCGTGACCGAGGCGTTCGACCGGTTCCGCGCCAAGTCATCGGCCCGCGAGGTGCTCGCGTGGCTGGCGGCCGCCGAGTCGTACCCGCTGGTCGGGACGCCCAGTCCCCCCGAGCGACTGCGCGAGTACCTCGAAACAGCCGCCATCGGGGACGAGACGATACCCACGCTCGTCGAGTACGCCGGCTACTCGCGGTCGAAACTCGACCACTACGTGGACGACCCGAAGCGATTCGCCGCGGCCGTCGGGACGAACAAACGGTTTCTGGAGACGCTCGACGCCGACCCGCTGACCGTCTCGTGGCCGCCGGACCCCGCCGCTGAACTCCGCTGGCGGACGAAAGAACTCGTCGCCGTCGTGAGTCGGTTCGCCGCCGACGAGACGGTCGCCCGCGCCCGGGAGGTCCACGAACTGACGTACGAGGAGTCGTACGACCGCCTCCGCGACGCCGCGGTCGCCCGCGCGGAACTCACCGAAGACCAGCGTGAGCGACTCCAGCGGGGCGTCGTCGAAGAGGAGTTAGCCGACGCCCGCGAGGAGCGCGAGCGGGTCGCTGACTGCCTCGACGCGAATCCGCCGCTGGACGACTGAGCGTCGCCCGGGGCCGCGGCGGCGAGACCGGACGCCCGACGGCGACAAAAAGCACTTACCCGACTCGGCGGAACTCCCGGTAATGCGTCTCCGGAAACTCGCTCTCCTTCTCGCGGTCGTCGGTCTCGTCTGCCTCCCCGCGCCGGTGTACCTACCCGCGCTCGCGGACGCGACATCGCCGCCGCCGAAAGTCTCGAACTCGTACCGGGCCGAGACGGTCTCGCTTGCGAACCAGTCGGACATCGAGACCATCGTCAACCGGCACGGCCGTTCGGTCTCGATTTCGGTACATCAGGTGAGCCAGCGGTACTCGGCCGGCGAGTACCGCGCGCCGAACGAGACCCGCGGGACGCTGGAGGCGGCGATGCGGAACGGGACCGCCCGGACGACGGCGGCCGGCGCGCAAGTCGACCTCCGCGCCATCGCGCGGAACAACACGTACGTCCACGACGCCTACGGCGAGCGCGAGCAGTACTACCGGCTTCGCGTGCGAGAGAACGGCTCGGTCGTCACGGCGCGAAACGCCACGCTCCAGCGTGTTGCGAACACCACCGTCGAGCGGAGCGCGTACAGCTACGCGAACCTCTCGCCGGCGGCCAGGGGGACGGTCGACAGCATCCTCCGGAACTCCTCGGACGGGGACCTCGGCTACCGGCCGCGGATGAACGACGCCTTCGTGGACCGCCTCCCGGCGCTCGTCGAAAAAGAGGGCACGCGTTACAGCATCACCGCCTACACGCACGTCGACGACTTCGGCTTCGGGGCCGCGTTCGTCGTCGGCCTCGGCGTCGCGGGCGTCGGCGCGGTCCTGATTCTCGTCGGGGGCGCGGTGTACGCTATCGCGTGGTGGCGCGAGTAGCGAGAGAAAAGCGGGGTCGAACCGCGAGACTGCGGCGCGGTTCAGGTCAGTTCAGTTCGCGTCGAGGATTTCGACGTCGAAGACGAGCGTCTCGCCCGCGAGTTCGTGGTTGAAGTCGATGCGGACCACGTCGTCGTCGGCGTGGACGATTTCGCCGAGGCCGCCCTGCTGGGTCTGGACGTACAGGCCCTCCTCGGGCTCGTCACCGAGCACTTCGCGGAGCTGTTCGGTCTCGTGCTCGCGGACGAGGTCCTCGTCGTACTCGCCGTAGGCCTTCTCCGGCGGGATTTCGATGCTCTCCTCGTCGCCGACGGACATGCCGACGAGCGCCTCGTCGAGTCCCTCGATGACGGTTCCCGCGCCGACCTCGACCGCGAGCGGCTCGTAGTCGCGGTCGGGCTGGGCCTCCGCGAGACCCTCTGCCTCGGCCACGTCCTGACGCGACGTGTCGAAAACCGTGCCGTCAGGGAGCGTTCCGACGTATTCGAGCGAAACGGAGTCGCCGGTTTCAATCGTCATACCCCGTACTCGCTGCCGGAGACGGATAAGTGACCGCACTGCCGACGAGTATGTAATCTGGTTGTCAGAACGAGGCGCGCTCGTACTCTCGGCGCGCCACCGGAGCGCCTCAGAACAGTCGCCAGACGAGCGACCGGAGTTTGTAGCCCAGCGACCCGCGCTGGTAGCCGTTCCACCCGCTCATCCCGCCCGCGAGCGTCACCGCGTCGTACCCCTCCTCGCGGAGGAGACTCGTCGCCCGCTTGGCGACGATGCCCATCTTGCAGACGACGACCACGTCGCAGTCCCGCGGAATCTCGTCTAGCCGACCTCGAAGCGAGGCGTCGTCGCCCGACCGGAGGTCGTCGTAGACGGGGACGTTTCGGCTCCCGGCGGGTCCGTTCGCGTCGCTCACGTGACTCCCGTCGATTGCGCCGCGCCGGTAGTTCGACGCCGGTCGGATATCGAGGATGAACAGGTCGTCCCCGTCGTCGAGGCGGGCGTCAAGCTCGTCGGGACGAATCGTGGGCACAGGTCTCTCCACGTCGCTGGCGCTTCCGCGTCCCACCCGCCGAGACCGACGCCGTAGCTTGAACACGGCGGTCCGCGTAGCGCCCGTATGGAGTGGGACGAACGCTACCGGACCGGAACGTATCCGACCGACCCGGAGCCGTCGCCGGTGCTTCGGGCGTACCTCGACGAACTGCCAGACGGCCGCGCGCTCGACGTGGCGGCCGGCAGCGGCCGTAACGCGCTGTTTCTCGCCGCAAACGGCTACCGAGTCGACGCGCTCGACCAGTCGAGCGAGGGGTTGAGCATCATCGACGAGCGCGCCCGGGCCCGCGGATTCACCGACCGCGTGGAGACGATTCGGGCCGACGCGACAACCTACGAGTTCCCCGAGTCGACGTACGACCTCGTCACCATCAGCTACTTCCGGACGCTGGACCGCCTCGCCGACATCAAGGCGGCGCTGAAGCCCGGCGGCGTCCTGTTCTACCAGCACCACCTGCGGGCCGACCCGCCCGCGACGGTGGGGCCGAGCACCGACAGATACCGCTTCGACTCGAACGAACTGCTCCGCGCCTGCCTCGACCTCACGGTGCTGTACTACGACGAATCGACCGAACCGCGCGACGACCGGCAGTCCGCGACGGCGACGATTATCGCGCGGAACACGCGGGGAGGGGCGCAGTCGTACCCGCGGAGCAGAGTTTATATATAATAATTCTGATAAAATATGTGCAGCGTGATCTGGGGAGAATCCGCTGTTGTACCGAGATGACAAGAAAAACTATATGTTGTTTCTAAATCCATCAGACAGAGATCCCCCACATAAATCCGGGTGAGAGACGTATCTAATGTGTCTTAAAAGACAACCCAGAGTAGAGTTACAACGTTTGGGAGTTTGAAATTTTATTGACATGAGTTGTCAAAACGAATCCGGGCTTCGACTCCAACTCTTTGTCCGCAATATGATAGAAATCGTATATTAAATTACTCTCCCCTCGCCAGCCGTATCGGCACCGCAGTGAACCAGTATCACAGCCGGGTTCCTACGAGGAAAGCTTCTTCGAGTCGGGGCGGGACTGAGCAGCGACCCTAACCGGATTGGCCGGTGACTGATTGGGTTGCGCGTCGAATCGCCCCCCGTGGCGGTACGCCAACGCCGCCGCGCCATCATTCGGTCGGCTCCGTCCGTTCAATTTTTATCGCTCGGAGACGGTCATACACGAATGACCGTGTTGGATTGGCTCGACGAGCCGCGCATCATCGACACGCACGCCCATCAGCCGACCGCGGAGTTCCTCGAAGACGCCGGCGGGGAGATGATGCGGGACGCGGCGAACAGGTTCGGCGCGGAGATGGAGACGTGGAGCTACGAGGAGATGATAGCCGAGTACCGCGAGCACAACATCGGGCGGGCGGTGCTCCTCGGGTGGGACGCCGAGACGAACACCGGAAACCCGCCGGTTCCGAACGACTACGTGGCCGAGGTCCGCGACGCACACCCGGAGTTCTTCGTCGGGTTCGGGAGCGTCGACCCGCTGAAAGACGACTGCGTCGAGGAGGCGGTCCGATGCGTTGAGGACCTCGGTCTCTCGGGGTTCAAGTTCCAGCAAATCGCGCAGGGGTTCGACCCGAGCGACGACGAACACAGGGCGCTGTTCGACGCCATCGAGGACCTCGGCGTGCCGGTCGTCTTCCACGGCGGGAACTCCACGCTCGGGGCGTGCTCGCCCGGCGGCCGCGGCCTGAAAATCAAGTACGGCGACCCGATGCTCATCGACGACGTGGCCGCCGAGCACCCGGACCTCCAGATTCTCATCGCCCACCCGGCGTACCCGTGGGAAAAAGAGCAACTCGCCATCTGCCAGCAGAAGGGCAACGTCTACATGGACCTCTCGGGGTGGCTCCCGAAGTACATCGACGAGCAGGTGCTTCACTACGCCAAGACCGTCTTGCAGGACAAGGTGATGTTCGGCACCGACTACCCGATGATTCGACCGGGGCGGTGGTTCGAGTCCTTCGAGGAGCACTTCGACGCCTCCGAGGAGGTGAAGCGAAAACTCCTCTGGGAGAACGCGGAACGGTTCCTCGAGTTATAGATATGTCGGATGCGCTAGTTCAGTAACATTCAATATGTGTTCCGAACGCGTTTTCGTATGGGGATTGGGACAGTCAATATTCAGATACAGTATCGTTGGGACGGGCGATGAAGTACGAGAACCGACAGCTTACCGCGAAGCAACAGGCAATTCTCTATAAAAAGAGAGACAACCCGAACTGGTCTAACACACGTATAGCAACCGCAGTGGGGTGCTCCGATTCACACGTATCAGAGACGTTGCGTAATTACGACCCGGACAAACTCAACGACGATGGAACAATCGCGGTACCCGTTGAATCGGAAAAGGAGTCCGCAGGAGGCAGATTGAAATGGGTGGTCGTGAGTCTATGTGTCCAGTTTTGGGGCATCATGTATGCGTTTGGCGGTCCAAATAGCGGCGCAGTAAGTGGAGACCAAGCAGTACTCGTGTTTCTCTTCGCGTGGATAGTCACGCCGGTCGTAATCTTCGCTGATGCCCAGTTACAACATGCTGAACAGGTGTCCAACCGGCCAAACAGAGTCGTGTGGCCAATAGCGTCATTTTTCATACCCGTTGTCGCATCACTGTACTACGTCGTGAAGCGCCTCTAAACTACTCAAACTCCGGCCGCCGTTTCTCTAAGAACGCGGAAACGCCCTCTTCGTGGGCGTCGGTGTCGTAGGCGAGCGTCTGGGCGTGGGCCTCGCGTTCGAGGCCGTCCGTCCACGACCGGCCGAGGTTCGCGTGTATCGCTTCTTTCGCCAGCGCGAGCGTCTCCGTCGGCTGGGCGGCGAGCGTCTCCACCGTCTCGCCCACGACGGCATCGAGGTCGGCGGGCTCGACCGCCTCGTTCACGAGGTCGAGTTCCGCGGCGCGCTCGGCCGAGACGAGTTTCCCGGTGAAGGCGAGTTCCTTCGCGGCGCGGAGGCCGACCAACCGGGGGAGTGTCACCGTCGCGCCCGCGTCGGGGACGAGTCCGACGTTGACGAACGACGCGCCGAAGCGGGCGTCGCGGGCGGCGTAGGCGAAGTCGCAGGCGGCGACGACGGAGGTCCCCGCGCCCACGGCGTCGCCGTTGACGCGGGCGACGACCGGCACCGGGGCGGTGAGAATCGCCTCGGCGACGCGGCCGAGGGTGCCGCGGACGCGCTCGTAGGCCTCCCGGGCGGTCTCGTCGCGCTCGGCCATCGCCCGGATGTCGCCGCCGGCGCTGAAGGCGTCGCCGTCGCCCGTTATCACCGCGGCGTCGAACGCCTCGGGAGAGAGCGCTTCGAGCGCCGCCGAGAGCTCTCGGGCCACGTCGGCGGTGAACGCGTTTTTCGCCTCGGGTCTATCGAACGTCACGGTCCGGACGCCGTCGGCGTCGTCGACTCGCATACCCGCGCTACGGGGACGCGGGGTAAATAGCCTCGCCGGCGAACCGGCGGGCGAGTCGAGCGAGTCGCCGCGGTTCCGGTTCACGCGAGCAGCGCCCCGAACACCGACTGTTGCGCCCGGCGGAGCCGTTCGAGGAACGCCGACTTGCTGATTCCGAGTTCGTCCGCCACGTCCCGAGCCGTGATACTCCGGGGGAGGTCGAAGTACCCCATCTCGACGGCCGCCCGGAGGGCGGCTTCCTGCGCGGGCGTGAGGTCCCACGCTCGACCGATGGGCGATTCCTCGTCCGCCCGAAGCGGGTAGACGCGCTGGAGTTGGATACCGACGGTGCCGCCGGCCGTCTCCATCACGCCGCGGAGTACGTCGTAGCCGACGACCGCCCCGCGCATCGTCGCGCCGCCGTCGTCGTACCGCATCGACTCGACGAGGAAGCCGGCGTCGACGAGCTCGTGGACGACGCAGGGGTGTTTCGAGAGACAACGGAAGGTGTACGTGTCGTCGCCGCGGGTGACGTGGAGGTAGCGGATGGCGTCGTCGTCGTCGAGGGCCTCGGGGAGCCGGTCGTCCGCGGGAGCCGAAAAATGAAGCAGGACGTTGCCGTCGGCGCGGAGTTGCGGCGCGTTCGCGTCGACCGCGACGGGGACCGCGTCGGTCGCCCGTGCCAGCGGGCAGTCGTCGCCGTCGATGCGAAACTCGGCCACCAAGCACTCCGCTATCATCTGCGTGTGGGTACGCGACAGTGATATAAAAAGGCAGGCCATGGACGGGTCAATTCGTAAGTAGTTATAGATGATAGTTCCTGATAGACCAATGGACCTCGAAACCGTCAAAGAACGGGCGGGCCCGCGGCAGTTCGCTCCGAAAGACGACATGCCGGAGGAGTACCGCAAGGCCGCGACGCGGATGATTCAGTTCCACGCGAACAGCGAGGTGATGGGCGGGTACCTCGAAAAGCCGTTCATCCGGCAAGCGCCGAGCATCGACCGAAAGCTGGCGTTCTCGGCGAAGGTGCAGGACGAAATCGGCCACGCGCAACTGCTCTACCGCGCGGCCGAGTCCCTCGGCATCAAGACGCGCGACGAGATGCTGGACGAACTCGCCCGCGGCGACGGCAAGTTCCTCAACTGCTTCCACTACCCGATGGAGTCGTGGCACGAGGTGCCGATGATAGCGTTCTTCGTCGACGGCGCGGCCATGCACCGGCAGGCGACGCTCAAGAACACGTCGTGGACGCCGTACGCCCACGCGATGGACAAAGTGTGCTTCGAGGAGGGCTTCCACGTCAAACACGGCGAATCCATCCTCTCCGAGTTGATGAACGGGTCGAAGGCGACCCAAGAGAAGACGCAGGCCGCCTTCGAGACGTGGTGGCCGCGCATCATCCAGTTCTTCGGCCCGACCAACGACAAGTCCGTCCACAACGACTTCGCGCAGGAGGTCGGCCTGAAGACGAAGTCCAACGACGAACTTCGCGACACCTTCCTCGACACCTACGTCCCGAAAGCGGAGAAGTACGGCCTCGTCGTCCCCGAGTACCCGCGCATCGAGTACGACGAGGAACTCGACACCTACCACGTCAACGAGGACGACCTGAACTGGGACGAGTTCTGGACCATCGCCAAGAACACCTCGGACGGGAGCCACGAGCAGATTAACTCCCGCGCAAAGGCGCAGGCGGCGGTCGAGTGGGTGCGCGAATCGATGCACAGTTGGGAGGGCGCGTCGGGGGCCGAAACCCCGCAGGCGGCGGACTGAGAACCATGATTTGGGAAGTGTTCAGACAGGACAAACCGGGAGCGTACCACAAACACTGCGGCAACGTCCACGCGCCGGACCGCGAGTTGGCGCTCCAGTTCGCGGCCGTCCAGCACGGCCGACGGATGAAGACCCACAGCCTGTGGGTCGTTCCGCACGACGAAATCGGTGAAATCGACGCCGACGAGACGAGCTTCGGCGGGACGACCGACAAGACCTACCGCTGGGCCACCTCGTACACGGACATCAAACCCGCCGCGCCGGAAGTCGCCGAAAGCGAGGCCGAGCAGGCCGACGTGGAGAAATCGCTCGAGGCGGACAGCTAACCATGCCCGACGCCCTCAATCCCGAAGACCTCGACGCCGAACAGCGCGCCGCGCTCGAAGAGCTGCTGTTCCGCCTCGCGGACGACGAGTACGTCCACGGCGAGCGCCTCATCGAGTGGCAGATTTACGCGCCGACGCTGGAGTCCGACCTCGCGTTGGCGAACGTCGCACAGGACGAATTCGGCCACGCCCGCCTGTGGTACGACCTGCTCGAAGAACTCGGCCACACCGAGGCGGAACTCATCTGGGAGCGCCCCGCCGACGAGTTCAGACACGCCACGCTGGTCGAACTCCCGTTCGCGGAGGGCGACTGGGCCGACGTGGTCCTTCGGAGCTACCTCTACGACGCCGCCGAGCGCCTGCGCCTCGACGCGCTCGTCGACACCAGCTACGCGCCGCTCTCCGACCGCGTCGGGAAGGTGCTGAGCGAGGAGCGCTACCACCTCGAAAACGCCCAGAGCTGGCTCGACCGCCTCGCCGAGGGCGACAGCCGCGACCGCGTGCAGGACGCGCTCGACCGGCTGTTCCCCCACGCACTCTCGCTTTTCGTCGAGCCCGAATACGAGGACGCAATCGTCGACAACGGCTTCCGGACGATGTCCACCGCCGACCTCCGCATCGAGTGGCTGGAGACGGTCATTCCGTACCTCGAATCGCTCGGGCTCGACGTGCCCGAACCCGACGAGGTCGAGCGCCCGAGCGCCCGCGGCCGCGACGGCACCCACACCGACCACTGGGACGAACTGGCCGCGGAGTTCCGGCGGACGTACGACGAGCTCGAAGCGCCCGAGCCGGCGAGAATCGGCGGGGAGCGTGTCTGACGTGAGCGCCGACGACGCGCGCGAGGCGACGGCCTGCGGCTACACGGAGTACGTCGACGGCGAGGTCCCCGAGGGCTTCCCGAAGACGGGCGTCGGAGCCACGGGCGTCGAAGCCGACATCTGGGACGCCCTCTACGAAATCGAGGACCCCGAGATGCCGGTGAGCATCGTCGACCTCGGCCTCATCTACGACGTTCGGGTCGTCGAGCGAGAGGGCGAAGACGGCGAGACGAAGACGCTCGGTATCGTCGAGATGACGCTGACGTACACCGGCTGTCCGGCGCGCGACTACCTCGAAAACGACGTGCAGTGCGCGATTCTGGCGGCCGGCGTCGACGAGGCGTCCGTACGGCTCCGGTTCACGCCGGAGTGGACCGTCGACATGGTGACCGAGGCGGGCCGCGAAGCCCTCCGCGAGTTCGGGCTGGGGGTGTGAGCGATGCGCCGCTTCGACCCAAGCACCGAGACGACGGGCGAAACGTCGGGCGCGGAGTGCCCGTACTGCGGCGGCACGAACACCGTCCGCGAGCACCCGAAAGGGCCGGGACTGTGCCGGTCGATGCACTTCTGTAACGACTGTCAAGAGCCGTTCCAGCGGTTCGAATAACGTCGGCGGAGCGACCGGAGAAGAGCGGTTTTTTTTTTCGAACGGCGTCCGCGGAGCGCCGAGGCGGTCACTCCGGGGACGGCGGGTCGAGGGCAGGAGCGTGCAGCGGAGTGCGGGGAGAGGGCCGAGCCGTTCAGCGAATTGCGAGCCGAATTCGCGGGCGAATCAGCCGAGGTTGAGGTTCACGTTCTTCGCCTGTGTGAACTCGCGGACGGCCTCGGCTCCCTGCTCGCGGCCGTGACCGCTCTGTTTCGTGCCGCCGAAGGGCGTCTGCGGGAACGTGACCGGGTACTCGTTGACGCTGACCATCCCGTAGTCGAGCGCGTCGGCGACGCCGTGGGCGCGAGAGAGCCCCTCGGTCCAGACGCCGGCGAGAAGCCCGTACGGCGAGTCGTTGGCGAGTTCGATCGCCTCCGTTCGGTCCGAGAACTCGGTGACGACGAGGACCGGGCCGAATATCTCCTCGCGGGCCACGGTCATGTCGTTCGTCACGTCGGTGAGAACCGTCGGCTCCACGAAGTAGCCGGTGTCCTTGTCCTCGGGAACGCCCCCGCCGCAGGCGACGGTCGCGCCCTCCTCGACGCCGAGGGAGATGTACTCCAACACGTCCTCGCGGTGGGACTCGCTGACGACCGGCCCCATCCGGCCGTCGTCGATGCCGGAGCCGAGCGGGGTCGACTCGGCGCGCGCGACGACGCGCTCGACGAGGTTGTCGGCCACCTCCTCGTGGACGAGCAGGCGCGACCCGGCCCAGCACATCTGGCCGGCGTTCATGAAGATGCCGTAGTGGACACCCTTGGCGGCGGCGTCGAGGTCGGCGTCGGGGAAGACGACGTTGGGGCCCTTCCCGCCGAGTTCGAGCGTGACCCCGGTCACGTTGGCCGCGGCGTCGGCCATGACGCCCGTGCCGACGTCGGTGCTGCCGGTGAAGGTGACGTGCGCCACGTCGGGGTGCGACGCGAGCGCCGACCCCGCCTCGGACCCGCGACCGGGAACCACGTTCACCACGCCGTCGGGGAGGCCTGCTTCCTCGGCCGCGAGGCCGTAGTAGAGCGCCGAAAGCGGCGTCTGACTGGAGGGCTTTACCACCGCCGTGTTGCCGCAGGCGAGCGCCGGCGCGAGACTGCGCCCCGCGAGTTGGAACGGGTAGTTCCACGGGACGATGTGTCCGGTGACGCCGAGCGGTTCGCGGGTCGTGTAGTTGACGCGCCGGCCGGGGACGGGGTTGTACTCGCCGGTCACCTTGTCGGTCCACCCGGCGTAGTAGCGGAAGGTGTCGACGACCATCTGGACCTCCATACCGGCCTCGAACGGCGTCTTGCCGTTATCGTGGGACTCGACGAGCGCTATCTCGTCTTTCCGCGCCTCGATGAAGTCGGCCATCGCGCGCAGTTTCTCGCCGCGCTCGGCCGCGCTCGTGGTCTCCCACTCGCCGCCGCGAGCGCCCGCCGAGTTCGCCGCCCGCACCGCGGCGTCGACGTCCGCCTCGCCCGCGCGGGCGACCTCGGCGTACGGCGCTTCGGTCGCCGGGTCGCGCGTCTCGATGGTCTCGTCCGATGCCGCGGCTACCCAGTTCCCGTCGATGTAGAGACCGGTCGGGCCACTGTATTCCATTACGAAATACCCTTTTCGCGCATAATATTAACTATTGTTGATTACTAACTCTGCGGCGGGCGGAGAACTCAACCGGTTTTGTAGACTCCCCTCGCGGTCGCCACGTGATTCCCGTCCGTCGCGTACACGTCCACGTCCACGGTTCCCACGTCGCCGCCGAGTCGAACCACGTCGGCCTCGGCGCGGAGGTCACCGGTCCCCGCGTTGAGATAGTCGATTCGCATATCGATAGTCGGGACGGGCTGGTCGACCTCGCTGACGAGCGCCGCGCCGCCGACCGTGTCCGCGAGGGTGAACGTCACGCCGCCGTGGGCCATCACCCGGTCGGCGTTCCACGACAGTTCCTCGCGCATCTCGACGCGACCCTCCGCGTGCCCGTCTGCGACCTCGGTGACTTCGACGCCCAACAGCCGCGCGAACGGCATGCTCTCGAAGAACTCCTCGATGTCCATGCCGCTAGTTCGCACAGGTCCGTTAAGTTCGTTTCGTCGGTCGGCCCCGGCCGGGCGGCCGACGAGACGCCGAGGGCCGTCAGTCGGCCATCGAGACGCCGAGGTACCGGTCGAGCACCTCGTCGGCGGCCGCGACCTCGTCGGCGGGGCCCTCGTGGACGACCCGGCCCTTGTCGAGGATGTAGACGTAGTCCGCGGCGTCGAGGGCGACCTGTACGTTCTGTTCGACCAGGAGGATGGTCGCGCCGTCGTCGTTCAGTTCCTCGATTTTTCGCTGGACCTGCTTGACGACGGCGGGCGCGAGCCCTTCGGTCGGTTCGTCGAGCAACAGGAGGTCCGGCGCGGAGACGAGCGCTCGGGCGATGGCGAGCATCTGCTGTTCGCCGCCCGAGAGGTTCGCACCCCGGCTGTTCCGGTGGCGCGCGAGGTTCTCGAACTCGTCGACGATGGCGTCGACGGTCGGTTTTTCGGCGTCTCGACGACCGCCGATGCGGCCGATTTCGACGTTCTCGGAGACGGTCAGGCCGGGGAAGACGCGGCGCTCCTCGGGGACGAGTGCGATGCCCTCGCGGGCGGTCTTCTCCGGCGACAGCGTCGTGATGTCCGCCCCGTCGAAGGTGATAGTCCCCTCAGACGGCGGGACGTTCCCGAGGATGCTCCGGAGCGTCGTCGTCTTGCCGACGCCGTTGCGCCCGATGAGCGTGACGACCGACCCGCGAGGCACGTCGAGGTCGATGCCTTGCAGGACGCGGGTCGACCCGTAGCCCGAGACGAGTCCGCGGACGGACAAGAGCGGGTCGTCGCTCACGTCTCGACACCCCCGAAGTAGGCCTCGCGGACCTCCGGGTCCTCCGAGACGGCCGCGGGCGTCCCCTCGGCCAGTACCTCGCCGCGGTGGAGGACCGTGATGCGGTCGGACACCCGCATCACGAGGTCGATGTCGTGTTCGATGAGCAGGAGCGTCCGGTCCGACAGCACCTCGTCGATGAGGTCCATCGTGGCCCGCGTCTCCTCGGCGCTCATGCCGGCGGTCGGCTCGTCCAGAAGCACCATGTCGGGGTCGGTGGCGAGCACGATGGCGATTTCGAGCCGGCGCTTGTCGCCGTAAGCGAGCACGTCCGCGGGTTCGTCGCCGCGGCCCAAGAGACCGGAGCGGTCGAGCACGCGGTCGGTGTGCTCGTTCACGTCGTCGAAGGCGTCGCTTCGCCGGAGGTACGCTTCGACCGGCGTGAAGCCGCCTTCGCGGGCCGCCTGCGCGGCGAGGCGGACGTTCTCGCGGACCGTGAGCCCCGAGAAGACGTTCGTGATTTGGAACGACCGGCCGAGGCCGCGGCGCACGCGCTCGTGCGGCGGGAGCGCGGTCACGTTCTCGCCGTTGAACGTCACGGTGCCGCGGGTCGGCCGGAGCGCGCCGGTCAGGAGGTTGAACGTGGTCGTCTTGCCGGCCCCGTTCGGGCCGATGAGGCTCCGGAACTCGCCGCGTTCCACGTCGAGGGTCACGTCGTCGACGGCGACGAGCTTTCCGAACTCCTTCGTCAGGTTCTCGGTCCGCAGTATCGGGTCACTCACGGCGGTCTACCTCCGGGTCGGTGACGCCGGCCTGTTCGCCGACGCGGTCGCGGAACCGGCCGCCGACGGCCGATTCGAAAAGCGGGTGGTCCGCCACCGTCCGCGGGAGCGACACGAGCCCCCGCGGCACGAAGATGACGAACAGGACGAACAGCACGCCGATGACGAGCTGCCACTGGTCGATGTACGACGAGAGCACGTCCTCCGCGGCGACGAAGACGCCCGCGCCGAGCATCGGCCCGTAGAGCGTTCCCATGCCGCCGAGGACGGTCATCACGATGACCTCGCCCGAGTTTATCCAGTGGAGGAACGACGGCGCGACGTAGCCGTTGTTGGCGGCGAACAGCCCGCCGGCGAGCCCCGCGAGGCCGCCGGAGACGACGAAGGCGCGGCGCTTGTAGGCGGTTACGTCGTAGCCGATGAACGAGGCGCGCTCTTCGCTCTCGCGGATGGACTGCAACACCGAGCCGAACGGCGCGCGGATGAGGCGGCGGGCCAGCAGGTACGACCCGACCACGACGGCGAGGAGGAAGTAGTACTGGACGACGCCGCCGTCGAGGACGAACGGACCCAGGGGGACCGCGAACTCGCCGGGGTCGACGCCGAGGCCGGCGAGACCGTAGAACGCGTCGACGCCGAACAGGCCGTCGGAGCCGCCGGTGAAGTCGAACTTGAACACGGCGTTGTAGAACAGCTCCGCGAACCCGAGAGTTATCATGGCGAAGAACACCCCGGACACGCGTATCGAGAGGTAGCCGACGCCCCACGCGATGGCCGCGCAGACGGCGACGGCGACGGCGAGCGCGACGAACACCGACGGCGAGAGGTGCATGAGCGTGAGAACCGAGGCGTACGCGCCGACCCCGTAAAACAGCGTGTGACCGAGCGAGACGAGGCCCGCGTAGCCGAGCACGAGGTCGAGGCTGAGCGCGAACAGCGCCCAGATGAGGATGTCTTCGAGGAGCGTCACGGAGTAGGTGACGCCGGTCACCTCCGCGAGAAGCGGGACGACGAGGAGCGCGCCGACGCCGGCGTAGCCGAGTTTCGCGCGGGTCGCCGCGGACAGCACGCCGCCGCCGGAGCCGTGGAGGAGCGCGCCGTCGTGGTGGTCGCCCGCGCCGACGCTCGTGCCGAACAGCCCCGTCGGCTTGACGACGAGCACGGCAATCATGAGCAGGAAGACGATGAGTCCCTCCAGGAACGGCGCGTACGTCCGGGCGAACGTCTGGACGAGACCGACGAACAGACCGCCGACCACGGCCCCGCGGAACGACCCGAGGCCGCCGAGAACGACGATGACGAACGCCGGGATGATGACCGAACTTCCCATCGTCGGGCTGACGTTCTGGTACGCGCCGAGGACGATGCCGGCGACGCCGGCGAGCGCCGCGCCGAACCCGAACGTCAGGGTGTAGTAGCGGTCGATGTCGATGCCGAGGGTGCGGACCATCTCGCGGTCCTCGGAGCCGGCGCGGATTATCATCCCGAAGCGGGTGCGGTTCAACAGGAGCCACGTGCCGAGCGCCAGCGCCGACCCGAAGACGATGATGCCGTAGTTGTACAGCGAGTAGTTGAACCCGAACAGCGCGACCGGCTGGTCGAGAATCGAGGGGATCGGAAACGGCTGGGCGGACTTGCCCCACACCGACGTGATGAGGTCGTTGACGATGAGGACGAGTCCGAACGTCAGGAGGATGTGGTACAGCGGGTCGCGGCCGTACAGCCGCTTGACGGTGAGCCGCTCGATACCCATCCCGACGACGCCGACGAGGAGGGGCGCGACGACGAGCGCGACCCAGAAGCCCGCGCCGCCGAGGGGGCCGGCGATGGCGAACGCGAAGTACGCGCCGAGGGCGAACAGCTCGCCGTGGGCGAAGTTGATGACGTCCATGACGCCGAAGATGATGGAGAGCCCGGCAGCGAGCAGGACGTACACCATCCCGACGACGAGCCCGTTGAGGACCTGCTCGGCGACGGCACTAGCGACCGACATGCTAGAGCGAGCAGCCGAGTTCGCCGCAGTCGGGGAGCGCGTCCGCCCCGGCTATCATCCCGCCGAGTTCGACGGTCGCGGGACCGCTCCCGCCGTCCGGCGCGACGAGTTCGCCCGGCCACACCGGGTTCGTCGCCTGGTGGTCGCAGTCGCGGAACTGGTTCGCCCCGAGAATCGTGTCCATTTCGAGGCCCGGGAGCACCTCTTTGACCTCCGCGGGGGCGGTCGACCCGGCCTCCGCGATGCCCCGCGCGGTCATCCGAACGGACATGTACGCGGCCCGCGCGAAGTTGTCCGGCAGGGAGTCGTACTCGCTCCGGTAGGCCTCGACGAACGACTGGTTGTCGCCCGTTTCGAGCGTCGGCAGGTAGCGGACCCCGCCGTAGGTGCCGTAGGCGGCCTCGCCGAGCGCGCCGCGGACGACCGAGAACGTCATCGTCGGCGACATGAGGTTCACGCTCTCTTTGAGCCCCTGACTCGCCGCCTGCTTGACGAAGTTGATGAGGTCGCCGCCGGTCATGCCGAGAACGGCCACCTCGGCGTCGGAGTTGGCGATTTGGCTGACGTAGGAGTTGTAGTTGGTCGAGCCGAGCTGCGAGCGGCTCCGGCCGACGACTTCGATGTCGTGGCCGTCGCGCATGCGACGCTCGACGCGCTGCATCACCGACTCGCCGTAGGCGTAGTCTGCGATGTGGAACCACACCTTGGTGCCGAGGTTCTCGGCGGTGTAGTCGGAGACGGCTTCGGCCATCTGCGCCGTGTTCGTCTCGGCGCGGAACACCCACTCGTTGCAGTTCGACCCCGTGATGGGAACCGCGGCCCCGCCGGGGTTGTAGATAATCTCCTCTTCGGCCGCGAACTCGTTGAGCGCGAGCGCGACGCTGGACGATATCGCGCCCATGAGATACGACGCCCCGTCCTGTTCGACGACGGACTGCGCCTTCCGCCGGCCGGTCGAGGGGTCCGCCTCGGTGTCCTCGTAGACGCCCGTTATCTCCACGTCGATGTCCGCGTTCTCGTTGACGTGCCGTATCGCCAACTCGGCCCCGTTCCGCTGGCCGACCGCGAGACCGCCGTACGGGCCGGTCATCGGGCTAATCACCCCGTAGGTGATGGCGTTCGACCCGCCGCCCCCGCCGCCGCCGAGACAGCCGGCGACGCCCGTCAGCCCGGTCACGCCCGCCAACCCAGCCGCCTGTACGAACCGTCGCCGCGACGGACGCGGCCGTGCGCCGCTGTCCGCTGAACAATCGTCTCTCATGGTGTGTATGTTCACATGTAACATGAAAAACTTCACGTTTAAATGTTTGCGTTATGCCGACGACGAGAACGTCGCGTTCGGCCCTGAGCCCCCGGTTCGGTCCCTCAGGCGAGTCGCGGTCGGACCTCGTCGCCGAGTCGGCGGACGGACTCGACCATCCGGTCGGTGCCGATGCCGGGGTGGTAGGTGCGGAAGATGAAGTGGATGTCGTCGCCGAGCGCGCCGCGGTAGCGGTCGAGCTCCGCGACCACGTCGTCGGGCGTGCCGAAGATGGCCTGTGCTTTGAGCTCCGCCCGGCGCTCGTCGGACAGTTCGGGAACCTCGTCGCCGGAGAATATCTCGGCGTACCGGCGCTGGAGGTAGAGGTAGCCGTCTCTCATCGCGTCCCACGCCTCGGCCTTCGAGTCGCCGACGAAACCGTGTTGGAGGACGTATATCGTGAACTCACCGTCGAGTCCCTCGGCCTCCCGGACGCTCCGGATGTCCTCGACGCGCTTGCGCACGCCGTCGAGGGAGAGCGACGACGGCGCGCACCACGCGTCCGCCGTCCGGGCCGCCCGGCGAACCGCGGGCTTGGCCGCGCCGCCGAGCATGAGGGGCACGTCGTGTGCCGGTTTGGGCGTCACGTCGACACCGGTCGCACCCTCGTGAAACGGCGACTCGTGCGCTATCGGGCCGTCTGACCACGCGTCGCGGAGGAGGGAGACGGCGTCGGCGAGGCGGTCGACGCGCTCGTCTCGCGGAACGCCGAAGGCGTCGAACTCGCGGGGGTTCGAGCCGATTGCGAGGCCGAGCGTCGTTCGCCCGCCCGAGATGAGGTCGACCGTCGCCGCGTCCTCCGCGAGCCGAATCGGGTCGTACAGCGGCGCGAGCGCGATACACGTCCCGAGTTCGACCGACTCGGTCGCCGCCCCGAGCGCCCCGAGCGCGGGCATCGTCCCCGAGAGGTAGCCGTCCGGCATGAAGTGGTGTTCGGACACCCACGCGCTGTCGAGGCCCGCGTCGTCTATCTCCCGCCCGAGCGTCAGCATCTCGTCGTACAGGTCGGCCATCGCCCGGTCGTCGTCCGGCCGCCGCTGGCAGGTGAACAGTCCCGTCCCGAGTTTCATGACTCTGAGTTCGTACCTTAGCTATTAATAGTTAGGAACACCGAGTTCGTCGGAGATGAGTCCCGACGACTCGGCACCCTCGGATTCGACGACTGCGACCGCGACCGCGACGGAGCCAGCGCCGCCGGCCGCGCGCGTCGACCACGTGGGAATCGCCGTCGAGGACGTCGAGGCCGCCGAGCCGACGCTGTGCGCGCTCGGCTGCGAGCGCGTCCACCGCGAGACGGTCGCGGACGGCTCGTTCGAGTGGGCGACCTACGTCCTCGGCGACGCCTCCAGAATCGAACTCGTCGCGCCCGTCGACGGGGAGTCGTTTCTGACGACCTTCCTCGACGAGCACGGCCCCGGCCTCCACCACGTCACGCTGGAGGTGTCGGACGTCGACGCGATGGTCGCCGCCCTCGACGCCGCGGGCGAGCGTGTCGTGGGGTACGCGGTGGAAGACGGCTGGACCGAGGCGTTCGTCTCGCCGCGAAACCCGACCGGCGCGCTCTTTCAGTTGATGGAGTACCACGACGACTACGGCGAGAAGGGGGCCGACGACGCGTTGTTCGTCCGCGGCGAGCGGTTAGATTCGTGAGTCTCCGGGTCGGGGAGCCGCCTTACTCCGCGGCCGACTTCGTCTTGATGAGAAACTTCATGTCGCCTTCGAGGACGACCGTGCCGTCCTGCTTCGTCATCTCGATTTCGAGGACGACCAAGCCGGCGTCGTCGCGGCTCCCGAGGTCCTTCCGCTCCGAGACGACCATCGTCTGCGAGAGCGTGTCACCGATGAACACCGGGTTCGGCAGGTCCATGTAGTTCATCCCGAGGAAGGCGATGGCGGTGCGCTCGACGATGCCCGACCGGTACACGAAGCCGGTCGACTGGACGAACGTCATCGGCCCGTGGGCGATTCGCTGGCCGAACTGGGTGTCTTCCGCGTACTCGCTGTTCGTGTGGAGTTCGGTCCAGTCGCCCGACAGCGCGGAGTACATCATGAAGTCCGCCTCGGTGACGGTGCGACCGACGCTCTGGAACTCCTTGCCCTCCTCGAAGTCCTCGAAGTAGTGCGGTTCGTAGCTGTATGCCATACCTCACCGTCACCGCCATCAGATAAAGTAGTTTACATACCTATCTTTCCTGACAGTCGGTGGCTACTTGGGGAGCGCAGGACGACGTGTGGTCGCATGTCGGAGCAAGACGACTACGCGGAGATACGGGAGCGCGCCTCGAACGACCCCTACTGCGGGCGCGTCGGCATCGACCTCGCCGAGGTCGATGACGGGTACGCGGAGACGACGCTGACCGTGGCCGAAGACCACCTGAACTTCCACGGGACGCCCCACGGGGGCGCGGTGTACAGCCTCGCGGACGCGGCCTTCGCGGCCGCCTCGAACAGCCACGGCGACGCCGCGTTCGCGCTGGAGACGAACATCTCGTACCTCGCGGCCGCCGAGGTGGGCGAGACGCTCCGCGCGGTCGCCCGGGAGACGCACCTCGGGGGACGGACCGCGGAGTACGAGGTCATCGTCTCCGGCGGGGACGGCGAGCGAATCGCGACCTTTCGGGGGCGCGTCTACAAGCCCGGCGGTCGCTGACGACGCGCGTTACTGGCCGCGGTGGTCGTAGACGCGCTGGACCTTTCCGACCTCGGTGCGCGCGATGTCGCCGTACTCGACGAGGTGCAGTTCGTCGGGCGTAAACGAGAGCACGTTCGAGAGCCGCTTTTGAATCCGCCCTTCGAGGTCCGACAGCGACCCGTCGAACTCCTCGACCAGTTCGACCGTGATTTCGACCCGGTCGAGGCTCCCCTCGCGGCGGAGGTCGATGCGGTAGTGCGGCGCGATTTCGTCGAACTCGAGGACGACCGACTCGACCTCGCTCGGGTAGAAGTTCACGCCGCGAACGATTATCAGGTCGTCCGACCGGCCCGTGATGTTGTCCATGCGGACGCAGGTTCGGCCGCACTCGCAGGTGTCGTAGTCCAGCGTGGTCAGGTCGCCCGTCCGATACCGGAGGACAGGCAGCGCGTCCTTCGCGAGGGTCGTCAACACGAGTTCTCCCTCCTCGCCCTCCTCGACGGGGTCGCCCGTGTTCGGGTCGACCACCTCGGGGTAGAAGTAGTCCTCCCAGATGTGCAGGCCGTCCTGCGCTTCGCACTCGACGGAGACGCCGGGGCCGACGATTTCCGAGAGGCCGTAGATGTCGATGCCGGTCACGCCGAGTCGCTCTTCGATTTCGTTTCGCATCGGTTCGGTGCAGGGCTCCGCGCCGAAGATGACCGTCCGAAGCGGCAGGTCGCGGATGTCGATTCCCATGTCGTCTGCGACCTCGGCGAGATAGAGCGCGTACGACGGGGTACACGCGATGACGTCGCTTCCGAGGTCGGAGAGCAGTTCCACCTGTCTTTGGGTGTTGCCGCCGCCGATGGGGATGACCGTCGCGCCGAGTTCCTCGACGCCCTGGTGGAGGCCGAGACCGCCGGTGAACAGGCCGTAGCCGTAGGCGTTCTGGACCACGTCGTCCGAACCGACGCCGGCCGCGACGAGACACCGCGCGACGGCCTTGCTCCACACGTCGAGGTCCTCGCGGGTGTAGCCGACGATTTTGGGCTTGCCGGTCGTGCCCGACGACGCGTGGACGCGAATCACGTCGTCCATGTCGGCCGCGAACATCCCCGTGGGGTAGTGGTCGCGGAAGTCCTCCTTCGTCGTGAACGGTAGTTTCGACAGGTCTTCGACGCTCTCGATGTCAGCGGGCGAGAGTCCGGCCGCGTCGAACGTCTCGCGGTAGAACTCGACGTTCTCGTACGCGTTCCGAACCGTCTCCCGCAGGCGACCGTCCTGCACCTCGCGGAGTTCCTCCCGCGAGGCGGTCTCCGTGCTATCGAATACCATATATGTTTGAACCCGATGATAGAATATGATAAAAATGATGCGGTCGCCCGACCGCACTGCGGGGCGAACCTATTTCGCGAGGGATACGTAATCGACTATCATGCGAGACGCATACATCGTCGGAGCGGGCCAATCGAAGTACGGCGCGTTTCCGGACGAGAGCTATCGGTCGCTGTTCGCGACCGCGTTCGAGGAGGCGCTGGGGAGCGCCGGCGGCGTCGATGCGGCCGATATCGACGAGGCCGTCGTCGGGTCGCTGGGCGTCGGCGGTCGGCAACTCGGCTTATCGGGACCGGCCGTGACGGAGCACGTCGGCCTCCACGGCGTCCCCTGTTCCCGAATCGAAAACGCCTGCGCCGCGAGCGGCTACGCGGTCAGACAGGCGGTGCAGGCGGTCAAAAGCGGGATGGCGGACGTGGCCCTCGCGGGGGGCTACGAGGTCATGACCGACACGAGCGGCGACGTGGCGAAGTACTGGCTCGGCGTCAGCGGCGAGACGGAGTGGGAGCGGCTCACCGGGACGACGTTCGCGGGCGTCTACGCCCAGATGGCCTCGGCGTACCTCGACGCCTACGACGCCTCGCCGGACCACTTCTCGAAGGTCGCGGTGAAGAACCACGCGAACGGCGCGAAGAACCCGAAGGCGCACCTCGGCTTCGAGTGCTCGCTGGACGACGCGCGGAGCGCGCCCGTCGTGGCCGACCCGCTGAATCTCTATCACTGCTGTCCGACCTCCGACGGCGCGGCCGCGGTTCTCGTCGCCAGCGAGGGCGTTGCCAACGCGTGCGACGACGCGGTCCGCGTCGCGGGCGTGGGTGCCGCCTCCGAGCGCGTCGGCCTCTTCCAGCGCGACAGCTACACCGCCGTCGAATCGTCCGAGCGGGCCGCCGCGGCCGCCTACGAGATGGCCGGTCTCGGCCCCGACGACGTGGACTTCGCGGAGGTCCACGACTGCTTCGCCATCGCCGAACTGCTGGCGTACGAGGACCTCGGCTTCTGCGAGCGCGGACACGCGCCCGAACTGGTCGACTCGGGGGCGACCGAACTCGGCGGCGACCTGCCCGTCAACCCCTCCGGCGGCCTGAAATCGAAGGGCCACCCCATCGGCGCGACGGGCGCGGGGCAGGTCGTCGAGGCGTTCAAACAACTCACCGGGCGGGCCGGTGACCGGCAAGTCGCGGGCGCGAGCGTCGGCCTCACCCACAACGTCGGCGGGTCGGGCGGTGCCGCCGTCGTCCACGTCCTCGAAGGAGGCGCGCTATGAGCGCCGACGACCCGACTCGGACGACCCTCGGAATCGCCGGGGTCGGCGCGTACGTCCCCCGACTGTACCTCCCCGCGTCGGCCTACCGCGAGGCGTGGGACAACGGCGGCGCACCGGGCGTCGACCGGGTCGCCGTCGCCGACGCCGACGAAGACACACTGACGATGGCGACCGAGGCGGGCCGGCGCGCACTCCGCGCGGCCGGGGTTGACGCCGGCGACATCGACCACCTCGCCCTTGCGACCACGACGCCGCCGAACGACGAGGAGGAAATCGCGGTCCGGCTGGCCTCGCTCCTCGGCGTCGACCCGTCGGTTCCGACCCGGCAGTTCGGCGGGAGTACCCGCGCCGGCGCGGTGGCGCTGGCGGCGACGGTCGAGGCGACACAGAACGTGGGTGACGGCGCGAGCAGTCCGAGGCTCGTCGTCGTCACCGACAGCCCGCGAGGAGCGCCCGAAAGCGACGAGGCGGCCGGTGCCGGGGCGGGGGCGACCGCGCTCGTCCTCGCCGAAGACGGACCGCTCGTCGTCGACGCCGTGGGCGAGTTCGGTGACCCCGCACCCGGTACGCGGTTCCGAGGGTTCGGGAGCGCCGAGACGGAGTCCATCGGCGTCACGCAGTACGAGCGCGACGCCTACACGCGAGCGGTCGCCGGAGCGGTCGAGGCCCTCGGCATCGACACCACGGAACTGAACCCAGACGCCGTGGCCCTCACCGCGCCGGACGGGAAACTCCCGTACCGCGCGGCCAACGCGCTCGACGTCGAACCGGCGCGAATCGCGGCCGGGACCGTCGTCTCGCGAACCGGTGACGCCGGGGCCGCCGGGCCGATTCTCGGACTCGCGTCGGCGCTCGACTCCGCGGGCGACGCGGGAGCCGACGAGTCGGGCGGCCGGTCCCCCGCGACCTCGGTACTCCTCGTCGGCTACGGCGGCGGCGCGGGGGCGACCGCGCTCGCGCTCAGCACAGAGGCGACAGACACCAACGCCGCCGCCAGTTCCGTCGTCCCGGTCGAGGCGGTCCTCGACGGCGACGTGGAACTCTCGTACGCGGAGGCGCTCCGGCGGCGCGGGACCATCACCGGCGGGGAGCCGGCTGGCGGCGGTGCGTACGTCAGCGTGCCGACGTGGAAGCGGACGATTCCGCAGCGACACCGCCTCGTCGCCGGCGAGTGCGCCGAGTGCGGCGCGCTCTCGTTCCCACCGGAGGGCGCGTGTCCCGACTGCGGGTCGCTCGCGGGCTACGACGACGTGACGCTGCCCGGAACGGGAACCGTCGAGGCCGCGACCGCCATCGGACAGGGGGGCGCGCCGCCGGAGTTCGTCGAGCAACAGCAGCGGGCCGGGTCGTTCCCGGTCGCCGTCGTCGCCTTCGACGGGCCGGGCGGCGAGGGCGGCGAGACCGACGAGCGAACCGTGAGCGCGCCCGCACAGGTCGTCCACTCGCCCGCCGGAACGCCCGCAATCGGCGACCGCGTCGAGGCCGTCCCGCGCCGCATCTACGAGCAGGAGGGCGTCGTCAGGTACGGCTTCAAGGTCGTCCCGGCCGAGGCGCGGCGGGAGTAATCGGTCGGGGGCGCGGGAGCAGAACCGGGTCATCGACACCGAAACGAGGGCAAACGATTATGATGGTTCCCGAACCCCTTTCGGTGATGCAAGTGAGTGTACTCGGCGCGGGAACCATGGGTCACGGCATCGCGCAGGTGGCCGCGATGGCCGGTCACGAGGTGACGATGCGTGACATCGAAGCGGCGTACGTCGACGACGGACTGGACGCCATCGAGTCGAACCTCCGGGGCGGCGTCGACCGCGACAAGGTGACGCCCGACGAGATGGCGGCGACGCTCGACCGGCTCTCGGGGACGACCTCGCTGGAGGCGGCCGTCACCGACGCCGACCTCGTCGTCGAGGCGGTTCCCGAGGACATGGAACTCAAGCGCGAGACGGTCGCGGAGGTCGAATCCCTCGTCGACGACGACGCCGTCATCGCGTCGAACACGTCGTCGCTCTCCGTGACCGAGATACTGAGCGCCCTCGAACGTCCGGAGCGCGGCCTCGGACTCCACTTCTTCAACCCGGTCCACATCATGGGGCTCGTCGAGGTCGTCGTCGCGGAACAGACGAGCGAATCGACGCTGGCGTTCGCCACCGAGTTCGTCGAAGGCATCGACAAGACCGCCGTCGAGGTCGGTGACTCGCCCGGCTTCGCCTCCTCGCGGCTCGGCGTCGCCCTCGGCGTCGAAGCCATGCGCATGGTGCAGGAGGGCGTCGCGTCGCCCGCGGACGTCGACACCGCGATGGAGCTCGGGTACAACCACCCGATGGGGCCGCTCGAACTCGGAGACGCGGTCGGCCTCGACGTTCGCCTCGACATCCTCGAATACCTACGCGAGGAACTGGGCGAGCGCTTCCGCCCGCCGCAGATTCTCAAGCGAAAGGTCCGCGCCGGCAAGCTCGGCAAGAAGACCGGTGAGGGCTTCTACGTCTGGGAGGACGGCGAAATCGTCGGCGCGTCCGAGGACGTGATGGACCGATGAGCAGTGACGAGCCGAGCGCCGATGACTCGCAGACAGACGACCTCCGCACCGACGGAGGGGAATCGACCGTCGAGTCGGTCGCCGCCGAGTGCGAGACGGTCGACGCCGTCGTCGACGACCGCGTCGAAGGCGTCGTCACCGTGACGCTGAACCGCCCCGACGCGCGGAACGCGCTCAACGCGACGCTCCGGGCTGAACTCAAGCGCGTCCTCGACGCCATCGAAGCGAGCAGCGCCCGCGTCGTCGTCCTCACCGGCTCCGACGAGGCGAAGGCGTTCGTCGCCGGCGCGGACGTAACGGAGCTCCGCGAGCGCGATATGCTCGAACAGCGCGAGGCGAGCAAGCGACCGCGAGTGTACGAACGCGTCGACGACCTCCGACAGCCGGTCATCGCCCGCGTGAACGGCCACGCCCTCGGCGGCGGCTGCGAACTGATGCAGGCCTGCGACGTTCGCATCGCCCACGAGCGGTCGAAACTCGGCCAACCCGAAATCAATCTCGGCATCATGCCCGGCGGGGGCGGCACCCAGCGACTCGCGCGTCTCGTCGGCGAGGGACACGCCATGCGACTCGTCCTGACGGGCGAGCTCATCTCCGCCGAGGAGGCCGCGGACATCGGCCTCGTGGAGGAGGTCCACGGCGACGAGACCTTCGACGAGCGGGTGTACGAACTCGCAGAGCTGATGGCGACGAAGAGCCCCGTGGCCCTGGAGTTCGCCAAGAAAGCGGTCAAGGCCGCGTCGCGGACAGACCTCGAACAGGGCATCGAGTACGAGGCGGAGCTGTTCGCCCAATTGTTCGGGTCGCCAGACAAGGACGAGGGTATCGACGCGTTCTTCGAGGACCGCGAACCCGAATGGCACGAGCGCGAGCGATAGACTCCTCAACCACGCCGTTCGAACTACTCGAACGGCTTCGAAACCGCCGCGACCGTCCGGCGAGAACTCGCAGCGCAGACACGAGCGCTAGTTTCACGCCGTGAACACGACACCGGGAGCGGCCCGCCCGCGAGCGAGTCCGAAATCGGGGGCGCAGCAGCGGAGGAGCGGACGTTCCGCCCTTTCGAACGTGAGGCCGTAATCGAGCGACGCCGCCGCGTCGGCAGTCGCTATCGAGGCCGGCTCGCGCCCGAACCGAACACCGAATCTCGAATTACGGATAAACGACGGTTTCGGGGCGAACGAAGCCCAGCGACGACGTGTCCGGTCCACAGGGCAGCAGACGGACGGTTCGTCTCCCACGCCACAATCCGTGACAGGTGTAATTCTGTAATTTCTCGCGCCCCGCCGCGTTAATCTACAATAGTATAATAGGAATATAACCACATTATGTTCGAGTGGTTCGAACAGTAATCGTCGCAACCGAATCGTCGTCTCAGCTCCTCGAAAGCGTGATTCTCCGGCTTCGAACGGGAGAGTACTCGCTGAATGAGTTCGAACAGTTCGAACCGTTCCGCAGCTTCGGTTCGCCGGCGGGACGAGACACCGGGTCAGGAGAAGTTGAGGTTGATTTCGACCTCGTTGGCCGCGCCGAGGAGGAGGTCCGCAAGGTCGCCGGTCAGTCGGTCGCCCCGAAGCCGGTTCGAGGGCCCCGAGATGCTTATCGCTCCGACGGGACGGCCCTCGTTGTCGGTGACGGCGACGCCGACGGCGTGGAGTTTCGGGACGATTTCCTCGCGATTGAGCGCGAACCCGCGCTCGCGAATCGTCGCCAGCTCCTCGAAGAGCGCGTCGGGGTCGGTTATCGTCTGCGGCGTCTTCGCCGGGAGGCCGTGTCGGTCGACGATGTCGCGGACGCGCTCGTCCGGGAACGCCGACAGGATGGCCTTGCCGGCGGCGAGTTGGTGGAGGTACGAGCGCGTCCCCTCCCGCGCTGGCGTCCGCACCGAGTGCGCGCCGGCCGCGCCGTAGAGGTGGAACCCGCGGCCCTGCTCTTCTGTGACGCACCACACTTTCTCGCCGGTCTGCTCGGCGAGTTCGTCCAGTTTCGGCTTGGCCACCTCGTACAGTTGGTGCTGGTCGCGCGCGTAGATGCCGAAGTCGAGGAGCCGAAGGCCGACCCGGTAGCCGTCGTCGTCGGGGACGACGAACCCCTCGCGTTCGAGCGTCTTCAGATGCCGGTGGACCGTGCTCTTGGCCAATCCGAGCTCCGAGGCGAGCCCCGTCGGCCCCATCGGTCCCCCCGATTTGAGCTGTTCGAGGATACCGAGCGACGTGGCGGCCGTCGTCACCGGTCGGCGCTGTTCGTCGTCTGTCATCACCTATCTTCGGTGTTCGTTCGTGATAAATCTTGTTCGAACAGTTCGAACAGCAGTTCCACTCCCTCGAACGACTCTGACGGCCGCTCGAACCGCGAGTCAGCGATAGAGCAAAGTAACGTCCGATTGGATAGCAGACGTGCATGATTAAATTGGTGAATATGCTCGTCCGGGACGACGACTACACGCACGAGGAGTTCGTCGAGCGGTGGCGGGGGAGCCACGCGGACCTCGCGAGGGAGCTTCCGGGGCTCGTGAAGTACGCGACGAGCGTCCCGACCGACCCCGAACGGTCCGAGTACGACGGTATCGTCGAACTCTACTTCGAGGACATGGCCGCTCTGAAGGCGGCGTTCGACTCCGAGGTCGGTCAGCGCGTGAACGCCGACGCGGCGGCGTTCACCGACATGGAACGGGGACCGACGCTCTACGTCGAGGAGACGGTTCACCTCGACAGGTCCTGAATCCATGAACACGAGCGAACGACTCGTCGAGAGCCTCGAACGGCTCGGCGTCGAGCGAATCTTCGGCTACCCCGGCGGCCGCGTCATCGAACTGTTCGACCTGCTGCCCGAGTCGGACATCGACCTCGTGCGCCCCCGCGACGAGCGCGAGGCGAGCGTCATGGCCGAGATGCACGGTCGGCTGACGGGCGAACCGGGCGTCCTCGCCGGGCAGGGGCCGTGGATAGGGAGCCTCGGCCTCATCGGACAGATGGAAGCGCGCCTCGCCTCGTCGCCGATGGTCACCATCACCGAGGCCTCCGAGCGCGGGAACTACTCGACGCTCGCGCCCTACCAGCAGTCCCGCGGCGACTACGGCGGCCTCGAACTCCCGAAGATTCTCGACGCCGTGACGAAGGAACACTGGTTCCCGCGGACCCCGACCGAGACGGTTCGGAGCCTCCAACTCGCGTTCAAACACGCCGTCGCGGGTCGCCCCGGCCCGACGGCGGTCATCCTCGACGGCGACGCCGTCACCGAACCGTTCCCGGACGAGTCCGTACCGGCGGTCTGGGACGACGAAACGCAGACCAGAACGTGGACCGCCGCGCCGACGGCGCGCGACATCGTCGCCGCCGCCGAGGCGCTCGACGCGGCCGAGCGACCCGTCATCGTCTCGGGCAACGGCGTCCACGCGTCGGGCGCGTACGACGAACTCGCGGCGGTCGCCGAGACCTACGAAGCCGCGGTCGTCACCTCCTATCTCGGGAAATCGACGTTCCCCGAGACGCACCGCCTCGCCGGCGGCGTCATCGGCTCGTTCGGTCACGAGGGCGCGAACCGACTCGTCAGCGAGGCCGACGCGCTCCTCGTCGTCGGCTGTCGCATGAACCCGATGGACACCAACTGGCAGGCCCCCGACTTCATCCGCCCCGGCGAGCAGACGATTATCCACGCCGACATCGACCCGCGGAACGCCGGATGGGTCTACCCCGCCGACGTGGGGCTCATCGGTGACGCGTCCGAATCGCTGCGCGAACTCGCGGCCGCCGGCGGCACCGACAACGACTGGGCAGAAGACCGAGCGCGGGAGGCCCGCGAGTCGTTCCACGCGCCCGAGTGCGGGTCGGACGCCGCGCCAATCCTCCCCCAGCGGGCCGTCAAGGAAATCGAGCGCGTCGTCGACGAGGACACCGTCGTCACCGCCGACTCGGGGAACAACCGCTTTTGGCTGCTCAACTACCTCCAGGTGCCCGCCGTGCAGACGTACTACGGTTCGGGCGGCGTCGGCGGCATGGGGTGGGCGACGCCCGCCGCGGTGTCGGCCGCGCTGGCGACCGACAAACACGTCGTCGGCGTCGCGGGCGACGGCGGCTTCGCCATGACGATGACGAGCGTCGAGACGGCGGTCGAACACGGCGTCGCGCCGACGTTCGTCGTCCTCAACGACACCAGCCTCGGGATGGTCAGACAGATGCAGCACGCGCCCGACGACATCGCGGGCGTCGAGTTCCACGACACGGACTTCGCGCGGGTCGCGGAGGCGTTCGGCGCGACGGGCGTCCGCGTCGAGACGACGGACGACCTCGGTGACGCACTGGCCGACGCGAAGGCGCACAGCCTCCCGACGGTCATCGACGCCCGCATCGACCGCGGTCAGGACATGGCCGCGACGCTCCAGTCGTCGTTCTACGCGTCGGTCGGGGGGCTCCACGAATAGCGCGCGGTGACGAGTCGGCCGTCTCGGCCGCGCTCGGTGGCCGCGCTCGGGAAACACTTTTCTCGCGCGCAGGGAGAACTACGATAGCATGTCATCATCGACCGTGATGGTTACGGGCGGGACCGGTTTCATCGGCTCGTACGTCGCGTCGGACCTCGTCGCGGCCGGCCACGACGTGGTCGCCTACGACCGCTCGACCGACCCGCGCATCCTCGACAGACTCGGCGTCGCCGACGACGTGACGATACGCCGCGGCGACGTGACCGACCCGACCGACGTGTTCCGGGCGGTGCGAGAGACCGGCGCGACGCACATCGTCCACCTCGCGGCGCTCCTGACGACGACGGCGCGGGAGAACCCGCGGACCGCGCTCGACGTGAACGTCCAAGGGACGAACAACGTCTTCGAGGCCGCGCGCGCCCTCCCCGAGCAGGTCGAGCGCGTCGCGTGGGCGTCGTCGGCGGCGGTGTACGCCCCGCCCGCGAACTACGGCGGCGACTTCGTGACCGAGTCCGACCTCGTCTACCCCGATACGCTCTACGGGGCGACAAAGGAGTACAACGAGCATCAGGCCCGAGTCTACTACGAGGACTTCGGCGTCTCGCACGTCGCGCTCCGACCGACGGTCGCCTACGGCCCGTACCGCGAGACCGGCGGGTCCGCGTTCCTCGCGAACATCGTCGAAAAACCGGCGCTCGGCGAGCCGTTCAGCGTCGACTACGGCGACCAGGTCATCGACTGGCAACACGTCCGCGACATCGCGCAGGCGTTCAGCAAGGCGACGTTCGCGCCCGAAGACGACCTCACCCAACGCGTCTACAACGTCCGCGGGGAGTTGGCGACGATTCGCGAGGCCGCGGAGACGGTACGGCGGCTCCTCCCCGACGCCGACCTCACGGTCTCCGACGAGGGCGAACTCCCGTGGACCCAAGAACTCGACATGACGCAGGCGCAAGCCGACCTCGGCTACGACCCGGAGTACGACCTCGAAGCCGGGTTCCGCGACTACGTCAACGTGCTTCGGAAGGAAAACGGGTTGGAGCCGGTCTGAGCCGAGACCCGACGGGCCAAATCCGACCGCCGAAACGCCGCCGCGGAGCCGGTCACGGCCGCCGAGCGTCGTCGGCACCCTCGGTCACGGGACCGTCCAGCAGGTCGCGGATATCGTCGGGCGACAGCAGGTCGACGAGGCTCTCGCCCGAGTCGTAGCGCTCGCGCTCGGCGGGCGTGAGATAGTCCGCGAGGTCGCGTTCTGTGAGCAGTTCCTCGAGTCTGTCGTCGAGGTCGTCCGGGTCGTAACCGGGGATGACCATACCACCGAACTGTCGCGAACTCCCTTATAACACGGCACGCGTCGCGTTTCCGACGAGTGCGGAGGGCGAGCCGCCCGCTCACTCCACGACGACGCCGTCGTCCTTCGCGTTCGGCGCGCCGACGACGAACACCTCGCCCGCCTCGACGCAGCGCAGTTGCCGAACCTCGTCGGGCGAGACGACCACGAAGTCGCCCGGTTCGAGGTCGAGGGCGTCGGTCTCCTCGCCGTCGTCGCCGGCGAAGGCGAGTTCGAACGCGCCGGAGAGGACGTGATACAGCTCTTCCTGTTCGCGCTGGTAGTGCATCGGTCCCGACCCGCCCGCGTCGAACGACCAGACCGACGGGCGCATCTTCCGCGGGCGAAGCTCGTAGCCGACGGCCTTGACTCGGGCGTCGGCGCTCTCCACGTCGTGCGGTTCGAGGTCAGCGAGGTTGACGTGTTCGTACATCGGCGCGAGCTACGAAGGGCGGGATTATAGCTGTGGTGACGATTGCCGTGGGAACTGCTGTCGCGCTACTGCGTCTGGGAGTACTCTTCGACCCACTCCTGTAAGCTGATTCCCATCGCGGCCTGCGTGATGGCGTTCGAGGACGCCGAGTTCGCGCTCTTGACGAGTTCGGCTTCGAGCGTCCGGGTCGGAATCTCACCGATAAAGTGGGGAATGGCGCGCTGGACCGCGAGCGGGCAGCCGACCTCGTGGGCGAGGGCGTAGCCCGAAAGCGAGTGCGGAATCTCCCCGCCGGCGTACTCCGGGTCGGGGTCGTCGAGTCTGTCGTCGTCCACGAAGTCGACGTACTCGTAGCACTTGCCCACGTCGTGGAGGAGGCAGGCCGCGCGGACCACGTCGAAATCAGGGTCCGCGCCGTGGAAGTCCCGCTGTTCCTCGGCGGCGCGGACGGCGATGCGGGTCACGCCGCGGACGTGCTCGACGTTCGTCACCTCGTGGATGTTCCACGCGTAGGGGATGTCTTCGATGTCGCGCCAACCGCCGCGGGCGAGACCGAGACACCAGGCTTCTCTGACCCTGTCGCGGAGGCCGTCGTCCTCGATGTCGTCGAGTTCGGGGAAGGCGACCTCGACCTGCGCGCGGTAGTCGTCCGACATCGCTCAGCCCCCGCTCGCGTCTTTCTGAACCGTCTCGCGGCCGACGAACCGCGGACGGTCACCGATGGAGAGGAAGTTGTCGACATCTTCGCGGGGCGCGTTCGCCTTCGGGTGGTCGGGGTCGTAGTCGCGCGAGGACTCGTGGCCGAGGCCCGCCCGGAGCGCGTCGAGGCTCTCGAAGTAGAGTTCTGCGACGCCGTCGAACTCGGCGCGTTCGGGGTCGGTCGGGACGACGCGGGCGTACCGGACCACGCCGGGAATCTCGCGGGCGAGGGGGACGTGGGTGTTCGCCCAGTGGTCGAGGAACTCGTCGTGGCTCATGCCGTCTTTGCGGACGAGAAACGCCGAGTGCTTGTAGAGGCCCGTCGTGTCGCCGCCGGTCTCGTCTTTCTCGACGACCTCCTCGCCGATGATTCGAGGGCGTCGCTCGACGTCGAGGAAGTTGTCCACGTCGGCTCTCGCTTCTCTCGCCGTCCCCTTCGCCGGGTCGTAGTCGCGCGAGCCCTCGCCGCCGAGCGCGTCGTGGAGGGCGTCGAGGTCGTCGAAGTAGAGTTCCGCGAGACCGTCGAACTCGGAGGCCTCGGCGTCGACGGGGAGGACCGTCTGGTAGCGGACGACGCCCTCGATGTCGCGGGCGATGGGAGTGTGGTTGTCCTGCCAGTACGTGACGAACTCGTCGTGACTCATCCCCGCCTTGCGGACAAGCAGGGCTACGTGCTTGTACATGCGTACACCTGCCGATTCACGTATGAGACAATAAATCATGAGGTGTGTTCGCAACGCCCATCTACAACAAATTAATGTGATAGTCACGAGTGGTGGACGTATGCCTTTCCACGAGCGGGGGTTCATGAGCGGGACCCGCGGGACGATGGCCGTCGACTGGGAACAGCGCATCGACGTAAAGCGGATGCGCGAGGAGCGGAAGGACCGCGCCCTCTCGCGGATGCGCGATGCGGGTCTCGGGAGTATGCTCCTCATCGACGACCCGAACATCCGGTACGTGACCGGGTTGGCGATGACCGGCGGGTCGGGCGCGGACCACTACTCGCTGCTTCTGGAAGACGGCACGGTCGTCCACTGGGACACCGCCGACCACGCGAGCAACCAGCGGTACAACTGCCCGTGGCTGACCGACGTTCGCTACGCCTGTCCCGGACTGGGGAACGTCCCGCGGGCGTCCGGCCGCGACTCGGCCCGGTCGTTTCTCCTCGACAAGATGGCTCAGACCGTCGTCGACGCCCTCGACGAGTACGGCCTCGCGAACGAGGCGATGGGCATCGACACCGGCCACGCGGGGCTGCTCGACGCCTTCGAATCGAAGGGCATCGACGTCCGGCCGGCCGAGTGCGCGGCGGTGATGGAGGACGCCCGAAAGACCAAGACCGAGGACGAAATCGAGTGTCTGCGACAGGTCGCGGCCATCTGCGAGGCGGGCTTTCAGGCCATCGTCGAGAACGCGAAACCGGGCGCGCGGGAGTCGGAGGTGTGGGGCGACGCCGTCCGCGAACTCTGGCGGCACGGCGCGATGGCGCAGGGCGGCTACCTCACGTCGGGGCCGAACACGTGGCCGAAGCACCAAGCGAACACGACGGACCGGCTGATTCGCCCCGGCGACCTCGTTTACGCCGACTTCTACAACGTCGGCTACCTCGGCTACCGGTCGTGTTACTACCGGACCTTCTCGATGGGCGAGCCGACCGACGAACAGCGCGACGCCTACGAGACGGCCCGCGACAACCTCTACGCCGTCCTCGACGAAATCGAGCCGGGGAAGACCACCGACGAAATCGCGGCGGCGTTCCCGGACATGGCGGACGAACACGCCGACTGGTACGGCGCGGACGACCACTGGCAGCTGACGACCAACCACTGGGCCCACGGCCTCGGCCTCCAACTGTACGAAGTGCCGCTCATCTGGCGCGGCCTCTCGCCGGACCATCCCATCGAAATCGAGGCGGGGATGACGATGGCCGTCGAGACCCAGGAACCGGCGGGGAGACAGGGCGTCCGCGTCGAGGAGATGGTCGTCGTCCGCGACGACGGCGTCGAACTGCTCAGCCAGTGGCCGGTCGAGGAGATAACGACTATCGAGTACTGATTTCTGATAGGACAGAGGAACAGCTCACAAATTTTGAAAATTGTGAAATTTGTTTCTTACATTCGTCTGAGCACAGTTTCAACAGACATCAACTCGTCAGGAGAGATTACGGTTCGGAATATCGAACGAATAGTCAGTAGTGTAGAATGTCTATAACGGCTGGATACGGCGGGCGAGGATTCCCCGTGTCCCCGAGCCAGCGCCCAGCAAACCGGCCGACGCTACTCCGCCTTGCCGTCCTCGCGGTCCCGGCGGCGTGCGTCGGCGTCGCGGTCGGCGGGGTCGCCGTAGCCGCCGCCGCCCGGGGTCCGAACAGTGACGGTCGTCCCCGCGGGCACGTCGCGGGTCGTCTTCGACGGGACTTCCTCGCCGTCGACGAGGTTCTGTCCCGTCGCCCCGTCCTCGCCGCCGGCGATGCCGCGGGGCGCGACCCGCCGGCGCTCGGTGAGAAGCGAGACGGTCGCGTCGGCCTCGACCGTGACCGACCGGACGATGCCGAGGCCGCCGCGGAACTCGCCGCGGCCGCCGCTTCCCTCGCGGAGGCCGTACGCCTCGACGAAAAGCGGGTACTCGGCTTCCAGCGCCTCGACCGGCGTGTTGAGCGTGTTGGTCATCCCGACCTGTACGCCGTCCATGCCGTCGCCGCCGGCGCGGCCGCCGAAGCCGCCGCCGATGGTCTCGTAGTAGGTGAAGCCGTCCGACCCGCCGGCGCGACTGCCGATGGTCAGGTTGTTCATCGTCCCCTGTCCCTGCGCGGGGACGCGCTCGGGGGCCGCGTCGGCGAGCGCCGCGAACACCACGTCGGTCACGCGCTGGCTGGTCTCGACGTTGCCGCCGACGACCGCCGCGGGGGCGTCGGGGTTGAGGAGCGACCCCTCGGGGACCTCGACCGAGATGGGGTCGTAACAGCCCTGGTTCGGCGGTATCTCGGGGTCGGTGACGCAGCGAACGACGAAGTACACCGCGCTCTTGGCGACCGCGAGCGGCGCGTTGACGTTGCCGGCGACCTGGTCGGCCGTGCCGTCGAAGTCGAACGCGACGGTGTCGCCGCTGACCGTCGCGGTCACCTCGATTGGGATGTCGTCGTCGGTCACGCCGTCGCCTTCGAGCACGTCGCGGGCGCGGTACTCGCCGTCGGGCAGGTCGCGCAGTTCCGCGGTGACGCGGTTCCGGGAGTAGTCCATCACGGCGTCGAACGCCGCGAGAACGCGGGACCGACCGTGTTCCCCGACGAGGTCGGCCAGTCGCTCCTCGGCGCGCTCGTTCGCCGCGAGTTGCGCGCGGATGTCGGCGCGGCGCTCGCCGGGGTTGCGAACGTTGGCGAGGAGGAGCGACAGCACGTCGTCGTTGGTCTCGCCGCCGGCGACGAGTCTGACCGGCGGGAGTCTGAGCCCCTCCTGATAGATTTCGCGCGCGCCGGCGGGCATGCTGCCGGGCGTCATCCCGCCCACGTCGGCGTGGTGCGCCCGCGAGACGGCGTAGCCGAGCACCTCGCCGTCGACCGAGAGCGGCGAGACCATCGTCACGTCGGGCAGGTGCGTCCCGCCCTCGAAGGGGTCGTTGAGGACGAACACGTCGCCCGGTTCCGGGTCGTAGTCGAGGACCGTGTCAACGGCCTCGGGCATCGCGCCGAGGTGGACCGGGATGTGTTCGGCCTGCGCGACGAGGCGGCCGTCGGCGTCGAACAGCGCCGTCGAGCAGTCGCGGCGCTCCTTGATGTTCGGCGAGTACGACGAGGTGATGAGCACCTGTCCCATCTCCTCGGCGACGCTCTCGAACTGGTTGCGCATGATTTCGAGCGTCACGGGGTCGACCTCGGAGTCGCTCATTCGCCGTCACCCCCGCTGGTGAGGACGAGCGTCCCGTCGGCCCCGACCGTCCCGCCCCACGCCGGCGGCACGACGACGGTGCTCTCGTGCTGTTCGAGGATGGCCGGCCCCTCGACGGTCGTCCCCGCGCCGAGACCGTCGCGGTCGTAGACGGGCGTCTCGCGGAACGCGCCGTCGAAGAACGCCTCGCGGGTGTCCTTTCGGGCGTCGCCGCCGCCGCGGTAGGTCACGTCGAGGGCGTCGCGTTCGACCACGGCGGTCGCCCGGACGTTGACGAGTTCGACCGGGTCGTCGAGGCGGTAGCCGTAGGCGCTCTCGTGAGCCTCGTGGAACCGCGCTTCGACCGCCTCGGCGTCGAACGTCTCGCCGACGGGCACGGTCAGTTCGAAGCTCTGGCCGACGTACCGGAGGTCGGCGGCGCGCCGGACCGCCGCGTCGGCGGGGTCGGTCACGTCGTCGAGCGTGTCGGCTTCGAGGTCGGCGTAGGCGGATTCGACCGCTTCTGCGTCGAGGCCGGAAAGCGGTCGGCGGAGCGTCCGCACCGAGTCGTGTTTCTGGTCGGCCGCGAGCAGGCCGTACGCCGAGAGGACGCCGCAGGCCCGCGGAACCACCACGGTCTCGATGTCGAGGCTCTCCGCGAGCGCGGCGGCGTGCATCGGCCCGGCACCGCCGAAGGCGACGAGGCCGAACTGCCGCGGGTCGTGGCCGCGCTCGACGGTCACGGCGCGAATCGCTCGCGTCATGTTGGCGTTGGCGACGCGGTAGACGCCGCGAGCGGCCGCGAGCGCGTCGTCCAGTCCGGCGTCGGCGGCGAGGCCGGAGAGCGCGTCGCGGGCGGCGTCCACGTCGAGCGAGAGTTCGCCGCCGAGGGCGGAACTGCCGCCGATGTAGCCGAGGACGACGTTCGCGTCCGTCACGGTCGGCTCGGTCCCGCCGCGGCCGTAGCAGGCCGGACCGGGGTTCGCGCCCGACGAGCGCGGCCCGACCCGGAGCGCGTTGCCCGAATCGACCCACGCGATGGACCCGCCCCCCGCGCCGACGGTGTTCACGTCCACCATCGGCGTCTTGATGGGCCGGCCGTTGATTTCGGCGTCGGTGGTCCGCTCGACCTCGCCGTCGCGGACGAGGCTCACGTCGCTGGAGGTGCCGCCCATGTCGAAGGTGACGAGGCCGGCGAGGTCGCCGCCGGAGTCGGTCGCGGTCTCCGCCGCACCGACGACGCCCGCGGCCGGCCCGGACATCGTGGTCGTCACGGCGTGTTCGCGCACGGTCGAAGCCGGGGCGATGCCCCCGTTGGCCTGCATTATCTGGGGGACAGGGACGCCGAGGTCCGCGGCCCGCGATTCGAGGCGGCCGAGGTAGCTGTCGATGGCCGGCGTCACGTAGGCGTCGACCGCGGTGGTCGAGGTGCGCTCGAACTCGCGGAACTCGGCGAGCACCTCGTGGGACGCGGAGACCGGCGCGTCGAGTTCCTCGCGGAGCACGTCGGCGACGACGCGCTCGTTTTCGGGGTGCCGGTAGGCGTGCAGCAGCGAGACGGCGACGCTCTCCGCGCCGGCGTCGCGGATGTCGTCTGCGAGCGCCCGGACCTCCGACTCGTCGACTTCGGTCTGGATGCCCTCGACGGTCGCCCGCTCCGTCACCTCGAACCGGCGGCGGCGCGGGACGAGCGGGGCGGGCTTGTCCGCGGTCACGTCGTAGAGGTCGGGGCGGGCCTGTCGGCCGATTTCGAGCACGTCGCGGAAGCCCTCGGTGGTGACGAGCGCGGTCGTCGCGCCGTCGTCTTCGAGGAGGGCGTTGACCGAGACGGTCATCGCGTGGGTGAACGCGTCGACCTCGGCCGGGTCGATGCCGGCGTCGTCGCAGGCCTTCTCGATGCCGCGGACGACGCCGACGCTCTGGTCGTCCGTGCTCGGGACCTTCGCGGTGACGAGGCGGCCCTCGGGAGTCAGAAGCGCCACGTCGGTGAAGGTGCCGCCGACGTCGACGCCGATGCGGGTTTCTGCGTCCATCAGAACACCCCCATATCGGTCGCGACCGTATAGAGCGTTCGGAGGCCGAGCCAGACGACGACGAGCGTCACCAGCCCGCCGACGACGTTCTGGAGCGTGGAGTTGGCGTACGACCCGAGGATGTCGCGGTCGTTCATCACGTAGATGAGGAAGACGGCGACGATGGGAAGCAGGACGCCGTTGGCGACCTGCGCGAAGACGATGGCCTGCACGGGGCTGTATCCGACCGCGGAGAAGACGATGCCGACGAGCAGAATCGAGCCCCAGACGGCGCGGAACTTCGTGGATTGGAGGTCGGTGTCCCAGCCGAGCGCCCCCGCCGTCGCGTACGCGCCGGCCAGCGGGGCGGTCGTCGCGCTGGTGAAGCCCGCGGCGAACAGCCCGATGCCGAAGAACACCTTCGCCTGCGTGCCGACGAGGGGTTCGAGCTGTTCGGCCATCGTGCTCACGTTCTGGATGTTCGTCCCGACGGGGAACGCCGCCGCGGCGGTGACGAGAATCGAGATGGTGATGAAGCCGCCGAGGACGATAGACAGAACCGTGTCGGCCCGCGACTCGTTCAACTCCTCGGGGCCGGCCCACCGCTCTTGGACGCTCCCGGCGTGGAGAAAGAGGTTGTAGCCGACGACGGTCGTCCCGATGAGGCCGGTGATGAGGAACGCCGACCCCTCCGGGACGCTCGGGACGAACCCGCGGGCGAGCGCGCCGAGGTCGGGGCCGATGAGGATGGCGTCGATGAGGAAGGAGACGGCCATGATGGAGACGAGGCCGACCAGCGCTTTCTCGATGAGTTTGTACTTGCCGGACCACAGGAGGACGCCGGCGACGAGACCCATCGCGGGCCCCCAGAGGTTGGCGCTGATGCCGGTCAGCCCCTCCAGTCCGGCCGCGCCGCCGAGGATGTTTCCGGTCTCGTAGGCGGCCGTGCCGACGCCGATGGCGCTCACGACGAGGGCGATACTCAGTCCCGACAGCGCGGGGCTGTCGAACTGCCCCCGGAGGGCCTCCCCGAGACCCTCGCGGGAGACGAGGCCGAGTCGGGCGCTCATCTCTTGCAGCACGATAGTGGCGACTATCGAGAAGGCAATCGTCCAGACGAGCGCGTAGCCGAATCGCGCGCCCGTCACGCTCGCGGTCGTGACCGTTCCGGGGCCGATGAACGCGGCGGCGACCATCGCGCCCGGACCGATAGATTTCAGACGTTCGATGAAGTTCATGGTTCTACCTGTGAGGTGGATTGACGTATCAAACTCTGGTTGATAAATCCCGGTTGAGAACGCCGAGTACGGCGCGAAGAGCGCGTATGAAGGAGTATGAACGAGTATGAAGCTAGCGGCGGGCGTGGACCGACAACCGAGTCCGGAAACCAGCGTCCGAGTCCGGTCGGGTCCGCGCCGGACGCGGCCCTCACCGGACCTCGGTGAGAAGCACCTTCGAGACGCCCTCTTCGACCTCGATATCGAACGGGGACTGCTCGGTGCTGAGCGCGATGAACCGCGACATAAACCACTTGACGGACTCGGTGGGAAAGACGACGTGGAAGGTGTCGCCCTCGGAGGCGCGGACCGTGAGAAAGCCGCAGAACGACAGCCAGTCGAGGAGTTCAGCCAGCGACTCGAATCGGTCGCGATACTCGTGGGCGTGGAACGCCGCGACCCGGTCGATGGCGTCGAGAAACTCGGGAGCCGGCTCGCCGTCGTCGCCCTCCACGTAGTCGAGAAACGTGTGCAGGAAGTCCACGTCGAGAAGGACGTGCTCGCCGCTCGACAGCATCTGGTGGTAGGCTTCGAGGTTCGGCCCGGCGTCGGTCGTCGCCGCCTCGAAGTTGGCCGCGTAGAAGACGAGCGCCTCGCGGACGAGTTCGCTTTGGGCCTTGTCGGTCCGACCGGCGAGCCCGTCGAGCGCCGACTGAGCGTCCTCGTCGAGCGACACCGTGACGCGATTCGTGACCATGCGTGTCTAACTCTCGGTGGGGTTCTTAAGGGTGTGTAGATGACCGCCGCGAGTCGCGAACGCGTGACGAACGGCAGCCGGCTACTCAAGATGTGTGAAAATTTTAGAAATTGAGACGACGGCGACGGGTCAGTCCGCCGTCGCGGTGCTCGCTCACGCCGGCTTCGAAGCACTCCTCTGGCGAGCGGTCGTCGGGGAGGCCGTCGCCGTCGTCCTCGACGTAAAAACCGTCGTGGGTCCGACCGACGGTCACCGTTACCTCGGAGCCGCCGTGGTCGACGAACGCGTCGTTGACGTACTCGAAGCGGCCGCGCTCGTCGACGACGTACACCGGGTAGCCGAGCGCTTCGAGAACGGTTTCGTAGCGCTCCGCCCGGCGGGTCGCCCGGTGTTCGGAGACGCTGTTTTCGATGCGGTTGACGAGCAGTTCGTACTGCTCGGAGGAGGGCTGTTTCTGGAGGTAGTCGGTGACGCCCGCGGAGATGGCGTCGCTCGCGACTTCCTCGCTCCCCTTGCCGGTAAAGAGGATGAGGGGAAGCGAACCGTGGTCCTCGCGAACCGTTTCGAGGAGTTCGACCCCGGTCATCGCCGGCATGTCGTAGTCGCTGACCACGCAGTCGATATCGGAATCACGAACGATATCGAACGCGACCCTCGGGACCGAGCACGTCGTCACCTCGAACGAAGAGAGCTTTCGAAGATACGTCTCGCCGAGGTCCAAGAGCGCCGCGTCGTCGTCGGCGTAGACGACGCGAGGGGATTCCGAGGTCGTCATCAGTAGGAACCGAATAGCAACTCTCGCGGCGGCACATAGGTTCGACCTCTATAAATAGGGACCGGGGAAACACGGGTCGGTTTCGAATCTAATAACGAGAACCACGGCGCGACGGAGGCGACCGAGTTGGACGCGACCGAGTTGGACGCGACCGAGTCCGACCGGGTCTCGCTCGGCCGCCCGTCAGAACTCGCCGGCGACGATGTCGGTGACGCGCTCGCGGTCGAACAGCCGTTCAGCCTCGGGAATCTCGGGGTACGACTCGCCGTCGCCGTAGCCGGGCCACGCGCCGAACCGCTCGGGGAAAAGCTGTTTGGCGGTCATCTCCAACTGGAACAGGTTCATAATCGGGCCCTGCATCCCGTTGCCGGACGGGTAGTACCGGCCGTCGCGGAACGCGGGCACCTCGTCCGCGAGGGGGTTCGAAAGCACCTCGTCGCGGTTCGAGCGGAAGGAGTCTCCGAGCGCGGTCCCCCAGTACCGGAGGACCACGTCGGGCGCGGTCTCGACCATCGCCTCGTAATCGTACGAACCGTCCGACCCGGTCTGGGCGTCTGTCGCCGCAAACGCGTTCTGCATCCCGAACGGGCGGAGGTGCGCCCAGAGGTAGCCGTCCCCCGTGAAGTCGTACGGCCAGAACGTCCCGCCGGTGTCGGCGACGACCGCGAGCGACGGGCGCTCGGACGCCGGTGGGAGGTCGGCCCGTATCCGGGCGACGAGGTCGTCCCGGAGGGACCTGAACGCCCGGTAGCGCTCTTCCTCTCGGAACACCGCCGCGATGTGGCCGAGGTACTCCCAGAGCGTATAGTGTTCGTAGCGGTCGCGGCAAGGCTCGGGCGGGTCGGCGTTCGTCCGGCTGTAATAGTTGCCGAACCACGGACCCACGTCGGCCGCGATTGACGCCACCTCGTCTTCGGTCCAGTCGAACGAGGGACTCCGGAGCAGACACGGGTCGAGGAAGTGCACGTCGCTGTCCAGTTCGTAAAACAGCTCTCTGTCGAGGGCGTTCGGGTTCGACGCCGGCGTAACGCGGCCGAGTTCCTCCCACTCGAACTCCACTCCGTCGAGCGCGTCGTAGTAGTAGTCGACCGTGTTGCCGAACAGCTCCTTGTCGTAACCGATGCCGGTGATGGCGTCGCCGTGGCCGAAGGCGACCGCCGCGTCGGCCGAGACCGGGTAGTAGGTCAGAGCGCGTTCCGGCACGGCGTCGAACTCGACCTCGCCGACCGGGGCCATCGACACCGAGTACGACCCGTCGCTCGTCTCAGTGTCCGGCGTCTCAGTCGCTTCTTCGATATCCGTCTCAGTCGTCGAGACGGCGTCAGAAGTGGTGGTCGTCGCGTCGGAACCCCCGCCCGCACAACCCGCGAGGAGTCCCCCGCCGAGGACCGTCCCGCCGAACTTCACGTAGTCCCGGCGAGTCGGCCCGGACCGACAGTCATCGTTGTCTGCCATATTTTTAGGCCAGCCTAAAGAAACAAAACTGCTTCGTTTTAGGCACGCCTAAATACTTCGCTCGCGAGCGAGGAGTCGTAGATATGTTAACAATGAGTTGAGACGTATTGAGCGTGTTCCCCGTTACGGATTCCCTCCCCTGCGTCTCGACGGACAGTATCGAGCGGTTCCTCGCGGCCTTCCTCGTCGGACGCGTCGGTCGCGTCGGTTGTGTCAGTCACGTTCGAGTCCCCCCATCGGCGGCGTCAACGTCGGCCTCGGCCCCGGAACCGGGGACCGAACCGAGTTCGGTCGCACACCACTGACAGAACGCAAGCGACGGGTCGGCGGCGCGGCGACAGTTCGGACAGACCCGGCCGTCGCGGCTCTCGGTCCGCTTCGACGCGCGGTTCTGGACGCGCGCGACCACGTACGCGTCGAGAGTGGCGAGGAGGGTAACGACGAACAGCGGCGCGGCGCTCCAGAAGTCGCCCGCGCCCTGCAAGTACATCGCAACCGCGTCGGGACCGCTCAGAGAGCCGACGCCGAGGAAGACGGCAGCCCACGCGAACGCGCGCTTCCAACGGCGGAGATACAACTGTCCGAGCCCCGCGACGAACGACGAGAGGAGCGCGGCGAGAAGCGGGCGTTTGACTGCGCGTTGTTTCATATATTGAATTTCTGTTCAACCACGTATAGCGGTTCGGGTCACCGAACCGCGGTACCGCTACCGGTAGTTTAAATATTGAATTAATATTCAACAGCGTCGTGGGCACACGATGAACGACACAACGACGCGGAGATATCTCGCGATTGGCGGACTGAGCGCGGTGCTCTCGCTTTTCGTCCTCCCTATCGCGGGGTTCGTCTCGGTCTACACCGGCTACAAAGTACACGGACACACGAAAAACATTTACAGCTATCTGCTAGCCGGAGCGGGGTCGCTCTCGGTGCTGTTCTGGGTGGCCTTCCTGGTTCGGCTCTGACCGCGGTCGGCGGCGAGTCATCCCGCCGCCCGCGACGACCCGAAAGCGACACTTCCGTCGAACGCGAACCGCCGGGATATGACGCAGGACGGTCGCGCCGAGGAGTTGGAGCCGGCGAAGCGACGCATCATGGAGGCGACGTACAGGGCGCTACAAAAACACGGCTACGGCAACCTGACGATACAACACATCGCCGACGAGTTCGAGAACAGCAAGACGCTCCTGTACTACCATTACGACGGGAAAGACGAGCTGTTGGTCGACTTCCTCGACTACGTCCTCGCGCAGTTTCTGAACAGCCTCCCTCGGGGGGACCGCACGCCCAAAGAGGAACTCGAAACGCTCGTCGACACGCTCCTCCCCGAGACGCTCTCCGAGGAGGCCTACCGGCTCCAACTGTCCATGTTCGAACTCCGGGTGAACGCCCCGCACGACGAGGGCTGTCGCGAGGAGTACCGCCACGTCGACGCCGAGCTCACGGAGCTGCTGCGGGACATCCTCGTCCGCGGCGTCGAGGCGGGCGAGTTCGACGTCGACGACCCAGAGGCCGAGGCCGAACTGTTTCTCTCGATTCTAACTGGGACGCGCGCCCGCCGGCTGACGGTGTTCAAACCCGACGAGTCAATCGAGCCGCTCCGAGCGGCCATCCAGTCGCACATCGACCGCATCTCGGCGTAGTCGCCGCCGGGTCGGCCGCCCGGGTCGCGGTCGCGCCGGTTCAGGCCAGTTTACCGCCGTCGACGGGGAGCGCGTGGCCGTTGACGAACGACGCGTCTTCGGAGGCCAACCACGCGACGGCGCTCGCAATCTCCTCCGGTTCCGCCATCCGTCCGAGCGGCTGTTCCGCGGTGATGGCCTCGACCGCGCCGGGGTTCGCTTCGAGCGACCGCTCGACCATCGGGGTTCGGACGACGCCCGGACACACCGCGTTGACGCGGACGCCCTCCTCGGCGTACCGCACGGCCGCAGACTTCGTCAATCCGACCACGCCGTGTTTGCTCGCGACGTAGGGTTCGCTCCCGTCGGCGGCGAGTCCGGCGATTGACGAGGTGTTGATAATCGCGCCGCCGTCGCCCTCCATCAGCGCCGGAAGCTCGTGTTTCATGGCGAGCCAGACGCCGGTGAGATTGATTCCGAGCACTCGGTCCCAGCTCTCCCGCGACTGCTCCGGAAGCGGGTCGTTGTCGCCCTCGATGCCCGCGTTGTTGTGCGCGATATCGAGGCCGCCGTACGTCTCGCGGGCCGTCTCCACCATCGACCGCACGTCGTCGGCGTCGGTGACGTCGACCGCGACGAACGTCGCGTCGCCGCCGTCGGCCTCGATTTCGGAGACGACCTCTCGCCCGCGCTCGGCGTCGATGTCACCGAGCACCACGTTCGCACCCTCGGCGGCGAGTCGCGTAGCGCTCGCCCGCCCGATACCGCTGCTCGCGCCGGTCACGACCGCAGTCTTGCCGTCTAATCGGTCTGCCATACGTTGTTGAATATTTTGTCAATATATAAACTATGGGGTGGGAGAACGGCGTTCGAGAATCGCTCGTCGCCGTCCGTTCCGCCGAGAGGTGAACCCTTATTCGCCCGGCGTCCGTCGGTTCCGACCATGACACCGCGACCGTCGACCTTCTCAATCGTCGCCCGCGACCCCGAACAGGACGCCGTCGGCGTGGCCGTCCAGTCGAAGTTCGTGAGCGTCGGCTCCGTCGTCCCGTTCGTCAGCGCGGACGCCGGCGCAATCGCCACCCAGAGCTTCGCGAACGTCGCCTACGGCCCCGACGGATTGGACCTCCTGCGCGAGGGGCACTCGGCCGAGGAAGTCGTTTCCGAACTGACCGACGCCGACGACGAGGCTCCGAGCAGGCAGGTCGGCGTCGTCGGAGCCGACGGGAGCATTGCGGCGTTCACCGGCGACGAGTGTTTCGACGTGGCCGGCGACGTCCAAGGCGACCACTACACCGTTCAGGGGAACATCCTCGAAAACGAGGCGACGCTGGACGCGATGGCCGAGGCGTTCGAGACGACCGACGGCGGGCTCCCGGAACGTCTGCTCGCGGCGCTCCACGCCGGCAACGACGCCGGCGGCGACAAGCGCGGCGAGCAGTCCGCGGCGATGTATATCGCCAAGCCCGAGGGCGGCTACGACGGCGGCAACGACCGCTGGGTCGACGTGCGAGTCGACGACCACGACCACCCGATAGCCGAACTCGAACGCGTGTTCAAGCTGTACGACATCACGCTCTTGGAGCGCGAAGCGCCCGCCGAAACCATGTCGCTGTCGGGCGAGACGGCCGAAGCGGTCCTCGAAACGCTGTCGGTGCTCGGCTTCTACGACGGAACCCCGAGCGGCGAGTTCGACGACGAGGCCGTGGAGGCGCTCGAATCGTTCCGGGGCATGAACAACTTCGAGAACCACTCGCTTGCGGTCCTCGAAGACGCCATCGCCCGCGGCTGGGACGACGTTGCTGGCGGGGAGACAGCAAGCGAGGGCGGGACGGCGAGAGAAGACGACGCGACGGACGAACTCGACGGGGAGACGAAGCTCATCGAGGCGATTTGGCAGGGCCTCAGCAGGCTCGACAGGAAGTAGTTCAAAATCAGTCTCGTCGGTCGGAGTGTGTTTCATTCGTCGAAGCGCGCCGGATGGGGTGGCGTTGGCGGGTCACCGCGGCGCACCGACAGGGCCGTGCGGGGGAAGGAAGTCCCGCTCAGCCGAGGAGGTACTTGAGTGCGGGGCGCTGGCGGACGAACTCCATCTTCTCGATGATGGCGTCGAGGCCGAGGATGCGGCCCGCCGCGAGCGTGCCGACGATGACGAACATCATCAGCCCGAACAGGTCGCCGTTGACCACGCCGTGGCCCCACTCGGCGTTCCCCAGGTAGAAGAACACCATCAGGACGCCGCCGAAGAAGGCGGCGAGCCGGACGAGTGCACCCACGATGAGCCCGAGACCGATGAGAGCCTCACCCCACGGAACCATGACGTTCGTGAGGTCGAGGAGCCACGGGGTCGCGGCGGCCCACGCGAAGAAGCCCTGGAGCGGCGAGGCTGCGGGGGCGTTCGCGAGGTAGCCCGCGGCGCTGAACGGCTCGCCGACGATTTTCGTCACACCGGCGTGGAGGAACCAGTAGCCGGTGATGAGGCGAGTCAGCACGAGCACGTAGCCCGTGACGCCCCGCGAGTAGTCGAAGTCCATCCTGTTCCCCAGCATCTCGATTTGTGAGTTAGCGGCCATTGTCTTTCACCTAACAGGTGAACGAACGGCCGCCGAGAGCATATAAAGGGGTCGTGATTTCCGAATCTAAGGAATCGAGAACGACCGAAAGAGAGCGCCTAACACTCAGCGCCGGGCGATGAGGTCGCGCGAGATGTCGGCGCGCTCGTAGACGGCTCCGTCCTGCGCGTCGGCGAACGCCTCGGCGTCGCCGTCGTCGGAAAAGGGGACGAAGTCGGGACCCATCGACCCGTTGACATCGGTTCCGACGACGTAGACGAGGTCGTCCATCGGCGCGAACGCGTCGGCGTCGAGGTGCGCGGAGATGAACGTCTGGCCGCCGTCGTCGAACAGGTCGTACTCGACAGTGCTGTAATCCGTGAGGTAGCCGCCGGCGCGATTCCACCCGTCGTCCTCGCGGTCGAGCGCGTAGGAGAACGTCTCCCAGGCGCTACAAAACCGCGCCGGGTTGTCGTGACCCTCGGGGCTGTGGTCTGCGTAGAACAGTTGCCCGGCGGGGCCGGGGTGCTGGTCGATGACCATCCCGCAGGCGTCGCACTGCTCGCCGCCGGTCAGTGCGACTGCCTCGGGAGCGTCGCCACCGCCGTCGGTTCCGAGACCGCCCAGACACCCTGCGGTGGCGGCGACGCCCGCGACACCGACGGCAGACAACACGGTTCGACGAGCGACGGTTCGGTCGCAGTCGTGGCACATACGCCAAGCTAGTTGGGGGGTGCTCAAATGGTGATTGGTGCGGAAAACGAACCAAGCGCCGGACGTGTGGTCAGCCCGTCACGTTCCGTCCGAGTCGAGGACGCCGTGGCTCGGCACAGTCGCCACGGGGTCCGCGGTCCGCGCCCCCGGCGACGCGTCGCGCGTGCGTCAGTCGGAGCCCGCCGAATCGGTCGTCGTCCGCCCCTCCGACCGCGTCACGAACTCGAACCGCGCGCCGCCCTCGGCCGACTCGGTGAGCGAGACGGACCAGCCGTGCGCATCGGCGATGTCGCGGACGATTGCGAGACCGTAGCCGGTTCCCCGCGGCATCGTGGTGTAGCCGTGGTCGAAGACCTGCTCGCGGCGCGTCTCGGGGACACCGACGCCGTTGTCCGCGACGTAGAAGCCGGCGCGGTCGTCGAGCGCGCCGACGCGGACGGCGAGCGGGTCGTCGGGCGGCGTGTCGCCATCCGCGGGGTCGTCGGGGGTATCCCGACGGCTCGTCGAGCCGTGTTCCACAGCATTCCGAAACAGGTTCTCGAAGAGCCTGAGCAGGCGGCCGTCGTCGCCCTCGACGACGAACAGTTCCTCGCGGACGAGCGTCGCGTCACCGGTGTCGACGAAGCGCCACGCGTGGTCGACGACGCGCGCGAGGTCGACGGGTTTGGCGTCGACGACGGGCGTCCGCTGCCGGGCGAGGTCGAGGACCTCCTCGACCAGTTCGGACATACGGTCGACCGCGTTGGCGGCGCGTTCGAGGTGCGCCCGCTCGCCCGACTCCATCCCGAGGTCGAGGTAGCCGGTGGCGACCGCGAGGGGGTTACGGAGGTCGTGGGCGACGATGGAGACGAAGTCGTCGAGCCGCTCGTTGGCCGCCGCGAGGTCGGCCTCGCGGTTCCGAAGCTCCTGTTCGCGGACGGTCCCCGAGAGCGCGGAGGTGACCGTCGAACCGAGGAGTTCGAGCAGGTCCTCGTCGACGTCGAGGAACGCGCCGTCGTCGTCGGTCGAAACGACGAGCAGGCCGTGGCTCCCGAGCGGGACGCGCAGGACCGACTTCCCGTCCGACTCGGGGGGGAGAAGCCGGTCGTCGACGTCGGCCGCGTCGACCCGGCTAACGGCGTCGGACTCGAAGCCGCCGGGGGCGGTCTCGATTGGTGTCTCCGAGTCGAACTGCTCCGCGGTCGAGGCGGCCGGCGACAGGGCACCGCGGTCGTCGGCGAGCCAGACGGCGGCCGCGGCGTCGGGCACGAGTTCGGGGACGATATCGACCGCGAGCGCCGCGACCTCCTCGACGCTCTCGGTGAGGATGAGGTCCTGCGTGACCGCTTGCAGGGTCCGGAGGCCGTCTTCGAGCCGCGCGCGGTTTGTGACGTCGATGGCGACGCCGAGGAGCTTCGACACCTCGCCGTCGTCGAAGACGGGCCGGTACCACGCGTCGTACACCGCGCCGCGGTACTCGATGCGGGTGTCGACCGCCTCGCCCGACAGGCCGCGGGCGATGGCGTCGGTGGCCGCGGGTGTGTCGTCGTAGAGGTCGAACGCGGAGCGACCGACGACCTCGCCGGGTTCGCGGCCGAGCGACTCCAGTCCGGCCCCTTCGGACATGGTGAACACGCCCTCGGCGTCGAACGCCGAGAGAATGACCGGGAGGTTCTGCAACACCGTTTCGAGGCGCTGGTTGGTCGATTCGAGGGCCTGCAAGTAGCGCTTCCGCGTCGTCACGTCGCGGAAGTAGACCGACAGCCCCGACGGCGAGGGGTACGCGCGGACCTCGAACCAGCCGTCGTACGGCTCGGAGTACGTCTCGAACGTCACCGACTCTTGGGTCCGCATCGCCTCGTGGTACTTCTCGTACAGTTCGGCGCTGTCGGGCGACGGAACGAGGTCCCAGATTCGCTCGCCGAGTTCGGGCTCTCTGACCTCGTTGAAGACGTCTCGCGCGCGGTCGTTGAGGTAGACGAAACGCCAGTCGGTGTCGAGCGCGAAGAAGGCGTCAGTCATGCGTTCGAGCAGTTCGCCGCGCTGGGTGGTGGCGACCTCGCGGTCGGTCACGTCCCGCGGGATGCCGACGACGCCGGTCACCGCCTCGCCGTCGCCCGCCGGCGAAAGGGAGAGTTCGAACAGCCGCGAGACGCCGTCGGCGTCGACGAATCGAACGTCGAGGCGTTCGGTGACGCCCTCCGAGAGGACTCGCGAGACGGCGTCGCGGTAGCGCTCGTACTCGTCGGCGGGGAACAGCCCGGCGTCGACGAGCGACTCGAACCGCTCGCCTCGGAGCGTCTCGGACGCGCGCCCCGTTATCGTCTCGATTCGGGGGTTCACGTACTCGACGCGGCAGTCCTCGTCGAGGACGAACGCGCCGTCTTCCATCGCCTCGACGATGACGCGGTAGCTCCGCGTCTCGGCGGGGCGGTCGTCGGCGTCCCGGTCTAAGACCCCCCGGACCGACTCGACGAGGGCCGCGTGGGAGTCGTCGGTCTCGTCGCGGACCAGGTAGTCGTCGACACCGAGCGAGACGGCGCGGGCGGCGAGCGCCTCGTCGCCGGCGGCGGCGTAGACGACCACCGGAGGCCCGACGCGAGCGTCGCCGGCGGCGGTGACGAGCGCGTCGAGGTCGAGACCGTCAGGGAGGTCGGCGGCGGCGACGAGACAGGAGACAGTGCGCTCAGCGAGTGCCGAGCGCGCGGCCGCGGCGCTCTCGGCGCGCTCGACCGGGCGCTCGAAGGCGTCCCGGAGCGTCGAGACGACCGGACCGGAGACAACGCCGTCGGCCGCGACGTAGAGAATCGCGCCGACGGAGGTGCCCCCAGCACTCGGGGGAAACATGTTAGAGACGAGATATGCAGAGAGCCAATAATCTTGCGGGCGAAGCGGCCGGACCGCCGGAGGAGACGGCGGTGGGACGAGACGGGCGTCGGGTCGTCGAATCGTAGAGTCGCCGTCAGCAGTTATCCCTGCCCGACCATCCGCTCTTCGTCGTCCCACTCGCGCTTGCGGAGTTCGTACTTCTGAATCTTGCCGGTCGCCGTCTTGGGAATCTCCGCGACGAACTCGAACTCGCGGATGGCCTTGTAGCCCGCGAGGCGGTCGCGGGTGTACGCGGTCAGTTCCTCGGCGGTGACGCCCGGCGCGTCGGGGTCGCCGTTCGCGGGGACGACGAACGCCTTCGGCGTCTCGCCCCATTTCTCGGACGGCGCGGGGATAACCGCCACGTCACCGACGGCGTCGTGGTCGAACAGCGCGTCCTCCAGTTCGACCGAGGAGATGTTCTCGCCGCCGGAGATGATGATGTCCTTCTTGCGGTCCTGAATCGCTATCATGCCGTCTTCGTTGACGACGGCGAGGTCGCCGGTGTGGTACCAGCCTTCGAGGCGGTCGTTGAACGCGTCGTGGGTCTCGTCGGGCTTGTTCCAGTACTTCTCCATCACCTGATTGCCGCGGACGACCACCTCACCGATGGTGGCGTCGTCGCGCGGGACCTGTTCGCCGTCGTCGTCGACGACGCGCAGGTCGGTCCCGAGCGGGGCGACCCCCTGCCGCTGTTTGAGCGAGAAGCGCAGGCCGCCCTCGTCGGGGATGAGGCGGTTCGCGTCCGAGGTGGCGATGAGCGGGCCGGTCTCGGTCGCGCCGTACAGTTGGGTGAACTCCCAGCCGAACTCGGACTCGGTGTGGCGAATCGTCGCGCTCGGGGCGGCGCTCCCGGCGGCGGTCACGCGAACCGGGTTGTCGCCGGCGTACGCCGGGTCGTGTTCCTCGGCGTACTCCCGGAGGATGGATAGCACGGTCGGCGCGCAGCAGAAGAAGGACACGTCTTCCTCGGTGATGGCGTCGAACACCTGCCCGGCGTCGACCCCCCGGGTGCAGACGTGTTTCGCGCCGCGGCCGGTGACGGCGTAGATGTGGCCCCAGCCGTTGACGTGGAACATCGGGAGCGTCCAGAGATACACGTCGTCGTCCGCGATGTGGTGGTGAATCGTCACCAGTTGGGCGTGGAGCGACTCGGTGCGGTGGGTGCGGCAGACGCCCTTCGGGTCGCCGGTCGTCCCCGAGGTGTAGTTGATGGTGATGAGTTCGTCCTCGGACATCTCGGGGCGCTCGTAGTCGTCGGCGTCGGCCTCGTCGAGGAACGCCTCGAAGTCGAGCCAGTCGCCGTCGACGGCGGCGGGGTCGTTCGTCACGAACACCTCGGCGGGCACGTCGTCGCGGACGGCCTCGATTTTCCCCGCGTACTGGTAGTCGGCGTAGACCACGGTCGCGCCGGAATCCGACAGCAGGTACTCGTAATCATCGGTCGTGAGGCGGTAGTTCAGCGGGACGTGGAGCGCGCCGCACTGCATCGCGCCGAAGGCCGCTTCGAGGTGGTAGTGCGTGTTGGGGTCGAGCACCGCGACTCTGTCGCCTTTCTCGACGCCGCGCGATTGCAGCGCCGCCGAAAATCTGTCCACCCGCTGGCCGAACTCCGCGTAGGTGAAGCGCTCGCCGTCGATACCGACGACAGCCTCGTAATCGCCGTAGTACGTCCGGGCCCGGTCGAGGAAGTCCGTCACGAGTAACTGTTTCTTCATTCGTGATAGACCGGGCGGGCAAGTGAACTAAACGCACCACTTCCGGCAACATTTCACGCGGCCGACGTGAGTACCACAGTATGACGGGGAACGTCGTTGAGGGGGTCGAACGCGCCGCCCGGACGCGGCGGGGGCGCGCCCAGCCGACGGCGAAACGAACACCTTTGAACCGCGCGGCCCTGACTCCCGGCAGATGACGACGCCGACCCTCCTCGTCGCGGGGACCGCGAGCCACGTTGGCAAGAGCACCGTCGCCGCCGGGCTCTGTCGCCTGTTCGACGACCGCGGCCTGTCGGTCGCGCCGTTCAAGGCCCAGAACATGAGCAACAACGCCCGAGCGGTGGCGACCGCCGACGGCGACGGCTTCGGGGAAATCGGCGTCTCGCAGTACGTGCAGGCCCGTGCCGCGCGGGTCGCGCCGACGACCGACCACAACCCCGTCTTGCTCAAGCCCCACGGCGACGGGGCGTCGCAACTGGTCGTCCACGGCCGGGCGGCCGGCCTCAACACCGCGAGCGACTACTACGCGACCCACTGGGAGGACGCCCGCAAGGCGGCGGTCGAATCGCACCGTCGGCTGGCGAGCGAGGCGGACGTGGTCGTCGCCGAGGGGGCCGGCTCCATCGCCGAGATAAACCTCCACGACCGCGACTTGGCGAACATCGAAACCGCCCGCTTCGCCGACGCCGAGGTCCTCCTCGCGGCCGACATCGAGCGCGGCGGCGTCTTCGCCAGCCTGCTGGGGACGCTCGAACTCCTCCCCGAGGACGTGCGCGACCGCGTCGTCGGCGCGGTCATCACGAAGTTCCGCGGCGACCCGAGCCTCCTCGAACCGGGGGTCGACGCCATCGAGGAGCGAACCGGCGTGCCCGTCCTCGGCGTGCTGCCCTACGACGACCCCGGCCTCCCGGAGGAGGACAGCCTCGCGCTCCCCGCGGCAGGCGAGCGCGCCACCGTCGGCGACGACGACGGCGT
>NZ_CP137691.1:0-244815 GCF_003383015.2 Haloferax sp. Atlit-48N | reverse complement strand
AGCAGCGTTGACGAAGTGTACCAGTATGGGCAGGACACGTTCAACGTCCCGGAACGGGGCGAGATCCGTATAGAGGGATGTCCACCCACCATCGGCGACCAACTTCGTCGCGCATCGTTCACACAGGAGAGTCCAGGAGTATTCACCAAACATCAGGAAGCACTCGACTCCGACAGGGAGTACGAGGTTGTAACTGTCACTGTCGACGGGGATGAGAACGAGGTCATCCACGTCGAAGCGACGGACATCATCGGCGTCGTAAGTCTGACGCCGTCGTCGAAGGTGCAGGTCGATCCGAAGATTGACTGGGAGCACATCTTCGACATGCTACTTGCCGTCTACGACCAGAACCGCTCCATTGAGTACCACGGAATTCCATTGCGGGACTTTCTCTCCGACGACATCCACCTCGACGACGTTTTCGTGGTGCTGGCAATCAACTACCTCGACGGACTGGAGACTATCCAGCGCCACGGCTTCATTCGGGACTTAGTCATCAGGCGGGTTGACAGCCTAGACGGACGAGGCGATATCGATGTCGAGCAGACCTTGCTGAACCACGTCCGGGGAACCATCGAGCCGAATTGGATCCGCAACGAGACGGAGTACGACAACGCGGTGAACTCCCTGCTCCACTACGCGGGGAAGACTCTCCTTCGACTTTTTCAACAGAACTCGCACGAGAACGAGCACCCAGCGTACGATCGGATCTTCTCGGAGGTTCACCGCGAGGTGCAGCGGCTCGAAGGTATGGGTGTGAGCAGCGGTCTCGGTCGAATGGACGAGTACCGGCGACTCACGCTCTACGATCTCCCGAAGCAACGGCGATACTACCGCAAGGCGTTCGACGTCTCGAAGGCCATTATGTCGTCATCGCTCGGTCAGCAGCTTCGGGACGGACCGAGAGAGCTCGTCGTCGACTACGTGTTGAACATGGAGTCACTGTTCGAACAGTACTCGCAGGTCGTCGTCGAACGCGAACTCAACCGCGTCAAATCCTACGACCACCTGAACGAGTTGGCCGACGTCACGCCTGTCAGGTCGCCGTCGGTCAACCCCTTTGAGGACGAGTACGAGGTCTACCATCAGCCGGACCACGCGATCCAAGAGGGCGAGGAGACGCTGGCTGTCCTCGACTCGAAGTACTACGCCGAGGGTCACGACCCGGTCAAGGAGTCGTCGTCCCGTTCGCGGCTGTTCAGCTACGCGTACCTCCTACACGCGGACCGACTTGCGTTCCTCTGTCCCTTGCTGGAACCGAAGCGTCGACGGATAACCCAGACGGGCGCGGAGCTGCAGATCGTCTCCCCAGAAGGAGAGTTCTCGCTGGACGGCTACGACGCCGTCGTCCACGAGTACCTCTACGATGTGCTCGTCGAGCGAGTGCCCGAAGTCGAAGCGTTCCGCGCCGTCTCGGAGAACAAACTCTGTCTCGACGGCGTCGCAGAATCCGACCTGTCGCAAGCGAAGGCGATGAGCGGTCCGTTCACGTTCAAAGACGTGCGTGACTTCTCGCTACGAGTCGTCAAGGCTGCCGCCGACGAGCACTCGTGGGAAGTTCGCAATCGCTTCGATCTGGAGCAAGACGGCGATTGGACCCGAGAGCAGATCGAGACGCGGTGTGACCGTCGGTACGAGCACACGACGACGTGCGTCCCCGTGTTCTGCCGCGACCGCGGACAGGAGTGGATTGATCTCTATTTCCTTCAGAACGGGAATGGGAAGGTGGAGAAGGAAGGCCCGCTGAAACTGCTGTAGTTACTCAGAACGGGGCTACCAACCAATCCCCGTCCCCCTTGCGTTCGAGTTGCGGGCCGAACACTCGCTGGAGAGAGTACAGCTCACCGTCGTACCGAAGGTCGTACGTCCTCCCACTCCGGTGGAACGTGCCTTCGACGACGAACTGCACGGTGGGGCTCTGGTACTCAAGGTCGTTCGCCCGCCGGTCCATCTCACGAGCAAGCTCGTTTGCCATGTCCTCCTCCGCCAAAGCGTCTGCGAGCCCGACAACACTCACTTTGTTGGGGACGTCGTCATCTTCAAGTCGCTGTACGAACTCCGTCACCGGAATCTGATGCTCGAAAGCCTCGTACGCCTCCTTGATGACGAGATTGTAGCGTCCGGGAATCTGGCCAGGGCCTGCCATTTCTTAAGAACTGATTCTCGTCCCGACATTAAGTACCTGTGTTGTCCCACGGACAAATCTAAGTTCCAACGCGAAGAGGTTGCACCCTAAGTTCTATATGCTGGGAGAGTGAACTTATTCTTGAGCGCAGAGGTGCTGCGTGGAGTCTGTGTGACCATGGCCCGCAAGCCCGGCGGCGTAAGCCAAGGGGCGTAGAAGACGGACGTGGGCGCAGGAAATGCACCTGTTTCCTGAAACTTCCAAAGAGATATCTGTGTACCCACCTCGTCATCGGAATCATGAAAGTCGGGGAGTGATTCTGACCCGAAATTTCTATCCAAAGGACTATATGCTGGAGAGGAGTACCAGTAATTGAGCGCAGAGGTGCTGCGTGGAGCCTGTGTGACCATGGCCCGCAAGCCCGGCGGCGTAAGCCAAGGGGCGTAGAAGACGGACGTGGGCGCAGGAAATGCACCTGTGTCCTAAATCTCAGAGAGCTTAGTAGCGAGTTCTTCGTATCCTTGGTTTCGTGCGTACTGTACGATTGGCTGAACGGATGAATCGAACCGGACCGGTTCGCCGCCACCCATCTTTCCTTCGAACCAGCAGTTCATCCGAGTCCGAACCGTATCCGCTCTACGTTGCTCAATCGGCTCTGTATAAATAGCGTCCGACGAGGTCACCATCTCGTTGTAGGCCGGACCCCAGTAGTGGTTGAAGGTCTCCTTAGTAATCGGTGCTTTAGGTGTGACCTCAGAACAGTGCCGAGGGTGATCAATCTGGTACGCCAGGTGGCTCGCACAGATGTCTGCGAGAAGTGACGTGGGGTAATAGAGTTCGGACTGTATACAGGTGGCAATCGGTGGACAGCTTCCGACGATACCGGTGATCCCTCGACCGAATCGTTCGGCTTTGTCTTCGTTACCATCTAAAATAACGAGTGCGTCATCTAATCCGAGCTCGCTGACTAAAACCGCAGATTGAACTGCTTCTATCCGCTCTTGGTCCGACCCATCTTGACCGAGGTGGGTCGTTGCGGTCAATCGGTGGCTGTTAGTATCGACAACCGTCTCGAAAAACTCGACACTCTCCTCATATTCTATATCATGCGATTTGTCCCGGAACGGGAAGAACGGGAATCCTTCAGCCGCCTCGTAGATACTTTCGAGGATCTCCAGTTCATCAATTCGATTTGCGCTCACGGCAACAGTGACTGTGATGTCACCAATAGTGCTCGCATCAATTGCTATTGATCGGGCGTAGGAATCATCTCCAGCATCAAACGGTCGCACAGGCTATGAGTATCAATCCGTTCGGGTTTATTGAGCGTTCCGTTTGATGGGTGTTTGGTACAGTTCCGAAAGAACCGTAGCAAAAGTAGTGTCGAAACCGTCCGATAACTCAATGATGTTGAAGCGTCGAGCAGTCACCAAGAAATGTTTCGGAAAGTCCCATTTCGGATTATTATCGTATCTATCGTAGTCACAATAGCGATTTTGACTTTTGCAGGTATTGGCTGGTACGTCAGTGGGTCTGACGGGATGCAGTTTGCCGGTGTCGTGACAAGTGGAATCCTTACTGCGGCTCTGGTTGGCCTCTATTTCCACCAGACTACACTGCTTGAGGACCAAATTGACCTGCGCACTCAAGAACTAAATCGGGAAGTTCGGAACACCCATACCGAGACTCTCCGACGACGGATATACGCCTGGCTTGGCACCGAAGACGTACCTCAAACGATTGACTCGGCCGAAGATATATTCGGAAACAGTAGTGAACGGCTTCCGAAGGTGACCGCGGTAGATGTTAAACCTGCTGAGGATTACATCCACTCGTACAGCAGTCCAGAGGAATTTCGGGTGATTCCGTTCGGACTACAGGACGACCGGTATTTCATTGACCTCATAGAGAACCACGCACCGGGGTTGAAAGAGAAAAAGGAGACTATCAGCGATCTTTATTCCAAATTCGATAGCCACCGCGAGCGCTTCAAGGCCGATTTCGAGGGTGTGTCTATCACTCAGGAGTCACTTCAAATGGAACCGGACATATACCTCACAGATTGGGTCTTTTCGGGAATCGTGAAAATAGAACGTGGGAGGTCTGATAACTGGAACGACGAGATTAAACCCGTCATACGGGCGTTCGAAGACAGAGCACACCCCTCGAAGGAGCACGGTGAGTTACGGTTCATGGAGGGGAACAGAGCTAGGCAGTCGCTGTACTACGCGACCCACGGAGATCAGACGGCCGACGAGATCTCGGAGGAGACGGCACGCGACCTCGCTATAGAGGCGCTTCGAGAGACGGTTGACCGAATCGACACTGATGAGCCCCCGTATCGGGACGCTGCGAAAGCCGCGGAAACGTTAGATCTGCTGGAGGAGGAGCTACGTGAGCTCAAAATGGAACTCATCGAATATGCCGGTCGCCCCGTGTTCCCCGGGGACTGTGAGTACCTCCGCGAAGCAGCGATCGATGGGTCCGAACGCTCCCTATAGGACTAATAACTCGTGATGTCCCGGTCGCCGAGCACCCGCGCGTAGGCGTCGTCGCCGGTCACGTCAGCGAGCCTGCCGGCGAGCTCTCGGAGGTCGTCGTCGACGCCCCACTTCTGGACGTAGTTCTGGACGGCCTGACCCTTCTCGTAGCGGTAGCGCAGGAACTGGAGCTTGTCGAGGTTCGAGAGGTGGTCGCCGCCGTCGCCGTTGACGCGCTCCTGGATGTACGCCTGGCGCTTTTCGTCGTCCCAGGTACCGAGTTGGAAGCCGTCGTCCTGGTTGTACAGGCACATCTCCTTGAGTTCGTCGGGCTTCGCGTTCGTGCCGCGGCAGAGCTTGTTGACGTCGTCGAACGAAGGGTTCGGCGTGTCGAGTAGGTCGATGAACACGTCCTCGACGCCGATGTCGCTGGCCTCCTGGATGATGCCGTAGATTTCCTGGACGACCTCCTTCGCGGACATGATCTCGCCGCCGCGCTGGACCTTCCCGTGGTGCTTCGAGTACTCGCGGAAACACGCGCCCATCTCCATCACGCCGATGTCGCCGCGGGAGAGGTCGCGGTTCTCTTCGAGTTGCTTGCGAGTGCGGCGGGCTGTGCGGTAGATGTCGCGGCGGAGGGATTTCCACGACGCCGGTTCTGTTTCGTCAATGGGGCGGGCGACAACGATGATGTCGAAGGAGACCGCTTCGCCGCCGATGAATTTGTTAATGTCCGCTGTTATCGGATACGTCGCCGTCACCTCGAACCCGACGTTACAGAGGGATTCAAGCAGCTCACCCCACGACTCAGAGTCGCTGTGGTGGTAGGTGAACGTGAGCGACCCGTCATCTTTGAGTGCGCGCTTGATTACAGCGAATGCCTGTCCGAGCTCAGACTCGAAGTCTTCGGCGGTTTTCTCTAGGTATGGATTCGTAACTATGGACTCTGCACGAGGTGTTTTGTCTTGGTCGAACCCAGGGTACTCATCTTCCAGCAGAATCTTCTGCCAGACGTAGAAGTAATCTGAAACCTCAGAGTAAATTATGTTGTCGTAGTAGGGTGGGTCGGTAATGACGGCATCAAATTCATCTTCGTAGTCTAAAGTACGCATATCTCCTTGGTGAAGCGTGACGCTGGTCCCAACAGGAGTGTTGAATGGGTCAGATTCGATTGTTTCCCCATCCACAATGTGCCTCTCAGTGGGGTTCTTTGCATACTCAACCGCGGTCTGGACTTGGTCAAACATTGCCGTGAATGTCCCAGAGCCGGAACGAGTTCCCCACACGTTGTTTTCTGCAGGATATAGGGGCGGATTGAATGAATTCGTCCGAGTTAGATTATCGATATGGCCCCGAGAATTGTGATACCCGACCATCATGGTGTTATATCGAAGCGAGTCGGTAGCTGCGATTAGGAGGAGTTCTTTCAGATTCTGATCCTCAACACCATCAATAGCTACAAACAATTTTGCGAGCGACAGGAGCTGACGTGAATTGAACATATCCTGCCACTTTTTTAGACCATGTTGGAACACGTCGTTCCCACTTACAGACGACGCCGCGGTAATTGCTCCCTCAGGAATTTCTTCATCAGGGACGAACTCATGAAGTTCATCACTCTCTTCCCACTCTTCTCTGGCTTCGTTAAACAGATCGATATCCTCCTGCCCAGACTGTTTGTATCCTTTATAATCGATCTTCTCTTCTCCCGCATCTTCACAGTGGGTGCAGTAGTACTCAACTGCATATAGCCGCAGGTCTTGTTTTCCTTGCTCTTGAATTGCGTCCGTAATCCCGTACTTCTGCCCACAGTCGGGACAGTTGTACTTCCCACCCCGCGAGACGTTTCCTTCCTTCGGGACGAACCCATGGCCACAGTCATTACAAACACTCTCTGACTGCCAGTCGTCCGATAGCGTCACTGCGCCGCAGTCCGGACAGAGGACGTTGTACTTGTCGTCGTTATCGTAGCGACCCGTCGCCACGCGATAATCCTTGAACAGCGGAACTGTGTGCCCACAGGAGACGCAGTCCAACTCTTTCACCCAGAGATTGTACATCACGTCGGCGTCGTGGTCGCCGTTCGGACAGGGCGTCTTGTAGTACTGCGTGATCTCGTCGGCGACGTCCTCCTTCACCTGCTCGAAGGCCGCTTCGAGGTCTTCGACGTCGGTCTGGCCGGCTTCGAGTTCCTTCTTCGTGACGAACCAGGCGACTGGGTTCAGGTCGTTACCAACGACTTCAGCGCCGAAGCGCGACGCCTCGACGAGCGACGTACCGCCACCCATGAACGGGTCGAGGATCTTCTTGTCCTCGACGCGGACGTCCTTCGGATAGAGTTCCCAGAGGCTCTCCGGGTCGGTCATGTCCACGCGTTCGAGTAGCGAGGCGACGTCAACGTCGGACTCGCCGTCGGCGTCGTCGCCATAGTCCGCAAGGGTGCTGCCCTCATGGCCCGGTTCGAACACCGAGACCTTCTCCGGGTCGTCGAGAAGAGTATAGAGAGAGATAGCGCGGAAGACACAGCCCAGACGTCGCGCCCACCACTTGTGCATCGTGTAGATGGGGCGGTAGTACATCTTCGCCCGGCCTTCCTTCTCGGCGATCTCGTTCACTCGCTCGATGGGGAACCCGCGCTCGATGGGGAGTTCCGTCCGCTCCTGCCGACCCTGTGAAGATCCAGATTGTTCAGACATTATTCAGTATGTAGAAGCGATTATGCAGGAGCCCCATAAGTGTGCGTTCTCCGTACTGGACCGAATCATCGTGACCGTAGCTCATCGGCTTGGTCTGAGCTAAAAAATCCGAGATGGAGTCCGGAACCGTCCGACTTCGGACTGATCGCTACCGGAACTGGTCAATCCGACGGCCCGCGGAGTCTACGACGTAGCCGATAAAGACCGTGTTAGCCTTCTGACCGGCGTGCCGGCGGAACGCCTCGTGTTGACGCTTTTGGTCGTTCCGACTCGTCTCGATTTCGATAACTCGACGACTTCCGCGTTTGGTAGCGACGACATCGGGGATGTGACCGGCGATTGTCGGTGGTTGGGTCCACCCCCGCAGGGCGGCTTTGACGTTCCACCCGTTCCGGTCGTGCTCCTCAGCCGTGGTGTTGACCCCCTTCTGATGTGCTCTCGACACCATCGTTATTCGTCCTCCTCGTACATCTGAACCGCCTCCTGGGTGAGTCGGTATCGGTACGCTTGGTTGATGAAGAGGATCTCCCCGTAGTCGGAGCGGGTTTCGAGTTCCTCCTCCTCCTCGATGGCCTCAACAGCCTCGTTGAGTTTGTCGACCGGGTCTCCGGTTCGAAGGTGTTCCTCGACGGCGTGAGGTTCGTAGTCGAAGGCGTCAGCCACCGCGCTCCGGATCGTGATTCCTGACCCATCAGCGACTGCGGGAGTGTCGTCACCCTCGATGGGGTCGTCCTCATGCATATGTTCGATGAGGGCCTCGACCCCCTGCTCGGCGGCTTCGGTGACTTCACCGAGAATGAAAGCATCGTTGCCTTCCCGCCACTCGGCGATGACGTAGGTGTCTGGTCCCGGACGGGTGAATTCCTCGACGATATCGATGTCAACGAGGTGTTTCAGCGACGTTTTTGGCTTGTGGTCCAGGTCGAGCCCGAGTCGATCCTCTACGTCTGCCCGTTTCAGCCCGTCGTGTTGGGGTCCGATGTCGTGGTCCCACATCGCGTGGGCGATCCCGATCTGCTCCTCAGTACTTCTAGCGTTGTCTTTTTCCGTTTCGATGAGTTCTCGTACCGCGTGTTTTGGCATTTTTCATTAGTCTACCGTTTGAAACGATAGGGCATAATAGTTAACACGCGTCCGTTGTAAGCAACGCCTGCAACGTTGTGCCCTGTCGTGCTGACACGGTTGGGGTCAACTGTTGGCGTGTGCGCCCGAGCCCGCCAAGACTTCGGGGCGCACACCATCGCTACTCCTGGATACCCAGATACCTAGTGGACGGTCTGGGTATCTGACCTGTTATCGACCTGTATTATTAAAGGTTCTCCCCCAATCTGGACATTTGTCCGCAGATGAATCCATAATATGCATTCATTCGCTATTATGAGTTCCCTATTGGCCTCGAAGTTTGCTTCTAATGGATAAATGGTTCGATTTGGCGAGACTAAAAGTGGTGATTTGACCAATCTTAGTCACATATTCTATTTAAGTCTAGGAGCGGAATCGCAGCAAATTTCAAGAGATATAATAACAGATTTCATAAATGACAGGAAGTAATTGTATTCCGGATTCGTGTTGAGATACTGTCTGGGAAATGAAGTCGATTCTTTCAAGATTTGAAACGATATTCTGTGCCTCTGCACGAGTTCGATATTACAAGAGGCAACGATGTTGCTCATAGAGTCCTCGACAATAACGTGGGTACGTCGGATGGCGGTCTTCCCCAGCGATCGAGGTCCCTGAAGTCTATTTCTGGAAGCTGATCTCGATCTTCAGGCTGGACGCCTCGTCGGGCATGTGCTCGAAGAGGTCCTGCACCTTCGTGTAGTCCTGTTCGGACCGTAACGTCAAGCTGACCTGCGTCCGCTCGACGTCGACGGTCCCCTGAAGAGCGCCGGGAACACCGTCTTTATCGGGCAGCATGAACGTGACGTCGCCGTACTCGACCGAGCCCGTCTGGTGGTCCCGCCGCCACTTGCGCCGCATCGCGGCGACATCGTCGCCGTTGTACTCGAAGCGCCACGTCGGCGTCTCCGTCTCAGGGATCCGGAACGGGTAGCCGGGGACCCAGTCGGAGGACTTGTCCGAGCCGGTCGGTCCGACGACGTACGCCGGCTCTTCCTCTCGCCCGAGGTTCTGCAGCAGGAACGTCTTCACCATGTCCTCGGTGACGCTGCTGTCGAACCTGTCTGTCATTTTGCTTACGGTGAACTGGTCGCCGGGTTCCAAGTCGTCGAGGTAGTCGAGAATCTGCTGCCCGATCCGGCCCGAGACCGTCGGCACGATCTTGACGGAGGTCGGATCGCGGTCACCGAGTGACTCCAGGTACCGACCGCCGGCTTCCAACACGTAGTCATCGACGAGGTAGTCGTTCACGGCCTCGCGTGCCGCCGCCTCGGTCTCGTCAGGCGGTAGGAACACAGTTTCGTCGGCGCGAATTTCCCCAAGAATGGTGTCGAGGTTCGCATACCCGTTTTCCTCGATTCGTTCACCGATTCGATCGGCGAGATACGATGCGCCGACGGTCGTTGCACTGCCGACGTCGCGGAGGGTCGCGTCGGACTGTGGCTTGTCGAGGATCTGATTGCCGCGCACGACGACGTACTGGTCCTCGCGGTTCAGCCGCCCGATGGCGCGCATCACCACGTCGTGGCTGTCGCCGTCGATCCAGACCTCGCCGTCTTCGATAAGTTCGAGTTCGAAGTCGCCGACATCGATTGCGGTCGTCCCGCTGCCGAAGCGGCGTCGAAGTTCCTGCTCCACGTCATCGACGCCCCACAGCTCAACGTCGTCTTTGTAGACGAGCACCGTGTCCAGGGAACTCCCGGAGAGGTCGTCACGGAAGCCACCGGTGTCGCGTGCGAGCACCGGTTTACCGTTCAGCGCTTCCACGGTTGCGTTCAGCACGTCGTTGGCGCTCCCCGGAATCGGGAGCTGTGGGTCGCGAAGGAACTGCTCGTAGACGTCGTCGACGGATATCTCGCCGCGGCGGTCGAGCAGGTCCTGAACAATGTCCCAGACGTGAGACTGGAGGTCGAATGGATCGGCTGCTGCGGAATCGGCGATGTTAGAGCCGTCGAGTTCGGCCTCGTCCATGACGTAAACGTCCAGCTCCATTGGTGCAGCGAGGTCGAATTCGTTGAGGAGGTCGTCACCGTCGAGGACTTCGCCGTACAGCATCTGAAGCTCTTCGCGGAGTTCGTTCTCCTCTTGGTCCTTCATCCCCTGGATCGACATGCGAATCTCGTCATCGAGGGACTCGTCAGCGAGTACCTGCCGCGCGCCCTCGATGTACCGCGCCTTGTCGATGTAGCGCGTCCCGGACTCGATGGCCTTGTCGCCCGAAGGCTGGACGAACACGAGCGTGTTGCGCCACTCCCGACCTCGCCCGTCGTTCGTGATGACCTTCTTGACCTCTTCTTGTGTCCACTGACTATCCTTCACGACGACCTTGATATCGCGGTCGTCGGGGATGTCCCGCATATCGCTCGTGCGGAAGCCCACCGGGTGGGCGTTCGATCCGAATATCTCCCCGACGAAATCCGCGATCTCGGCCTTCGCCGATGTCTCGGAGACGTCAGTCGCGGCGTTGCGGATGAGTGCGTTCGGGTTCTGCCGGTCGCGGATGGCGTACTTCCCGTTGAGCTTGTGGAGGTGCCACGCGACACCATGTAGCCGTTCGAGGTTGAGGACGACGTCGGACACGAGGTCGCCAGTCTGGTACGCGCCCATGACGATTTCTGAAACGTTGGCTCCCTCACCCTCACTCGGCTTCAACGAGTAGAGGAGAATCGCGTTCAGGATCCGACGGCCGTGGGGGACCTCGTTCGCGTCGACGCGGTTCTTGATGTCGCCGGTCGCTGCGTTCAGGCGTTCGTAGTTAATCTTCGCCAGTTCGTCTTCGAACTCGATGGCGTCGATGTCGCCGTGCGTGATCAGGTCTGTCTGATCCCGCATCTCCAGGAGAACCTTCGAGAAGAGGTAGATCATCCCGCGTGTGTTCTGGTTGCCCTCGTCGGCATAGTAGCGCGTCTCCAAGGCGTCGAGGAGCACGGGATGGAACGGATAGAGATCGTGCATCTCCGACAGCAAATCATCAGGGAGATCCACGTGGCCTTCTGCTTGGTCGTATGCATCAAAGTACCCGTTAACGATCTCTCGGGCTGCATCCTCGTCTACCGAATCAATCAGACGGTGACGGAGAACCTCGCGCTTGTCCACCTGGTTGTTCATGTTGACTTCGACCGCCTGTTCTCGGTTCAGGATGTCGTGGACTTCAGACCCTTCTCGGAGAACGGAGACGACAGTGTAGAGATCGAGATCAGAGAGTGCCGTGGATTCGAGGAGCGCTTGAAGGAATCCCTTGTTCGCGCTCTTGCGGTCGCCGCGGAGGGTGTCGAACCAGTCCTCCAACTCGTCGACGAAGAACGCGACTGTCTCGTCGCCGACGGCCTCCTGAATCTTCTGCATATCTGGATAGCCACCCGAGTCAAACGTTCCGAGGTCGTAATCGAGGGCTTCGAAGAGTGGTTCCCAGAGGTACTCGTACTGCTCGTTCTGCATCGAGACGGTGACAGGCGTGGCGTCGTCCGGAAGCGCGTCGCCGAACCCGTCGATGGACTCGTCAGCCCATCGACCCGCCGCTTCCGAGTCGGCGAAGCAATGGTAGAGTGCCACCATCTGGTGAGATTTCCCACTCCCGTATGGCCCGTAGAGGATGTGCGTCCCCCGCGGGTCCTCTCCTGTGAGTGAGTCCCGGAGAATAGTGAGGGCCTCTCGAAGCCCTTCGGTCATCAACGTCCGTTCGAAGAAGAGTTCCGCGTCTGATTCGAACTCTTCGTCGTCCTCGACGTTGTAGAGTTTCACCTGCCCGTCGATCTGTCCCTCCTCCCGAAGCTCACGGCTTAACGTCACCGTATCTTCGAGAGTGTTCGACAGGGAACCAGCCTGAGACATTTTGATACTTTATCAGACATCTGGAAGGCCCAATAAACACTATGGAACATTGGTACCTTTCGACCGAGGGATAGATGGGTGGCCGATGTTCTCGATGGCGACTCTCAGTCAATCCACTGAGGAGAGCTTCGAACTACGACCCGACGACACCTAGATGACCACAAAACGTATTTTACGGATTGCTGACTCTATCGGGCCATGGGAAGCTACGACCTCGTAGATATCGAGGTCTCGCACGAGTCCGCAGACGAATATTTAGCATCTTGGGATGAGGGAGATGACAGCGATGCTCACCTTCTAAGCGTTCAAGCGGCTCGTCTCCGAGCGGGTCGACCGGACTCCGAACTACGGTCACTGAAGGAGTTGGACGAGAACTCGGTTAAACTGCTCGAACACCAAGTAGACGCTGCGTACCGTGCCCTGTTCGAGATGGACGGCAAGGCTCTGCTCGCCGACGAGGTCGGACTGGGAAAGACCATCGAGGTGGGAATGATCCTGAAGGAGATGCACTTCAGGGAGACGGACGACTCCGTTCTCGTTCTCACACCAGCTCAACTGGCGAAGCAGTGGCAAGCCGAACTCCGCGAGAAGTTCGGCCTCGACTTTGTCTGCAACTATGACGACGAGTTCACTGGCTTCGACGCCCACGACTACATCATCGCAAGTATCGACACTGCGAAGAGCGAGAGACATCGTCAGACGGTTCTCGACCGGGACTGGGACGTGCTTGTCCTCGACGAGGCGCACTACGTCAAGAACGAAGAGACGGACCGGTACGACCTCATTGACCGACTCTCGTACAACTACGCGTTCTTCCTGACGGCGACGCCGATCCAGAACGAACTGACGGACCTGTACAACGTCGTCTCACTGCTCCGTCCCGGGTTGTTCGGCACGCGAGACGTCTTCCATCACTACTTTGTGAATAGCAATCAGGAGACCCTCGTCAACAGAAACGAGCTACAGGAACGGTTGAGCAAGGTGATGATCCGTAACCGACGAGAAGACACGGACATCGACTTCACGGACCGAACTATCGACACACGGACGTTCGAGCCAACCCCGAAAGAACGCGAACTCTATCAGGCAGTCACCGATTACGTCAAAGGTGCCTATAGCCAAGACCAAGGTCAGAAGTTGGTTTTGATGCTCCTCCAGAAGGAGGTCGTCAGTAGTCCGGTCGCACTCAAACAGACCATCGAGAAGCGACTCTATGAACAGTCCGAGCTCACGCACGCAGACGAATTAGAGTCGATTCTCGATCTAATCGAAGAGGTCGACACGGTGACGAAGCAGGAACGGCTGCTTGACATCGTTGAAGAGGCCCGCAACAACGTTGAGATGGGGAGAGTCATCGTCTTCACTCAGTTTCGGGCGACTCAACGGCAGGTGCTCGACCGGCTCGCTTCCGAGGGGTACACGGTACACGCGTTCCACGGGGGCCACTCTAGCGATGAGAAGGAACAGATCGTCGAGGACTTCGAAGAAGAGGGCGGAATCCTCGTTTCGACCGACGCGATGAGTGAGGGTCGCAACTTGCAGTTCTGCAATATCTTAGTCAACTTAGACTTGCCGTGGAATCCGATGCGCGTTGAACAACGCATCGGACGCGTCCACCGAATCGGGCAGAAACGCGACGTGTTTGTCTTCAACATGGCGCTAAAGGACACCGTCGAGGAGTACGTACTCGAACGTCTCTACCACAAGATCGACCTATTCCAACAGAGCGTCGGCGAACTGAGTTCGATACTGAGCAGGTTGGAGGAGTCCGGGACTAGCTTCGAAGACGAGATCTTCGAACGCCTGATGAACGCCGGTTCCGAGGTCGATCTGGAGAACGACTTCGACGCCATGGCCGTCGACCTAAGGGAGCAACGCGACCTCGCCGACAAGCTTGAGGAGTTCAACAGCGGCGTCTTCGAAGGCTTCGACTTGGGGGCGAGCGATGACTGACGCGTCGGTCCCCGTGACGCAGTCCGCTGTCGAGTCGTTCGCAGAACGGTATCTGCGCTCTCTCGGTTGCACCATCGAACAGCGAGGCGACACCTGGGACGTGAGCGTTCCTGAAGGTGCGGACACTCAATCGTTACCTGATGAGTTCACAGTGGTCTGTGGAACGGAAAGCGACAGCCCCGAAGAGAACACGAAACTCCTCCATCCCGAGAGCCGGCTTCTACAGGAACTGTTGGACGAAGCGGTTCGACGCACGCCAACGGGCAGAATCGACCTGACCGCCGAGTCGACGGAAATCGAAATTCCGGAGTGGCTTCAAGGAGGCGATGTCGAGGTCCAAAATGCCGAATTCGCTCCGTACTACGATCGGTCCGCACTGGTCGTGCTCTTTCGAGTGAGTATCGAGACTGTGAGTGAGTATCAGCGAGAGTTCCTTCGGGTGGTCGCACTCGACGCCAGATCTGGTGAGTCGCTGGAGGGACTGGAGAGGAACTTTCTCCGAATCACTTCCTTCACCGGTGATTCTCCAAGTGGTTACCAGCCTTCGCTGAGGAGAGAAAAGGTGCGTGACCTCGTCGACGAGGGACAAAAGCGGGTAGTAGACCGTGTACAAGGACTCATTGACGAGGTTCATGAGGAAGCCTCGCGAGCGGCTGACGCCGAAGTGGAGGAGTTCCGCCAGATGCAACAACAGCGGATTCAGGAGCTCGAAGAGCGACGTGAGGGTTTGTCGTCGAAACTCGACGAGTCGAGAGCAACTATCGACGCAAGTGAGCAGGCAGAGCGTGTCGAGGCACTCAAGCAACGAAAGCAAATCAAAGGAGAACTCGAAGAGTTGACGACCGAACTTAGCGATCTCCGTCGCCGTCGTGATCAAGGGTTCCCAGAGCGACAGAGGGAGATACGCCAGCGGCACGCACTCGACGTCAGGGTGACACCACTCACCGCAACGCAGGTCGAATACGAACGTGGCGAGACCGAGATAGAACTTGCAGAAGAGGGCGTCATCCAGGCACGCACAGTAGGTTACGGGATTGGTGTTGGAGTAACGGATTCAGTGCAATGTACCGCATGTGGTCGGGAACTCACCTCACAGAACCCACTCGTGTCGATAATTGGTGAGGTCAACTGTGACGCATGCTACTAACTACTGAGAGCCAACAACGAAATTTCGATCGTGGGCAATGCTTACGCATCAAGCCTGTAGAGAAGCAAGTCAGACTTCGTTGAGAGGATGTCGCCGACGAGCGCATCGACAGTCGAGCCAGCCGACGAAACGCCGAAGACACAGACACTGGCTGGGTCCTTGAATCCGATATCGGTCAGCCTGTCTCTCACCTCGGTGACCAACTGTGCTTTCCCGACGTCGACAGTCGGTGACCCAGCATCGCGAAGTGCTTTGACGAAGGTTGGTGTCCTCGATAAGACAACCCCACCTGAACGAAGGAACTCGTGTTCTTCAGCGAGTGTTTCCACCAGTCGGCTGTCTCGAGCAGATTTGTCCAATGCGTTCTTCCACTGCAGTTCTGAAGGCTGCAAATCACTCGAAAACTCACTCACTCCGTTTCGGTCAAGTGAGGCGACAACCTGGTCTCTGGAGGACGTTTCGGCTTGCCCACGATAGAAGTTCCACACACTCGTATTCTGTACGTCGTGCTGGCCTCCGTTTTCGAGCAGTTCTCGAAACGTCGCGGGCACACACAGGGTTCTGATTCGAGGCTTTGTAGGCATCTCTCCGAGCGTCGCTTGCGTCTGCGACTCGAAGACTTTGGAATCTGTCAGACGTTGGAGTGAGCTGCTCGCGACGAATAGAGATGGATCGAGCAGGACGTCAAGCGGTGGTCGGAATTTTCCGTTAACTTCTCTCCGAAGTTGGTCGTTTCCGTCACTCATTGGATCTCGTTTCACAACGGCTACTGATAAATCGCATCACGTGACCCACATCCTACTCATCACATCCATTGTGATATTTCTCGCGTACCTCCCTACGATGAACTCGTATCTATCCTTCTTCCTACTCCCATCCACAGACGGGTTCCCCAGAGCACTGCTGCTCATTATACAGTGTTGGCTCTGTTGAAATCCTCTGGTAGTCCGCTCTCCAGCGTAGAGCGTGCTATTGTATCAGGATGGCTGGTTCGTATCGTCTGGGCTGATGGTTGTCATTGAACGCGTATGTTTGGATTGGAGGTAGCGTGTTAGTGTGTTGGCCGAGTAGAAAAGACAAGCCGACTGGGGAGCTTTGGAAGAGGTGTATCGTTTCGATGTTTGATCTGGTGTTCAACTCATCTCGAACGGCGTTTTGAAACTCGTTCGCAATTTCAACACCCTGTTCCGGTGAGATTACTTGGTCATAATTAGTTCGCTTAATCTCTATCTCGGTGTTGAAATCGGGGAGGTCACTTGCAGTGTTCCCGACTTCTGGACGAACATCGTCAATGAGGCTAAGGTATACTGCCAAGTCAGTCTTGCTGGAGTCTTTAAGCGTTGAGTTGATGCTCAGTTCCGCATCACTTGGGGAAACAGTGACGTCCCACGTTATTTCGTTGAAGTTCGGGTCTTGTTGGGTCCATTTGGCGTGAATTCCCCTGGTCGTCGGGAATTCACACCCAACGGCGAACGCGATTGGTAATCGTGTTCGGCCCATGAACTCAATTCCTCTGTCTTCTGCATACTCGGCAAGTCGATTAGTCAGCCGCGTGATTGTCTCCCCGATCCTGTGATTCCACGTTTTTTCTCCTGGAAGACGATTGTCTTCGAAGTGGTTGGATAGGTCGGCGTGAAACCATAGTTCGTCGGTCGGATTTGGCGACTGGTACGAATTAATCGAACATCGGATAGTGTCCGAATCGTTTCCGCTGTTTACAAGAGCATCTAGCCGTCTCTGAATCACCTCATCTACAACTCGATTGTAATTTGGTGAGTCCTCCTCACTCAGTTCGAGAGCGTGAAAGAACCACTCGGAGAAGTCGTTGACAGTATCAATATTACTTAGAATTTCGTTTGCCTTGCCAGCGGAAAGACCAGGGCATCGGAGTACAAAGGTGAAGAACGTGTCTTTGTTTGTGTAACGAGAATGTATTTGGGGGATTTCTACGTTTAGGATTGTTGGCGAATCGAGGATATCTTCGCTGAGTAAGAGTATTGCGCCAGAGATCTCTTCGCTCTGCAATACAGATTCGATTTGACTCTCTAACGGGCCTGGTCCGACTTTTCGTTCATCTCGCCACACTGGAACGCCATGTTCTCTTAGACGACGGTCTAATTCGACTGCCAGATTTTTTTGCTCGTGGTTATACGAGAGAAATACCTCTCCAGTGGGGTTAGTCATGGGTAGAGTCACCTGGGCTGTACCTGACAGAATTTGCAGAGCTATTTAAGTCTAAGTCATCGGTTCGAGGCTCTTTGATTAGTGTGAGTTCCTCAAAACTGTCGTTCCGGTGGAAAATGTATGGCTTGATGTTGAATCCGGTTTGCTTGTTACCGCCGATAACGATGAGGAACGGATGGGGGCACTCGTAGGATTCGTTGTCCGCGATTGATTGCATCTCTTGTTTGTCTTCGTGGCTCAGGTTCGGTGCCGTGTTTGGGTGGGTGTGCCATTCGCCAAGATAGTATAGCCCGTATCGTTCTTGTGATTCTTTCAGAGCTTCATCGACTTTTTCGGTGCCTCTGAGAAACGTTCTCGGCGTCTGGATGGAATCTGGTGGTGGGTCGGACGCGCGAATGATCTGCCCGCTCGATTCATCGGTGTATCTCCCTGTTAAGATGCCGCCAGTTTCGTCTGGTGCATCCCTTTCAAAGTACTCAACCATTTCGTTGAGACAAACTCGTGGAAGTTCGAGTATCTGCCCGCCTTCGGACTTCCATTGAATCGAATCTGGAAACGGTTCATCACGGCGTTTAACAGAGGTTGAGCCTTGACTACGTGATGCTTCCATGACGGTGAAGGAGGAGTGACCTTTCGCCAGCCCAGTAGACTCTTCAATTAGGTTCGGCACGATGCCTCCCCACGTAGTAATCGTATTCATTGTGATTACGGAAGCGGGGTGCCAGCAACCGACGCGTTCTGGGATGAGATCCTCATCGGGATGGTGTTCGGACAAGTCTTGGAGAGTCCAAGGACCGATTTGGGCTTCGAAATCCTGAAAGTTGAAAGACTGGGTGAAGATGGAGTACGTGTAGAGGCGTTTTCCTTGTGGGCCAAGTGCTGTGGTGATGACCAGTTTGGCAGAGTCCCACCGTTCCTGGGCAAGAGCATACAACACTTGGTCGTTCCCGGTACAATCAAGAATGATGTCCGGGTCGGGCACTGCTTCTTGATCAATCTCGGACAGTGGATACCGTGAGGTTACGTCGTGTATCGTAGCATGTGGCGAGAGGTCACGTAACCGATTCGCTACTGCCGTTGCCTTGTACTGGTTAAGCGCGTTGAGGGAGAGCGTGTGGCGGGCAAGATTTCCAATCTCGAATTTCTCCCCGTCAACGATGGTGAGATTCGTACAGCCATCTCGAAGTAGGTTTTCGGCGACTGTACTACCGAGTGCGCCCGCACCGATGAGCATAATATTACTTTCTCGGACCCTTCCATCGAGTTTTCCCCGGCGCAATAGTTGGTCCTGCGCCCAGTTATCCGACTCTAGCCATCTGATTGATTCAGATTTGAAAGACATCTGGGCGAGGCGCACACGGTTACTAGTAAGATCCCGAAGTCCACTGAAGCCGGACGTGTCTGGAATGTCGTCTATTTTGATTGCTTGCCAATGGATATACGCGTTGTCGCTCCCGATGGATTCCGGTATTGGGAATCCAAGGAGAAAATATGAAAACGTTGCATGTGGGTATGCTTCACGCGTTTCCCCAAGGACTTCGAATACGTTTTCTTCAACATCACTCAGCAGGTCATCCAGCTCTCCCCAATCCTCTGGGACCTCCCACGGTGGTTTGATCGGCGGTTCTTCAAGAAGCAACCACACACCAGGAATCACTTCGTCTGTTTCTACCGAATCTCCCCACTCTGGTGTGTAGACAGAGTCTCCTTCTACATCTAAGTAATCAACAACGACCCGACCGGGTGTCTCGTTTAGTATTGACAGGGCCGCAAATCCGTACGTTTCTGTTTGTTCTGACCACGTTTGAAATGATGATTTCGTTTCGTTGTACGCGAGTTGTGGTTGATTGGCTGATTGTGAGAAAGCAGGAAGTTCGTACGGTTCCCCGTCTTGTCTAAGTTCACCGGTAGAGGCGAGTTCCAACCATCTAACTGCACGAAGGAGATACCACCGTAATCGTTCCTGCGCGTCGAATGGTTCTTCGAACCCGCCAGTTCGACCGATGGAGTTTGTATATCGGTCAACACAGATGTTCCCGTTTCGCCACGGGCGGTCGACGTTCCCCGATGTGTTCAGTGTTTGATGTGGGTGTGTTTGCGTAATCCCATTTTCTTTGGCGGGATAAATCCCGATATTGCCGCCCGGGTAGGACTCATCAATACGGACGTACCAGTCTGTTTCCTCGGGTATGCTTGACTGCGTATTGATATTCTCTGGGGTGAGCCGGATTTTCACTGTCCATCTCGAATCCCCGTCCCGCTGATTCAACTCTTCCAAGATTTGGAGTTCGGGGATGTCTTCTATCTCATCGACAGCTTCGGTAATGGCGTTTGGTGGCATACTGAAGTTGAATTACCCGAACCGTTGTGAAGAAACGTTAGCTGTGTTATTCGGGGGGGTGAATGTGGCCGTACTCTCGTCGTCCGTATCATCATCGTCACTGTCACCGATTAACGGGAACTCTTCACCGAACATCTCTCGCCAATACAGAGCCGATTGTTCCTTGTCTTCTTCCTCATAAGCTCGTTGAGCCACCTCAGAAGCGTCTGTCACTCGACCGTAAAATGCGGCGAAATCTCTCCCCTCAAGACGGGCGAGTACGTTGTTCTCAGGGATACCGTGTTGTCCAAGTACCGGCGTATCCTCGTGCTCGGCATTTGATTCGTACTTTTCGATGAAGACGTCGAATGCACGCACCACGCCTTCTGCGACGCTTGAAATGTAGTCCGGACAGCACTCTCCGATAAGCCGCTCTAACGGGTAGCTTTTCGGCCGTTCGGGAAAGTCAACCTGCGTCCGTCGCCACCACTTGAGGGCCTTGACGACATTGATGTAGTGACCGTTGGTTCGGTCGTTCTTGTTTTGCGTCCAGTCCAGTGTTGCAAGGGGATGGGTTTGATCCCAAGAGTCCAGTTCTCGATCAGGGATGTCTAACGGTTCATCTTGCCAATTTTTCTCGGCACCCTCAAACGTGTTATCTATTGATTTGGCGATGATTCCCATGTCTTGCTGATCAGCAATATTGGCGATGTTCGCTTTCCCAATAGAACCAGGCGCAGACAATTCGTTTATCACCGCTTCACTCGGTGCAGCAGTGAGAACGAGATCCATCTCGACTTTGTTCAGTTCGATTTTGTAGGACCGTTGATTTGGTTCCCACTGGCCTGGATAGTACCGATTAAGAAACGGCTCACAGAGCTCCATTGCATCGCTGGCCGTATATTCAGATTTCGGCAGGTTTGTCACGAAGACTATATCGACGTCAGATTTCTCGTCACCGATTGGCTTGACTGCTGTTCGACGAGCGTAGCTGCCTTGGAGGAAATCAGAGACGTGAATTTCGGATAGGTCACCATCGTTTGAGAGTCGCTCACGGAGTTGTTCGTGGCCGTCAACGTAATCACTTATTTGTTTGTCAGTCGGTCGAATGTTTGAGAGGAATTCCTCAAACTTCGACGGTAACTCAGTCATTGGTTATCCTTTCTTGCCAACCATTATGAATCCGATGTGGCCTCGGTGAAAGTGAAACAAGAAGTGGATTACAGATGAATAGTAGGGCACAGTTCGGACTGATGGTGGTGACAGTTACCATCTAGAGACAGCAAAGCGTTCCAAAAGCGATTCAGGTCCATCACTGATTTTCGGTCTTACCTTCATTGGGGTTGGATTCCTGATTGGTTCGCAATATGGTAGCAGTGAGGCGATTCTATGTTCCCTAGTTGGATTTCCAATCCTGAGTATACCCAAGAACAAATAACCACTATCCAAATCCGAAGGGAGTCTTGAATCGGAATGAGGGCGGGGACGTCAAGCTGAAAGGTAGTCCTCTGATCGTGGAACAGCCTCGAATTAGTTGCAAAAAAATATACTAGCACTTTTCCACCTAAGCGAGGCTACCCGGACAAGTTCAACTAAGCATACTACTTGAACAGATACCCTATTTTTATATAAAGTATAAGTAAGTAGACGAGCTTACTCTTTAGTATGCAAAGTAGCACGAATACTCCCCATAGAGAGGGGACAAGTATATCACTCGATATTCCAGCACAAGACGCGAATTTATTCAAAAGCCAAGCAGTCCACGAAGTGCTTCTATTTTTATCTCGTTATCACTCTGACTCGTTTTCTATCACTGAATTAGCTGACGCTGTAGATTACTCCCAGCCAAGTATTTCCAAGGCGGTGGACGTATTGACTGCAAACAACCTTGTAATCGACCGCCGTGAAGGGAACACGCGGCTTGTACACGTCAACCGAGCCCGGTTGTCACGACCGGACGACTTGTTTCTTCAGATCCCCCAATCAGAATTCCAGCCACCTGTCCGCACTGCAACCAACGAATTAGTCGAGAATCTCGACGGTGTCATTGGCATCCTCCTCTACGGGAGTGTCGCACGAGGAAACGCAGACCGGCTAAGTGATATTGACCTATGGGTACTCGTTGAGGAAGATCGAATGGCGAACCAGCGAACGGCAAACCGTGTACGACAGGATCTCGAAGAGCGGCAATTCGAAACAGGCCGGTACGCATACGATATCGACGTCGAGTCCTTGCCTGCGATTCCGAACTATACTGAGGAACTGCGAGAGGTACTTCGTGGTGGGCTTGTTGTCTACGACTCCGAGAAGTTTGAAACAGTCCGAAAGATGGTCTTCCACGGTGAGCTCGATGAGTGAAAGATCCGATCCACGAGCCATAACCGACGCACTCAACGCGGCAACTGACGCGTTCAACGAGGAGGGGTTTGGTGTCCCAGCACGCGAAGACGGGATCGACCCGGACGACGATTGGAAAACACAGCTCACGAAGGCCTGCCGATTGCTTGCAGCTGTTGATCAAATCGCTGATCAAGGGTTCTACACTGCGACGATTGAGTTGTGTTTCGGTGCAACCGAACGGTCTATCGAAGCGTTTGCATTAGCCGAAGGAACGAGCGAGCTCAATGACTTCCACGACCATACCACCTGCTACGATCGTGCATCTGATCTAGGGCTTCTGTCTCGGGACACAACACGCGACCTTCGGCACTTGTACGATACTAATCGAACTGACAGTTACTACGGCGGACGTCGCCCAACGCAGCGACAAGCAGAAGCGATGCAACAACTTGCCAAGAGTGTCCACAAACACGTCACCAACCAGATAAGAGTAGGCGGCGTTTGCACGTGCGAGACCGGAACTAATCCATAAGAGATAGTCGTTCGACGAGAGAGATGCATCGAAACCTAAGGTTCGAGGCCGTTCTGAATTCAAGTCGCATCACGACTTCACCACGTGCCTCATATTCGATGCAGTAGTTAATACAGGTACATCCAAATTGAGACAGCTCGCTCGTCAGTCACGGAGTCCCTCCTCCGCAATGCGATCGATTACCGCGCGCCGCTGACGCCGAAGGTCGTCCCGCTGTTCGGCGAACTGTGCTTCAGTCTCTGTCTTGAACTGTTCGAATGCCTGCTCATCACCGCAGACGAACGAACCGCTGACTGCATCGTGTGCAACAGCTAGTGGGAGCGTCTCAATATCCGAGACATCAACGAACGGCGCATCCTCCCACTGAAGATCACCCGATAAGAAACACTACTTCTCAAATCGGTCACGAGCAGAAAGACTGTCCGCAAACTTGACTGCGATGTCGAGATCAGACGCCATCGTCGCCCCGCCCGTAATCTGTGAGCCGAGTGTGACCACGAATTTAATATCCGAGTCAGAACGGACTGCCTCTCTGAGGGCAGAAAGCGCCTCTGAACGTCCATCGCTCGGTTCCATGTCTAAATCCATGGTGTATCGTCACAATAGAATTCCGTCGGACTGAGACAAGTTATGGAGTGTGTCACAGAAAGACACCTGGCTTGAACTCTGTCGAGGGTGGAGTAGACGGCTCACCGCTTACACATTGACGGGCGTTACAGCACCTAGTGACAGGGAGGCAATTAATTAATAGTTACAGTACGTCTGGTTGTCAAGTGAAATTCTCATGCCACTCTTAGACGATTTCTCCGGATTCGAATTTGAAGACCTGATGGAGGATGTTTTTCGGAATCTCGGGTACGAAAACGTCCATCAGGCACGCAAAACCGCCGACGAAGGACGAGATATCCTCATGGAGGAGGTCGTCGACGGGACACGCCGTGGAGTTGTCGTCGAGTGCAAACACACAGGCTCTGTCGGACGGCCTGTCGTCCAGAAACTCCACTCAGCCATCGCGACGTACGACTACGACGGCCCAAAGCGTGGTATCGTCGTCACGACAGGGCAATTTTCTGCACCCGCCGAAGAGTACGCTACTCGCCTTAGACAGAACGGCGATCCATATCCGATTGAGCTCATCGACGGAACCGACCTGAGAGATATCGCCGATGAAGTCGGCTTGGATCTCTACAACGGCCGCATCGAGATTCTCTGTAACGAAACGCTCCGGCCATTCGACCCTGCAAGCGGTGTTTACGCACCAGTACGTGAAGCAGCCCGTGACATCCAAAACCTCGACGCAGACGCACTCCCAGAACCACACAAGCTCGTTGACTTCCAGCCGTATCTCACCATTAGTGCACGAACAGACGCTGTCTTCGAAACCTCAGTCGGTGTCATCCACCGTGTCAACGAATCAAACCGCTTCGTCGTCCATGCGATACGAGGAGAACCCAGCATCGCAGACAGCCAGCTTGCAGACCTCATCGCGAACAACAGCCAGCAAGCAGTCGAACTCGATTCCGACCGCTTCAGCACGATGTTCGACGACATCGACGTCACTCGCTACGGGCAGACAGAAACCGACTACAAAGAGTGGGCAGTCTCTCGTCTCCAGCAACATCACACGACGACTGTCAGCTACACAGGTGGCAACAATGTCACCTACGAGAAGACGTGTAAACCGAAGCAGTCAGACATCTCTATCCAGGCGATTTCACCGCTCTACGTCCCACGGGTTCGACAGACACTGCAACTCCAGCAGTACACCTATCCGTACTCGTACTACGCTGCGGGGCCCTCCCGAGTCGCGATCGAAGATGGAATCCATCGCTGCGTCCACTGTGAGAAAGAAACAGCGAAATCGTACACGTACTGTGCAAATTGTGGGAGCATCAACTGTGACTCGCACATCAAAACAGAACGGCTCGAGGGGACACCAGTATGTACAGGCTGTGCAGTTACCGAGCGATTTGTGCTGAAAACGAAGTACTTCTACGACGAATCAAACCTCGAAGAGTTCCGCTCAGAGTACGAACAGATGGCCCTCCACGAGAAAGCAATGGAGAATACACCACTCGTCGGTGGCCTTCTCATCAGTATCGTACTCTTACTTGGGTTCATTCTCACGTCCGGGGTCGTCTAGTACTTTGGAGGTGCCTCACCCGACGAAAGTGATTGCTATTTTGAGAGTACGATGACCTCGATGAAGCGTACAACAGGCAGTAAAGTGAACACCATAGCGGGTGGGTCAGCCTTCCCAGAATGCACGCTGACGAGCCTCAATCTCGACAAGAGCCATTGAGAGGACGTCACGCCAATCGCTGGGATGCGGTGAATCATCTCCAGGTGTCGGTGCATCTGGACCGGGATGGATGTGGTCGCGAGCGTTATGATCCGACGGGTGGCGGTCCCATCGATGATCGAACGTTCCTTGCTCGTAGTCTTCGTGGTAATGGAGCGAGAAGTCACCGTTCTCGAACCAGACAATCTCTACCCGGGCACTGTGAACACTCGATAGGTAAAACTGTGTATCGTACACACAGACCAACCGGTCAGGGGCGAATTCAGGTTGGTCGACTATCTGCGTGAACCGCTCGTCGGAAGCAAATCGATCTCGGATGACGTCCAAGCGGTCGAAATCAATTGGAGCACCAGAAACTGAATGCGACCCACTACTCTCATCTTGTCCTGTCATACCGCCGTTTGCTGATCAGCAGCGTCGCCCGGCTCGGTTGCTAGTGCCCGTTCGAGGAGCTCAACCCGACGGCGAGCCGTCTTCCACGCAGACACAGCCTCCCAAACGTCCTCTATCGATTGGTCAGTAGCTGATGCGTGCTTTGAGAGAGAGACCGCTTCTGGCGACGCGACATCGAATTTCTCGGCCAACTCCTCGGCTCTCGCTGCCTCCGTTTTCAAGAACTCAAGCAACTCCGCTGACGAATACTCATCTTGGAGCATCTGGACCCGCCGCCAGTTCAAGTATGATTGGTTGCGTACATACGTGGCCGGCGACTCGGTAACCTGCTTCACGATACCCATCTGTTCGAACCACTCGAGGTACTCTCTCGCGGCGTCGACGCCGTGGCCTGCGAGGTCAGCAACTTCGCTGGCGGTCGCTGGTTTGCTGAGCCCAAGCACAGCGTCAAAAAAATCGTCTCGCGTCCGCTCTCCACGGACAAGTTCCTCTGGCGAGGTCAGGGCGTCGAAATCTGGCGCGTTAGTTCGCTCCTCGGCATCAGCCTGGAGTTCAGAGCGCGGTTCTTCCATACTCACACCACGTGAGTAACAGGAATAAATCTTGCTAGCACGGATTATTCCGACATGATTCGAGGGGCTACATTAACCAACAGATCGGCTATATACGCCCAATTGTTGGTTAACATAGTTGTCGATGTCTCATATCTGGTGTAGTGCTTTATTACAAGTACATCGAAAATGAGACATCTGGACGTTTAGATTGAGTAGCGTTAGTTCGCCACTCTGAACAGGATCTCGTCGCAGGAAGTAGGTTTGGGCCACGAACCATTTGGCACATTCAACGCGACGACTGACGTGTTCACCGAGGTCGAGATTGAAGACCCTCCCCCCGTCATCGATGTGTAAATCGAACATCTCCTGCAGCTCTCAACTGGAACTCTCCCAGACATATCGCACCCCTCACCATCGATGTGTGAAAGTCGATTCCTGCAACAAAGAGCAGGGGTCACTCTGGTCGAACGACGTCATCACACGAGTAGCATTCCGCGAACACGCCGGTTGTATCATCTGCTTCTTCAAACTCAATCAGCAATTGATGCGGCGCAAGCTCGTCACCACAGTCAGGACACCGACCAAGTATCGTTGAATCAGTTGTCATGGGGGAGTTGTGGAGACGTGTGTGACACAGATTGTCTCCAGTAGTAGCTACGTGGTGTCACAGCAAAGAGGTTTGTCCAAGCGGAGTACCCACCACATACATTCATGAATTGTGTTCATTAACCTTGTTCACTAAATCAGATTTCCCCGTAGACCGCTGTAATCATGGATGAGTATAGTCTCACCCAGCCATGGCGTTCATTGTGTTTGTTCATCAGATGTATTCAGCTTGTTTGTTCATTGTGTACATTCATTGCTGAACATAACGAATGGATATCTCTGTTGAACACAATGAGTGCATGCACAGAAGATTCAAGGTGATGGTTCATCATGAACACAGTATGCTCACATATTCGACCTACAGCGAGGCAGGCGGGGTCGGGAAGACGACCACCGCAGCAAACCTGGCGGTTGCGCACGCTCGGGCAGGGTTGAAACCGCTCGTCGTTCCACTTGACCCACAAGACGGCGATCTTTCACGTCTCTTCGGGGTTGACGACCAGCGGACGGATTCAGTCGATAACATTGTCCGGCATATGATTCGACGCCCCAACGGCGACTTTGAGGATCTCATTCGGACTGTCGAAGGTGTCGACATCGTTCCGGAGCATAATATGCTCTCAGATTTAGCCGATTTTCTCCAGCGAGAGAAAGACCAGGCGGAAGCCATGGGCGAAGCATTCGGGATGCACGCACAGTTACTCCGTGTACTCCGCGAGGCCGGCGTCCCGGAGGAGTACGATGTACTGATCTGTGACCCGCCAGCAACTGAAGGGCCACACCTCTACAACGCGATTCACGCGACGCGGTCGCTTGTCATCCCCGTCGAACCAAGCGCAAAGGGCCGTGCAGCAGTTGAGGGGCTTGAAGCCCTCGTCGCCGGGTTTGAAGACCAACTCGAGATTGACGTTGGTGTGCTCGCCGCCGTCCCAACCGGATTCAAAAACACACGTGACCAACGGCAGGTACTAGCTGAAATCGACTATCCGATCCCAGAGATCATCAGCGAGCGTGCCTCCCTGATGGAGGGGTGCTGGATGGAGCAATGTTCGGCGTTCAAATACGTCCGTGAACATCGTGATCGTCGCCGTGACTACGAAATTGAAACGCTTGCTCAGTTCGACCGCATCGCGAGACATCTCGAAGAACAGGTTGGTATCGAAGCGCCAAACCCCCCGGAACCGGGTGACGTCGATCACGAGGTGGTGACGGTATGACTGGCATGAAGAAAGGAGCTGGTGAAGATCCGTTTGCAGATGACTCGTCGACTGACTCGACGACCGATACAGAGACTCAGACGAAGGAAACAGAGCCTGAACAGGCCGAAGAAACGAATTCGAAACAGGCCGAGGGCGAAGACACCCAAGAGTCTCGCCAGCAGATCCAGATTCCATACAAATTCCGCCGTGATGGCGTCCAAGACGGTCGTGACCGCGTCCCGCTGTTCTTACAGAAGGAGACAAAAGTCGCAGAGCGAGACGCCCTCCGGGAGTTCGAAGACCGGTTCGAAGAAAACGTCTCACTCACCGACCTCCGTGAAGCGCTCATGAAGGTCGGCCTGCAGCACCTCGATGAAACAGAAGAGTGCCTCGAAGAGTGGGGCTACGGGATGACGTTCGACTAGCCAAGAAACGGCGCTTACAGCAGTATAGGTGCGAAAATCGACAGTTGGCAGTCGGTCACGGTCCGAAACTTGGACTCCGCTGGGTGGTTTGTTGACCAAGAGAACGAGCGTCGCTTCCCTGATATCTCATTCTAAGGACCGAGGAGTTCGGAGGTAGCGTAATAATAGCGTATTTCTTACATTCTCAATTACCTCATTGTCCCGCAGAGACAACGAGGATTAGCGATATATCGACCCGCTGCCGAAATTACTCAATGAATCATATATCGCTATACCAAATTTATTGGTCGGGATGGCCACTGTTTCGGAGGATGGCCAGCTTTCAGTTTTATTCAATGATGTATTAGTCAGAATTATCTATCCTGATCGACCTCTTCGGTCGATTATCGAATCGAACTCTGCAAATGTCGGATTTCCGTCCGAAACTCCTGCCTCGAGATAGTGTTTCCACTCACGAAGGGCGAACCGAATTGGGAGCTGCTTAGTCTGCTGGGATCAGTGCAGAAGAAACCCATTCCACACATTCACCAGCTGTCAGGACAGGCGCATAGTCCATATCGCCGCTACTCCTGCTTTCAGGAGAAAGTCGGTAAGCCGCCAGATATTGTGCAGTAACGCTGCGAACACGAAGTAGAAGAGCCTGACGCGGTAGTCTTTCGAGGAGGTTTTCGCTAAGAAGTCGTACTTGATCGACTTGTACGCGTTTTCGATTTGCCATCGGCGGCTGTATCGCTGACAGTACGCCTCGGCCTCGGCTGGCCCAATCCTGAGGTTCGTTGCAAACACTGCTGTTCCGTCTCCTTTCGTCGAGGGGACGTACAGGGGTAACGCGGATACCGGCCATGGAAACACTTATTCTTTTAGTGATGATTGGGTGAGACGATGGCCGATGGCTTCCGAGATCTACTTAATTCGCTCCACGAACGCGGATATAGTACGATTTCCCGGGACGAGGGTTACGATAAGGAGGCTAGTGGAGTAGTTCCACTTAATCAAGAGGACTGCCGTGAGAAACCCTCTGGTTGGCGTCGATTTCTTCCTCAGATATACGATGCTGGGGACATCGACCTTGTGCCGAGTGATATTCGGTACATCGTTGAAGCTCATGGATTCCGAGTTGAACCAGTTGGCCGCGACGCAGATTCATTGACAGTACTGATACAACCGGATCTCGATCAGTAAGCACGCGCTATTGAGCGGCTGATTCTTCCTTACGATGCTACAAATAACTCACACATCAAAATCATTCTCCGAGATTGTGGTCCGGTCCGCCGAGGTTGTGGGTCTTCCTGCGACTGTCGTGTTTTTTCTCGATGGCGGCCGCCAGCACCTGCTCGCCGGCCGTCAGCCGTCGGCGTCGCTCGACGGGTTGAGGACGGCGGCGCGGGCCTCCTCGCTGAGGTTCGAGACGTATCTGCGGTCGTTTTCGAACTCCTGCATCACGAACTTCGAGGAGGTCTCATTCACGCCATCGATAGCCACCATCCGGTCGATGAGCGCGTTCAGTTGTTCTCGGGATTGGACGCGACTGATGACGACGAAGTCGATGTCGCCCATCGTGTAGTACACCTGTTCGACGCCGACGAGGGCGTCGAGTTCCGCGCCGATTTCGTCGGAGTAACCCGTCTCGTGGGTGACGGAGACGTCGGTGATGGCGACCATCTCCAACCCGAGCGACCGCGGGTCCACGTCGGCCGTGACGCCGCGGATCACACCACTTTCTTTCAGCTTGTTGATCCGGTAGTGGACGGCCGATTTCGAGATGTCGAGTTCAACCGCCAGCGTCTCCAAACTCACGTCGAAGTCGGCTTCGACGCGCTCGAGGATGGCGAGGTCCGTCTCATCCAAATCCGCGACCGACCGGAGTCCGTTGGTCATACCGACGGCTATGCGCCGTCGGGAAAAAGCCGTGTCGGTCCGTCGGGGCTAGTCCATCGCCGCGTCGGACACCGCCAGCCCGGCATCAAGCGCGTCGATGGCGGTGTCGACTTCGTCTTTCGTGATGGTGAGCGGGGGCGCGATGATGAGCGTGTTTATCATGTTCGCGACGTACGCCCCGTTTTCCTTCGCGGTTGCGGCCACCTCGTCGACGACGGTGCTCCCCGAACTAATCTTGTCCGAGCGTGTACCGAAGGGGACGCGCTCGTCGGCGCGGCGCGACAGCTCGATGCCGCGGAACAGACCGACGCCGCGCGTCTCGCCGACGCTGGGATGGTCCGCCGCGAGCTCCTCGATGCGCTCGCCGACGTACCCGCCCATCTCGTTGGCGCGGTCGATGAGGTTCTCTTTTTGGTAGGTCTCGATGGTTGCAAGGCCGGCGGCGACGGCGGCCGGGTGGCCGGAGTACGTGTGACCGTGACAGAACATGTTCTCCTCGAAGTGCTCGGCGATTTCGGACGTGACGATGGTCGCCCCGAGCGGTTGGTACGCGCCGGTCAGCCCCTTCGCCATCGTCATGATGTCGGGTTCGACGTCGAACACGTCGCAGCCGAACCACTCGCCGGTCCGTCCGAACCCGGACATCACCTCGTCGCAAATGAGCAGCGCCCCGTGGTCGTGGGCGATTTCCTTCAGCCGCGGCAGGTACTCGTCCGGGGGGACGAGTATGCCGTTCGACCCGACGATTGGCTCAACCAGAATCGCCGCGACGGTGTCGCCTTCGAGTTCGAGCATCTCGTCGATGTACTCGACACTCTCCATCGGGTCAAGCGTCGAGCCGTAGGCGTACGGGTCGGGCGCTTTGATAGTCCCTGGAATCCCCGGTTCGGCGGGCAGCCGGCGGGGGTCGCCGGTGACGCTTATCGACCCGTACGTCGCGCCGTGGTACGAACGATAGCGCGAGACGATTTTCTGTTTCCCCGTGTAGAACCGGGCGATTTTGATTGCCGCCTCCACCGCTTCGGTTCCACTCGTGGAGAAGAACGTCTTCGAGAGATCCCCGGGTGTCACCTCCGCGAGCTTCTTTCCGAGCTTCGCCCGCGCATCGGTCGTGTAGCCCGGCGAGACGTACGCCGCCTTCCGCATCTGTTCTTCGACCGCGTCGATGACCGCGTCCGCGGAGTGACCGAGGTTCGAGCACATCAACTGGCTCGAAAAGTCGACGTACTGGCCACCGTCCGCAGTGGTGAACTGCGCTCCGTCGGCGTCAACGACCTGCGTCGGCGATACGTCCTTCTGGAACGACCACGTCCCGAACACGTGCTCTTTGTCGACCCGCTCCGTCTCGTTCAGTTCGGACCCGCCGCTTGGTTCTCGCTCCGGCATCGTTGTTGAACGACTACTACCCTGCTATTGATTAATCTTTGCACTAGATGCTTATTTCTAGAACAGCGTTCGAGACTCTTTGAAATTCAATGGACAAATTCTTTCTTTAGAGCTATATTTCGAAAATCGTAGGAAAGACTTAATTGGGAGCGAACTGCAGTCGAACGTACCATGCGAGAAGACGCTTCAGCGGGAGGCGAAGTACAGAACTACGTCGACGGGGAATGGCGTCCGGCGTCCGGCGACGACGGGCGGGACGTGGTCGACCCGGCGACGAGAGACACCGTCGCGTCGGTCACCTACAGCACCGCGGCGGACATCGACGACGCGGTGAGCGCGGGGAAGGCGGCGTTCGAGACGTGGCGGTCGACGCCCGTCGAAGAGCGCATCCAACCCCTGTTCGAGCTGAAGCGACTGCTCGAAGCGAACCAAGACGACATCGCCGAGGCGCTCGTCCGCGAGCACGGCAAGACGTTCGACGAGGCCAAAGGCGAACTGCGCCGAGGCATCGAGAACGTCGAGGTCGCCTGCGGCATCCCGTCGATGATGCAGGCGGGCCACCTTCCGAACGCCGCGCCCGGCATCGACGAAACGGCGGTCAGAAAGCCGCTCGGGGTGTTCGCGGCGGTCACGCCGTTTAACTTCCCGGGGATGATTCCGCTGTGGTTCCTGCCGTACGCGGTCGCCACCGGCAACGCGTTCGTGCTCAAGCCGAGCGAGAAGACGCCCGTGACCGCCCGGCTCATCTTCGAACTCGTCGACGAGGCCGGCTTCCCGGACGGCGTCGTCCAACTCGTCAACGGGGGCGCCGACACGGTGAACGCGCTCGTCGAACACGACGGCGTTGAGGGCATCTCCTTCGTCGGGAGCACGCCCGTCGCCAAGCACGTCTACAAGACGGCCGCCGCGCACGGCAAGCGCGTGCAGGCGCAGGGCGGCGCGAAAAATCATATCGTCGTCGCCGCCTCCGCGAACCTCGACTTCGCGGCCGAACAGACCATCGGATCCGCGTTCGCCAACACGGGCCAGCGCTGCCTCGCCAACCCCGTCGCGGTCGTCGAGGACGCGATTTACGACGAGTTCGCAGAGCGCGTCGTCGACATCGCGGCGGGGATGACGTTGGACAACGGTCTCTCCGAGGACGTCGACATGGGGCCGCTCATCTCCGGGGCGGCCCGCGACCGCGTCAAGGAGTACGTCGAAACCGGGGTCGAAGAGGGGGCGACGCTCCTGTACGACGGCCGCGACGCCGACGTGCCCGCCGAGGGGAGCTTCCTCGGGCCGACCGTCTTCGGCGACGTGTCGCCCGACGACACGATTGCTCGCGAGGAGATTTTCGGGCCGGTGTTGGCGCTCGTCCGCGCCGACGACTTCGACCACGCCGTCGAGGTCGTCAACCAAAGCGAGTTCGGCAACGCGTCCAGCCTGTTCACCGACCGCGGGGCCGACGCCAAGCGGTTCCGACACGAGGTGGAGGCGGGCAACCTCGCGGTGAACGCGGGCACCGCCGCGCCGATGGCGTTCTTCCACTTCGGCGGCTGGAAGGACTCCTTCTTCGGCGACCTCCACGCGCAGGGCGACGACGCGATTCGCTTCTACACCGATGAGGCCGTCTACATCGAGCGCTGGCCGGACGCCTGACGCGACCCGAATCGAACGGAACACGGTTGCTTCTTTTTCGAGGTCGGCAGCGACCACCCGTCGGCACCCACACGTCGACGCGCCGCGTCTCAGATATCCCAGCGCGTCCCGTCGGTGTGTTCGAGGTAGTCAGCGTGTTTTTCGGCCTCTTCGTCGTAGATTGCCTCGCCCGGTCCCGCCGGCTCCTCGGTGAAGTCGGCGTCCACGGCGTCGTCGACTCTGAGCACGAGATTCGCCACCTCCGAGGCGCGCAGCACGACCCGGCGCTTCGTCGCCGCGGCGTCGAAGACGCCGCACTCGGCGGCGTTTCCGACCTCGCCGTCCGGAAGGACGAACCCCGCGGCGTCGTCGCCCGCGGCGTGTGCCGCCTTCAGGTCGGCCAGCAGTTCGACGTGGTCTTCGCCCGCGTTGCGGACGAGCGTCGCCACGACGGCTTCGAGGGCGTCGGCGAACGCCGTCATCGCCAGTTGCGCCCGCGACGGCTCCGCGCGCGCGGCCTCGCGGACGGCGGCGGCCATGCGGAGTTCGATTGCGCCGCCGCCGGGGATGACACCACCCCGGTTCCCGCCGCGGCCGCGGGCCGCGCCGACGGCCGCGGCGGCCTTCCGCACTTCGCTCGTCGCCTGCGCCGCGATTTGATCGGTCACACCGCGGAGGAGCACCGTCACCGAGTCGGGGTTCTCACAGCCCTCGAAGACGGTCATAAACCGGTTTTTCCGGCGGTGCCGGCGCGGTTCGCGCATCACTTCCTCGACGACGCCGGCGTGTCCGAGGTCGCCCGCGGAGACATCGGTCGGGTTGGTCACGACGCTTGCGCCCGTCGCCCGCGCCACCTGTTCGAGATGGAGCCGGTTCACTCGCCTGATGCCGACGATGCCGCGGTCGGCGAGGAGTCGCTGGTACTCGTCGTTGATGCCGAGGCGGGTGACGACGACGTCGACCCCGAGGTCGTCGATGCGGTCGACCACCCGCTCGCGCCGCTCCGTGTACACGTCTTCCATCGCCGCGGCGTCGTCGGGCGACGAGAGGTCAAGAGAGGCGCCCTCGGTCCACAGCTCTGGGTCCGACAGCGACCGCTTGAATCCGCCCAGCGCGAGCACGGTCGCGTCCTCGACGCGGACAGGCATCTCCTCCGAGACGCGGTGGTTCACGTCGAGCACCGCGCCGTCGACGAGCCGGGAGTCACTCATCGACCCCTTGCTCACGCACCGCACCGCAAGCGTCGCCTCGGTCGGGAAGCCGACGGCGTCGACGGCGTCGACGACGCCCTCGGCCAACCCGCCGACGACGCCGCCCACGTCGTTTCCGGTCATCGCGGTCCGCGCAATCGCGAGGTCCGTCGCTCGCCGGCCGTCGTGCGGCGTCGTCGCCGCGTCAAGTTCCGCGAGGGCGGCGTCCATCGCCCGGTGGTAACCGGCTCGGAGGTCGTACGGGTGGACACCTCGGTCGAACAGCTCGACCGCCTCGTCGAGCAGCTCCGACATGAGCACCACCGTCGCGGTGACGCCGTCGGGGATGTCCGCGCCCTCGACGGCCGTCTCGCCCGGCCGCTCCGGGCCGATAACCCGCGTCACGACCGGCGCGATGGGATGCGTGGTCGGAAGCGACTCCAGCAGGCTCGCCCCGTCGCTCGTGACGGTGATGTCGTCGGCTGTCATCTCGTTGGCCGCGTGGGGAACCTCGTTTTCGTCCGGCCCGTGGCTTCTGAGCGCGTTGACAATCATCTTGTCGCGCGACGCCGGCCCCAGCGCGGAGGCCAGCACGTCGGCGAAGGCGTTCACCGCGACCACGTTCGCGTGTGGAAACAGCGGTGCGCCGTCGCTGTCGGTCGGCACCGCTGGCTCCTGTGCTGCGTTACTCATTCACACGTCGAATGAGACCAGACGGTGAAAAGCCTGTCCCTCCCGGCGGTCTCAGGCGTCCCAGTCCGGCAGTTCCCGGTTGATGTACTCGCCGTGGCCCGGCTCGGAGACGATTTCGCCGTCGTCAGCGATGAGTTCGCCGCGGACGAACGTCTTTTTCACGCGACCGGTGACCTCTCGGCCCTCGTAGATGGAGAAGTCGGCGTTCGAGGCGTTGTCCTCGGCAGTAATCGTGTACGTCTCCTCGGGGTCGAACAGAATCACGTCCGCGTCCGTGCCAGGGTCCAGAGTGCCTTTGTCCGACATCCCGAAGATGCGCGCGGGGTTCCGGCTCATCACGCGGACGAGGAACGGGTACGAGAAGTCGCGCTCGTTGACCGCCTCGTCGTGGAACACCGGCACGGACACCTGAAGGGCGTTCGCGCCGAACGTCGAGTCCCACCAGTTGTCTACCTCCTTGGACTCGCGTTTGTAGCCGCAGTGGTCCGTCGAAACCACGTCGAGCGTGCCGTCGGCGAGATGTTCGAACATCGCCTCTACGTCATCCTGTTTGCGGATTGGCGGCGCTATCATGGGAAGGTTACCCTGCGTCTCGAACACGTCGTCGGTGAGCGTCGTGTAGTGGGTGCAGGTCTCTGCGCGGACCGCCGAGCCGTCGTCGCGGAACTGCGACAGCACCTCCGCGGACTTGCGGCAGGAGGTGTGGATGCCGTAGTACTTCGCCCCCGTCTCTTGGGCCATCCGCACGGCATCCTCGGCGGCCATCGCCTCGGCGTAGTCCGGCCGCGACTGCGGGTAATCGGTCGGGTCGCCGCGACCCTCCGCTTTGAACCGCGCTGTGAGCGCGTCGATGAGCGAGGCGTCCTCGGTGTGGTAGACGCCGACGGCGTCGATGTCGGCTATCTCCTCCATCACGGTGTGCATGAACCCGTTCGAGAGGCCGTGTTCGTAGGTGGTGAACATCTTGAACGAGGAGACCCCTGCGTCGACGGCGTCTGCGAGCTCCGACAGCACCGCCGGGTCCTCGCGGGTGATAGCCCCGTGGAAGGCGTAGTCGACGTGGGCGTTCGCGGCCTTCTCGCGCTTGCGCTCGATACCCTCTAACAGCGTCCCGCCTTCCTCGAAGATGGACAACTCGCCCGTCCACGCCTGCCAGGCGAAGTCGACGTAGGAGGTGACGCCCCCGAGGGCCGCCGCCGCCGACGCCGTCTCGTGGGTGTCTATCGAGAACATGTCGTCGATGTGGACGTGCGGGTCAATCATGCCGGGCATCACGAGCAGTCCCTCGGCGTCAATCGTCTCCGTCGCGTCCGGCATCGACGACGCGTCGCCGACGGCGACGATTTCCTCGCCGTCTATCGCTACGTCGGCGTCGAACGTGTCCGTCGCGGTGACGACCGTACCACCAGTAATCAGTGTGTCGACTGGCATACCATCGATAATTCCGGCCCGATAGTAAAAAGGTTCACCCGATCGCCGCTGAACCGAGTCGTTCGTCAGATTCGTTTCGTCCGTCACCAGGCGGTGCAACCGGAGTCACCGCCCTCCAAATTACAGAGCTATAATCGTAATAGTTCCATTGATTCTTAATATTGTTTGGCAGACTGCTGCATTGTTCCCTCGACCGACACGTTCGCCGTTGAGGTGTGTCGGCGGTCGTCGGCGGGTCAACGTCGCCGGCCGTGGTCGCGGGGTCTCACCGGGCCGCCGCTCGCGTTTGCGTGGACGAAAGAGCTAATCCGCGGAGCCCCAACAGCACTCATATGCCTCCACAGGTCACGGTTCTCAGCACCGGCGGCACTATCGCAAGCACCGACGGCGAAGGCGGCGCGACGCCGAGCAAGCGCGGCGCGGCGCTCGTTGACGCCGTTCCCGAACTCGGTGAGTACGCCGAAGTCGAGGTACGGGACGTGGCGCTCCGTCCGAGCTTCGACATGGACTTCGAGACGGTCGCGGCGACCGCTCACGCGGCGCGCGACGCCGCCGTGGACGGTGCCGACGGTGTCGTCGTCACCCACGGAACGGACACGATGGAAGAGTCCGCGTACTACCTTGACCTCGCGTTGGACCTCGACGTGCCGGTGGTGTTCACCGGCGCGCAGCGCCGCCCGAACGAGGTAAGCGCCGACGGCCCGAGCAACCTCCTCACGGCCGTCCGCGCGGCCGTCGACGAGTCGTTCACGGGGCGCGGCGGCGTCTACGTCGCTTTCGACGAGCAACTCCACGCCGCCCGCGACGCGACCAAGATACACACCAGCGACCTCGATGCGTTCGCCTCGCCGGACGCGTCCCCAGTCGCTCGGTTCACCCGCGAGGGTACGCGCCTTCTCCGCGAACCCGGGAGTCGGTCCGCGTCGGTGGACGCCATCGAGTCTTCGAAAGACGTGGCCGTCGTCCAGAGCTACATCGGGGCCGACGACCGACAGCTCCGGTCCGTCGTCGAGGCGGAGGCCGACGGCGTCGTCCTCGAAGGGACCGGATTGGGGAATGCGACGAACGCGCTGGGCGAGGCCGCCGGCTCGCTGGCCGAAGACGGCTACCCCGTCGTCGTCACGACGCGGTGTCAGGGCGGGGCGGTCGCGCCGGTGTACGGGTCACCCGGTGGCGGAGAGACGCTCCGTGACCGCCGCGTCATCGACGGGTCGGACCTCCCGGCACACAAGGCGCGCATCAAGCTCATGCTCGTGTTGGAATCGGTCGGCGACGACTTGGCGGCTATCCGCGCAGCGTTCGAGTAACCGGCCGGCCGCGGACGCTCGCGGCGCTGGTTCGTCGCGGTCGAAACGTCGAAAAAGTCGGTTCGGAGACGGTCGTCGCACTGACGGTCCGGTCGCTGACAGTCTGGTCAGACGTAGCCGCTTTCGCTCTCGTAGACGCTCGGGTCGTCTTTGTACTTCCGGGCGACCGCTTCGAGCGTCTTGAACTCGGCGTTCTCGTGGCTCTTCACGTACTGAATGAAGTCTTCGAGGAACGGAATCATGTGTGGCAGGCCGTGCAGGTCGGGGTGGATGGTGAACGTGTAGACGCCCGCCCCGCGGCGGTTGTACAGGTACTCGAACTGCTTTTTGTAGTACTGCTCGTACATCATGTTCGGGTCCTTGTACCCCGAGTGGTAGAGGGGCTGTTTGATGAACAGCATCGGCGGAATGTCGTCACGATACCAGCTAATAGGTATCTCCACCACGTCGGTCTCAGCGCCGTACTCGTACGGCGACATCCACGTCTCGGCGTCCTGTTCGTACTGAATCTTCGTCCAGCTGTCGCCTTTCCGCATGTAGCCCGGCTCGAACTCTCGTTCCATCAGGCTGCTGTCGTACAGGAAGCCGTGTTTCTCGACCAGTTCCGGCGTGTTCTCGCTGAACTCCCACCAGCTCGCGCGGTGACCCACCGGCGGGTCGCCCGTCACATCCTCAATGAGCTCGATAGATTTCTCGATGATGGCATCTTCCTGTTCCCGCGAGAGGTCCGTCGGGTTCTCGTGTGAGTACCCGTGGACTCCGATTTCGTGGCCGCCCGCGGCGACCGCCTCCACCTCGTCGCGGAACGTCTCGATGGTGTGGCCGGGAATGTACCACGTCGTGTCGATACCCTCGTCTTCGAACAGCTGGACCATTCTCGGAATTCCCTCGTTGCCCGCCGAGAGGCCCCGAGAGAGGTCCGCCGGCGAGTCGGCCCCGCCGTACGACCCGAGCCAGCCAGCTACACAGTCGGCGTCTACACCGATAGCTACGTCAATGTCTCCCATGCTAAGCATTAGTACGCTTTCGCGGAGAGAATATAACTGAGCGCGTTGTCGCAAAAATAGCCGGTAGTCGGGCGCTACGCCGGCGGCCATGCCATCCTCACCCTTGCGTAATCTCGCTGATGTCGACGATGCGCGTCATCGCGTAGACGACGACGAAGATAACGAGTAGGAGCACGATAGAGAGCGCGGCCGCGTTGGGGTAGTTCAGCCCGTTGTTCACCGCGAGATAGATGAGTGTGGTGATGGTCGACTCGCCGCCCGAGAGGAACTGCGGGACCATGAAGTCGCCGATAGAGAGGACGAACACGAAGATGGCACCGATGGTCACCCCGGGCAGGCTCAATGGGAGCGTGATGTGTCTGAACGTCGCCACCGGCCCGCCGCGGAGCGTCTCGGAGGCGTCGAGCAGGTCTTCGTCTATCTGCGACAGCGAGACAAAGATGGGCGCGGCCATGAACACCACGTACGCGGCGACGTATCCCACCATCTGCGAGAATGGGGAGAATAACAGCCAACTGAGCGGCTCCTCGACGACGCCGACCCAGAGGAGCAGTCTGTTGATGACGCCCGTCCGTCCGAGAATTGGGTTCCACCCGATGGTGCGGATGAGCGCCGATGTCCAGAAGGGGATAACGAGGAACAAAAGCAGTAGCGTGCCGCCGCTCTCGCTCGTGTAAAACCGCAGGTAGTACGCGATGGGGTAGCCGAACAGCAGACACAGCGCCGTCACGCCAACGCCGACGACGAGCGTCCTGACGAACGTGGAGTAGACTGTCTGGTCGAACACGGACTCCCAGGCGGTCAGCGAGAACTCCCAGACGACACTGAAGCTCTCGTAGGTGAGGAAGCTGTACACGGCGATAATCGCAAGCGGCGCGAGCAGGAACGCGGAGAACCAAAGCACCGTCGGTGTCACGAGCGCCTGCACTTCGCCGAACCGAAGCCGCTCGCCGAGGCTCGGCGTGGTCGTGTCTTCGGACGTTTCTAATGCCATGTGTTGGCAAGTCACGAGGACGGTACAAATAAATTTCGCACCGCGGTGGGCGTCGGTTCAGGCGCTGGTAAAGTCCGACCACCGCGAGAGCATATACTCGGAGTTGTCGGGCCAGATTTGGAAGAAGCCGATGCGGTCGATGCGCTCCTCGATTGGGCCGGAGTCGCGGGCAATGCCGTCGCTGGCGGAGTCGCCTTCCTCCATCGACCACTCGTACTCCATGGGGTCGAACAGCGCCTCGGACTCGAACTGCGTCTCCGAGATGGGGGTGTAGGTGCTCTCGCCCTCGTAGGCCCAGTCGTAGTACTCCGGACCCATCCCCTCGCCGGACTCGTCAGAACCGGTTCGGACGAGTTCCTGGTTCGGGTAGTGCGGGACCGAGTATCCCCAGTTCTGGATGTATCCCGGGAACCACGCGCCGTAGTGGACATCGTTGATGAGCGAGTACACCTCGTTGAGGTTGTTCCGGTCGCGCGCGCCGGGACGTAACGGCGCGATGCCACCGTACCAGTAGCGGTAGCCCTGCACGCCCTCGGACATCGTGGCGTAGGTACACGGCGTGCCGCTCCGGCGGACGTCCATCGCCGCCGGCTGCCAGAGGTCGCCGAGGATGGCCTCTTCGGACGCCATCAGGTTCACTGAGGTTCCGTAGGCGGTCCACGTCGAGCGGAACTGTCCCGCCTGCTTCTCGCTGACGAGGAAGTCGACCGCCTGGTCCATCTGCTCTTCGGTCGGGTTGTTGAGCTGGCCGATGTCGGCGTCTATCATGTCGTTGTCCAGGAGATGCATCAGCGTCTCCGGAATCGCAATAGACGACACCGCGCCCATCGCCACCTGCCCCGAGTACTGGTCGTCGAACAGCGCCGACCACGTGCTCACGTCGTCCACCTGCGTCGGGTTGTAGCCGATGGCATCGAAGTTGTACACGTGCGGCGGCAGCAGCATCTCGGTCTGCTCGTCGTCGGCCCACAGCAGGTCGAGCACCGTCTCGGTCTGTTCTCCCAGGTGGCTCAGCCGTTCGGTGGGGTTGGTAAACAGGTCCGACACCAGGTCGGGGTTCCAGTTGTCGAGTTCGTCGACCGGGACGGGAATACTCGCGTCATTGTCCTGGACGATAGCGCCCGCGCCGGGCGAGTCCGACGAGACCATGTCCATGTTCGCCTGCCCGCCGCTGAGCACCTGCTGTTGGGTCGTCGGGATGTCGGCCGTGGTGACGTTAACCGAGATATCGGTCATCTCGGTGAACTTGTCAGCCTGTCCGTCGCGAACCGCCCACGCGGGACCGATCCACTCCAGCGGCCGAGACCCGTCGGTGGTTCCGCCGCCGGAACTGCTCGACGTCGTGTCACCTTCACCGGAGCCGCTCGTCGTCCCCGATCCGCCGTCGCCGCCGTTCCCGGCGCATCCGGCGAGGGCGGCCCCGGCGGCCGCTCCGCTCGCAAACTTTACAAAGTTTCGCCTATTCATGCTATCAGGCATGGAATAGGAGTCTATAACGACACTACTTAGTCTTTTGCGTCTTTTTCGGATATTTGTGTGACCGATTGGGTTTCACCCGCCCGCCCGACGGAGCGGACCGAAACGGACGTTTCGCTCCCGTGGTTGCTCCCCCGTCGCTAACTACTTGTACCGCGATATGAATTGACACCACGTGTCACGATTAGACGATTCGGTCGCGTTAGTCACTGGTGCATCGAGCGGTATCGGCAACGCAATCGCGGCGGCGTTCGGCCGCGAGGGGGCGACGGTGGTCGTCGCCGACGTGCGCCGGGAGCCGAAACTGGACGACGAGCGGTCAGTGTTCGAGAAATTAGACGACACCGGCGCGGAGTACTCCTTCGTCGAGTGCGACGTGTCCGACCCGGCGGCGGCGGAGGCGGCCGTCGAACACGCGGTCGACTCCTACGGTCAGTTAGACGTGCTGGTGAACAACGCGGGCATCTACTACCAGTATGAGGCCGAAGCGACGCCCGTCGAGGACTGGGACGCCATCGTAGACGTGAACGCCCGCGGGACGTTCCTCTGTTCGAAGTACGCCCTGCCGCACCTCCGCGAGAGCGCCGGCAAGGTCGTCAACCTCGCGTCCATCTTCGGACTGGTCGGCGGCGGCCGGAGCGCCGCCTACTGCGCTTCGAAAGGGGCCGTCGCCAACCTCACCCGCCAGATGGCGCTGGACTACGCGCCCGACGAGGTGAACATCAACGCCTTGGCTCCCGGTATCATCGAGACGGCGCAGAACGTCGAGTGGCGCGAGAACGCCCCCGAGATAATCGCCGAATGGGAGGCCGCGACGCCGTGGCCGACGTTCGGGTCGCCCGAAGACGTGGCCGACGCCGCGCTGTTTCTCGCCTCCGACGAGAGCGACTTCGTCACCGGAGCGGTGCTCTCAGTCGATGGCGGGTGGACCAGCCACTGACCGTCACGCGACGTCTCTGAACGGTCCAAGAATATCGCAGACCGCCGACCCGGTCCGAGTCACCGACCCTCAGGACCGGCGGTTGTACACGATGAGCAGTCCCGCGGCGGCTAAGAGGAGCGTCGAGAAGACGGTGGTGAGGCTCCCGAGCGCGAACAGGTAGGGCTGGACGCGCGTGCCGGCGGCGATGGCGAATACCTCGAGCGGCATCGTGTTCTGATTCCCCACGAGCAGGAGACTCCGCGTCGCCTCGTTGTACGACAGCGTGAATGCGAATACGGCCGCACCGAGGAGTGTCGGCGCTATCTGCGGGAGTATCACGTTTCGGAACCGCGAGAGTGGCCCCGCGCCCAGCACGCGTGCGGCCTCCTCGTTTTCCTTGAGCGCCGGCGGGAACCCCGCGAGGAGGACGATGACCGCGAAGGGAAGCGCCCAGACGACGTGGACAGGAACCGCGAGCCACAGGTTCTTCGTCAGCCCGAGCACCTCGTTGAGAAGCAGCGTCGCGCCGACGCCGTACGTGATGCCGGGCGTGATGATGCCCAGGATGAGGAGAAACAGCAGGCCGCGCTGTCCCCAGAAGTCGTAGCGGTACGCCAGCGCCGTCGCCGTCGCAAGCACCGTCGTGATGACGGTCACGACGAGCGCCAGCGTGACCGACCGCCGGACGGCCTCGATGAGTCCCTCGTTGGCAAGCAACTCTCCGTACCACTCGAAGGTGAACTCGACGAATGGAAACGTCAGCCCACCCGAATTGAACGAAAACGCAATGACCGAAAAGATGGGCAAATAGATGTACGCCGCGGCAAGCAGGAAGTACGCCAGAAGTACTCGCTTGACGCTGACGGCCTCGATGACCCCCGTGATCGGGGACTGACCCGACGCTACAGTCTCCTCGGAACGTTCGGTTTGTGTCGACATCTACAGAGAGCCATTCGGAGCCACCAATATAAGTCCACGGTATGCTGTGACACGGACGGCTCAGTGCATGGCGTCGCCGCCGTCCGGCGAGAGCGTCTGCCCCGTGTAGTAGCTGCTCTCGTCGCTGGCGAGAAACACCGCCGTCGGTGCCACGTCCTCGACGCGGCCGGCCCGCTCCATCGGGAGTTCGGCCGCCTTCTCGCGCCGCCACTGCTCGGAGATGTCGCTGAGAAGGGGCGTCTCGACCGGCCCGGGCGCGATGGCGTTCACGCGCACGTCGGGGGCGACTTCGCGCGCCAGCGCGCGAGTGAACGCGATGACGCCGCCCTTGGCGGCGCAGTAGTGGGTGAACCCCGCCGCACCCTTGAAGCCCAACTGCGACGCCACGTTGACGACGCTCCCCGACCCGCGGTCGATCATCCCCGGGACGACGCGGCGGGTCACAAGGAACACCCCGCGGAGGTCGACGTCCAACACCTCGTCCCACTCCGCAACGCTCATCTCGTCGAGACGGGACCGTCTGAGGATGCCGGCGTTGTTGACGAGCACGTCCGGCGTCCCGTACGTCGCCTCGAACCCGTCGACGAGTTCGTCGACGCTCGCCGCGTCGCTCACGTCGCCGGGAAAGGCTGCCGCCTCGCCGCCGGCCGCCTCGATTTCGGCGACCACCTCGGCCGCCCGCGTTCGCTCCTCGTCGCTCGGATAGTGATTCACCCCGACCGTCGCTCCCGCCTCCGCGAGTGTGACGGCGACGCCGCGGCCGATGCCGCTGGACGCGCCGGTGACCAACGCCGTCTTGTTCGCTACTCGGCTCATGATCCGATGTCGGCGGCGGCCGCGATAAAGCTGTGGCCGGGGTTCGGTCCGGTCAGCTCTCCGCTTCGCTCCGCTCGTTTCCTCGACGACTCCGCTGCTACGCCTCTGCTTTGGCTTCGGCCAGCGCGTCGATGACCGCCTCCATGTTGTCCGTCAGGGGGTAGACGACCGGCTCGGTACAGCCGGCGGCACAGTAGTCGCGGACCCGGTCGATAACGTCGTCGCGGGTGCCCGCAGCGACGATGTTCGTCACCACGTCGTCGTCGACGTACTGCGAGGCGCGCTCGATGTCCTCGGCGGAGGCCGGCCACCCGCCCATCTCGGCTTGAACTTTCTCCGCCAGTTCGGGATCGATGCCCGACGCCTTCCTGATGTGCGGCTGCTGGCCGATGTACTGTGTGGCGAGACCGCGCGCCTGGTCGATGGCCACGTCCGCGTCCTCGTCCATTGCGACGGCGATGAGCTGCGGGCGGTCGGCGTCTTCCAGCGTCCCGTCCTGCTTTTCGACGCCCTCTTTCAGCTTTTCGAGGCCTTTCAGGTTGTGCTCGGGCGGGATAAGGTAGTTCATGAAGATGCCGCCGGCGATGCCTTTCCCGACCAGTTCGCCGGTCAGCTTGTGCATCGTCTCGCCCGTCGCGCCGACGTAGATGGGCACGTCACGGGGCTGTGCGTCCGAGCGAACGAGATCGAGTTCGATGTCGTCGACGGAGAGCGTCTGCCCCTCGTACGTTACGTTTTCGAGGTCCAGCAGGCGCTTGGTGACGGTACAGTACTCCCACATCCGACGGAGCGGGTGCTCCCGTTCGATGCCGACTTTCGACGCCAGCGGGTCCCACCACGCGCCGATGCCCAGTTTCATCCGCCCGCCCGAGAGCTCGTGGAGCGTCGAGAACGTCTGTGCCATCACCGCCACGTTCCGCGTGTAGCAGTTCGTCACACCGGGCGCGATATCTATCTCGTCTGTGACCTGCGTGTACGCGCCCATGACGGTCATGGCGTCGCGGACCAGCCGCGACTCCCCCTGCCAGACCGAGTCCAGCCCGGCCTCCTCGGCGTACTGCGCGTACCGAATCTCGTCTTCGATGTGCGGTTTCTCCCAGTTCCAGATGCCTGCGCGAGTGAACTCGCGGTCGAAATTTGCCTTCATAATTACTCCGTGGCCAGTTCGTACGCGGCGTTCGCCAGCGTGTTGGCCGCCTTGTAGCAGTCGTCCCAGCTCGTGTATTCGTCCTCGCTGTGGCTCTTGCCGTCCTCGGAGACCGAAAACACCATCCCCGTGTCCATCACCTTGTGGGTGTGAGTCGCGTCGTGTCCCGCACCGCTGAAGATACGCATACCGTCGTAGCCCAGTTCCTCGGTCGCCAGTTCGACGGCGTCGACGCAGCCGTCCGCGAACCGAACCGGGTCGGTCCACATCCGGTCTTCGTACTCCCAGTTGACGCCCTCGCGCTCGGCGGTCGCCTCCGCCTCCTCGAGGACGCGCGCCCTAGCCTCCTCGATGACCGCCTCGTCGGGATCGCGGAATCCCCACGTGAACGTCACCTCCTCGGGGATGATGTTGATGGAGTTGGGCTTCGCGTCGATGTAGCCGGTCGTGCCGACGGTCCGCTCGCCCAGCGTGTCGGGGATGCGCCGAATCTGCGTGATGACGTCCGCCGCGGCAACGAGGGCGTCGCTCCGGTAGTGCATCGGCGTCGGCCCCGAGTGGTCGGCCTCGCCGTGGAAGGTAATCGCGCCCCAGGTGAAGCCGACGATGCCCGTGACGATTCCCACGTCGGCGTCGTTCTCTTCGAGGTACGGTCCCTGCTCGATGTGGAGTTCGAGGTACGAGTCGTAGTCGCGCTGCGGTTCGGCGGGCACGTCGCCCTTGTAGCCGATGCGCTCCAGTTCCTCCTCGAAGACCTCGCCGTCGGCGTCCGTCTTGGCGTACTCCGTCTCAATGTCGTGTTCGCCCGCCCAGACGCCGGAGCCCTGCATGGCCGGCTGGAACCGCGAGCCCTCCTCGTTCGTCCAGTTGACGATTTCGATGGGGTGTCTCGTCTCGATTCCCTCGTCGTTCAGCGCGCGGACCAACTCGAGCGCGGCGACGACGCCCATCGCGCCGTCGTAGATGCCACCGTACGGCTGGGAGTCCAAATGCGACCCCACGAGGATGGTCCCGGCGTCGGGGTCGGTCCCCTCGCGGTAGCCGAACATATTGCCGAACTCGTCGACGGTGAGTTCGAGCCCCGCCTCCGACACTTGGTCTGCGAACCACGCCCGAATCTCGGCGTCCTCGTCGGAGAGCGCGAGGCGGTGCAGCCCGCCTCCGTCCGTGCCGCCGATTTCGGCTTGCTCTTTCATCGTCTCGACGAACCGCGTCTCGTCTACCTCGATAGCCATGTATCCGTACCCATTGTGGAGAATGTATAAAAATTTTCGCAGACAGTGACTCGATGTCCACAGACAGAAGACAACAATGGACGAATCTACGCACAGCTCAGTGCCAGGGGAACGTGTCCCCCGCGGCGTGTCGCTGCCGCATTCGGCAGCCCCGGGCTCCGCTACTCGCCGAGGATGTCCTCTTGGAGGTCCACGTCGCCGGCCACGCTCGTCCGTTCGAGGAGGATGGCATCGTCCGCGTTCCAGCCGACCGTCACCGCGTCGGCGGCCGGTTCGACCCGGTCGTCGGACTTCGCCTGTATCTGCTTCGTCCCCTCGCTCCCGCGCGCGGTCATTACTATTTGCGTCCCCTCGCCGGAGCGGTGGATGACGTCGTCAACGTCGCAGTCGAGGCCGTTCTCGCCGTCTTCGAGGCGAACGAACTGCGGGCGGACGGCGAACACCACCGACCGGTCGACGAGGTTCTCGGGCTTCGAGTCGGCGTTCGCGGTCGAGACGCGGAACGCGCCGAAGTCGGTGTCGACGACGGCGACGGCTCCCCCGGCGTCCACGTCGGTCACCGTCCCCGAAAACAGGTTCGAGTCCCCGACGAACGCGGCAGTAAAGGCCGTCCGCGGCCGGTTGTACACCTCCCTGACGGGCCCGGAGTGTTCGATTTGCCCGTCGTTCATCACGACCATCTGGTCGGCGAGCCGCATCGCCTGCGTCTGGTCGTGGGTCACGTAGACGAACGTCGTCTCCAGTTCGCGGTGGAGTCGGAGCAGCTCCCGCTCCATCCGCTTTTGGAGCTTGTAGTCCATGTCGCCGAGCGGTTCGTCGAGGAGGAGCAGTTTCGGTTCGAGCACCAGCGAGCGGGCCAACGCGACGCGCTGTTGCTGGCCGGCGGAGAGTTCGGCGGGGTCGCGGTCAAGCATCCCCTCCAACTGCATCATCTCGGCCATCGACGCCACGTGGTCGTCGGCTTCCGCGGCGGACACGTCCATCCGTTCGAGCCCGTATCGGATGTTCTCCTCGACCGTGAGATGCGGGAACAGCTGGAAGTCCTGAAAGACCAGTCCGATGTCGCGGCGATAGGTCGGCGCGTCCGTGATGTCGCGTCCGTCGAGCGTCACAGTCCCTTTGGTCGGCGGCACGTTACCGACGAGTGAGTGGAGCGTCGTGGACTTGCCGCAGCCGGAGGGACCAATGATAACGCAGAAGTCTCCCGCGTCGATGCTGAAGCTGATATCGTCGACCGCGAGCGTGCCGTCGGGGTATATCTTCGTCAGGCCGTCGACCGAGAGTCCCGCGCTGGCTTCGTCCGCGTGGGTGTGGTCGCTCGTCGCCATCTCACACCTCCATCAGGTCGTCGACAGTCACCGAGTCGGACGCGCTCAGCCGGTCGTAGCAGACGCCCTCGGGGGCGTCCCAGCCGATTCGAATCTCGTCGCCCTCCTCGAATCGGCGGACATCGCCCGAGCGACGGACCTGGAACTCGCGGGTCACGTTTGGAAACGAGACGGCGAACTCGGTATACTCGCCGGTGTACGTCAGGTCTTCGACGGTCCCCGTCGAGCCGTTGTCGCACGCGTCGGCGTCGTCCCCGAGGGCGACGTCCTCCGGCCGGAGGAGCACCATCGTCTCCTCGCCCACCGACGGCGGCTGTTCCCGCGACTCGGCGACGACGCTCCCAAGGTCGGTGTCGATGACGACCCGGTCGCCGTCGTGTTCGGTCACCGTCCCGAGAAGCGGGTTGTTGTCGCCGATGAACCGGCCGACGAACGCCGTCTCGGGGGCGTCGTACACCTCCTCGGGCGTGCCGACCTGTTCGATGACGCCGTCGTTCATCACGACGAGTTTGTCGGCCAGTTTCAGCGCCTGGTCTTGGTTGTGAGTCACGTAGACGAACGTGCTTCCGAACTCCTCGTGGATTCGCCGTATCTCCAGCACCATCCGCTTTTGCAGCTTGTAGTCTAAGTCCGCAAGCGGGTCGTCCAACAACATCACGTCGCACTCGCGGACGAGTTGCCGCGCCAGTTCCACCCGCTGTTGCTGGCCGCCCGAGAGCTCCGAGGGCAGACTCGTCTTTGTCTCTGAGATAGACAGCAGTTGGAGGGTCTCGTCCACCCGCCGGGATATCTCCTCGGCGTCGTACGTCCCGGCCTCACGCAGGCCGAAAGCGACGTTCTCCTCGACGGTCATGTGGGGAAACAGCCGGTCTTCGAAGTCCTGAAACACGAATCCGATGTCCCGCGCTTCGACCGAGCGGTTCGTCACGTCTTCGCCGTCGACGAAGACCGCGCCCCGTTCGAACGAGAGCAATCCCGAGATGCATTTCAGCAGCGTCGACTTCCCGCTCCCGCTGGACCCCACGACGACGCAGAATTCTCCCTCGTCGATTAATAGGTCTATTCCACGCAGTACTGGCTCTCCGGCGAACGATTTCCGGAGTCCGTCGATGGATATGGCCGTTTCTCGTTCGACTGTCACGCTCATATTCATCATATGTTACATGCGTGCATTTAGTGTTTGTCTTTGTCACACAGACTCGCACGCTACGCGCGGGTGAGAACTCATACGACCCGACTCCACCGCCGCTGATACTCCGGTCGGACCGACTCACCGGGGCGGCCGAGCAGACGAGGTTCAGATGTTACAATTATAACGCTGTAATTTGGTATTTTGCCGGACAAATTGTGTATAGTAGGCCAATTAGCTGGATATTGTTTTATCTATATCGGTTTCTAATCTATTTCTGACCACTAGCTACTCGTTTATGTGGAATTTTTCCTAATCCGTTCAGACTGGGAATGGGTGTCCGTACGTGTTGGCAGGAGACCGCGGCGCTCGGCTCGAATCAAGCGTACGCGCTCGGCGAGAAGCGTCCGACACGTGGTCGGGTACCGCGTGATCCGCGGAGAACGCTCGTAAGAGCGCAATAGTTAAGATGCGAACTTTCGGAACGAAAGGCATGACAGCCGTTACCGAGAGCGACGGTCCTCGTACGGTCGGACTCTGGGACCTCCTACTGTTGAGCGTCGGCGGCATGATGGGTTCGTCGATATTCTTCTTTCCGGCGTTCACTGGTCAGTTAGTCGGCCCGGCCGCGGTTCTCGCGTGGCTGGTCGCGGGGGTCGGGATGGTCAGTATCGCACTTTGTTACACTGAACTCGCAACCGCGTTTCCCGAGTCGGGCGGCCCGGCTATCTTTCCCGTGAAGACCCTTGGGAGAAGCAGGGCCGTCCGCCGGTTCGCCTCGTACATGGAGGGCACGTCGTACGCGCTGGGGTGGGTGTTCGGCGTCGCCGTCTCGGCGTGGTACGTAGCGAACTACCTCGGCGCGATTCCCGAACTCGCAAGCGTCCAGGGTCAGACGGTGCCGCTGGGGCTGCTTGCGATTGTTGCCAGCCTCGGCGTCACGCTCGCCGGCATCGACGTCACCAAGCGGACGAACCTCGTCTTCACCGCGTTCCTCCTCGCGGTGCTCACCGTCGTCGGCGGCGTCGGCCTCGCCAACGGCGACGCGTCGAACGCCACGCCGTTCGTCACCGGAAGCGGGACGGAATTCCTCGCGGCCGTCGGCCTCGCTATCACAGGCTACGGGGCCTGGACAGTCGTCCCCGCGGCCGCCGGCGAAGTAAAGCGGCCGAACGAGACGATACCCCGCGCAATCGTCGGGAGCCTCCTTCTCACGACTGCGTTCTACACCGCTATCGTCCTCGCGCTCCATCTCACGGTCGCGCCGAGCGCCTTCCGGAACGGAAACCTCGTGATGGTCGCGCCGCTCTCGGCCGTCCTCGGCGACGCCGGACTTCCGGTGTTCGCGCAGTACCTCCTCCCGGTTGCCGCGCTCATCGCCATCTTCACGACGATGCTCGTCGGCCTGACCAGTTCCGCGCGCGTCCTCTCGGCGCTCGCCGACCGGAGCCTCCTCCCGAGCGCGTTCGCTGCCACCAGCGAGCAGACGAACTCGCCGTACGTCGCGCTCTGCACCGTCGCCATCGGCGCCGGCGCTGTCGTCATCGGGAGGCAGGTCGTCGGTGGAATCGTCCTCGCCGCGCTCGTCGGGACGGTCCTCCCGTACGCCATCAACATCGCGTCCTTCGTCGGGCTACGCGTCTATCGCGGTGACGTTGCCGCGCCGTTCCGCGCGCCCGGCGGTCTCTTGACGGCCGCAATCGCCTGCTGCTTCCTCGCGCTTCTCGCCGTGGGGCTCTCCGTCGAGCATCCCGTCGCGGCGCTCGTCACCGTCGCCGCGCTGCTCGCTGGCTACCTGCTTCAGTATCTGTTCGGTGACGCGCCGGCTACCGAGCCCGACGCGTGACCGTGACCGTTGCGACCCGCGGACGCTTCGGCAGCCGTCGACACCACTCTCGCGTACTCCGTGCGGTGGCGGCCAATTGCCGGAATCCACAGAGCGTGCCGTGATGCGGACGCTCGTCGCTCGTCGGTCTCGGGTACTCGACCGGTGGCCCGTCGAGGTCGATAGGTGATGCATAATGGAAAAACCCCATTTACACAGATAATACTAAATTTTGATAAGTTATGTCGATGGCTGCCGGCCGTCCGTTTTACGGTCGAATACAGAATAGGCGTTTAGACGGCTTTCTGCTACTAACTCGGATTACGTCGTGTGTGTCCGGGGCGAAGACCATTTATAGCCATTTGTCTAAATAATACCCACTACCCCCACCTATTTTGTGATTTCTATACACATATAGAAATAATTTTTAATAAATCTTCTTTATTGCTGAAAAATACGAGATTATTGAACTCAAAATACTTGCATCAATTTAGAAACTAATAGAGTAACAAGACAGTATTCAATAATATATTCTGAAGCGTCCCCGACGAAACCCGGCTTCGGGTGTTCGCCATCGTACGGCAGTCGCTCCGCTGGACGCGTCACCGAAAACTGGACGAACGTCGGTTCACGACCGTGGTTTTGTGATGCCGTGTCGTCTCTCCCGCTCCGTACTTTCGCCTCCCTCGGCGGCGACGCGACGCTCCGACTGCCGCACGTCTGGGGTTGTACCCTCCGTTCGACTCGAATCGAGAGTACGGGCGAATTACTCGGATGCGAAGTCGAGTCTATACGTGAAGTAGCGCTCGTCGTACAGGAGGAACCGACGCAACCCCGCCTCGACGCCCGCGTCGTTCTCGATGTCGCCGTCGAGGTACGCCCAGTGGTCGAGTTTCGTCAGGAGCGACGTGAACGCCTCGGAGTACGGATGCGACTCGCGGTAGGTGTCGGCCGCCGCTTGCCGGAGAATCTCCCGCTCCGCCTGCGAGAGTGCCTCCCGGGTCGCCCGCGCGTCGAGGAGCGACGCCCGAAGTATCGTCTCCATCTCGGCCGTCGAGTCGGCGACCGGGTCGGCGTCGGCCCGGTAGACGGATTCGTGAAACGTCTCGCGGGCGATTTCGACTTCGTAGATGGTATCCCGGAATTCGACGTGGGACGCCCCCGATTCTTCGAGGAGGTCGCTCGCCTCCGCCGCGTCGTCGGTCCGATACACGTAGCCGCCGCGTTGGACGAGGCCGCGCGGAGCGCCGCCGGTGTTCCCTCGCGCCCGAGCGGCGAAGTACGCGACTTGCACCGCCTGTTGGTCGCCCTCGGGAAGCGACGAGTGCGTGACGTGGTCCGGGGCGGTGTCGAGTTCGTCGGCGCGGCCGACCTCGAACAGTCGGAGCACCGGATGGCTGACGGTCTCCTCGCCGACAACGAGCGAGTCGAGGTGGTAGTACGTCCCGTTTCGACGCGCGTAGGTGGGTGTCTCGCTCCCGCGAGCGAGGAACGGCGTGTGGTGTCGCGTCGTGTATGCCGTGCCGTTGAGCGTGGCGTTGAACGCAGCTTCGTCCCACGGCGGCTGCGTCTCGGTCAGGTCGACGACGTACCGTTCGGCAAGCGAGCCATCGAGGGAGAACAACGAGAGCACGAGACTCCGCGTGTCTGTCTCTGACTCAGGGAGAACCTGTGAACAGCCACCGAGCACCGCTGTCAGTAACGCGCCGCCGGTCGCTAGGAGTCGTCGCCGCGTCGTGATTTCGGAGGGCACGAATAGGACTCCGCCCGAACTGTCAAAATACTTTTCCCACACCGTCGGCGTCGTCCCGGTTACGACCCCAACGCCGCGATTGCGACGTTCGACTCCGCCCCGGCGGTGCTGAACCGCAGCGTGTCACTCGTCTCTAAGCGGCCTCCCCTCGGAGATAACAGGCGAACCATCGTCTCGCCGGGGGTCACCAATTCAGGCGTCACAGTATCCACTCCGTCGGGGTGGGTTTTGCATACTCGAACGTCGCGGAGTCGCGTGATAAGGACTCCTCTCTGGACGAAGTTTGCACCCCGGCAGTCGCGGACCCCGAAGGTTAAGCCGTGGGTCATCCTGCTACGGGTATGGTCGCTTCCACCGCCCAGCGAATCGCAGAGTCGGGTATCGTCGCAATCATCCGAGGGACCGACCCCGAGACGGCAATCGAGACGGTTGACGCGCTCCGCCGCGGCGGGGTTTCGACGGTCGAGATAACCGCGAACACCGAAAGCGTCCTCAACATGATTCGAGACGTGTCTGAGTCGTTCGCGGCCGACGAGGTGACCATCGGCGCGGGGACCGTCCTCGACGCGGAGACGGCGCGGGCGACGACTCTCGCCGGTGCGGAGTTCATCGTCACGCCGTCGTTCGATGAGGGCGTCGTCGAAACCGCGAATCGTTACGGTGTACCCTCGCTCGTCGGTATCGCCACGCCGACCGAAGCCGTGAATGCCTTCGAAGCCGGCGCGGACATGGTGAAAGTGTTCCCCGCCGACACGCTCGGACCGAGATTTATCTCGGCGCTCGGTGGCCCACTCGGACACATTCCGACCGTCCCGACCGGCGGGGTCGGACTGGACAACGTGGACGAGTTCTTCGATGCGGGCGCGACGGCCGTCGGCGTTGGGAGCTCCATCGTCGACACCGAAGCTATCGCTTGCGGCGAGTTCGACGTTATCGAAGCGAACGCTCGCGTGTTCAGAGAGGCTGTCGAGGCCGCACGGTCGGAGTAGGAGTTCGACTGGCTCCGACGGCCGCGACAACCGAGGAGTCACCCGTTCTGAACTACACAAAACGAAAGCGGAACCCGACAGTCTGTGTCGCTTCGGGACCGTGGGAAGGTAGCGTCGTCACTCCCGACGCGGTGTTGCGCCGTCGGCTTCCGCTCTCACCTACGATCGGGACGTGCTCTCGGAGTCGTTGACTCGGCGCGTTACCGCTCGGCGACGACCTCGATCTCCACGTCGATGTCGACGGGGAGTTTCACGACCTCGACGGCGCTCCGTGCCGGATACGGTGCCGACATATACTCGCCGTAAACCTCGTTCACCTCGTCGTAGTAGCGCATGTCCTTGAGGAAGACGGTGGCTTTCACCACGTCTGCGAGCGACGATCCGCCGGCCTCCAGAATCGCCTCGACGTTCTCGAGGGTTCGCATCGTCTGTTCCGCCGGCGTCCCGTCGACGACTTCACCCGTTTCGGGGTCGACAGGTCCCTGTCCAGAGACGTAGAGTTTGTCGCCCGAGACGACACCCTGCGAGTACGGTCCGATGCTGTCCGGTGCGTCCGCTGTGGTTAGTTCTTTCATCGTTGATGTGGTTACCGTCGTGATGGTACTTCGTCCGCGTCGTACACTTCATTGATGAACGACGTCGAGAGACTCGTTGTGAGGCCGCCGTCGAGGACGACGTTCTCGCCGGTGATGAAACTGGACAGCTCCGATGCGAGGAACAGCGAGGTGTCCGCGACCTCACGCGGTGTCCCGAAGCGACCGAGCGGGTACTGGTCGAGCCAGCCTTCGCGCGCGTTCGAATCGCCCGTTCGGCCCTCTGTGTTCTCCATCTCCTCGCGCCTGCTCGCGGTTTCTATCGTCCCTGCGGAGATGACGTTCGAGCGAACACCGTGTTGGCCGTAGTGGGCCGCGATGTTTCGCGACATCGCGAGGAGACCGCTTTTCGCCTCCGAGTAGCCGGATAAACCGATGCCGAAGAGCCCGTTGACCGAGCCCATGTGGATCATCGAACCTCCGCCGGCGGCGACCATGGCCGGGAGGACCTCCTTGCTCAGGAGGAACTGGCTCTTGAGGTTCAGGTCGACCATCCGCTCGAACGTCTCCTCGTCGCAGCGGTGCGCCACGTTCGCGGACTCGTCTGACCCGCCCGCGTTGTTCACCAGAACCTTGACCTCGCCGAACTCGTCGAGTACGGTATCGACGAGGCTTCGAACCTCGTCGCGGTCGGTTACGTCGCATTCGACCGGAACGACCCGGCCGTCGTGTGCGGCGGTGAGCTCCTCTGCGACCGGTCTCACGTCGTCCAACGAGCGCGAGCAGATGGCGACATCTCCGCCAGCCTCCGCGAATCGCGCCGCGATTTCGCGACCGATACCTCGAGAGGCACCGGTTACGATTGCCGGACGGTCTCGTAGTGATAACTCAACCATAGCGTGCGCACCGATGTGGTCGGAGCTATTCAACCTTGCTATGGTGTTGCACTATATTCGATACGCTTCGACGGCGTCTCGGTCGACCGAGATGCCGAGTCCGGGCCCGAGCGGCGCGGGGAGACAGCCGTCTTCAACTTCGAACGGTTCCGAGATGACATCGCCCTCCCACGCGTAGTACGTCGAGTCCGGGGGGAGTGAAAAGCCCGGAATCCCGCTCACGGCGTGGAGAATTGCCGCGGTTCGAATCCCGAGGTCGAATGCACAGTGGTGGGTAAACGGCACGCCGGCGTCTTCGAGTATCGCGGCCTGTTGCCGGATCCCGCTGATGCCGCCAGCCGGGGTGAGGTCGATGACGCCCACGTCCATCGCGCCGGCCTCGACGAGCGAAGAGATGTTGTGTGGCACGTAGGTGTCCTCATTCGGGGCGATGGGCTGCCGAAGGCGCTGTCGCAACCGTGCGAGCGACACGTGGGAGTCCACCCGAATCGGCTGTTCGAGGTACTGCAGGTAGATTCCCTCGTCTTCGAGCATCGCGCCGACGCGAACTGCCTGATCAAGTGTCCAGCCCTGGTTCGGGTCGAGTCGGAACTCCAGTTGTCCGTCCGTCTCGTCGTGCATCGCCTTGATCCGCGCAACGTCCTGTCGCCAGTCCCTCCCCGCTTTCGTCTTGAGCACGTCGAACCCCGCGTCTAGTGCCTCTCGGGCTTTCACGCGAGACTCCTCGGGCGGCAGGATTCCGAGGCAGAACGCGACCGGGACTGGACCGGGGTTCCGGGTGCCGTCGGCCACGTGGGACCTGTGCTGGAGCGTGCTCTGGGTCGGCGCGGTCCAGCCGCCGAGCAGTTCGTACACGGGTCGGTCGAGCGCTTTCCCTACGATGTCCCAACAGGCCGTTTCGACGGCGGAAAAGAACATATCCACGTTCGTGTACTCGACGAACACCTGTCGGCGAAGGCGTTCGATTTCGAACGGCGACTGACCGACGACCATCGGTCCGATACCGTCTTCGATGAGCGACTCGGTCGCCGTCGGCGAGAGAAACACGCGCATCTCCCCCCAGCCTTCGATACCCTCGTCGGTATCGACGCGGACGAGCACGCGCTCCATCGATTCGAGTTCGCCGTGATTCGTGGTGTACGGGGCGATTCCGAGATGCTCGTCGGTACTCGTCAGCGGAACGTCGACAGTAACCGCTGTCACGTCGGTTATCTCCATACAAACGCTTGTAGGGGGCGACAGTATGAAAGTATCGTTTGTTACAGACTCTCGTTCGTGGCCTCCCGAATCCACGACAGCGACCGCTCGGGCAGCAGTCCGTAGTTGTAGAACGAGACCCGCGGCACGTCGACGGCCCGGAGTGAGTCGACGATGTCGACGAGCGTGTCGCCGTCGTGTATCGCCGGGTGGCCCGGGAGGAGGCCGACGTGTAACGGTACGTCATCGGTCACCGCATCGACGCTTCGATAGGCGTTCATCACCGCCTCACGTGAGGACTCGTACGCCGGCAGACAGAAGTAGTCGACGTGCTCGGACAGCTGGTCGAGGTCGGCCCCGACCATCCACTCGCGGCCGGGTTCGGGCGCGCCGACGTAGTATCCGAGCGGTGTCGACCTGCTCGCCGCGGACAGGTCCGCGTAGAGCGTCGCCAGCGTTTCTTCGCGTACGTCGACGTAGTCGGCGACCGCGTCGTGCTCGCGGAGCCATAGCTCGGGCGAGAGGCCGTGCGGAACGGTTCCATCGACGATTTCGTCGAGCGTCTGTGCGACGGTCTCTCGAGCTGATTCGACGTTGATGCCCGCATCCGACGCGGTCCCCCGACAGTGGTCGCAGAAGCACAGTCCGAAGAGGAACTCACCGAGCGTTCCCAGCTGAGCGTGAATTTTCTGGTGGTGCCAACCGAACCCCGTCCCGTAGAAGTAGTCGAAGGTCTCGAGTTCGATTCGGTCGAAGTGCGCCGAGTCGGTCAGGTCGCGGACGAGTCCGGTGAGGTACTCCTGTACGTCGGGGTTCGACGGGCAGAGGCCGAATACGAGGTCGTCGCCGTGCGCGGAGGTCAGCGTCACGTCTCGATGGCGCATCCCGAGCCGCGAGTTGTGGCAGCCGACCGTCCACGAGTTCAACCGGACGTTCTCGAGACCGTCGGCGATTCCAGCGACCCAATCACCAGTCATTCCTTCGTACGGAATCGGTTCGAGGCGGCCGTAGCCGCCGTCAGGGCGGAAGTACGAACTCGCGCGTGCGAAGAAGGTCCGCCGCTTCGGGTTGTGCGGCGCGAACGCCTGTACGGCGTGATAGTTCGTCGCGAGGGTCACCTCGTCGACGCCCAGTTCGGCGATGCGAGCGCCCGTCTCTCGTGGTCCCGCGTCGAGCACGTCCCACGGGTACGCCCAGATAGCGAACTCCATAGCAGGTCGTCACGCGGGTCGATAATAAATATACAGGAGGGTCGTTACTCCTTGACTGCGCCGGCGGTCATCCCCGCCACGATGTACTGTTCAAGGAACGCGAACAGAACGAGGAGTGGGATGATACCGATGACCGAGACGGTGAGCATCATCCGCCAGTCAGTCTGAAGCGCGCCGACCATCGAGAAGACCCCGCGCGGGATGTTGTACTTCCCGCTGTCGGTGAGGAACGTCAGCACGAACAGGAGCCGGTTCCACGCGTACAGGAACGTGTAGGTGATGCTGGCGACGAGCGCGGGTTTGGTCAACGGAAGAACAATCTTCGTGAGTACCTGTAACTGGCTGGCACCGTCGATGCGGGCGGACTCTTCCAGTTCGACGGGAACGGTCTTGAAGTAGCCGTAGAGCATCCAGATGTTGAACGGGAGGGTGAACGCCGCTGCGGGGACGATAACGGCTAGGTACGTGTTGAACAGTCCGAGCCGGCTGATGACGTCGAACAGTCCCACGATGAGAACCACGGGGGCGAACATCTGGACGACGAGGACGGCGAGCAGGAACGTCCGCTTGCCCACGAAGTCATTCCGCGCGCAGGAGTACGCCGCGGGGATCGCGAGCAGAAGCGTCAGGACGACGGTTCCGAGCGAGATGACGAAACTGTTGGCGATCCAGAGGAGCACGTCAGTCTGCGTCCAGACGTCCACGTACGCCCCGAGAGACAGCTGGGACGGCACGAGCGTCGCCGGTGCGGAGAATATCTCCGACTCCGGTTTGAACGTACTGGAGAACATCGCGTAGAACGGGAACATCATTATCCCGAGTAGGGCGATGAGCATGCCGTAGACTCTGACTCGGCGCAGTCCGCCCTCGTCGTGGCCTGCCATCGTCACAGCTCCTCACCTCCGCGGGTGTAGACTCTGAGATACACGATAGCGAACAGGAGCAACAGCAGGAACCCGATGACGCTGTAGGCGGCACCGAGCCCGAGATGCCCGTTCTGCAGGCCGACCTGGTAGATGTGAATCACCAGCGTCGCGGTCGTGCTAATCGGACCGCCGCCCGTCATCGTCCAGATAGTGTCGAAACTGACGAAGGTCCAAATCGTCGAGAGGAGCGTCGCCATCAGGATGACGCTCTTGAGTTGTGGGAGCGTAATGTATCGGAACTGGTGCCACCGCTCAGCCCCGTCGATGGCCGCGGCCTCGTAGAGATCCTGCGGAATCGACTGCAGACCCGCAAGGAAGATGATCGCCATAAACGGCGTGCCGATCCAGATATCCGCCACGACGACGCCTAACCACGCGATGTCGGGGTTCCCGAGAATTCCGATACCCTGCTCTATCACGCCGAGTTTGAGCAGAATGGCGTTGAGATAGCCGAACTGTGGATGTTCTATCCACCGGAAGACGACCGCAGAGATGGCGTACGGAATTCCCCACGGGATGAGGAACGCCGTTCGGAAGAACTTCCGACCCCGAATGTCGCCCTTGAGGTGAACTGCGATGAGCAGACCGAGTAACGTCTTACCGGCGACGCCGACCGCGACCCACCGCCCCGTTTGCCAGAGGAGACGGTAGAAGATGTCGCTGTTGAGGATGTCGACGTAGTGTTGCAACCCGACGAACGTCTCGATAGTCGAATCGGCGGGAGAGCGATACAGCGACAGGCGGAACGTCTCCAGTATCGGGTACCCTACGACGGCGACGAGAAATAACGCAGCAGGCGCTATCAAAAGGTATGCGCGGCGGTTCCGCTTGACGTGCGCGGCGGACTGTGATAGCCGCGAATCGTCGCCTGTCTGGGTATGTTCTTCAGCGAGGCTCATATCGTTGCATTAGTTCATCGCGTCTTCGAGGTCACTCTGGGCGTCGTTCAAGGCCTTCTGCGGGCTCTTTTGGTCGGCGAGCGCTTCCTGTATCGCTTGGACCATCCGGTCGTTGAACTGGCTGAAATTGCTGAGTTTCGGCCGAGCACGGGCGTACTGTCCCGCCTCGACGAACGGCCCCCAGTTCTTCGACTCGGAGAAGTACTCCCGTTCGCCGACCGCCTCGACGACCGGGAGGAAGCCCTTTTGTTTCGAGTACTGGAAGCGGCGCTCCTCGTCGAAGTAGAAGCGAATCAGGTCTCGCGCGACGTCCTTATGTTCGCTCTGGCTGAAGATGCCCAGCGTGTCGATAGTGAACAGGCTGTACCGGCCCGCAGGGCCCTTCGGGACCTGGACGATACCGTAATCGAAGTCAACCTCACCGTTCTCCTGTGACTCGGTTATGTTGAGCCCCGTGTAAACGTGCCCGATGACCATCCCGAGGTCGCCGTTCTCGAACAGTTGACGGATGTCCTGTCGGGTCGACGAAAGCGGTGAAGACTGCGTCACGCCGTGTTCGAGATGGAGGTCGGTGTAGAACGAAAGCGCCTCAACGGCGCCGTCGGAGTTGACGACGGGCATCCCCTCGTCGTCGACCAAGTCGGCACCGTGCGACCAGTGGTAGTGGTAGTACTGCGACCCCGTCTCGATGGCGTCAGCGCCGGCGAGGCCGAGTGCCGGGACGCTCACCTCGTCGCTCTCGGTGAGGGCCTTCGCCGCCGAGAGCATGTCTTCCCACGTGTCCAGCGCCGGATTTTCCGGGTCGAGACCGGCGGCCTCGAACGCGTCTTTGTTGTAGTAGAGACACTTGTTCGATGCGGCCCACGGAACGCCGTAGTGCGAGCCGTTGTACATCGTGCCGTTGGCGACTCCCTCGGCAAACTTCTCGCCGAACTTGCCGTCCATTAGATCGTCGACCGGTTCGAGCGCGTCCTTCCCGACGAGTTGCGGAATCCACCGAGCGGGCCAACGGCTCACGTCCGGGGCCTGTCCGCCGTCGACTCGGTTGTTCACAGTTTGCCGTGCGTTGTCCCAAGTTACACTCGTGAACTCGACGTCAACGTCGTACTCTGACTCGAAGGCGGCGTTGTTCTCCTCGAAGAACTGCTTGATGTTGTCACCGACACCCATTGTGAGGAGTTGGACGCTCTGGGTGTCTCCCCCACCCTCACCGCTGCCCTCGCCGTCGGAGCCGCTTTCGCTTCCGTCCCCGCCGCCGGTACAGCCGGCGATGGCGATCATGCCACCAGCGCCGAGCGCTTGAAGGAGCCGCCGACGGTCCAGAGTCTGTCCGCTAGCTTCCTCTGTGGTATTTTCTCGCATCATCGCTACCAATTTGCCCCACATATATAATTGTTTTTATCCATATTTTATTGTCATTATCGTTATCGGTGTCTCACGCGTTCTGTTCGTGAACCGCATCGAGCAGCGAGGCGAGTTCCTCGGCGATAATCGACCGAATCCGCTCTCCCTTCTCGGCGCTCGCTTCCTCGGGGAGCCCGATGGCACCCGTCTCGGAGTACGTGTCGAACGACCGGTAGACACTCACTGAGCCCCCGTCGAGGAGGTCCTGTCCGCTCCAACGGTATGACTCGTTTAGTGGTTCACCGTTCCGGGTGGAGGAATCGCCGACGAGGTCGGGTCGGACCGCGAGCATGAGCGACGTTTCGAACTCGCCACCGTGAGCCATCCCGCCGGTTTCGGTATCCCGAAGCGCCTCGATTCGGTCAGTCGCCAGCTCGAAGTAGGTTGTTCCGAGCACCTCGGCGTCGGTCTCGACGCCGACCGTGCTGACGACGGACCCAATGAGAGGGCCGTTGCCGCCGTGGCCGTTGACGAACAACACGGCGTCGAAGTCGTTTTGAAGCCCCGTGTGCGCGATGTCCTCGAGCGTCGCGCGAATCGTTTCGAAGTCTAGCGACAGCGTCCCGCCGAAGGTGAGATGGTGCGGTGAGAACCCGCTCCACACGGTCGGCGAGACGACGACGGGGAGACCGTCAGTCTGCTCAACCGCCGAATCGACCATCGCCTCAACCAAGAGCGAGTCGGTCACGACCGGTAGATGTTCGCCGTGCTGTTCGATGCTCCCCACCGGAATCACCAGAATCGACCCCGGTTTCGCTCCCACCTCTCGGACCTCAGCCGCGGTCAATCCTGCCCACTCGTGCTCGCGTCGTCCGATTGAATCATACATCATGTCAGGCGGAGTCCGTCAGTCGTGTCTCACTCACCGCGACGCGCGCGCCGTCGCTACCAAAGAGATGCATGTCGTCCACGTCGAACCCGAGCGTTATCTCGTCCCCGACAGCCGGCCGGAGCTCGCTTTCGACCCGCGCGACGACCTCGGACGAGCCGTGGGTCGTCTGCAGGTAGAGGAAGTTGTCCGAACCGACCGGTTCGACGACATCAACGACTGTTTCGACGTAGCCTCCCTCGCAGTCCGGCGTGAAATCTTCCGGTCGGACACCAAGCGTGTACTCACCAGAGGGAACGTCGACATCCAGTGTGAACTCGAAGCTCGGGGATTCGAAGCGAACGCCGCCGTCGTCGTCTGTTGCGGTCACCTCGAAGAAGTTCATTGAGGGCGACCCGATAAATCCGGCGACGAACTCGTTGTTGGGTTCGTCGTAACAGCGCTCCGGGGGGTCAACCTGCTGGAGTTTGCCGTCGTTGAGGATGACGATACGGTCGGCCATCGTCATCGCCTCTGTCTGGTCGTGAGTGACGTACACCGTCGTGACGCCGAGGTCCTCCTGAATCCGCTGTATCTCCGTCCGCATCTGCGTCCGGAGTTTGGCGTCCAAGTTCGAAAGCGGCTCGTCCATCAGGAACACGTCCGGGTCGCGCACGATAGCTCTCCCCAGCGCGACCCGCTGTTGCTGACCGCCCGAGAGCTGTTTCGGGAGGTCGTCTAACAGCTCCGAAATCTCCAGCATCTCGGCGGCGTCCTCAACGCGGTCTCGGACCTCGTCGTCGTCTTCCCCGGCGAGACGCAACCCGAAGGACATGTTCTCGCGGACGGTCATGTGGGGGTACAGCGCGTACGACTGGAACACCATCGCGATGTTCCGGTCCTGCGGCCGCACGTCGTTGACGACGTGCTCGCCGATGGCGATCTCACCGCCGGTGACGGTCTCGAGCCCAGCCACCATCCTGAGCGTCGTCGACTTCCCGCAACCGGACGGCCCGACGACGACAACGAACTCCCCGTCGTCGACGGTGAGATCCAACCCCTCTACGGCGAGGATACCCCCATCGTACTCCTTACTCACGTTCGATAGTCTTACCTGGCTCATGTCGGCTGAAGACTACTCCTCAATCCCGCATAATAAATGTTGGTAATGGAGGTGAACGACGCGCTCCCAACCGTGTTGAATCGCATCCGGGGCCGCTGCGATCTTCTCGACACCCCAGACGTCGGGTAAAGCGCCTGTCCAGTCATCGGTTCTCGACTTCCCTTGCGTCTAACCGAGGGACACGGTGGTAATCCCCCGCAAGGTCACCACTGTCGGTACCTCGTATTCAACACGGTCAAAAATGCAGAATATCGACGTACGCTTATACTACCGTTAACATTCATCGAACAGGGCTTCTCAACCGGTATCTCGGCCTATTCACGGGACGTGGTTTCGCTCCCGGATTCGACGCGCTCGGAAAATACGTGTCAACACGAGGTAAAAATAGCGTGTTACTCGATGTACTTTTTTCTGTGGTAAACACTCGAAGTTTTCTTTTCGAGAGAGTTGAATGGCAGTTGAACAGGGGGAAAATACTTTCACCGAGTGTGGAAAAGACCGTAGCATGTCCGATGGCGACGTCAAAACAATACGCGCGGTCGAAACGACGTTCGAGATTCTCGATGCCCTCAGCGGCGTCGAACCGGCCGGCCTCTCGGAACTCGCGTCGACGGTCGACATTCCGGCAAGCACGATTTACGTCCACCTCAACACGCTCATTGAGCGGGGCTTCGTCGTCAAAGACGCTGGAGAGTACCGTCGCTCGTTTCGCTTTCTCGAGGTTGGCGGAGATATCCGGCAGCGGATCGATATCGCTCGACTGCTCAGAAATAAGGTCGAAGAGCTCAGCCGAGTGACGGGCGAGATAGTCGGCGCTGCGGTCGAAGAAAACGGGAAACGGGTCATTCTATATCGAAGCACCGGGAAGAAAGCCGCGGCGGACGAGATTCCGATCGGGAATCGCACGGAGATGCATTGGACTTCGCTCGGAAAGGCGATTTTAGCGTACCTCCCCGAGGCTCGCCGGGCGGAAATCGTCGAACGACACGGTCTCCCGTCGGGAACGAACAGGACCGTTAGCTCGCTGGCGGAACTCGAAGACTCGCTCGGGCGGGTCCGTGAACGAGGGTACGCCATCGATGACGAGGAACATCTCCGCGGTATTCGAGGCATCGCCGTTCCGCTTCTCGATAAGAACGGGGATGTCAAGGCGTCTATCGGCGTGACCGGCCCCCGAGACCGGTTCACACCCACCTACATGTCGGAGCTACTGAACGTACTGCAGTACAGCAAAAACGAACTCGAGGTTCGTAACCAATACTCCGAGTACACGACCATAGACGGGTGATGACCCGCGCTCGTCGTGAGAATAGATTACGGAACTATGTCTGTAATTTCTCACGGCGTGCTGCTACGGATATCACTCGTCATGGAGTTTTCACCGACTTTCCGAGCGGGCGAACAGATAAAACGACTATACTCAAGATGGACACTTCCACAACAAGTATTGTGAATATTATAGATATATGCAGAGATAACTATCTCAGGGTCGCTGCTAGATCGACTGTCTGGTAGACGGTTCGGTACATAGCCATCCTCACATCCAGTGCTTCCTGTTCTAAGTTGCCCCTCAAAGTCGGATATGAACCTATTTTTCTACACATATCTGCATATAAATACAACCCGCGACTACTTACAGCTCACGGGGCTCCCTCATCAGCATGACTTGCCAAGTTTCGAGTATTCATAGACGGTGGTTAGAAAATTAAAGATTGAACAATACACACAAGATAAGGGATTCCGAGATAAGTGTGATTTCACTCACCAAACCACTGGTAGAGCGCACCGGGTTCCGCTCGCCATCGACGTTCCAACTCCGGGGCAATTCGATCGCTCGGATATCGTTGCTGCTCTCAAGAGTGAAACTATCCATAACGCGACGACGAACTCCTCAATGGGCGGGCATCGAGACTCGGCCGAAACAGCCACCACAAACAGCTGCCTGAGAGCCACGACGAAGCGGAAATTAAAACATATATCCGTCACCCCCTGTATTCTCTCCAATATGCAATTCTGTGACGAATGCGGGTCGATAATGCACACGGAAGGTGAGACATGGGTGTGTCGCTCTTGTGAGCACAAAGAGCCACGGGACTCGCAAGCGGAAGCAGCAATGTCGATTCAAGATGGACAGCAAAACAACGGCACACCCACCGTGGCCGACGCAACCCAAGACACCTCCGAGACTATGCAGGAGTCCTGTCCGGCCGAGGACTGCGACAGTGACCGGGCCCAGTACCAGATGATGCCCAAACCGGGAGGTTCCTACGAGGTTCGGCTGTTCACATGTGTCGAGTGCGGCCACAAGTGGCGCGAGTCTTGAGCAGTGGTTCTGGCTCTGTTGAAATCCTCTGGGCCGGACATATGTAGCGTGCTGAATATAGAGGGGGAGTTCAGCAAGACTCAGATATTCATTTCACGCGACCAGTGACAAAAATACACCCAAACAAGGGCCTTCTGTAATACAGAACTCAGGATATAGGTACAAAATGAACACTGTTCGAGCACCGAGCGTACCGCTCGTCATCCCATGTCGACTGGCAGGTTGTCGTTCCGAAGTGAGTAGTGAGGCGGGTCGAACGAGGTCGTAATCGCGTGTACGCCCACCCCGATCTCCTGTACACGGGCGAGTAAGTCGACGAACTCCGGGTCGACAGCTCGGTAGGGGCGGAAACGTTCGACATCAGGTCGCTGCACGACGAACACGACGTGTGTCTCGTGGCCGTCTTCAGAGAGCGCTTCGAGGCTCCGGAGGTGGCGCCGACCGCGCTCGGTTTGGCGGTCGGGAAACATGGCGACGCCGTCCTCGACGTGCGTGCAAGATTTGATTTCGACGAAGGCGGTCTCGTCGGCCGGCGTCTCGACGAGAAAATCTGTCCGGCCGTGCTCCGGTAGTACAGGCTCGCGTTTCAGGCAACTGTACCCGGCGAACGCGGGGATTGCATCGCGGGCGAGCACGCGCTCGAAGAGGTCGTTCGCAAACGCCGGGCGGACGCTCACGTACACGCCGTCGACGCGGACGGTGATGGCGTCGTAGTCCGTCGCACGCTCCGGGTCGTCAACCGGCGAACAGAGAATCTCGTTTCCCGGCTCGACCGTGCCTTCGAGGGCACCGGGGTCTCCGAGAAAGACGCGCTCAGGGGCGTCCTCGAACCGAACACGGACGACGAACCGATTCGGTCGGTCGACGATAGTTCCGGTGAGTAACTCGCCGTCGATTGTGAGTAGTGGGTCCATGTGTTGTGGATACGATGCGGCCGAGGGGATACCAATCGTTCGCTTCGAGTCTGTGAAAGCTCTCGGGTCGTCGGGGCGTGTCTCTCTTCCGGCCCTTATCAGGCTCCGAGATTTGCGATATCGGACCCGACCGTCGCCAGCGCATCGGCAGGTTCGGGTCGCTGTCAGCCAGATGCTCGTACCAGTGGTTCGGAACACGAGCCAGCGCCGTGGCGGTGGCCTTGCCGTACGTCTCGACGCCGGGCTCTGCCGAGTCGTTACTATCCCAGACATCGCGGATGACGGTCATCGACTCGATTCAAACCGCTACGTTCTGTGGCTCGTAGCGAGCTATAGTTTGAAGAGGCCAAGTTGGAGAGCGACGTACTCCGTGGTGTTGTTCCCCGCCCGAGATCCGACGGGGCGATCGAGACGAGCCACCAACGTACAGGACGAACGAGCGGTCGGTCGGCTCCGGGACGGATAGACGGCTGCGATCTGAGGACAGGAGATCTTCGAGTGCCTGACGGAACTCCGCCGGGGTGGTTGCGGGGTCGAGGAGGCTGTCGTATCCGGGGACCGCGTCGTCGATGAGTTCGGTGGCAACTGCCATCTTGTATCCGACGCCTGCGAGCACCTCGTCGACGAGCGTGGCGAGCGGTGAGAGGTGTTCGGAGGGGAGCGGTTCTCCGCTCACGCCGGCACCACCTCGTTCCGGTCTCCGTTTCCGGGTCCCCCATCCTCGCTCCCGGGTGAGTTCGTCGGTTCGTTGAACACCTGCATACCTCACCTCTGTCGTCGAGTGGGATAATTCCCTCAGTGCTCCGTCGTGGGAGTGAGGTATCGATTGAGCCCCGCCTACCCGTCCCGACGATGCCCGACGCGAGCGAGTCGGAGCGGGAGCCCCGGTATCGGACAAAAGATTACGCGATTAGCTCTGTAATTCGCTCGCTCGCCATCGGTGCCGCTGGGCCGGTGCGTGTTTCTTCATACTGAAGCGCGTCGCTCGCTAACCGCTGGCTCTCCCCCGGTGGTTCCGAATCGCCGTGTCCGGGTTCGTCGCCGATACCCCCTACGTTGGGGTGTTTCGACCGGCTCCCACGGCTGATTCGGAAATAGTGAATGCTGTGTCGACGCCGAGTTCGACCGGGAAAAGACTAAACGCGGCGTCCGTCCGTCCACAATTCTACAGCAATCCAAACCTATATTAGAATGATAATGATAATGGTCTATTATGGCGCAAGTCATTATCGGCGTAGACGCCGGTACGACAGTAATTAAATCGGTCGCCTTCTCGCTCGACGGCGAGGAGCTACACAAGAGCAGCGTCGAAAACGCGGTCGACCGCCCCGAGTCCGGCTGGGCGGAACAGTCCATGGTGACGACGTGGAAGAAGACCGCACAGACGCTCAGCGAGGTCGAAGACCAGTTGGACGACGACGACGAGGTCCTCGCGCTCGGCGTCACCGGGCAGGGCGACGGCTGTTGGCTCGTCGACGAGGACGGTGACCCGGTCCGTCCCGCGATTCTCTGGTCCGACGGTCGTGCGAGTTCCGTCGTGCAGGCGTGGCAGCAGTCGGGCGTCTCCGAGCGGGTCTACGACATCTGCGGCGGCACCCAGTTCCCGGGGAGCAGCCTCGTCATCCTCCGGTGGCTCAAGGAGAACGAGCCCGAGCGCTACGAGGAGGCCGACACGGTCTTCTACTGCAAGGACTGGCTGAAGTACAAGCTCACCGACGAGCTCACTACGGACCCGAGCGACGCGTCGCTCCCGTACGTCGAATCGGAGTCCGCCGAGTACTCCGACGAGGTTCTGGACGTCGTCGGAATGCCGGAGGTCGGCGAGATGCGCCCCGACCTCGTCCCGGGCACCGACGTCGTCGGCGGCCTCACCCGGAACGCGGCGGTCGAGACGGGGCTCCCCGAGGGGACGCCCGTCGTTTCCGGCTTCATCGATATCGCCGCGTCAGCCTTCGGAAGCGGGGCCGCAAACCCGGGCGACGGCTCTTCTATCGTCGGGACGACATCAGTGAATCAGACAGTTCTCGACGAGGCCCCCGACGACGACGAGCAGACGGGTATCCTACTGACGCTCGGCGTCGAAGGCGGACTCTGGACAAAGTTCATGTCCTCGATGACCGGCACGCCGAATCTCGATTGGGCCATCGAGGAGATTATGGACAAGAGCAGTTTCAACCTCGTCGAAGAGGAGGTCGAGTCGATTCCCGTCGGCTCCGACGGCCTCATCTACCACCCGTTCCTCAGTTCTGCAGGCGAGCGTGCCCCCTTCCTCAACCCCAACGCGCGAGCGCAATTCATGGGGCTGAACCAAGAACACACGCAGGCACACCTCGTCCGCGCGGTCTACGAGGGCATCTCGCTTGCCATGCGTGACTGTTTCACGCACCTTCCACAGAACGCCGACGAGGTGTATCTCAGCGGCGGCGGCGCGAACTCGGACTTCTGGTGTCAGATGTTCGCCGACTGCCTGAACGCGACCATCATCATCCCGGAGGGAACCGAGTTCGGCGCGAAGGGAGCCGCGCTCCTCGCCGGCGTCGGCACGGGTGCCTACGACGACCTCCCCAGCGCCGCGTCCACCACGTCGTCCGTCGCGCAGTCGTTCGAACCGCGGCCGAAGAAGGTCCAGCAGTACAGCCGCTGGTACGACGTGTACACCGATGCCTACGAGGCGACGTTCGCGGTCTGGGACGAGCGCGTCGAGGCGTTGGAGGACCTCCGCTACATGTCGCAGTCCGCGGGCGCGAGACCGAACAAGAAGACCGTCGTCGGCAAGGACACGGTGAAAGGGGGATACGATGATTGACCTGTCGTTCCTCTCTTTCGGTATGCTCGTCGCCGCCTTCGCCGGCGGCGCGTTCGGCGCCGCAATCGGCGGTCAACCCGCCTTCATCTTCACCGGCTTCCTCGTCATCGCGGGCGAGGCCGGCAACCTCGCGACCGAGGCCGTCGCCGCGGCCACGAACGCCGACCCGGCGCAACTGAGCGCGCTCGGCCTCACCGGGTCGGTCGCGTTCGGTCCCGTCTTCGGCCCGCACATCAGCTTCGCCGCGGGGGCCGCCGCCTCCGCCTACGCCGCCAAGCGAGGGTACATGGACGCGGAGTTCGATTACCACCCCGCGAAGAACATCAACTACGCGTTCGGCACGAAACCGGACGTGCTCCTCGTCGGCGGGCTGTTCGGTATCGCCGGCTACCTGATGGCGCAGGTCATGGTCGCGTTCGCCGCGCCGTGGGACCCCGTCGCGATGGCCGTCGTCCTCTCGGCGGCGCTCCACCGCGTCGCGTTCGGCTACGACCTCGTCGGTCAGTCGGCGGAGGGACGGCTCAACATGCGCCCGTTCGTCGAAGAGCGCTCCCGCGACGCGCCGCAGGCCACCACCGACGGCGGACAACCGCAGTCCGGGGCGGCGACCCGGTACCTCGTCGAGCCGTGGCTGCCGCAGCAGTACAAGTGGCTGAACGTCTCCCTGCTCGGACTCGCCGTCGGGGTGCTCGGGGCGTACCTCGGGTACGCGACGGGCAGCGTCTACCTCGGGTTCGGCATCAGCGCCGTCTCGCTCATCTTCCTGAGCATCGGCTTGGAGCACTTCCCTGTCACCCACCACATCACCCTCCCCGCGAGCACGGCGGTTTTCGCGATGGCCCCCGAGGGCGCGGCGGTGAGCTCGCTGCCGCTCGCCGAGGTAGTCCTCGTCGGTGCGGGTATGGGCCTCGTCTGCGCGCTGTTCGGCGAACTCTTCCAGCGCGTCTTCTACGCACACGGCGACACGCATTTCGACCCGCCGGCCGCGGCCATCGTCTTCGGGACGTTCCTCGTCGCGGTCCTCGGGGCACTCGGCGTCTTCCCGCACACCTCGTGGGTGCCGCCGCTGTGACTGACACTCACCCGCAGACCACGAGACTCGACTGAGACGACGACTTGACCGACCCCGACCGACAGGCACCGATAGACTACCGTTCCCAGTCCGTACACCGCGAACGGCTTCCCGCATAGACGACCGCTTCGACGTCAGTGAATCGCTTCGAACGCCGCCTGCGCCGTTTCGAGCACCTCTTCGTGGGCCTGACCGTTCGACGCGACCAGTCCGGGACGTCCCGGCAACCACTCGTTTCCGTGAATGTCCGTCACGACACCGCCAGCCCGCCGAACGTGGTGTACGCCGGCGACCGTGTCCCACGCGTTGGGGTGCTCGTCGAGGCCAACGACCGCATCTATCGAACCGTCAGCGACCCGCGAGAGCGTTAGTTGCGTGGTTCCGATGCGGCGGAGTTCTCCGAACCGGCCGAATATCTCGCCGGCGAGCGTCTCGACCGCGGGGCGGTCCTCAGGTCCGAACCGGAGCGTCGAGGCGACGATGAACGCCTCGATGTCGGGTTCGTCGTTCACGGTTATCGGCCGTCCGTTGCGCTCGATTTCCCCGCCGGTCGCGACGTACGTGTCGCCCGTCGCCGGCGCGACGTTGACCGCGGCCAGCGGTTCCATGTCCTCGACGATGGCGACGCTCGTCACCCACGCGTTCGTCCCGCGGGTGAAGTTCTGCGTCCCGTCGATGGGGTCGATGACCCACGCGTAGCCCGATTCCGGCACGGTCTTTCGCTCGTCTTCCTCCTCGCCGACGACGGCGTCGTCCGGGAACCGCTCCCGAATCGTCGAGATGACCCGACGCTGGGTCTCGCGGTCGATTTCGGTCACGAGGTCGGTCTTGTCGCCCTTCTGTTCGATATCGAAGTCCGTTCTGAAGTGTTCGAAGGCGTACTCCGCCCCGGTCTCTGCGGCCTCTACCGCGACTGCTTCGCGCGAGTGCTTCTCCATACTCGGCTATCCGTTCACGGCGAGAAAAAACCTCGGACGGCGGTCGTCCCTTCCCGAATTCGGTTCGTCCCGTTCCGTCTCGTTCCATCCTGTCTCGTCCCGTCCCGCAACGCCCCGAGCACCCTCGGCCGCGCCGCTCACTCGACCGGGTCGACCGCGCGGTTCGCCGTCGGAACCGCCTCGTCACCGCCCGCGGCCGCCCATCTGACCGCGTTGTCGAGCACCTCTTGCACGACGGGAACCTCGTACACCGGATAGGTCTCGTGGCCGGGGCGGAAGTAGAATATCCGACCGCTACCGCGCCGGTAGCAACAGCCGGAGCGGAACACCTCGCCGCCCTCGAACCACGAGGCGAACACTAGACGGTCGGGCTCGGGGACCGCGAACGGTTCGCCGTACATCTCCGTCTCCGGGACGACAAAAGACTCGTCGAGACCGTCGGCGATGGGGTGGCCGGGGTCGACCACCCACACTCGCTCTCGCTCGCCGGACTCGCGGTACCGGAGCGAACAGGGCGTGCCCATCAGTCGCTTGAACACCTTCGAGAAGTGCGCGGAGTGCAACGGGACGAACCCCATGCCGTCGTAGACGTGTTCGCAGACCCGCTCGACGACCGCGTCTTCGACCACCTCGTGGGCCTTGTGACCCCACCAGACCAACGCGTCGGTGTCGTCGAGCACCGCCTCGGTGAGGCCGTGGTCAGGTTCGTCGAACGTCGCGACACGCACGTCGTGACCCCGCGATTCGAGGGCCTCGGCGAGCACCGCGTGGATGCCGTCGGGGTAGACCGCGGCGACTTCCTCGTCCGTTCGCTCCTGTACGTACTCGTTCCATACGGTCACGGATGCCATACGTCCACAACGCGCGCACCCGGTCTAAAACTACCGAAATATCGACATGTGGGCGGTGACCGACGCCGCGGCGGTTGCGAAAAGCGAGGCGGGACAGACGCCCCGTGGGTGCCTGCGTGAGCGTTCTCGAACCGCGGTCACGGCTCGGACCGGTCGCGGTCTCGCCGCCGGCGTCGTCGACCTCCGAGTCCGGTCGCTCCCGCGGTCAGTCGTCAGTCGCTCGCGTTTCCTCGGAACGGCTCAGTCGTCGCTCGGAACCGCGTCCGCTTCGACGAGTTTGGTCCAGCGCTCGACACCGGCCTCGGCGACGTCGCGGTCCTGCGTGACAGCGCCGCCGGAGACGCCGATAGCGCCGACGACTTCGCCGTCGCGTTCGAGCGGGTAGCCGCCGCCGAAGACGACCATCCGGCCGTCGTCTCGCGTGTCCAGCCCGTACAGCGAGTTCCCCGGCTCGGACGCCTCGGCGAGTTCGTGCGTCGGCATGTCGAGAGCGGCGGACGTGTAGGCCTTGTTACGTGAGATGTTGACGGAGGCGAGCCACGCGCCGTCCATCCGGTGCTGCGCGATGAGGTTCCCCTCGCTATTGGCGACCGTGACGACCATGGGGTTCTCGATCTCGTCGGCCCGGGTCTCGGCCGCTTCGATCAACTGCGTTGCTACGTCTAGCGGGATTGCTTCCACCATGCATGCGTAATGCCCGTACGCGGACACATAAATCCGGTCATTTTTCGTCGGAGTTCTCCCCCGGCCGTCACTCGACGAGCGCGTCTTCGAGCAGTTCGAGCGGGTGGCGTATCTCGTAGCCCGTGCCGTGTTCCATCTGCATCGCGCAGGTGGGACACTCGGTGATGCCCGCGTCGCCCTCGGCGTGGCGCATGTGGTCGAACATCTCCTCGCCGATTTTCATCGACTTGTCGTACTTCTCTTCCTTCCAGCCGTAGGTCCCCGAGATGCCGGAACAGGAGTCACCCACGTCCTCTATTTCGACGCCGTCGACGTCGCGGAACAGTTCGACGACCTGCCGGTGGAGCCCCTGATTGCGAGCGTGGCACGGTCCGTGGTAGCCGAACGACTCCCCGTCGAGTTCGGCGTCGGCCAGCGCGCCCCGCAGGTCCTCGTGGATGCGGAGGTACTCCAGCGCCTCGAACGTGTTGTCCGAGACGTCCTCGATACCGTCGATGTCGAACAGCTCGGGATACTCCTGCCGGAGCGACAGCGAACAGGAGGTACACGAGGCGATGACGTCCGCGCCGTCCGCCAGCGCGGCCGTGAGGTGTTCGACGTTCGTCTCGGCGTGTCGTCGCGCGTCGTCGAGCATGCCGTTCGCGAACATCGGCGTCCCCGAGCACCCCTGCGGCGGGACGAGGACCTCGTAACCGAACTGCTCGAAGACGCGGACCATCGCCTTCGCCACCTCCGGCGTGTTGTAGTTGGCGTAACAGCCGTGGAAGTAGGCGACCCGCTTTTCGGGGTTCTCCACCCACGCCCCGCCGCGTTCGCGCCACCACTCCCGGAACGTCTGCGACGCGAACTCGGGGAAGTCGCGTTCGGCGGTGACGCCCAGCAGTTTCTCCATCGCCCAGCGCGCCGGGCCGAAGTTCATGGCGAAGTTCGCGAGTCGCGGAACCGCCGACGCGACCGCGGCCGAGGTCCGGTAGTTGGCGAGGATGCGGTTGCGGACGTACTCCCGCGAGAGCGTGCTCATCTGTTCACTCACGTACTCGCCGCGGGCCTCGTTGTGCATCTGGCTGAGCGGGACGCTCGACGGGCACGCCGAGTCACAGCGCATGCAGTTCGAACACGACATGACGGAGTCGTCGATGTCGGCGTCATCTTTGCGCTTGAGTCGCCACTGCTCCGGCCCTTGGAACTTCGGTCCGGGGAACTCCTCGTCCACCTCAGCGACCGGGCAGGACGTGTCGCAGGCAGTGCATTTGTAGCAGTCGTCCGCGCCCGCTCGGAGGTCGAGGTCGCCCTCCTCGAACACGTCGGTCAGTTCCGAGCCGGTATCGTACTCGGCACTCTCGGAGGCTGACGCGGCCGCGACCCCGCCGTCAGTGACTCGTCGTTCCCCGTCGGTTCGTCGCTGTTTTCCCCCGCTGGTCGTCCTGTCTCTCTCAATCGTCTGGTCGTGGCTGTTCGTCCGATTCGATTCGGTCGTTCGGTCTCTGTCGTCGCTCGCTGTCATAGTCTCGTGTGTGGGTCGTGTCTGTTGTCGTTCGGTCGTCCGTGTCGCCGGCCGTCTCGCCGTCAGTCTCCGAGTTCCTTCGCGGCGTTGCGTCCCGCGACAACACCCGTTGCGAGAGAGACGCCCGCAGCGGACTTCTCCCGGGCGGCGTCCGCGCCGCCGACCACCGCGCCGGCGGCGAAGAGGTTCTCGAACTCCGGTGTTCCGTCGGCGGCGAGCGGCCGCATCTTAGCGTCCGGTTCGACGCCGAAGCGAGCGTAGGGATGCGCCCCGAACGCGTCGTCAACGAACCAGTCGTAGCGGTCCGACGGTTGGGGGACGCGGCAGTCGAACACGGGCTCTCTGACCGCCGTCCGGTCGGAGTCGAGGCCCTTGCCGACGAGGCCGCCAGTCGCGAGGACGAACGAGTCGGCCGCGTACGGCACCTCTCGGCCTTTCCGGTCAACGAGCACCGCATCGACGTGCCCCGACTCGCCATCGGTCTCGTAGCCGACGACGGGGTTCCCGGTCTCGTACAGGACGCCCTCGGCGTCGAGCGCGTCGTAGAGACGGTCCTCCAGCCGGAGGCCGGGGAGGCTCGGCGGCCCCATCGGAATCTCGAACACGTCGACGCCGAGTCGCTCCGAGAGCGCCGCCCGAACCGCGTCGGCGCGGTCGTCGCCAAGCACGGCCGGAAAGCCCACGCGCTCCGCGCGGTCGACGTACGGCTTCACGGCGTCCACGAGCGCCCGCCTCACCGGAGTCCCGTCGAGGCGCTCGTCGTGGTCCAGCGCCTTCGCGATTCGCGTCACCGGTGCGTCCGCCCGGAACTCCTCGGCGAACTCGATTTCGACGCCGGCGACGGGAAATGGGACGCCCGCGGCCTCAAGCGAGTCCGCGAGCATGCGGGCGTCGAAGTCCGTGAACGACCGGAAGCCAACGACGAGCATCGGTCGGTCGTCGCTCGCCAGCCCTTCGGCCGCGGCGCGCGGGTATCGTGCGGTCGGCTTCACCGCGCCGCCGAACGTCGGCAGGAGCGCGTTACGGTCCGTGTGGCCGCCGTGATACGCGTCACCAGTGAGGTCGTCAAACAGCGCGAGGCCGTCCCGCAGGGCGGACTCGCCGACGAGCGAGTAGGGGTGGTCCGCCGGGAGGTCGTCGAATCCGTCGGTCGGTCTGACGAGCGGTCCCTGGTACGCGTCCCGGTTCGACCGCACCGCTCGGAAGTCTGCGCGCCCTTGGGTGACGTAATCCGCCCCCTCTGCCGCCGAGTCCCGCGACGGCACGTAGCCGAGGGCGTCGACCAGCCCCGACGCCTGTCGAAGCGTCGTCTTCTTGTGGGAGACCAATCTGACCGTCACGCCCTCGCGGGCGGCCGCGACCGCGCTTGCCATCCCGGCGAGTCCGCCGCCGACGACGAGCACGTCGCTCTCAATCGCCATGGCTGCCCTCCGGAACTTCGGTCCGTCCCCCGTCGAAGGCGCGGTACTCGATGTTCTCGTCGCCGGCGACGTGATTCGCGTCGTGATTCATCGTCGTCGCGTGAAGCATGGCGTTGAGCATAGCCTGCGAGAGCTGTTCGCCCCAGAGGGCGTGACGCTGACCCTTCCAGCGCTCCTGATACAGTTCGTCGACGGCGTCGCGGGCGACCTCGGCTCCGTGGTCGGGATAGAGTTCGGCTCCCAGCCGATGGCTACAGAAGCCGCCCTGACAGTTCCCCATCGACGCACGGGTTCGGAGGCGGACCCCGTTGAGGTCCGCGCCGACCTGGTCGATGGCGTCTCTGACCTCTGCGCGGGTGACGGCCTCGCACTCGCAGAGCGTCGGGTTCGGCTCGTCGATGTCGAGCACCTCGGGAGCCCTGTCGCCGAGTCGCTGACCGCTTCTGCGGGCGATGGGCGAGCGCAGGTCGAACTCGTCCATGTACTCGTCGAGCGCCGAGGGGTCGGCGCTCCCGGGGAGCGGAACCTCGTCCGTCCGGCAGGGTTCCTCGACGCCCAGTACCTCGCAGACGTGGTCGCTGACGGACTCCGCCATCTCTCGGTAGGTGGTGAGCTTGCCGCCGACGACGGAGGCGAACCCCGCGACTCCGTCGCGCTCGGCGTGGTCGAGCACGAAGTAGTTCCGCGTCACGTCGCCGGGGTCGGTCGTCGACTTCGGGTTCGGGTCGTACAGCGGTCTGACGCCCCAGTAGGCGCGTATCATGCGGGCGTCGGCGACCACCGGAACCATCTCGGAGGCGATGTCAATCATCATGTCCACTTCCCACTGCTCTTCGGGGTAGTCGTCTGGGTCGTCAACCGGGTCGTCGTTTGCGCCGAGCAGGACCGTCGTCTCGTGGGGGATGATGGTATCGCCCTCGCCCTTCGGGAGACAGCGGTTGATGACCGTGTCCAACTGCCGGACGTTGGTGACGACCATCGCGCCCTTCGAAATCGCCATTTCGAGGTCGACGCCGGCCATCGCCGCCAACTGTCCCGCCCACGCGCCGGTCGCACTGACAACGTAGTCCGCCTCGAACGTCTCGGTGTCGCCCGCCGCGCCCTCGCTGTGGTGGTTCGGCCCCTGTCGCTTGACTTCGACGCCGGCCACCCGTCCGCCCTCGACGACAAGGTCGACGACTTCCGCGTGCGTCTCGATGCGCGCGCCGTGTTCGACGGCGCTCGCGGCGTTCGCCACGCAGAGGCGGAACGGGTCGACCGCGCCGTCGGGAACCCATATGGCACGCTCGACCGCGTCGGTGAGGTAGGGTTCGCGCCGTCTCGCCTCCTCGCCCGAGATGACCTCGGTCGGGATGTCGCACTCCGCACACCCGGCCAACTTCCGTTCGAAGTAGTCGTCGGAGTCGCCCTCCAACTGGACGAACAGCCCGCCGGTGTCCTCGATACAGTGGCCCGCGATGCGGTGGAGCACCCGGTTTTCCCGCATGCAGTCGACGGCGCTCTCTTTGTCCGACACCGCGTAGCGGGCCCCGCTGTGGAGGTGGCCGTGGGTGCGCCCGGTCGTCCCCTCTGTGAGATTCCCCCGCTCCACGAGCGTCACGTCGAAGCCGCGCATCGCGAGGTCGCGGGCGGTCCCCGTACCGGTGGCTCCACCGCCGATAACGACGACTGAGTAGCTCATATAATTATGAAAAACCATGGGTAGCGACGTAATAATTGTTGTGCTCACCGAATTTTCCGCGGTCGCGGGTCGGACGCGGCGGCGGCACCGCTCACGCGCCTTCCGTGACACGGGTCTCGATTCGGCGATGCTCCGAGCCGTGACCGGCGATTCGCCGGTGTGCCGACTCGACGGTCGCTCCGAGGACGGCCCGTTTAGTGGTCCTGTCCGTAGTCGGCGAAGCGGTCGAGGAGGGTATCGATTTCCTCGTCGGGGAGTAGCGAGGGCTCGCCGATGTTGAGCGCCTGGTAGTGGATGCGGGCGCAGTACTCGACCATGAGCGCCACCTCGTACGCCTCCGCGACGGAGTCGCCGACGGCGACGACGCCGTGGTTTTCGAGGAGACAGGCGTTGTAGTCGTCGCCCAGTGCCTCCAGAGCGAGGTCGGCCAGTCCCTGCGTCCCATAAGTCTCGTACCCCGCGACGGGAATCTCGTCGCCGGCAAAGGCGATGAGGTAGTGCGAGGCCGGAATCGGCTCGCCGAGGCTCGCGAAGGTGCTGGCGTACGGGGAGTGATTGTGGACCACCGCGCCCGCGTCCTCGCGCTCGCGGAGGATGCCGGTATGCATACGGACCTCGCTCGACGGCTTGCGGTCGCCGGCGACCCACTCGCCGTCCAGCGTGACGACGGGCACGTCCTCGGATTCGATCTCGTCGTAGGGCATCCCCGAGGGACTGATGGCGACGAGGTCGTCGGCCTGCGCGCTGATGTTTCCGCCGGTCCCCTCGGTCAGTCCCTGATGGAGCATCTCACGGCCGAACTCGCTGACCGCCGAGCGGTGCGACGCGAGGTCGGATAGTCGGTCGGCGGGGACGCGATTCTCCCCGGTCGGGTCCGGCCCGTCCTCGTCGGCCGACTGCGTCTGCCCGTAGTCGGCGAAGCGGTCGAGGAGAGTGTCGATTTCCTCGTCGGGGAGCAGCGAGGGCTCGCCGACGCTGCGCGCCTGGTAGTGGATGCGGGCACAGTACTCGACCATGAGCGCCACCTCGTACGCCTCCTCGGCGGTCGCACCGGTAGCGAGGACGCCGTGGTTTTCGAGGAGACAGGCGTTGTAGTCGTCGCCCAACGTCTCCACCGCCACGTCGGCGAGTTCGGCGGTCCCGTAGGTTTCGTAACTCGCCACGGGAATCTCGTCGCCGATGAACGCGATGAGGTAGTGCGAGGGGCCGACTGGTTCGTCGATACTGGCGAAAGTGCTGGCGTACGGGGAGTGGTTGTGGACCACCGCGCCCACGTCCTCGCGCTGGCGGAGCACGTCCGTGTGCATCCGGAACTCGCTCGATGGCTTGCGGTCGCCGGCGACTCGTTCTCCGTCGATGTCGAGTATCGGTACGTCTTCGGGTTCGATTTCTTCGTAGGGCATCCCCGAGGGGCTGATGGCGACAGTTCCGTCGTCCGCCCTGACGCTGATGTTTCCGCCGGTTCCTTTCGTGAGGCCGTCTGCCAGCATGCGCTTGCCGAGCGTACTGACTAGACGCTGAGGCTCGTTCACCGTCATGATTGTTCTATCCAGATGGGGGGTGATAATTCTAGGGGTTGCAACAGCGACGGTCCGACGCGACCCGTGTTTTTCTCGGCGTTCGTCGCGGGCGGGCCGCCGCAGTCGGACAAACTACTTTACGACCGCGGATCGTCGGTTCGCCCATGGAAATAACCGGGTACGAACTGTTCGAAGTCCCGCCCCGGTGGGTCTTCCTCAAGCTCGAAACCGACGCGGGCGTCTGCGGCTGGGGGGAGCCAATCGTGGAGGGCTACGCGAAGACGACGAAGGCCGCCGTCGAGGAGATGGTCGACAACTACCTCCTCGGGACTGACCCCCTCGAAATCGAGCGCCACTGGCAGGCTATGTACCGCGGGCGGCACTTCCGCGGCGGCCCGATTCTCATGAGCGCTATCGGCGGTATCGACCAAGCGCTGTGGGACATCAAGGGGAAACACTACGGCGCACCCGTCTACGACCTCCTCGGCGGAAAGGCCCGCGACCGGATTCGGGTCTACCAGTGGGTCGGCGGCGAGACGCCCGAGGCCATCGCGCGCGCCGCGGCCGAGGAGGTCGACCGCGGCTACGACTGCCTGAAGCTCTCCGCCGTCTCGCAGTTAGACCGCATCGACTCCCCGGCCGCGGTGGCCCGGGTCCGCGAGCGCCTCGAAGCCGTCCGATCCGAGGTCGGGGACGACGTGGACATCGTCGTCGACTTCCGTGGGCGCATCACGACCGGGATGGCGAAATGGGTCGCCGACGAACTCGACCCGCTCGATCCGATGTTCTACGAGGAGCCTGTCCTTCCTGAACACGCGCGCTCTCTACCGCGCATCGAGAACCGAACCAAGGTCCCTCTCGCGACCGGCGAACGCCTGTACTCCCGCTGGGACTTCGAGCGGACGCTGGAACTCGACGCCATCGACGTGCTTCAGCCCTCCCCGTCCCACGCCGGGGGTATCTCGGAGGTCCGCAAGATAGCCACGGCGGCCGAGGCGAAAGATGTGCTCGTCTCGCTTCACTGCCCGCTGGGGCCGATTTCGTTCGCCTCCTGTCTCCACCTCGATATGGTGCTCCCGAACGCCATCGCACAGGCGCAGAACCTCGAAATCCACCGCGCCGACGGGAACGACCTCCTCGGGTACCTCGACGACCCCGCCGTCTTCGGGTTCGACGACGGCTTCGTCTCCGCTCCCGACGCCCCCGGCCTCGGCGTGAAGATAGATGAGGAGGCCGTCCGCGAGCACGCGCAGTCCCGCGTCGACTGGCAGAGCCCGATATGGTACCATGAGGACGGGAGCGTCGCCGAGTGGTGAACCACCGACGCGGCCGATTCGGCGATAGTGAATACTTTTATGGTAAACTCCGTTCTTCGTTTGGCCATGAACGAGCGCGGAGACCCACCGGTGAAGGCGACGACGACGAGCGGGCGCGTGCTGGACGCGCTCTCGAAACTCGGCGACGCCAACCTGACCGAGGTCGAGACGGAGGTCGGCCTCTCGAAGAGTTCGGTGCACAACCATCTCGAAACGCTCCGACAACTGGGGTTCGTCGTCAAGGAGAACCAACGGTATCGACGCAGTCTTCGGTTTTTCGAACTCGGCTGTTCGGTCCGGTCCGAAGCCCCCTTCTACGGGGTCGGGAAGTCGGAGGTCGACCGACTCGCGCGGATTTCGGGACTCGCCGCGGGCCTCACCGTATTCGAGCGCGGACGGGGCGTCTGCATCTACGAGCGGACCGGCCAGAACGTTGAGGCCCCGCCCGTGACCGAAGGACAGACGGTCCCACTCTACTGCACGGCCCCGGGGAAGGCGATGCTCGCACAACTCCCGGCGGACGACCGCCGCGACGCCGTCGATGCGACGTCACTTGACCGCCACACGGACCAGACGATTACGAGCGCGGCCGCACTCCGTAAGGAACTCGACACCGCGGAGACTCGCGGCCTCTTGTCGGACCGCGAGGAGTGGCAGACCGACCTCCGCGGTCTCGCCGCTGGCGTCGTCGACCCCGAGGACGGTCGGGTCGGGTCGATATTCGTGTTGAGTTCCTCGGAGAGCATGTCCGGAAAGCGTTTCCAACAGGACGTGCCCGGACTCATCATCAGTTCCGCTAACCAGATTCGGAAGGCGCTCCGCGAGTCGGTCTGAGTCGCGGCGCTCCGTGCCTCGCGGCCGCTCAACGCCTACTTCTGTTCTCTCTTCGTCCGATAGCAGCTTCGACCACCGAGCGAGTTCGCACCCCACACGGAGCATTAGTGGACGACTCGTCCCCTTCGAATTGTGTTCACTATATCCGAATACTACGTTGGGACACCCATTACTGTCGTGCCTGTGTCATTACGTGTCTTCACCGACGGTCAAGACATCCGTCTCATGCCGCACAGTAGCGATACGATAAGGATTAGTGACTGTATCATTTGTTCATACCTCGATCGGAGGTGGTAAGCGCACGGTCTCAGCCCCGGCACCAGACAGTCGCCCCGACGACTGGGTGGGAGGACCCTCAACTGGATGTTCATATCAAAAATGGAACGTACAATCACGAGGGCGGTGTCGCTTTGAGTCGGTGTGCGACTCGTAGATCGTCCATACATGACAGACGCACCGCTGTAACGTTATAAATTACAGAATTACATGTGTAATTGAGGACCACCTCATCAACTGTTACGAGGCGTGGAGCGAACGGTCATTAGGTCGCCAGTCAAGAAGAGGGTCTACCCGTGTGGGCCACAACTCTACTTACCGCCAAGAGAGTCATAAGAGTGTTCAGTTTTGTGAGCCACTAATTTTAGAGAGATTGAATGAAACTACTGTATATCGTAGAATGAATGGAGATGTGTGAATTATATGACTTATTCAGATACTCAATCAACAGGAAGTCTAGTTAAGCCAGTTTGAGGCACGAGCAGGTCGTTGAGTATGTTTGGGATGAAGCCCGCAGACCTGCTCAGTGAGTACTTTGCGACAGATTTAGAAGAAACGTGGGAGCGTGAGCGGACGGCGATACTCGTCAGGGCGCTCGCCGTCCAGCTCCACACGACTGGTTGTTCACTCAGAAAGACAAAATAGATTCTTCGATATCTCGGCATTGAGCGCTCTCTCCAAGCTGTTTGGCAGTGAGTACATCGGCTTGCTGACAGTTATCACAACCCGCCTGAGGCGAAACCGAAGCGGGTTGCGGTCGACGAGACTGCTATCAAAATCAACGGTGAGTGGTCTTGGTTGTACGCTGCAATATACTTCGACATAAAAGTGATGCTTGACGTTGCGCTGTTCAAGCGTCATGGAACCGATCCGGCGGTTGCGTTTCTCCACGGAGTCTGTAAGAAACACGACGGTTCAGAGGCGGTGTTTCTGGCTGATTCCTTCGGATATCAGACTTCCTGCTCTCGATTAGGGTTGAACAGTCGGGTTGATTACACAGACCGAAACCTGATTGAAAAATGGTTTCACACATTCAAAATGAGAGTTGACCGTTTCCACAATTCATGGGTGGAAGTCGGCTGAGCGTCCGCCAATGGCTTGCAGTTTTCATCCATTACTGTAATTTTCAGCGACCGCATCAGTCGCTCGACGGAAGAACGCCAGCTCAGGAGGTTAACTAGACAGTGCCCTGGCTCAGATTGAGTCCACAACCTAAGTTAGGAACAACAAACCACCGGCCTCACGGTGAGTCAGACTCCTGTTTCGACCGGCACCTAGCTCGTCGAACGACGAATGTACCAACCAACATAGCGATTACTGTAAGTACAACGCCGAATCCCGGTGAGTCACTAGCCGTCGTGGCTGGCTCGTCAGTTGTGTCTATCGTGTCCGTTATGTCCGATTCGGTTGTCGCGGCTGACTCGTCAGTTGTGATTGTCGTGTCGGTCGTGTTTGCAACTGGAGTCGATCCGATTACGAACGTCGACAGTCCTGGCGATGTGGCTTCCAGCGTATACCGCGCATCAGTCTCCTCAACGATAGTGGTTGGTAGTCGATTCCACTGAGTCGTCTCGGCGCGGTAAAGCGCGACGGAGTCGGAATTGAGGCCCGAGTCGGCGAACTGTGACTTGCGGAGACTAACGGTGAATATCACGTCTTCGATATCCTCGTCGGCAATCGTATGGTCGACGGTAATCGTCCCCATCGACTGCGCTTCCGTCCCAGAGGTAAACGACGGCTCGGTTTCGCCACTTCCGGCGTCACTGGTCGTGATGTCGAGTTCGAAATCCGAATCGTCGTCGATATTCATCTGCAGGCCGGTGAGTGACAGATTGCGTTCGGTATCGTCAGAACTGGTGTCGCTGAGTAGGATCTCGACTGGTTCGTCAGTCGAGGGGTCCGAGACGTCGACGCGCCACGTACCCTCTCCCTTATCTCCGGCGGTTACACGAACTTCGGGATCATTACTGGACGACGAAGATGACCCCAAATCATGGGGCGTTGGTTCGTCAACGCCGATGATCGTTACCGTAATCGTCCCACGTGCAGTATCACCGTCGACATCCGAAACAGTGTAGGTAAAGTTGTCTGTCGTATTTTCCCCATCCTCAAGGGACTCGAACTGCCCGTTCGGGTCGTACGTCCAACTTCCGTTCCCATAGACGGTGAGGTTCGCCCCCGAGCCGAGGGTGAGGACTCTACCGCCGCTGAACATCGTGCCGTTGACCGCCGTCAGTGAGTCGCCAGCGCTGGTAGCGGTCCCTAGTTGTATGAGGTTGACGCTCTCGCCGTCGGCGATGGAAAGCACGGTGTCCTCGCGAGTTGTTTGTGAGCTGTTGTCGGGTGCGATCCGGGGTTCGGCAGCATCGATCACGGTAACGGTGATTGTCTCGGTGGTGTTGATGCCGAACTCATCAGCCGCCTGCACGTCGACCACGTACTCGTTGTCCCCGTCGGCATCGGTCGCGTTCTCGAAGTCCGGTGCGCTGTCGAACGAGAGGGTGCCGGTGGTTGCGTTGGTGCTGAATGCTGATCGATCTACCCCACCGACAAGCGAGTAGGTGATGTTGGTATCGTTGCCGTTTCCGTCGGTAGCGTTCACGTCGGCTACAATGACGGTGTTTTCCGCGACGGCCCAGTTCTCACTAGTGGTGAACGTCGGCCCTGTGTTGTCGACGGTGAACGACTCGCCGCCCGTATAGCTCCCGTCGGTACTCCCGGCTGCTCCGGATTCGACCAGCGCGTTACCGTCGGCGTCGGTAATACTGTCGTCGTCGACGAGGTCGACTCCGAGGTCGCCCGTGCCCGAGACGGTGTCGACGGTGACGATGTACCGGCTGTCAGCACCGGTAACCGAGATGTCGTCGTCTCCATTGGCTGTTGTCGCAGTACCAGTCGTTGCAAGCGTGAAATCGTCAGCGTCCACGCCGGTGACCGGCTCCGAGAATGTCACGGTGAGGTTCACGCGTTCGGCGGTGGTTGCCTGAACGTCTGGGTCATTCCGGGTAATAGACTCGACGACTGGCTTTGCAATACCCTGCGCTTGAAGCTGTTCCGTCCGGTCGATTCCCCGCAGTATCGGATAACCGTCCATCGCCGCGTCCGTATCCTCGCGTTCGACCATTCCCCACGTGTTGGTGAAGTCGAGACCGGTCATGTTCGTCTCCGCACTCGCCCCCTGCATCTCGGGAGCGGGAGCGGTGTCGGCCGTCGCTCCGAAGCCGCTGACGTCGGTGAAGGTTATCGGCTCCCACCCATCTCCCGTACTCACACTGTCCTCGTTCGTCGTTCCTACGTCCCAGTAAGCCTGCTCCACGGTAGTCGGTTCAACAGCGGAGCCACCGACGAGGCCACCAATCCCCTGCGTCTCGTCGTCGATACTGAGAGACCCAGTGGCGTACGAACGCTGAACCGTTCCTCCAGGGTCCGCTTGGAACGACCCGAGTACTCCACCGGCGTACCAGCTCGCAGTAACCGTGCCAGTAGCGTAGGAATCCGCTATCGTTCCCGTGGAGACGCCGACCAGTCCGCCAGCAGACGTGCTGCCTCCCCCTCCGTCGACGGCTCTTGCAGCGAAGGAGCGATTGACCGTCCCCTGGTTGAAACCGACCAGTCCGCCAAACCAATCGCTTCCACGAGTCGGTTCTCCAATCGCGTAGGAGCGACGAACCGTCCCATCGTTACGGCCGACTAGGCCGCCAACTCGATAAGTCCCGGTAACCTCACCAGTGACGTGAGAGTTCTCGACGGTCCCATCGTTATACCCGGCGAGCTGTCCGGTTCTTCTCGCGCCGGTGACGGATCCACCCTCGAGACCGATGTTGGTGATCGTTCCTCCCGACGCAACCTCACTAAACAGGCCAACGGAGTATGTCCTTCCTCGGTTGATAGTCAGGCCGGAAATCGTGTGGTCGTCGCCATCGAAGGTGCCCGTAAACTCGTTGTTTTTGTCCCCGATCGGGTCAAACCCATTGTTGCTGTCCCACGTCGATGTCTCGCTCGCGTTGATATCTCGGGTTAGAACGTAGTTATTCCCCAGTCCCTTGTCATCGATACACTGGAGTTTGTCCAGCGTATCGACCTCGTAGTACGTTTGCCCCGAGATGGTCTGATTGGTCCATGAAACGGCGCTACACTGCGATGTGTCCGGCATATCGGCGGCTGCCACCCCCGAAAAGGCGGTGACACCGACACCCAAGGAAACGACGAGGAGTGTTATTACCACGAGTAGCCACCGACTGACCCTCGCACCCATCAGACACTTACTCCGTCCAACCTTCGGTTGCGTCGATCGCGGTCCACGGTCGCCCGTAATGCGGTTTTATTCATATATTCAGTACGAATTCAACCGCAAGTATAGTCATTGGCTGAGACGGTGTTTCACGGCATGAGACATCAGTCATTCAGACAACAAGAACCGCAACCACAGCTGTGTGACGGTGACGCCGACACTCCGACTGCGTGGCGTGATATATTGGAGGAGACGAAATACGTATCATTCATAGCCTCATGATAGTCGTATGAATCGCTACAGTCGTGATCCCACCCGACTGTTGAACCACCAGCCACTATTGGCTGTGGCCCGTGCTCGGTCGGTCGACCGGTCGACATTAGAGACTGAACTTGACGTGTCAAGAGCGACCGTCTACCGCCAGACCTCCGCGCTGGTCGACGAGGGACTGCTCAAACGGACCAACCGAGGGTACCGGACGACTGGCGCGGGAACGGCTGTTCTCGACGCTGCCGAACGTTTCGAGCGCTCGCTGGCGGCGGCAGACCGACTGAAGCCGCTGCTCGAACACCTCTCGCCGTCCGTCCTCACCGAAAACCTCCATCTTTTCGCCGACGCGACGGTGATGGCAGTCGACCCTGAGTCACCCTATGCCATTGAGCAACGCCTCGAATCCGTCATCAGCGATGTCGACGAGCGAATCTACGGGGCTGCAACGAGTTTCGGCTCACCGGTGACGCTCGCTCGGACCGTTGACTGCGTTGAGGGAGGCGTTGACTTCGAGTGGGCTCTCCCGCAGGCGGTCCTAGAACGCCTCGAATGCCAACACGGCGAGCTGCATGAAACAGTACGAGCCCACGACAACGCTTCCGTCTACGTCACCGAGGACGTGGTTGACCTCTCGTTGTACGACGACACGCTCGTGCTCACAGGGTTCGACACCGACCGGGGGACGCTGGCGGCCGTCGCCATGACCGACAGCTCTGCAGCCGTCGACTGGGCTTGCGACGTCTTCGAAACCCACCGTGAGCGCGGCGAGCGACTAAGCTAAGTGGGCCACGGCGGCGCCACCACCGAAACCCACGGTGAATAACCTTCTCGCTCCGTATTGGTATAATTCTGAATGTGTGATTTTCATTGCTCAATAGGGCACTGTCTAGTTAGTGACCTCCTCAATCGGTGTTCCCATCGAGCGCTTGATGCGGTCTCTGAAAATTGTAGTATTGCACAAATTGTATGGAAGATTTAGTTAATCCTACGGATTGGCGTGGAATATCCAGCCTGCCATCGACGGTGGACTGCGTAGGAAGTGTCGGATTCACTCCCGCCGTAAACGGCGGGATGCTCTCCTCGAAGAAAGATAGCCTATTGGACATTCCATAGTGCCGTGTCGAACGCAGTCAGATTGCGGATGTGACGGAACGGTCCGGACTGATCGAACGCCTTCTGGGTGTCTCCTCGATTTCACTAGCACAGCGCGGTAACAATCTCATACACTCTGCTGTCTCGATACTGCCGACATAGCAGTCTTCAATCTCGGTAAGCAACCCGTTAGCGTCTGATCTTGTCAGTTCGGGAGAGGTCACGAAAAGCCAGCCGATTTACAGTCTGGACGAGGGGTGTGTCACCATCGAAACCATCTGCAGGGGAAGAACAGTTTCCACTCTCAGTCACTTCATTCACTGCCGCTAGAGAGCGTGACCTCTTCCTAGAAGTTGCAAAGACGATGGAGCGGGCATTCGACAAGGCTCAAGTGGAGGCGTAAGTATGCCACGAGGAATGGTTGAGCGGTTCGAGAATCCATCAGACGAAGGGGACGATGAGAACACTAAGGCCGAAGAGGAAACTGCAGCGACGTCGTCAAAAACAGAAGCAGAAACTCGAGGGTCAGGGAAGGCCACGGGTAACCAGTCGAACCAGCAACAGGGCTCGACCGCGGGTACCACCGAATCGTCCGCAAGTGAAGCGAGAGAGACAGACGACGAGCCGTAGAATATCCGTGAGGACTGAGACTCAGCCACGATATACGTAGAACCGGAGCAGAGCGAGGATATCGAGATTACATCTACTCGCCTGAAAAAGCAGCTGAAACGCGAGGGTGTCACGCTGGAGAAGAACAAACACTTCTATCGTGGGATCTTCGAGGTGGCGTTTGGCGAACACCAAGAGGAAACGAAAGAGAAGATTCGGGACTCGCAAAGCAAGACGCCAATCAGTGAATCACTGATTCACGGAGTGTCGAATCTATATCAGGTCACAACTTCACTTTCGACTCGATAACGGTGGCCAATCGACATTTTGTGATTGATTCAGACGTTAACCAACAGAATCACAAGCTCGGAGATTTTTGTTGGTTAAGGAATCGAGAGTTTGACTCGAATTTCTGAACCGGAAGGAGAAAATTGTGGGAACACACACCCCTCGTCAAGAGTGAAAACGATTGAAAGGGTGAGGGGTGTTATCCACAAGAAACAGAGGTCGAAAAGACAGAACACGGACGAACCCACGGAGAGAGTCGTTAAGACTGAGATTGACGGCGAAATAAGAGGAAAGCAGATGAGTAGTTCTTCACGAGATCCAGACGAATACTAATTCGTCTCTTTTGTTGTGGAGAATACAGTTAATGGGCTATTCGAACCAATAAGATATAAATCTTCTAGATAATACTAAGAATTCTGATGGGTGTGCGTTCTGGTTGATTCCCCGGAAGCTCGATGCGTGTGTTTCCGTCTCTCTTCCTGTGATTCGTGTCGTTTGCAGGCGATACAGTCGTGCAATTCTCATCTTGCTACCCGGATCTTCTCGTGCTGTTTCACTCTGGACGAGGGGTGGGTGGGTGTCTTTACGTCGTGACTTTTATGTGATTATTCTCTCGATACCCCAAACTCTCGACACCCTCAAGATTGGTGCAGAATACAGGTCAACAGCTGTGTTTTGTGTCGATGGCTACGACTGAAAACAGGAAGCATCTCCTCGAACTTCTGTTCAACCGAATAACGAACCTCGCGACTGTTTTCACTCTGGACGAGGGGTGTATGCCGTGCGTCAGACGTCTTTGTGTCTGCTCAATGTTTGACGTCTTTGCTCTGATTGAGTTATACTCTTGATGGGGGGTGTGCATTTTCGAGCCCAGTGGAAGATTAGTGGTAATTCACTCGGGACGAGGGGTGGTCAAATATTGGTTTCTGTCCGCTATACAGTCTTGGTGAGGGGTGTTTCATCGTCCAAATCACTTGCACGGGAAGGACGCCTTTCACTCTGGATTACCTCGTCTCTTTTACCGACTGACATTGGACGCTCTAGGCAGTAGGTCCTAGTCATGGGCTGATTTACACTCTTGTCGAGGTGGGAGAATAATTAAGTAGCCAGGTTGCGCGGTATCTGGTATCGATGGCTGATGACCCGTCGCAACTCTCTGACTTCAACGACCGGTACGAAGACCCGGCTGAGGATCCGCTGTTCAATATCGATGGAGACGATCCCGACCGGGTCGACATTTTCACTCGCAAGGAACTCCTGAAGGTTGGTCACGTCCCGGAAAGTGCCCGAATCGTCGGCCGTGACGAAGAAATCAAAGACATCGCTGCTGAACTCAGGCCGATCGTTCAAAATGACCCGCCTAACAACGTCATGATCTACGGCAAGACAGGGACGGGCAAGTCGCTGGTTGCTCGCCATGTCACAGAACGTGCCCGTCGAGCCGCAGAGTCAAATGGGGTTTCGGTCGGGACTGTCTACGTCGACTGTGCACAGCACAATACTCAGACCCGTGTTGCCCGAACAGTGACACGGGAGCTCAACAAGACCGAAAAAACTGACTTCAACGTCCCACGCGCGGGGATTGGCAGTGGGGAATATTACGACTACCTCTGGGAGATATTGAATCTCGCCTATGATGCAGTTGTCATCATTCTCGATGAGGTTGACCGCCTGAACGACGATGATATTCTGATGCAGCTCTCACGAGCCCGTGAATCTGGGAAAGCCGATTGTCACCTGGGCGTTATCGCGGTGAGTAACAAAATCGAGTATCGGGACCAGTTGAACGAGCGCGTCAAGTCAAGCCTTCGTGAAGAAGAGTTCGTCTTCCAGCCCTACGACGCGAATCAACTCCGTGGGATAATGAAGCACCGCCGTGACGCGTTCCACGACGACGTTCTCTCTGACGACGTCATCCCGCTAACTGCGGCACTCGCCGCACAGGAACATGGCGACGCCAGGAAGGCGATCGAGATTCTCCGACACGCGGGCGAACTCGCTGAGCGAGAAAACGCTGACCAGGTCGTCGCAGAGCACGTTCGCGATGCTCAAGAATGGGCAGAGGTTGACCGATTCGAGGAGTTACTTCGTGGATCGACGACTCAGGTCAAGTTCATTCTCTACTCACTTGCATTGTTGACCGAGGAGAGCTCGAACGAAGACGAATTCTCGACAAGCCGTATTTACAAGCGCTACCAGAACACTGCTGAGACGGTCGATGCGAAGGTTCTGAGCGAACACCGCGTCTATGAACTGCTGAAGGAGCAGGCGTTCCTCGGCGTGGTGGAATCGACCCGAACTGGCGGTGGACGGGGAGAAGGGAGCTACCTTGAGCATCGACTGGTTCAGGATACTGGTATTGTGCTGAAATCTGTGCTCCGTGATAGCCGACTGGAAGATCTCGCGTAATCTCCGTTTTCCCCGACTACACACCCCTGGTCACGAGTGTAAGTTCTGACTTGTTCAGTCTGGTAACCCACACCCCGTGTGCAAAGTGTAAATATGCGCTATTCATGCGCGAGAGCGCTTAAGGAACAGTTGAGGTCTTTGATTATTCATCTTGTACACGGGGTGTCTCCCTCTCAACTTGTCATTCGATTATCTCTCACACGGGGTCCACGGATGATGAGAAAATTCACTTCGCACACGCGGTGTGGTGGCCCTCGATCTCATGGAAGTTGCCCTTCCTATTCACCGGAATTGACTGGTCCTTTATACTTAGACTTGATTTTGTCACCCTCTCGCCACTGCCAGTAGTAGTAGCGATTGTCGTTGATCTCTTTGATCGTAATCGTCGCCTTCGTGGGGACATCATCTGGAAGGTCATCCGACCGTTCTTCGAGTTCCCCTTCCGGTGGCTCTTCCTCGCGACGAACCTCACGCTCCTTGTGTTCGGCCAACTCTTCGGCATAGCGGGCAACGTCTCGGAGACTGTTCGGCGATAAGTTATTCAGGGCGTCGACGACTTCTGTGGAGAGGCTCGTCGGCGGCGTCGGTGGTTCGTAGGACATCGGCAGCTGCCTCGTGTTAACCAACACAAGGGCTAATCAAAAATTTTGTTGGTTAAACTGCTGATGCCGACTTCCCGTTTTCCTCTGGTTGTAACGCTACTCGAAACTGGTATATCAACAAGTTTCGCGCTACGTTACACATGCTGCGAGGAATCGACCAACATCCGGACGCAAGCCTAGACTTCCTCGTGAACAAGTAGCGCCAGTTCGTCACTCTGGTCGGACGACCTCGTCGCAGGAATAGCACTCAGCGAAAACGCCAGTTGACCCATCCGCCATCCTCGAACTCGATGATCGACTGGTATGCCTCAATCTCTTCGCCGCAGTCAGAACATCGACCAAGCGCCGTCGAATCACTCGTCATGGGGGTGGAGACGCATGTGACACAGTCCGGTTCGATAAGGGTCACGCGATGCCACAGCAAAGTTGTTTGGTCGAGCCGGTGACGCCGAAAGTAGTTGGTGAACCGTCGGGCTACTTGCGCCTCAGGCTTCCAAGAGCCGTGAGTTACACGCTGTTGGTTATGTCATCTAACCCAAACAGCCGCAAGTCACCCCGCTTTGCAACTGCTTCTTGGACAGTTTGGGTCGCCCCGCTCCGAGTAAATAGTGCATACTCTTTGTCGATATCTCCGCCACTGTCAGGGGTCCATCTGATCTCTTCTGTGTGTTCTTCGAGTGACGCAAGAGCACTGTAGTCGAGCGGAGCATTCGTGAATTTACACTCGCCGACGACCATTGTCCCCTCCGTAGTAAAACCGACGACGTCGACTTCGTGTTCTTTGTACCACCACCGGCCGAGATCTAAGAACGTTTTGTCTGGATACAATCCAGGAAGTGCGTCTTGACAGAGGACTTCAAATTGTGAACTCACGAAGTCAGGGAGTTCGGGCTCGATGACTGCCTTATACGCTTCGTCGCCCAATCGCTCGTATCGGTCTTCGTTCCCGTAGACAAATCGGAACCAGAACCGAAACAGTGGGTCGAGAATCCGGTAGCGGCCACGGCGGGAGCGAGCTTTCTCTTCTGTGAGTGGAACTTCGCGTTCGATGAGCCGAAGGCGCTCTAATTTCTGGGTGTAGGTCGAAATCTGCTTTCCGTCGATTCCAACCATCTGTGCAATCTCATTTGACGTGGTATTCCCTGCAGCGATGGCCTTGAGAATCGCAAAGTATCGATTCGGCTCAGTTAACTCAGTTCGGAGGACGTACTCCGGTTCGTTATGGAGATATCCCCGCTGTGAGAGGAGAGATTCAGAAATCACGGTTCCAAAGTCGTGATCAAGATCGATGCCATCGAGATAGTATGGAACACCACCGAAGACACCCCATGCAAATATCCGGTCTTCAGGCGTGTAGCTTTCTGGGAAGAACTCCTGGGCAGCAGCAAATCCGAGTTGTCGGAGATCGATTTTCTCGGTGAATCGCCCGTAAAGCGGGCTGTTTCCTAACAGCGTTGCTTCCTCCATCATACTAATCGATGACCCAACGAGAATGAGTGTTCCACTCGTGTTCTGGAGGCGTTGGTCCCACAATCGCTGAATCACCGAAGGAACGCTCTTGTCGGCGTCGATGAGATATGGGAACTCGTCGAGTACGACAATTCGTCCCTGTTCGACGAGGTACCCGAGTAGTGACTCCCAATTCTGTTTGATGTGTTCAATTCCAGGGAAGGAACCTGAGGCGGCGTCAACGAATTCGTCGAGTTGCACCTGTGGTGTCGTCTGCGTCGCTTGGTATACGACGGCATCATCTCTCTGCGTGAGTGAGTGTTGAACGAGTTGCGTTTTTCCGAGACGACGCCGTCCAAAGATGACAATCATCTCTGGGCTGTCGGACGCGTAGCACTCTCGCAGCCGAGATAGTTCGATTTCCCGATCCACAAAGCGTTCCATGAACCTCATATATTCTCGCAAGAAGTTAATCGTGCCGATAACCAAATTCAGAATAGGCTATTCTGAAATAGGCTATTTTCGATTGCTCTGTCAGACACACCACTATTGCCAGTAAAACCAGCACCCATCAACAGTCGCTATGAAGACGTGATTTAGAATCGATAGTGACCCGGCACTCACATAGTAGTAACTCGGTCGAGAATGGCGATTCCGTTCCTCGTCACGGGAGTTCCTCGGCCACGTCAACTAAGTCACTCATTCAGATTCATTTTGGTTTACCCCAGAGTGATTTACCCGAAGGTAAACTACTTTGCGTCAGAGTGTGAACTGTGATGTATGAGTACCGATCTGGGAACCGCTGGTGGAGAGAGGTCCCGTGAACTGATCCATTTCGTCACCCAGCAGACGCGGTTCGCGCTCGTCAATAACATCCTCCAGCATCCCAAGCAGCCTTCGATGTACGAACTTGAGGAGCTCAACCCCAGCGTCAGCGATGCCACCGTCTACAAGCACATCCAGAAGTTGATCGACGCCGGCATCGTCAAAGAAGTCGCACTTGACGACGACCAGCGCCGACAAGGCTATCCTTGGAAGTTCTACGGCCTGACTGAGGACGGTCGAACATTCCTTGAGGAACACAATCTGCTCGCCGCTGAGGAGACGCTCCAGCAGATCTACGAGACTATCTCCGACAAGCCCGAGAAGATGGTCAAGTACGAGAACGCGCCCCGTCCAGAACAGCAGTAGTCAAGCTACTCCTGTGCAGCGACCTCGGTATCATCCGCCTCAACGCCAAGGTCGTACTCTACGTGGATATGGCTGTACCAGATGATCGGCCGCTTTGATCGGCCATCCTGCTCAAATTCGACAAGTCCGAGTTCTGCGAGGTCGTTGATCGCGGTCGAGACGTTCTTGATGTCACGATCAACGAGTCGTGCGAGTTCGCGGAGACTCTTCGGTTCTTCGCGGGCAGTAGTCCGGATAAGTTCGAGATTTTTTTCGCTCAGAACACGTGCAAGTGCAGTCTCGTCTGGAAGTGAGACGCCAGTGTGGTCATCAGTCAGTTCACCAGCGTCGGCTTTCGCTGCGGCTTCGAGTGCACGGTCGAAGAACTCGTCGTTCGATTCGACACGGACGGTGAGTGTGTTTCTAGTCATGGTTTGTGGTGGAGATGATTCCTATTGGTATTCCAGTGCATTTCTACAGGCAGAGCAGCCCAACCGTTCTGTGAAATTGAGTTCCGCTGCATCTTGAATCTCCCCGAGAAACTCGCAGAGAACTTTAGGCCAAGAGTAGGCGACTCCCCCCTGACAACGCCCATTGATGCGGATACTGTGCCGTCTCTGGCTTTCAACAGTCCCTCGCTAGATAACTCGCCACTCTGCGGATACTCTGTCAGACACACCACTCTTGCCAGTAAAAACTAGTGTCCCCCAACGACTTCAGATTCATCGCACTTCTTTTGGGAGAACGCGTCGATCGAGACCTTCCAGCGTCCAAAGAGTACTTTGGAACAACTACTCCGGCAAGTCTATTACTTCCCGTTACATACTGTTATATATCCCCGTTGATTTCGAAAACTACCAGCCATCGGATCTTCCAAGACCGAATACGAATGGACGGACCATTCTTCGCTTCCTTGCAGCGACTCCAGAAACAGGCTATCGAGCGGGTGAGATTGATGAGGCGCTCGACATCCCACGAGGAAGTGTTGGGACGACGCTCAGCAGACTCCATAACCAGGGGTTTGTGCGTCACAAGGGCGAGTATTGGGCGATCAATCCCGATGCACATACTGCGAGCTTGATTGGCCTCTCGGCCGTGAGCGAGCAGTTTGTGGGCGACTACTACGACGAGAATCCGAATTGGGACGCAAATCTCCCAGGTCTCGATGAGTCTGAAGATACAGACACTGGTACAGAGTGAACCACCTCGGGGTCAAGCTCCGAGGCACTCGGGTTGATACCTGAACTGCGATTGCGCTGCCGCCCTTCGTTACGACGGCTCGAGTCTACTAACAAGCCCCACGGGTCCAGTTGGGATCACTAACAACGAACCGGTGTGTACAACACGAGAGCTACTGTCTGCTTGGTCCAGTTTGAAAAGCGAGCAGATTGTGCGTGGTTTGGGTTGTGATCTTCCCACCGAGAGGGCTGACGTTTTAGCCAGGCAAGTATTTATACGACAGAAGAATCAAGATTAGATTGACCAATGAGTCTTGATGAAGCGGTTGACGAAGCACTCGCGACGTACAACATGTCGCGCAGCGAAGAGGCCGAGGAAACAGGCCGAGCAGTCGCCACGCTCCAAGACTAACAGAACCGTTTAGTTGAGGTTCCGAATCTTTTCAGCGAACGCTGTTTTCAATCGACCTGGCGTTTCCTTCAGCTCCGGATAGTCTGCGCGTTCGACAGCCTCCTCAACGAACTCTGTCCAGAGTTCTTCGTGTTGCTCCGCGTGAACTGCTTCGGGGTCAAGCCCCGAGGCACTCGGCCTTCTCCGCCTGTAGAACCGCAGCGAGCGACTGCCTCTCGGCGAGTGGCAAATCGATTGTGAGTTTGGTCCTTCCCCGAATGTCTTATCACGAATTATGGATAATTCGTAAGTAAGATGGCGCAGTCACCTCCACGGTCAGGCCGCCCACCGATTCAGCAGCTTCAGACGGTGGCCAACCTCCTCGACACACCCACACTTGCTCGGCTGTATGCCCATACCTTACAACACGGACCGGTCACCGTGTCCGAGTTGGTCGACGAACTCGATATCCCACAGGGAACTGCTTACGACTATATGCAGAACCTCGAAACAGCTGGGTTAGTAGAGAAAGTCCGTGAGCAGCGCCCGTACGAATACGATGCCGAGTCCATCGCACTTACGCTCTCGACAGACGGTGAAACCCAAACAATCACACCAGCACTTATCGCCGCTGTTGCCCGCCGCGACCAGGACGAAGATATCGACATCTACATCGAGCGACATGGTCTCGACGGGCTTGCTGTCGCCCTCGAGTACGCTTCCGAGTACGTCGACGGTACGGTCAATCATCGGATTGCGTCCCGGGAACTTGACCTTTCACCGCTTGAAGCCGAGATCATTCTCCAGGCGCTGGAACCAGTTGCCACTGAGTACGCCGATTCCGGTGCATGACGACGGTGTATATCGCCGATACCGGTGTCTTCGTTCGGTGTGGTGGGCCCGACAAAGACAAATTTCAACGGCTCCGTCGAGCACTCTAACAGGCTGGTGTCTCATTGCGTGTCCCCCAACGCGTCTACGAAGAACTCGGTGGCGATCCGGCAGCGGACGCGTATCCCTCGGGAAATATTCCCTATCCCGATGGATTCGAGGAGGGCTGGATCGTGGTTGCCGACGAACTTGACTACACCAACCCGCTTGTCTCGACGGTGATGGACGAAGCCCGCCGGTTTATCGCTAACGAGACTGGCCGTGACGAAGATATCACCGAGAAAGCGGACACGGCACTCGTGGAGCTTGCTGCTCAGGTACTCGATACAGAGCAGGCGAATCACGTCGTTCTCTTGACGACCGACAAACCTAACGACGAATGAGTCAGCCATCACAGAGCGTATCGACCGCTTCATCGAGACGGGACACCACGAACGAATCTGGCGAGATTGGAACCCCGGTGAACGGACCATCCGTGTGCTCAGAGATGCGATTCGAGACGCTCCAGACGAGGTCGTCTCACTGGGGGAGTTCCACTCGGCGAAGGAGTTGTTTGAAGCAGTGGAGGCGTACGACCCGGAAGGGGGCTGGAAGCGAGACGTGTGTAATCGCATCTCGAGTCCTCGGAGTCTCGGAAACCTTCTCGCATCCCAGCGCAACCACCGGAGCCTGACCATTCGAGAGCACGGAAGTACGAACCAGTATCGGATTCAGGGGTCTTCGCGTGGCGTCCAGTCCATCGACGTCGAGACAATCGAAGACCTGTTCGAGCTTCCCTGTATGGCGAATATGGCCGAGCGCCTCCACGAGAAGAAGCCAGTCCGAAAGGACCTGTACAACTTTGCCCGGATGGTGATGTGGCTTCCCCAGTACCAGGATAGTGACCTCGAGACGATTGTCGCAGACCTCAAGGACGTCTTCTCGCGGTGGCCCTGGTACGACGAACAGGTCACCGATTACCAGATTCGCTACGAGTTCTCGAACACCATTGGAGGCGACACCCCGCTTCCGATGAACTGTGACAACGACGATATGCAGCGGTACTGCATCGGCCAGGAGCAGTGCCCCTACTCGATCTGGGGAAGTCTCCCATTCCCAGACGAGATGTATGACCAACTAAGTGGAACGGAGGGTAACGGAAACGAGTTCTGACGCAGATAGCCAACTCTCAGTTAGATTACTATTCTCAGCGGACAGCGATGTGACGGAGATTGAAAACCCGTCATGCACTTTTCAGGCATTCAGTCGACCAATTCGGGCAAGAATGGGTATCGTGCTGGAAGGATAGTCTCGCAACTCATCAGTTGGGGTTGGTCAGTTCTGCTAGGGCTTGATTCTAATTTGACTCCAATCCTCTCGAATACGGGGCTTTCAACACCTCGTCAAGCACAATCTCGCTGAATCACCATCTTTCGGAACCCGTCGAGGACATTAGTAACGCCTGAAAACTGCCCGACGGGCCTCTTGCTAAATCTAAGGGCGTTTCAACTCTCTCTGCACCTCCAAAATCATCCAAAGGAAGGCTGGGGTACACGGGTGCAAACGCCGCTGGCTCTCTCCGGCCGAAGGGTCATCAAACGACGACAGTCTCTAGCCGATATATCAGAACCCACTCATTAGATGAGGGTGCGATCCGCGGTGGAGTTTGTCACCCCGAGAGGGGCGAGGGGGGCTGTCGTAGGCCCCCACTCAACAACCATGTCTTCCGAACACGAGCAACAGCAATCACGACTCTCTAGCGAGCAGGCTGAGCAACCGAGCGAAGAACCGTGGACAGATCTCGAACTGACGCTCCCGCACGGCAGAAGTCCGACTGGCATCGTCTCATTTGTCGAGTGCGTACTCGTCGAACTCACCCACGAAGACGTCGGAGCTGAGTTCGTCTCAACGAGCGTAGCGGGCGTGAAGCGGACACAGTTCATCGCCGTCGACGACATCGGTCAGCGGTTCAAGAAGCGGTATTTCGACGAGCGTCTCGGCTGGCACGAAACGACAGTCAGCCGTGAAGCGGTTCGTGAAGAGTTGGTCAACCGACTCTCGCGGTCGTCACTGGGCAGTGATGTAGGTCAGCATGGCGTCGTCGACGATCAAGACAAATTCAAGGTGATGCCCGTTCGGGAGCTTTGAGTTCAGGACTGACGCCTTAACCAACAATAGCACAAGAGAATAACGCACGTTGGTTAAGATTGTGGTAAGTTGGTGAATTCCACCCCGCACAAAGACAGGAAACTATTCCTCGAAGTAAGAACTATATCCTGTGCCGCGCAAGAACGAGTATGTCCAACAGCGAGTCTCCAGATGGCCCGCCCTCTTTCGAGGATGCGTTTCGTGGCGACGACGTTGAGCAACGCATCTACGGGACGGTTCTCCAGACTCGCGAGCCGACGACAGCAAGCGCTATCGCCAACGCCGCCGACTGTGACCCGAAAACGGCTCGGAAATATCTGGGCTGGTTCAGTGAACTCGGTATCGTCACGCGCCACAATAGCCATCCGGCCACGTACGAGCGCAACGACGCCTACTTCGAGTGGCGGCGAATCAACCAGCTCGCGGCCGACCACTCCGTCGAAGACCTCCAACAGCGCGTTCGGGAACTGAGCTCGCGGATCGAGGCGTACGAGGACACGTACGGTGCCCCGACGCCAGCGGCCGTCGACGCCGTCGTCGCTGCCGAATCGAGCGACGACCGGACGATCGACGACATATACGGTGACCTCGGCGACTGGGCGACCGCTCTCGAGGAGCGAACACGCTACGAACGTGCCCGTCAGCAACGCGCCCGTAGCGACTGCCAAGAGAAATGACGGACGTCGAGTGTTACAACACGGAAGAAACGACTATTGGCTAGCGCGAGAGAGTCGCAATTGTGACTGACGACGTCGCGTATCCTTCGGTCGAGCTCATTCTCGATCTCCACGAGCAGATCGTTGACGAGGGCGACGCCACAGAACCCGGAATTCGATCGGAGGATGCAATCGAATCTGCAGTGCAGTACGTCTCTGAAGGATACTTTGGGGAGGTTCCACAGACACTGCATGAAAAAGCGGTACATCTGATGCGGCTTCTTGTTGCGGATCATCCGTTCGTCGACGGGAACAAGCGAACGGCGCTCCGAACGGTAGTCGTCTTCTACATGCTGAACGGGTACACGTTCGACTACGGTGACGAAATTCGCGCCTTACTGCACCGCTTTGCGACCGATGAATCCGCCGTCGACACTGAGACCGCAGTGATCTACTTCCGAGCGTGCGCTCGTCGCAACTGATAAAGGGACACACAGAGTATGTTCGACACAGAGATGGCGTCCAGCACCGATTCCTCGGCGACGGTCGATGAAGAAGTTCGCCGATTATACGAACGGTATCAGGCGGCCGATAGCGACGAGGAACGTCATGCGATCGCCCTTGAGATGGGGAAACTTGACGGACGCCGCCACGCAGAGATATACGCCGCACTCGAAGACGAGTAAGCCAACAGAATTCTTCTGACTCCCCGCCGACTGCCCCCACCCCCGGCGACGACGCTTCGTGGCCGACCGACCATCGCGACGTGCTTCGGCTCGTCCTCGACGAAATTGAAGACCGGATAGCGGCCCTGTGGAGTGAGTAAGGGATGTCCCAAAGGTGAGCCTGTATCGCGAACGGTTTTATCACTCCGCCGAAGGTTAACCAACACAGAACCATGGCCCTCCTCAGTGTTGGTTAACAACGTGGCAGCGAGTAGTTTGTCCGCACCTGAGAGGCCGAGGCGCGTCAATACGCGTCAACGTACCTCCATCTCGAGAGGATTGTTGGCTCGGTTGATTTCGATGTGAGAACGAACGAAACAGTCGTCCGAAGTTGTTTCTTGGAAACTCCATAGACTGCATCATACCTCATGAGTGGACAGGTATGACTGTGTGAGAATATTTGGAAAGATGCTGGGTTCAAATCATGAACTCGGCGGCGATACAACGAGTATCGTAACCGAAGTAAACAAACCGATATCTGCCTTCTGACAGGGAATTACAGACATAGTATTCTGGATTCGTGTCGTTTTGCCGTGAGAGCCCTCCTTGAGTAAACTCAAATTCCCAAGTAAATCCGGCACCTGGTTTATGCTCTACCGCTTCGTCCGACCACGCTGGTCTGGCATGGACCCAGAATATCGATTGCCACCTTTGGTCTGTCTTTTTTTGGATATCGTACTTAAAACGGTTTCCGGAATACTTCGTTTTCTCGGTGCTATTCGTCATCTGGACTTGAAGTTCCTCACCGATCGAACTAGGAGAGCGAGGAATCGAAAGATCGAACGCCGAATTCTCTGGGCCCTCACACGTAATTTGAAGTCGGTTTAAATCGTCACACATTGATTTGGACGTATTATTTGGGTCTGAAGATGATTCATCGTCAGTTCCGTTTAACGTCTGCTTCCCAAGACAGCCGGGGAATGCTAGTGAAGTTGCTCCGAGTGACAGTAGTAACTTTCGTCGGTTCATACACGATATCTGTCTCATATAATAAAAGGCACTCCGGTGGGTTAAGTATCGATTTTAGTTACTGGATATTAGACAGTCACATTAAACTGTGATTCAATAGCAGACATTAATGTACCAATGGCGTCATCGCTACCATCAGTTCGGTGTCCGTAATTGATTCCAGCGATAAGTGGTCGTCCATAATCGTCTTCTCTGTAGTGGGGTCCACCAGAGTCCCCACCGCGACTAATTGCATCGGTGTCGAACGTAGAACCGTATGCATACGTCACATGACCAGAGCAGATGCCTGTATTAGCACCCTGCTTTTTCACCTCCCAGCTCGTATCGCCTTCACGGTCTTTGATCTTGGTACCCGAGATGATCCCGAATACGTTTGGTCCATACGGCGCAGAATCCGTATTCTCGGCGAGACTGTAATCAACGTTCGCACCGTTCCGCATCTGTATCACACCAGCATCAACCGGCAATCCCGGATCAACACGAGTGTCGTCCGGGGTGCCAAAGCGGTCTTCTTCAACTTCGTCGTTCTGGTAACACTTATCAACCCCTTCGTCTAGGCAGTGACCTGCACCAACGATTACCAACTCGTCATTCAAGTCGTCGTGTGCAGGCGTTCCAGTCGTACAGTATCCCGACTCAGGTATATAATAACATCCACCGGGGATATCAGGGAAGTATTCCGTGTCGTAGTACTGGGTGTCTGGATCAGTATCGCAGGGGAAGTCCGGCTTAACAGTTACCTTCTCTGCCTTCACCGGGATATCTTCAACTGCACGTTCTTCCTCGGTTCCTCTACCAGCGACACCGGTAGCCGAGGCTGGGAGATGATCTTCAAACTGAGTGAACGCCATGTCGGGGCGAATCTCGTCTCCACTTGATGTTTCCTGAATAAGGTATTGAACGGAGACCACCTTCCGTCGACGATGGCCGGAGGTATCAGTCGTTACTCCCACTCGTACCGGAACTGGGAGTGATGAAAGTTGTTCTTCTACTTGTTTGCGTACATCATGAGCACTCTCAACGATAGCCCATTTCTCTCGGCTGATCTTGTAGTATTTGGGCTCTCGATTTGGTTTTACTGCTTGGTTTACCACTGCGTCGTGGTTCGTATGGACTAGTCTACCAAGGCGAGGGACTTCGTCGTCGAGGTTCACATCTAACTCTGCAAACGCATCCTGGGACATGAACGAAATCGCTGCGCCTCCTACGCCCAAACTGCTGAGAGTATTCAGGAACCTACGCCGACCCATTCGAGTCAACTTTCTTCTTTTCTCAGACACCCTGTCACCAGTTAATCTTGTTTCATTCAGGATATATAACATTTACTTGCATTTTCAGACATCGCTCTTCTGTAGACGTTCGTTGATAGCGTCCAGCTGTCACTCTGGGATCGAAGAGGGGAGCGACACTGCGTTAGCGGTGTCCAACACGAATGATATAGAACAGTTTGTCCGCGCCTGAGAGGCCGAGGGGTGTCAATACGCGCCGACGTGATTCCCATGCCCGGTACAGACGCACTCGACGATGCATCAGCCGACCACGAACGGTTTGAAGCGGAACTCGTCGCACAGGATCAAGATGCTGCCCGCGTTGCAGTAGCGGATATCGACGACAGGAGAGCCCATTCTCTGGTCAATGGCCTCGTCGACGACGACGTCGTCACTCCCATGCCCGACGAACGCGTTCTCGTCCACGAGACAAGCGACAAGGCATTCGACTCGATTCTCCAACTCGCAGTCTTCTATCGAGGCTGGACCGCCGCTCGCGACGCCGGCGAAGGAGAGCAGTAATGCAACAGACACTTGCTGGCTGTGCCTTCTGTGACGCACCGTCGCGTCACCGAATACGTCGTTTCCTGACCAACGGGTCCGAACGCATGCTCGTTTCGTACCGGAGGATCGGATACATGTTTTCTCCCCTTGGATTGGACATGCCGTGGACCCACCCACACGGTTTAGGCGCCTGCCAATCGAGTTTGACGTATGGAATGTCCGGACTGTGGTGAGCCGTACGTCTCTCGAGAGGTCGGCCCCGGGCGGCCGCCATCGACGCCCCTTGCCAACGCAATTCTCGATACCGAACAGGGCGAGGAAGTTATTCTCCACCGGCAGTGTTGGACGTGTGGGTGGAGCGAGGACCGCCACATCGAGGTGGCCGCAATCGAGACGGAGCACGGCGACCCAGAAATCGTCGATCGTCAGCAACGGCTAAGCGAACTCGTGGGGTTGCTTGAGGGAACTGAGGATACTGAGACACTCGAATCGGTCCTCCAGTACGTCCGTCAGCATCAGTCTGAGGGCGGTTCGGTACCACCGTCACTGGAGGAGGACCCGTGACGGAGACCACAAAATGTCCGGACGCAACACCGACAGCTCCTGTCCAACCACCGGAGTGACTGAGGCTTTATATGACACAGGCACGTGGGTCATGATGATGAGAACCGTTGAGTCAGCAGACATCGACGATTCCCTTCCGCTCGAGACACTTCGAGCGATTTTACAGGAGCATTCGGTGCAGTGCGCACTCCTCTTCGGTTCCTACGCCACGGAAACGACACATCCAACGAGTGATATCGATATTGCAGTGGAACTTGAGACGATCGACCGTGAGGACCCCGCGTACAACGACGCGTTTTTCGGCCTTAGTGCGGATCTAAGCGATGCACTCGGAACGGACGACGTAGACCTCGTCGACATCCACACACTCTCACCACACGTTGCTACGTCAGTCTTCGAAGACGGAGTTCTGCTTGTCGGCGATGTGGCCCATGCCGAGGACCTCCAACGGCGAGTGACTGACACATCATCGACCGACAAATCTCCACGCGAGCGCTTCGACAGTGCACTCGCAAAGATTAATGATCATCTCGGTAGTTCTGCCGTCACAGCAACTGATGGGCATGACGATGACCGATGACTGACGACGTGTTCCCAGCAGACCGCCTCAATCGTATTCTCGTTGCTGTTGAGACAATTGACGAGAGTCTTGGGACACTCGCTCGCAAGCAACAGCTCACTCGAGAGGAGTACAAACACGACCCGGATACGCAAGATATCGTCGAACGTCGGTTCGTGAAAATGACAGAGGCAGCGATCGATATTGGTGAAGAGATTCTTCAAGCGCTCCGCCCCCTCGTCCACGAGCACTACGATTTCGAGGAGGCTGGGGCAGGGCTCGGTGAGTTGGACATCGACGGCGACGGCGCTGACGACGCGTGAGCCGGCTCCACATCGCCGACACCGGCCTGTTCGTCGCGATGGGACAGCCGTCGAACAGTCGGTACAAGGCTGTTCGGCAATTCGCCCGCCGAAACGACATCACCTTCGTCCTGCCGGAACGGGTGTACGAGGAGCTGACCGTCGACGACCCCGACATTGAAGCCCTGCCTGTCGACGACGCAATCGACGAGGGGTGGGCGACGGTTGCGGCGCCACTCGAGTTCTCCGAGCCGATCGTCAGGGAGTCCGTTGACCTCGACCGCGTGCCGGACGGCTACGAAGCGATGGATGAGCGAGAGGCAGTGAAGACTATAGTGCAAGTCGATCTACAACACCCTGTTAAGCGATAACAATGAGTTCATGGCCAGAAGACGAACTGACCGAGATTGCTGAGTCCGATGACCTGCACGTTGCACCGTTCCGTGAGGACGGCGAAACCTACGGCACACCGACGCGGATCTGGAGCGTCGCTGTAGATGGCAATCTCTATGTGCGCGCCTACAACGGTCAGGATTCGAGTTGGTACCAGGCTGCCGTTCGGGAAAACGCCGGGCTAATCGAGGTGGCCGGCATGACGAAGGACGTCTCGTTTGAGTCGGTAACAGACGAGGCGCTGAACGACCGTATTGACGAAGCCTACCGCGCGAAGTACCAGGGAAGCCAGTACCTCGACTCGATGATTAGCGAGCGTGCCCGGTCCTCGACGATCCGAGTCCTCCCGAGAGATATCTTCGATCGGCTGAAAGCCGGTGAGCCGGTCCCGATGGACGACCCAGGGTATCAGAAGATCTCCGAGGAAGTAAATAGAACAATAGGCTTGAAGAGGAAGCTGAATACAGCGACAGACGTAGACGAGATACGGCACTATGTAGGAGAGATAATTGGCGAAGAAGTCGACGAGAGCACGACGATTTTCCCGCCGTTTCATATCAACGTTGGAAAGCATACCAGCGTGGGACGCAACGTTTTCATCAATCACGCCTGCTCATTTCTGGACCTGGGAGGCATCACCATCGAAGATGAGGTCATGATCAGTTCGATGGTAACGATTACGTCCGAAGGTCACCCGGTGGATGTGGATCGTCGAAAGACGCTGGTTCCGGGGGAGGTCGTTGTCGAACGCAACGCGTGGATCGGTGCCGGTGCGACGATACTGCCCGACGTAACGATCGGTGAAAATTCGGTCGTAGCCGCCGGTGCCGTAGTAACGAAAGACGTGCCTGCCAACACCGTCGTCGCGGGAGTGCCGGCAGAAGTCGTTCGGGAACTGTAGAAGGAGCCTGATAGTGATTTCGTGAAGAAGGGGAGCATGAGTTCAAATACCATAACGAGGGAAGCCATTCACAAGAGAGGACGGACCACTACTCTGATTTTGAGGAACACGACCACTTGGCGAATTAGCCCACGTTCCTGATGACGAGCTTTATCCACGGGGGAACGCTGGACGAGCAGAGCGAAAGGAAGAGCTCGGATCGTATCCTGATCGAGTGAGATCGACGCGAAGCGAATGTTCCTCGTACAGTACGTCGATTCCTGCGAACCGTACCAAGTGTCGGTTCTGCCTCACAAACCATCTCGGTGGAACCCGCGACGATAGTCGCACTCCGAATACAGAGGGGACGCGACTCCACGTCGTCCATCTGCTCGTCGAAACGTCGGCGACGTCAAGGCCGTCGCGTCGGGCCGTTTCAGTCGTCTTCGTCGGCTGTCGTCTCGGTCTCTAAGTCGGCTGAAACGGGGGACAGACCGTGGGCGAGTGCCTCGCCCGACGCCGTCTCAAAGAGGTGGACGTTCCCCCGGTCTATCACGACTTCGACGTCCGTGTCTTCTCGAATCGTCGAGTCGGGGTCAACACTCATCAGCAGCTGGTCATCGGCTCTCGACTGGTCCATCGATGTGCGGCGTTCACCCAACAGCATGTACGCGAATATCTCGTCGCCCATCGGTTCGAGAATATCGACACGCGTGGAGATGAGCGAAGAGGGGTCTTCCACTTCGACGCGCGTTCCGCCGGGATAGATATCTTCGGGACGAATCCCGACAGTCACCTCGTCGCCCACGTCCACAGCCTCGACAGACGCCGGATCGAACGCGAGCGAGAAGTACGCCGTCGAAAGTGAGTTTTCTGTGACCGTCGCCTCGGCGAAGTTCATCGACGGCGAGCCGATGAAGCCCGCGACGAACAGGTTCGCCGGCTCGTTGTAACAGACGAGCGGCGGGTCGATCTGCTGGAGTTGTCCGGAGTCGAGGACGGCGATACGGTCCGAAAGCGTCATCGCTTCCTCTTGGTCGTGGGTGACGTAGATGATGGTCGTGTCCAGTTCCTTGTGGAGGCGCTGGAGTTCGGTCCGCATGTGGACCTTGAGCTTCGCGTCGAGGTTCGCGAGCGGCTCGTCCATGAGAAAGACATCGGGCTCACGGACGATGGCGCGGGCGATGGCGACGCGCTGTCGCTGCCCGCCGGACATCTCGTCGGGCATGCGTTCGAGCATTCCCTGCAACTGGACGATTTCGGCGGCGCGCTCGACGCGGCGCTCGATTTCCTCCTTGGCGTAGTTGCGGAGGCGGAGCCCGAAGGAGATGTTGTCGTACACGTCCATGTGGGGAAACAGCGCGATGTTCTGGAACACCATCGCCACCCCACGGTCCTTCGGTGGGAGGTTCGTCACCTTGCGGTCGCCGATGTGGATTTCGCCCTCACTCGGCTTCGTAAGTCCAGCGATGCTTTCCATCGTCGTCGACTTCCCACAACCCGACGGGCCGACAAAGCAGATGAATTCGCCGTGGTCGATGTCGAGGTTCATGTCATCGACCGCCGTTACGTCGTCGTAGTGCTTGCTTACGTGTTCGAGTCGTAGTCGTGCCATTATTATTCTTTAAGTGCTCCTGCGGTTAGTCCGCTGACGATGCGTTCCTGTGCGATGATGACGAGGGCGACGACCGGGATGACCCCGACAACACTCGCTGCGGCCATGAGGTTGTACTGCGTCGTGTACTGGGTCTGGTAGCTGAGAATCCCGCCGACGATTGGCGACCACTTGGACGCTTCGGGCGAAGTCGCCATAATCGAGCTGAAAAAGTACTCGTTGTAGACGCTGATGAACGTGAGGACGCCCGCGGTCGCCACGCCGGGTGCTGAAAGCGGCACGATGACGCGGAACAGCGCGCCTAGCCGGGTCGTCCCCTCAACCCGCGCCGCATCCTCCAACCCGTCGGGGATTTGCCCGTAGAAGGTCGTGAGGATGAATATCGACAGCGGGAGGAACAGCGCGCTAAACGGCATGACCATCGACCCCGGGGTGTTCAGCAGTCGGGGCGGTGTGAATAGCGGGACGCCTATGAAGGGTATCGTTATCGGAGCGTTACCGGCGAACGCCTGAAACAGCGGGATGACGAACGCTGCGGGCGGGAAATAACTGATGGCGAGGATACCGAGCATCAACAGCGCGCGCCCGGGGAACTCGATTCGTCCGAACACGTAGCCTGCGAGGCTCGCGACGATGAGGACGATAACCGTCGTCGTGGTGGCTAGCACGAAGCTATTCAGCACGTACAGGTGGAACGGGACCTGCTCGAAGACGGTAACGAACGCTGTCGGATTGAATCCCTTCGGAACGGGGAGCGGAAACGTACCGCTGACGCCGAACAGCTCGACAGTTGGGAGGAAACTCCCGGACAGCAGGTTCCCTTGCGGCGTCACCGCGAGGACGAGTAACCAGTAGAACGGGAATACTGTCGTGACCATGAAAAACGCCATCGCGACGTAGAACAACGCTCGATACACACGTCGTGGGTTGTGGATCGCATTCCGCGCCCACCGTGCGAGCGGTCCGGTGTCGTCTGATGTGCCGTCGGTTTCGCTGGACATTATATCGCGTCCTCCCCCTGCCACAGGATGATTCCCATCACGACGACGCCGATGATGGCCGCTGTCACGAACGCAATGGCGGCAGACGTCCCCTCGTGTGTGTTGAACGTCGAGACGACCATACAGGAGAGTGAGGGAACGACGGTACAACTCGAGACAGTATCGATGATACCGTACACACGCATCGCCTGCACCGAGCGGAATAACACCGCAACCCCGATGGTCGGCAGGATGAGCGGGAGCGTGATGTATCTGAACTGCTGCCACTTGCTCGCACCGGCGACGCGGGCCACGTCGTACAGGCTCCGATTGATGCTCTGGAGCCCGGCAAGGATGAGTAGCGCCATGAACGCGGAGGTCTTCCAGATGTCGGCGACGATAATGATGAACGTCGCGCTGACCGTGTCGTTCAGTGTGTTTGTCGGTGCTACTACTCCGAGATCGGCGAGAATCGGCGTCGCGAATCCGACGTTCGAGTCGAACATTAAGAAGAACATCATCCCCTGGATGACGATTGGGACGGCCCACGGAATGATAATCGCCGCACGGACCCACCGTCGGCCGTAGAAGTCTTGGTCTAAGACGAGCGCTTGTCCCAGTCCGATGAGGGTCTCGAACAATACGCTGGCCACGGCGAAGATGAGGGTGATTACGAGGGCGCTATCGAGGAGACTCGCGGCGTCGAACCCGGTCGGGAGGAACGTCGTCCCGCCGGGGAGGAACCGATTTTTCTCCCCGGTGAACAGCGCGACGTAGTTGTCGAGACCAACGAAACGGACACTAGAGAGGTCGGTCGAGACGGCGTACAGTGACAGCTCGAACGTCCGCAAGAGCGGGTAGATAGCCACGATACCGAGCAGGACGAATACCGGGGTCAACAGCAGGTACGCGTACTGCGTGTCGCTCAGGTTCTCCAGCCACCGCAAGAAGCCGACGACTGGTCCCGCCCGTCGTGACTCACGTGCCGGTTCTGCAGCCGTATCGGCGCTCATACTATCCCTCCGAGAGGTGTGGGACTCATGGTTTGATCTGGTAAGTGTGGAGCTCTCCGCTCGTCAGTTGCTTCTCTCAGTCTCTTCGAGGCTGGACTGGAGCGTTGCCATCGCCTCGGACGAGGCCACCTCTTGTCCGACCGCGCGATTGGCCTGCTCCGCGATCTTGCTCGATTGGTTGTTCCAGACCGACGTAACTGGTCGAGCCATCGTGTTCTCACCGGCGACGCGGAGCGTGTCCATGTAGTCGCCGGCCGGTTCGAGCTCCGCAGCCGTCTCGGAGTTAAACAGGCTCGCCCGCGGCGGTAGCCACCCCTCGATCTCCAGAAGGAACAGCTGGAACTCCTCGCGCATCGACGCTTGGATGACCTGTGTGACAGCGTCGAGCTTCTGGCTGTTCGGGTTGACAGTGATGTGCCAGCCACCGAGTGCGGAGGTGGACCCACCGGTTCCGGGGAACTGCGCCTCGCTTTCGGGGACGCCATAGGGAAGCGGCATCGTCCCGAGGTCGTCACCGAACTCCGACGCTGCTTGATTAATCGCGTACGGCCAGTTTCGGTGGAACACGGCGTTCCCGTCGATGAACGGTGCGAGCGAACTGTCTTCGATCCACCCGAGGATGTTCGTCGGTGTGAAGCCGCCGCCGTAGTCGCTGAACTCCCCGTCGAAGCTCTCGTCGTGGACGAACTTTCGCATCATATTCAACGAGTTGACCACCGGGTCCGAATCGACGGTGACGGGTCGTTCGCCGACGGGGCCGAACAGGTTCTCGCGACCACCGAAGTAGGCGCCGCCCCACGAAGACAGCACCTCGTTGAAGGTACAGCAGGCGGTGCCGACGTAGATGTCCCACTGGGTGGTAAAGCCGTAATCGACGCCCGAGACGTCCTGTGCCTCGGCAGCGATGTTCGACCAGCGTTTCCACGTCATCGGCTCGGTGGCCCAGTTCTCCTCGGTCGGATTGTAACCCGCCTCTTCGACGAGGTCTTTCCGGTACAACATCGTCGGGTAGTCGGGGTACAGCGGAACACCGAACAGGTCCCCGCTGGCGGGGTCGATGGCCGTCTCGGTGAATCCGCCGAAGTACTCGTTTTCGATGGTTGAAAGCGCGCTCTCGGGGAGAACCTCCGAGAGGTTAGCGAGCTGTCCCCGCTGGATGAAGATGTTCACCCAGCCGTTGTCCATCATGAACATATCCGGCGTCGTCTCCTGAGAGCTCAAGAGCCGGTTGTACGTCGCCCGACGCTTCCCGCTGTCCGGCTGGCCCGGCTGAAACTCGACACGGATGTCGTCCGACAGCCCTCCTTTCTCGTGTAGCGCCGTGCGGAGCTGGTCCGCGTGGTCCTGTGCGACAGTCGCGTCAAAGCCCCAGACGACGGTTGTTCCGCCGCTTTCGGGCTCACCGACCTGTGCACCGGTGTCGGAGCCGTTGCCAAACATACTCGCACAGCCGGAGAGGCCCGCTGTGGCCCCCGTCGCACCAGCAGCGGTGATAAACCGCCGTCGTGAGACGCTCTTCGTCGTCTTGCTCGTCTCTGGGTTCGTTGTCATCGTCCGAATTGTTCATCAAAATAGGGCCACTTATACTTTAGGGATTAGCTTTGAGATATCACAAGAACTTTATCTGAACTCTGTGGCCAGTAGGTGTATGGGACTCCGACGGTCACTCGACGATTACAAGCAGAACGAAGACGCGACCGACGTATTTCCGGGCGAACGGCGCACGCGGCGAGGCAGATTCAGCGGGTCGGACCAACGCCTCGTTCACGTTTCACCAGCCGGGTCGCTCCGAGACTACTCGTACCCACTTTCGGGACTCGGCGGCATCGTGTCCTCTCGATTCGGCATCTGTGTCGGCGACGCCGTCGAGTGGTTCGATGCGCTCGACACGGGGAGCCAGACGTACCGAGCGGGTCGCTCGCTCGTCGAGACGACGCACCGTCTCGACGGATTCGACGTGGTACAACGCGACGTTACTGACGGCCTCGCCCACACGACGGCGTTTGAGCTTGGCGACGGTGCACCCGAAGATATCGAACTGGCCGGGTTCGTCGAGATCAGCCCGGAGGGGCGAGATGGGCGCGTTGGGCAGCTCGTCCACGACGACGCCGTTGAGGTGTATCACAACCGAGAGCACGACTATCTCGGCACCTCGACTGAGTTCGTGGAGTGTACGCCCCAAGTACTCGAGCGGTTCGACGAGATACTCGCCGCGGAATCGCGGTCGTTTCCGGAGTTCGGTGCGTCCGAAGAGTACGAGGAGAGTCGCCTCACCGGCGGTGTTGGAGTCCGCGTCGCTTTCGAGGATGGTGAGACCAGTCTCGTCACCCTGCTGTCGGACATCGAAACGCAGTCGCGCTCGGATGCGCTCTCTGCGGTCGCGACCCGGACGCGACGACCCAACAGCGATTCAGCCGCACTCCTCGCGACGGCCCGGCAGGACGGACAGTACCCCACGGTCACGGACCGGCTCGTCGCGACTGACCTTTCAGTCCTTGAGTTACTCTCCGCACCGACTGGGGCTCGAATTGCGGGACCGGACTTCGACCCGTTCTACCAGTACTCCGGCGGCTATGGTTACACGTGGTTTCGAGACGACGGAGAAGTTTCGACGTTTCTCTTGGAAGCCGACGAATCACTCGGGTTCGACGCGGCCGAGGCACACCGACAGAGCGCCGAGTTCTACTTGCGGACGCAGTTACCTGACGGCCGGTGGCCCCACCGAGTATGGCCGATGAACGGCCGGCTCGCGCCGGGTTGGGCGAACGGCCACATCGAGGGCACGGAAACGCAGTATCAAGCCGACCAGACTGCGAGCGTCCTCGTTTTCCTCGCCGAGTACCTCTCGGCACACCGACAGTCGCTCCGAAACGTCACCGTCGAGGCCATCGAGAGCGCATTACAGTCGGGAGTCGATGGGCTCGACAGCTCGCTGGAAGACGATTGCTTTCCGACGGTATGCGAAAACGCGTGGGAGAATACGAATGGCCGTTTCACGCACACCGCCGCGAAGTTCGTTCAGGCCTACAGTACGATTGCGGCCGTCACGTGCGATGCAACCACCAGAGAGCGTGCAGCTACGCGGGCAACGCAGGTCTTCGACGCACTCGATATGGCGTGGGTCCCCGACGAGGGTATCTACGCGCTCCGATTAGACGACGGGGACGGTGACTTGGACGACCGAGTCGACAGCACTACCTTCTCACTCGTCGACGCCTATCTCGCCTATCGGGACATCGAGGACATCGGCGACACGCGATTGCGGCGGCTCGAACGCCATCTCCACACCGCGTTCTCCAGGCTCTGGAAAGAGACCGACGACATCTCCGGACTCACGCGATTCGAGGACGATACGTGGCGGCGGCGGGGGCAGGGAAGCGAGAAGGTTTGGACCGTCTCGACTGGCTGGGGCGCGTACGCGGCCGAGAAGTCGATTCGACTCTTCTCGTCGACCGACGAATACGACCCCGAGAAGTGGGCGGACCGATTGTTCGACGAGATTGACCTTGATGGCAGTCTGTGCCTTCCATCGGGGTATCTCCCAGAGCAGTTCTTCGACACCGGCGCGCCAGACAGCGCGACGCCGTTGGGTTGGTCCCACGCTATTCGATTAGCCACGCACGCGTCCCGTGTCACCCGAGGTACTTGCACCGAGTAGGGTTGTTACATTCAAACAGCGGAGTCCGAGGCGGTCATGCGTCGGACAACTCCCTACCTGTACTCTCATCTTTACTAAGATTTATCCCCCGCGTTGGCCGAACACTTGGGTATGGTTGAAGACGAGGTGGTGGACAGCCTCATGAGAATTGGGCTCTCGGACAAGGAGTCGCGAGCATACGTGACAATACTCCGTAACGGGGCGACGACAATCCGAGTCGTCTCTGAAGAGGCTGACATCTCTAAGAGTTACGCGTACGATATCGTCGGAAAACTCGAAGAGCGCAACCTCATCGAAATCGACGATCACGTCCAACCGACGCAGTTGCGAGCGATTCCGCCCGCAGAGGGCATTGACAACCTCGTTTCCCAACTACAGACCGTCGAGTCCCAGTTAGAGGATCTGTTTGACTCCGAGAGCTACGAACAGCAGAAGTTCAGTATCATCAAATCTCGACGGACGATACTCGCTCAGCTCAACAAGCTGATCGATGCCGCTGAATCGGAACTCGTTCTCGCACTTCCCGCATCGGTGCTTCATCGGGTCGAAGACTCGCTCAGAGAGGCGCGGAGTCGGGGAGTATTTTGTATGCTTCTCGTCACGGAGTATGACGGCACGAGTTCGATCGACGATGCGACCGCGAGTATCATTCAGACGTGGAGCGCCCCGGCCCCGGTGACGCTTACTGTTGACCGGAGTGACGGTATCATCGCCTCGGCAGATGCGATACTGAATTCGAACTCCGATGAATATGCCATCTACCACGCTGAGGAGCACATCGTCTCTTCGTTGTTCGACTCGTTTATCGCGAACTACTGGCCGATGGGCGAGCAGGTGCACGTCGGGTCGAAAAGCCAACTGCCGGCGACGTTCACGAGTTTCCGCCACGCGGTGTTCGACGCGACGCTACATCTGATGGACGGAGCTGTCGTCACGGCCGAGATGGATATCCGTCCCACCCAGAGTAACGCGGTGTTCGAGACGACGACTGGGACGATCGTGGCGGTGAAACAGAGTCTCGTTCGGCCCTTCTCGAACGACTTCCCGACCCAGGAGTCGTTCGTCGTTGAGACGCCTGACGACACGTTTACCGTCGGCGGCTCGAAGGCGTTTTTGGAGGATTTCGAGGCCCGGCGCGTCGTCTTTCGTTCGGTCAGCGACGCAAAACAGGGCTAGATTCCTGCTCTTTCTCACCGACTAGTCGGAATGGACGGCCCCGCGTGGGACTCCTCTACGTTCCTCTCGGTTGGGTTGACCCGACCGCCTTCGATGTCACTCGATTAGCGGAACGTCCATTTTGTTCATCCGCGAACGGGGTGCGGACACGTTGATAGTCAAATTCCTTCGTGAGGACGCTGACGACGTCGTCGACACACGCCGACCAATCACGAGCCATAGATGCATACATGATCTCTCAATTTGGAACGTAAGCACCCTACTCAGTCGGTTTACTCGAGCGAGTTCATCCCGCGCTCGCATCAGCACTCGACTGAGACGACACGATTGCTCGGACCGCTCAGTAGTGACTGACGACTTCAACAGAGTCGCACATCTGTACGATTAAGTCTCTCGAACGGACACAGTGGATATGGATTTCTTCAGTACAGAAACCCCAATTATTGGAATGGTCCACTTGCCGCCCCTCCCAGGTTCTCCCGGGTTCGATGGAGATCGAGACGCACTTCGAACCCGACTCCTCGAAGATGCGGCAGCACTCGAGGCGGGTGGTGTCGACGGCATTATGCTCGAAAACTTCGGTGATGCGCCGTTTTATCCAGACCGAGTCCCCCGTCACGTCGTCGCTGACGTCGCAGCACTCGCGAGCACACTTCGCGAGCATGTCACCGTCCCATTTGGCGTGAACATCCTCCGGAACGACGTTCAAAGTGCCCTCGGCATTGCCGCTGCGACCGATGGTGCCTTCGTTCGCGTGAACGTCCATACCGGTGCCCGACTGACTGATCAGGGCGTCATCGAGGGGATGGCACACGAAACGGTCCGGCTGCGTGATCAACTCGACACCGATGTTGCCATTCTTGCAGATATCGACGTGAAACACTCTGCACCACTCGCTGACCGGTCACACGCAGAGGTCGTTGGTGAACTCATCGAACGTGGCGGTGCCGACGGACTCATTGTGAGTGGGACCGGCACGGGCGAGGCAGTCGATACGACGGTTCTCGAAGACGTGGTCACCGCTCGCGATGCACGTGGCCTCGATGCCCCTGTGTTGATCGGCAGCGGAGTCACCCCCGAGACGGCACCTGAACTGCTTTCGGTCGCCGATGGTGCAATCGTTGGAACCGCGCTCAAAGAAGGTGACAAGACGACGAATCCTGTCGACGAAGCAGCAGTCGAACGGCTTGTCGCGTCCGTCCGCTAGAGCTCGCTCACCCTTGGCGGTTCACGTCTCGAGAAACTCGTGAACGTCGGATTCGGATGGGAGATTGCCCCGTGCGCCCAGTTCAGTACAGTTGAGTGCGGCTGTGGCAGCGGCAAAGCGTCCTGCGTCGCGTGCTGGGTAGTCGTTAAGCAGCCACGTATGGATCAGGCCCGCGGTGAAGGTATCACCGGCGCCGGTCGTATCATTCACGTCCACCTCGAAGGCCGGGATGTCGGTGACTGTGTCTCCTTCGAGAAGACGAGCTCCGTCACTTCCCTGAGTAATCGCCGCACGAGAGACGTTCTGCTGCGTAAGCGTGGCAATCGATTCGTCGGCCCCACCATCAAAAAACGAGCGTGCGGCAACCTCACCGACCACGAATAGATCAACAACAGAAAGCAGACGATCAATCGTCCCGGGTGTTGTCCCTCGGCCCTCAAGTTCCGAGAGTGGTCCGGCGAGGTCGAAGACGAGTGTCGAAATCTCACCACGCTTGCGGGCAGTCACCAGTCTCGAGACGACCGCATCAGGTGCATAGGCGCTCGTGAACACTACACTGGCGTTACCTGCATACTCGATATCGTGAGCATCAAGTCGGAGGTTCGGAACGCTCTGGCCACCGGCAACGATCATTCGTTCACCGTCTGGTCCACGGAGAATCAGCGTGTACGACGATTCTTCAGAGCCGGCTTGAAGCCGAGAACAGTCGATCTCGCGTGCGTGGAGGTCAGCTTTGATTTCGGTGGCATCGTCGGCCCCGACGCGGGTGATAACCCCCGTCTTGTTCCCAAACTCTGCAAGCCCAGAAGCGACATTTGCAGCGACGCCGCCCACGTTGGTTGTGTGGTCGCGAGCGAATGCCCCACCGTCAGGTTCCGGGAGATTCGACAGAGAATAGATGTGGTCGAGAACGGCGCTCCCGACCGTCACGACATCAAACGATGACATACGCCTACTCCACGGTGGTGCGTCTTGAACATACAGGGATTGCAGTTTACTGGTCTGTATCGAGTCCGTGGTCTCGCTGTTGCATCCATTCCCGTCGATAGTTATCACCACGAGAATCGATGGCGACTATGTACCTCACAGCCTCGGATATCACCGGATGAGGGTCGAGTAGACACAGGACGCTCCAAGTGCAACGGAGTCGGCGACGAGATCCCTTGTTCAGGTCAAGTGATGGGGTGAGTACGAGCCCTCCCCGATTGTGACTGCAGACAATATGCTCACACTGTTGAAAAAATGAAAGTTGATTATATTTGATTCTGTAACTGTTAATGTTGATGAGAACCAAATGACGGTCCACTCGGAAAAAGCAAAAATGATAAATATCTAACTATAAAACTAATAGATTAGAAATGCGCAGACGAGACTTTCTGTGCGGAATTGTTGCTGCATCTCCCCTAGCCACCGCGGGATGCTCAGCGGTTACTGGGGAAAACGAGAGTGAAAGGACTACTCATCATCATGTAAAATCAAGTACCGTCAGAAATGGGGTTCCGTCCGAGGTCAAACAAACAGTATTCATACTAGACCTTTTCGAGAAGGACGGGAATGTGGAAATGTTGGTGTCTCCCCAGCTAGATCTAAATGGATACGACATACCTGGTACGAAACAAACAACGGTCCATCTGATCATCAACGATTTTGTTGACCAGTGGCAGCAAAGTTGGACTGAGCAGAAGGGTTTGGCAGGTATTCTTACGTTTGAATCGGGGAGTGATAACCCAGTCACAATTACCGCAGAGACAGAGTTCGAGGGCGGTGGTTCAATTCAAACGAGTCGCCACGAAGAAATTCGGTATGCTTCGGGTACCAAGTAGGATAGAAATATCGCTTCTTTGAGATTTAACTACTATCATAATTTGTTGACGGTACTTATGATGAAAGAACTCTTAAGTAAGATTAGAAATGAGGCAGACCAAGAGCTACAGCATCCATTGCCAGGGGTTATTCTCGTCGGACTCGCTGCTGGATTAGGTGTACTCCTCATGGGTAACTTGGCCAAATCGGTTCTGGGTGGTTCGAGTATTATTGCTGATTTTGCAGCGATTCTTGGAGCAGGTTTCTATGCCGCAGTTGCGTACTACGCTCTCGCAAAGATTGGGCTTTGACTGTGCAGGTAAGTCTCTTCAGAGGTACAATAGTTCCCTTGAGAGAGCTTTAACCAACAAAATGGGTTGTTGACATTTGCTGTTGGTTAACACGATCTGAGCGATCATACTATGAGCCACCGACACCCCCAGAACTTCCTCTGACATCATCGATACCCTCAACGACTACTCGCCCGAACCCTTCGACACGTTGCAAGATACGCCGAAAAACTCGCAGAATCCATGACCGAGAAGTACGGCTAGCGGAAACCGAAGGGAGCAACCGGGTCAGAGCACGGCCAGCGGACCGTCCGGACATCGTCCCCTCGAAGGCAACAACACGGTAAAAGAGATCAACGATAATCGCTACTACTGGCAATGGAGAGAAGGCGATAGGGTGCTTTCTAAGTACAAAGGACCGGCCGATTCGGATAACTAGTCCTCGTTTGTCGGTGAGACGGAGAGACGGTGTTTTACTGGAAATAGTGGGGAGGGGGTGTTCCGTCATTCTCGTCAGCTGTCACCCTCCGCGGTCTACCGGTTCGTGTTCTGACCCAGTATACTGGAAACGGTGGTGTCTCCCAAGTGTATAAAGAAACATTTACTGGAAATACTGGAGCCCCGTGGTCTGTCTCATTCGTGAACAACCACTTGGAGTCCTCGCGAATTACTGGAAACGACGGGGTCAATACCGAATAGTGGAACTCTCGCTCCAAGGCGGTTATACTGGAAATAGCGGAAACGGTGGAAGGCGAAGCAATCGATGAGTCAGAACAGTGACGCGCCGGTTCTGTTCAAGGATCAAATACAGCAGAAGGTGTGAGTGGCCTGTCCCAAACTTTGTTTGGACAGGCAGCGGGACTTCCGCAGCCATGGGTGCAAGAGCGACCACAGCCACTCTGCCTAATTAATGTGAACGCCATTCGGCGGAAGTATATAAAAAATATAGTCTTAAAAACATTTTATATTGAAAGGTATTTTATCCTAACAACTTCACGTTAGATTCATGGGTGAGAAGAAAGACCCATCCGGTAGTGGTGTCGCCCGACGAACCTTCATCAGAGCCCTCTCTGCAGGCGCCCTCACTGGAACCTCCGTCATCGGCCTCAGCGGAAACACCCGTGCTACCTCCCAACCCCAACCAGGAGCCTCGCTTGAAGGGAAAACCGTCTTCCAAGGTCCAAACGTCAACCTCCCACTAAACGACACAGCCGCAACCACTTACGAAGCAACCCAAGCCGAAGGCGAAGTTGCAAAGCACAGTTCGTTCGACGTGGGTATCTTCTCCTCCGATACCCCCGTCACCAAGCAAGAACGCCGAGTCTTTGTCGATAGTAACGTCCCCGTCTTTCACGTAGGCGGTGGCGCCGAAGAAGCCGCGGCAAGCGTCCTCTACGACCTTCCCATGAGCCAAGTGACGACTGCAAACATCCATCAGGCGACCCCGAACGTGGATCGCTCTGTTGGGATGGAGTACAATCCCAGCATGCCGAGTTACAACTCGGCAATTCTCCCTGTTGATGGAAAGTCAAAATCGGACGGTTCAACCATCATCCGGAAAGCGCGTCAAGTCCGCCGTGGGCCAGGAGTTACGGGCAAGCTCCGGAAGCAACCAGTCGTGGCATCAGACGGGAAAAGTACTGGGCAGCGACAGTTAAAACAGATCGACAAGGCTCTCGCCCGTAGCTCTGATGTCTCGACCCAAGATGACGTTTCGACTCAGAGCAACGAAAAGGACAACGACGGCGATGGCTGGGAGGACAAAGACTACGACGGGTCGCTTGAGACGATGGGCGACGACTGGATCGACCTCGGCATGGACGATGACGAGCTGGAATTTCAGTGGGTCGTCGCCAGTCACACCACAACAATCGGAACCTCAGTGAAGAAAGTCGTCGGTGGAAAGCTCTCACCGGATGCCGACGAGACTGAGCCCTACGACTACTGGGGATGGCAGGTTCAACTCGACATGGACGCCAACGACGAGGTTTGGGTTGAGTCTCGGAACATGTGGCGTGATTTCCAGATCAACGACCCGAGTTCAGAGGTCGATACTGACATCGAGCGGTACGGTCCCCACCAGACATCGAACACGACCTCGAAGAGTGTCTCTATCGGCTTCGGCGTTGACTCAGAGAAGAGCATCGGTGCAAACGCATCTTGGGGGTGGAGCACTACCTCTAAAGATGTCGACGTCACGCCGAACTACTACGACGGCCGCGACGGAATGGAACACCACTGGGAAATCAAGACCGGTGCGCGAGACGGCGTTATCAATGCCGGACCGGGATACACGGTCCAGGTCGAACCGGGGACGGACTCTGTCGGCTACGACGCAGAGACCGAGTGGGAGTTCCTACACGGTACCGAAGACTTCAGAAAATACACCCAGAGCGCGTATGGTTCCTGGGACACGGCAGACCAGTACTGACCGAACCAACATCTGAATCTGAAAGGGAAACGGACGACAGAACGAGCAGGCCGACACCCACGGCTTCTCTTTTTGACGCGAGAAATCCAACAACGGTCTTATGCTAGCTTCCACAGGGTGCTGTCAGTACCCGTCCCGAAGATTGCGTTGTCAGTAACCGCAAAGTGGACGATATGGTGGTGTGAAACGAGTTGGTCGAAATCGCCTGTTTTGAGGTCAAACGCGCATAATCCAGACGTTACCTGTTCGTCTGAGCTCCCGTCGGTCGTACTAGACTGAGTCGTTGAGGTGATTTGTGTTGAAATATTCGAGGGGAGATTGTCGACTGGCACGAGCAGGGTCTCGTTGACGATCGCTGGGGATTCGACAGCTCGTCCGAATGATGTTTCCCAGGAGATCTTTCCTGAGTCTGTATCCACCGCACGACAGATACTCTGTGATGCGGACCAAAACACGACCATTGAGTCATCTACCGCGACGTCGAGACACTTGCCGATGTTGGCCTCCAGTTGCCAACGCTCGTTGCCGGACTGGAGGTCTCGTTTATGGAGGCCAGCATCCGTGGCGAAGTAGACCGCGCCATCGTCGATTGCGGGACGGGTCATATACCGTGTATCGTAGCGTTCCTCCCAGCGTTTTGTCCCATCTGATTCATAGCAGACGACCGAGTACGGACCTTCGCTAAACCCGAATGTGACGAGGACTTCCTCGTCAGTTGCCGCAAGGCCTCGAGGAACATCTTGGTCTGGGGGACTCTGATGCCATTGTGTTTCACTGCTGTGTATGTCGATGGCGTAGAGCCTATCGCTACAGAGATAGAGTGTGGACTCGACAGTAGTCGGTGGGACCGGTATGATGTTGCTGGCGAATCTCTGAGCGGGTTTCCCCCAGGATTCTGTTCCGTCGGCTTGATTGAGCGCAACCACGCCTTTAGATGTCTGAACGAAGACGTAATTACAGGTTACAGTCGGGCTCACAGAGATTGTTGAATCGGATTGAGACCGCCAGGTCCAATCGTGTTCGCCTCGGGCGATGACGATTCCAGCATTTCCGGCGGCGAAGACGGTGTCACCGGCGATTACTGGTTCAGTTTTCACCGTTCCGGCTAATTGGTCAGGTTGAGGGATTCGTTGTAATGTTGGCTGATTTGGGAGGGGGGTCTCTTTTATCGTATTCGTGCGGGTATGAGATTGGCCGACTGACGGCCACGAGGCACCTGAGAAGTCACACGAGTCTGTGGGATTGGTCGCGGGTTCAGAGCGGGTTGGGAGGGACGCACACCCAGGGACTGTACTGAGGGCAGCTGCCGATAGTAAGACATCGCGTCTCGTCTTACCCATACTTATTTTATATTGTTGATCTGAAGAAAGTTTTTCGCCGAGTTGCAATCCATGAACGTTCTTCTTGACATCCTCCCGCGCCTGAAGACGCAGGAATCCCACGGCACCGCACCGCTGAGTTGGGATATTAAGGTTCGCGGTTAGCAACCTGTTCTCGTGGGGCGAAACAGCCCTCACTACGTTCGAACAGGTGAACCGCTGGCTGTGCCAACCAGCCATTATCCCTATCACCGCCATCCGTGGCGAGACTCGGGAGTACCTTTTGCCGAATGTTCTCCGCTCCGTTCACGTCCGCGTTCGCAACCGTGTCGCACTTCTCACACACGTACAGGCCACGTTCAACTCGCTGATTGTCATCTGTGTGGCCGCACGCCGAACACTCCTTCGACGTATCGCGTTCCGACACCAACTCCACGTTGATACCTTCCGCTTCCGCCTTGTAGTCGAGTAGCGTCGTGAATCGATCGAACGCCCACCCATGCAAGTCAAGATTGCCGTGGTCGCCCCAATTCCGAGGGTCGCCGTTCTCGTTGTCTTCACGGATGCCGCCAAGGTCGCCAACGACAAGCGTTCTGACGCCTCGTTCGACACACTGTTCCACGATTGCTTTCGAGAGGGAGTGTAAGAAGTGTGTCCGGCGACCAGTCCGCTTCCGGTCAAGACGAGTCGCCTCACGGGACGAGGAATCGTCGCACTTGGCCTTCTTTTTCGTGAAGTAGTATTCGTCCTCTTTGAGTGCGCCACCGGGATACAACACCGACTCGCCACCGAACGAGACGGCGGCAAAGTTGCAAACCCCAAGGTCAACACCGGCCACCCCGTCACCCGGCGGTTCCGGGTCGATAGTGGTGCGACAGACGAATTGCAGTCGCCATCTGTCGCGTTTGTGGACGGCGCGAACCTGTTGAATCTCCCACTCGGTCAGGTCAACATCCGGGCGCGTCTGGTACTCGCACAGGATGAAGTCTGAACGGTGTTCTTTGAGGTTGCGACCTTTTGAGAGGCGAACGCGGTTGAACTGTGCGTCGTGCTTGAAGCCAGCCGCTTTGAACGACACGGTTGAACGTGGGTGGGCGTCTCCGTTTTTGCGGTAGCCGGGCGGTCGGGCACGGTTGTCGCCGTTCCGACGCTTGCCGAACCAGCCGTTGAACGCTTCAGCGAGTTCTTCGAGAACGCGCTGACTGGATTGAGAATGTAAGTCCGTGTAGCGTTCGTGGCCTTTGAGTTCGGCTTTGAGTTCCCCGTCATCGGGAATCTCGCCCGTTTCGTCCCACTGTTCTTGTGCGTAGTAGCGACCGACGTTCCAGAGTTTTGAGGCGGCCCATCCGAGTTGGTCGAGGTCGTCACGAACCTGTCGCTGGTTCGTAATCGTGACCTCGAAGGTTCGGATGGTTCGACTCATTTTCTGGCTTCATAACTAGTTATGAATGCCGTTTTGTTGATAGTGGGGTTGGCGTGGAATATCCGGCTTACCATCGAACGGTGGTTGGTGTAGGGTATTGTCGGATTCATCCTGCGCCTAAAGGCGCAGGTATTCTCCTTGATTCTGTATATAACTAGTCCTCGATTGTCGGTGAGATGGAAAGAGGGTGTTTTACTGGAAATAGTGGTGTGGTGGCTGGCAATCTCGTCTCATCAGCTCGTCGAACACGAGTAGAAGTCGATACTACTCACGGTTGGCCATTAACCAACGAGTGAACAGTATACCCCTCCACGTTGGTTAACTTATCCAGATTGTCTGACGAGTGTCAGATCCCACCATTTCCACTAATACACTTACACGGTGAGGGCTAGCGGCTCTAGTCACCCACTCTCCCCCCACTATTTCCAGTAAAGCTAGTGACGAAGGTCCCCCGAACTCTCGAGTTGCTTTCTTTCACTAGAACAAACCGCAACAGTAACCGCGCTCTAGCTCTCCTACGGACTAGCTCAAACGCTATTAATATAAACTTTTCTCTAGTTTAGAGTTGCTTCTCACTAGGTGGCTCTCTTTCGTGGTGGTTTACTGGAAATAGTGGGGAGGGGGTGTTCCGTCATTCTCGTCAGCTGTTACCCTCCGCAGTCTATCGGTTCGTGTTCTGACCGAGTATACTGGAAACAGTGGGGGGTCTATCGAGTATATAAAGAAACGCTTACTGGAAATACTGGAACCCTGTGGTCTGTCTCAGTCGTGACTCACTACCTGGAGTTACCGCAAATTACTGGAAACGACGGGGCCGATATCGAATAGTGGAACTCACGCCCCATGGCGGTTATACTGGAAATAGCGGAAACGGTGGTCGAAACAGTTATGATTCTAGCCTGAATCAGTCGAGGACAATATGACTCCCCGATTTCAGCCAGACGATACGCTGTACAAACGGCGGAATACACTCAAAGTCGAGTACGTTCCAGACGACATCGTCGGGCGGGACAACGAGATCGAGGAGTACGAAGCGGCCCTGCAGCCGATCATCAACGGTGAGTACCCCGACAACATCTTCATCTACGGCAAGACTGGCGTCGGCAAGACCGCTGTAACGAACTTCCTCCTGAACGAGCTCTTGGATTCGGCGGAACATTTCGAAGTTGACCTCTCTGTCATCTCGCTCAACTGCGACGGTCTCAGCACGAGCTACCAGGCGGCGATTAGTCTGGTGAACAACCTCCGAGAGCCCGAACACCACATCGCCGAAACCGGCCATCCCCAATCCAAGGTCTATCGTCTTCTCTGGGATGAACTCAACAAGCTCTCGGGGACCGTGATCATCGTTCTCGACGAGATCGACCACATCACGGACGACACGTTCCTCTACCAGATCACCCGTGCCGACAACAACGGATACATCGACAACATCCAGCTCGGCCTCATCGGGATCAGTAACGACTCGACGTTCCGAGAGCAGCTCGATGCGAAGGTTCAGTCGTCGCTGTGTGAAACCGAGATTTCGTTCCCCCCGTACGGTACAGAAGAGCTCCAGAAGGTCCTCGAACAGCGGGCAGACATCGCGTTCCACCAGAGCGCGCTCGAAGAGGGCGTGATTCCGCTGTGTGCTGCCCTCGGTCGCCAGGATGGTGGTGACGCCCGACGAGCGATAACCCTTCTTCGGAAGGCGGGTGATCTGGCACGCACCGAGAACGCGGAGTCGGTGACGACTGACCACGTCGAACGCGCCCAGGAGAAACTCGAGGCACAGCAGAGCATGGACATTATGCGCGACCTCACCGAACACGAGCAACTCACACTCTACGCGCTGACCACGCTCGCTGCCGAGGAGTCTACGCCGGCGCGGTCCCGGGTCGTCTACCAGCGCTACAAAGAGCTCTGTGAGTATCGTGGCCGAGACCCCCGTACGGCTCGCCGAATGCGTAGCTTCTTGTCTGACTTCGAGATTCTCAATCTCACGCTCTCGCAGATGGAACACCGTGGTCAGGATGGGGGTACATATCGTGAGCATGAACTCAATCGCGATATCGCGACCGTCGTCGACGCCCTACAGACGATTATTAGCGACTTCGGAGCCCACCGGAGCATTCTCGAGTATCTTCCCGACTCTGGCGAAGAGTTCACTACGATCTGAACCTCCCCACCTAGTTTAGTGGTGTTTAGTGATTCATCCGCTCGTGACCATACTTTGAACTACTGCACGTACTGCAGACAGCGCACGGAGAGTCGGTTATTCACGACTTGCCGGCACGTGTCTGTTCGACTGGTGGTGTTTAGCAAGAGGAGATAACCCACGATGTTGTTCTGATTTTATGTTCACTAGTTGTGCTCATTAGTTGTGTTCACTACTGAAGAAGCGATCGGGCCCCATGAATCGGTCTTGGATGGGGCGTGGACGGGGCAACCGATCTGGGAGTGTCGGGTGTGTGGCTCGGCTCGCTACGGATCCAGTCTCGAGTAGCGCCAGTGCTGAGCGTCGATTAACCAACAACTTGTGAGTAGCGTCGAGGTTCGTTTGGTTAAGACCGCGAACTCCTGCAAGCCCGACGCCAGTCTCGATGGGGCGTCTTTCCGCACCGGCGAGCGGTGAGGCGCTTCCGATGGAGCAAGAGTTCAAGCAAGGCTACCGGATGCATATGCTTTCTGCACAGGTGAGAGATGCAGAGCTTCGCTCTTCATCTCCGTATGGCGTCTAGTCGATTGGTCATGAAGACATAACCCGGATGATAGAGCACTGTCTGTGCAACCTCCGCATTCTGTGCATCATTCACTAAGTGGTGTAAAGACGGTTCGGTAACAGGGATGTACTGGACGCAAGTCTGTTAATCGACCGTAAGAAGTCATCTATGCCCCATTCACAAAAGAACTACATTGGTCTAGAGAGGATTCGAGGGTGATGAAGCGAGCTATTCCGATATTGGTTCTTCTGGTTTTCTTTGCCGGATGTATGTCTGGCGCTGGAGCCCCGACGGGCGAACGGTGTGACATTTCGTTCGAGGAAGTCGCGTCTAGTTCGGTTGTCGAGATCACCCAGGCCGTCGAAAATGATGGAGCATTGGAGGTCTCCTACGAAGCAAATCAGATCGTGAGCACGGTTGAGTTGGTCGCAAGTGGTCAGGTAGTAGAGACGAATCAAACGGTGCCGGAGGGAACTCACGTGATCTCGGTACCTACCGAGCAACTTGAGAACGGAACTGTCACCCTACGCGCTAGCAATCCTGAAAACCAAACTATCGCCGAGTACCGGATAATTTACTGTCGAGGGGATTCCGCTCGTGTCTCACCGGACGGTGTTGACGTCATCATCGAGGACGAATCGCAGTCCGTCGGCGAATAACGACTTGTGGTTCCAAGACAGGGATTGTTCCTGAAAGCCCTCGGCCGCTTGACGCCCCGCGACCACGTGAGACTGCGTCTCGCTTGCTCCCGTTCGCTTCGTCGCCGGCGCAGAGCGCCGGCTTCCAGCGGGACTAAAGGTCACGCACGACTCACGAGGACGCCGCTGCGCGCCTCACCCCCTGCGGTGCCTTCCGGTTCCCCCTGAGGACTAGCGAGCGCTTCGCTCTCACGTCGCTTGCGGATCCCGGCGAGCATCTCGTTCGTGAAACCGTGTCGCAGTAACCGTTGCCCGGCCCGTTCAAACGGTGTTCCCCTACCGATGTGCAAGTTCTGCACATCCGACGAAACCGTTATGGATCTATGTGCAGAATTTGCACATAGAATGAGCGCGAGTGACAAACCCCGACGGGTCCACTTCCAGTCGCCCGAGTACCTTGTCGACCGACTCGACGCGATTGCGGCACTCTTCGACAAGGACCGGACAGACCTCCTCGTCGAAGCGATCCGCGAGTACATCGAAGACACTGCCGACAGCGAAACGTTCCAAGAACTTGTGGCAACGAAGTACTACGACGACCAGCTTGAGTTCGAGACGGTCAAGCAGTTGGTCGGCGCTGAAACCGCCCAACGGCTCCGCTTGCTCAAGGCAGACCTCGAGGGCGAGCCATTCGATCTCGCTGCGCCCACTGACGTCGACATCTACGGCGACGACGCGACGACGGTCGAGACTGGTGACGGCGACGAGCGATGAGCAGGCTGCGACTGCGGACAGTCGTCGCCGACACGAGTGCGCTGGTCAGTCTCGCCGTCCCACGAGCCGACGCTGCCTACGGCACCGACACGGCTCCGGATCCCCTCCAGTATCTGCTCACCTCGTGTGACGTGTTCGTGCCGCCAGAAGTCGTTGCAGAGCTCCGTGACATCACGCAGTATCAGGACATCCACGCCGCGGCTGCGAACAACGTCCTCGCCGCTCGCACCCACTACACAGTCGAGGATCCGTACGAACGCGACGAGACGCCGGACGCCCGGCCAACGTTCGGCCTCGACGACGGCGAAACCGACGGTATCGTTCTCGCGAACGCCCTCAACGTCGATGGATTTCTCACTGACGAGTTCGGCGGGACGAACTTTCCGCTGATTCACGCCGTGCTGCAGGGCCCGCGGATCGTCCCGACGCCGCGGCTCCTCGTAGATTACGCTCGAAACGGGCATATGAGCCACGAGGAAGCTGGAACGCTGATCACGACGATCAGCCCGCATCGGAGTTGGGAGAACAGCCCCTACGTCACGCAGTTGCTCCAACACCTCGACGCGTAACCGGTCTCCAAATGGGGACGCCGAAGTCCAGCGTCGGCGACGGTTCTTGAAAGCTCTCGGCCGTTCACGGGCGGCGTCGCCGCCCGTTAGCTCGGGAGAGCTTCGCTCTCCCGCTGCTCGGCATCCCGCGACCACGCGAGGCTGCGCCTCGCTTGCACCCGTTCGCTCCTGAAGACTCACTTCGCTCGTCTTCCGGCTCCCGCTCGCTACACTCGCGGGAACTCCGCCCACGAGAACCCCGCTGCACTCCTCGTGCCTGCGCTGCGGTACTTGCGGGGCCGGGAGACGTTCACGGCGCGAAGCGCCGTGTGCTCGGGAGACGTAGTCTCCCGGTGACCGAAGCGGCCGTTTCGACCCGAAACCGGTCGTGTTCCCGTTCGAGGAACGTCGCCGTCAGTTCGGTGAAGTCCTCGTCGTCGTCGACGTACAGGACGACCACCTCGTTCACTAACTCGCTCATATCTACTTCGCCTGAATGTTCGATAAGTAGATACTTAAGGATGGGCGCGGCCGGAGGGGAACGGCTCATCTCAACACCACGCGAGTGACATCCTCCTCGCCTAAAGCAGACCACGAGTGTACCAGACACGCGCTATTCAACAATCTTGAACGGTGCAGCGAGTGCGATACCTGCATCGTGTTCGGAGAAACCCCAGTAGATGAATCAGTACGTGGCTGGTTCGTGTGTTGTACACCGTTGGTACGGGCCTGAAAATTCGTTGGCGCGGAGTCTCATTTCCCACTGGAGTTCTTCACCAGGCGCTAGAATCCGTTGGGACGACGACCACTCGTGTTCTTCGGCTACACCGATGGAATTCCGCCACGTACCGTCCGGTCCTAACTGCTGAATCATATACCTAGATTTTCCGAGTGTGGTGAGTGAGTCAGCGGACTCGTTTGTGAGTCTCGCTATCAGTGTTCCACCAAGTGAAACCGATTGCGGGACCGTCAACGACGCATACCTCAGATAGTTCACTATTGACCGCTTTGTGAACGCGTCTCCGACATCACGATACCCCGGAGCACAGACTTGATCCTCGTTTCCTGTAACAACGCCGAGACACCCAGTGAGGGAAACTGTTCCGACTGAACTACTGAGCAAAAGTAGCCGACGACGTGAGAGTGGAGGGCTCATAGCAGAACCATCTGAACTCATAATTATATATTTTTACCACTACGCTTGCAAATACTCATTGCGTATGACGCGCCGGGGTTCAGCTTCGAAGCAACTGACGACCCCGACCGCTTCGTGGATACCCCCGAAATACGTATTTCCTGAGAGAATTAGCTGCCGTGCCCTCCCACACGCGCCGCCAACTCCTCACAGCCCTCGGTTCGACAGGTGTTGCGCTTGCTGGCTGTCTCTCGCCGTCTCGCCCCTCGGGAGACTTCGGAGACGTCGACGGAACGTGGCCGATGAGCGGTCGAAATCCCGGTCATACTCGACGGGTGGCATCAGGTCCGAGGGCCGAAGACAGTCTGGCAAACCGACCTCAGTCAGGTACGCGCTACTGAAACACCGGCAGTCAACGCCGGACGATTATACGTCCCCGTCGATGCGATTTCCGATACGGCACGCCATCGGTACCGGCTTCACTCGTTGAGCGCAGCGACAGGCGAGGAACGGTGGCAGGTGCCACTTCGCTCGGGGCCGAATGGGCCACCCGCAGTAGCTGGTGACCACATCGTCGTGACGGCTAAACGGGGCTCGAACAGGGTCGTATCGTCGCATTTCGGAAGCGGTACGGCGAGGAGGACTGGCTCGTCGACATCGACGCCCGCCTCACGGCGGCACCCACGATTGATGGTGGAACGGTCTACGTCCCCGATTGGAGCGGCCGGGTCCACGCACTATCGGTATGGGACGGGTCCGTGCAGTGGTCACAACAGATAGGCGCAGCGGATGGTGGACGAACGTTCACCGAACCGGTTGCCGTTCTCGGCGACACGTTCTACCTCGGTTCGCAGTCGGGGTCTACCGGCAACCGGGGAAGAGCGATGGACCACGACTCTAGGTGGCGTCAGTCGCGCCATCGTGACTCCAGCGGCGGTTTTCATGCCCGAATCGGACGGAACCGTGGTTGCACTTGGGGAGACGTAGGAGGACAGTCTAGTAGACAAGTGACAGTAGCTGAGACCGGGCTACTCAGCGCGGCAGAACAGTGCTGGTTGCGCTTTACCGGTGGCCGAAACTCGTGTCCGTTCCAAACGACGTTCGACGCTGTCTCGTCGGAACCCTTCATCATTCCATCCCAATCGAATAATAAGGTTTAATATTTAATGTCGGATTAGTTATTATATGGCTGTCGTTAGCGTCTCGATGCCGGAAGAACTACTTGAGCGAATCGACCAGTTTTCGGACGACCACGGATATACTGGCCGGAGCGAAGTGCTCCGAGAGGCGGGTCGAAACCTCCTCGGTGAGTTCGAGGACAAGAAACTCGAAGACCGCGAACTGATGGGCGTCGTAACCGTCGTCTTCGATTACGAGACAACGAGCGTCGAAGAGAAGATGATGCGACTTCGCCACGAGTACGAGGACATCGTTGCGTCGAACTTCCACAGCCATGTCGGCGGGCACCACTGTATGGAATTGTTCGTTCTCGAGGGATCGCTCGAAGATATCTCGACGTTCGTCGGGAAGATCAGAGCGACGAAAGACACGCTTACGATCGATTATTCGGTACTTCCGGTCGACGACTTCGGTCCGCTCGCGGATATGAGCTAACTTCGCTTTTCACGTTCGGATATTCCAGACTGACATCTCCGTCCGCTGTAGGCGGAGAAATAGCGACTATAGTCGGCTATCGTGGTTTGCAGCCCGATTCGTGTCTGAGAGTGGAGCCGATTCCAACCTCAGCCCTTCGAGTTTCTCGTGCCGGTGAGGTCCGAGATGAACGGTCAAACGGCCGTACACACCGGACGCGTCTCTCATACTGACTTACTTCTTCGACTCACCGTTCTCGCACTACGGACACCAGCGACTTCTTCAACGTTGACTCGACCATCGGGAACTAATATTAACGAAACATATCTAAATCATAGTTATTATTATACTCTGTTTTAAAATTAACAACAACGATGGTCGAACTCACGCGACGAAGATTGCTCCAGAAAGCGGGTGTAAGCACGGTCGCTGCGACGGGAATCGCTGGCTGTCTCGGTCAAAGTGGTGGGTCACTCGACTCTGTGACCGTCGCGTACGTCCCGATTTACCCGAACATACAACACTACGTGATGGAACAGGAGGGCTACTACGAGGAGGTTCCGGCGGAGGTCTCAATAGAGCGGTTCAGCTCCGGCCCCAGCGTCGTCAAGGCCTTCGCCAGCGGGGATGTCGACGTCGCGCTTTTCGGTATCACCCCTGCGATGGTTCTCGCCGACAAAGGGACCGACACCGGTATCCTCGCGGCAAATTCGAGAAACGGCTTCAAGGTCATGGGGACGACCGAACTAGCCGAGCTCTACGAACAGGAGGAGACAGCCACGTTCGAGCGCTTCGAGGAAGAACACGGTCGCAAGGTCCGGTTCGGTGCTCCGCCGGATGGGAGCGTCCCTGATATCGTGCTCCGGTACTGGATCCAAGAGGACCTCAACGTCGGTGAGATAGAGTCCGTCATCAACAAATCGAAGGTCCCACCGGCGAAGGCGGTCCAAACGATCCAATCGGGTGATATCGACGCGACTATCATCCAAGAGCCGTTCGCGACGATAATCGGCCAAGAGGACGGCTTCGAGGAACTCGTCTGGTCCGGTAACATCTTGGAGAACCATCCGGTTACGGTGCTGTTTGCGAACCAGCGAGTGATTGACGACAGCGAGGTCGCCCAGTCGCTGGTCGAACAGCACACGGCGGCGACCGAGTTCACGGCAAATTCGCCTGATGTGGCCGCTACCCACGCCGCGTCGGTGATTGGGTCCGGCGTGAGCGAACAACTGGCCACGAAAGCAATGGACTCCCAGGCATCTGCGTTCATCTCGGATCCCCACGCAATCACCGAGCAAACCGCGACGATGGGTGAGTTCGTCGCGAACGTCGGCAACATCGAGACACCGGTCGCGACCGAGGACCTGTTCGCGTTCAGCCCCTACGACGCAATCCAGTAATGAGCCTCCAGACCGACTCCAAATCCAGTGCGACCACGATGCCCCGTTTCGAGGGGGACGCGCAGAGATATCTGCGCGGACTCGGCGGGCTGACCGCGTTCCTCATCGTCTGGTGGATCGGCGCGATGATGACCCAGCCGTCGTATCTGGTTCCGGGGCCGGTCGCGTCGGTGCGCGCGTTCGTGGATCTGTTCGCAACCTCGACTGCGATTGTCGTCCCCGTTTTGGGGTCGGAGATGGTGCTTCCAACGGGGCTCGCACACCTCGCGGGACTCATCGCGCTGGTCGTGAACATCTTCTCGGCGGCGCTCGGACACGGTGCGGTCGGCCTGCTCGGTGCGAACACGCTCGTCAACGCTACTGAGGCTATCGTCGCCTACTACGCGTTTAAGGCGCTGATGGGAATGGACTGGGATGTCTTCCCCGCCAGCGCTAGCGCCGCGACACTCGGCCTGTCGGCAGGAGCGGTCCTGATGGGCGCGATCATCGTCATCAGCGGCGTGAACGGGAGTGCGCTCCCCCGGGGCGACCTGACAATCGCCGTCGCCGGCCTCGTCGGACTCAACCTCGGCGTCGCTGTCATCGAAGGTATCCTGACGGGCTTCGTCGTCCAGTTCCTCGCGTCGGTCCGTCCCGATCTCGTCGGCCTCACCGACCAAGAGACTCGTGAGGAGTCAACCGGGGTGACCGCGTGATGCAGCGCTGGCAACAGTACGGGGGCCTCCTCGGTCTGCTCGCGGTCTGTTTCGCAGCCGGGCTCTGGGGGTTCACTTCGACCGGCGGCGCGCTCCCGTGGGCCAAGCGGTCCGCGAAGGCGCTCCAACGTGGAGTGCAGGAGGGCGGCGGCGCACTCGTCGACTTCGGTCGCGGCATCGTCGTCGCCGGGCCGATTCGGAAGGGCGGGATGATGCTCGAATTCGGGGGACTCGTCGCCCTGTTGTTCGTCCTCGGCATCGGACTGTACGTCTACGTCGACCGCTACGGCGGCTTCGGCGAAGAGGGACGCTCGGCACAGTAACTCGTGACGACGCTCTCGAACCACGTTCCCGACCCGCGGCTCATCACGGCGTTCGCCGAGCGGCGGGATGGGCCGCTCCACCGCGTCAATCCGTGGACCAAGGTGGGAATCGTCGGCGCACTCGTCCTCGCGGTCACTGTGTTCGACCACGTTGTACTCCTCGCTGGACTGTACGGTGTGGTCCTCGCCGCCTACGGGTTAGCGGGGCTTCCGTACCGCCGCTTAGCGGGCTGGTACACGCTTCCGCTCCTGTTTATCGTCTCGGTCGCCGGCCCGTTGGCGTTCCTCGAGCCGGGCACGCCGATTGGCGGTGCGCTCTCGACGCCGGTCGGTGAACTCTCAGTCACGTGGTCGGGTCTCGTACTCCTCTGTGAACTCAGTTTCCGGTCACTGACAGTCGTGACGTTCACGCTGGCGGCGTCGATGACGACGAAGTACACCGCGGTTGCGTACATGCTCGGACGCTTGCTCCCCCGACCAATTGACCAGGTCGCGCTCCTCACCTATCGGTTCACGTTCGTCATGGTCGAGACGCTCGAAGACCTGGTGAAAGCCGTGCTCACCCGGGGTGCGAATCTCTCGGAGTTCTGGTCGAACAGGCGACTGTACGCGAGAATCCTCGGGATGACGATGCTGTCGGCCATCGAGCAGTCCGAACGGCTCGTCAAATCGATGGAAGCCCGCGGCTACGACGGCGACATCACGCTGTACGGCGACGTCTCGCGGCCGCCCCTTCGCGAGCTACTTGTCGTGGTCGGTTCGTACGCGGTTGTCGTCGGGTATGCGGCTGTCTCGGTCACCGGGGTGGGACTGTGACTCACGCTGAGACGCCACTTGTCGACCTCCGGTGTGAGGCGCATACGTATCCGGACGGAACCGTCGGCATGCACGACGTCGAGTTTAGCGTCTTCCCCGGCGAGATCGTCGCGCTCGTCGGCGGCAACGGCGCGGGGAAATCGACGCTCCTCGAACACCTGAACGCCACGCTCGTCCCCGACGATGGCGAACTGGTCGTCGGCGGCACACCAATCAGCGAAGACAACAAAACACGCGCGCGAAAGGAAGTCGGCTTCGTCTTCCAGGACGCCGATACGCAACTCGTCGCACCCACGGTCCTCGATGACGTGATGTTCGGCCTCCAAAACTACGGCGTCCCCACTGACGAAGCGAAACAGCGCGCTCGCGAGGCGCTCGAAACGGTCGAGGCGGGTCACCTCGAAGACCGGATTCCGCACTACTTGAGCGGCGGCGAGAAACGCCTCGTCGGTCTCGCTGGCGTGCTCGTCCTCGAACCGAGCGTCGTCGTGCTGGACGAACCGCTCGCGGGCCTGGACCCGGAGCGGTCGCGACTGGTCGCCGAGCGGGTCCAGAAGATTCACGCGGATGGCATCAGCGTCGTCCTCTCGACGCACGACCTCGACTTTGCCGCCGAGGTCGCCGACCGCGTCTGCGTGATGACCGACGGCAACGTCGTTGGGGGCGGAACCCCGAGCGAAGTATTCTACGACGACGCGCTGTTGGCGGAAGCGAACCTGCACCCGCCGAGTGCGGTTCGCGTGGCCCGCGATGCGGGGCTGGCGTCGGCGCAGCCAGTAACGGAAGCGGAGCTCGTGTCTCTTCTGACGGAAGTTGACAACTTGGACGCTACACGGACTCCCGCTCCTGATGGCCGCGGGCGCGACTGAGCGCCTTCGTCGGTCTATTGCCGAGTCGTACTCTTCGGCCTACCGCGTTGGTCCCGACGAACTCGACTGTTTGTCGCGCCGTCGGAACTGCTACGGCACTGAATATATTATTATATTGGATTACTTTACTAGCAATTCATATGTCTGAATAGCAGATTAATATTTGATGCGCACGAGCTTCAACGTCTCCGACGACCTCCTTTCCAACTTTGACGTGACGTGGCAAGCAGAGGGATTGGATTCGCGTTCGCGCGGCGTCCGCGAAGCGATGCAGGAGTACATTGAGCGACACACCAGGTTGGAAGACGTCGAAGGCGAGGTGGTCGTTATCATCGCCTTCGACTACGAACACGAAGCGGTTATCGAGGACATCCACAATGTACAACACCAATATCAGGATGTCATTACGGCCACGAACCATATTCACGAAGGAGAGTGGTGTCTTGAGACACTTTTCTGTCGAGGGATTGCAGGACGTGTCCGCGAACTCACGTATCGATTGCGCGATTTCGACGCGGTGAATCGGGTCAAACTGCTGCATCTCGCCAAACGCTGAGCGTCGCTCACGATCGGGGCGGGTGGTTGTGGTGTTCTTCGCCGAGCGACGTGAGCGAGTAATCCACGGCCCGCACATCCGATACCACTCGAACGGAGTTCACGAACTCAGCGAGGGCCTCCGGACTCCCTTCCAAGACGAACAGTTCCATACAGTATCGGTTCCCGAGGTGTGCGTGGGTGGTCGCGGTGACGGCGGAGCCGTTGTCGTGTCGTATCTCTGCGAGGTGCTGTTGAACCGTGGAGTGACGACATTCGAAGGCGACGATCACCGTTCCTACGTACGGCCCCCCGTCGCGCGCTCCTCCGTCAAATTCTTCGAGTAACATCCGCGCTCCTTCGCGCACGACCTCGCTCCGACCGCTGTACTCGTGTTCGTCGGCGAACTCGCTGATGCGGTCGAGCAACGCCTCCGGCATAGAGATACTAACGACGCTCATATACTAAAAAAGTCTCACTTATTATTAATTTCTGTTATGAGTTCGAAGTCAGAGAGTAATAATTAGTATTTTAGTATAGCATCTTCATAATCCACGCATGTCGGTCAACAACGACCCGATTCCGGTGACGATTCTGAGCGGCAGTCTCGGCGCTGGAAAGACGACGACGTTGAACCATCTCCTCGGTAGCGAACGGGACCTGAACGCCGCAGTTCTCGTCAACGACATGGGAGAGGTGAACATAGACGCCGAGTTCGTCGAACGTGAGTCGGCACTCACCCAGAACGACGAAGAGATCATCGAGCTGTCGAACGGCTGTATCTGCTGTCGGCTCCGCGGAGACATGCTCGATGAGGTGGGACGCTTAGCCGCAGAGCGAGACTTCGACTACCTCCTCGTCGAGTCGTCCGGAATCAGCGAGCCGATTCCGGTCGCCCAGACGTTCGCTCGCGGCTTCGAAGACGCGGAGTTCGACCCCACGGGAGTCTACGAACTCGATACGATGGTGAGCGTCGTCGATGCACACAGCTTCTGGCAGGGCTTCGATTCGGGGCAGGCGCTCACGGACGACACGGTCGACCCGGAGGACAACCGCGTTCCCGAAGAAGCGCTCATGGACCAAATCGAGTTCTGTGACGTGCTTCTCCTGAACAAGTGCGACCTTGTTCCCGAAGACGAACTGGAGAAGATAGAGGCTGTTCTGAAAACCCTCCAGCCGTGGGCGAAGCTCATCCGAACGGAACACGGCGCCGTCGCCCCCGAGGAAATCTTGAACACGGGGCGGTTCGACTTCAACCGCGCCAGCCAGTCCGCCGGGTGGAAGCGCGAACTACAGGAGGGCCACCATCACGATGCCGCCGCCGAGGAACACGGCGTCACCTCGTTCGTCTTCGACGCGGACCGACCGTTCCACCCCGACCGAGTCGCCGAACTCTTCGCCGACCTCCCCGACGGTGTCGTCCGCGCGAAGGGCTTTTTCTGGTCGGCGGGTCGCGAAGACATCGCTATGGGCCTCGACAAGGCGGGCCAGTCTGTCCGTGCCGGCCCGAAAGGAACGTGGATCGCCACGCTCCCGAAGGCCCAACAGCAGCGGTATTTCGCCGCCCGGCCGGGTATCAAGGCGGACTGGGACGACAAATGGGGTGACCGCGGGGTCCAACTCGTGTTCATCGGTCGGGAGTTCGATCAGGAACCACTGGTCGAACGGCTGAACGACTGTCTCCTCACGGACGCCGAAATGGACGAGGATTGGGGCACGTACCCGGACCCGTTCGGGTCTGACGAGCAGCGTGAACTGGCGTTGGCCGACGACTGATGAGCCTCGACGACCAACCCCCAGTCACGATTCTGAGCGGCGGGCTCGGTGCCGGTAAGACGACCCTGCTCAACCACCTCCTCACCGTCGGTGGAGAGCAGTACGATATTGCTGTCCTCGTCAACGACGTCGGCGAGGTGAACGTCGACGCCGACCTCATCGAGAACGGTTCCGACCTCTCGATGGACGACGGCGGCGTCACGGAGCTCTCGAACGGGTGCATCTGCTGTGGGCTCCAAGACGAACTGGATCAAGAGCTCCGGCGGCTCGCTTTCGACGAGGAGTTCGATTACCTCGTCATCGAAGCCTCGGGAATCAGCGACCCGGTCCCAATTGCGCGGCGATTCGTCTCTCCCGCGCGGGCTTCTGCGCTGTACGACCTCGACACGGCCGTTACCGTGGTTGACGCCCACCAGTTCCACCGGGCGTTCGTCCTCGGGGAGCCGCTCACGTCGAGCGATGACGATACCCGACCGCTTTCGGAGCTGCTCGCCGAGCAGGTCGAGTTCTGCGACGTGCTCGTCCTCAACAAGTGTGATCTCGTGTCCGACGAGGAACGTGCGGAGGTCGAACGCGTCATCCGAACACTCCACCCTGATGTAGACATCGTCCGGGCGACCGAAAGCGCTGTGGACCCGGACCGAATCCTCGGAACGGAACAGTTCGACAAGGATGAGGCGAGTAACTCTGCCCGGTGGAAACAGGTTATCTCAACCGACCACGAGGACGATGCAGACGCTGAGCCGCACGAGCACGACGATAACGGGACGGACACAGACCATGGGCACGGCGAGGACCACGACCATGAGCACGGCGAGGACCACGACCATGAGCACGGCGAGGACCACGACCATGGTGACGACCACGACCACGACCACCTCCACCCACCAGAGGAGTTCGGCGTCGAGTCGTTCGTCTACGAGCGACATCGACCGTTCCATCCCGAGCGGTTCCACGAATGGCTCCGCTCGTTCCCCGATTCCGTCGTCCGGGCGAAAGGCCACATGTGGGTTGCCGGACGCGACCGCTACGCCCTCAACCTGAGCCAAGCGGGCGCACAGATCCACGTCGAGGTCAACGGACGATGGGCGGCTACGCTCTCCGAATCTCGGCAGGAGTCGTACCGCGAGTCGCATCCGGGGCTCCAGTGGGACGACCAGTGGGGTGACCGCGAAGTGAAGCTCGTCTTCATCGGTGCCGGAATGGACTCGATCGGTATCGCCGACGAACTCGACGACTGTCTCCTCACCGACGAGGAGATGGACGCCGACTGGAGCGCCTTCGAGAACCGCTTCCCGGGCCAGCGGTCGTATTCGAAGCCTCCGACCGAACAGCGGCTCGTCCTTGGTGGGGAGCAATGAACGGTGCCAGTCGTGAACTCCCACCGATAGAGTCGCGACGGACGACCGACGCCGACGGCCACGACTGTATCGACCCGCTCGGCGTCGCCATCGTGACGGTGTCGTCGTCTCGGGGGACTGACGTGGAAAAGGACCTCTCAGACCCTAGTGGCGACGCCATCGCCAGTATCCTTGCCGAAGCGGGTCACGTCATCACGGCGCGTCGGACGGTCCCGGACGACTACGTCCGAATCAAGACGACCGTGAGCGAGTTTCTGGAGCGACCCGACGTCGATATCCTCATTACCACGGGCGGAACGGGGGTCACCGTCGACGACGTCACACCGGACGCAGTCGGCGACCTCTTCGACCGCGAACTGCCGGGATTCGGCGAGGCGTTCCGGTGGCTCTCGTGGGGGGAGGTTCGAACGCGCATCGTCTCAACCCGTGCGACCGCGGGTATCGCCCGCGACGTGCCCGTGTTCGTACTGCCCGGAAGTGAAAACGCCGTTCGGCTCGCAACCACCGAAATAATCTCCACGGAAGCGCCGCACCTCGCCGGACTCGCGACCCGACACACAACCGATGAGAGCTGAGTGACGTAGCGCTCCCATCCGTCACCCACTGAGAAGGGATGTCAGATGACCCTCTACGGTATCGGGCTCGGACCGAGGCGGGGCCGACCTACTCGCGGTTCGAGGGGAGTGGCCGCTCGAATCGGTTGACGTCGTCTACTCTCCCGGTCGGCTCTCGTGTCGCAGCTCAATACCTCCCAAGGCCAAAGCTGAGCGCCCTCGAACTCCAGAGGACGACCGACCTTGACGAGTTTCACGTAGAGCGGGGAGACCAGTACACGCTGGCGACGCGGAACGCTGCGTGGGGGAAGGCACCGGAGTCGGGCGTTCCTCTCCTGTGACTCTTGGCGCCACTCTTGTCTCTCGATAACCCTCTCTCGTTGACACGCCTAGAAAACAACTAAAGTTTAGAAAGAACTATTTGACTTGTATAGCGTTCGTAACACGTGCCCGAGAGACGCTCGAAACAGCAGTCGGTCGTGGCTTCACAGCGGGTGTTCTGGGACGCTTCCTCCGTGACCAATTATGAAAAATCTATACTAGTTTGGCAAGAGTTATTATATCTACACAATAGGTTGTTATTCATGCTCGGTCGACGTTCGAGACGAAAGTCGCATACTGACCTCGCAGTCGGGGCTACAGGAGTCGTTACAGGATGTCGTAGTGGAGAAGGGACACCGCTCACGGTTGCGTCTCCCGACATCCTCACAGGGTTGGAACTGCACAACGGCGTTATCCCCTGCCCCACGGCAGCCGACTGGATGACGCGGGGTGGTCGCTCGTGAACCTCACGGAACAGACGTGGGCCGACGTGGAGGGGTCCAACGCTGACGTCTGCCTCCTCCCCGTCGGGAGCATCGAACAGCACGGCCCGCACGCCCCGCTCGGAACCGACGTGCTTGTCGCAGATGCAATCGCTGACGTCGCTGCCGACCGCGCCGAAGCGTGGAAACTCCCCCCAGTACACATCGGTGTCGCGCCGTATCACCGCCGTTTCCCGGGGACGCTTCACGTCCCTCCGGACGTGCTTCGGGAGTACGTGTTCCATCTGTTGGAATGTGTGGACGCGTGGGGCGTCGAAACTGTCCTGATAGTCAACGGACACGGTGGGAACAGAGAGCTGCTCAAGCACGTTTGCCGACGCCTCTCGGACGAGACCACGCTCGATGCACAGTACTGGGAGTGGATGATGGCTGTCGACGTGGACGTACAGCACGCGGGAGAGATCGAGACGAGTGTGCTGCAACACTTGGTTCCCGAACACGTCGGCGCGCCACAGCCGGGCGACGCCGATAGCTGGGGTGAGTGGGTCCACGGCGCGCAAGTCGCAACGTACACCGACGAGTTCAGCGAGAACGGCGTCGTCGGAGACCCGACGGCCGCGACCGCCGAAACCGGCCGGGACGTGTTCGAGACGGCCGTCGGTGAGCTACTGGAACTCATCGCATGGCTCGGAGAGCGAAACGCGGCTTCGACCGGCCGGCAGAGAGGCGAGGACCACGAAGAATGCTAACGCTACGAAACCGCAGACTCAGTCGACGAGACGCATTGAAGGGAGCGACGGCGGGCCTCATCGGACTCGCGGGTTGCAGCGGCACCTCACAGGACGGTGAGCGGACCTCCTCCTCGGAGCAGACGGAACAGGAGACGACGTTCCGCGTCGGGACGCCGTGGAATCCAGATTCCCTCGACCCGCTCGTCAAGGGGTGGATGTTCCGAAAGCTGAACGTCATCGAACCGCTCGTCATCGCGGACTACAACGCGTCGGTCAAACCGGGATTAGCCTCTGGGTGGACCACGAGCGACGACAATCTGACGTGGAAGTTCACCCTCAGGGAGGGCGTTTCGTTCCACGACGGAACGCCGCTGACCGTCGATGCGGTCGTCGCCTCCCTCCGGCGGAGCTTCAACTCGGATTCGTTGGCGAGCCTCCCGGTTGAGTCCGTCTCCGGTAGCGGCGAGCGCGTCGTCGAAATCGAAACGAGCACCCCGTTCGCGCCGCTTCCAGCACATCTCACCCGCGGCCCGACCAGCATCATCGCGGAGAGTTCGTACGACGACGACGGCAACGTCACCGCGCCGGTCGGAACGGGACCGTTCCAGTTCGACTCGTGGAAGCCGGGCGAGCGAATCACCACCGTGTCGAACCCATCGTACCGCGGTCAGACGCCGGCCATCGACACGCTCGTCTACGAGAGCGTGCCGGACGACCAGACGCGACTCCTGAAGCTCGAAAACGCCGAACTCGACATGGCGCGAGCCCTCTCCGGGTCGGCTATTTCGACCCTGAACGACCGACCTAACGTGGAGCCGGTCACCTACGCGGTTCCTCGGTCTCGCTACCTCGTGTACGACACGACGTCGCCGCCGTTCGACGACCGAAACGTCCGCCGAGCGGTCATGCACGCGGTCGACCGGGAGAAAATCGTCGACAGCGTGCTGAACGGCCTCGGTCCGGCTGCTACCGGTCCCTTCCCGTCGGGGGTCACGAACTGGGCCAACGCCGACCTCGAACCGTATCCGTACGACCCACAGACTGCGAGGCAGTTACTCACCGACGCGGGATGGGAACCGAGCGAGGACACGCGAGAGCGGGATGGTGCGCCGTTGGAAATTGACCTCTGGACGTACGACGCGCGGGCGCTGCCCATCGTCTCCGAGGCCGTCCAAGCCCAGTTGTCGCAAGTTGGCTTCGACGTCAGCCTCCAAGTGATGGACTACGGAACCATCGAGGAGCGCGCCAACAGCGAGGCGTTCGACCTCGTCATGTGGTCGAACTCGCTTCTGTGGTATCCAGACCCGGACCGGCTCACGGACTTCGTTCACTCCGAAAACGCGACGATGTTCAGCGGCTACGCGAACGACCGCGTCGACGAACTGCTCACGGAAGCGAGGCAGGTCACCGATGCCGAGGAACGAAAGCGCCGCTACGACGAAGTGCAATCGATCATCCAGCGCGACGTTCCCATCGGCTGGTTGACCTACGTCACGAACGTGGTCGGGGTTGACGCTGACGTTACGGGATACGAGCCGCTGCCGACAGAGACGTGCTATCACTTAGAAAACCTCGATTTCGACGGAGGTGAAAACGCCAGTCAGACTGAGACGGCGAACGCACAGCACCGCTCGCCCGACGCTCTGTTTCGGAACCGTCACCGCTCGAAAAAATGAGATACCTGCTGAAGCGACTCGTGACGACGGTTCTGGTTCTCGGCGGCGTGTCCATCCTCACGTTTAGCATGACCGCCCTCACGCCGGGAGACCCAGCCGTGGCCGCGCTTGTCGAGCAGACGGGACACCAACCATCCGAGGAGACAGTGGTCGCGTTCCGAGAACAACACGGCCTGAACGAGCCGTTCCCAGTCAGGTACGCTGACTGGGCGATCGACACACTGGGCGGCGACCTCGGGCAGTCGTACAGCTCCGAGCAAACCGTGGCGTCGATGATCGGACAGCGCCTCCCCAACACGATAGAACTCGCCGCCGCGTCGATGGTCATCGCGATCGCGATCGCAGTACCCGCCGGCGTGGCGAGCGCGGTTAATTCGGGTGGCCGAGTCGACTACGCGGCCCAGTTCGGCGCACTCGTCGGCGTCTCCATGCCGAACTTCTGGCTCGGCTATCTGCTCATCATCGTCGCGGCCCTCTGGCTTGACCTGTTCCCGGTCGCGGGCTCCGGCGGTCTCGACCACCTCGTCCTTCCGGCGGTAACGCTCGGGTCGGGTATGTCCGCGGTCATCGCACGGTTGGTCCGAACGACGATGCTGGACGTTCTCGACGCACCCTACATCCGGACCGCCCGCTCGAAGGGACTGCGCGAGCGGATCGTCGTCTACAAACACGCCTTGCGGAACGCGCTCGTCCCCGTCGTGACGATAGCCGGGCTACAACTCAGCTACGTCCTGAACGGGGCGGTCGTCGTCGAAGCCGTGTTCCAGCGACCGGGGCTGGGAACGCTGCTCGTCGACGCGATTTTCGCACGCGATTACCCGGTGATTCAGGGAGTGACCCTTCTCGTGGGCGTCATCTTCGTTCTGACCAACTTAGCGGTCGACCTGACCTACCGGTATCTCGACCCGCGAATCGACCGCAGGGGTGAGCCGGCGTGAGCGAGGACGCCGCGAACAGCGCGCCCCACCGACCGGTCGGCGCTCGCTGGCGACGGTGGTACGAGGCCCTGACGACGACACGGCTCACGAAGCTCGGTGCCGGTCTCGTGTGTGCTCTGTTCGTGCTCGCGGTGTTCGGCCCGGCCGTCTCGCCGTACGACCCGGCCGCACAGGCGCTCGCACACAGGCTGGAAGCCCCGTCGCTCGCGCACCCGCTCGGAACCGACCAACTCGGACGCGACGTGCTCACCCGGCTGCTCCACGGGGCCCGTCTCTCGCTGGGTATCGCCATCGCCGTGACGGCCGTGCGGCTCTCTCTCGGTACCGCGGTCGGACTCGTCGCCGGATACGTCGGTGGCTGGGTCGACGAGGCGTTGATGCGACTCGTCGACACGCTGTTGGCGTTCCCGGGTATCGTCCTCGCGCTCGTGATCGCCGGTATTCTCGGACCGAGCCTCACGAACGTGATGGTCGCACTCGCGGTCGTCGGCTGGGCTTCCTACGCCCGACTGGTCAGGAGCAGCGTCCTGTCGGTTCGAGACCGAGAGTTCGTGACCGCGTCGCGGCTTCTCGGCCGCTCGCGCGCTCACGTGCTCGGCCGACACCTGATTCCGAACGTCGTCGCACCGGTGGTCGTGCTGGCGACGCTCGATGTCGGCGGCGTCATCTTGGGAACGGCGGGTCTCTCCTTTCTCGGGCTGGGCGCGCAGCCGCCGACGCCCGAGTGGGGGACGATGCTCGCGTCGGGCCGGAACTATCTGCGGACCGCGTGGTGGCTGGTAAACGCCCCCGGCGTCCTGATCATGCTCACCGTCTTCGGGTTCAACCTCCTCGGTGACGGACTCAGAGACGCGCTCTCGCCGACGCAGTCGGCTCAAATCGAGCAATTATGATGAACGAACTCCTCCGCGTCGAGGACCTGCACACGCACTTCGACTCAGACCAGGGTACAGTCCACGCCGTCGACGGGGCCTCCTTCGGCGTGGACCGCGGCGAAATCGTCGGCCTCGTCGGCGAGAGCGGGTGCGGCAAATCGGTCACCGCCCGGTCGATCATCCGGTTGGAAGACCCGGGGCGAATCGTCTCGGGGCGGATCAGCTTCGACGGGCGGGACCTGACCCACGCCGATGAGGCGACGCTTCGTCGCGTTCGCGGTGAAGACATCTCCATCGTGTTCCAGGACCCCCACGAGACGCTGAACCCGGTGTTCCCCGTCAGCGAACAGATTGCCGAGTCGGTCCGAATCCACGACGGCGGTTCGTCACAGGGGCTCCTCGACTTTCTGGGTGTCCCGCCGTTCCGAAACCGCACCGCGTGGAACCGGGCCGAGGACCGCGCCGTCGAGTTGATGGAACAGGTCGCGATTCCGGACCCGAACGGGAGCGCAGCCGAGTATCCCCACGAGTTCTCCGGGGGGATGCGCCAGCGTGCGATGCTTGCCGTGGCATTGGCCAGCGACCCAGACCTGCTCATCGCCGATGAGCCGACGACGGCGCTGGACACGACGACGCAGGCGGGGATACTGCGACAGATACGGACACTCCGTGACCAGCGAGACATGGGCGTCCTCCTGATCTCCCATGACATCGGCGTCGTCGCCCAGACCTGCGACAGGGTTGTGGTCATGTACGGCGGGCAGGTGATGGAATCCGGGCCGGTCGACGAGGTGTTGACCGCGCCGAAACATCCCTACACCCGCGCACTCCTCGAGTGCTCACCGCGGAACCTCGGCCGCGACGAGCGAGTCAGCACGCTCGAAGGAAGCCCGCCCGACGCCGTCGGCGGTCACGACGGGTGTCCGTTCGCGGATCGCTGTCGCCTCGCAACCTCCGATTGTCGCAGCGGAGACATCCCGGTCGTCGAAAGCGACCCTGGCCACCGCGTGGCCTGCATCGAGACGCCCACGGACTCTCGCGGGACGCCGACCGTTGCTGCCAGCGGACAGCCTCGGAACGTAGTCGCTCCCGACGGTGGTGACGAGAAGTGAGAGCGTCTCCTGCGAACGACGGCGGAAACGACGAGACGCGCCACGCGCCAGTCGCGGAGCTACGAAACGTCGAAAAGGAGTTCGAAACGAGTCGCTCGGTCCTCGACCGGCTGTTGGGCGATGCGAGGTCCGCGAAAGCCGTCTGTGGCGCCTCCCTCTCCATCAACCGCGGAGAAACCGTCGGGGTCGTCGGCGAAAGCGGGTGCGGGAAGTCGACGCTCGCGAAGCTCGTCACCGGGGAGCTGACGCCCGACGGAGGATCCGTGCTGCTCGATGGGGACACCGTTGGTGGCTACCCCACCCGAACCGGCGGGCAGCTTCGACGCATCGGCGTGGTGTTTCAGAACGTCCGCGAGAGCTTCGACTCCCGGTGGTCGGTCGGGCGGTCTATCGCCGAGTCGTTCGGGCACGAACAGCAACCCGACGAGCGGGTCGACCGCATCGACGACCTGCTGGAGCAAGTGAACCTCGACCCGCAGGTCGGGTCGCGGTATCCGAGCGAGCTCTCGGGTGGCCAGCTTCAGCGCGTCGGTATTGCTCGCGCGCTCGCCCACGACCCTGAACTCGTGGTACTCGACGAGCCAGTTTCGGGACTCGACGTAGCCACGCAGGCGACCATTCTCGACCTGCTCGCGGAGCTCCAGCGCCGGCACGAGATCGGCTATCTGTTTATCTCTCACGACCTCGGCGTCGTCCGCTATCTCGCTGATCGGCTGGCGGTTATGTACGCCGGAGAAATCGTCGAACGCGGACCGGCACGGGATGTCTTCGAGCGGCCCAGCCACCCCTATACGGAGGCGCTACTGCGTGCAGTCCCGAGCGACGACCCGACTGACCCGCCGCCGGAGCCATTACCCGGGTCTCCACCGGACCCGTCGAACCGACCGACTGGCTGCCCGTTTCACCCTCGGTGTCCACACGCGGATGGACAGTGCGAGCGCCAGCATCCGGAGTTCAAGCGGGTCCGAACTACCCAATCGCGCTGCCACTACGCCGACGAATTAGCCGACGGTACCCGGACGAACAACCACGGAACGGATGGGGAACGGCGACCGCACCGATCCGACTCGTGACTTCCCGCCCGTAATTTGAGAGCGAACGCACCATCTGTTGGTCGATTGGGTCCGGGACCACGGCCTATTATTAAAAATGCAAATTTAAATAACAAGAATTATCATATAATGTTCTAAAATTAGTAAATATGCCTCAGTACACACGACGCGGGTTTCTCGAAGCGGGTCTCGGCACCGCCGCGATTGGTTCTATCGCCGGTTGTTCTTCTAATGCTGATCAGACGACGATTGTGATCGGTGGGTCGTATATCCCGGAATCGATCGACCCCGTCACTCACAGTGGTGGACCGCTAGGCCGGATCGGCGTCTACGAATCGCTGTTTCGCGTCACGCGGGACGTGGGGATTGAACCCCAGCTAGCTGACGAGTGGCACGTCTCGCCGGACGGGACAACTTGGACCATCGGCATCAGGGACGGCGTGCAGTTTCACGACGGAACGAGCCTGATGAGCGAGGCCGTCGCGTTCTCGCTCTCTAGAGCGTTCGACGAGGCGAGTCTCCTGTCTCCGCTCCCGGTCGAATCGATTAGCGCGACCGACACGCACGAGGTCGTGATAACCACCGGCGAGCGATTTGCACCGCTACCGTCCTACCTGGCGCATCGGTACGCGACCGTCATTAGTCAGAGTTCGATTTCCGATTCGGACGGCTTCGTGGAACCGGTCGGTACCGGCCCGTACATGTTCGACTCGTGGGAATCGGGCAAATCCATCACCGCTACGAAAAACTCGGACTACTACGGTTCGTCGCCGCAGGTCGACCGAGTGGTGTACGAGGGAATCCGAGACAACCAAACGAAGGTTTCCAGCCTCGATGCAGGTGAGTCGGACATCGTGGTCAATCTTCCCGTTTCCGCGATGGAACGGATATCGCGCGCCGAAGATACGAGAACTCAGACGACTCGCACGCCTCAAAGTCGATTCTTAGCATACAACGTCCGCGAACCGCCCTTTGACGACCTTCGAGTCCGACAGGCGGTTAATCACGCAATCGATACCCAAACGATAGCGAGGACGATTTTGGAGGGTATCGGTGACCCCGCGATTGGCCCGTTTTCTCCCGAATTGACCGGGTGGGCCAACGACGAGCTTGAACCGTACGAATACAGTCCCGATAGAGCCAGATCTCTACTCGCGGAGGCCGGTTGGACCTTGGAAGCCGACGGGGACGAACTCCGCCATCGCGATGGAACGCCGTTCGACGTCGTCCTGCGAACCTACACGCGGCGTCCCGAGCTTCGCATCATTGCGACGGCGATTCAGAACCAACTCAGAGCGGTCGGCATCAACGTCGAAATCAACATAACCGAGTGGAGCGCGCTGAGTGAGGATATGCAGGCCGGAGAAACCGATTTCAGTTTGCTATCGTTCAATTTCTTCTGGGTTCCGGACCCAGACCGGGCGATGTCGTTTTACCACTCCGAGGACACACAAATCTACACCGGGTACGAGGATTCAGAAGTAGACGACCTGATCGAACGGGGGCGGCGGACAACGGATGACGACGAACGGAAACGGATCTACGATAGGGTACAGGAAATCGTTCACGACGATACTCCGCTCGGGATGTTAACTTACAGCGAGACCGTCACGGGGATTCGGAACCGCATCGAGGACTTCACGCTTCATCCCACGATGTACTCTCACGGGGTACAGAACATACGACTTCACTGATAGCCGCACGGCTGCCGTCAGCTCCTCCCGTACCTGGTTCGGTGGGTGTTCGAAACGGCCGGCGAAATCGCCACGCTGGTCCGGTAAGGTCGGACAGACGCTTAGAACCGTGCGGCACTCACGGAACGTCACCGGCGATGATGTACTGCTCGTACTCCGGTACTTCCCCCCAGAGCGTCCGCTCCATCAGCGGTTCGTGGGTGACGTTTTCGAGTCCCCCTTGTCTCAGTATCTCCGATAGCTCCTCGGGGGGACGGCCGTCGTACAGCGGCAGGTCCTCGTGAATTCGCTCGTAGCCGTCGAACGGCTCGGAGAAATCCCAGTGTCCTTCGATGAGAACGATGCGACCGCCGGGCTCGACGACTCGACGCCACTCCCGCACCGCCCGCGAGGGGTTCGGAAGCGTCCAGATGAGATGCCGCGCCGTCACCAAGTCGTACCCGTCGTCGGGTTCGTCTAGTGATTCGGCGTCTCCGACGCGAAACTCGACAGCGTGGTCTGTCTGTTGACGCTTCTCGCGGGCTTGTTCGAGCATCTCGGTCGAGTAGTCGACTCCGGTGACGTCGTGACCGAGGTCGGCCAACAGCAGCGAGATGACGCCGGTACCGCAGCCGACGTCGAGTATCCGCTCCGACGAGTTGCCCGTCCACGCGCGCAGTACCGACAGCCACGCGTCGCGTTGCTCCTCGCTTTGGAGAGCGTGGTGACTGTCGTTGTCGTACGTATCAGCCCGCTCGTTCCAGTAGGCTTGAACCGCCTGCTTGACATCTTCTGCGGACCGGCCGGACTCTGTCACAACTGGTCACCTCCACGGTCACTCCCGTGACCATGCGGCGCTCGGGCACGGCACGTACGGGCGTCGATAGTCGAATACGTTGCCGTCGAGTTCCGTTCTTTCTCTGCCATTGTTATTAAATCTGGATGGTATATTACTTATAATTTCTCACTCCCCGGGATTCGGTTATCAAAATAATCGTCTCGTTCGCCTGAATCCATCCTTGTTTACCGCGACTAGATTATTAACTCCGTAGTGTTAAATCGCAGTACTTATTATACTAATCTTCAATTTTAACAACACATGTCTCAGTACGCGCGACGACGATTCGACGCCGTTGAACCCGTTGCCGCCTCGTTCGGCTCTCTCGCAGGGTGTCCGTCGGATGACGCCGGCCACGGTACTGGGAGCGTAGACGGGCCGGGGGCGCAGGTGTCGTCCTCTGTGTTCGCGGTCGCCGCGAGCGAGGGTGCAGGCGAGACCGCAACCGCGGAGTCGCTACGGAAGCCCCTCGAAGCATGACTGACCGAAGCTCTAGCGACACCGAACCAACGTGGAGCGGCGATGCCGACCCCGGGCCATCCCCGCGACCTCGCAGAGAACTGATGTCACTCGTCGTCGGCTCACCCGAGCGACCGGCTTGTACGCTTTATCCGTCGGATGTGGCGGTTCCGTACCGAACGACGACGTGGATAACGGCGTACGGCGATTCGTTCGTCAACCTCGGTGACTGGCGATGACGCCGCTAACGACGCGCAAGCCGTCTCCTTCCACGCACGTCGGTGGAGACGGAGGTGAAAGATGACCCACGGTGAGTCGACTGGCGACCACAACTCACTCGACCGCCAGCCGTACGAATATGTAATCATCGGCGGTGGTGTTCACGGGACGTGCGTGGCGAACTACCTCCTCGACGAAGGTGGCTACGACCACGGGGAACTCTGTCTGGTCGACCCTCACGAACGGTTACTGGCGTCGTTCGCGACGAAAGCACGACAGTGCGGAATGCAAACCCTCCGTTCGACGTTCGTCCACCACATCGACACCGAGCCGTTCTCGCTCGATTCATTTGCGGAGGGCGCACACCGGGAACACGAACTCGTTCCGACCGAGGACTATTCGAACCGACCGACACTCGACCTGTTTCTCGACCACGCCCGGTACGTCATCGACCGACGCGATATCGACGCTTGCCACCGTCAGTCGACGGTAACGGGTGTCACGAGGTCCCGGACGCGTGGGTTGCTCCGCGTGGATACGTCTCGTGGGTCGCTCGACGCTCGTCGCGTTGTTCTGGCCGTCGGCCTCGGGGGTCAGCCGACAGTCCCTTCGTGGGCGGCGTCGCTCTCCGACGACGCGCGGCTCGCGCACGTTTGGGACGACGACTTCGACCCGGCGGCGGCGGCGACCTTTGACGGCCGGACGTTCGTCGTCGGCGGCGGTATCACGGCGGCGCAGCTCGCCTGTCACCTGTCGAAACGCACGGATGTGACGCTCCTCTCGCGGCGCGGCTTGGAGGTCGAACTGACAGAGGCGGACCCACAGTGGATCAACTGGCGACACATCGAACAGGAGATTCACTCGCTCCCTCCGGGCTCGGCAGCCCGCTACGACCGGATTCGTGCCGCGCGCCACGATGCGACAATCCCACCGTACGTCGCGCACCGACTGGCGGACGCCCGCGACTGCGGCGACCTCGACGTTCGGTGCGGCGAGATCGACCACGCGCACGCGGCGGACGGCAGACTGCAGCTCCGATTCGACGACGGCACGACCGCCACGGACGTACAGGTCGTGCTCGCAACCGGGCATGACCCCGCCCCGGAGCACCCGCTCGTGGGAACGCTCGCCGAATCGCTGTCGCTCGAACGCGGGGCGAACGGCTTTCCCGTCCTCAACGACCGGACGCTCGCGTGGCGACGGACTGATGGCGCCGATTCGGCGCTGTACGTCTCGGGCGCGCTCGCGGAGATGAGCGTCGGCCCGTTCGCCCGAAACGTCGTCGGTGGTCGCCGCGCCGCGGAACGCCTTCTCGAACCGCACGACCAAGTGAACTCGGAGGCTACCGCCTCGCTGTCGAAAGGGCAGTCCTGACATGCCGTCGAACGACCTCACGCTCGCATTCTCGCTGCGGGCGCTCGACGAACTCGCGCGACCGAGCCACGCGCTCGAAGACGCCGCGCGGTGGACGACCCACCTCGGAATCGTCTCCTCGAAGCCGTCGTTTATCGAACGGCGGCGCGTCCGCGAGGTGGGGTATGAACAGGAGTTCCTGTCGGGGCCGCGCTCGATTCCGGAGGCACTGGCGAGCGTGCGGGACCACTTCGAGACGACGCGGTACGTGTTCGTCGGCACGGAAGAGACCAGCGAGGTCGTCACCCGAGTCTTCGACTGGACATACCAGTCGGTCTCGGACGCCGCAGCAGCCGCGGGTTGGCAGCTCGCGACGACCATCGCTGCCGACGAGGAGTGGCCCTACCAGGAATAAACGCGCTTCGAGGGGCCTGCGGTCGACTCGCTAAGTCAGTGACTCTCGTGGATGTGGCTGCGGAGCGAATCGGTACTGTCGAACTGCTCGTCGCACTCGGCGCACGTGTTGTGGTGGAGGGCGACGTGCTGGGTCACACCGGCGGCGCTCTGGAACTGTGCATCGCAACTGGAGCAGGTGTACGCCATTCCGTTAATAACTCAACTGGAAGGGAGCTAAAATAGTTATTAAAAATAGGCGGGTACTGCTTGCCTTAGCCTAATAACATCGCGTTCGGACTAACTAACGACGACAGATTCGGATGGGGGAGGCGGTCCCCGATTCGTTCCTAGAGCGCTTCTTGTGCCCGTTCTCGAAGCGGGGGTGCGAGGCTCGTGTCGTTCGCGAGTTTGTCGAGCGCGTCTGTCGCTCGACACCGACTAAGCGCGTTCAGGGCTTGGCGACGGTACCGCCCGTCGAGGCCGCTCGTGACCACGACGAGTCGAAGCTGCGTAGTCGCCCGTTCCTCGGCGAGTTCGTCGATGGCGTCTTCCCGCGTTCCGCGCGGGACGTTCTTGTCGACGACCGTTTGAAACAGCGAGCGTGGCGAAGACATAGTCAATCGGCGAGGCCGACCTCCTCGGCGCTCTCGGCGGACTGTGCGTCCCCGTCCGCAGCCTCTTCGGCGTCTTCGAGACGTTCGAACGTCGGGAAGCGGTCTTCGAAGGCGCTCCAGTCGGCGTCCATCTCTTCGTCGGTCAACGTGGCCGCCTCGAGGTCCGCACGGAGGTCGTCGTGGTCCATGTCGGTGCCGATGAGGACAAGTTGCGAGCCCCGGTCGCCGTACTCGGGATGCCAGCTTTCCTCCAGTTCGGGGTACGCCTCGAAGTACTGCGCCTGTTCGTCCGCCGGGAGTGTCGCGAGCCACTGCCCTGCAGGCGTGAGTCGAATCGACTGGCCCGCGACGTCGATACCCAGCGCGATGTCCTCGCGACCCGCCAGCCAGAAGTGTCCCTTCGAGCGGACGACGTTCGTCGGCAGTTCGTTCAGCAGGTCGGCGAACCGCTCCGGGTGGAACGGCCGACGGGACTCGAAGACGAACGAGGTGACTCCGTGTTCTTCCTCCGCGGAGGCGTGGGGTTCTTCGAGCTCTTGCATCCACCCGGCGGACTGGCTCGCCGCCTCGAAGTCGAATCGACCCGTGTCGAGGATTGCGTCCGGGTCGACCGCACCGTGTTCGGTTCGGAGGATTTCGGCGCGCGGCTGTAGCACCTCGACGACTGCCTCGATCTCGTCGAGCGCCGCTTCGTCGACGAGGTCGCATTTGTTCAACAGCAGGACGTCGCAGAATTCGATCTGCTCGACGAGGAGGCTCCCGAGGTCCTTCTCGGTGTCGCCGTCCATGAGCGACTCCGCCGAGCCGAACGTGGTCCAAAACTGGTGGGCGTCGACGACGGTGACCGTCGTGTCGAGTTCGTAGTAGTCCATCGGCTCGATGCCGGTCTCCTCGTAGAACTCCGTGGGGTCGAGGTCCGACTGGTCGAATCCCATCGTGAGCGTCTGTGCGACGGGGAGCGGTTCGGCGACACCGGTCGATTCGATGACGAGGTAATCGAACTCGCGAGCCTGCGCGAGCTTCGCGAGCGCGTCGAGCAGGTCGCCCCGAAGCTCACAACAGATACAGCCGTTCGACAACTCGATTAACTCCTCGTCGTCCTCCGAGATGTCGGAGTGTTCGGCGACGCGCTCGGCGTCGACGTTCACCTCGCCCATGTCGTTGACGAGGACCGCGATATCGAGGTCCGTTTGCGTGTTTAGGAGGTTGTTCAACACGGTCGTTTTCCCCGCGCCGAGGTTGCCGCTCAGCACGGTGACGGGAATCGTCTCTCGACTCATCTGTTATTAACTCTAGACCATGTCTTATTTATAATTGGCTATCTAGACTATTTTGTTGTTAATGGAGCCCCCAACGACCCCCCAAACGGACGAGTCGCTCGACGCCGTTATCGTCGGCGCAGGTGCCGCTGGCGTCGGTATTGGCGTCGTTCTCGAAGCCCTCGCCCTCGACTCCTACGCGATTCTGGAGCGAGACGACGTCGGCGCGTCGTTTCGACAGTGGCCCGAGGAGATGCAGTTCATCACCCCCTCGTTTCCCAGCAACAGCTTCGGCTGTCGAGACCTGAACGCCGTCACGACGGACACGTCGCCCGCGTTCGCGCTCGACCGCGAACACCCGACCGGCGAGGAGTACGCGCAGTACCTCCGCGGAGTCGTCGAGTTTCATGACCTTCCCGTCCGGACCGGCGTAGCTGTCGAATCCCTCCAACGCCACGACGATGGGTTCGTTCTGGACACGTCCGCTGGCACCGTCCGGAGTCGCTTCGTCATCTGGGCGGCCGGACAGTTCGGCCGCCCGAACGACGAGCCGTTCCCCGGTGCGGGTCACTGCGTCCACAACTCCCAGGTCGACTCGTGGCACGCGTTCGCCGACGAGTGCGTAGACGACCCAGTCGCGGTCGTTGGCGGGTACGAAAGCGGAATCGACGCGGCGCTCACGCTCGCCGAACTGGGCCACGAGGTACTCGTCCTCGACGAGGAGGGTCCGTGGCAGTATCGCAGCCCAGACCCGAGCGAAGTCCTATCCCCGTACACCAGCCAACGCCTCCACGAGGCGCTCGAACGGGACCGACCGATCACTCTCAACGACGGCATCCGCGTCGAACGCGTCGACAGAGACGACGGCTCGTTCGAGGTCGTCTCTACGAGCGGTGAAACGTTCACAACGCGGAACCGACCCGTGCTCGCGACGGGGTTCCAGTCCGGTCTCGGCCCGGCGGACGACTATTTCGAGTTCGAGAACGGCCACCCGAGACTGACCGAGCGAGACGAGTCGACGGCGACGCCGGGACTGTTCCTCGTCGGCCCCCACGTTGCACACAACGGACAACAGTTCTGCTTCATCTACAAGTTCCGACAGCGGTTCGCGGTCGTCGCCGACGAAGTCGCTGCAAGACTCGGTATCGACCGCGCTCCCCTCGACGAGTACCGTGAGAAGAACATGTTCCTCGAGGACGCGTCCTGCTGCGAACCAGACATGTGCGACTGCTAACCGTGACACGACACTCATCACAGCCCGACAGCCGAAGCGAGCGCTCGAACGACGCGCGAGACGACGACCGACACGTGTGTCGGATGACCGGCCGCGAACAGGGCCTCGTCAGTAAGTACGACATCTGGCTCTGTCGGCAGTCGTTCCGTGAACTCGCGCCGAAGATTGGGTTCAAAAAGTATGACTGACACACGCCCTCGGTCGAACAGTCACTCCGCGACGGGGCGCGACGAGACGGGAGACGACCGGCGAGAGACCGTCGTCGTCGGCAAAGAGAGCGTCGGCAAGTCGGAGCTCGTTGCCGGCCTCACCGGAACGACGCCGACGACCGGTAACTTCCGCGGAACGACCGTCAACGTCGAGCGATACGAGTCGGACGAGTTCGTCTTCGTCGACACGCCCGGAATTTTGCTCGGGACTGACACCGAGACCACCCGAACAGCGATCAGCGCCGTCGAAGACACCGAGACGGTGCTCCTCGTCGTTCGCGCAACGAACATCGACGACGACCTCGAGGACCTGCTGCCACTGGTGCAGGGAACAGTCGGCGCGATTGCCGTGACGTTCTGGGACAAAGTCGAGAACCAGACCGAAGCCCACGACGAACTGGACGCGCTCGCCGACGACCTCGGGGTGCCACTCGCTCCAGTGGACGCGCGAAACGTTTCTCGCGTCGCGACCGACGGCGGCGGGGCGGCGGTCGACGGACGCGAGCGGACGGAACTCGTCAGCGCGCTCCGCGATGCCGACGAGTTCCCGGGGCGGGTCACCCGGCAAACTGGAATTCATCTCGACCCACCGGAGACGATCATTGAGCATCCACTTCTCGGCCCGTTCGTCAGTATTGCCTTGCTTCTGTTGCCCGCCGCGGCTGCAGTCCACTTCGCGAACGCTGCTGCTGCCGAACTCTCCCCCCAAGTGAGTACACTGTTGGAGCCCGCGGTTCGGTGGACGAACGAGCTCCCGGGACCGCTGTCGGCAGTTCTGGGCGGCGACTACGGCGTGCTCTCGATGGGGCCATTCCTATTCGTCTGGGCCGGTCCGACGATCCTCATCTTCGCGGCGTTCATGGCCGTCTACAAGCAGAGCGGACTCGTCACGCGGATTACTGCGTCGCTCCATCCGCATCTTCGGCGCGTGGGCCTCACCGGTCGGGACCTCGTTCGCGTGGTCATGGGATTCGGCTGTAACGTCCCGGCGGTCACCAGCACACGTGGGTGTTCGGACTGTACACGCCGGACGGCCGTGTCGACGATTGGGTTCGGATCCGCCTGCTCGTATCAGTTTCCGGCGACGCTCGCCGTGTTCGCGGCGGTCAAGATGCCATGGCTCGTCGTTCCGTACCTCGGGATTCTCACGATCACGACACTGGTCTATGCGCGCCTGATCGCACCCGAGCGTGCGCGAACGGCATCGCTGTCTACTGAGAACCGTGCGTTCCTCCAGTGGCCGACCTGGCAGTCAGTGTGGCGCGAGACCAGAACCGTGATTCGGAGTTTCTTCGTGAAGGCCCTCCCCGTCTTCGCCGGAATCGTCCTCGTTGCATCGGTTCTCGACTATTTCGGCGTGCTGGACGTGGCGGGTAAGGCTCTCTCGCCGGTGATGGGACTGTTCAACCTCCCCGGTGAGACGGCGCTCGTCGTCGTGATGGGATCGATCCGCAAGGATGGTCTACTCTTATTACAATCAGACGGGCTCAGTGCAACGTTGTCCGCGATGACTCCCGTGCAGGTACTGACCGCCGTCTACCTAGCGGGGGTGTTGCTTCCCTGCCTCGTGACGGCGATCACGGTCGCGAAGGAACTTTCCCCGAGATACGCCGGTCGAATGATGCTCCGACAGGCGGCAGCTGCCGTCAGCTTCTCGCTACTCATCGGATGGGGCGGTGCAATCCTCTTCTAGCCGATGACGGGCGAAACCATGACGCTCGCGTTTGAGCTTGCTGCACTCCGGCAGACCCGTGAGCCACAGGCGGTCGTCGTCGATGCGCGACGATGGGCGCAGAACGTCGGTCTCATATCGACGGATTTCGGAGCCGCTCACGCCTTCAGCGCCAAGTACCTCGTCCGTCGAGATTTTCAGGTGATGCCAACTGCATCGGACCTTCGGCACCTCGGTAGCCAATACGATACGGAAAGACACGTCCTGATAGGGACTACTTCCAATCGGCCGGAGTATCTCCCTCCTCAGCACTGGGAGTATCTCAGTCTCGCAGATGCTGCTACTGCTGCTGGCTGGTCTCTCGAGAACCCGGAGACTACACTACGAGAGCAATGGACTGCGCGGTTGTACCGTGTCCTCAGGAGACGAGAATGAAAATTGGTATTCTCCAGCGACAATACAATTCAGTATGAACGACGAGCCAGTAGATATCGAACTCGACTTTGGAGATGACGGACTGGTTCCAGCGGTTGCGCAAGACGCACATACTGACGAGGTTCTGATGCTCGCGTACGCTTCACCGGAAGCGGTGGCAGCAACGCAGGAGACGGGACTCGCCCACTACTACTCTCGGAGTCGAGATGAGCTTTGGAAGAAGGGTGGGACAAGCGGACACATCCAACAAGTTCAGGAAATTCGGGTCGATTGTGACAGAGATGCGCTTCTCTATCGCGTTGAGCAAGAGGGCGGGGCCTGTCATACGGGATACCGTTCGTGTTTTTCCCGAACGATCGATGACGAAACAGTTGGAGAGAAAGTCTACGATCCAGATGAGGTCTACGGGTAGGTCAATTCGGTAGCGTGGCTGGCTATTGAGACAGGGGGAGATAGCTCCACGGCCCCTGTCGTGGGAGGCACTCCTATCCCCTGTATGGCCAATATGGCCGAACGTCTCCACGAGAAGAAGCTGATCCGAAAGGACCTGTACAACTTCGCCCGGATCGTGATGTGGCTGCCCCAGTACCAGGACAGCGACCCCGAGACGATTGTCACAGACCTCAAAGACGTCTTCTCGAGGTGGCCTTGGTACGACGAGCAGGAGACCGAGCACCAGGTCCGCTACGAGTTCTCGAACACAATCGACGGCGACACGCCGTTACCGATGAACTGCAATAATGACGATTTACAACGCTACTGCATCGACCAAGACCAGTGTCCCTACTCGATCTGGGGCAGTCTCCCATTCCCAGATGAGATGTACGAGCAAGTGGACGAGCAGTCCGCCGGTCCCGCTGAGCAACTCTAAATCATAGTCACCCCTCAGATTGTCGAGAATTGTTTTGCAGACCAAAGACATCCCCTTCTGAATCCCCGTCGAGCAATTTTCAGCGTCTAACACGGCCAGACTCGGGAGAATCGGGGGTGATCCACAATTCGAAGTGGCGAGACGGCCAGCCTTGAGGGGCTCAGAATAGGTGAAGCAGTGACCCCAAAGAAGTCAGATATCGCCGATATCACCTTTGTTACCCCGCAGTCGAGCAATTTTTGAAACCACAGCATTATCCTGGAACTCGTCGAGGTACTTTCTACGCATTCAAATCTGCCCGACGGGGTTCTTATTCGATTTGAGGGCGTCGTAGTGTCTCGCATATCGCGGTTTTCGTCCAAAGAAAGAGGCGATATGCAATGTGCGAAGGCCGCCGGCTCTCTCAGGCCGAGAGGCCATCACCGGGGTAGCGGAACTACAGAAGTATCAGAATTAGCGCATAGGTTGACGGGTGCGTTTCGGTGGTGTTTGTTGCCCCCACGAGGGTGTGGCGGGGCGCATCACATGCCCCCGGTAGACGATGGCTTCAGAACGACACAGCGAAACACGTTCAGTGCATCAGGTAGGAACCATCCCCGACGGTGAGGCTCCGTGGACGGATCTGGAGGTGACGGTCCCGACCGAACGGGATCACGCGTCAGTCGTCGCCCTCGTGGAGTGTGCCCTCGTCGAGCTCACGCACGAGGCCGTGGGCGCCGTCTTCGTCTCCCGGCAGGTCGGACGGTCGACACGGACGCAGTACGTCGCCGGCGACGACGTCGGCGAGCAGTTCCAGAAGCGGCACTTCGACGATCGGCTGGGCTGGCACGAGACCACCATCCCTCGAGGAACCGTTCGCGACGAGTTCATCACCCAGTTCACGCGATCGCCCTCGACGTCGGCGGAGCGATCAGGTGAAGGAGCAACCAGCGAGTCAGACACCTTCGTCGTGAAGCCAGTTCAAGATCTCCGAACGCCGTAGGGGCCAGACTTAACCAACACCTCTTGCTCTTTTCGAGCTACAATGCAACTATCCCTCTGGATGTGCCGACGCTCAATTAGTACAGTTCTTGTCGAACGCCTCGAGAGTGCATTACGTGAGGAAAGACCAGATTCTGTTGGTTAAGATAGTCGTATCACTCCGGAACTGAGGATACTTCATTGCTCAAAAACCAGCCGCTAATTTGAGATACTGATGCTTCTTGTTCTGAAGTTCAATCGTCGGCAGTATACGCACCACTTCGGTGCTCGATTCGATGGACCTCGAGGATTGACTCGTCGTAGTCCAAGACACAAGCCAGACGATACTGTCCGATACGGAGTTTCGAGAATGGCCCACCAGTTAACGGCTCAACAAAGTCGTCAGGATCTCGCCACTCTGAGTCGACAATCTCGTCGAGCTTTGAGACGATCCGGTCTTGAACGTGCGTATCGAGCCCTTTGAATTGGTTCGCAGCGCGTGGTGAGAACTTCCACGTCCAGTCTTCCTCACTCCTTCCACGTCCAGTCTTCCTCACTCACTATCCGTGTCTCGATCCATCATTTCGAGGACTTCGTCTCGCGAGACTAAATCTGATTCACCGGACCGGAGGTCGTGTTCGCTCGCTGCGATTTGCTTCCATCCTTCTCGCGAAAATTCGGGATGTTTGATGGCGTCACGAGCAGCGTAGCGAAGGAATTCGCTCCGTGAGTTGAACCCCTGTTCTTCCCACGTTGCGTCGATGTCTTCGAGGAAGGCTTTGCTTAGCCGGAGGTTTATTTGCACCATCTCTGGGCCGTTATTGCTGGACCCTGTATCAGCATCGGGCATATGCGTGTGCTATGCTTCCGTATAGACATAAGCCTTCTCCGAAGAACTACCTGATTGCCTTGATCGAATTCTCGGTGTCGTCGAAAGATTGGTCTGTACGTATCCACATCATGATAGCGTAATTGTCTAACCATGGACACGGATCTCAACCAACAGGTAAAAGAAATCGCCGAAGCGCGGGGCTTCACCGGGTCGGAGATCCTCGAACAAGCGTTGGAACGCGGTGTCGAAGATCTCTGGGTTGACCTCGTTCTCTCGAGATACATCGACGACAAAATCGACCGCGAGACCGCAATCAACCTTGTCGGTCGAGACCGCGTCAAGCGAGCAGAGCAAGAGGTACAGGCTATCGAAGACGACGTTCGGTGGGGACTGAATGCGTGATCCTCGCGGTTGCTGATGCGGGCCCTATTGTAATCACAGAGACCGCCACATGAAAAGACCGTGTTCTTACTACTGTCCTCTCGGGCACGCTTGTCCGCCAGTTCCTTGAACTGGTCATCTCGAAGGACCGTTCCAGCTCTGTACTCGATGCTATCCTAGTGGAGCGGTGACGTACTAAACGTAAGACTTCGATGCGCACCGTTGGAAGAAAAGAATACGAGATCGGTACGTAACCTAGAGGTCCGAGTGAGACTCACATCGTACACACGAAAACGGCTAAGTGCGTTGGCTCACAATGTACACATCATGAGCACCGAAAAGAAGCGCGTCCAGTTTCGGGCCCCCAATCGGCTCATCGACCGGGCGGATGCACTCGCTGCAGTCCTCGGGGAAGACCGAACAGATGTCCTCGTGACCGCGCTTCGGGAGTACCTCCAAGACGCCGCTCACGACGACACGCTCGTCCAAGAGATTGCCGACGCCTATTACGACAACGAGATCACTTTCCAGCAACTCAAAGCGCTCGTCGGCGCCGAGGAGGCGGCCAACCTCCGCGTATTGAAACAACAGTTAGACGAGGACTTCATCGACGAGGTTGCCGACGTATAGATGGCGCAGCTTATCGCAGACGCCTCCGCCCTCGTCAGTCTCGGGATCGTTACTGGCGACGAGCCCGATCCACTCGTACTTTGTCTCTCGCAGTACGAGGTCGTCGTCCCAACGGCGGTCATCGATGAACTCCGTGAGATTGCCTCCTACGATGACGTCCACGGGCACGCTGCGTCCGCCGTCCTCGACCAAACGGATTCATTCACAACACAGTCGGTTGAGCTTGATGCGGAGTTTCCGCTCGATGACGGTGAGAACGCGGCGGTCACCCTCGCAAACGAACTCGATGCTGCGCTCTTCCTCTGTGACGAGTTCAACCAACTTGGTTTGATTCACGCCTCACTCGCTGATACCCGACTCGTCACGACGCCGACACTGCTCTCGGTTCTCGTTCGAACTGAACACCTCTCAGCTGCCGAGGCACGGTTGCTCCTCAATAAAATCAGCGACGCCCGTAGCTGGGGGGCGAACAGTTACGTGCAGCGAGCTCGCTCGTTGCTCGAGGATAACTAGTGACAACACCCTCATACTACTGTCACACATGCGTCTTGCTGGGACAGATATTCGAACAGTTCTTTTGAACCAGGTGTAGACACAATGTGCCGAATCCCTCGATGGGGAGAGCTGTACTGACTGCTGTCTTCACCTTCTCTGTCTCTCAGGCACTATTAACAGTCGTTGCGGGGTTCAATAGAGCCAGCGCAGCGACTTCACGGGTCGCTTAGAGAGCAGTTGAACTGTCGGTCAGAATTCGGCGACGCTAATCCACGCCTCGTCGGCACAGCGCGGACAGGTATCTCCCTCACGTTCCACTCGGCATGCTTGATGACACCAGCTGTGGCAGTGTTCACATTTCGCCATCTCGTCGTCCCGCTGCAAGGCTTCGCCGCAGATGTAACAGCAAACCGACCATACGCTAGTCGACGACCGAGAAAACTCTTCAGTGGCCGTAGAAAAAGAATTGAAGGGGTATTAGCGGTCGTGAATACAGCGTGCAAGTTGGCCAAGAGAAGACGCTTTGGGATTCACAACAGGCATACTGACGAGAGTTTGTCGACTACGGCTCGGATGACGTCCCGACCGCGTCAGCGATCGCTTGGAGGTCGGCCTTCCGAAACGTGGAGTCGTCCGCCGTCTCCAGCGACTCAGCGATACCGACCTGTGCCCGGATGAGTCGGCGCATCCGCGTTGTCGACGGCTGTCCTGTCTCGTCGACATCGATCTCGAGTGTCGCACAGATCGCCTGTAGCTCCTCTTTCGTAAATGAAGCCTCGAACTCCCGTTCGAAGCGACCTGTCGCCACTCGAATCGAGTTCCGAACCTCGTGGACAGTCGGACTCATTACTCTCTGGTCTCCCCTCTGCCCCCTCAAAGTTCCTACTCGGTAGTACTGAGACCCTCACCGCATCACCTCGTACTCTTCAGCGAGATCCAGATGAGCCTGACCATCCCCGTGTGATGGCTGTAGACTCGTCGTCGACTCGGTCGCGACATTCATTCGCTTCTGCGTCGAACTCGGCCACCTGGAAGGCCCACTACAGCTGTGCGCCCGCTGTAATCCCGGCGGCCCCGCAACGTACTGGACACGCGATCTCGAGGAGCATCTCGTCGCGACGCCGGCAGAGTGACCCAACACCCTTTACTGATTCGCTGTAAACTGTAATCAAGAACGAATCGTGTCACGCACCTCAAACCGCGCCGACGGCGACATCGTCCAGGAATTCCTCTCGGTCGCGGACTTGCTGGAGGGGCCACAGTTAGCTCAGCTGTATGCGTATCTCGCCCAGGAGGGGGAGGCGACCGTCCAGGACGTGATAGAGGACCTCGACCTCGCCCAGGGAACGGCCTATAGCTACGTGAACCGGCTCGTCGACACCGGCGTCGTCGAAGTTACACAGGACGAGCAGCCCCGACAGTACGCCGCCCGCGCAATCGACCTGACTGTAACGACGGCCGCGGGCGACCGCGAGTACACGATCACGCCGGCGCTCATCGACGCCGTCGGCCGCCGCGAGACGAACGCTGACATCGACACCTACATCGACCGCCAGGGTGTCGCCGGCCTTGCGACGGCACTCACCTACGCGGTTGCTCGGGAGCGCGGCGAGGTGACCCACCGCCTGATGGCCGAGGATCTCGAAATCTCGCCGTTGGCTGCGGAGATGATTCTGCAGGCGCTCCGGCCCGTCGTCCACGAACACTACGAGATCAGTAAGGACGTACGTCATGATACCGAACAAGGAGTCAACGTATGAGCATCGAAACGGACGTGCCGGCACAAATGACGCAGTCCTTAGTTTATCGGCGTTCCATGGAGGGAACTGATGGAACTCAGTGACGGCACACTCACGGTTTCACGGGAGCTTTCAGCGCTCGACAGAGATGTACTCGAGTTTACGCAGATTCTCGACGCCTGTGATGTTACCTACGTCATCGTTAGTGGGTACGTCGCGATCCTTACTGGGCGCTCCCGATCGACAGAGGACATCGACATCATTCTGGAGTCGCTGTCTGAAACGGAGACTGAGCAGTTAGTTACGGAACTCAAAAATCAGGGGTATTGGGGGATGGCGATGCCGCTTGATGAGATGTATTCGATGCTAAGCGAGGGGAGCCGCATCCGGATTGCCGAAGAAGGGGAGATGTACCCGAACTTCGAGACGTGGTTTGTTTCAAACGACGTTGAGCGTGAGGCTCTCTCGAACCCCCTTACGGTGGCATTCGATGAGGGGCAGATCGAGATCAGCCCGCTTGAGCTCCAAATCGCGTACAAACTCCGGCTTGCACAAGCTGCAGACAGCCTCAGCGGGAAGGACTTCGAGGATGCACTCCACCTGTACTTGACCTTCGAGGAACGATTTAACACGGAGCAGCTCGAAACGTACGTCAACAAGCTTGGAGTGGAGGACTACTATGCTGAACTCAAACGAGTTTGAAGCCGATCAACGCCGGAATACCGAGCAACGGCGTGCGATGATCAAACAGTGGGCCGAGTATGTTCGGACGCACGACGATAGTGAGTGGTCACGCCAACAGAATCGGCTCATCGACTCGCAGCTCCAGTCGGCAAACGACATGGCCGCTGCTGGCGATACGGATCCAGTTCGGTTCGCAGCCGCTCGCGATCGACTGCGCGACCGATGAACGGCGGAGACCCGCTTCCGAAGGCGATCGCAACGACGTACTATACTGCCAACCTCACCCATGACCAGCTTACAGACTTCGTTGGTGCTATGTCCACCACGCGGCTCCGTCTTCTCAAAGCGGACCTCGAAGACGAACCGCTCGATCTCGCTACCCCTGACGACGTCGACATCTACGAGGGGGACGTGACGACAGTCGAAACCGGGGCCGGCGACAATTGCTGAGCGGCCGACGATTGCGAACGGTCGTCGCTGACACGAGCGCCTTCGCCAGCCTCGCCGTGCCCCGTGCAGATGCGGCGGTCGGTCCGATATTCTGGACCCCCTCCAGTATCTGCTCACCTCGTGTGACGTGTTTGTGCCGCCAGAAGTGATCGCAGAGCTCCGCGACATCACGCAGTACCAAGGCATCCACGCTGCGGCTGCGAACAACGTCCTCGTCGCTCGCACGCACTACACGGTCGAGGATCCGTACGAACGCGACGATACGCCGGACGCCCGGCCAACGTTCGGCCTCGACGACGGTGAAACCGACGGCATCGTTCTCGCGAACGCGCTTGACGTCGACGGGTTTCTCACTGACGAGTTCGGTGGGACGAATTTTGCGCTCATTCATGCAGTGCTGCAGGGCCCGCGGATCGTCCCGACGCCGCGGCTCATCGTGGATTACGCTCGGAACAGGCATCTGAGCCACGAGGTGGCGCGAATGGTGATCACGACGATCAGCCCACATCGGAGCTGGGAGAACAGTCCGTACGTCACGCAATTGCTCCAGCGCCTCGACGAATAGCGATCCAGTGGGCTATTCACACACCCCCCGCGTGAAGCCCGTTCATCAGTTCTGATCTCCGAAAGTTAACCAACACAAAACCGTCGTCTTCCGAAGAGTTGGTTAAAAACGGATCACCGAGTAGTTTGTCCACGCCTGAGAGGCGGAGGCGCGTAGATTCGCGCCGACGTGATTCCCATCCCCGACGAACGGGTCCTCATCCACGAGCCAAGCGACGGGGCATCCGACTCGATTCTCCAACTCGTGGTCTTCCATCGAGGCTGGACCGCCGCTCGCGACACCGACGAGGGAGGAGCGTGATGCAACATACACTTGCTGGCTGTGCCTTCTGTGACGCTCCGCCGTGTCACCGAATACGTCGTTTCCTGACCACGGGGGAAACACCCTAACCTACAAACGGCCATCGGGAGAATAGACATGTTGACGTGGTAGCATGTCACTTACACACACGGTATCGATCGAACCAGTTGAATCAGGGCGGACTGTGGACTCACTGGCTGCCTATCTCGCAGACGAGACGGCGCTCTCGGAATCTGAGGCGACGGACAAGGCCGAAAACGGAGGGACCGTGGCACGGAACTCCACAGCGCGAGAAGCAGCCGACCTAAAACGCACCATCGAAGTAGAGTTCGGGGTAGAGTGTAGCGTGACGTGGGTTGGCACGGATGGTACAGAGAAATCGGTCGTACAGTTCAACCGTGTCAAGGGTGCGATCACCGGAGGCGCGCCGCCCGCGGACGCAACGGTCGCGGTAGCGAACGGTGACGGACCCCCACTCGTGGCGGGCGACGTATTCCGTGATGAGACCTACGATCTGGTGTATCCTGAGATAGACACAGAGTCGTTCGAACTTGTGGTCCGGTTGCGCAATTCGAACGGGGAGAAAATCACCGAATCGCTGTCGGTGACACATCCCGACCGGGTGGAGATCGTCGACATCGAAATCACGTTCGGCGACGCACAGCAGATAACAGAGGGGGAAGACCTGCTCGATTTCATGGTCATCAAGCCACGGGAGGCAGCCGCAGCGGAAGCGACCGAGACGCTGTCTACAGCTGGAACCGTCGCCCAGCCGCTGATGGCGAGATTGGAGGAAGCAAAGTCCGAGGGAGACCGCGAGGCCATGACCGACGCGGCCGCTGAGTTCCGGGCCTCGGAGCAGTACGTCGAGGACCCGTCAGAACTCTCGGTGCCGCTGTCGGACTTCAAGCGTGCGGCAGAGAGGGCCAATTCCCTCTCGGATCTTCAAAATGCTATCGAGGAAATGTTCGGGTCGCCGGCAACGAGCGTCACCGACACCGCGTCGTTCGCCGATGCCCGCGAGCGGGTGGCAAGCAGTCTGACAGCCGCCTCGTTGGACAGCGAGCCACAGCAGGAGACCGTTGGGCGACTCGAAGACGCGATGCGACTGTTTTCGCTCGTCGAGCGTGCGGCTGCCGAGGACGAACAGCTAGACCGGATGGGTGCAGTCGGGCGTGCGCTCGACCGCCCAATTACACTCTCGGATTCGTTGTTCCCGCTCCCGCAGAACCGAATCCAAGCACAGGCCGACCCGGCAACAGAAAACGGCACACAGACCGAGCAACTTGCTGAGACGCTCACGACGGTCAAGAGGGCCCGGAATGAACTGGTTTCGACTGCGTTTGGACCCGGGGCCGCGGCGGGAGCAGATGTCTCGGCGATTTCGTTCTCACAAAATGTCGCCGTCGACACCACCGAGGGGCCCTCAAGCGAGGCTGGCGGCGAGCAACGGTTCCAGGCGACACAGTCACAATCCGACGACTGGGACGGAGAGCGTGAAGCGACCCCAGATGACCGCGATGAGGGAACGGATACAACCGATGTGAAGCGTGACGAGGAGCGCGACGATCACGACATCGGCGACCATCTTGCGGAGGCGGTCGAAGACGCGACCGAGATACTGGACGATGCGGACGAACACGAGGAGGGTGACGAGGAAGACGCGTTGGACGACGATTTCGATGACGAAACAGACGACGAAGACGATGACGATGGAGTGGTAGGGGATGGCGGGAGCGCGACGATGCAACCGCTTCGCCTCGGTAATCTCTTGGGAGAGTCGACGATGGAAACACTCGGCTCGGTCGGACTGGACGATCCGAATCTCTCGCCCGATGACGCGCTCTCGGTACTGGAGACCAAAACGCGGGAGGTCGGGGCGGACATGCAGTACGAACTACTCGACGGGGTGACCACGAGCGCCCCCCACTCACCAATGTCGCTTCTGGGTGAGTCGGTTGGAATCATGGAGGAAGCCAGCGATGGGGTGTTCGAGTGGATCGGACCGGAGGCGTTCTATCCCGTCGAGCCACATGTGAATCCGCTCGGTATCGCGGAACTGCAGACGATGCGAAAAACGCTGGACCGGTACGAGATGGGCGAAATCGCCCACATCGAGAACGTCCTCGAAGGGGAACTACGCGACCGGAAGCATCGAACGCTGGAACGCACCGAAGAGTACGTCGGCAAAGAGACCGAGCGCGTCAAAGAGAAGAAAAAGTCGCTCCAGTCCACGAGCGCTTCGAGATGGAAAACGAGACGAGCCAGACCGTCGAGCAAGAGCGGGAAATCGATACGGGCATCCAGATTTCTGCCTCTTACGGCCCGACGGTCGAAATGAAAGCCCACGCCAACTACGACCAACGGACGGCCAAAACCGAGACGCGCCGCTCCAGCCAGACATTCGCCCGTGAAGTGACAAAGAAAACCGTCGACAGGATCAAAAAACGCGTCAAGCGCAAGGAGTGGGAGAAAACCATCGAGGAGACTGAGGAGAAAAATCGCCACAAGATCGACAACACCGGCGAAAACGACACCGACCATATTATCGGCATCTATCGGTGGCTGGACAAGTTCTACGACGTCCAGGTGTTCAACCACGGCAAGCGGATGCTCCTCGAGTTCGTCGTCCCCGAACCCGGGGCGTTCTATCGGTACTCACAGGCGACCGATGCCGCCGAAGAAGTGGACATGGAGAAACCGACGCCGCCAAAAATTAACAAGCGTCTTCTGGAGCTGATGGACAGCAGTTCGCCGGACCTGGCCGAAGACCAGGTCGAGCGCCTGACCAAGGGGGCGAATCTCCGTTCGCTCCGTCCAGGTGACCTGCGGGCCTGGAATTACAAGTACTATCTCCAGAAGTACGGCGCGAAAGGCTCACCGCCCGATCGGCAACTCGTCACCAAGAACAAGACGAAGACGGCGACTGCGAAGAAACGGTCGGTCATTCAGCAGCAGGCGACGATCTCTGTTCCGGAGGGCTACGTCGCCACGCGCGTCGGCGTCGAGGATCCGATCTACTCGCGACCGGACCCCGGTGAGGAACCGGACGGAAGCAACATTCACGGGCTCTCAGTAAATATCGTCGGTCACAACTGGAAAGAAGGCTATCTGCACGGCACCGATCACGGCGATCTCGGGACAAAAAGCGAGGGGAGGAAGCTGGTCCGGGTCGATGGCCAGTCCCCATGGTCGAAGAACGTCCCTGTCTCTATCTATGCCGAGGACAGCAAAGGCTTCTCGTTGCAGTTCCACGTTCTCTGTGAGCGCACGCCGGAGAACTTCGAGCAGTGGAAGATCGACACCTACCGCTCGATCATGGAGGCCTACCGAAACGAGCGCGCGGAGTACGAGGAACGAGTCGCGGCCCAAGAGATCCAGGGCGGGCCGGATATCACCGGCCAGAATCCGGGACGCAACCGCGAGATCGAACAGACCGAACTGAAGCGACTGGTGATGGCGATGCTGAAGGGCGATGCCCTCCATCCCAGCGACATCGAAGCGGAGACCGGGCCGAGTACGTCACCGACGGACGTGACCGAAACCGGGATCGAGAACCGTGCGAACACAATCAGGTTTCTCGAACAGGCCTTCGAGTGGACGAACATGACCTACAAGTTCTATCCGTACTACTGGGCCGACGAGGCCAAGTGGGCGTCACTCTCGCGGCTGGAATCGTCCGACCCGACGTTTGCATCCTTCCTGCGGGCCGGTGCCGCCCGCGTCGTCGTCCCGGTGCGACCCGGGTACGAGTACCAGGTCCCCTACTTTATGCAGTACGAAGAGCCCTATTTCGGCGATGGGCCGCCGAGTATCGGCGACCCCGGGTACGTCTCGATTATCGACGCGATCAAAGACCAACAGAACAAACTGCCCGAGGAAGCCAAGACCGTCGGCGACCCGTGGAAGGTGAAGGTACCGACCTCGCTCATCAAACTCCAGCAGGGAGGGTCGCTGTCGGGCGATGGGCCGGACAACGGCGGGGGAAACAACCCGTGACTGCTGTGAGCGTGCCAGAGCGACACCGCTGGCGAGCAGAGGTGGCCTGATGCGCCAGTACGTCTTCGTGACTGGCATCGATTACGTGCACATCGACAGCGGCCCGACGGACTTCCGGGCGTATGCCGACCGGCGGATGCGCTGGCTGGCAAAGCAACACCCACGGAAGAAACTCAAATTCCATATCTTCGACTTCTGGCGAGGTGTGATCGCTACCCGCCAAACCGGTAAGGGAACCACTGTCAAGAACAAAGACCCCGACGACACGAGCCACAAGAAAATCGCCAAAGGCGATTACAAGGTCCCGGACGACGGGCCGCCGTACTTCGACGCCAGGGACAAGAACACGCTCTCAATCGTTGACGTGTACGACAAAATCGAAGCGATCGGCAAGAACGATGCCGGATCCCTCGCCGAGGTGAGTTTCTTCTCCCATGGCTACTGGGAGGGACCGATCCTCGTCAACAGCTACAAAGACACCGTCTTCCAGAGCGGGCGGCCAGAGGGTGACACCTATGAACTCCCGGAGACGTTCCGGGATCCCGACGACAAAGACCCACGACCGGCGGCCGACTTCTCGACGCTGACCACGAACAAGAAACAGATGCAGGCGGCCTTTGCCTCCGACGGCTACATCTGGATCTGGGGCTGTTCGTTCCCCAAGCAACTGCACAAGTTGCTCCACGACCTCGAATCGGACGGGGACTTCTCCGTCCGGGACACCGACGCCGACGCAAAGATCGAACTCCGGCCGAGTCAGTATAAAGAACTGTTCGACAACCTCAAGGGATTTTTTTCTGTCAGTGGCTCCGTTAGCGGTCGAGTCGAGGTCCGCTTCGACAGGCTCAAATTTGCGCTCTGTCGCTTGAACAAGAGCACCTACGCTGCACAGTTCGCACAAGCCGCTGACACGACAGTCTACGCGGCCGCTGTCGGCACCTACGCGGTCTACGACGATGAGAGCGAGAACCCACAACTGCTGCACGTCGAGCGGTCGTTCGGTGAGCGGGTCCGGTTTTACAGAAACCACCTCCCGCTGACCGACGGTCCCGAAGACCGGGGCTATGTCGGGTATCCCCCGGATCTCGCCTGCTCGCGGCCCGCCTCAATGTCCGGCAGTAGATCGGGTAGCTCTGGGTCGGGGTCGAGTTCGTCCGGTTCAGGGTCGGGATCTGGATCTGGGTCGTCAAGCCCTTAATCCAGATTCGGAGATCCCAACCGCCGACCCGAAAGCGAAGAACTGCCGTCACGAACTGGTGGCAACTGTCTCGAGACGTGAAAACTACTCGATTAGATTACGCGACCACGGACAACCCCTCCAACAGTTCCTGCCGTCAGTGTGTCTAGCGCACTCTGGCCACAACGACGCAAGAACTGTTGGCGGGGTTTGTGTGCGTGCCGGCGTTGTGTATACAACACGCGCCATCTGGCAGCTCTCCAGTTCCGAGTGACTCTGTGCGAAAGGGGGACATGGTCAGACAGCGTATCTTTACGGTTGATGGAAATGGACACAGTCACTCCAACAGACGGCACACCGATTGCGTACGAACGCACGGGGAACGGCTCACCGCTCGTACTGGTCCACGGCCCGACTGCCGACCACACGCGGTGGGAACCTGTTCTCCGCTCTCTCGAAGAACGCTGCACCGTCTACGCAATGGACCGACGTGGACGGGGGGAGAGCGGCGACGCGACCGAGTACGACCTGAATCAGGAGTTTGATGACGCTGCCGCAGTCGTCGATTCGATCGATGAGCCTGCGTTCCTGCTCAGTCACTCCTAGGGCGCTCTCTGTTCACTAGAGGTCGCGCTCCGATTCCCGAAAACTGCGTTCTGGTTCACGAGCCGAGTGGTACAGCCTTCGACTCGACGACGCAGTTGGCCGTCTTCCACCGTGGCTGGACGACTGGCCTCGGTGCTGACGTGGAGGACGAGTGAGACAGCAGACGCTCACGGGGTGTACCTTTTGTGACACCCCGCCCGAGACCGAGACTAGCGAGGCCCACACCTGAAGACAGGACGAACGGGTCACTCATTCGGTCTGCGTCGACTGCGCAGTCCAGTCGGCGGCGAACCCAGACGGGCGTGCTCACCAGAACTGTGACGGTTGTTGGCTCATCATCGATCCACGCCCTTGGAGTGGTGTTCGACGAGGCCGTTCTGCAGTAGTCGTTATCGAGCTGTCAACTGATGCTGGTTACTCTTGGGTTGACCCTCCAAGTGATATCCAACTGCGATCGGATTGGATCTAGCGTCTGCACACGTTTAATCCAGCGGCCGGTAATGATGCAGATCGTCTGTTGCACCCGGATGGCTCGGCAGGTCGATCTGGGCGACGTGTTCGTAACGAGCGGTAAGGACGTCGAAAAATCGCATATCTGCGAACGCCTTGTATCCCTCTCCGGGTCGCTCGCCGATGTAGACGACGTCACCGTCGTGGAGGAGGAGTGCCTCGTAGGCCATCGGCCCGACTGGTGGCCAACAAAGAACGAGTGTCTCCGTCTCGCTGTACTCCAACAAGACATCTTGGTCGCCAGACTCGACTGGGAACCACGGATCGAGGATTGGATCGATGTCGTAGGCAGTGATGTCGGCACCGCAGTTATCGAGTTCGGACGCCCAGTAGCCCTTCCATGCCCCAAGTTCAATGAGTGGGCCCTGCTCGCGCAGATACTCCAGTGCCTCGCGTGTTGGAATCGCAAACGCGTACTTCGCGATCAGCCGCTGTTGGACGTCGGTCTCCCATTGCGCTGAGATGGGCATGCCGATGTCACACTCGCGTTTGCGACATCTGAGCCTCGTGAGTGCTTCTTGGATTGCCGCGATGTACTCGATGGTGTCGTCCTCGTTACAGACGGTTTCGACGAAGTCTGCCCACGAGACAGAGATCGACGCTGGTTTCTGGTCGCGATAGCGGTCGCTAATCTCTTCAGGGTCGCCACCCCGCCTGCGAATCTCATCACGTGGATACTCGGTCATCACTCGGGAGGTGCTGCCAGATCGTGGCGGAATCGGCGTCGTTGCGCATGGCGTTCGTCTGTATTCTTCGGAGTTCGGCAACACAGCGCTTGACGATGACAAGGTCGTTTGCGTCGAAGAAGTCGTCTGGAACGATGGGGTGGTCGTAGTGTGGAATTTTTGGATAGACCTGCATCGTGGATTTGGTGTGAGTCGATTCGAGTGGTTGACTGGGTCTGAGGTAGCGTCGGGTATGGGGCAAGCGTGGGCGACATGTCTGCATACCGACTGGGTGACTGCGACACCGACGTTGTTTGTGTCCCTCTTGGAGGGAACCGATGGATACCGCTCCAGCAGCGGCGATGTGGATTAGTCGTCGGGGTGGTCGATACCGTTCTTGAGGTCATCGAGGTCTCGCTCGAGACGCTCGATGTGTGTTTCGAGTTCGTTCACGCTCATGAGCGCGAGTCGGAGGAACTCGTCATCGCGCTCCGGCATGAGCGGGAGCTGGCTTGCGGCCGCGACTGGATCATCGGCCTCGTCGGCGCGCTTGCGGACGAGTTCATCGCGTGCGGCACGCAGTTCGCGTCGGAGGAGTTCAGCATCGTCCATGGTGAGTGTACGTACCCGGGATGCAGCCCGCTACGAGCCCACGAGGGGCGAGGTCGTGCGGACCGCGTCACCGAATACGTGGTTTCCTGACCAACAAGTACGAATACATGCTCGTTCAGTACAGTAGGATCGAATAAGTGCTTTCTGTCGACCGGGATTGGACATGCCGTGGGCCCACCCACACGGTTTAGGCGCCTGCCAATCGAGTTTGACGTATGGAATGTCCGGACTGTGGTGAGCCGTACGTCTCTCGAGAGGTCGGCCCCGGGCGGCCGCCATCGACGCCCCTTGCCAACGCAATTCTCGATACCGAACAGGGCGAGGAAGTTGTTCTCCACCGGCAGTGTTGGACGTGTGGGTGGAGCGAGGACCGCCACATCGAGGTGGCTGCAATCGAGACGGAACACGGCGACCCAGAAATCGTCGACCGTCAGCAACGGCTAAGCGAACTCGTGGGGGTGCTTGAGGGAACTGAGGATACTGAGACACTCGAATCGGTCCTCCAGTACGTCCGTCAGCAACAGTCTGAGGGCGATTCGGTACCACCGTCACTAGAGGAGGACCCGTGACGGCGACTGACGCGCCCGATCCAGTCAACGAGGCGACAGGAGACTCAGCCCACCCACCATTCAAGGACGTTTGAATTCATCATACACCCGTTCAACACGTTGAACATCGTCTGTATCAGGGGTAGCGGATTCACCCCACGCTAACGCCAGGGAATTCTCCTCGAAGTTCCGTCAGACAGCTCTCACTTGGTAGCGTTTTTCGCCCCCAGCAGGGGTGAGGGAGACTACAAAATGTCCAGACGCAACACCGACAACTCCTGTCCAACCACCGGAGTGACTGAGGCTTTATATGACACAGGCACGTGGGTCATGATAATGAGAACCGTTGAGTCAGCAGACATCGACGATTCCCTTCCGCTCGAGACACTTCGAGCGATTCTACAGGAGCATTCGGTGCAGTGTGCACTCCTCTTCGGTTCCCACGCCACGGAAACGACACATCCAACGAGTGATATCGATATCGCAGTGGAACTTGAGACGGTCGACCGTAAGGACCCCGCGTACAACGACGCGTTTTTCGGCCTCAGTGCGGATCTGAGCGACGCACTCGGAACGGACGACGTAGACCTCGTCGACATCCACACACTCTCACCACGCGTTGCTACGTCAGTCTTCGAAGAGGGAGTTCTGCTTGTCGGCGATGTGGCCCATGCCGAGGACCTCCAGCGGCGAGTGGCTGACACATCACCGACCGACAAATCTCCACGTGAGCGCTTCGACAGTGCACTCGCAAAGATTGATGACCATCTCGGTGGTTCTGCCGTCACAGCAACCGATGGGCATGACGATGAGCGATGACTGACGACGTGTTCCCAGCAGACCGCCTCAATCGTATTCTCGTTGCTGTTGAGACAATTGAGGAGAGTCTTGGGACACTCGCTCGCAAGCAACAGCTCACTCGAGAGGAGTACAAACACGACCCGGATACGCAAGATATCGTCGAACGTCGGTTCGTGAAAATGACAGAAGCAGCGATCGATATTGGTGAAGAACTCGTCAAACACGAGCGTGGACAGCCACCACGAAGCAATCCCGAATCGATGCGAGCCCTCGGAGAAAGCGGTATCCTCTCACCAGCAACTGCTGGCCAGATGGCGCAGGGGGCCCGCTTTCGGAACGTCCTTGCGCATACGTACGGACGAATTATCGACCACGACGTGGTCTACAACGCATTGCAAGACCTCGAACGGTACCGAACGTTCGTCGTCGAGATACGCGAATACCTCGATTCGATCGGTGCGCTCGACGTCGACGAGCAGACGTAGTTTATGGAGTCGTCAGCCCAGTTTGAGGGGAGACCAACCTGATTTCGGGACCTAATGAGTCTTTCAGATACAGAATGGTGTCCAGTACTGATTCCTCGGCGACGGTCGATGAAGAAGTTCGCCAATTATACGAGCGGTATCAGGCGGCCGACAGCGACGCCGAACGTCATGTGATCGCCCTTGAGATGGGGATACTTGATGGACGCCGCCACGCAGAGATCTACGCCGCACTTGAAGACGAGTGAGCCAACAGAATTCTTCGTACTCCCGTCGGTATCGACGGCTGTTTTGAGTCCGTGAAACGCCATCGACCCACCACTAATCAAGAAGACGGTGAGTGGATTGTTCAACTGCTGGCCAATACGCTCGAGTTCTGAGCGAATGTATACGCTATCGAATCGCGCTCTTATAGCGTTACCCCGTACCCCTCAGCCAATTCCTGGACGTCCTCCCACTCAGGAAGTCGGGCCGGCCGCTGGTGTCGAGATACGTCCAGAGTTCGTCGACGACCGGCTGGGCTGGCATGAGATCACCGTCTCTCGACGAACCGTTCGCGATGAACTCCTCACCTAGCTCACGCGGTCGCCCTCGACATCGGCGGAGCGACCGGGTGGTAAAATAGCCAGCGAGCTAGACACGTTCGCGGTGAAACCAGTTCGAGATCTCCGAACGCCGTAGGGGATCGACTTAACCAACATTTCTGGCCGTTACCGGCATAGTGTTGGTTAACACTGGGGCTGGGTCCATTCTCTCGCACCCACCACCGACCTACTCCCCGAGTGAGTGTACCTTGGCGGCCGGGCGATCCGAGGAGGTTCCGAATCTTAACGCTATGAGTTGTTTATCGGCGCCAGGAGGCGTGCAGCGCGCGACAGCGTGCGGCGTGACTCACCATGCTTGGTCCCGGTCCGCACGACGACACGAGTGCCGACCACGCATAGTTCGAGAAAGCACTGCTCGCCCAGGACCGCGACGCCGCCCGGGTTGACACGGCGGACATCGACGACACGACGGCCCAGAGCCTGGTCAGCGACCTCGTCGACGCGGACGTCGTCACTCCGGTTCCCGAAGACCAAGTTCTGGTTCACGAGCCGAGCGGCACCACGTTCGACTCGACGACGCAGCTGGCCGTCTTCCATCGTGGCTGGACGACCGGCCGCGACGCCGACGCGGAGGGCGAGTGATGCAGCAGACCCTCGTCGGCTGTGCGTTTTGCGACGCGCCGCCCGGTACCGAGACTGGCGATGCCCACACTTGGGGACAGGACGAGCGGGTCACTCACCCGATCTGTGTCGACTGCGCGATTCAGACGGAGCCGGATCCCGACGAGCGCGATCACGTCGCCTGTGACGGCTGTGGGCTGGTCGTCGACACGCTCGCAGCACTGACCCGGTTCCGGGTCGAACTGGGGCATCTGGAAGGCCCGTTGCAGCTGTGCGCCCGCTGTAGTCCAGGTGGTCTCGCGACGTACTGGACGCGCGATCTCGAGGAGCATCTCGTCGCGACGCCGGCAGAGTGACCCAAACACTCTTTACTGATTCGCTGTAAACTGTAATCAAGAACGACCCGTGTCACGCACCTCAAACCGCGCCGACGGCGACATCGTCCAAGACTTCCTCTCGGTCGCGGACCTCCTCGAGGAGCCACAGCTAGCTCAGCTGTACGCGTATCTCGCCCGGGAGGGGGAGGCGACCGTTCAGGACGTGATGGACGACCTCGAACTCGCCCAGGGGACGGCCTACAGCTACGTCAACCGGCTCGTTGACGCCGGCGTCGTCGACATCACCGACGACGAGCAGCCCCGGCGATACGCGGCCCGGGAGATCGACCTGACCGTGACGACGGCCGCCGGCGACCGCGAGTACACCATCACGCCGGCGCTGATCGACGCCGTCGGCCGCCGCGAGACGGACGCCGACATCGACACTTACATCGACCGCCACGGCGTCGCCGGCCTCGCGACCGCGCTCACCTACGCGGTCGCCCGTGAACGCGGCGAGGTGACCCACCGGCTGATGGCCGAGGACCTCGACATCTCCCCGCTGGCTGCGGAGATGATTCTGCAGGCGCTCCGGCCCGTCGTCCACGAACACTACGACATCGAGGAGTCAGGGACGGGCCTCGACGAGTTGGACATCGACGGCGACGACACTAGCGACGCGTGAGCCGGCTCCACATCGCTGACACCGGCCTGTTCGTCGCGATGGGGCAGCCCTCGAACAGTCGGTACCAGGCTGTTCGCCGATTCGCTCGCCGGAACGACGTCACCTTCATCCTGCCCGAACGGGTGTACGAGGAGCTGACCGTCGACGATCCGGATGTCGAAAACCCGCCCGTCGACACCGCAATCGACGAGGGCTGGGCGACGGTTGCGACGCCACTGGAGTTCTCCGAGCCGATCGTCTCGCGGGTGATGGACGGCGTCCAGCGGTACATCGCGAACGCCGATGACCGACCCGCCGACGAGGTCGAACGTGCGGACGCTGCCCTCGCCGCCCTCGCTGCCCAGCATCTCAACGCGGGGACGACAACCGAGGTCTACATCTACACGACCGATATCGCGGCCGGCGAGGGGGCCGAAACCGTCCTCGCGAGCGAGGGCTACGGGGACTCGGTGACGTTCGTGAACGGGTTCCGGTTCATCGAGGACCTGGTCGCCGGTAACAGCTGACTGATTGCTAGTCTGATTCGGGTGGAGAGGACCATCGAAAGCCCTCGGCCGCTCGACGTCCCGCGACCGCCGCTGCGCGCCTCGGGGCTGCGGTGCTTGCGGGGTCGGGGGACGGCCGAGGCGGCCTCGCCCTTTCTGAGTCCACCAGGACGGTGAATGACTCACCGAGCGATGTGGCCGGCTGGACAGGTGTGTACGTATCGGCCCGCCCCGCTCGCCGCTGCCGCCCTCCGCGTCGCTCGCGACCAACCATTCCGGGCGTGCGGGCGCTCTCCGCACCGCCCGCGCCCGTTCCGGGCTAAAGTGCATGTGCCCTCGGCGCCAGCGGGTAAGCGCGAGGGGTTGCGCGGCGTGGCTGCTCAGCCCCGACTGGGGGAGATGTGTGCAGAGCGTGAGAGAATCTCCCAGTTCCGGAAGATATTCCTGCGAGCGTGCTGCATACACAGCGCGAGTCGGTCAGCGCCATCGGCACCGTTCGCTCGGCACAGGTATGGAGATTCCAGCAACAGGTGGGCGAACGCAGTGCATATTTATTCCACGCGGATAATCATACGCTTGATGCCCTCCATCATCGGCCAAACGCTGTTTAGCGAGCCCTCTGGTCGTCCCCTTGGACTGGTGTTCCTCTGTGGTGCACTCCTGCTGGCCGGGCAGCAGGGGTACTACGTTATTGTGGAAGGAGCAACACCGTTCTACTCTACACTGTTTATGAGCGTCGGGATGGCCCTTTCCGGTATTGCCGAGTCTCTGCCGAAATCCCGCCGACGGGAAGCTGGTGTCCTGAGACTCACGGCGATTACCGTACTGATGAGTCTCCTCGTGATTCTCTTCTTGACACCCGACCTCATCACTGCGTGATAGACGGAAGGTCTTCGAGCCCACCGACGTTCTGAGAGCGCTGTTCTCACAGGTACCCTGCTGCATACACCCTCTGAGTCGGTCACGGGGTTTCTGACGGGAGTTGTAGAAGTTCCGAGATAGTTCGCTCCACCGTCCGGCTGCCCTTCCCGCTGCGGGTGTGTCAACTGTTCTACGACAGCCAGTTTCTGACTGTGTAGTTCGGTGGTGTTTTTGAGCGCCTGCGAAGGGTGCAGGCGCACTCGGTCGTGCCTGCACAGCACAGGTGATTCGAGATGTGCTACCATCGCCAGCGACAGGTGAACCGTCCGATGGAGGCGCGATGACTGATGCCAGTTGAACTCAATGAGATCGAAGAGGCCGAAGTCGAACTGGAACAGTGGTTGGTCGACCAGGCCGAGAACGGTGTTCCGGAAGTCGTCCTCATCGGGCTTCTTCGGGACTACGCGGACGACATCGAACAGCTCGGCTACGTGCCGCGGACGTGGGGCGAGGCCGAGCGATGAGACGGACCAACACCTTCGAGGTGGTCCCCCGGTCGGAACGAGACGAGACAGTCCTCCACCGGCTCCTCGATGCGTCAGCGAGCCTCTGGAACGAACTGACGTATGCCCGCCGGCAACAGTTCTTCGCCGGCGAGAGCGTCTGGGGCTGTGATGGCTACTACGACGAGTACGTCGACGTGTTGGGGTCGGCGACGACCCAACAGGTCACCCGCGTCAACGACGCCGCTTGGCGGTCGTTCTTCGAGATGGTCGATGAGGCCGACCAGGAGGTCAGTCCGCCCGGCTACTGGGGCAACCAAGCCGACGGGCGCGACCTGCGGACCTACATCCGCAACGATGCCTACACGGTCAGCTGGGGCGAGCGCTCCCGGCTCGAAGTGCCCATCGGCAGCCAGCTCAAAGCCGAGTACGGCTTCGGTCAGTTCGAACGGCTCCGGGTTGCCGTCCGCGGTGAACCACACTGGCAGGGCGATCAGGGCCGCCTCCACCTCACCTACGACGACGTCGACGAGACGTATCGCACCCACCAGCCAGTAACGGTCGCCGAGAGCGAGCAGGCGACGCCGACGGGGACGGACGTCGCCGCGCTCGATATCGGCGCGAACGTCCTCGTGGCGTGTACGACGACTACCGGCGACCAGTACTGGTACAGCGGCCAAGAGCCGTTTCGGCAGTTCCGTGAGACGACCCAGCGCATCGCCGACGCCAAAGCGAAGCTGCCGGATGGACAGCAGACCAGCAATCGAATCCAGCGGCTCTATCGGAAGCGATCTCGCCGGCGCGACCACGCCGTGAACGCGCTCCTTCGTGATCTCGTTGAGCGACTCCACGACAACGGCGTCGAAACCATCTATCACGGCGACCTCACCGGCGTCCTTGGCGAATACTGGTCGGTCGAGGCGAACCTCAAAGCGCGTACCTTCTGGGCGCACCGGCAGTGTCTCGACCAGCTCGCAAACGTCTGCGAGGAGTACGGCATCGAGGTGGCCTCACTCTCTGAGGCGTGGACCTCCCAGACGTGTCCGGAGTGCGGAGAGCAAGAGCGGACGCGCCGGCATCGCGAGACGCTGACCTGTCCGTGCGGTTTCGAGGGGCACGCCGACCTCGTCGCGTCGCGGACGCTGCTCGAACAGGCGACGAACACTGCGGTCAGGCCGACGGCACGGCCCGTGCGGTTCCAGTGGGACGACCACCAGTGGTACCCCGTCGACGGGGCCACGGTGGAGCCCAACGAATAGCGCACAGACCCGCAAGGTGTCGCCGTGGTGTCGCCGTGACATCAGCGATCGGACGCTCCGTGTCCGCGGAGTGGATGTCGATCCGCTGGTCGCTCGCTTTTCGAACAGATACGCGGTTCCCCGGCGATTATGGGGTATAGACGGGTTCTTGCCAGCCACGCGTGTACTCTACTCGCGGCACCCGATTGCGTAGATCCGCCCATCGTCAACCCCAACGTAGCACATTCGACTCGTGTTTGCGATTACTCTCATCGAATCGGTTGCGATCCTCCGCCCTCTTCTCCACGGACGGAAAGCATCAGCCCAACCAGCCCAGGTCCGAACACGACAACGAGTGTTTCTAAGAAGAATGCACCCAACAACAGGAGACTGATTCCACAGAACCCTACCAGACAGATCGTTGGCCCGCCAATATCGAAGAGCGTCCCCTGAGCGAATCCGCCGGGCGCAATGAAGATGCCAAAGGTGATGAGCATCGCAATCGGCCAGCCAGCGACCGTGTATTGGAGTGCGGCTTCCGGCTCGACCTGTCGCCAGTGATGGATGACCTTTTGCCCGACCACCAGCGGAAGCGCCGTCAAGATCAGGAGCGTGCCGACGCCCGTGCCCACGAGCGTTGCCGGAATCTCCCACAGTTCCGTGTCCAATCCGCCCTCAGCGATTGCCCAAACGACAATGACGCCGACGAGGTAGAGTAGACTAGCCTCAAGAAGCGCCAGTCGGAGCGCCCTCCTGGTCGACTGCGTTCCCGTTCGGGAGGCCAGAATCGTTGTAACGGCCACTGGAATCGAGATCCCAATGGTGATGACGAACGCGAGAACGGGGAGTAACCCTGTCGGGAGTGTCATTCACCGCGTCACCCCTGGCGAGACAGTCATACTCGTTCATTGCCTGGGGCGAGGCTTAACGCCCCGCTTGGTTCAAAATTGATTTTGACGGATACGGCGAGTCCCCCTATTGATGCCACCGCCACCAGATGACGGTCAGGCCGAGGATGAACAGTCCACCGAGAAGGAACTCGAAGCCGGGGACTGCAAGCAGTGACCGAATGATTGAGTCACTACCGCCGCCAGCTCCGAGACCAAATCCTCGGTAGATATAGAGCAGGACCGATCCAAGGAGGAGCAGGACAGACGCGCCGACGAGTCGCTTGAGCAAATCAAGAAAGCCCGTCTTGCGCGTTTCAGTGCCGACGAATACGACGACCGGATCGTCGGCTGGCGCATACACGTTCATCTCTTTCCCTTTCTCGGAGTACCGCGTGTCAGCTACCTGCACGATGCCAGCGTCTTCGAGATTGTCGAGGTGGTAGGAAACGTTCTGCACCGACATATCGAGTCGCTCCGCCAGTGCAGACGGTGGCGCAGGCTCGTCGTAAATCGCGGTCAACACGAGCCGTGCAGTGTCCGAAGCGAGTGCGTCGAAGACATCTGCCGTCCCTTCTTCATCAACGCCGAGAACCTGAATTTCCCCCTCCTGTTTCGCAGACACATCGTCGGTGGAGGGCAGTAAGGACATACTGTTTGGTCTTACTGGAACCGACATAAGTTTCGGGTAGCCGCAGAGAAGCCCGAAGTTCCCGCCAAACGTCCTCTGGACGGACAAACAGCTTTTAGCGACAGGTGCGGTCACCTCGAAAGCCCCCTGGGCGCTCGACGGCCGCGACTCGCTGCGCGCCTCGTACCTGCGGTGCTTGCGTCGTCGGGGAACGTCGAGCGCCCGGCCCCTTTCAGTCCCGCCCGGAGCTGGTGTTGGGCACGCGCACCTCATCGGCTGGTTGGTGTGGTACGATACGGCACGCACCGCTCGCCGCGTTCCGCCCTCCGCGTCGCTCGCGACCGACCATTCCGGGCGTGCGGGCGCTCTCTGCACCGCCCGCGCCCGTTCCGGGCTAAAGTGCATGTGCCCTCGGCGCCAGCGCTTCACCCGTTCGGGTCCTGCGGACTTCGGCGAAGCCGACCGCGACGGACGTGGTTGCGTCGCGGCGAACGGGGAATGCGCTGGCCGCTCGCTCCGGGCGGGTCGGCGCGCGGTGCTGGTTGGGGCCACCTCATACAGGCGCGCTCTCGCTCGCGCCCGGTAGGGCGCTCGCGAAGGCGCGAGCGAGAGCGCGCAGATGGTTCTGTCGGTCGGTGTCGTCGGAAAACCGCGATGTAGCAGCATCGCGGTGTCGGCGCGTGAGCGCCTTCAGTGGTACCTTGGTGTGATACCAATGTCTAGTAACAACGCTAGCGGAAAGGTCGTTACGGTGGATGAACAGGCATTCGAAAAAGCGGACGAGCAGGCTGTCGATGAAGACGGTTTCCCGGTCGTCGATGAGACGCCGGAGTTCGAGGCAGCGGTCGAGCAGGAGACGCAGGCGAAGGTGGATGCGAACCACCCGGACGGGATCGCGGACACGAGCAACGAGCGGATTCACGGGGTCACCCTCGAACAGGAAGAGCGCATTCGGGCGCGGGAAGCCGAACTGGAGCGCATCAGTGCCCAGGCCGAGCTCGGAACGCAGGAGGGTCGCGAGCAGCGCACGCGAGAGGTCGTCAGCGAGCAGTGTGGTCGTGACGAGCCGGCGCCGGCGGAGCGCACGGATCCCCGAGAGATGCTGACGCAAGACGAACTCGCGGAGGTCAACGAGCAGGCGATGCGGATCAGCGACGAAGTGCAGGGCGGCTGGTCGAGAGCGGTCGTCGCGAAGCAGCTGGCCGAGAAGGTGCAGCGCGGGCGGGACGTCACGAAGGCGGTGCTGGAGACCCTCGAAGAACTGAAGGCGGCGCCGGGGGCGATCGTGCCCATCGCGGACGTGCCGGACGTTCCGGTCGGTGAGGTGACGGTTGAAGGAACTGTGCAGACCCTCTGGGAGCCGAGCAGTAGCGCGATTCAGCAAGTCGGGCTGATAGCAGATGACAGCGGGAAAATCAAGTTCACCTGCTGGAAGAAGAGCAACCAAACAGTCGTGCAGGAAGGCGAAACGGTCCGGTTCCGGGCGGCAGCCAAAAACTGGTACGAGGGCCGATGCTCAATCGCGCTGACCGGGTGGTCGGATATCCACTTCCCGGAACGCGGCCGTTGGTGGGAAGAATAGCGAGCGAAGCGGTCTCTTTCTTTTTGAGTGCCAGACCAGACCCAAGCCCCACCGCCCCACCCTCCGCTCCGTGCTCGCTTCGCTGCGCGCGCAGCCACAACCTCGACACTCGGTCTGAAATTTATCCCTGAAACCGGGGGAAAGGGTGCGCGACCGGGCGTGTTTGTCCGACCCCACGAGGGGTGCGGGCGTGCCTAACGCTCGGAGCTACGCATGAAAGTCGAAGGAGACTACACGTGCGACATCTGTGGGGAATCGTTTGACAGAAACGTCGACATTGCGAGTCATATGCGCGCTCATCAGATGTCAATATCCGCTGAGACGATCATCGACGAACTACAACGATTAGCTGAGGAAATGGGCCGGCCACCAAAGGAATCCGAGCTTGCAGACGAAGCCGAATTCACGGAAGGTGCTGTTAGTTCAACCTTTGGGAGCTGGAGTGAGGGATTAGAAGCAGCTGGACTCGAACCCAGAACAAACGGGTATACCGACACGGAGGTCCTCGAGGAACTACAACGAGTCGCAGCTCAAATTGGCCACTCTCCCTCACGCAACGAGTGGCAGGAACACGGGGAAATCTCCGCGAAAACCGTCCGGGCTCATTTTGGATCGTGGAATGAAGGTCTCAGGGCAGCCAGCCTGGAGACGACTCCCCAACAGACTGCGACAGAGGAGGACGTCCTCGAAGCGATTCAGAACCTCGCCACAAAGCTTGGCCGTCCGCCCACGGCCCAAGAAATGGAGCAACGGGGGGAATGGTCAGTGAAAGTCGCGCAGCGGCGTTTTGGCACCTGGAACACTGCATTACGGGAGGCAGGATTCGAGCCACTCTCGAAAAAAGATGTTCCAGAAGACGAGCTAGTAGCGGAACTTGCGCGGCTTCGCAATGAATTGGGCCACGTTCCCTCGTCCACGGAGATGCATGAACACGGTCAGTTCACGCTCTATCTCTACGTTGATCGGTATGGATCATGGAAGCAGGCCGTAGAGGCAGCCGGAATGGAATATCGCGGCTATCCGAGTGGCCAAGACCACCATCTCTGGAAGGGCGGCTACGGAGACATTTCGTACGGACCGAACTGGTACCGACAGCGCAAGCGTGCGCTGGAACGGGACGACTTCGAGTGTCAGATGCCCAGCTGTCCGATTGATCGCGAGACCCACCGGAAACGCTGGGACCGTGACCTGAACGTCCACCACATTACGCCGCTCGGCGCATTCATCGATGCCGATGGAGTACTGGATTACGAACGGTCGAACCGGCTTGAGAACCTGATTACGCTCTGTCAACGCCACCATACGATGTGGGAGGAGTTCGCTCCGCTCCAGCCCGATCTCCGCTAACCACGTCCGGTTATGTTTCTCGCCCCCCAGCGGTGGGTGGCGGGGACACCCACTTCTGGTCCCACAATGACTGACGATACGGCCCTCACAGATCGTGGACGGCTTCACATTCACCTCCGCGAAGCGCGACGCATGACCGACTCACGAATCACAGTTACAAGCCGTTTCGGTCGGCAGCGCTTCTCAACGTGGTGGTACGTCGAACAGGACGTAACCGAAAACTCGTGAAGTACATGCGCGGAGACAAGCCCGGGGGGTCAAACAGCTAAAACCTGAGAAGCAATTGACGCGTATCTCCATACATACTACGAAGACATTGAGGACCTGTACCTAGAGAATATCTATAAACTCGGGATCTGATCCTGGTACTGCGCTCATCGTATTACCGTTATTCCACTGCCGCTAGTTCCGAATGAGTACTTGACCTCCACTACTACAACCAGCTCTGGGTCACCGTCCTCAGAAAATGCATTAGGGTGTCGATCCTGCCATTCGGTGCCCAATATGACTTCGATGGAGAGTGGCCCTTCCCCCGTGCGGTCATAGACTGTTTTTGCGGTTTCATCGATTACCACTGCTTTAGCGTCATCTAGCCCGGTTGTGATGACGGGAACACCGGCCAAATATCCAGCAGTAGCGACATCTGAGAGTTCTCCTTCTGCCTCCTCAGAACGATAGGAAAAGTCCTCAGAGTCGAATATATTTCGACGCTCATCGCCGATATCCACAATGAAACACATCACATCAGATGTGCCCACCTGGTCAACTAGAAATTCGGCAATACCAGTTCGCTCTGGAAGAGAAAGTTCCGTAGAGTCAAAGGCGTCAATCCAACATTGTGTCGCGTTTGAAGCAATCTGCGACGAAATTCGAGAGGTATTGAGGTTCTGGGCCACGTATGGATCATCAACAAAGACACGCTTTGGATAGGAGGGGCGACCCAACACATACGATTCAATTTCCACTTCAGCTGGAGCCTCGTCTACTGTTCCAATCCACCCAACAGAGTCGAATATTTTGCGCAGCTTGAAATTTGACAATATCTCCGTACTTAGATTCTCACGAAGCCTGGTTTCCCGAGGTTCAGGGATCTCTGCATCCCGAATAGTCTCCTTCCAACTTTCCTCAGCTTCTTCCTCCCGTCGTTCGTGTGCTTCGTGGAGATGTCCAATAGCTGCCTCAATCTCATTGTCGTCATATGGAGGGGACAAGAGGTCACGAAACGTCCCCTCCTCTCGGAGGTTATCGATTCTTTCTAATACATTCGAGGTCCTCACTCTCAGGATATCTTTCTCTGGGATTGGATTGTCCTCTAAAAGATCGGACTCAATATCGCCAGTCTCCACCAAGACTCGAACCATTTGGAGCAAATAGAAGTCAAGTAGCCAACCCCAGGTAGCCGACCCTGATGAAACGACTCTCCCCGGTGAGTCGTCCATCCGTCGACGAAGATCCCACATCTCCCAATAGCCTTCATTCTCCGTTAGTCGGAGGAATTGCTGGGCGACATTCGATGAATCAGAATAGTTGTTATATACGATGTTTTCAGCAAATTCCTCATAGCGTTCATCCTCAACGATTCCCTCCAGATGTAGGTGAGTTATCCAAGCAGAACCAACAAATTGGAGAGTTTCGATCGCTTGCTTAAATCGACGTACAAGTCTGTGCTTCCTCGCAGCAAGAGCCATGTTATCCCGCAATTCATCCAAATCGGACGATTCCGTAGATTCAGTCTGTGAGATCTCCGACCGGATTTGCATACGGTAATCAATTATATCAGTTTCAAACTGTGCTGGTCTTAGCAATAAGCCGGAAAGTAGATCGAGAATAGTTTCGCTAGCTTGGACAATACCACTTTTTGGGGTTTCACGGACGATTCGCCTTGTTTGCGAGAACAACTCGTCGAATTGGAACTCGCTATCTCGGAGCTCGGTGAGGGTGCTCGCTTCATGGACGCCACCAATAGTGGATTGGAATATTGAACGAAGATTTGACTCGCCTTTCTCTATGATAGCTTCATTAACATCCTCGGATTCACACTGGTGAAGATATTGGTCAATAGCAACTGAGAGTAGATCACTAAATACGCTTCCGTGATTTGTGTTCCATCCGGTGAAGACCCCACGCCAGGTGTACCGATGAATCAGAACGACACACTCCGGATTAGGTGAAGTGGTGCTGGAATCGTAGACAGTTCTGTAGAAGTTCGTGAATTCTCCTACCAAAGAGGGTTCGCGCGGAGGTTCAGATATATTCTCAGGTGAAGATCGCTCGCTATAGTGGTCCAAGAGAGATTCAACGTGTTCTAGTTGCTCCTCGAGGTCCGTTGCAGACCCTCGATTGGCGGCCGATCTGGCTTTACCTAAATAGTATTCTACGGCACTTTGGAAATCAGACATCATTCCACCTGGTTGACTGGCTAGTTACAATTGCCTCCTCGAGCAAGTAGGTGAACAATGCCTCCTCTGCCCAATCAAGGTCTTTACTCACGGTGAGTAGTGACCGCTGTCCGATCGTATCTCCAAGTCTCGGTGCTTGACGTATTTCGGTATCCAATGCTTTTGCGAGATGGAATACCTGCTGAAGTCGCCATAGGTTCAGGTCGGATATCTCGCCATCCATATTCACCTGATCACCCTGGATTCTGGTACCGGATAGTCTTGGAGAATACTGAGACTCAGGGTACCCTGGAATATACTCTTGGAGAATTTCCATTTCGACTTCTCGAGGTGTATTAGACTCCATTAGCACATCAATCCCTGATTTCCCACGTCTTTCAACGGCATCTCCGATCCCTTCGTCTAACATCAAGGATGAAATACGACCATATAGGAAGAGGACCAGAAGGAGAGTTAAGAAAAACAAAAGGGGGACGGCTGTACGAAGAGTGCCGAATAATACCGCATTTGATTGTGGGACTGTGGCACCATCTTGAGGAAGAAGAACTGAAGATACGGCCATCACTCCATTAGCGAGTACAGAGAACGAAATGATCTGAATGCCCCGGGTATCAGTAACTACTACTCGAGCACCGAAGCGGCTCGTATCCTCATCAGAAATGAATTCATAGAGGAAGACGATCGCAATGAACGTGATACTGATTATTGCTGCATGTGCTTGCCAAATCGCTCTGTAGTCTCCGTTAGAAATGTACTGAACCGGAACGCTATCGAAGTTAAGGAGCTGTATATTGTTCGCCAAGAGAAGAGAGTTTATGAGGCACAAGAAGACGATTATCCCCACTTGGATGGACGCTTTGATTGCAGGGACTCTCCAAGACCGAATGCCAGTAATATGGGGATCAAGCCGATTCTTGCCGTGATTTTTCCACAGCGAACGGTACAATTCACCAGTGGTAGCTCGTCTTTTGAAAACTAGAAGACGAAGAGAATTCTCGTTCGCAAATCCGAACTTGCGAGAAATGAGAGAGAACATAGTGGCAGTCGCAGACATTACCGAATAAAATTAACTCTTCCCAAGAGTCCCGGCGGTTGTAAGAGCCATTTTGTCTTGGGCAGAGCATTCTGACGAGAGTGTAGAAGAACGAAACACCAGATGGCCCGAATATGATCAGATGACGAGCGGCTAAGCGTAGATATAATTCTCACTCGGGGTTTGAGGGCTTACTCTGAATGGGTTGGACGTACATCAGCATCTTATTCTCGGTTCGTTAGTTGCTGTGGGTTTACCAGTTCGTTCAGGATTTCGAAACCCGGCGTGTAGAGTCAGGAGTCTGTTGGCCCCTCAATGGGTGAGGGGCTCGCCGTACTGGCGAGTTCCCGAAACACGGTGAGAACGATGGCAACTAGAAACATCTACGAGAGCGGATTCGACGAAGACGTCCGAACGGAATCGAGTGCGAACCAGTGTCCCGAGTGCGACGGACGGGTCACCACGAACGCGGTCGAAACGGTCTGCGAGGACTGTGGCCTGGTCATCGACGAACAGCGCATCGATCACGGGCCGGAGTGGCGGGCGTACGACGACGAGGAGCGCGAGCGAACGGGTGCTCCACTCACTGCGGCCCGCCACGATCGCGGCCTGTCGACGGAGATCGGTCGCGGCACCGACGCAAAGGGGAACGAGATCTCCGGGCAGAAGCGACGGCGGCTCGCGCGGATGCGTCGAGAGCAGACACGTGGTCGCTGGCGGTCGAAAGCGGAACGGAATCTCGCACACGGGCTGGGCGAGGTGCGTCGGTTGGCGAGTGCCCTCGAACTCTCCGATTCGGTCCGCGACCAGGCGTGTCAGCTCTTCCGGAGCGCCCAGAACGAGGATCTGCTTCGTGGCAGATCCATCGAGGCCATCGCCGCGGCCAGCATCTACGGGGCCTGCCGGTGTAACGGCCGCTCGCGGTTAGTGGATGAGGTCAGCGAGCTGGCCCGCGTCGCGGAGTCACGGGTCACGAACGGGTACAAGACGCTGAACGAAGAGCTGGGCCTCCCCGCTGAGCCCGTCTCCCCCAGCATGTTCGTGCCGCGGCTCGCCTCGGACCTCGAGTGTCCGGACGAGATCCGACAGCGGGCCCGAACCCTGGCGGAGCAGGCCGAGGAGCGCGGCGTCACGACGGGCGTCCATCCGGCTGGGTTCGCCGCGGCCTGCCTCTACAAGGCCGGTCGCGAAGAGGGCCGATGGTTGATACAATCCGAGGCCGCGGACGTGGCGAACGTTACTACAACGACGATTCGGAATCACCACGACGTACTACAGCAGTTCGACTTCGTACAGCGAGCGGACCGTGCCACTGTAGCGGTCCAAGAGAGGTTCATAAAGCAGTAGGTACATAGGCGTTGTATCAGAGGATATCGACAATGGGCGAGGAATCGGAGTCGGTCAGCTACCTGTCAGCCGACGATATCTGTGACATCCACGAGCTGATCGTGGAGTCAAATGCGGAGACAACCGCTGGTGTCGCCTCACCAGGCGATATTGAATACACCGTTGAACATATTCAGGAAGGTCATTTCGGCCAGTTTCCCAAGTCGCTCCACGAGAAGGCATTCCAGCTGTTGCGGCTCATTGCAGCGAATCATCCATTCGTCGATGGCAACAAGCGAACGGCGCTCATGTCGACCCGAATTTTCTACGCGTTGAATGGCTGCCGTTTTGACTACGATCGGGAGATCAAAGAGATCCTGAAGGCGCTCGCGACAGATGAGAGCAGTGTCGAAGCGGACGACGTGATCACGTATCTACGAGCACACACAGAGCCGCTTGCTCCGGAGTACGAGGCGACCATCAACCTGTGGCTGGCACGGATTGAGGGAACGGACCAACTACCCACGGAACACGACACGGTCGAGCAAGACACGTATGAACCGAACGATTATGACGACGACGCCCATAGTGGGGAGTAAGAATGGCCGCTGAAAGTGAACAACCCGAGATCCCCGATGAGCTGTCCCCCGAGGAGGCACGGCAGTATCTCATCCGGTTCCTCGGCCGACAGGACCTCGACGAGCACGAGGAAATCTACGACGAACTCGCGACCGAATAGACGGCGGCCGGCAGTCACTCAGTCTTCGCAACGGCCTGTTTAGTTTCTCCTAACACCGAAGTCAACAAGGACAGCGAAGAGTACAGTGGGTACAGTACCCGTTAGGGCAGGTACAGGTCCGCGAGATGCAGCAGGTCGTGGCCCGAAGGTCGGTTACAAAGTCAGTCACGACTCGAGCCGATGGGTGATTCCATCTGAGGCGGAGACGCGGCGAACTCGCCGGCGCCGACTGTCTGGGCGTATCGGGATATTATGAAAATATATTTTTCTCAGGAAGCTATTTGTTTCTCGACCGCGTAGCATCCAGTATGACCGAAACGTGGGATGACATCAACGAGCAGGTCAAAGCCGACTGGAAAGCCGACACCACGCCGTTCGAGCGGGTGTACGAAATCGTCGAACAAACCCACGATGGGCAATCGGCAGCCGAGATCGCCGAGCGGGCCCTCGTGAGCGAGCCGACGGCGCGTCGCCACTGCAAGTCGCTCGTGAACACTGGGTTCGCGGAGACGGAACAGGACGGCCAAACAACGCTGTACAAGCGCAACAGCGACCGGGTGTTGATGTCGCGGATCCGCGAGCTGCGTGAGGAAGTTACTCGACCCGAGTTGCTCGACAGCATCCAAGAGATGAAGGCCGAGATCCGGCGCTACGAGGACCGCTACGACGTGGTGTCACCGGAGGAACTCGCCCAGCAACTCGACGCCGGCGAGACGGACGGCTGGGACGACCTCACCGCGTGGCGCACGACGCGGCAGAATCTCGCCGTCGCCCAAGCTGCACTCGCCTACGACGAGGCCAGCCACCAGCTCGCTGTATGAACGGTAACGACCGCGCCGGCGAGTTCGGGCCGATCTATCTTCCGGCACTTCAGCGGATTCGTGACCTCTGGCTCGAACTTGAGCCGCTCGTCGACGAAACGGCGTATGATAATGTCGTCGCCCCTACGGAACTGCAGATCAGTCTCAGCGATGGATTGGGCGACGCCGAGAACGCTCAGCTCGATATCCAGTGGAGCGAACTGGGGATGTATTCGTTCCACTACGTCGATAGCAACGACGTCAACTGGCGCTTCGATCGCCATCCGAATACACACTCCCCCGAAATCCACTTCCACCGGCCGCCTGAGGCCGCGACGACGGCCGCCGAACCGTCCTGTATCGACGTGACCGAGGTGTCACTCGTGACGCGTGCCGTCCATGCAATGTGGCGAACAGCGTACGAGGATGATGCACTGGATCGGCTGAATAGTGCGTCAAACCCACCATAAGGATGGATGTAACCGAGGACGCAGTCCGGGACATCTGCACGGACGCAGTCTTCGAACGCGGCGAACGATACCGTGAGGAGGGCCGTATCCACGGGATTCACCGCATCGACACTACTGTAACCGCAGTCGTGAGCGGCAGCCGTCAGTACGATGTCCGTGTTGACCTCGCCACCAACGGGTTTGCCCCGTGGTGCGACTGTCCGTACGACGGGCCGGGAGCATGCAAGCACGTCGTCGCCGTGTTGCTTCGGTGTGTCGACGACCCACCTGCAGACGAAGGCGATCGGCTTGACGCCACACTTGACGGTGCCGACGCCGACCAACTCCGTGCGTTCCTGCGTGACGAACTCGCGACCAATACGGATCTCCGTGATCGGTTTCTCGCCCGCGTTGGCGAGCCGACGAGCCAGTCGGTCGACGAGCATCGCACCGCGATCGACCGGCGGTTCGAAGAAACGAACCCTGAGTACCCCGTCGTCTTCGAGCCCATCAACTTCACGCAGTGGTTCGATCTCGCGAGCGAGTACCGCGAGCAGGAGCGGGACGCGTCGGCGGCGACCGTCTACCGGGCACTCGTTGAGTCGCTCGACGACAACATGGAGCGCGTCGACGGCGCGTACGACCACTTCTCGCGTGCGTTCAGTCGGGCACTCGACGGGTATGTCGACTGTGTCACGACCGCAGAACGGGACGCTGATGCAATCACTGACGCCGTCGCATTCCTCGACGAGCGGGCGACATCGGGAACGCCGCTCCTCGCGGAACATTTCGAGAAGGCCGCGGTCGAGCTTCGAGAGAAGCTGGGCGAGCAGTCCGACGAATAGCTGTGTCGCCCTATGACGCCCGCAGGTTCGACGACCGCGAAAATTAGTTTGTGTCGCGGTCAGCCACATCGATCATCTGTTCGCGAGCGGCTTCGACATCCGAGTAGAGCGCCAACGCGTGCCTGATGAGCCGGCGGTCTTCCTGGTTTTCCTCCCAACATCCAATAACGTCGCGGCGTTCGCGGAGCTCGGCACTTGCGAGGTCGCCGTCGTCGAGCGACTGTTCGAGCTCCTCCCACGTCTCGACGTCGTAGGTCGCCTGCCACCCCTCGATCTCCTCAGTAATCGCGGCCAATTCGTTGCGAAGTTCCTCGCGCGGGTTCTCCTCGATGAGCGTACGGATCTCCTCGAAGAGCAGTCGCGTGTAGTCCGGCTGGTAGCGCGTCGCCTCGCCGGCCTCGACGCGGCGCAGCAGCCCCTGCTCGACGAGCGCTTGGAGTTCCTCGTTGGTTCTGCTCCAGGCGGCGTCGGCCTGCTCGCTGATCCAGTTAACCGATCGCGGTTCACGAAGCGTCTCGGCAACCGCTCGAATGCGTTCGCGGGCGCTCATCGACTCAGTTCACGACTGGACGCCATTCCGTGGGGATTTGGACATACTTGACACATCTAGCTCTGACTACGATATGGGAGCGTTGTCACGTTGAGGGCATCGTAGTGCCGGTCGTAGGTGAGGATGTGATCGACCCCCAGCTCATCCATGTGTGCGGCGACGACAAAGTCTGTAAAAGATGCATCTAGGTCAGTCCACTCAACGAACGTCGCTTTCGCGTCATCGAAAACGTCCACGGAGACGGCCTCGAACTGGTAGAGCGTACTCTCATCGAGCGTCGTCAGGAACGACGCGGCGTTCCGAATCGACGCTTGCTTTTTCAGCCGCGTGGCCGCCTCATCGACGATGTGATCGTTGACGATGAGGCGACGATAGGGGAGGTCGCCGTCACGAACGAACGCCATAAACGCTCGCGAGACTGCGTGCATCTGATCTTGGGGGTTGAACAATGCGTAGAGGAACTTCGGACCGACGACGACCTGATGGCGGACGTGACCTGGGCGAAAATGCTCAGGTGTAACCGTGCCGATCGGGGTGTCAACTGGTTCAGCCATCCGAGTTCAGGATTGCGCAGACGGGTCGTCGGCGAGCGTGAACGGTTCGTCGCTCCCGTGCCACTCGTCGACGAGATCGTCTTCCTCGCTAGCGTCCGTCGCCGCCGACGCTGGGAGCGATTCGTCCTCGAGGTCGTCGAGGACGGTGAACGCCGGGTCGTTGGGATCGGCATGCTGTTGGCGTTCGATCCACTCGATCAGCGCCTCGTGCCCGGCTTCTTTGAGCGAGAGGCCGTGTTCTCTCGCGAACTCGCGGAAGCGTTCGTATTCGTCCTCGTTCAGTTCTGTTTGGACGTGCTTGGTGTCGTTACTGCTCATAGGGACCCCAGTTGCTACTCCCATCTACTTGCTCATGAAGTATAAGATGTACGCATGACTTAGTTTATGTTTCACACTCAAACTGGAGACGGAGCGGACACTGGCCCTGACGTTGAAATACGAATCCGGGACAAACCACACCAACCGATGCACAACCGATATACTGACTTTGCAGAACTGCGGCCGACTGGTGAGGCGTCCCACATTCCGGACACGAGGCTGGACGACGGGTGTGAGAGTGCCCCCCGACGGCAACGCGTCGCGACGAACTCTGATGGCTACCCTGATGCGCCGACGGAAACCGACGGCGAGTGTCGGTCCTGTGGGGCGTCAGTCCCAGACGGCCAGACGAAATGCCGGTTCTGTCTCAGCAACCATCTCGGGAGTGACGCCACTAGCACGAACGAGACAGCGTCGACGACGTGCCTCGGCATCGTCCACCTGGTCGTCGAGTCGACCACGTTCTACGGCGCCGTGGCGAAGGGCGGCGCGGCGGCGAACCTCCTCTCCGCCAACGACGCGGAGCCGGCCGTCGACGACTACACACTCCTCTACGACCTCGACGAGGCACCGGCGCGCCAACTGGCCGAACAATGGCCCTCACTTCCCGACGCGGTACAGGTGGCGTCAGCGGAGGGAGAGCGGCTTCTCAGTGTCGCCCGTGACCGGACTGGGTGGCACGGGCAGGAAGCGTCGGAGGATCCGGAGCAGGGCCCGACACGGCTCTACGACCAGCGTGGGGACGGCATCCGCGACGCGTCGCGTCTCGACGCGGTCCTCGACGACGCCGACGACGCGGTGTGGCTGGTTCCAGCGATGGGGCTGACCGAATCCACTGGCGAGGCTGCGGCTGATCGCCAGGTGTCGTCGGTACCGACGACCCAGGAACTCGACTGTCAAAACTGTGGACGGGCGACCGACCATCGGTTCAAGACTAACGAGTCGGTCCCGGATGAGGCGTGGACGGGGCAACCGATCTGGGTGTGCCAGGTGTGTGGCTCGGCTCGCTACGGCCCCAGTCTCGAGTAGGGCCAGTGCTGGGCGTCGATTAACCAACGACCTGCGAGTAGCGTCGAGGTTCGTTGGTTAAGCCTGTGATCTCCTGCAAGCCCGACGCCAGTCTCGATGGGGAGTTTTTCCGCGCCGGCGAGCGGTGAGGCGCTTCCGATGGACCAACAGTTCAAGCAAGGCTACCGGATGCACCCTGTCCTCAGCAATCTCAACCGGCTCGATGTCGACCGGTTGGACGAGGCGGATCGAGAGCGAGTCGAGACCGCGAGAGATCTCTTGGAAGAGGTGAGCTTTCTCATGTGGCCGGGCGACGGAGCCGGGGCGGACGCCCACGCAGACTCCTAACTGGCGTCGCGAGAGCAGCTCACCGACATTTGCGTATCGGAACACCGAGCCGGCGCGCGAGCCGTCCTGCATCGAGCGCCGGACTCCGACCGGTACAAATGGCGTGGGGCAATCCTCGTCGACGGGAGAGAACGAAAAGATACCCGAAGACGAGCAGTACACCGATCGCAACAAGGGCGATGTTGGTTTCATCCGAGACCGTGATTTCGGACATCCATTGGCGAACAGAACGGACGAACTCAGTCAGCATTTTGCCTAGGAGTGAAAGCTTCGATATGACATCCTGCACGGGCACTATTCGCGTAATCGTTCGCCAATGGTATCTTCATTAAGCACGGTTTCGGATAGCGAAGCCCAGAGTCCCATTAACAAGGAACGGACTCAAAACCCAATCTGGGGCTCTGTTGAAATCCTCAGTCGCTGATAGTTTGTTGAGGACGTGCTGCATGGCGAGCGCGTATCTCGCACGAACCTACCGATTGCCCGTTGGCGGTTTCTGCCTTCGACTGCGAGTCCCAGCGTCAGTGATTCCATAGCTTGGGTTCTCTGGAAGATAATAAACAAGCCTCTCAGGGTGAGGCAGCACTGATAGGGAATCTCCACCCGGACTATGATTGATGACTAGTCCGACGAAGGCTACGGCTGATCTCGGCCGTGGCTACGCACAGGTACTCGCCACTCGACTCAGAGCAGTTCCCGTCCCCGCATGGATTGCCGCGGCTGTCGGCGGGTTCCTCGGGAGCGTCCCGCTTGGCCTGATGATGCAGTACGGGAACCCCGAACCCTTGATCGCGCTCGCCCTGCCGATGATGTACGGCCTCCCCGGGTCAGACCTGCTCGCTGGATGGGTGATTCACCAGTTCCACGGCGTCGCACTCGCAGTGATGTACGTCGCCGCCGTCCAATGGGAACCACTCACCGAGTACCCAAGGACGCTCCGTGGAGCCGTCGTCCTCGCAGTTGTCGTCGGCGCCGTCTCGACGGTGCTGCTCTCGGTGCTATTGATGCCGCTTTGGCTCGGTGCAGTCGGCTACCCGTTCACGCCGGCGTTCCCCGATCTTACGATGCCCGAGAAGCTCTGGAGTATCCTCGGTCATGTCATCTACGCGCTCCCAGCAACGGTCGGGTACGCGCTCGTCATGAGGCGGTGAGGCCCCTGTACTTGTTGAGGACATCTCCCTTTGGCCTCCTCTCCTCGCCGGATTTGCAGCGCTGTTCGCTGGTGTTGGCGCGTCCATGACGAAGATACGGCCGAGCGACACTCCTGGGGCTGTCGACTGGGCCGCAATGGTGTTGCTCGTCGGCACCGGTATCGGTCTGAGTTCGCTTGGGACAACACAGTTCCTGTCTGGTGCGGGATTTGGGACGGAGATGCTTGTCCTCTCGGGGATTTCGTACGGATAGACATCGAGATTCTCTAGTTAGCTCCTTGAGCAATGTGTGGTTCTCGGGTGTCTAGATTGGTCAGTAGAACTTTCGAAAATACAGTCATCTGACAAGTGCAGAGAAAACACGTTGTTCGACTTTTCGGAGATGCTCGCTCACAGTCGTAGTTGCGACACCAATCTGAGTCGCAATCTTCTCGTGAGTGGTTCCTCTCGGTGTTTCGTAGTATCCCTCCTCAACTGCCAGAGTGAGTACCTCTACCTGGCGCTCAGTCAATAGTGAGATGATCTCATTCTCCCCTGGCTTACGCTCTCCCTTTCTGAGGAGGGTGAGTTCAATCTCTGATGGAATTTCCGAGATGACACGATGAAGCGTTTGTTCATCTCCGCTCATCGTGATCTTGAGTCCATTATCAGTATGTGTTATGGGTGTCTCGAACACGATTCCGTGTGACCGGGCAAGAGAGAAAAATTCACGAATCGGCTTGAGTGGGCGACCGTGGATGTACACAAGCCCATTTCCGTTCTCTGGCACATCACAGGTGATGACCTCTTCGTGGTCCGTAAGGTACGTTCTCACCTGAGCGAGGTCGCCTCGAAGATGGTAGAGCAAAATAATCGTCCCGTCTTCGAGAATAGTAACGTGGTGCAGCGATTCACGGATTATCGACGGATCCGCTGCGAGTAACTGATTCGCCGGGTGGAATCCGCCTTCGACTGAGATCTCCAGCGTAATCGACTTCATGAGATTACTCCGATTTCCTTTAACTAATAAATGAGCCTGTCTAGGTGAGGCAACATTGACATACAAATTCCAGTCTAACGGTAGTTTGCCTCATGAAAAGACAAAGCCTTGGTTGGCGTCAGTTCCATATTAGACCGTTATGGAGAGCAGTATCTCCTCGCTCTGTAAGTAACAGTACGAGCGGAAAGATCTGAGATGGATGTTCGAATCAGCGAGTCCGAGAGCGTTCCCGCCACGTTGCGTAGCCGAGACGCAATTCTCCCTGGAGCGATGACGGTGATCTTGGTTGCGGCCTTTACCTATCTCTCCCCAGGATTATCACTGATCACTACGTTCGTTCCTGCTATTATTCTCGCATACGTGTGCTATCTATTAACGAGCTTTCAACGAATGCCTGATCCAAGTCGGGTGCTCCCCGTCTACTTGATCGCATTTGCTGTCCAGTTCTTGCACTTCGCCGAAGAGTTTTCGACTGAGTTCTACAGCCGCTGGCCGGTTGAGGTTTTCAACGCAGCCCCGTTCGAGCTCACGACGTTCGTTCAGATCAATATGGTCTCATACGCTGCGTTCGCTCTCGGTGCGGTCGCCATCCACCGTGGTATCAAGGGTCCAATGCTCATCGTCTGGTTTTTCACCCTTATGGGGGTCATCGGAAACGGCGTTCTACATCCCATCTATCCGATCCTCGCGACCGGCGAGTTCGGCTACTTTCCCGGACTCTATACGTCCGTCATCTATCTGATTTTAGGCCCGATCCTGTTTCATCGTCTGTGGGAAGTCCGAAGCGATAGTGGTAGTGCTGTGAACCATGACGTTGAGACGAACAGCAACACTGGGAGCAGTCAATGAGGCCTTTCAGCGACCAAGATACTGTAGAAACAATGAAACACCAAGCAGGAGTCGTATCCAATGTCGAACAAGGTAACTAGTATGAAGTTCGTCGACTTGAGTCACACGTTCGAAGACGGGATGCCCGGGTTCCGTCAAAAGAACGATGACGGGACACACACAGAGTACACTGCAGAAGTATATCCGTTCTTCACACACGAGGAGTCTCGGGAGAAGTACGAAGGCGAATCCGCGTTCGAGGTTACCGAAATGCGGTTCCAGACGTCCTTGGGGACGTATCTAGATTCACCGTATCATCGACATCCGAAGGGTCGTGACATTAGTGAGCTTGACATCGGCGAACTGGTACTTCCTGGGACAGTCGTCGATGCTCGAGGGCTTGCTGGCGACGAAGAATTGACTGTCGACGCACTTCCCCAAGAGTCTGCCCTCGCAGGTACCGCCGTCCTGTTCAATTTTGGATGGGATAAACACTGGGGTACAGAGCAGTACCGATCCTACCCATACATCTCTGAGGCCGTCATTGAGAGACTAATCGATGCAGATGTTTCTCTGGTTGGCGTAGACACGCTAAACGCCGACGACCACCAGAACCCCGCCCGCCCGGCCCACACTCGACTCCTTGACGAAGAGATCTTCATCGTCGAGAATCTCTGCAACCTCGATTCGCTCGGTGGTGAGTCATTCCGATTCTTCGCTGTGCCGATCAAAGCCAAAGACACTGCTGCAATGCCCATTCGTGCGTTTGCCGAAGTTGACTAGTGAGACGAGAAGACGGTATTCGCAATGTGTGGCAGAAGATACGGCCCGGATTAAGCGATTTAAACAGCACGTTTCCCCACTAGTTGTCTGTCACCCCAGCTACCCGTCTCGTAGTAGCAGTCAGGTGGTGAGTTCGCTGGTATACTGTTGTTCCCAGTCGTCACGGGCTTCGATTTCTCGGCGACCTCTGGCTGTGATCGCGTAGATGTTCGTTCGGCGGTCCTTTTCGCCCTTGTCGAGCAGTCCCTTCTCAACGAGTGTATCGAGATTGGGGTACAGCCGGCCGTGGTGGATCTCGGTTTCGTAGTAGTCCTCGAGTTGGTCTTTGATTGCGAGGCCGTGTGGCTCGTCCAAGCCGGCGGTGACGTACAGCAGGTCGCGTTGGAACCCGGTCAAGTCGTACATTTTGCTGTCCGCAGCTAGTTTAAGAATACATATACATTTGTTGGCCATCGGCCGGGTTTCAGAGTGACCTCGCTGGACGAACGTTTATATCCGAACGTACAGCCACGACGTGGTATGCCGCCCTCCCGTGACCCGGCCGCGGAACTTCGACTGAACGAAGACGCTCGTTGGTGAGGTGCAAGTAGCATTCGGCCACGTCCTGCTGCGATTGAAAACGGGCTTGAGACGAACTTTCCCACACGAGAGTTAAGCACCGCGTGAGATGGCGTTGAATACCGTCCAAAGAAAGGGTACGGACGAAGTCCTATCGCTAAAAAAGCTCAAAGCGGTGCTGAGTGTACGGAATCTGTCTGTTGGGGGACGTTCCAAACGCTAAGCTTTAACATTGTTGGGGTTGTAACACAACATAGGAAAACGATGCCTGCAAGGGTTGTGTACCGGGACGAAAACGAGAAGCCAGATGGAAGTCGGTATGAGATGGTCGCGTGGCAGGTCCCCTCAAGCGAAGACTTCCCGCAGGGACTGAAATACAGCTTTCAGTACATGGACGCTGACGGCGACACACTCCTGCGGTATGATAACTCGCCGTACCACTTGGATGTTGGTCGACACCACCGACATACACCCGAGGGCGACATCATGAAGTTGGAGTTCACAGGGCTGTCCGACCTAGTCAACGATTTCCAAACCGAGGTGAACGAGATCTATGAGCAACGAACCAACTGATACTGAACCGACGCACGACGAATTCACTCCCGACCCGGACGAGGTCGAGTACCCTTCGACTCTCCGTATCACGTCGCTCCCAGCAGAACAGGCACAGGCGGCGGCTCTTGAGCGGGCCGAACGGTGGGAGCAGGGTGAAGAGGTACCGCATGTCGTCAACTTCGAGGATCGGACGCGGCTCCGCCAACTGCTAACCGACCGGCGGATGGAACTCCTCGAAGAGGTGATGGAACGCCCGCCCGAGAGTATCCGCGCACTGGCTAGTCGCTTGGAGCGCGACGTCCACGATGTGCACGACGATCTACACCTACTAGCCGAGTACGACATCGTCCACTTCGAGAAGGATGGTCGCGCAAAGAAGCCGTACGTCCCCTACGATACGGTCCGGATTGAGGTTGAGTTCGGTCTGCCGCGTGATGAGGGGTCTTCGTCGCCCGCATCAGCGTAGCCGGAGATTCGCGGTTACGATTTTCTTGAACCTGTTGAAACCTTCTTGGTGCTCCCGGTGGTACGACGCTGCGGGGACGCAGATTACTGAGGACTCCCGTCGTGAGCAGTTGCTCTCGGACTCGGAGACGTGGGTTGTCCCAGCGATTGCGCTTCGGCGAGCGTCTGCTGATGTCTCGTCGTCACAGTCGTCGTCAGCCTCGCCAACACGGCAATTGCTCCGCTGTCAGTCGTGTGGGGAGCAGACACCGCATCGGTTCGACTCACGCGACGAAGGTCCGTCCACAGTGTGGGCTGGTGAGCCTGTCTGGCAGTGTTCCGTGTGTCGAACACCACAGTACGGACCTGATCCAGATTCCTGATATTGGTACGAGAATGAATCAGGGGGCTCTGTTGAGTTCCGTAGAACTAACAGAAATCGTGTGACGCAGATACAGAGTTCATCAAGTAGCATCTCTTCTATCAGATCGTTGCCGGAGAACGGGTAGGCATCTGACTACACACCCAATCTCAGATGAGACGTGCTCCCTCAAGCTATAAAGTAGTGACACGACTACGTAGACACAATAACCAGGTGCCATCTCTCTTTGAAACGACGACACCTCCTCCTCGGAATCACCGGATTCCTCGCCGCACTCGCCGGCTGTAACACCAGCACCGAAAATAACGAAGACATAGCGAACCCCAACAACACCACGGAAACAACCCCTTCCAATAGTGCAGATATCTCAATCAACATATCGACTTCTTCGCAGCCAGACAAGCTACCGCCAATATGGAGAAATGGCTCTGTTGAAATCCTTCAGCGTTGACATTGGAGAGAACGCTCCTTCTGGCTAGTTTCCGTGGATCACAGTAAAAACTAGTCTCTCAACAAATCGCAAGACGGGAAGAGGGTTTCAACAGAGCCAGATTTTCGAGTGTCTCGAAACGATTCGCGAGCAGAATCCCGCGACACGGATTTGCTGGTCTTGGACAGTACCAAATGTACAATCTTATAACAATTCGATGTTTATCATTTACGTCCAACGTCGAATTGATATGACATGAAGTATGTAGTAAATATGGATATGCTAAATAGTGACAAGTAGGTAATTAGGAAATAGAGCAGTTCAACAATTGAGTTTGGTGAGGCAATGTCAAAAAAACCTAATAATACTGCAGAGATGGCAAGACCAAGTAGCGAAACAGCCAACAATTCAAACTTACTAGACCATGCACTAGACCGCCCAAGTATGAAGTCTCTTGGAGGGGTATCCACATTATAACGACACTCAGTTAATTGTATTAAAATTAACGCCCATACTCCATCCTCACCGAGGGCGGTAGTTGATGCGACACCGATATGGCCTGCCCGAACCACGAAAAGCCCTAGAAAAACGCAAAAATAATCTCCTCCGACTCTGTTGAAATCCTTCAGCGTTGACATTGGAGGGAGCGCTCTTTCTGGCTAGTTTCCGTGGGTCACAGTGAAAACTAGTCTCTCAACAAATCGCAAGACGGAAAGAGGGTTTCAACAGAGCCGGAGAAATCATAATATCGCGGATTTCCAGGCCCAGTTCCAGGTAGAAACTTCAGGCAACGTGGAATCAGTCAGTATTTCAAATGAAAAAGTACAGATAGGCCCTGATTCTGAACAATGGAACGATAATGCAGTTACTGTGCAACCAGGTCAGATGACGCCTGGTGAACAGGAATTTACAGCCACAGCTTCTTCAGGAAGCGCACAGGCCCAGGATACAGCACCAGCTGTAAAGCCAACACCAGGCAATTACAAAGTCGATGTAATTCCTGCGAGAAACGAGGAAATGAGAGAAGAAATCAGCCAAAACTCTATCCAGGACAATTATATCGAAGAGCGCGGCGGATTCGTTACCTCAGACGTAGTATTTGATACTTACAGCAGCCACGAACAACTAGGCTTCAACAAATTCGGAATCGACCTCGTAGCCTACGAATGGCGACACGACAACGACTACACCAGCTTAGCAGAAGCCCAACCTACAGAGGTAAAGAACTTCGTAGATAGTATCGGAACAGACACAGGGAATTCCGAAATTGAAGCCATTAAGGGCGGCGATGAGGTACCTGCCGCAATCTACCCAAACGGAAGCATGGCAGAAAGAAGAGGAGGGAATTTCGACTACAGACAATTCTCAAACGCCGAAACAGTAGGAGATGCACTTGACTGGGTTCACCCATACCTATTCAACTGGCAGGCAAAAATAACAAATGATGGACCAGTTTCTACAGAAGATGCACTTTATGCTCCCACCCTCGAGAGAGCTATAGAGCAAAATACCAACCAAGGCCTTGAAGTCCATGCATGGGATGTTGAAACCTTAGGTCACGGTACAGGCCTTATCTACGGTAAGAACGCTGATGGCTCAGAAGAACTCAGATTCATGGAGACCGTCTCAGCTCCAGTAACAGCGACTGCAGATGACCAACAACTACACCCCTTAATCGAGGATTCAGGATACCTTGATCCAGAAAATGATGGATTCCAAGAGTACTGGCACCCACTACGATTCGGCTGGGAAAAAGACGAAGACACGTCTTCGTGGGGATTCGAACAAAAAAAGAGGAGCGCAGTAAGCGCATTCGGAGGAATGTCTAACTCACTCCACGCAGAAAACAATCCGGTACCAGGAGCTTCCGATACAGTTGCTCCGACAACCGAATATGTTGTTGACTTCACAGAGAAACTCAGAACATTCAACCAGAATGATATAAAATTCGAGACGCTATACAATCAGTCGAAAGTATTAGAGAAGATGGTTATGGATGAAGATACCAACTACATCACCTATGGTACAACAGAAAATCCACAGTACGCGGTTGTAGCAGACGACTCTCTAGTCGAAGGTGTATGGGAGGATAGAAGCGGCGAGTACGATGACTTCAGCCAGCAAATACTGGCCGGTGCCTAGTTCCCGGCCACACCCAGTCTCCTTCAACTCCTTTTGTATTTGATAACTTCTGGTGTGTCGTAGTGGGTTGTGTTTGTGTGCGCCGGCGATGGGCGCCGGCGCAGGGGGTCGGACAGACATCGACTCCTGAGTCGGCGAGGTGACGACGAATGCACCAAGTAATCTACGCACTCGTGACTGCATCGACAACAGACCAAGCCCTCTCGCGAGCCGCCGATGTGTTCGATCAATTGGTGGGTGCTGCCCCGCACGCCGAGGCGGTGTTCGACTACTATGTGACGTTCGATGACGACTCAACAACGGTCGCCGGCAGCGCCCGGTGGGGCGACCTCCCGGTTGCAGTGCCCGTTGGCTCGGAGGACGGCCAGGAACTCCTCGAGCGCGGGTGGCAGGCGACGACACGCGAGTTCGAGCGGAATCTTGAGCGTGTTCGAGAGGGCGTTGACGACCTTGACGCCGCGGCGATTATGCGCGATGAGGACCTCGTCAGACATGCGTGCCACAATCTCGGGGCGTCCCGTGGGCCGGCGGTGTACCTCTACGACGAGTTCGCTGACGGGGTTCGGCACCGCGAGCGGCTTGAGCAACTCGTCGGGTCGAACGACCATCTGTGGATCGTTCCCGCTGATGTCCATTACTAAGTCGACGCTGTGCCCAACGACGCTCCTTCGAGAGACGCTTCCTGATCGCGGTATCGCTGTTCGGATCATCGTCAGTTAATCACTTACTCTGCTTGCGGATGCGTGAATCGATGGATGCTTATCTTTTCACAACTTATGGCACTGTCTAGTTAAGCCAGTTTGGGGAACGAGCAGGTCGTTGAGTGTGTTTGGGATGAAGCTCGCAGACCTGCTCAGCGAGTGCTTTGCGACGGATTTAGAAGAAACTTGGGAGCGTGAGCGGACGGCGACGTTCACGAGAGCTTTGCTCTCGTGCAGCCCGTCAGAACGCTTCGCGTTCTGAGGACGCCCGTTAGGGCGTTCGCTGTCCAGCTTTACGCGACCGGCTGTTCTCTCAGGGAGACAAAAGAAGTTCTTCGATTGCTCGGCGCTGAACGGTCTCATCAAGCTGTTTGGCGATGAGTATATCGGCTGGCTGACAGTGGTCATAACCCGCCTGAGGCGAAGCCGAAGCGGGTTGCGGTCGACGAGACTGCTGTCAAAATCAATGGCGAGTGGTCTTGGTTGTATGCTGCAATAGACATCGAGACAAAGCTGATTCTTGATGTCGAATTATTTGGACGGCATGGAATTGATCCAGCTGCTGCGTTCCTCCATCGACTCTCAGAGAAACACGATCTCTCAGACGCTGTGTTTCTCGTTGATGGCTACGGCTATCAGACTGCCCTCTCTCGATTAGGATTGGGCGGTCGGCTTGACTACATCGATCGAAACCTCATCGAAAAGTGGTTTCACACCCTCAAAATGCGAGTCGACCGCTTCCATAATTCGTGGGTCGGCAGTCATGGGAGCGTCCGCGAATGGTTTATACAATTTGAGCAATACTATAACTTTCAAAGACCGCATCAAGCGCTCGACGGACGAACGCCGGTTGAGGAGGTCACTAACTAGACAGTGCCGTTGTGATATTATTTTAATAGTTCTTTCAAATACTCGCCTCGAACCCCAGTAAGAATAGAGAATATCGTAACTATAACCCCGCCTGCTACACAAAGAAAGAGTGCTGTATGGTCAACTGTTGCAACCTCTATTCCAATCACATATAACGATATTATTATTATCAATAATAGTGCGTCTGTAGTGATTGTATTTCTCATATATGGATATCTTTCCAACTCTAAATAATATTTTTGATGACACTGTCTAGTTAAGCCAGTTTGAGAAGCGAGCAGGTCATTGAGTGAATTGGCTATGTCGCTCGCAGACCCGCTCAGCGAGTGCTTTGCGACGGATTTAGAAGAAACTTGGGAGCGTGAGCGGACGGCGACGTTGACGAGACGCGGAGCGTCTCGTTCGCACACCAGAAATCTTTGATTTCTGGGGACGCCCGTCAGGACGTTCGCCGTCCATCTTCACGCGACCAGTTGTTTACTCAGAGAGACAAAAGAAGTTCTTCGATTGCTCGGCGTTGAACGGTCTCATCAAGATGTTTGGTAGTTGGTACGTCGGCTAACTGACAGCGGCCACAACCCGCCTGAGGCGAAGCCGAAGCGGGTTGCGGTCAACGAGACCGCTGTCAAAGTCAACAACGAGTGATTTTGGTTGTATTCCACAATAATCTCCGAGACAAAACTGATTCTCGATGTCGAATTGTTTGGACGACATGGGACCGATCCGGGAGCTGCGTTTCTCCACCGACTCTCGGAGAAACACGATCTCTCAGATGCTGTGTTTCTCGTTGATGGCTACGGCTATCAGACTGCCCTCTCTCGATTGGGATTGAGCGGTTGGCTTGACTATGTCGAGCGAAACCTCATCGAAAAATGGTTTCACACCCTCAAAATGCGAGTCGACCGCTTCCATAATTCGTGGGTGGGCAGTCACGGAAGCGTCCGCGAGTGGTTCATACAATTTGTGCAATACTACAATTTTCAGAGACCGCATCAAGTGCTCGATGGGCGAACACCGGTTGAGGAGGTCACTAACTAGACAGTGCCCACGCGCCAAATATATTGATAATATTATAATTCAGAATATTTAACAAGTATCGCTTTGACTGGACAAGTGATGACAGGTCGAAAACCTGGAAGTAAGCGTCGTACTGTACTTCGAAACCTCGCAAGTATTGCTACTGGGTCGGCTCTGTTCGCTGGGACTGTCGGAGCAACAAGTAAGCGTCAGCAGAAGGCTGAAGCGACGGAATTTGGGAAACGCGTTCCATTTGGGCAAGCGAAGAAAGTTGCGACGGCTGCTCGTCAACGATATGCGCAACGGGCGTATTCGTCGTGGAAGGGTGCCACGGTTGGGAAGCCACGGAAGTTCTTCACCAAAATCAAACTGAACACACGCAAGAAGTACGTCCCAACAGCCTACGTTTTCCCTGTCCGCAGTTCTCACAGTCCGGTAGGTTATCTCACGATCTCGGCCCGCAAGAAGTGGTCACCCGTTCTCGAAGCAAGTACTGCTGATCCACCCGGATTGGATGAGCACTCCGTGAAAAATATGGTACGCCAGCAGGGAGAACGTCCCACTGGAACATACCTCTATCGTGGAGCAACAACCTACAGTGTTGAACTTGAGTCTGGAAAACAACTGTATCTCAACACTGGTCTAAAAGAGGGGACGACGACTGAGACACCCCAATTAGAGGTCGAGAAGCACGGAGAGAGTGTCGAAAGTCAGTGGTCAACAGCAGATACCATTCCAACTGGCGATGTCCAGATTCAGGGTAGCTACGGGATAGTCAATGGCATTGAGCCGTGGGATGCTAACGGTGGCTCCGGTTCCCTTTCTGGTAGCGACGAGGGTGGGGCAGATACGTCGGTCCCCGACCTCTACGGCAACACACCAGACAAGTGGGCGGAGTGTGACGGGTGTGCACCGTTTGCAGGATGAGATTGATGCTGAGCGGCCATTTATGCTGAATATTCCGAGTAACAAGGGAGTGAAGGGCGATGAGAAATCGTATACGGGCCACACTGTTGTCGTCCACGGGTATTACGAGAGTGACAATGGATTCGATGTGATCCACTACAACAGTTGGAACACAAACGAGCACAGGATGCAGTTCGGAAACTGGCCCATCAACACTTGGGGGACGCGGGTCGTCTACTAACAATACATCTCCAAACCACATTCTGTAACAAGTCTTCACTATGACCCCAACCCAATCAGGACCACGTGATCTCAGCCGCAGTAGTGTAAAATATGTGGGCATTGCGTGTGTCGCTACGGTACTCGTCCCGGTACTCTTCGTCCTCGTAAGCCTTGCTTTCACCCCTGCTCCACTCTGGCTGTATGATAATCGGCTCATCGCGGCACTCGCAGTGCTGTTGGCCGCCGGCACTGGCTATTGGAGTGCGCGAGTTATTGGGACGACCCGTGCAGCGGGCTGGACTGCACTCCTCATCTGTGCGGCTGGGAGTGTTGTTGGATGGGTCACCGTCCATGCATTCGGGGTCTAACCACGTGTCTAGGTCGGCCCCCCAAAGGAAGGCGGGAGTTGATGGGGCCACGCTGTGAGCACGTCTCCATGACCCCGTTGAATCCCTGAGCCGTGACAGGAAGTGCGTGCAACAGACAGAGGGTGGGTTCAGCACTTACGAAGCACCACATTAGTGACTATTCTAACTCACGAGTTGAACTGATTTACCACGGTGATTCCCCGTACTGTCCCCGGTAATACGCTCGCACAAAGAAGGCAACCATCAGAATCACACCGACAACTGTGAGTCCTTTATCCAGCAAAGAACCATCTGGGACTAGGTGAACGCGGAAAAACATGATAAGCGCTACGAGAGCAACTAAGACGCCACTTTTCCATCGACGGGCAATCAATGATGAGGTGTTCAACGAAGGCACTATCAAATATTAACAGTGGTTGACAATAAGTCGATTGGGTAGTGGGAGATACGCGCTCTATACATACCATCGAGACCAGCAAGGTCGAGTGATTTCCACACCACCCGCTCGTGATACCTGCAACGGTCGTGAATGATCGATGAGTCTCGAGCGCGTGTTTCGTCACGACAAGGCGCTGTTCGAATTTCTGTGGTGTCCAGTATGTGGTACCGAGTCGTTCACGCACATTCCCTTCGAGGGGGTGTTCTGCACAGAGTGCAATACCAGCGTGACGTGCCGTGAGGCGCCTGAGTCGCGTGGCTACGATGAGGCGGTCATCATCACATTCGACGCGACGACGACGTGGAATCTCCACGTTGACGAAAAACTTCGCCGGCCGCTTCCCGACGACGAAGCATGCGTTAAGATTCTCGGTGCGCCCGGTGACTCCCACGTCGATTGGTGGGCACCAACCACGACCGAAGACTGGACGCCAGTCAAGCGCAACGAGTTCGCTGACGACTCCGAACCGGAGGAAGTGTCGCACCTCGCATAGTGTCGGTCGAGAGACCCGTCGGTACTAGCGCGCCGTGGTTATTTTTGTGCCCGTGATGGGTGCGGGCTGAAGACACAGTCCGTGTGACGTGATTTCCATGAGTCACCAACAAACAGAGTCAGACGTCTCGATCGACGAGATTCCAGTCGACCTCGAACTCGTGCATAGCACCGACCTCTCTCGAGCCGACGTTCCGGATAAAATCGAGTCGATTACGTGGTCTCTCCTGAGCGAACAACCGCCGGAAAACCCGCTCGTCGTACTCATAGCCGCTCGCTGGTGGTACATCCACGGGGCAGGTGAGTCCGATCCCGTGTATTGCTGGGCGATTGAGTGGGCTCGCCACCTCACGACCGGCGAAGCGACTGCGAGCGGCCTGTTCGGCGAGTGTCGACAGTACCTTCACAGTCTCGAACGCGACGACAACGACCGCTAGTTCGCCCCCACCTGTTTTTTGTGCGCCCCAGAGGGGTGCGGCGCGTCCTAGAGGGACGTGTTAGAACTGAAGCCAATGGCAACAACGAGTTCCCCGTCGGTGTCGTTCGACGAGACCGACACGCGACACGATGAGATGCACCGCACGATCGAACAATGGCTTGCAGACCTCGCTGCCGACGTCGACGACGCTCGGGCGAGCAAGCAGTTCCAAGCGTGGTTGGACGTCCAGAGCGAGTTCCACGACTACTCCCACCGCAACACACTCCTCATCACCCTCCAATGCCCTGAGGCGACGAAGGTCGCTGGCTACCGGACGTGGCAAGACGAGTTCGACCGATACGTCGAGGAAGGCGAGTCGGCGATCTGGATCTGGGCGCCGATCATCACGACCCAATGCCCCGAGTGTGGGAACGCACCGGGCTATCACGACAACAGCGAGTGTGAGTACGACGAGACGCCACCCGAAGAGTGGTCGGAGGGCCTCGTGGGCTTCAAGCCTGCACCAGTCTTCGACATTTCGCAGACCGAGGGCGAACCACTCCCAAAGCTGGATACGGCGGCGACCGGTGAGCCTGATACGCTCGTCGACGACCTCACCAACATTGCGCCGGGCCTCGGTGTAACCGTCCGCATCGTCGGTCCCGACGAGTGGCGACATGGTGAAGCGAAAGGTGTCTGCCAGTCGCGGAGCGTCCAAGACCTCACCCCACTCGTTGAAGTGAAGGACCGGCCGAACCGCGCGGACCTCGCGTCAACAATCATCCACGAGTACGCCCACGCGATTTTGCATTTCGACATTACTGACGCAACCGAGCGGGCGAAACGCGAGGTCGAAGCGGAGGCCGTTGCGTACGTTGTCGGTCGATACCTCGGCTTGGATACGAGTGGGTCGGCGTTCTACCTCGCGGCGTGGCAGGGCGACGAGACGGACGTGCTGCAAGAGCGACTGGGTCGGATTAGCGGGACGGCCGAAGAGATTCTGTCGACACTCGACGCGGTCTGAGATCTCTTATCTGTGGTTCGTTGTCGCTGCTCTGTTGAACCTCTTTTGTCAGACGTAGTTTGTCTGTAACAGAGGGTGTATAGAACTTTTCACAGGGTGATGTTTTCGCAGGTCAGCGGTGAATTACTCGGCACACTGCTCCTGCGGATTTACTGATTGAATGTCAGCGCCCCGGGGATAGTCTCGATGAGTTGAACTGGCCACTTCCCTTCTCCACGATATGATGACCAACGAACTCGACTCCTTGCTCGAGTGGTTCGACTTGAAGGACGAACTTCGGACGGGATGGGTGCTTCGGAATATTGGCTCGCCTGAATCGGTCGCGGCCCATACATGGGGGACAGCGTCGCTTTGTCTGCTCTATGCCGAGCAGGAAGAGATTGACCGTCAGAAAGCAGTGACGATGGCACTCATTCACGACCTCGGAGAAGCTCGAACGGGCGATATCGCAACCCGCGCGGAGGACGGACGCCAGACCATCCCCACGTCCGAGAAGGAGGCAGCTGAACGGAGTGCAGTAACCGATCTCGTCGAACCCTTCGACACCGAACTGCTGACGCTCTGGGAAGAGTACGAAGCACGTGACACCCCGACGGCACAGTTCGTCAAGGACATGGATCTAATCGATAATTGTCTCCAGGCGCTCAAGTACGAGCGCCAAGGTCGGTACGACGAGGACGAGACGAACGACCATTTTGCCGAGTTCGAGAACCTGGACGAGTTCTTTGCTACCGCCGCGCCTCGCATCCAGACAGAGCTTGGCCAGGACCTGTTCGAGCAAATTAAATCGCAGTACGAACGAGAACTCGGGCGACCCTGCCAACTCTGACTACGTCTTTCAGTTGCAACTCGCTTGGTCGGTGTAGCACCTACATTGAGCGATTCGGAAGTTCAGAAGAGGGAGTCCCAATCGTTCTATTCCCTGTGTTGCCGGTTTGACGCGTGCTTCAGCTGTGCTTACCCGGTTTGCTTACCTCGCGTCGCGTCGGTCCACAGAGTACGCATACAGAGCGGTACACACGAGATCCTCCACACCAATACTGCCTATCTTCTGCAGTAGGTCTGTAACCGTTACGACGAACATGAGCGAGAACACGCCGTAATACGCTAGACCGACAAAGAGCAACTCGTGAACTGCCTTCGGACCCAGTACAGCTCGTGCTCGCCTTCTTGCGGATGTCCATCGACCACCGGCCAATACGACCCCGCGACGAAGCCGACGGCGATTGCACACACGAACAGCAACAACAGGCCACTTCGCTCCAATGTGGCGACTAATGACGTACGACCGTCCTGATTAGTCGTCGAGGGTCGGTTTCCGGGCTTCGATAGTGGCCGACACGAGGTACTCGCCGAGGTCGCGGTCGGCCTCCCAGTCGCTGATGAACTCAGTACTCTCGTCCTTGGGTGCGATCTCGACCGCCTCGAAGCCAGCGCGGTCAAGCATCTTCTCGAGTTTTCCGATGGTCGAGGCCCCGGCAACACACCCCGTAAGCGAGTCGGGGTCCATTGCAACGTCGTCGGGGAACGGTGCGGTCTGGACAACGTCGGAGATGGCGACGCGGCCGCCGGGCTTGAGGACGCGATACGCGTCGTCGAAGACACGTTGTTTCTCGGGTTCGAGGTTGACGACGCAGTTCGAAATGACGACGTCGACGGTCTCGTCTGCGACCGGGAGGTGAGTAATCTCACCGAGACGGAACTCGACGTTCCGAGAGTCGTTCTTTGCGACGTTCTCGCGGGCCTTCGAGATCATCTCCGGAGTCATGTCGACACCGATGACGTGGCCGTCCGCGCCGACCTCCTGAGCGGCGAGGAAGCAGTCGAACCCCGCGCCGGAGCCGAGGTCGAGGACGGTTTCGCCGGGTGTCATCGCGGCGAACGCCTTCGGGTTCCCACAACCGAGGCCGAGGTCCGCACCGTCGGCGACCGACGCGATGTCATCGGCGTCGTACCCGAGGCGTTCGCTCTCGGACTGACTGTCGTCGTCACAGCAACCACTATCGTCCGCGACATCGAGGCCGACATCGCTACAACAGCCTTGGTCGCTCGATGCGATTCCGGCGTAGCGTTCCCGTACCAACTGGCGAGTCGCCTCTGGATCGCGGTCGTCGGCTGTCGTGCCAGTCTGGGTGTCGTCACTCATGGGTGCCTCGCAGGTCGTCGAGCGTTTCGAGCAGCGCCACGGTGGTCTCGGTCGGCTCGTAGTACCGCCAGGAGCCTTCTTTTCGGCGCGTGACCAGACCGGCAGCGTACAGCCGGGAGAGCGCCTGGCTGACAGCGCTCTGGCTGACGCCAACCGCCGCTTCGAGATCGCAGACGCAGACACCGTCGTCGGCGTTCGCGATGCGTCGGAGGAGCTCGTAGCGCGTGTCATTCCCCATGGCGGAGAGAACTTGGAGGTCAATCGCCATCGCGTCCGCATCGACGTCCCCAAGTGGAGTACAGCAGGCATCGGCGTCGCCTGTGGCCCCGTCGGCGACAGTATCCTGAACCATATTAGCAATAGCTTATACAAGGAACTACTAATATGTTTCTCTGGCGAGTCCCTCGTCTGCTCCACGCAGAGACGCTCCGAGAGAACGTTGAGTACTGTCCAACGGGTTCCAGCGAACCGAAGAGTTCCGAACCCGGGGCCCGTCTCGCGGCGAAGAACCCGAGTTCGGACTGCGAGTGCGTGTTCTAACAGCAGTCGCTGCCGGCGTCGCAGGCGTCGCCGTAGTCGACGCCGGTCGCCGCAGTGATTGTTTCCGTACAGTCGTCGAGGAGGGCTTCGAAGTCCTCTCGACTGCGTTCCGTTTTCGCGTCGGCGAGCGCCGCACCGAGGGATTCCGCCGCGGTCAGCACGTCGTCAGCGTCGCTCAACAGCACCCACCTCCAATCGACTGCGCGAACGCCTGCCCGATGCGTTCGCTTACGATCTCGTCCGTCTCGGCGAGTAAGCTCTCGAACGCCTCGCGAGCCTCGCGGTGCCGCCTGACAGACTCGAGTTCCGAGAGGTCCTTCTGGATGCTCCGGAGTTCGCTCATGAGCGACGTGTCGAACTCGCCGTTTTGGAGTTCGCGCTCGGTCTCCCGGTACGCACCCAATAGTTCCTGAGCCTCGGCGTCAGCTTCGAGTGCCTCCCGTGCTTCGACCAACTCCTGATAACGTTCACACGTGAGGAGTTCGTCGACGAACGCTTCGAGTTCCGTCTCGACGTCCGCCGTCTCGACCAAGGGGTCGCTCACGATACCGTCACCTCCTCGCGGTCATCCTCGAGCATACGAGCCAATCCCGTGACCTCCGTGCCGAACTCGCGGAGGTCGTCGAGGCCGACGGGTTCCTCCTGACGCAACGGTGCGAGCATCATCGGTACGTCGAACCGCTCTTTAATCTCCGTGAGGTACTCCGCTTGCTGTGCGCGTCGGTTCTCGAAGAACGCGTTGTCGCCGTCGTCCTCGGGGAGCAGGTAGTTCGCCACCACGAGCGACGTCTCGATCCCGACCTGGTCCTTGAGGTCCATCGCGGCACGGTACGCCTCCATCATCGGGGTGAACTCGGGGTACATCACGAACGCGAAGGAACTCCGACTGGGGTCCTGCATCGTCTCGATGACCTCGTCGTACTTCCCACCGTTGGCGGGTGCAGCACCCTTCGTGAGCGACCCGAGGTCCATGAACCCCTTCCAGTCCGACGGTAACTCCAGCAACCGCAACGTGTGCCCGGTCGGGGCCGTGTCGAACACGACGACGTCGTAGCCGTCCTCCTCGAAGTAGCTCACGAACTTCTCGAGGGCTGCCATCTCCTCAGCACACGGCGATTCCAGTTCCTCCTCGACGTTCGCGATGGCCGCCTCCACGTCGATCTGCGTGTCGTCTTTCTCGGCGTACATCTCACGAACGTGATCGAGGACTTGCGTCCGGTACTCCTCGAGCGCGCGCTCCTGGTCGATGCGGGCCGCATCGAGGTTCGCCTGCCCGACGGACGTCGGTTCGTGGCTGACAGGTTGCTCGAAGATGTCCGCGAGGTGCGCGGCCGGATCCGTGGTTACGACGAGCGTCTCGTAGCCCGCTTCCGCGAGCGAGACCGCGGTCGTTGACGCGATCGTACTCTTCCCGACACCACCTTTGCCAGTAAAGAACAGGTACCGTGTGTCTTCAACGGGAGCGAGTTCCTCGGCGACCGCGTCCGGGGCGGTGAGCGAGTCGAAGTCGACAGCTTCGTCGTCACTCGCGCGTCGCGTCGCCGCGTCGACATCGACGGTCGCCTCGTCGCCGTCGTAGAGGACGCCACCGACGTCCGAGAGCAGTTCGAGACCCGCGATTTCTCCGGGCTGGAGTGGGTACGTCGCGAGCGCCTGGCGCTCGAATGTCGACTCCACGCGGTCGATGACGGCCTGTTCGTCCGCGCGCTTGCCCTCGAAGAACGGGTCGTCGCACACTGACTCCGGCAGGTAGCCGTTGACGACGAGGAGTTGCGATTCGATGCCGAGTTCAGCGAGGTCGCTCGCACTCCGCTCTATCTCGTCGATCGACGACGACTCAGGTTTCCCGACGAACGCGAACGACGTCCGGGACTCATCAGAAAGCGTGTCGATGGCCCGCTCGTAGTCCGCTTTCTTGTCGTCCATCGACGCGGCGGGTCCAATGCACGTCGAACCGCCCTTCTCGAGTTCCGCGTTCCAGTCGGACGGCAGTTCCATCAACCGAATGGTGTGTCCGGTGGGTGCGGTATCGAAGACGACGACGTCGTACTCGGGGCTGTCCATGAAGTCGACGAAGTTGTCGAACGCCGCGATCTCCTCGACGCACGGACTGTTGAGCTGCTCTTCGACAGTCTCGATCTCCTCGTCGTCGAGGAGTGCCCGCATCGGTTCGATGGTCTCCTGACGGTACTCTTCGGCAGCGACGTCGGGGTCGATTTCGATGGCCGAGAGGTTCGGGACATCGTCGATGGAGGTGACCTCGTGGCCGATGTCCTGATTGAAGATGTCGGAGAGGTTCGGCGCAGGGTCGGTCGTCACGAGCAGTGTCTCGTAGTCGTTGTCGGCGAGCCACGTCGCGGTCGCGCAGCTGACAGTGCTCTTGCCGACGCCGCCTTTCCCGCTGAAGAAGACGAACTCGGTCTCTTCGCTCGTCGGCTCGACGACGGCACGTGCGGCAGTATCGCTTTGGCTCATCAGTCAGGCCTCCGGCGCGGACTCACGGTCGGTAACCGCGGCTTTGAGGGCGTTGTAGGAGAGGTACTCGGATTTGGCGACGATCTCGTCGTCGACGATCGTGATCGGGAGAATCGACGGGCCGTGTTCTTCGACGAGGTCGTAGATACGCTGCGTCTCGAGGAACTGGTCGATGTCGTGTTGCATATTCGCTCGGGAGATATCGAGGTCGTCAATCTCGGTCTCGAGCTGGTCGAGGGCCGCGCTGACTTCGACGAGTTCGTCGTCGGGGTCCGGGCCACAGACGCCCGTGGAGCAACACATCGCTTCTTCGTACAGTGTGAGTTCAGTCATGAGTTGGATTGAGTCGTGTTTCAATTGTCGTCTGGAACGGCTGCCCGGTGAGTGGCGCTCACCAGCATCACAACCGCCCCATTCATCTGAGCCGTTACTCAAACATTTGGATAAAGCTTCGGCTTTCAGCTAAGTCACACGAGTGAGCGAAATCGCCATAATACACGGTTCTATACGAGATACACGAGCATATTTCGAATGATTGTGGCATTAGTACGTATTTGATATTGCTCAAGTATCTCGACTCAGTTGAATCGGTATTCATCCACAGCGCACCCAGAAGTCTTAATCAAGTATCCACTCAATTCGAATCGATGTCTTCCACCGATCGGCTCCAGCGATACCTCGCCGACGAACGCGGCGGGTGTGGCGACGAAGCGGTCAACGAACGCCTCGCGGAACTCGAGGAACTGCACGTCGCCGCAGGTGGCCCGGAGCTCGACGACGATCTCAACCTGCTCGGAGCGCTCGCAAACGAAACCCGATACAAAATCGTCCGCATCCTCCACGTCGCCGATGACGAACTCTGTGTCTGCGAGTTCAGCCCACTCCTCGACGTCAGCGACAGCGCCATCAGCCACGCGCTCTCCAGGCTCACCGACGCCGGGCTCGTCACTCGACGGAAGGACGGCAAGTGGCGGAAATATCGTCCAACTCCTCGTGCCACTGCGGCACTCGTCGCACTCGACGGTTCCCGACAACTGTGAACCGCTCACTGTCGAGCCTCGATCAGCTATTGAGTGGACTATTGTCTATGGAAGCCGACATACAAACGGTCAAGTAAGCCATGGAAAGTCAGAGTGGTATGGAAGAACCCACGAGAAAGCTCGGGTTCGTGTGCGTACAGAACGCGGGGCGGAGTCAGATGTCCGCAGCGTTCGCCGAGCGCGAACGCGACGAACGAACTCTCGGCGATCACGTTGCGGTCGTTACTGGCGGTACGCATCCCGCCGACAGCGTCCACGACGAAGTCGTCGCCGTCATGGATGAGGTCGGCATCGACGTGTCCAACCGGACGCCACGAGAGGTATCGACGGAAACGCTGGAGTCGTGCGACGTCGTTGCGACGATGGGATGTTCGACGCTCGAACTCGACGCAGAACGAGTCGAGATTCGTGATTGGAACCTCGATGACCCCCACGGCCAAGACATCGAACGTGTCCGGGAGATTCGCGATGAGATCGAGACGCGAGTCCAAGACTTGTTTGACGAGTTCGTCGACGATACCGAGTACTGACAGGCTGACCGAGTCGGCCGAGTGTATCGGCATCTTGGCTTATCGGCCTGATCAGTTGCTGTACGATTGCAGATAAACAACTGAGCGGCTCTTGCTGCATTCACCCTCTGTATCAGCCACGCAGGTTGTGACAGATCTCATAGACATTTCGATGCCTCACAGCAAGTAGCTCACCTGTATTGACTTCAGGACAATCAGGACAGGTCAGCATAAAGAATCCAACCTGATTCTGTGTCACCTGTCACTCCGTTCGACAGCGTAGTTTTTCATGCGCCCGAAGGGGTGCGCGCATTGCGCGCTGGCTACCATGATTCCTGTACTACCAGAGTTCGATCCACCTACGCGCGTCCTCAAGCGGGCGCAGTACGAGGCGTTTGCATTCGAACTCCTCGAGGGCGATGTCCGTGTTCGCAACGAGAGCTATGCTGACCCGACTGCTCACGAGTACCGGGTTCGGATTCAGGACGGCGTGCCCGATTCGTGTTCGTGTCCCGCCGATGCAAGCGGTGACGCCCCGTGTAAACATCGGGTTGCAGTCGCGATTCGCCCACGAATACTCGAACTCGCCGTCCAGATGCGTGTCGTCGCAGATGGTGGGTCAACATCACGCGGCGATGACGACACACCAGACCTACCTTGCGAGTGTGAACAGCTGTCTGAAGCTCTTCCCTGTTGGAACTGCATCGACGCTGGGCGGCGCAACCTATCTGAATAATCGTGTGGGGTTTCGTACGTCACCAATCACCCATCAGTCGTCGGACTGCTGGGACGCAGCGTACGCACCAGCAAACTGCTCGCGCATCTCTCGACGGAGCAGTTCACTCATGACTTCGTAGACGACCGGCTGCGGGTACTTCTCAAGGAGGCGTTGGATGTCGGCTGCACATCTGCTTTTTTCAGTCGCAAAGTTCGCGGTCCATGGTGAGCTACTCATACAAGACAATTATTTGTTGGTTCAGTTAACTGTTCGCCTGGTGAGAATTCCTACTAACACAACCCACGGACCGTGGCCTGCAGAGATTTACTGATACGACTGTCGAGTGTGCGAAACGCGGTGGGCACGAGGCCCACGAGGGAGTTATCAAGGGGTGGATGCAGATGGCTTGGTACGCGATTCCGCACCCGTTGCAGAACAGGGCGCGTCTTGTGTGACACGACGAGCCTGCAACGGCAATCCACCTGTGAGCATGTTTGGTGTTGTGATTCAGTCATTTAATGATCCCCAGCCGGGTCAAAGTTGTTCGAGACGGCGACGATGTTTTTGAGCCCCTGAAGGGTGCGGGGCGCAGCGAGATGCGTCGCGCGGTGTTCGAGATGGCGACACGAGATGTCTACGAGCGACAGTTCGACGAATCGTGCGGGAAATCCTGTGGGAACGCCTCCTGTCCAGAGTGTGGTGGACAGGTCATTACGGACGCTGGTGAGCGACGGTGCGAATCCTGTGGGCTCATCATCGACGGGCACGGCATCGACCACGGTCCCGAGTGGCGATCGTTCGAGCGCAAGGAGCGAAAACGAGTGGGTGCGCCGCGAACGCCGACGCGGCACGACCATGGCCTCGCGACCGAAATCGGTCGACACGTCGATGCGAACGGGACACCGATCCCGGGCGAGCGCCGACAGCAACTCTCCCGACTTCGCACCCAGCACAGTCGGAGTCGGTACCAGTCGAGTCGTGAGCGACGGTTGGCTCACGGGTTGGACGAAGTTCGGCGGCTTGCCGGCGCGCTTGACCTTCCTGATAGCCTGCGTGACCAAGCCTGTCGGTGCTTTCGGTCCGCTCAACAGGCGGACCTGCTGCCGGGGCGGTCGATGGAAGCAGTCGCGACTGCGAGTGTCTATGCAGCCTGTCGATGTGCAGGGCTCTCACGAACGCTCGCCGAACTCGTCCCGCTCGCACGGGTGGCTGACTCGCGCGTTCGGTCAGCGTACAACGCACTCAATACAGAACTCGGGCTGCCTGCGGAGCCAGTTACACCGGTAGAGTTCGTTCCGCGAGTGGCGGATGCGCTTGACGTGACGGATAAGATTCGGCGACGAGCACGGTCGTTAGCCGAGACATCAAGTAGTGAGTGGGCTCATCGTGGCGCGAACCCACATGCAGTCGCTGCAGCGTGTGTGTACACGGCCGCTGTGGAGCGTGACTGGCCGCTCACGCAGGCGCGTGTTGCGGCCGTGAGTGATACCTCAACTCAAACGATTCGAACGCACCACCAGACGTTGTGTGAAGCACGTAGGTGAATGTTCATTTAGGCAGACTACTGGGGGCCGAGATACTGCTTGCACTCTGCAATCATTTCGTCGGCGAATGACTCGGTCACATGTCCCTGTGGATTGACAACGGCGTCATGTTTGATTGTCGCGACGACCCATGGAGAACAATACGAGGTCTTGGTCGGGTCTCTGCCACTCACCCAATCATCTCCAACTTCGAAGTTTCGCGGGAGATTACTGGTTGTGAGAGCTGCACACAAATACTCCTCGCCAGGATACGGGAGCAAGTCTGCAGCAAGAACGACCCAGAGGCGCGGATTTGACCCGCGACGAAATGGATCCGGTGCCCAGAATACGTCGCCCTTCTGGAAGCGGTTGGTGTCAGTCACGCTGTTGTCGTGGGTCAACGGCGTGTTCTTGCCATTCGTCGTACTCAAATGGTTCTTCTTCGCGACTCGCTGCCGTGGCAGCGGCATGGTTGGCTGCAGCGTCAAGGCTCAAGACGTGGTCACTCACGCGCCAGTACGTACCTCGATGCTCAACGCGACCTCGTTCTCTGAGCCTGACGAGAGTCGGGCCAACCGAGCCGGGCTTGACGGACGTCCGCTCGGCAATCTCGCTTTGGGTGAACGCTTGGTCAGCATTCTGAGCTAAGAACGAGAGGAGTTTGTAGGCGTTTGTCCCCGGTTTTGGGTTGCCATTCCCGTCGTCAATGGTCTCGAAGCGATCCGCGCTGATGGGCATAGTATATCAGATGTACTAAGATGTATTGAATGTATTGGACAGCAGCATCAGCGCTTATTCGGATAGCAGCGGGCATGGTGAGAACTGTCAACTCTGTTTCGCTCCTTATAGAACTGGACTCCAAACCTTCTGACGATATCTGAGGGGGTTTTGCGAGGGTAACCAAGCGACGAGCAGGCCGACAAAGTTTTGAATACGTACATACATTGTATGTACATGAGCACAAAACGAGTTAACTTCCGACTGCCCGAGGAGTTGGTGGCACACGCCGACATTGCGGCTGAGGTCACTCACAAGAATCGAACAGAAATCCTCATCGAAGCACTCCGACAGTATCTCGAAGAGAAAGAGTCTGATGAGAGTTTCCGTGAGGCTGTTGTCGAACTGTATCTGAATAACCACATCGAGTTCGAGAAACTGGCCGAGATTATCGGGCGACAGGATGCCGAAGCCGTCCGCGCTTCGAAAGAGGTACTTGATCGTGGTGAAGAACTCGCAGACAAACTCGCAGACCTCTAAATGCTCGTTGTAGACACGAGCGCATTCATCTCTCTTTCAGTCGGCGAAGTTCTCGACGTCTTCGTCACCGAGTTTGACGTCGCAACCACAGAGGCAGTTCTTGAGGAACTCCAAAGAACTGCTGAGTACGATGACCGCCATGGCAAAGCCGCCAATGCCGTCCTCGATACGGCCGACGAGTTCACCGTTGTTGCTGTCGCTGGTGGTGGGTTTGTGACGAGCCGAATCGACGATGGTGAAGCCAGTTGCGTAGCTGCAGTCCGTGAGGTGGATGCAGCGTTCTTGATTACCGACGACTACAGAGCTCTTCCTGAACTTCGAAAACTAGTGAGTGCAGAAGTTGCGCTATCTCCGATCGTTCTCCGGGCGCTGGTCAAGCGCGATGCCCTCAGCGGGGAGGAAGCAAGAGTCACCTTCGAGGCAATGGCAGAAGGACGTGATTGGCTCGGTGCGCCAATCTACCGGTACGCTCGACAGCTCCTCGAAGGTACCTCAAAGTAAGGCATCTCTTCTCAAACTCTCCTTCTGACTCTACTGCTACAAGATGATTGGTACGGAACTAGTCCATCCTCTGAAACTGTGTGTCGACACATCCTCGGAGAGTGGATGTGTGTGGGCCTTCTCAAAGACGGTCTCGAGCTTAAATAAAATCTGATGGCGAGTTATCTGGCTCTGTTGAAATCCTTCAGCGTTGACATTGAAAAGAGCGACTCTTCCCACCGGCTTTCGTCGATCCGGTTAGAAACTAGCCTCTCCGCAAATCGCAAGACGTGAAGAGGATTTCAACAGAGCCACTGGGATGGTTCTGAACGAGATATCTACAGGCGAGCAGGCTTAATGGCTCGGGGGTTGAATTCGTGTTTAGCACTTACTACTCCGTGGACTCGTATCTAGACGGCATCTCCGACAAGACCGCAACTTACTGTCGGGTCTCGACCGGGAATAGAAACCATGGTTCGGAACGGACGGGTCTCCGTCAGTCTACGTATACGCTAAATTCGGTCGGAAAAGGACAGAGACGGTCCAGTCGTTCACTTATCCATATCGTGTGAGTTGATCAGCGCCAGGAGGTCTTGTTCCAGTTCACCGCCAACAAACTGGACGTGTCCCGCGTTAGTCTCGTAATCGACCATCTGAACCTCCGCCAGTTTCGGGAGATGAACGTGGTGAAGTGCGATCTGGACGCGTTGTCGGTGTTCGTCAGATTCTCGATCTGTGTTTTCGTCTCGAAGCATCTCTGCAACGCGGTCTACGAGCGTATCGTATTTCAGTCTCTTATTGGATGTGCTAGTCAGCGAGTTGAGAACGGCCCGCCGGTATTTGCTCGTTACTGCCGACAGAAGACTATCCAGAGAGATTGGTCTCTTTCGTTTCGCAGACCCGGAGACGCTATCGATATCCTGTAAATCAGGTTTCCCTCGCTCTTGCGTCTCATCCATACTCATGTACTGTTGCTCCACCCGCATGTGTCGATTCCATGGTGTACAATGGAGGCAGTCGAACCACCTACGTCTCAGGTTCGGGGGTGAGGAGTGCACGTCGAACGAACGCACCGATGGCCCGACGCAACCGTTCCGTCACTGCTTGGTCTGAAATTCCGAGTTCGCTCGCAAGCTCTTGGGTCGTACAGCCACGTGGGATATCGTAGTATCCCATCTGAACCGCAAGCGTAAGCGCTTCTCTTTGTGGCTCGCTCAGGCCGTACCACTGACTAACCCCGGGGTCCGTGGGATTGTACACTCTGATGACATCCAGGTTGATGTGCGCGTCTTCACAACACGTCCGAAATTCACTCAACGCCTCGCGCTGGGAGAACCGTATCTCGAAATCCCACCCTTCAGACGTTCCGGTCGCACTCGATATTTGTCCCCCTTGATCCAAGATGCATTGAAACAGATGGTCCTGGCTCGCATCCCAATCGAGCCTGAACAGGGTCCGGTTATCGAATACTTCCACCTCTGTTACATTGTCGACAGTCGGATAGCGTCGAACAGTCTCGAGAAAATGGTCTCTGACCGGTTCGTAGACCCAGAAGAGCGGCACAGTCACGTCACCACTCGGGACGAGCGTTTCGAGTTCGATAGCCGACGCCTCGTCCAACTCGAGTATCTGTCCGAGTTCGAAATCACCAGGCGATATTCGAACCTCCGTTATCACACTCATGCTCGTTTGTGAAACTATATTACTCAGAGCCACACAAAAGAAGAAGGCATGGTATACCATGTCTGAACGGGCGAAAAAAGGACCCTTCGGTTGAAGAACAGACGATACTGGTCACCTGTGGAGTTTTGTCTGATCTCGAAGCCATGGTACACCATCCACGCCGATTATGCTCCTGTCGGCCGAAAGCTTCCGCATGGCGACCGTGATGGAATTTACAGGTCCAGTCGAGGAGTTTCCGCTAGGAAGTGTCTTCGGGAGCTTGCCGGGGGTAGAGGTCGAACTGGAACGACTTATTCCACACGAGAAGCTGATTATTCCGTATTTCTGGGTGCGTGGAGTGGAAACCGAAGACATCGAAGCAGCGTTCAAATCACACGTTGGCGTGACGAACATCCGACTAGTCGATAGCGTCGAAGACGAGTATCTCATGCGTGCCGAGTGGGAACAAGAGTATTTCGGCGTTCTGAGTGCTCTTGCCCGGGCGAAGGTAGTCGTACTCTCCGGAATTGGAACGAAAGACGAGTGGCGATTTGAGGTGCGCGGCGAAAATCAGGAAGCACTCGCAGAGTTTCGAGACTACTGCCAGAAAAACGATATACCGATCACAATCACTGCGGTCCACGCCATGCTTCCTGTTCAGGGAGTTGGCTTCGATTTGACTGAAACTCAACGTGAGGCGCTGGTATTGGCTTACGAGCGTGGCTACTTCGACACCCCACGCAAGGCATCACTCGAAGAGATCGCTGACGAACTCGGCATCACACAGCAATCACTTTCGTCACGACTTCGACGCGGACATCGACGCCTCATCAGAGCGACCTTGGTCAGTGTGTCGTAGTCGTTCTAGCGAATACATTTTTAAATCCTCTGTATAATCAGTACCCCTATTCAACCGATTCAGGCCAATAGAATAGGTAGATATGGACGCAGTGGTGTCTGGAATTGGGGTGGAAGCAGTCGAGTATCATCTTGACTCCACGACTGTTCGTGCCCAGTTCAATCAGGAATACACTCCCGCAAGCATGGGCGTTATCGCGATGCTGGCGGAAGTGATAGTCGCTGATCCGGTTGAACTGGACCTGCTCCATTCGACGGTTGACCCAGACGCGTTAGATGCGCTCGTCCGTGACGGGCTGAACGGAGAAATCCACGTCACATTCACGCACGAGGGTCGTGCGATAACCGAGTACAGCTACGGTGTGGTCACTATTCCACCGACGAACGAATCAAAAGCGGGAAACTACAAGAGGAACCTTGGAAGATGACGTCTGAGAAGGGCTCTCTCACGTCGAAAGCGGAATTGAACACCGAGCTAAAGGGGCTCTTTCTCAGAGCCTACGAGAATGGAATCGATGTGGAAGGCGCATTCGAATGCCGAAATGGAGTCGAGTATCCGGACTGGGACGTAATTGTCACTGAAGTCGAAAAGAACGAGCATACGGACTGAAACCCGTTCATTCGGGCGTACTTGGCTCAGTGTCGACTCCCAAACCCGTCCCGCTGCACTATAGTAGCCGTTAGAACTTTTTGCACGGAGACTGTTGCAAGAGATAGTGAAGCATCTCGACGAGATCACCGTCGAGGAATTGCACGACGCCCTCGACAACGTGGACGGAAAGAAGCCGACACAACGGCTCTTAGCAGCTATCGCGTACAAGAACGGAGTCACACAGACTGAGCTAGCCGAGTGGTACGGCGTTCAGCGCCGGACAATCTACAGTTGGCTCAAGCGACTCGAGACTGACGAGTCGCTTGAGCAAGCCGTCTCTGATGATAAGCGAACCGGGAGAAAGCGAAAACTCTCAGAAACACAGCAAAAAGAATTCGAAGAAACTCTTCACGAACCACCCCAAGAAATCGGCATCGACGCGCCGGCGTGGACGCCGGCGCTTGTCCAAGATTTTCTTAAAGAAACCTACGGTGTCGAGTATTCAATCCCAAGCTGTCGGCGGTTGCTGAAAGAAGCGGGATTGAGCTATCAGAAACCACGCCGTACAGCCGCCGAAGCTGACGAAGACGACCAAGAAGCGTTCTACGAAGAACTCAAAAAAAGCGGCGGGAGATGGACGCCACCGTAGTTTGTATCGACCAAACCAAGAAATCCGTGCAAGTCGAGCCGCGTGCCGCGTGGTTTCCGCGCGGCACGCGGCCCTCGGTCAAACTCTCTGGTCAACGCGACTGGACGTGTCTGCTGGGCGCGATCACCGAGGACGGTGATCGCGGTGATCGCTTCTTCTCACGATTCGAAGAGTACGTTACCGCCGAACACGCGAAATATTTCATTTTAGCACTATGTAAAGAATTTGAAGATGACCTGCTCGTAGTGCTGGACGGAGCGCCGTATTTCCAGGCGTCGGCCGTCACGGACCTGCGGCCCGTGACGACCTCGCATTCGTGAGGCTTCCTTCGTACTCGCCGGAGCTAAACCCGGTTGAGGAGTGTTGGAGACAATTTCAAGCAGCTCTGAGTAACCGGTTCTTCGACTCACTTGACGAGCTAACAACAGCGATTGATACTGCCCTTGAGCAACTTTCAGTTCCAAACGTAAGTGATTACTTCTAATGACTACTATAGTGCGAGGTATCTGCGAGAGCAACTCGTATAGGATGTGTCTCGGGATAGATCACGGCCAACCCTCCGATAACTCCTCTCGGTGCTCGTTCATCAATCGTAGGAATGGTTCGATTTCTCCGAACCGAGAGCCACGTGCAAGCGTTTCTGTTTCGGGCGCCCAGTTGACGAATCCCTGGTCGTCTAACTTTGGAAGGTGAGAGTGGACGAGTTGAAGCCGAAGAACATCAGGTTCGCTATCTTCTCCCGGCCGTCGGTTCACTATGAAATTCTCCCCACCTCGTGACTCGTGGCCAGCGAGTGCCCAAAGGATGCGACGGTGGTACTCATGGCTGAGTACGGAGAAGATTTCGTTGAGTGGAGTGGCTGCGCCAGTTGTTTGCTCATCTGTCATTATCTTGGTGATCCATTTGCGGAACAAGTCGTTCGTAGATGCGTTCCACGCGACCACCGCGCGAAGAGAACTGGAATCTGTCGAACGGGGAATTCCCGTTCAAGTGACCCTTGTAATACTCGGAGTCGAACGCACAGCACCTGTTGTCCGTGGTAGAAATAACTGTTCGAGAGCGTAAGTAACTGTTGTCGGTCCTTCTTCAATTTCTGTCGCGTCGCTCAAGACGGTCTCACTGAAGAAAAGCATATAGAGTGTTAACTCTGTACGGGTCATACGCGGGTATGTCGTACTACAAGGCTTCTTTCAAGACCGAATCCGTGGTGGACTCGAATGCAACCCGGCGCATCTTAGCGCTGGCTACGACACGATTCGAGAAGAACCGCGCGCCGCCCGGGAGGGTTCGGAAGATGCAAGTAAACTCCTCGAATCGTTCAAAACGCTCCGAGGTCCAGCCAAGTCTCCATCACCTGGCATGCTGACCGTCACTTACCGAAGGTCCGACAAAGAGTTCGGTTCATCGACAACCCATGACTGAGGTTCGAGGCATCCGAATCACGCTCGTTTTTCTTCGAACTCGAACCGTTGTACACCAGTCGTCTCAAGTGATGTCTTGGGCTTCCGTCTCGAATCTGAGTGAACTGACAGGGCCGAACCAGTCGGACTCGGCTCCCCAGTGTGCTACGTCGTCAGCGAGACGGTGTGGATACCAGACCTTTTGCCTCGCAAGCGTCACCTGTCTGTATGCCCTTTTTTTACCATCTCTGGTAAGCCAGTTCTTGGTTTCAACTTCTGTGACTGCCGAGATGCTTGTCGTCTTCATGCTCATTCTCCTCGCACTCGTTCTCTTCGCACTCGTTCTCTTCGCGACCGAGTGGTCCCCAATCGACGTCACTGCTATCTTGGTGATGGTACTGTTGATGGTTCTCGAACCGTGGACACAGATTTCCCCGCAAGCGGGCATCTCGAGGTTCGCCAACCCAGCCACAATTACTGTGCTGGCTATGCTCATTCTAAGTACAGGAATCAATCGAAACGGAATCGTCCAACTTATCGGCCGGAAGATGGCCGCATTCGCTGGGGCTGACCGGCGCAAGCAACTCGCTGCGACGGTCGGCATCACCGGCTCCGTCTCGGGGGTCATCAACAACACGCCGGTCGTCGCGATTCTGGTCCCGATCATCAACGACCTCGCACACAACGGCAAGACCTCACCCTCGAAACTGTTGATGCCGCTGTCGTTCGCGTCGATGCTCGGAGGGACGCTCACGCTCATCGGGACGTCGACGAATATCCTCGCGAGCGATATTGCGGCTCAAATCGGTGCAGAAACCCCGAGCTTGGTCTCCACGCATTCGGAATGTTCGAGTTCACCAAACTCGGGGTGATCGCCTTCGCGGTGGGTGCAGTCTATCTGATGACGGTCGGCGTTCGACTCCTCCCCGAACGAATCCCAGCCGATGAGGATCTCGTAGAGGAGTACGCTCTCCAAGAGTACCTCGCAGACGTCGCCGTTCCTGCGAACTCGCCGTTGATCGGACAGACAGTCTCAGAGGCACTGGGTGACGACGAACTCGATATCGACGTGTTACAACTAATCCGATACGGTGAGCGCTTCTCGGAACCGCTCGCCCGAAAGGAGATTCGCGAGAGTGACACACTTCGACTCAGGACGAACCGAGAGACGCTCGAACAGATCATGGACGCCGAAGGTCTCACACTCGCGGGTGGCCCTCGCTCCGAGGGCGACTTGCATCCGGGCGAGGAAGAACCGGTTCTCGTCGAGGTCGTCATCCCGTCGGGCGTTTCTCGTCGGTGAATCCCTTGCGAGCTCGACGTTCCGGCAACGCTACGATGCGAACGTCCTCGCCTTTCGAACACGGGGCGATGTCGTCCGAGACCGATTTGAAAACATCCGTATCCGTGTCGGAGACACACTCTTGGTGCAGGCACCGCCGGACAGTCTCACCCGCCTCGTCGAGAACGAGGATTTCATCGTTGCCCACGAGTTTGACGAGGTGACCTACCGCACGGAGAAGATTCCGTTTGCGGTGGCGATTATCATCGGTGTCGTCGCGCTGCCTGCCTTGAACATCTTCCCCATCGTCGTCTCGGCGCTTGCCGGTGTTGTTGTGATGGTCTTCTCCGGCGTCCTCAAGCCGACAGAACTCTATTCGTCTGTCGAGTGGAACGTCATCTTCCTCCTCGCGGGTGTCATCCCACTCGGTATCGCACTGCAGCAAACGGGTGCAGCGGCGCTACTAGGCAATGCTGTCGCTTCGACTGCGGCGTTCTTACCAGCGATCGGTGTCCTCTGGGTGTTCTACGTTGCGACTGGACTGCTGACGAGTGTCATTAGTAACAACGCGAGCGTCGTGTTGATGATTCCCGTAGCTGCCAGCGCCGCCCAGTCGATTGGCGCGAACGCGTTCGCGTTCGTTCTCGCCGTGACGTTCGCTGCCTCGACGGCGTTCATGACACCGGTCGGCTACCAGACGAACCTCTTCGTCTACGGGCCTGGTGGCTACAAGTTCTCGGACTTTCTGCGGGTTGGTGGGCCATTGCAGTTGCTGCTGTCGGTCGTCACTGTCCTTGGAATCGCGTTCTTCTGGGGGGTCCGTGTTTGACGCGAGTGTTTTAACTCAGCAGTGAGAGCATCCCCAAAGTAGTCGTGAATTTTGTGGACTCTGGGTCCAGAGCGTCTCTTGGCCGTGTGGTCTACTCGCCAATTGTGAAGTGTGGGTCGGTCATCTTTACTGTATAGACACGCTCTCTCGGAATGTACGTGTACTCGTCGTCACCGTGGTGAATTTGCCAGTGGTCCTCTCGGTAGTTCAGTTGCTCGTCGTCGATCTCTTCCGAAACAGTGTCGTCCTCGCCTTGATAGACAATCATCGCCATACACGACAGTATGCGGGCCGCGCGGATAACGTGGCGGGTCATCAAGAGGTACTAGATTATTTTTGACGCTGTCGTTTAATCTAGGTAACAACATGCGCATCGTACTCTCACTCGGCGGGAGCATCCTCGTGCCGACGCTTGACCTAGAGCAATTTCGAGAGTACGCAGCCGTCATCACAACACTCGCCGAGGAGCACGACGTCTGTGTCGTCACCGGAGGTGGGTCTCCTGCATGCGAATTCATCGATGTAGGGCGAGCTCTCGGTGCGAACGAAGTCGAACTCGATCAAATTGGTATCGGGGTTACTCGGGTGAGTGCCCGACTTCTCATCGCGGCGATCGGCGACGACGTCGTCTCGTCGCCATCAAAAGACTACGAAGCGGCGGGCAGAGCGCTCCGCGGCGGAGATATAGTCGTAATGGGTGGAACAGCACCCGGTCAAACTACTGACGCGGTGAGCGCACTCCTTGCTGAATACATCAACGCAGAACTTCTCATCTATGCGACGAACGTGACTGGTGTCTTTAGCGCGGATCCCCATACTCACCCAGACGCAGAACCATTCAACAAGTTACGCGCGAGCCAACTCGTTGAACTCATCCTCGATATCGACAGTACTGCCCGGGGTAGTGTTCCGATCGGCATACTCGCCGCGAAGATAATCCAACGTGCAAACTTCGAAACAGTAGTTATCGACGGAACCGATCCTGAGTACATCCTCTCCGTTGTGCGATCCGGTGAACTTGACGGGACGAGAATCACCTCAGACGGTGACGATGACACGCCGCCTGCTGAAACATGACTGCTGTTATCCTTGTGGAGAACGATATCTGCGTATGTCTCGTCACGTGGCTTCCTTCGAAATTGACTCACAAACTGATTCGTATGCCGCTCGACGCATCCTGGAGCGAGTATACGATACGATTCGAGAAGAGTCATCGAGCGGCCGGGAGGACTCACCCGACACGAGTGAACTCCTCGAATCGTTCAAAGCGCTTCGAGATGCAGCGAAACGTCCGACAGCAGGCAAGCTGACGATTACCTACGAACAATACGACGACGAGTTCGAGAACTGAACTCGCAGACCAACCGTTACCGAAAGCCGTACGTCTCAGTCGGCAACCCGCCAACGCCCCCAAGTGTCTCATGTTCGTAATCGTCGGCTAGGTGTCGAGTACACCGCCGCACTGACACACCCACCATCCGTAGATGTTGTACAAACGTTCATTCGCCTTGCACCCCTTCTAGAATCATGGCCGAGTTTCCAGACGAACGACAACTCGTACTCCGGGCGCGTTCCCAGTTAGACCAGTGGACGAGAAGTGCCCGGATGGAGGCGTACACTGAATTGTTCGAAAGTGACGACTCCATCCTCTCCCCCAAAGAGGTACAGCTGCTCGATGCGCTCGACTCCGAACTGGAGCGAGAGGGCGGCGATGGTGTCTGGGGAACCGATCAGTACGGCATTCACACCGCAGGGACCTCGAGTTCGGATATCTCACTCGGCGTCGTCTGTGTGTACCACCCACAGATCACCAAAGACTCCGTCCTCCGTGGGGCCGACGAACTTGACGATGAGGCCGAAGAGCGACTCAACGCAGCACTCTGGCAATATAGTGAACGGGTTGCCACACTCATCGAAGAGAAACTCCACGAGTTCACCCGTCAAACGCAGAGTTAGGTCCCGGTCAGATCGACTTTCGAGTGATCGTACGTATCTATTGTATTTTGGCGAGATAATCCCGGCGTCGATAGTGCGAAGGATATCACCCGATTTCCGCTGACGAAAAGCACTGCCGAGAATCCCAATCGTCGGAGAATGTTCGTTACACCGGTTATGTCACTTATCACCTTCACGAGCGTAGTTGGTAACATGGCTCGTGAAATCAAGTTCAGCGACATTTCGACCTTGCTCGATGAGATTGATTATCCCATCGGACGGACTACAGCATCGGAAGAGCTCTCCGATGTTAGGTTGATATTGGCCGACGGTGAAACAAATCTCGGTAAATTGGTTTCAAAGACCTCTCGTGAGTCATTCGAATCGGCGGCCGATATTGAGTCCGAACTCCACAACGTACTTCCGCGGGAGGCGGTTGGGGAACCATATCAATCTGAGGGAGACGCATAACGACTCAGATTCCGGGACTATAAGATGGCGGATTTGCCCGGGTCCAGCGACTAACAGCCCTTTTGCATCCACTGTTATCCGACTCGGGCGCATTGGAAAGGATGCCAGACGACAACCGGAGCCGAGATGATAATACAGACGACGAAAAGCGACAACAGCCAGCGCGCGAGGTAGAGACGGTACGTGATCGCGCCCATGAAGCCCGAGCGATGAGCGGTGACCCTCGTGGAAGGCTTGGTGACCTCGATGAGGCACTCGAAACCCACAGCTATCCAACCTCGACAAACGAACTGGTCGAGGCCTATGACGACTACGAGATCGAAACGCAGGGCGGGACGGAATCCCTCGAAGAAGTGCTTGGCCCAACCGAGAATCAAACGTACGACTCCGCCGATGATGTTCGAAGTCGGTTGCTAGGACTGATACATCGGTGATCGCTGTTGTCTCGATATCCACTTCTCGGTTCACTCCTCGGCCACAGTCTCCACGTAGTCCTCGAACTGACGGCTGACATCGAGACGGTAGTTTTTCAGGATATCTCGGCCGAGCAGGAGTGGGTAGGTCATGTGAGTGCGGTCCTCGATATTCGCCGCGACAGTGTGCTGATGCCCACCGATTCCGATAACGAAGTCTACGACCGCTCGTGCTTTCGATTGATTCGAACTCGCCGAGCGCACACGCGAGACGGTGTGAATCGGTCCCGTTCCGATCTCCGCTGCGAGCCGGAGGTCGATACTAGTCCTAGCTGCCCCAGAGTCCGATTTGGCGGTAACGGTCTTTGTCCCGCTGGTTCCGCTAACCACGACCGACTCGGTCAATCCGATGGTAATCGGCTCCTCTGAGATGGCTCGGATCGGAGCCGGTTTGGAGGACGGCACCGAGTCGTCGAGCGTAGACGCTAGCTTCTCTACTCTGTCCGGATCGACCGATCCCCCTGCGCGCTCTATGGCTAGCCTCGCGATGTGCGGCGCTGGGCTTTGGCCTGTTGCACGATACAGGCCTCTGAACCCGGCCGTGGGATTGACCTCCAAGATGTACGTCGTCACCTTCGATGAGGTCGACGCCAGCGTAGTCGAGTTCGAGTGTCGACGTCGCCCGACAGGCAAGGTCGAACACCGCTTGCGGTGCTGCGTCGGTTGCATCCTCGACGCGTCCACCGAGCGCGACGTTCGTTCGCCAGTCGCCCTCGATGGCATACCGATACATGGCCCCGACCACCTGACCGTCGACGACGTACACTCGCAAGTCTCTGGGGGTCTCGCCTGTTCGTCCGACGAACTCCTGGATGAAGGCGCGCCGATTACCGACACTGGCAGCGAGCGAGTCGTCCACACGTACCTTCCAAGTTCCACCGCCGTGGGTGCCGATGGCCGTCTTGTAGACGGCCTCCTCGGCGAACTCGTCGCGAATCTGGTTGAGATGGTGGCTACTGAGCGAGAGGACGGTCTTCGGGACGGGGAGTCCGTCGTTGGATAAGGCGACCGCTGCGGCGGTTTTGTGTGTGGCCCGTGCGGTCGCATCTGGTGTGTTCAGCATCGGTTTAATCCCGGAGAGGGTCTGAGCCAGTCCCAGTTCCTCGAACGGTCGGTCGGTGTTTGAGAGGAGGTGTCGGTTGGCCACCACATCCACGTCTGGACTGAGCGTGGTCTCCCCACCTTCTAAGCGGACAATTATATTCTCCAACCGAAGCCACTCAGTCTCGTGACCCAGCGCCTCTACGGCGTTCAGGATAGCCTTGGTCTCCTTGCTGTCATGGAGACTCAAGACACCGACACGGACCGGACTCTCGTTCAGTGGTGTGCCTCCGTCCGGGAGCGAGGACGTTCGAACACCTGGTTCGAGCGGGCCATCTACATCTCTCGTCATAACCGTTGATACGGGATGGAGAGCGGAATAGTCCTCCGTGCTACCCAAGCGTGACTTCGACCAGGGACATCTCGTTCGCAGGAACGACACGTTCGAGGACTGTCTCGACCTCGACACACGTCTCTGGCCGGTAGCTATCGATTCCGAAGCTCTCGGCGAATCGCTCGAAGTCGGGGGTCGTCAGTTCGGTTCCGAAGTGTTCACCGGTGTGTGCCACTTGATTCTCCGAGATGAGGCCGTATTTTTGTGACAGACGATAGTGAATTCGCTTGCTTCGGAGAGTGACTCGTAGGGTGACCGAACCGGACCCATCGTCCTATATTTTAGCGGACAGGTGAAAGAAGAAGAGAGACATTTCACAGGAGCACGACCTGCGCCAGTCCAAGGAAAATAAAGAACCCGAGGACGTCAGTTGCGGTCGTGATGAAGATGGTCGCAGAGGTTGCCGGATCGTAGCCAAGTCGGTCCAGTACGAGCGGAACGAGCGCGCCGAAGAATCCGGCGATGACGAGGTTCAACACCATCGCGATGCCAAGGACCAGTCCCAACATGGGACTCTGGTTGAACAGGGTGGCGATGACGGCCACGATACTACCGGTAATCACGCCGTTTGCACCCCCCGCAAGCACCTCGTTGCCGATGGCACGTCCCCCTGACCGAAGCGAGATTTGCTCTAGTGCGATTCCGCGGACCATCACAGCCATCGACTGCGTGCCGGCATTCCCACCCATTCCAGCGACGACCGGCATGTAAATCGCCAGCAACGTCAACGCCGCGATTGTATCTTCGAATAATCCGACAGTCGCCGCAGCGAGAAAGGCGGTCCCGAGGTTGATGATGAGCCACTTGTACCGCCGGCGGATCTTCTCGAAGGAGCCATCGAGAACGCTCTCCTGCTCGTCGACACCGGTGAACTCATAGAGCGTCTGGCCGGCCGCTTCCTCGATGGCCTGCAAGAGGTCGTCCGCGTAGATGACTCCGAGAATGCTGTCGTCTTCGTCGAGGACGACGATTTTACTCTGAGGGTTGGCCCTGAACGCCTCGATGACCTCAGACTCGGGCTGTGCGTATCGAACCGTTGGGGTTGGGCGGAGATACTCGGTGATGACCGCCGACCCGTGACCAACTAGGGCAAGAGTATGGCCAGGTAACTCTCCCAACACCTGGTCGCCGTCGGTGACGAAGACAGTCGGGAAGCGCCCTGTTCGGGCCTCGTGGCGTCGGACGAGCCGTGCCACCTCCTCGAACCCTCGATCCTTGTCGACGGTGACGTAGCCGAGATCCATCATACCGGCGGCGCTGTCCGGACTGAACTTCAGGAGGAACTCGATCCGCTCTCGTCGGTCGGAATCGAGCTGACCGAGCACGGCCTCCTGAGTGTCTCCGTCGAGTAATCCAATCGCATCGGCCGCATCGTCGGGGTCGAGTCGACGGACGAATCGCCGTACCTCCTGGCGGTCCATGTCGTAGAGCAGGTCTCGCTGAATCGACTCGGGTAGCTGGAAGAACACGACTCGTTGTCGTGTCCAGGGCAGTGCTTGGAACTCCTCACCAGGAGTCTCCGAAATGGCTATCTGCTGTTGGACGTCAATTGCGGAGTCTTGCATACGGTTACCTCACCTCGCGTCGCATAAATTCAGGAAACAGACGTGGCGTAGCGGAGTGTGGAGGATTCGAACCAATCTCGGGAGATACGTCGGGCATCACGCATCACTTTTTCTACCCACGGGACCGCTCGTGCTCCGGTGCGAGATTTAAAAATACGTCTTCCTCGGCTCCACACTCCGGACAAGTGTGGACGAAGTGGAGACCATCCTCATCGCGCTTTTCGATCCGCCACTCCGACTGGGCACGAGCTTCGTTCCCGCACACTGGACAGCGTTTGGGGTGGTCCTGGAGATATGTGCTCATGAAATCGATGAAGGACTTCGTCCCGTGATGGTGTGACCGCATTATCTTTGTGTGTACGGCGGCCACGCTATTAGTTATTATTTCTTGAGTTGACTGTTTGCACGCGAGAGAATGGTCGATACGTGTTGTAGAACTCGTCGAACAGGGTTCAGTATGACTCCCCGGCATCGATAGCCAAGATTCGACTCAAGGACTTGTTTTAGCTGAAAGTCTGTGTGGGAGTACGGACAGTATGTGTGTACTGTGAAAACAGACGACAGGGTGAACTGTCTCCCCAGTGTATACTACACAGGGAGATGAATGGCCGTGTCGCCCCGCCTTCTCCTCTCTGCGTCCAGTACGCAAAGCCACCAACTATGACTGAACATACAAAGAAAACGATTGAAACGCGAACGATAGACGGCGTCGAAGCACTGGTCAACGTAGATCCGGAAGAGATCTTTATCGATCTCCCGGCGTCGAATCCACGGTATATCCGTGTTCAGGAAGGCGACCGCATCCAGGAAGGTGACGTCGGTACTCAGTCGACGGCTGAGATGGCCGGGCCGCTACTCACCCATTGGGTCGTCGAATCGATAACCGAAGAAACCGTGATAGGAAGGGATACCGAGACCAACGAGACACGGGAGTGGGACCGCGAACAGCTGGTTCAGCGCCTTGGGATCGGTGGACTCAGTGCAGAGCTTTCGACGTTCGATCGGGTAAGCGTCACCGAACTCGAAGAGTGGCGCGGGAGGCACACCTCCGAAGGTTCTGAAGAGGTTAAGCCGTATGTTGTCGTCATTGCGTACGGCAACAACGGGGGGAAGTTCACGCAACTGTATGCGGCAACCGAAGCCGGTGACTGGGATTCGCTAGAAGTAGTACAGCAGGATTCACACGTCCAGGCATTCAGCGACGAACTACGGACACACTTCGATGACGCCGTCCGCGAGGCGCTCGAAGTCGAGCAACGGTATCATTAGATTCAACATTGGTACAATCGGTCTCTCACAGACTACCAACCAATCGACGCACACCGTTTCTTTCGATCGGCTCCTTCCACCCTTCCCTGGGGGGAATGGAGTCCGTTACCCGACGAGCCACCATCCGTAGAGGTGCTCTTGAGCATCAGCGTCGGTTCGCTTCTTCGACTGACCGTAGGTCTTTCCCTTGAGAAGTTGGCGTTCGACGGCGTTCGCTGCGAGGCGGAGGGCGTGGGAGGCACCGTAGCCTTCTCCATCTGCCGTGAAGTAGCCACGGTCGGTAACTAGCCGAATTCGTGCCAACACGAGTGGGACGCCCCGGTTCTGTTCCTTGTGCTCCTGCAGTTCGATGCTGGCCTTGATGACGGTCATCTCACCGTACTTCGAGGTCATGTTCTCTATCAGTGCGGAAACATCGTCGTAGTCCATCCCCTCCAGCAAGTCGAGCCCAAACACTTGGACTGCGTTCCGGTCCTGGCGCTCCCAGGTGAGTGCCTCGATGACGTCTGTCTTGGTAATGATACCGACTGGGTCGTCAGTTTCGTCGGCTGTGACGACGAGCGATGAAATCTCATGCTCAAACATCGTCTCGACGATTTCGTCGAGCGTCGCGCTCCGCTTGACCGTCACGACTGTGTCGGACATCAGATTCCGCACCGGCAGGTCGAGCATCCGGTCTGAGTCTCCCTCACGGGCTCCGAATCCACCGTGGCTGCCCTCAGAGCGTCCCCGGCCACCAAAACTCCCCGGCGAACCACCCTGGCTCTTGCTCCCACCTCGCGTCGTAAACTCGATAACGTCGTACAGGCTCACCACCCCCACGAGTTCGTCTCCGTCGATAACGGGGAGGTGGGCGATACCGGATTCCCGAAGCATGTTGAGCGCTTTTCCGATTGTCGTGTCGGGGGTCGCGCTGACTAGCTTCGACGAATACGCGTCGTCGACGGTCACAGCGTCGAGAAACGGACGCACAGCCTCGAGAACAGCATCTGCAGTCACCACACCGACGGGATGGTCGCCATCCAGTACGGGAAGTGTTTTGGTGTCACTCCCGATCATGAGTCGTGCGACTTCGCGGACGTCCTCGGTACGTTTGACAGTCGGGACGTGCTGTACCTGTGAGCCGACCTTCGCAGATGGTTGGTTGGACGAGGACGCCAGCTGTCGGCGACTAACGATGCCGCGATACTCGTCGCCGTCTGTTACGACGACGGCATCGAGTTCTTGATTCTCGAATGCGCCGGCGACCTTCGAGAGCGGTGTCCCAATATCGAACTCGGTGAACTTCGTGGAGAGGATCTCTGAAATATCCATGAGTAACTCTCTAGCGGGAGGGGTGCAGGACGGTTATGTCTGTCTCACCCCTAAGTCGAGTAGTAGAGACGTCCGAAGGGCTGTCATGGGAGAGGACGAGCGCCAGCAGTCCACTGAGGATGGGAATTGCGCCCCTGTCTTCTTGTAACTCAAGGTCGCATACGCGATGTATGGTCGTAGCAGGTATTCGAGAAACACGATAAGCCCGTAGACAACGAACATGGCATATCCGACAGCGACGAACCCAATTCAGCGATTACGTTCATCTTGCCACGCGAGGTAGCTGAGTGGGCTGAGGCCAGTGACGAAGACGAAGATGCCGAGACCGACGAGCTTTACAACCTCGGAGGATGGAAACTCCCCCCGCTTTTTGATTTTGTATAGCATTATACAATATATTGGATATTGCCTCCCTGGCAGCCACACTTTACTAATTGCGGTTGTGTAAATACCACTCCCGCATCAGCCAAAGTGTTAACTCACTATGGGAAAGTCAGTGAGTCATGAAAATCTCACATTCAAAATTACCCCAACACACAGCGAGCGGGTTACTCGCCAATGAGCAGGCGTGAATCGGCAATCCAACTCCCAGGTTTGGACGTCGAAGAGGAGGCTTCAGAGAACGAGACGAGAGAGCGCCGCTACAAGTGGTCTCAGATGAGCCTCGACGAACTTGCCAGCGTCGTCCACTGCGTCAGTATCCACAATAACAGGGTGCCGTATCTCGTCTGACCCATTCTTACTTGTTCTGGAAGACGCCATCGGTACTGAGCGTCTCCGCCTTCCGGACTGCCTCGCGTTCACGCTCGATATCCTCGAGTAGATCGCCGATGAGAACCTTTGCAACGCCTTCGTCCAGTTCTCCGTCGAGGTACTGTTGGTGCAACTCGACTCGCTCTTCATTCGAGAGTACTTCCCGGAGCTTCTCTTTGAGTCCCTCTCGAGCGAGTTCACTGATGTTAATCCCTCCCAGACGCATCTCACTGAGGCGTTGACTTGCACGCTTCTCGTCAATCCCCCTAAACTGAATTTTGTCGTTGGATGTCGTCATGATAACCGGAGATAATCGCTCTAGGAACAATTTTGTTGTGACCAGCCATACGTGTCATGACACACTGCTCAGGTGGCAGTCTTAAGGTCAAAATAGAGAGGTTTCTGTCGGTTGTACGCAGTTTCTGACACTGAACCATTCGTTTCAGAGGTTGCGATTCACGAACGTATTTGATTGCACGGCTGAATCGTCTATCATGAACTCTGCTGACTTCCTCACCACACTTGGAACGACGTGCAAACGGTACGGCCCGGGCCGGTTGCCGAGAGCAGAGCGTCGTGACATCGGCGCAGGATACGCGCTCGCCTCTGCCGCAACGGGTGCAACACTGCTATTCGCGCTTATCTCGTGGAGTCTGTATGCCCTCGGAGAGCCAATCGGTAGTGACTGGGAGTTCTTGGGGACTTGGGCACTGATTGCGCTTCCGCTCGTCGTCCCAACCTCATTCATTTCGGCGGTCATCGTCTGGCGTACTCTCCCCTCGGATACTCCGTACTTCGGCGCGAGTGCTGGCGTGTTAGCGGCGTTGGGAACGTATACCCTCGCACTCCTCGCCCTCTTTGCGTTCAGTATGATTGCGCTAGTAATCAATGGTCAATACACAGAGATTCCGGAAGCGCTAGGGTTCATGACTGTTATCGGGTTCGTCGCACTGGCATCGACGTTCTGGCTGACATTCCCCGTCGGGGCGATTAGCGGGATCATCCACGAACGCGTGACCCTCAGCGGGACCAAGCGGACGTAGTGGCAGCCGACCCCAACGCAACTCTTCGCACACGATACACGAGTGCCACGTCGCGGGTGGTTCAATTCCGATCGGGCGGAATAAACCATGCCTCCGTGCGAGATGCACCCTTTGTCTGTGTCACGCCGATCTTGGCAAAACTCGGTGAGGTCCTGCAGGTGTGCTGAATACAGAGCGCGAGTGTATCAACGCAACTCCTGCCAAATTGGCTGTATATCACTTACCGGCCTGCTGCATACAGAGGTCGAGTTCGGCATCTCGAGTTCGTTTACTTCACCCACCTATCACTGAACCAGCGAATAGAGAGTGTGCAAAAGTGTCGTCTCCGGCCTAAAGATATGGTCGGAGGAGGTCGCCATCATGGAGGTTGTTGGGAAGCGTGTCGAACCATCGCGCGGACAGGATTTCGTCGTCAGTCACGCCCAACTGCGACACGTTTGGAATTTCACCTCTGGCGAAAGCGGCGTACACGACGAACAGTGCGGAGAACCAGTTCTCGCCGTCCTCTTCAGAGACGTACGTTTGGTCAAGAACGACCAACGGTGATTCTATCGTGGCGTTCAAACCAATTTCTTCCTGAACTTCGCGCCGTGCCGCTTCTTTTGGGGACTCACCGGCCTCAACAGCACCGCCGGGGAGGAACCATCCGTCTGTCCATCTGTTCTGGATGAGTACGATTCGGCCATCGGAGTCAGTTACCCGGGCTGACGCCGTTAATCCGCTACCGTGAATAGCCCACTCATGAAGTAATTCTAGCTTCGATACCGGGAGTCGAAGTGTCTGCTCTACGCGCGGAGCGTCTGGCGCGATTGTGGGCATTCGAGTTGTTCAGCCAGAGATCCCCCTATCGATTAACTCTTTTTCTGAATCTGCAGATTTGATTCTCTGCCAGTCGATGGATCGTGTGACCGACTCGCGCCCCATTTGCAACGCGACGAAACTGATAGAACGCCGATTGGTGTCTTTCCGTCTGATAGACTCACCCTCTGTCTGTGTCACGCCGATCCTGTCAAGACATGAGGATTACAACTAGTCTGTTTTTTTAACAAACTCAAACGGCCATCTCACAGAGAGGGGTCATTTCGAGTGTTCACCACACTTTCAACGGCGGTGCTGCGTGAATATTGCGTGTCTGCGTGCTCGGTGCTTGAGAATGAGAGTGGTGATTTCGAGTGTTCTATCCTATGATTACGCGCGTTCCCTAGTACTCTATACATATAATTTACTATCTCAACAATTGGCGAAGTGTGACCCCATACGCATTATTCCAAGGGAACACTCGAAAGCACCCCTCCCACTGAATATATAAAAACAGAACACTCGAAACACTCGAACCATACTCTTATATTACTATGTCAGAAAGTTCGGAACATCAATGGGTGGACTGTTCGAGGACGTGGAAGATGAGATCTACCGTGAGAAACGTGTACTGAAAGAGGAGTACCAGCCAGACGAGATCCTTGAACGCGATGCCGAAGTTGAAGAATACAAACACGCGCTGACCGACGCGCTGTTCGGTCGCAGCCCCGACAACATCTTTCTGTTCGGCAAAGCGGGTGTCGGGAAAACTGCAGTGACGAACTTCGTGCTTAGTGAACTCCAACGCGAAGCACTTCGTCGCGATACAGCGGATGAGATTCACGTCACGAAGGTCAATTGCAACAACCAGAGCGTCTATTCGACCGTTCGCCACCTCGTAAACAGTCTTCGACCTGAGGACACAGCTACGTTCCCGAAGAAGGGGCCATCAACAGCAGACGCATTCGAAGAATTATACGCCCAGATGGAACGTCTTGGTGGAACCCATCTATTTGTCCTCGACGAAATTGACCATCTCTCAGACCCCGATCCACTACTCTACGAGTTCCCACGAGCACGTGCGAACGGGCACATAAACGAGGCCAAAGTCGGCCTTATCGGAATTTCGAACAATTACACATTCCGCAACACGCTCTCTGCAAAGGTCAAATCGACGCTCATGGAGCATGAGATCTCGTTTTCAACGTACGATGCAGGCGAACTCCACACCATTCTTACCGACCGCGCTCAACGCGCCTTCGTCGATGGTGCATGCGTAGACAGCGCCATTTCAGCGTGTGCTGCCTTCGCCGCGAAAGACGACGGGAGTGCTCGGCAAGCGATTGACCTCCTCCGTGAAGCCGCAGATGCGGCACAAAAGGCCGGGTCTACGACGGTTACTGCAGAGCATGTCGAAAGAGTCCGACAACAGGTCAACCGTGGCCAACTTCGAGACAAAATCGATGACCAAACCATGCACGCACAGCTGGTACTCGAGGCCGTCGCCCGCCAACAGTTGGCCGACGACGAGTCAGTGCGGACCAAACGTGTGCAAAAGCGGTACGAAGCTGTCGCAGATGCGTGGGGCCACAATCACCTGACCTCGCTGAAATCGATTCAGAATCACCTCGACGACCTGCATATGCTCGGATTCCTCATCCGAACCGACGAGAACAAGGGCCAAACCGGTGGGCGAAGCTACCGATGGGAAGTCGACATGAATCTCGAGACAGTTATCGAAGCCCGCGAAGAGATTGAACACGATGCGCAACCGCCCGAGTGAGGCCAGGTGTGGCTCGGACGGTAGCTTGCTGGCCGAGGGACACATCCGATTGAATGTTTGAATCAGACCACTCCCGCACAAGCCAAAGTATTATTTTGCTGTGAAAAACAGCAGAGACCAATGAAATTCACCGGCTCAGAATCATCGCGAAACACGACAAACGGTCTTTTGGACAGTAAATCGGCATGACGAAGCAGTCTACTGGCCAGCAACTCGACGACGAGACCACGGCCTCAAAGACCCGCAGTCGTCGCTACAACTGGTCCCAGATGAGCCTCGACGAACTCGTCGACGTCTACTGGCAAGACATCGCCCCGAAGCGCTACCGCGATGGGTTCGACGAGGACCGAGACGTTCCGACCTACGACTGGCTCACCGAACACGGATACAGTGGAATCGCGTACGCGTTACGCGAGCATCACGACCTGACGCCCAAGCAGTTTTTCGTCGACGTCGTCGGCCTCGAAGACGAGGATGCTGAGGGATGGGAGTGGAACGTCGACCACGACGCGACTGTGGATGCGCTCGAAGCGTATCTCACGTCGATCGAGACCCGTGGTGGACGGGCAGAAAGTACCGTCGAGACCCACCGAACGAGGTTAGCGAAGTGGGTTCGGACGTATCGAAAACTGCACGGGACAGATGCGCTGCTCGAACCTCTGTCCGAGTTGGACCAGCAGCCGCGAGAGATAGAACGCTGTCTCGCCGTCCTTGACGTCTTCGACGAGGATCTATCGACTGATCGGTCGAAGCTTGAGTACCTACACGTCGCAAGAGCGTGGTACGCCTTCGTGAAACGCCGCAAGTACGCGAAGTACAACCCGCTCGCCGAGGCTGGTGAAGAGTTCGGCTGGGAAGCCAGTGAGCCCGACCCACAGGCGTTGTCGGCGTCGCAGGTACGTCGCATCTACGGAGAGGTTGACTCGACCGAAGCGGAGTTACTCGTCGTTGCGCTTGCCGGATGGGGGTTACGTCCCTCGGAGGTTGCCGCGTTGCACGTCGACCAGGTGGTTTTGGAGTCTGAAGATACGCACTTGTCGTTCGGTGATGGCGAGCGGAAGAACGGGCCTGGTGAGGTGACGCTATTGTATGGGGTCGATGTCGTCGCCGATCGGATTGATACGCTTTCTGACCGTGAGAACTGGAACGGATATCTGTTCCCGTCTCGGTCGTCGTCGACCGGACATGTATCAGTCAGTACGATACGTCGTCGGTTCAAACAGCTTGCTGACAGTGCTGGCGTGGTTGTCGATGGAGATACGCCCACACCGAAGATGGGGCGGCGATTCTGGTACTCAGCATATCAGGAAGCTGTTGGAGAGGTTCTTGAGGGGTTAGAGGGGGTTGCCGAAGATCAGGGGAGTTCGTCGACGGAGGTTGTGCTTCGGAACTATCTGTCGCGTGAGCAAGAGCGGAAGGCTCGGCGCAGAAGAATGTATGAGAAGTTGGAGAAGGCGTTTGGTCGTTAGGTTGACCAGAAATCACATACAAATACGAAATCGTCAATACGACAAAGTATGCCATTCCTGGCGTGCGGCACTCTCCGTACTGCCCCCGCCCGTTCCGGGCTAAACTGAATCTGGTCTCGACGCCACGGGTGAGCACGAGGAGTTTCGCGGCGTGGCTGTTCGCCAGCCGAATGGAAGCTGAGTCAAAGATATACGACGTCTGGCTCTGTTTTATTGAGAGCGTCTCGGAGAGCTTGGTCATCCACACTGCCGTCCCACTGGAGAGTGAGGCCAAACTTAGCCGGTGCCGCATTAGCTGCCGTCACCGTGACGTGGAGTGTGTATTTTGTGTTGGGATCAAACTGTATTTGCCGGAACGACGCCAGCGTGTGCAACGATTCGTTGGTTGTTTCTGTTTTGCTATCACTTTCGTCGACAATCTCCTCGTAGGAGAGTCGGAGAAGGTCGATGAGGACGCTGTCGTTTCGATTTACTTGGAAGGGGGCAGTACGTTCGCGAATTTGCTCACCTCTTGAAAGGCCTTCGTAGAGGATTGGCGGGTTAATCCGGGTTCCGAGTCTGACTGGTTGGGGGTTTCTGGAGCCACCCTCGTAGATTTCGGCTTTGACTTGGCATTCCCTTGCAGGGGTTCTACCAGTATTCTCAAGGACCAAGTGTATGTCCTTTGCTTTGTAGCGTGTCTCGGTATCGGGAATGTTTTCGAATCGAGCCTCTTGTTTGTCGATGATACGAGTCAGGATGGAGGGCGAGGCAGCTTGGTTGCTATACCAGTCAAGCGCTAGTGCTGGCGCGTTTCGTTGTCGAAGGAATTGCTGGGCACCAACGGTGATTATTCCCCCTCCAAGCCCACCTGCGAGTGCTGTAGCGGCTGTTTCCCAGAGCGGCATTTTCGTTCTGATACAGGTGATTGTAGGATAAAGTTGCAACCCTATACAGGGAGAACCACCTGAATCTGCCCGAGTTGATAGATGTCACAGCAAAGGTGACTTCGGATCGGGCTGCTGTCCCTGCCATTCATCAGTTTGGTACTTAAGATACTGATCAATAGAACTTGCAGCAGATCTCCCTGCCTCAAATCGTTTGTCCCAATACTTTCCTCTCAAATCAGCACGGGGATTTGTCACCGCCTCTATGAACTCGTCCGCTACCACCCGTCCGAGCAGTTTCGAGAGACGACCAACGCTATAGTCAGCGCCCAAGCGGAACTCCCTGACGGACAACACACAAATCGGCGAATCGACGGCTCTATCGCAAACACTCGCGGCGACGTGACTATGCGGTGAACGCACTCCTTCGGAACTTGGTCGAGCACTTAGACGCAGCAGGTGTCTCGACGCTCTACCACGGTAACCTCACCGGAGTACTCAGCGAGTACTGGTCAGTCGAAGCGAACCTCTAAGCGCAGACCTTCTGGGCCCATCGGCAGTGTACCGATTGACTCGAATCAGTCTGTGAAGAGTGTGGTATGACGTGGAAGCACTCTTGGAGGCATGGACGTCTCAGATGTGTCCAGACTGCGGTGAGCGAGACCGGACACGTTGGAATCGAGAGACGCTCACTTGCCCGTGTGGTTTCGACGACCACGCGGATCTCGCTACTACGAGAACATTGCTCGAACGGGCGACGGATACACCAGTCAGGCCGACGGCACGACCCGTGCGGTTCCAGTGGGACGATCACGAGTGGTACCCTGTCGAGGATGCTACAGTGGCTCTCAACGAATAGCGCACAGACCCGCAAGGTTCCACCATGGTGCCCTCGCGACACCAGCGACCGGACGCTCCGAGTAATCGGAGTGGATGTCGATCCGCTGGTCGCTCTCTTTTCGTACGTGACTCATCCTTAGAATTAATAGGCGTATGTGAGTTCTTACAGCGATGGATGCTTCAACACCCTATTTCCAGGAAGAGATGTACTTAGATATTCTGGACAATGAAGTGCAAGTCGAAGTTGCACTAACAGAAGCGGGTAATATAGATGTGGAGGTCATCGAAAGCCCCCATTTCGGTGTTTCGCCTGAGTTCTCAGAAAACGTTGGCTCAATCGAAGGGACAACCCTTGGTGGTGATAAAGTATGTCTTTCCAATGTCGTAGTTTCTCTTGGCTTGCAAGCAGGTGGGGACGAAGGTAGTTACCAGTTCATTAGTTCGCTGTCGACTCCATCTGAAATAGAGATTGATGGTACTGACGGGTATGTTTCCTATGATGACGAGGAAGTGAGTATACAGTTCGATGTTCTGGGCTTCAAGCATTTCATTCCACATAACGCAGTAGACGAGGTCGAACTAATCAACCGGGATACATGGCGCGTAATCGCATCGTCGGTTAGTGATGTGGATGAAAGAATTGAGTTCATCAAGTCTCACAACATACTTCTTCGAACTGCAAAAGTCGTTATCACGTTGAAAATACCCGGGAGTATGTCACATCAAGTAACTCAAGCACGAGAAAAGCTGGAGAATTTGCTTGCGTTATCGGGATTTGTTCAGGGGCTCGGCCCAAGCTTCGTGCGGGGTGAAGTGGTTGGTATTGACGGGAAACCACCGGATTCTGTCGAAGGAGGAATTCGATTTGCGAAGTTGTGGTCCACCCAAGGAGATATTGGTGGGGCATTCAAAACAGAGAGATTGGTCTGGGGAAATGAATTTCTACAATATCTGGATGTGGCCTACAATAACTACAATTCTCATGTTCAAGATGAACTTCGACTTCGGCATGTCTTAGGTTACTACTGGGATGCTTTAAATTCGACACGACCTGTTGAGGGTCGGTATTTGAGTGTATGTAGTGCGATTGAGTTGCTTGCAAAACGGTATTCCGATTTGTATAATCAGCAATCCAGAACGCGAGATAGAATTGAGTATCTGGTTAATGAATTACAGGTTGAAACTGATGACCTTGCTGACTTCGCGGGGACATCGGATCGGGCTGCATCGTCAACGTATTTTTACAGTTTCTCTCGGCAGTATGTAGTCCACGGTGATAACAACCCGACTTGGAGTGAACTTCGGGATGATTTCGAAGCTGCATTAACGCTGCTTCAGCGAATTATTAGAAACCAGTTAGTAGGACCGTTAGATGACGAGTCACGCTTTAATCAATTGTATGGCATTGACCCAAAGGGAGTAGTTGAGTTCGAGTAGAGTAAGTTGTTCTTTTGAACTCTATGTACAGCTTTCGGGTGTTCCACTATTGTAGTTCGCTGGATCTCGCGGCCCCCTTTCCAATTTCAACCACTAAGCAGACATTTTTCGCTGTGTCGTCTGTCCTCGCACCGCTCGCCCCATTCCGCCCTCCACGTCGCTCGCGATCGACCAGATCAGCGTGGAACCCACGGAGTCCTGGAGCTGTACAGGGTGAACTGATTATCTACTCTGCCCTCTCGAAGTACATCTCACCATAGTTCTCGCGACCAGGACCTGTGTAATAGAACCCTTCTAGTACGTCTTCAGTAGCGTCTGTTTTTAGTGCTAAGTCAGCGGTTCCGTAGTGTCTCGTCATAGAAGAAGCGGAGTCTGGATCGGGATCGTTCTCGTATTGGTAATTGAGGCTCGGCCATCGCCCATCCTCGGTCAAAACAGTTGCGCCAGTACTGTCTGACTCAGAATTATCGGTCCCCAAGTGTATGCTGATTTTCCGCCATGTCTGCGTGATTCGTAGGGTCGCTGCGACCCTTTGCATTTCCGCGTTCGGGTCATTCGACTCGTGAAGCGCCTCGTCCGGAATGAACCCATCATACGAGGTTTTCACGTACCCTGACCACTCGCCGTTGAAATCGGGTACTTTTGAAGCCCCTGTCGCGCGGGCGATCCTCGTCTTCCATACGAATCGACTGAACACAGTTGTAAGGAGGGTAAATCCCACTCCCCAAGAGATAGTGATACCGGCGACTGCAGGTATGACTGCACTGAGTACAGTTGTAAGCCATCCCACGGCAAGGGCGGCTGCATAGGCGGTGAATCCAAGGATACCGTATATCGTCGGCCTATTGTCGTTGTCAGTTGAGTAGGTATGCATCTCTCCTAATCCTCTTCATAGAAGCGTCTAGCCTCTGTGACGAACGCCCTGGCGTGTTCGACGTCCCACTGGGTCGTCTTGTCACCAAACAACGGTTGCATCCCGTGCTGTACACTATAGTCGGGGAATCCTTCTGGGGCGTCGGCTTCGAGTTCGTCGAGAATTCCTTCCACTCGGTCGCGGATATCGTCCTTTCCGATTGTAGTAGTCTCGACGTTTGAGAGGAGGCACTCAATGAAGTATGACGCAGCGTTTTCCTTCTCGATAGCACCATTCTCTGCGAGTGTATTCCTGAAGTTCTTGAAAATACGAATCGTTGGCTTGTAGTTCCCGTTTGTATATTCGTTGTACCGAGTTCCCATAATCCGATGGCGGCTTGGGAAATTGACTATCTTCGTCCCGTCAGGGGTCCAGAATACAATGCCTTTCATGTGGTTACCTGGCTGGCGTGACCAAAATCGTCGATATTGGAGACAAGGAACGACGTCAGCTCCAAGAGGCAACTCGTCACTGTCCACTTCGATTGCTTTCTCACCGCGTTCGACGTTGCGTGTGCCGTATTGGGCTTGGAGGGTTCGATACACGCCTTCGGCATGTTCTTCGAACATCTGATGAGGATTCCGAGCGGGGGCATGGTTGGCGGCGTGGTCAGGGACGCGAGAAAAATCGCCATGGAAGATATCTGTTCGAATAACCAGTATATCTACGTCGCCCGAATTGTAGACCATCGTTGTATTTCGATACGACCCCTGGAGGAGAGTGGCGAATTCTAACCCCTCACTGACACCCTGGAGGCCACCTTCTTCGAGATCTGCCCGGAGTTCTCGGTTGGTATCTCGAGCTTCTTCTTGATTCGCAGTTTCTGAGTGTGTCCAACGGTTCAGTTTTGCACGAGATATCATCTATTGTTTGGCCCGATGTGCCTATCCGTTATCATACTCCCGAATGTGTAGATACCCATAGATATGATGGGTGAATTGTCGATAGCATTTTTCTGACCGAAACGTGATGGCAGGCATCTTCTACATACCTGAGATGGTTGGGAATGAGAATACCACAGCTGCGGTAACTGGCTTGAGATTTGTCCAAACGAGGTGGGATTTATAACCGCTGGTCGTCCTGTATCAGACAATGAATAACTCGTCTGATGATAGCTACACGCTTGACGACGCAAGAGATGAAATCGGAATACTTCGTCGCGTAACAGACGATGTCGTTGAAGTAATTCGGACTGCTGCTGATGAAGAAGTCCTCGAGTATTTGATTGAAGAAGAAAAGCTAGACGTAATCCACGATGGCAAGCGAGGGTTAGGACGAGTACGACGTGCTGTCCTCGAGTCTACACTCGCGTCTGACCGGCTCAAACGCGTCGTAAGCCTCCGTGGTGACGAAACACCTGAGGAAATCCTCGTTCCACGTGACGTGCGGCGGAACGCGAAAGTTGCTCTCGAAGCCGGTAAACCAGTCGTCCTGTACGGACCAACTGGGACAGGCAAAACGACGTTCGCGAAGCAACTTGCCCGCGAAACCGGAATCGGATACGCACTCAACACGGCCACACCCTCGTGGACGCCATCAGACATCATCGGTGGGATCAGCCCGGACTACACAGGGCAATCACTGAGCTATCGGACAAAACTCGGCTGCGTCTCAGAGGCAGTCCAGCGCGCTCGACGTTTCGACGTCGAGTATGGCGTCATTCTCGACGAGATTACCCGTGCAGACATATCGAAAATTTTCGGCCCCCTCTACACCGCAATAGAGAATCCCCACCAGACCATCTTCGAGACCGACGAGGGGGAAACCATCGAACTCGACGAGCGGGTGAACATCATCTGCACGATGAACATGTCCGACCGGACGGTGAACGAGCTCGACAACGCTATCACCCGTCGCTTTGCGATGATCGAACTCGACGAGTACGAAGAAGACAAGCGCCGTCAACTGTTCAAAGACTGGATCACGAGCCATGTGACGGACCAGACGGACCTAGATGAGAACGAAATTCTACGCCTCTTCGAACGCGACTACGAGGGTATTAATCACGGTCACGAAGCCACCTCGCAAGGGGCAATCATGCGGTTTGGCCCAATGCACTACCGCGACGTTGCTGTCTTCCTCGGCGTCGGGTGTCGTGATGGTGGCGAGTACGAATACGACCAGACGGACGCCGTTGGACAGGCTTTCCGAACCTACATCGTCCCGCGGCTTCTCAACTCTGCGGCGTTCCCGCAGGTCGAACGCATCGCCGAACACTACAGGGCGTTGAACGGGGAGTTCGAGGAATTCGACCTTTCGCCTGCAGCTGAGCTGGCTGAGCGTGAGCTCGAACAAGAACGACGACAGATGGGCTCGTACGAATAATG
>NZ_CP137690.1:0-110523 GCF_003383015.2 Haloferax sp. Atlit-48N | reverse complement strand
CAGTACCATCAGTGGATTCGACCGGACGAACCTCAGCGAGTTCCTCTTCCCGCGCGCGCTCTCTGTCGTCATCTACGCGAATAACCGGGAAGAGTTCAACATCGGCGGGATGCACACGATGGTCGAACAGCAACTGGATAACCTCCTCGGACAGGCCGAAACGCACGGAAACGAGTGTGTGTACGACCCGGTCTGCTCACAGCGCGGTGGGGCCTGTCTCTCCTGCCTGCACGTGAGTGAGATCAGCTGTTCGTACTTCAACCAAGTCCTCTCCCGGGACTTCCTGTTCGGGAGTCGACCGAACACTGACAAAGACATCGCCGGATACTGGACACTGTAATCGGCTCTTGGCGTGTACAGCCACCGATTTATATACAAGACATATGAATGACGATAAATCTGACTCGACGTGGTTGCCTCTTGCTATCGCCGAGTACGTCGATCGCGACGAACAACTCCTCTCCCAGCTCGAAGGCCTGTTAGTCCTGTCCGGTGGCCGTAGTGAGCTGGTGACGCCTGCGGAGATTGCGAACGGAACAGAGGTCTCCGTTGCCGCGACAACCGACGTATTTCGCCAGCTCTCGCAGACTGACGCGGTCACTCGCGAGTCGTTCAGAACGAGTGTTGAGGACAGTTCCTTCCGGATTAACGTAGAGGCGTGCCGGAGGGTATTCGAGACAGCACGGTACGCTGCGCGCAGTGTCAACGCATACGAAGCCCGCCAACCACCAGCGACAGAGGCAACGCCGCTGGTGACGTTCCCGGCGGACCCAGCCTTCGAAGACGTGAGTCCGGCGTCATTCGGGATGTCGTGGCTGATGCCGACTCTCACGCGACAGATCAAGAGAAGCGAGACGTCAATCACACTGGTCGCGCCGTTCTTTGAAAGGGACGGATTCGCTCATCTCGAAGACGTGCTGCTCTCGGCTATGGAACGGGGTGTGCGTGTACGCGTGATTTCCCGATATCTCACCGACACAGATTCATACAACTACTCAGTACTGAAGTCGTTCGCGGAGAGAGCGGACGAGCAAGACATCGACCGATCGCTCCTCAGGTGCGTGGACTATACTCGCTGGAGTCGTGGGACAGCGTCGGCACAGCGTCGTCAGGATGGAGCGACCCCTGCGTTCACGCTCCATGCCAAAATCATGCTCTTCGACGATGCAGCAGCGTACGTGGGGAGTGCCAACGTCACGGATTACGGATTTGAACACTATCTCGAGACCGGTGTGCTCCTCGAAGGCCCACCCGTCGAGGGCTTCGTTGACCTCGTGGATTTTTTGCTCAACTCCGAGGCCGCGACATCGGTGTCTCTGACAGACTAAGATAGCCTTATTGACTGCATTAGCCTCTGAAAAGCCACAGAAATTGTATTCTGGGTTCAGTCATCGGGTGTCTCATTGTCGGTGTTGATAGTGGTTCACCATACTACTATGTGGATCCTCTTTGACAGGCCGGTATGGCAGATGATGCTCGCACGCTCTACGATACTTATCTTGATTACGACCACGTCGATCTCGACATCACGGCGGTCGCAGACCACGTCGCGATGCAGCAAATTGCGGGAGAGAACTTTGAGATGGAAAAAGGACGTTAGAAGAGATTCTCTCTGATCGGAGATTTAACGTTCCGGAGTATCAGCGACTGTTTTCATGGAAAGAGAAGCACCATCGACAACTCTGGTTTGACCTCCAGCAGTTCGTGGAGGCCGATCTCGTCAAAAACTCCGACATCTCTGACGTGTTCTTCAGTTCGATGTACTTCGCTGTCGACAAAGACAGCAACACACACGAGATTATTGACGGCCAACAGCGACTTACGTCGATCAACATCCTCTTACTTTCCATCCTCGAGGAACTCCGTGCCCTCGACGCCGAGTCGATCCGGCAAGAGACTGTCAGTCGACTACGGGAGGGGAGTATCAAGCAGATTGAGTCCCTTCTCTACCGCTTCGAGAATCCGCTCAAGGGAGACGTCCCACGTCTATCTCTCAACAAACACGATGATGACGACGACGCAGGCCAGGGGTTCTTCGAGGCCCTCATGCTGGGGCCTGAAGCCCGCTAGAGTATCTCTGTTCAGACGAACGTGAATACGTCGACGGTCGCCGTGGTGATGCGACTAGGATATCGGACCTCGTTGAGGAATTCCGAATTAGCGAACAGGTCGTCGAAGAACAAGACCCTGATACGTCCTCTTTCTCAAATTTCACGCCGGTATATGACTCGAACTGGCGATTGCTCGACGCCTACAACTTTCTACAAAGACCGCGTTCAGGAGGTCGTTGATGCGGCAGACGATACCGACAGCAAGGCGCTAGCGCTGATTAATCTCGGGCACTACATCCAGAATTCGTACCACGTCGGCGAGTTCATTATCCGGAACGCGGCACCCGATTTCCGGATGCAAATTTTCAAGATTCTCAACGACCGCGGGCTGGAACTCACTAAGATCGACCGTATCCGAGCGGCGGTCGTGAACGCATTCTTCGATGCCGACGACCGACAAGAGTACGTGGATAAGTGGGAAGACATTGTGGTCGCATTCGCAACCGATGTCGACCAGATTGACGACTATCTCTCCGTCTATCTCAGCATCGTTGACTCCGAAAATATGACGTTCAAATTGCTTAGCGTAGTCCGCTGATTAAATGAAATATATTTTCTATCTAATTCGGCACCCGATATTCGACGGGAGCAGGTGGCTAACCAGAGTTTAGAAATCCTGTTAGAACTGTTCACCAGGAGTTTTAAATTACCCCACTGTGAAGAAAGTAGCATGTCTGAGCCGACCGCGTCTTGCGGTTCTTTATCGACGACGGTAGATACCGCGTCGACCGCTGAACGTGAACTACATAAGCAACTTCTGCTAGACAATACGGACTTTCTCATTGACGTACTGACTGCGGAGCATGTTCGAAGCCAGCGTTTCCCGCCAGTTGGCTGTCCTCGCGCCACACCTGAAAAACTCACACGTAAGCGGTCTGGAAGTGTTGATCCATGCCGGTACCATACCCTGCACCGAGATAGCGATCTATCTGACACTGATGATTGTCCATGTCAAGACCCGCTAATTGGGAGTGATGATCCTCTTGACGCCGTGGCAGCAGTCGTACTCGGTGGGGATGTAACTGCACCTTCTGAGAGGTTCTTCGAACGAACCCCCCGACAAACGGTGGCACGTCTACGAGACAGGAATGGCACATGGGAAGATATCGCGGCAATGGAACCAGTAGAGCTTCGAGAGGCGCTTGAAACGGCAACCTCGAACAAGGGAATCAGTGCACAACGAGTAGAACGTATCAATTCACTTCTCGAGGCGGTCGAAGACACGCATTATACTGACGGTGTTACGCTTCGAGAGTTCTCAAACGTTCAGTACTCAACATATGTTAAGTTCCTAACTACAGTCCCTGGGATCGAAGAGGGAGACGCGTGGTGGCTACTGCAAACGGCATTTGATAAACCCGTTTGGCCAGTCGATTCTTTAGTGGATTCTCTGCTGTGTTCACTCGGTCTACTCAGCTCTGAAGACTCAGACGATGCGTCAGGTCGCCACACAAAATTAGAAGACGAACTCATCGACCGTCAGATACCAACGCTGTATCGAGCTCTGTCTACACACGCCGTCAGTTCCGGTTCTGGTACCTGTGGGGATAAATGCGAAGTTCGGAAGTTCCTACTTAGTCACCGCCTTCAAGAGCAAAGCAAGGAGCGCAATGGGCCGACTGTGGTTGACCTGTTCGCAGGTGCCGGTGGTCTCTCGTGTGGCCTCTCTCGTGCAGGGTACAATATCCGATGGGCAATCGACATCGAACCAAACGCGGTTGCAACCTATCGATTGAACCATCCAGAGATACCCCATGAAAACGTTGTTTGTGGCGACGTTCGTGAGATAGATCTGCCGAGTAGAATCCGAGAAGTCGTCTCTGAACCAGATCTGATTGTCGGAGGGCCACCTTGCCAGTCACTCTCCCAAGCTGGCTACCGTTCCCGTCGAGCAAACGATGACGATTACAGCGTCCTCGACGACGAACGGACGACTCTCTACACAAAGTACGTCGAGACTGTGGACGAACTCCGCCCGAAGGCTATCGTGATGGAGAATGTGGAGGGAATGATAAACGAGGTCGGTGAGACCGGTGTCCGAGTTATCGACTGGGTGCTTGACGATCTCGAAGCACTCGGAGATGACGGGGTTGGGTATCAGATTGATTTCCGCCTGCAAGATATGGCTGAACTCGGTGTCCCTCAAAAAAGAGAACGGGTTCTACTTGTGGGTATTCGGAACGACCTAGTTGGCAGTGGAGATGAAGTTGAAAGCATTCTTGAGGAGCTTTCGCAGATTGACTCTAGCTATTCGATTCGACAGGGTCTATCCGGTCTCCCACGGTTGCGCCGAGGAGAAGGTGGACGCGTCCTTGCTGAGACAGGCTCCGGGAGCAAAAGTACCTACGTGAAAGAAAACCGACTTGATGAGGGGACACGTCTGTGTTTCAACCATCGAGCTCGCGAACACCCTATGGAGAAAGACCAAGTGCTCTTCGATGAAGCTCTGGAACCTGGGGACACCGGATGGGACGTAAAATATGATTCTGATGGGGAGTACGCTGAATATATAGAGTATGACGTCGGGACTGCTGAGAATCCGAGATTCAAAGACAAGTACCGGATGCTCAAGTGGTCAGACCCATCCCCAACTATTGTCGCACATCTCGCAAAGGACGCGAATGCGTACGTCCTCCCGGATTACTACGAACATGCAAGAGTAGACCCTGAGCGCGCCGATCCAAGGCGAAACCGAGGGCTCACCCCGCGAGAGGCAGCACGTCTACAGTCTTTCCCCGACGAGTATATCTTCCTTGGCCCGTTCACCAGCTGGTTCAGACAGATTGGGAATGCTGTACCGCCGATTGCTGGCCGGGTGTTAGGCACGTCTCTATCCAGATACACCACAATGAACGATTCAACATACGATACCAAGAAAAGTACGGCGGCCGCCGAAACCGCTGCAGATGATTAGGTGACCCATCCTAGTTGTTAGAGCTGTGTCTCTTTATTTATAATCACTCTGATAACTATCGCACACATAACGATTCGTCACAGCAGGAGTCTGCTGTAATTGTATGACTAAAGAGTCTCGAGTAGTGATTGGATGAATTCTAAACGGCGTTCGGGTGGAAGTGAAATGTCAGAATACACTAGCTCTCGGGCTGTGACAACTTGCCAGTACACGTCGGGAACCATGTCAGCGAGTACGATGTTGAAAAGGATTCGTCCTTCATATGTCACAGCATCTACTGGAGATTCGGTCAGACACACACCTATCTTTGGAGATTGGTTAAAATCACTGACGACATCAGTTACTGTTTTGACGAATGATTCTAGTCGAGTAGAATCTATCTTCATCGCGGTCTCAATATCGTCCGTCCAGATCGGTCCTGTATTGTGTGAGATTTGCGAGAGTTCTGTGGCTGTAGAGCCCCACTGGCTGGGTCTGAGCAGTCGAGGAGCTGTCGAAGTAATCATACTGACGTCCGCAAGCTCAGCGTACGAAGAGACAAATGTAATTAGCTCCTCATTCTTGGTAGAAAGGGCACTTGCTAGTGAGTCTGGCTCTAACTCGTGTTTGATGATAAGTGCAGGTACTTGACTGGTCAGGACCGCGGCATTGACCAGTTCTGGTTCGTCTGCGATAAGTTGTCGCTCCCGTTCTAGACGCTCCTGCTCAGCTTCCCATTCCTCCTCAAGGTCAGCAATCTGCTTTTGAGTACTGCGAATTGCAACTTGCATATCTTTGTCCGTGTCACGTTCTCGTCGCTCGTACTCACGAAGTCGATCTTCCAACTTCCGGATCTCATGGATGAAATAGCGTTTGGCATGATCTGCTTTGATATTAACATCCCTGACACGTTCTTCCCGTACTTCAGAGACTAGTCTCGAGACTTCTTTCTCAGCAGTCGATTTTGCTTTTAACAATGCCTCGTTGACATTTCCAGCCATTCGGTAGGAATCCGGGCTCAACCTTGCCATCCATGCGGGCAATGCTCCAATGATCTCTGGGGCACCCTCATGGATACTACTATCATACTCGACATAGACTCGTGTGTAATCTTCTGTAGGCACCTCGCCATTCCCACTCACGTATCCTAAGCGGTATGTGGCAAGAATTCCTGGTGTGTTACTTGGGTCGTTGGCAACAAGTCCAACTGCTTGGCCATCAATCCAATCACCATCGAGACAGTACGTAATAATATGCTGGACCAACGGATGATTGAGTGAGACGAGCTCTGCTTCTGGAGTGTCTAACGCAACCGATCTTGAAAAGGTCACTCTATGGTACTCCTCCTGGATACCTGAGTCAAGTGCGAGAATATCTGGCACAGAAACGTGATATAATGGATATCCAGCGTCACCTGACTCAATATCAGTCGTCATGGCCCCACCAAACTCTATACAGAACTCTCGAACGAGCTTTTCAATGTCGTCTTCGCTGATAGGGCGCTCTTTGCTCAGGTCAATCAGTTGTTCGATTACTGCTGCATCATCCGCATCGAATTTATCTTGGATCAGAAAGTCCCGCTCAATCGTTTTGACCGCTTTCTGACGCTCTTCGATTGCTCCTTCGAGGTCAGACATGACATCCTGAGAATCGCGAGCTCCAGTCACGGCATCCATGATTGCCCCTTCGACGTCGTAGTCTTCGAGTACAGTCCCAAGGACGTCCGACCGCATACCGATATCTGATTCGATCTGATCTATCTTTTCCATCAACAACTGCAGAATGTCACTCTCTCGCGTATTCTCAACAAAGAGATTGTAAATCTGCACTTCCTCATCTTGACCATACCGATGGAGTCGTCCCATTCGTTGGTCGATTCGGATGGGATTCCAAGGCAGATCATAGTTTACCATGAGATGCGCGAACTGGAGGTTCAGTCCCTCCCGGGCGGCGTCCGTCGCGAGCATCACTGCAGCATCTTGCTTGAAGCGTTTGATAGCTGAATGCCGCTCGCTTTGATTCATCCCGCCATGAATCTCAACTGTCTTGACGTCGGCAAGGACGTCGTCTCGGAGATATTCCAGCGTGTCTGTGTACTCAGTAAACAGCAATATTTTCTCACTTTTGTCCTCCCTGAGGACTTGACGAACAAACTCTCGCAGCCGTCTACCTTTTGAATCCACAGGAATTGAATTTGCGGCGGCAATGAGCTGGTCGAGGACATCACCTTCGGTCTTTACAGAATCATCGACATTGTACAATCGGGTAGCAATATCTTTGGAAACGAGCGTTTTGGTTTCGAGTTCATCTCGCCGTTTCTGCAATGAGTTTGCAATTGCTTTGATACTTGAAACAAGGCGTTTCTGATAAATGACCATCGTGAACCCCGCCGCATGTCGATCCGTTTCAACATTCGCGGTATAGATTGCTGAGATGTACTCAGTGAGGTCGTCATAGAGTCGACGTTCTTCAGGAGTCAATGAGACCGGTAAAGTTGTGATTTTCCTGCCTGGAAACATCGGTTTACCCTCAGCATCGATCATACTCTTGTCTGATTTCACACGTCGAATCATCAGATCACTAAGTTTCTCTGGAGAGATATCACTGGGACCGCGGAACCGATATGGATCAAGCAGTCGAAGCAAGTGGAAGAATTGGTCTTGTTTACCTTTATGTGGTGTTCCGGTCAGAAACAGCAGTGCATTGGTATTGTGAGAAACTGCCTCTCCAACGCGATAGCGATCAACTCGTTTGACCCCATCACTGCTCTCGCGGGCCGTTAGATGATGTGCTTCATCGATAACAACTACGTCCCACGAATGTTTGAGATTCTGGAGATCCGCCAACATATCGTCTTGTTTTGCAAAGTCAATTGATACCACGACATGATCATCATGCGTCCAAATATTCTTTCCCGGCTGTGCAGCACGGAGGCTGTCGACGTACCCCCGATCGTACGCAATGTATTCTCGGCCGAACTTCTCTTGCATCTCATCTTGCCATTGATCGCGTAGTCCTGCAGGAGTGATTATCAGGACACGGTTCGCACGCCCACGGGCAATTAGTTCCTCGATGATGATTCCTGCTTCAATTGTTTTGCCGAGGCCGACCTCATCACCAATGAGGAACCGTGGCTCATATGCGGTTAGTACACGATGTGCCGCATCAACCTGATACGGTTCAATACGAATCCGATTGCCTGAGAGACTGAGAAATCGATTTGATCGATACGCAAGACTCAGTCGTGCAGCCCGCTCTCGAAGGCTAAACCGGACTGGCTCATCAAACTCGCCTGTCGCCAACCGGTCACCAATTGCTTTCCCAGGTGTAAGTCCCTGTGCGTCTGCAGGTACTTTCTTTAATTCACCATCCCCAGTTCGAAGATACAGTAAATCAGGACCGTTTTCGCGTGACTGAGACGCGACAACAGTAGCTCGGCCTCCAAGGAAATCAACGAGGTCACCTTCCTCAGACACACCGACTTTTCGTAGCATTGGAAGTGTCATCGGAACCTCTCGAATTGAGCCAGAGCCCGTCAATACTCGAAGCATTCCTTCAGATATATCGACGACGTTCCCTTCCCCACCGTAGAAGGCTACCTGATCACCTACTTTAAAGCCGGTCGACATTTTGTAATATCCATATGTATTTAACAATTCTATTATATTAATTTGTGCGGCGTGTTTTGGACCCACATACGTCATTGCCCACCGAACTGAGAGGCTGTACCCCATTGATTGTGTCATCATGACTCTGTCCTCATTCGGTGATGTTTGGCTGCCACCATTCCAACATCAATCAAAACTCATCTCAGAATTGTCTACCCTTGTTACAATGTCATCTAACCGGTGAGTAAACAGATGGTGACTGCCCTCAACATTCACCCCTGCTTTCGCAATTGGATGTGAATAATCGAAGACTTAGATGAATGCTACCACCACATCGACCACTGACTCAGCTAGAAACCATACGAATGTAATCACACCTGTTGTGATTAGCCACGGATGACCTAACAGCTTGAGCCCGTCCATTACTCGTACGACTCCTATTCATACATGAGATTTCCTGAGTACTGCTAGGAATACCGCTTGCAACCGCCCTAGTTGTTCACGACCAACAACGGAGAGTACGCCTCTCCGAAGATTACCACACCCACTCTACCGCCATCCCACCACAACGTCTGTGGTTCCACGCGATCAACTCCGATGATGGCATAGAGGTCCATCGCCAAGCCATAATTAAGTCCGTCGAATAGTGCCGTCCAGCCGATTCGACTCGAGATTTCTCTATATCTCGATCACTGTGTGTAAAGAATAGGTCTCGAAAGAGAGTGGCAACGTGCTCCTCGCTGTTGCCAGTAATACCACGAAATGTGTAGGTGGTACAAATGTTCCACTAGCAACCAAAAATTTGAGAACACATTAAGTATCCATACATTCAACATATTTAACATGGGAATCCGGCTAAGAGGTACTCTCGGGATTGTACTACTCCTAATCGGTGCTAGTCTGTATATGATCGGTCAGCAAGGCGTAGCTGAGTACCAGACTACGGGAGGACAGTTGATTCGAACACTCTCCAGTTCTGAGCAATCCCAATATGAAATGTATACAATAATGAAGCTTGTAGGAGCAGGAACTGGGATTCTTGGTGGAGTACTAGTCTTGCTCGACCTTGTTAGCGGGAGCTCAAATTCTACTACTACAAACTCGAGTGATAACAGTGAATTGTTTTCAGGCTATGACCATGATTCGTTAGCTCCCGGTTCGTACACGCACTTCCAATTTTCTCTCAAGAAACCAGCTGTACTTGATGCTGATGTAGAGGTGCTAAATGGAAATCCAATCAACGTACTGGTAACCTCGAAAAAGAATCTCGACCGGTTTGCTTCAACCGGCGATATTCGGTATCACGAGGGCACGACTGGGTTCAAGACTACGCGTCACACTGCTAAGGGTCGTCTGCCAGCAGGTACCTGGGCAATAATCATCGATAATACTAACCGAGTTGGTGGTACTGAAACACAAGAACCAAAGAAAGTGGATATTGAGATAACATACAGCGTAAGAGCCTAACACATCACCCGAAGTTGAGGAATTTGTGGATAGTGTCTTGACGTCTACATTGTTGTCAGAAAAATTTACAGATTCCCAAGCAAGCATGAACATTCTCACAGCCACGAATACTTTGATGTCTGTTCGACATCACCGTTGGACGAGTACCCAAATATGACATCCTACCTCGGTGTCGACTGGGCCGATGGCTGCTGGGTCGTCGTTGAAGCCGCCGATGAACCGATCGTGACCACCGAGCCGTCAATATTCAACGTCTGGCAGAGGCACGGGAAGAGAGCCGACATCCAGTCGATTCTCGTCGACATCCCTATTGGCCTCCCGGAGAGCGGCACAAGAGCCTGCGATAACGCCGCCAAGGAATTTCTCAGCAGTCGTTCGAGTACGGTCTTCACGATTCCACCACGCAACGTCGTTGAGACCGACGACTACGAGACAGCCAGAAAATGCAACGACAACTCACTGGGCAGCCAGAGCTGGTGGTTGTTCCCCCGAATCCTCGAAGTCGACGTCTTCCTTCAGGAGAACGCCGCCGCCCGAAACAAGATCTACGAGAGTCACCCAGAGATCTGTTACGCCAGCATGAGTGAAGGTAAAATTTCGTCGAAGAGTGACGTTGACGGCATTGTCGATAGAGTCGAGATACTCAAAGAAGCAACTCAAGACTCAGAGTTGCTCAATAGCGTATATACTAAGGTCAAGAAATGCGTCGAAAACCGATTGGGAGGTGCCAAGTGGCACCACCGGATTTCGAAGGGACGCGTCGACGACGTCCTAGATGCTGCCGTCCTCGCGGTCACAGCCGCGAAAATCGACCTCCAGCCCCGGAACGTAGATGCCGATTACCCCAGACTTCCCGATGAACAGAACCCTGAGAAAGACGAATTGCTCGATAATATCCCGATGGAGATCGTATATCCAGGTGGGTTGGATAGCCGAGAGATACTCGACTGCTTCCATCTGCGATATCGCGATTGACCGTCCATTCTTCTGATCGCTCATCCACTTGTATGTCGGCTCGTCACCGACCACGTACCCATTCGCATACTGCTGAGCACACGAGACGCACCAAGTTGCACCCATGTACCTCCAGTCGACGTGGCCAATCGGACAGACGAACCGAAGTCGCTGGCGGAGAGATGACCAGTGGATCTCAACTGGCGACTGCTTGGTCTGGATTAATCTCGGTCGGAAATTTCCATCAGTGAGTCGGATATCGTTGAGATCTCTTCTGGACGATGGAGAGCAACAGCACAGAGATGTCTGACCATCTCCATAGCAGGTGACGCATATCGCCGGCGTCGAAAATCCATATCAATGGCCACGGTTTCGATTAACTCTTGAATCAACACGTGCGATGGGAGTAATCGAATAGAGACGCCAAATTCGGCTTCCAATTCGTTTGTGAACGCCTCTCTACTTCGCTTGACAACCGTTCTTCTGGGATCCTCTTCACTCGCAAAAAATCCTTTAAACACAATCCAAATTTCGTCAATTGAATCCACGTGCTCGAAACGCGTGTCCAAGATATCCCCACAATCATGTACTAATTCCTCAATGTAGCCTCGAATGTCGCTTGTTCGCCTCTCAGTATTCCAGTTTGGATAAGCATAGGGCTCTCCGAAGGCTTTGCATTCAATCGCTATTGTCTCACCATGTTGATTTATTCCCAGAACATCGATATCTCCCGGACTATTCTTGGTACTATCAGCCTTAATGTACGGAACACGGATTTCGGTATGATATCCGTGTAGGCGGGCTAAGTCAGAAGCGATTCCTTCAATAGCCATTACTTCGCTCATATTTTTGATTGGCTCCGAGCTATGTTATAAATTGACACAGACAGGCGAAACCAATTCGATACGAGCGTCTGTCTGAGATGTGCATCTATATTTTTGACCACTAAAGGGAATGGCAGCCTCTAGTCAGTTGCACCACCGAACAAGAGACAACAACCCACATTCAGACCCACCAGCTAACGGACCAAGAACGTTGGAAATGTGGCATTTGGTCACTTCCCCAACTAGTCGGCGTATGAATCGTTCACAGGCCCTCTACTACTGAATAAACGTTGGAAACAAGGAGTTGTCTTTATTACCTAATAGTGAGGACGTGGCAGACATGGACGACGAGAGCGGCAACGTTGCCGCAGAGATTTTCGGCAAGCCGGATCCAATATTCGAGCAGAAGACTCTCGTTGACGTCGACCACGTCCCGCAACCGGAACGCATCGTCGGTCGCGATGACGAGATTCGTGCGCTCTCGATGCAACTCCGGTCAGCTATCGATGGCGAGTCACCGGAGAACGTGGTCATCTACGGCGAAACCGGGACGGGAAAGAGCCTCGTCGCAAAACACGTCTCAACGGTCGCCGAGAGTATGGCCGAAGGCATCCGCATCGGGACGGCGTATATCGACTGTAGCGACGACGACACGGAGACACAGGCCGTGTCTCACATCGCACGAAAACTGAACGACGAAGACCGGACCGGTGTCTCAGTCCCGGAGATGGGCCTGTCAAAAAGTGTCTACTACACGCGTCTCTATGCCATTCTAGACGAACTCTATGACGTCGTACTCATCATTCTTGACGAGGCGGATATGCAAGCGGACGATGGCCTGTTGATGTCGCTGTCGAGGTCGCGTGAGACTGGGAAGACGGACTGTCGCGTCGGTGTCGTCGCCATTTCCAACAAGGTACGGTGGGCGGAGAACCTCAACGACCGCGTGAAGTCGTCGCTTCAGCCCAGAGAACTCAATTTCCACTCCTACGACGCGAATCAGCTTCGGTCGATTCTCGAACACCGGCGTGACGCGTTCCGCGACGGAGTCCTTGAGGACGGTGTGATACAGTTGAGCGCCGCACTCGCTGCCCAGGACCACGGCGACGCCCGACAGGCTATCGACATCCTCCGAAATGCAGGGATGCTCGCACAGCAACAAGACAGTGAGACAGTCACCGAGAAACACGTTCGGGAGGCTCGTCGGGAGGCTGAGAAAGATCGGTTCCACGACCTCATCGGGGGGTTGACGGTCCAGAAGAAGACCACACTTGCTGCCGTCACGACCCTCCACAAGCAGACCGGGCGCGATGAATTCCCGACCGGCGATATCTACGAGGCGTACACCGACCTCTGCGAGATGATCGGCGTCGAACCGCGGACCGGGCGTCGGGTGCGAGACTTCGTCCGCAACCTGGCGTTCCTCGACGTACTCGACGCGCGAAAGGATAACCAAGGTCGGGCGGGCGGCATCACCATCTACGCCGGCTTACAGCCCGCTCACGACCTCGATATCGTCCACGAAATCGCGATGACGGACGACCGATTCGCCAACGTTGACGAATCGACGACAACCCTCTCCGAATAGCATCCCACCCACCCCTCGTTTCCGACGTTCTTTGTCAGGTCCTCCCCTGTAGGAGGCTTCCGCCTCTATTTCGGCAGCAAACATTATCACATATGCGCTGAAAACCACTCATTAGTTGCCTTTCAGTTTTGAATTGGGTGGGACTATAGTCCCGCCCACTGCAGGTTTAATTCACACTCTCACAAGAACGTCGGAAATGCGGGGTGGGAGTATGGAAACCGTGCAGTCACACCCCACCTGTCGAAAGTAACTCGTTGGAGACCACGGTCGAGAGCAGCCATACCGACCGGTGAGTGTAGTGTGTCTCACACTCACCGATATGGATGTCGAATCAGGATATTCGGCACACACTTTCCGCTGGTCACAATCATCAGTAAGCAGAGAAGAAAACAATCGACACAACAACGGTTATATTTCAACCAATAGCTTGAGTGGCCCAAACAATCTATTTCGAACGTTTACATTCGACACACGGGGTGTAAGTGACGTAGTAATAATTCAGACAGGTATGCAACTCGTGCTATTGGAGAGTATTCAGCACGGCCGTAGAAACCGAGCATCAACAATAGCTTCAGATTGGTCGCCAAGATCCGTACCCTCACTTTTCCACCTAAGCGAGGCTATCTGGACACAGTCAACGTCTTTGTCGGACGCAATTTCAGAGCCACAATATTGTCCTTGAATACAGTGTGCTCTCTACGGCAGAGAACAATCGAATTACTCAACAATCATCACCAAAAGTCTCATATCCGATGTAGTGCTTTATTACAAGTACATCCAATTTGAGACACCATGCTAGAGGAGAATGAGTTGCGAATCATGGCGACACTTGATTCCCCTAAAAAGCGCCGAGCACTTGCCGCTGAACTGGGGTATGAGCCAGGAACCATCACGAACGCTGTGGTCCATCTCGAAAAATTGGGATTGGTCACCCGCGAACGGGTAGGCAACGAGACGATAATACACCCTACATCTGCGAAGTGCCTCGAGGTGTACCAGGACCTCACGGCAACCAATCCCCACGTTGACTTCCCGGAATTGCTGACGTCGTCGATGCTTCGCGTCCTCTATTACCTCCACGCCGATGAACCGGTGTCGGCAGCCGAGCTTGCCCAACGAACCGATGTGTCACGAGCAACTGTCTATCGGACGCTCAAGACGCTCACAAACCGGGCAATAGCTGTTAAGCAAGGAACGAGATACCGCCTCACCGAACAGTTCTCAGGACTTCACAAATTCGCTGTGGAACTCCGGCACCAACACCACCGTATGCAAGTCCAGACCGACATCGGGAGTGGAACACTTCTGTGGGAATCTTATGACGAGTTCATTGTGCGAACAGACGAGGTAGTTGACGACAGTCAGTACCTGCTGACAGGACTCGATGCATACAACGAATACGGTCTGCAGTTCTTCACGCGCTCGGGGAACTATTACTTCTACTCAGAAAGTCGAGAGTCACTCTCACCGGCCGACTTGGTCTGTCACCTACTCCTCATCGAGAACGACGCTCGCCACCGAAAGTACGCTATGCTTCTCATTACCGCGACCAACACATCCCACGAAGACGTTCGCGAAGTCGCAACATCCTACGGAGTCGAAGACATCATCTCACCTCTCTTGACGTACCTACGAACAGAAGGCGAACAGTCCTCAGCGCAAACTCCACCCTGGTCCGAAATGGAATCGCTCGCTCGTGACTACGAGGTAGAGATATGACCCGCGAATCGACGTTGGAATACACGGCGATCCGAGAACAGTTTCACGAACTCGCGAACCGTAGACCGTGAACGGGTCGCTCAGTGTATTCGACTCCTTGTGGAAACCGAATACGATGACGACCTATACGAAGGAGTCCCCGAACGGGCGGTTGAATCGAAGCTTGGTGAGGAGACAGCTACGTCCGGTATTGAGTGGCTCCACCAGATCGGATCGTCAGATACGGTGAGGACGGCTCACTCGTCCTCCAAGAGAAAATTTGATACCCGAATGGTAAAATCCAAACATCGTTTCCTCGTACAATCAGTTAATGAGTGAGCCAAAAGACGCGGACACGAGACCAAAAATATCAGTTGCAGTTGTAGATAAGAGCCACACGAACGAAATCCCAGACAATATTGACTCTGAGTTATATACGACAACAAGGCCTGAGTCATCGTTGGTTGAGTTTGCGGCTGACCCTGACGGGGAGCTGGCAGAGGCACTCAGGCGAAACGGATTCGACGTCTGAGCTAATCCACTTACACACCTACCTAACAGCTATTCCTGCAAAAAAGTTGTAGAAATAATAGAATTTCAACAGAGCCAAAAAATGCTATCCCTACGCGAGAGCCCTTCATCACCAGCCTTCTCTTCCTCAATTTTTCATCTTGCACACGGGTGCTGAACCGTACTTGCGCGTGTCTCTCATTCACCTGTCCGGATTGACTGGCCCTTTATACTTCGACTTGATTTTGTCTCCCTCTCGCCACTGCCAGTAGTAGTATCGGTTGTCGTTGATCTCTTTGACAGTGATCGTCGCCTTCGTGGGGACATCGTCTGGAAGGTCGTCCGACCGTTCTTCGAGTTCCCCTTCCGGTGACTCGTCCTCGAGACGAGCCTCGCGCTCCTTGTGTTCGGCCAGTGCTTCGGCATAGTGGGCAACGTCTCGAAGGCGGGTCGGCCCCAACTCATTGAGAGCGTTGACGACTTCCGTGGGAAGGTTCGGCGGCGGTGTTGGTGGTTCGTAGGACATCGGCTGCTGCCTCGTGTTAACCAACACAAGTCGCTAATCAAAAGTTTTGTTGGTTAAGTCAGTGCCGCGAATCGTATCCAAGACTCAGAACAAACCCACACACCCTCTTTTCAGCTCACCATCCACGGGCCAAAGCGCCAAACCAGGATTATCGTACAAAGTATCATACCCTAGAAGGTGTTATCGCAATTGCAAACATATCTTAGCACCCACAAACTAATATGAGCGCAATCCGTCTCTAGGACAATGACTGAGGATACGCCGTCTTCGCCGGACATGAATCTGGCCGGTGAGTGGGACAAAGCAGTCGAGAGCCGGACGGTCAAAGATCGTGTGTATGAAGCAGTAACGACGCTCACGTCGCCGACCACTGTTGCAGATGTCGCAGAACGTGCTGACTGTACAAAAGAAGGCGCACGTCCTCATCTCGAGTGGTTCGTTGACGTCGGAGTGCTCGAAAAAGTCGCCGACAATCCTGCGCTCTTCGTTCGCAATGAGGCCTACTTTGAGTTCCGTCGTATCACGGAACTGACCCGGGAGCTCAAGACACCAGAAGCGGCTGAGGAAGCAATCGACGAGTACCGAGCCCGAGAACAGGAGCTCTCGAGTTACTTTGAGGAATCCTCGCCTGAGGCAGTTGTCCTTTCCGAGACGACGTACGACGATCTCGATGAGGCGTACGATAGACTGAGTGAATGGCGAACTGTCACTCGCCGCCTTCGTGAACTCCGAGAAGCCAAATTCCGTCTCGAATCAAATGTCAGTGGAAGTCTTGCCTCCTCGTTTCCCTAACCTCGATGGGACGCACAGATGACCTCAACGAAGAACGGATGCGAATTCTCGGTGGTCGACTCGCAGATCTCTCGGTAACCGAGACCGTCCAGTACTTCCCGTCTGGAAAGGAAGACCGTGTTGTTGCCACTCTCCAGTCGAGTTACTATCCCGACGTCGTGGATACTGCTACTCTCGAAATCCGTCTTCGACTGAATGGTGAGTTCAATATCCAGTATTTTGAGGAATGGGCTGGTGAGCGCTGGTCGTGTCGATGGGACCGCCACCCGAATACACACAACACACGCGACCACTACCACGTACCACCCCAGCCGCGAGAAGAGAGTGCGGTCGATGCAGTCTACCCAGAAGATCCGAATGACGTGCTTCGGATGGTTCTTGAGACGATAGAGAAACGAATCAACGATATCTGGGCGACAACAGATCCGATTTTCCCGTCAGAATACGAGTTCAAACAGGAGTACGGTGCAGACTACCTCGTGGACACGTAGGCAGTTTGTCACTCTGGGCGGACGACTTCATCGCATGAATAGCACTCTGCGAACACGCCAGTTGTCCCATCACCATCCTCGAACTCAATAATCGACTGATAGGCTTCGATCTCTTCGCCGCAGTCAGGGCATCGACCAAGCGCCGTCGAATCACTCGTCATGGGGGATTGTGGAGACGCATGTGACACAGATTGTCTCCAGTAGTAGTTACATGGTGTCACAGCAAAGATGTTTGGCCAGTTCGCGCGCCCCCCAAATTCCCGATCTCCGGAGCTGTGGTCGGCACTGGTTGTTGATATCGGACCAGGATAACCAATTTCAAAGTTGGCTATTTCGAGATAGGCTATTTTGCCTTCAAGCGCAACGGAGTCTGCTCGCATATTCCGAGCAGAAGGGTAGGAGCAGGTTAGGTACCTAAGGCAGCTAAGTCACCTAAGGTAGAGGTAGTAGGACAGAGACATTTCCGGATACCATCCATAATCGAGAACAGCCTTAGTTAGCTTAGTTTCCACATTCACCTTAGGTGCCTCAGGTGCCTAAGGTGCCACAGGCCCATTAGTGAAGTAGTTGAGCTAGGACCAATAGATAACAGAGATGAATCAAGCTGTACAATGGTGCCTACCTTACCTGCCTTAGGTACCTTAGGTGGCTTAGGTGAGGTAGTTGAGTCAGGAAATATTATATGATATGCGTGAGTCTATCCGCACAACCACAGGTACCTCAGCTACCTTAGGTGACTCAGGTGAACTCCAATGTCACAGGAACCCCAACCAAACGCTGTCGCACTGAACACGCTCAAGGGTGGCGTCGGGAAAACAACGATTTCGCTTAACACTGCCCGCGAGTTAGCTGAGCGAGGTCACGATGTTCTGCTTGTCGACCTTGACCCGAATGGTCACCTCACAGTTGGCCTTGACTTCCGCGAAGTCTATCTAGACGATGAGCACGCAGATCTCGGAGAGATCATCATAGATCGGGATGCAGAGCCAGATGACGCAATCGTTTCGACTGAGTTTGGGTTTGACCTCTTCCCATCAACAGCAGACCTCGAAGACGTCCAAGATCGTCTCGGGTCGGTGAACCACGGAACAGTCAGGATGCGACAGTTCCTTGTTGAGCCGCTCTTGGGCGAAACCTACGATTACATCATCATCGACACGCCCGGGAGTACGGGCCACCTCACGGACAACGCACTCGTCGCAACCGAGTCGATTCTTGTGCCACTCCGCCCAGGCCCTGAATCACTCGGAGGGTTCGAGCGAACGGTCGAGCGTCTAATCAAGCCACTTCGAGAGTTCATTTCGCTGGACTTACTTGCAATTGTACCGACAGACCTCCAACGTCGTATCGATCAACAAACTCTTGACCGAGAACTGATCGAGTCGTTGGTGACGCGTGAACATCTCGCTGCGAAGGTCCCGAACTTCGCGTATATCTCTCCAGCTGACCTGGAAAAGATTGATTCCGGTGAATGGGATGGCCCACTCCCCAAACCAGGGATTCGTCACTCTGAATCACTTTCCCGCGCAATCGGAGATCACAAACCGCTTCGAGACTACGCACCAGAAGATTCGATCCTCTCGTCGTTCGAAGAACTCGCAAGCATCATTGAACACGGAGAGGTGCGTCGCTAATGGGAGACTACACCGACCGCTTTGCAGGGTTGGATGAGGAACTTGCGGAAGTCGAAGACGATGACGAAGAGCAGGAGTCCGATACAGCCAAGTCTGAAACTACGGACACCTCTGGAGAGGTACGGGACGAGGTGACGGTCAAAGACGAAGACATAGAGTCTGACGTTGATTCCAAAGAGGAAGATGAAAGCCTCGAACGTGAATCAGAGGTGAGTAAGCAGTCAGGCATCGATGGACCAGAACAGGAATCCAATCAAGAAGTAAGGCCAAGTACTTCTAGAGCGCTCGAAGACAGTAATCCCGGTTTCCCCTTCTCTGAGTCGGTACAAGCTCAGATATACCCACGGCGAACCACCCACGACGAGTTTGAGGACTTCATTCAATTCGACGTGAAACAAGCGCTCAGAGAGTATGGTATCCGGAATGACGAGAAGCGTGAGATACACGAAGCAATCCTTCAGTTCGTAATGGAACATCCTGACGCAATTGCCGACAAGGTGGTCGAACTTCGCGAGCCATAGGACGAGAATTATTCCGCAACCCGTTGACACTCCACGATGAAGCGAAGTTGGTCACTCACGGAGTCCGGACACATACACCGTCGTTCATCTGTTCTTTGAGTCGAGAGTAGAGTGGTGATGGGATGACGACTATAGTTAGTATATAAAATAAGGATGTTTGTCTCAGTTTCATAACTCCGGACGAACTGATTAAACGCCATTAACACACGTTTGATAGCTTGATAAGCTACTCAGACGAACTCGGAATAGTCGGCATAATTATCTCCCACCAGTAAATATATAATAACGCGAATGCAGTAATTTATGGTAAAAATCATTCAATGGTTCTAGTTCTAGTCTAGTATTGATTCGGTTTTGGTGGTACAAACACGGTGAATCATGTTTGACCACTTGCTGACCCCGGGTTCACGTGGAAGAACAGATGAAATGTGGTGTGTGTGTGTCGGAATCTCTGAAGAACAAACGAACAGATGAAGAGGTGATGTCTGACATAGATTCGAGGCTTCCTTGCCGAGCTGACGTCACAGTAGTTCGCTAATCTACATCGATGAAAAAGGAAATTCGGGCAGTGACTCTGTAATGATCGCTTTGGCGAATATTTGGTGTAGAGAGCGTGACCTCGACTATGTTTCAGAAGAAACAGATGAACAGCGGTGTCTGTTACAGAATCAGTGTGCAGTTGAACAAGCGAATCAAATGAAATGTGGTGTCTACAAACGAAACAGATGAACAGGTGGTTCTAGCACTCTCATCGTGAAATTCTGCAATAGATAAATTATTGATGCTTCAACCCCGTGAGATATGCCTGATTTCTCTAAAGGAAACAGCGAGAGTTCCACGGGTCACCTGACCCGTGGGTGAATCGCGTACGCTCGCCTAATGTTCCGTCTCCTCGATGTACCGACGAACCACGTCCTCGGAAACAGCACCAGTCGTCCCGACGTAGTAGCCATCCTTCCACAGGCCACTTCCCCAGAAGTACCGCTGTTTGAGTTCAGGGTGGCGTTTCAGAATCGTTCGGCCCGAGTAGCCTTTGAATTGCTTAGCAATCTCGGCAGGACTCCATTTCGGGTCGGCCTCCACGAACAAGGTGAACGTGGTCGGTGGCAATCTCCATCGACACAATCTCGTGACCGGACCGCTCGGCAGTCCCCCGGAACAACTCCGCAAGTTCGTCTCGAACTAACTCCAACATCCCGTGTCGATACTTCGGACACCACACGAAATGATACTTACACAAACTAATCGAATGTGCATGACTCCTGTATTCACCCATCCGAATCTCTACGTTTATTATCATTTGATTCGATAGTCAAGGTATGGGTATCGAAGAAGTCACGAAGACCGCACGTACTCGACTCTGCATAGAGTCTGGTGAGCGGTCGTGGCTCAAAGATGCCCGTTACACCGCACGAGACATCGCCAACGACACACTCCGACTCAAGCAAGACGGCTACTCACGCACCAAGATTCAGAAGGAAGTTGACCGCAAGGACTTCCTTCGGAACAACAAGTGCGCGGTTGTCGGGAAAGCCCTGCAAGCGTGGGACTCCTACAAAGAACTCCTCAACTGGTGGCACGACCAAGACGACACCAACGTCGGGAAACCGTCGCCACCGGCCACGGACAAGAAGGGAACATACCCGCTCGTCATGGCACACACCGAAGGCTATCGACTCACCCAAAACGACGAGACTGACCGTATTCGGTTCCGTGTGAGTCCGAAGCCGTACAAGAAGGTGAAAGGACACCTTCGAGGACGACCGGAAGACCTCAACCTCATCGAGTCAGCCTTAACTGAAGACGAATGGTCGTTGGGACAGGCCGAACTCCTGTACCGAGATGACGTGTACTACCTACACGTCACGGTCAAAACAGAAGCCGAAGTGCCTGAACCTGAAGACGCGGACACACTCGTCGGCGTCGATATTAACGAGCGCAACATCGCCCTCACCGCTCTTACTCGTGAAACGATGGACACGCTCGGAACACTCGTGCTTGACTACGGCTCGGTGAAAGCCGAACGCCAACGCTACCACACCATCACAAAACGCTGTCAAGAACACGGCCAACACTCCATCCACCACCAACTCGGAGAGAAAGAAGAACGCTACACCGAGTGGGTTCTTCACCGGATGTCCCGAGTCGTGGTGGAGTTCACACAACAGTTCCCGAACCCGGTCATCGTGTTCGAGGACTTGAGCGGGATTCGAGACGCCATCAAGTACGGCACGTACATGAATCGTCGTCTGCACAAACTGCCGTTCCACAAGTTCGAGCAACAGGTTCGATATAAAGCGACATGGAACCAGATTCCGTGTGAGACGGTCGAGTCGCCGTACAATTCGAAGGCGTGTTCGTGTTGTGGTCATCGGGGATACCGTCAGGGTCGTCGGTTCCGATGTACGAATGATTCGTGTGAAGTTCAGCAAGACCATGCTGACCGGAACGCGAGCGTGAACGTGGCGTGGCGAGCGTGGGCGAAACACGCTGGCGTAGACGTTGAATCGGTTAATTACCGGACTCGCAAAACCCAACCGTTTGTTCGGAAGGTGAGCCTGTCTGGGTCGGGGCGTTCTGTAAACCGCCCATCCTCATCCCGCGAAATCGCTTCGCGTGGAGTGCTTACGACATAGGCTGAGGGAATTACAAAAGCCACGGGTCACCCGACCCGTGGTCGTTTACAAGCTAATCGACTTTTGGACTTCGCTAGTATATCTTGGGGGTTGTCTCCGGGCAAAAGCTGGGGAACTAGTCTCGTCGACTGTGGACAATACGGACAACAACTCGGGAAACAAATGAAATACGGTGTGTACAAAAGAAACAGATGAACAGGCGGTCCGGGGGGTTTATATCATTTGGCAACACAACCCTCACCAATGGGTCAATTTGAGTTCAAGCGTGGGAACACCCCCTACGTCAACAGAGGGGCACTCACCGACGAGTATACTCCAAATTCTCTCGTCGGTCGCGATGACGAACTCGAAGAGTACCACTCGGCGCTTGAGCCGGTTATTTGGGGGGAGACTCCAAAGAACATCTTCCTCTACGGTAAGACCGGGGTCGGCAAGACTGCCTCAACTAAATACTTCCTCAAGCAGCTCGAAGCAGATTCCGAACAGTACGATGACCTTGTCCTGCGGACGGTATTTTTGAACTGCGACGGACTGGAGACGAGCTATCGTCTGTGTATTGCACTCGTCAACCAGATGCGCTCGGCCTCCCAACAAATCTCTGAATCCGGTTACTCGAAGTCTGAAGCATATGCGATGCTGTGGGAAGAACTGGAATCGAGAGCTGGAACTGTCCTCATCGTTTTGGACGAGGTTGATCACATCAAATCCGGTGAAGACAGTATTCTGTACCAGTTGTCTCGTGCCCATGCTAATGGGAACGTCTCCGATACGAAGATCGGAATCATCGGTATCTCAAACGACTTGACATTCACAGATGACCTCTCACCAAAGGTCAAAAGCTCACTGTGTGAACGCCAACTTCACTTTCCAACGTACGACGCGACTGAACTCCAAGATGTCCTCCAACAGCGTGCCGATATCGCGTTCAAAGACGACGGACTCGATGAAGGAGTAATTCCACTCTGTGCTGCATACGGCGCCAAAGAAGCAGGTGACGCTCGTAAGGCTCTTGACTTACTACTAGAGGCAGGCGACGTTGCTCGCGAAAACAAACGCAGCTTAGTCACCGAAGACGACGTCAACCGAGCACAAAGCCGGCTGAAATCGAAGAAGGTCAGGCGTGGGATTCAGGGATTACACGAACACGACCACTACATACTCTATGCTCTCTGTGTGTTGGCTGCAAACGGCAAGATGCCTGCGCGTACACGTGTGATCTACCCACAGTATGAGCGAATCTGTGAAGCTGGCGATATCGACCCCCATACTTCTCGCTGGGTATCTGACCACCTTGACGAGCTCAAAATGCTCGGCTTGCTTTCGGTGACCGAAAAGAACCTTGGCCGGAAAGGTGGAAAATACCGGAAGTGGGACTTGAAGACTGACATCTCTAACATTCTCGAATCGATAGAAGAAACCCTGAAGATAGTAGGAGTCCTTCGCAGTATCGAACCGTACATCCCTGATTCACTCGAGCTTCGGTCCAACTGACGGTGCGGCATTTTTTGTCGGGCCCAGATTCGCTCCGATGTTCCTGCTGACACTGCTACTCGGTGGCTTCAGTAGGAAACCCATCAGTTGGCGCGGAGCTACCACACCTTGTACCGCCGCAAAATGCGGATATTGAGTCGTCTTTGTCTATCAACAATCTCCTTGCTGAATTAACTCGCCACTCTGCGGATACTCTGTCAGACACACCACTCTTGCCAGTAAAAACTAGTATCCCCCAACGACTTCAGGTTCATCGCACTTCTATTGGGAGAACGCGTCGATCGAGACCTCCCAGCGTCCAAAGAGTACTCTGGAACAACTACTCCGGCAAGTCTATTACTCTTCGTTACATACTGTTACATATGCCCGTTGATTTCGAAAACTACCAGCCATCGGATCTTCCAGGACCGAATACGAATGGACGGACCATTCTTCGCTTCCTCGCAGCGACTCCAGAAACAGGCTATCGAGCGGGTGAGATTGCTGAGGCGCTCGACATCCCACGAGGAAGTGTTGGGACGACGCTCAGCAGACTCCATAATCAGGGGTTTGTGCGTCACAAGGGCGAGTATTGGGCGATCAATCCCGACGCCTACGATGCACATACTGCGAGCTTGATTGGCTTGGCTGCCGTGAGCGAGCAGTTTGCGGGCGACTACTACGACGAGAATCCGGACTGGGATGCCAATCTCCCAGATCTTGATGAGTATGAAGATGCAGACACTAGTACAGAGTGAACCGCTCGGGGCCAAGTCCCCAGGGACTCGCCTTGTTTCCTCTGTAGAACAAGAATGGGTGGTGCCGCAGCGAGTGACTGGCTCTCGGTGGGTGGCAAGTGAGTTTTGAGCTTTGGCCTTTCGACAGACGTCTTATCACGAATTATGAATAATCCGTAATTGCAATGGCGCAGTCACCTCCACGGTCAGGCCGCCCACCAATTCAGGAGCTTCAGACGGTGGCCGACCTCCTCGACACACCTACACTTGCTCGGCTGTATGCCCATATCTTACAACACGGACCGGTCACCGTGTCCGAGTTGGTCGACGAACTCGATATCCCACAGGGAACTGCCTACGACTATATGCAGAACCTCGAAACAGCTGGGTTAGTAGAGAAAGTCCGTGAGCAGCGTCCGTACGAATACGATGCCGAGTCGATCGCACTTACGCTCTCGACAGACGGTGAAACCCAAACGATCACACCAGCACTTATCGCCGCTGTTGCCCGCCGCGACCAAGACGAAGACATCGACATCTACATCGAGCGGCATGGTCTCGACGGGCTTGCTTTCGCCCTCGAGTACGCTTCCGAGTACGTCGACGGGACGGTCAACCATCGGATTGCAGCCCGGGAACTTGACCTTTCACCGCTTGAAGCCGAAATCATTCTCCAGGCGCTGGAGCCAGTTGCCACTGAGTACGCCGATTTCGGTGCATGAAGACGGTATATATCCCGATATCGGTGTCTTCGTTCGGTGTGGTGGTCCCGACAAAGACAAATTTCAACGGCTCCGTCAAGCACTCCAACAGGCTGGTACTGAACAGCGATTGCACCTCCTCCATCGTTACGGCGGCTCGAGTTCACTAACAAATCCCACGAGTCCAGTTGGGGTCACTAACAACGAACTGGTGTGTACAACACGAGAGCAGTACTGTTTGCTTGGACCAGTTTGAAAAGCGAGCAGATTGTGCGTAGTTGGGTTGTGTCCCTCCCATCTGGAGGACTGGCGTTTTAGCCATGCAAGCGTTTATACGCTGGAAGAGTCAAAATCAGATTGACCAATGAGTCTTGATGAGGCGGTTGACGAAGCGCTCGCGACGTACAATATGTCGCGCAGCGAAGAGGCCGAGGAAACGGGCCGAACAGTCGCCACGCTCCAAGACTAACAGAGCCGCTTAGTCGAGGTTCCGAATCTTTTCAGCGAATTCTGCTTTCGATAGCCCTGGCGTTTCCTTTAGTTCTGGATAGCCTGCGCGTTCGACGGCCTCCTCGACGAACTCGATCCAGAGTTCTTCGTGGTGCTCCGCGTAGACGACCTTCGCCTCACTCGGGTACATATCCAGCTCGTATGCAGTCAGGTCGATCTCGACCGCGTGTTTCCGCTCAAGCGTTCTCGCGCCGAAGCGGTACAGGTGCTTGAAGAGGACATTCTTCCGCCGAACGGTCAACAGCCGCTTCGATTCGTTGATGTACTCGTTCACCCACTCCCGCCAGTCATACGATTCTGGGTCGATTTCTATGGACGTTTCCGGCATAGAGAAGTCCGGATTCAGGCGCCGGAGGTAGAACTGGATTAGTGCGACAGCCATCCGATGGTTGGCGTTCGGAAGTGTGTGTTTCAGAATCAAGTTCGAGGCAAGCCGACCTGCAACGGCTGTTGCTGAGCCCTCCCAGGACGTCCGATCAAGCACGCCCGGCAGCGCGTCGACATCGATTTGCTTGTATGCTTCGACAGGAACGCCTTCTTCTTTCTCGTTCTGAGCGATGAGGGCGCGGTAGATCTCGAGCAGCCGAACGACGATGGTGCTGTTGTCCTCGCTCATCTTCGCGAGTGACGCTTTGAGATCGAAGTCGATCTCACGAACGGGGCCACCATCGACACGGGACGTGTAGACGACGTAGAACGCTTCGTCAATCTCGTACTTCTGGACCTTCACAGCGACGTCGTCGTCGTAGTCGACGATATGCGAGACGACTTCAGCAGGGTCCGGATGCACGAAGTCAAGAGAGAACTGCTTGTCACCGGGATGGTGGTAGTAGACGTGGCCCATCTGGTATACTGTACTCTTTCATCAGTACATATAGTGACTACGAGAATTCTACACCGGTCTTGGATATAGATGATTATTTAGTACCTAGTTTGGCATGCTACCACACTTCATGTTGGCCAGTAAATATATGATATTCCGGAAATCTGGTTGACATGTACGCACCGCAAGACAATCGGTGTGGAACGATACCGAACCCATGATCTCCCGCTCAGTCACCGTCGAAGACATCGATGAGTTGTTCCTCAGGTGGAACGACCATCTCAACGCATCGGCCCTCTATCGGCAAGCCCTCCGCGACGAGATGCAACTTCGCGACGTTGAGCCGCACGAACTCCGCGCACAACTCACCGAAGCCCGTGAGTTGGGCTACTCGCTCGATGAGATTGCAACCATGACGAGTCGCTACGCCGACCTCCAAGCGCTCGTGTACGACCACACCGAGTGACCTCATGTCTGACTCACACTCCCCTACTGACGCTCGCTCCACCGACCAGCGACGGCCCTCCCAATCCATCCTCCGACACGTCGCGATCGGGAGCGTCCTGTTCACGATCGCTGCTGTCCAGCCAGTTGCCGCACAAGACAGCGTGGTCTGCAGCGCTGAGAAATTGCCGGGGATGGTTGAGGGCTTCTTCCAGATCACGACGACGCTCGGCTTCATTGGGTTAGCAGTCATCTGGCAGGCCGATTCCCTCGCTGAGATCTTCACCGCCAGCCCCGAACAGAAAAAGCGACTCAAAGTCCACAAGCGCGCAGCACTCAAATCCGCCCTCATCTTGGCGGTGCTCGGCCCGCTGTATACCGTTGTGGCGTCGATTATGGGCCTCCCACTTGGGGACTGTGTGAACCTCACTCCCTGGTAAGCGCCCCACCAATCCACCTTTGCCCTCCCATGGAGCATCGAGTGCCCTCCGTACTGGTAGCCGCGTTGCTCGTGTCGAGTTCCATTATCGGCCTCGCCACGGCACAGCCCCCGAGACCAGGGACTGAGACAAACGGCCTCACGGAAAACGAGTCGGCAACGCTCTGGTCTCGTGATAGCGACCGCTACGTCAGCCAACAAGACTACCAGCAGCAGTACGGCGATGACCGAACGGCGCTCCACCAACTCGCCAACGGGACTGACATCACGTTCACGCGCCCGCCGGCAACGGCCGCGACGTGGACGCGCAACGATTTCGCTGATCTCGACGCCGGCGGCCCCGACACGTCGACCTACCCGTCTCATGCGTCACTCGAAGATGGGACGTTCATCGACGATGCACACGCGACGATTTTCGCAGTCACCCCATCGACGCGTGGCCATCTCGATGCAGGTGAGACACCGCTCTATATCGCTCCCAATGGGACGGTTCGCGGCCTCGTCGATTATCGTGTTCGCGTTCCAACTGGGACCGAAACGGGTAATCGGACTACCGACTGGGAACTCGTCTCCCACGAGATTGAGAACATCCGTCTGAAAATCGATGGCATTCCAGTCGCAACTGCGAGCGGCACTCACACCCCAACGCTGCAGTATCACACCACTCACTCGTGGGGTGCAAATCTCACGCTCGAAGCGAACATCTCCGTTCGCCTCAAGAAGACCGTCGAGACAACGGTTGGTGGCGAATCTGAGACGACACTCAACTACCGGACGGAGACACGAACCGTCTCGGACACACTCAATACCGAGATTTACGACCTCGCGGCGTACCCCTACTACGCGCAGTACCCGAACGGAGATACTGGCGTCGCGATTTTCCAGTCCCGGCCGTGGCAGGGCTATACGCTCACCGACGATGAGAGCTCCCGGGTCCGTGGTGTGTGGCGGTTCTACACCGCTCGGAACACGAACTGGGACACACTCGTTACGTCGACCGGGACGTCGACAACTACGGAACAGTCGGATGCGATTCCCGTCCGAGTTCACGCGTATCCTTCACAGATCGGGCCGCGAGCAGAGCCGGTTCGCGATGGCCCGGATATCATCGACATGTGGGGGGCTGACCGGGCGTCTCCCCGTGAGACGATCGGCGAGAACGTGACCGTTGAGGTCGTCAACGAGTCGTACACGCCTACCTACGGATTGGCCGTCCGCGCAGAGACCGTCGACCGGGAGGCGCTTCGGGTAGGCGGGATCGTTCGCGGGGTGAATGCCACGATTGTCGACCCCCAAGTTGGGTCGGCGCGACAGCTTCGCGAGAGTAACCTCTCTGTTGAGCTCGTTTCGCAGACGCCGTCGAACGCGACGCTCCGAGTCGAGTTGCGCGATAATCAGACGGGTGCGCCGATCGCATCGAATGGGAGTGACCGACAGTACCCGATTGGCGGGTCGTCACACAGCGGCTACATCACCGTTGGTGACCAGCGCGTTGCGACCAACGAGAGTGGCGTCACAATCGTCACGCTGGACGAACCGGGGATCTACACGGTCCGTTACCATCCCGGGACGTGGCTTGGCCACGACCCGGCGTATGTGGGTGATACGGCGTCCGTTCGTTGGCATCCACTCGGGACTCTCGAGGGGTGGGTTGCATTCGTGTTCGAAGTCGGCTGGCAGGCAATCCCGTTCGTCGTGACGTTCTACGCCGGTCGCCGACTCCTCCGTATGTTTGGACCGACAGATAGCTACTACCGAAACCAATGATACCGACCGATTCACCGATTGATAGACGTACCGTCCTTCGAACACTCGGCGGGGCCGCACTCGTTAGCGTTGCCGGCTGCCTCGATGGTAACCGTAACTCGGGCACAACGACATCTGACCAGACGTCGACGACAACCGAGCGTGCTGGCCCGCTTTCACGCATCGCTGTCGAGGGGCAAGCCGTCGTTGTTGAGGTTGATGCTGACGCACCCGTCGAACAGGTGAACCTCATTCAGCCGAATGGGGAGCTCTTCGGGAAGCGTGGGCTTGCTGCCGGTGCACGACAGGTTTCGTTCGAAATCGGGACTGCCTACGAGCCCGGTGAGTACCGTGTCGTCGCGTTGGATGGTGACGAAACTGTTGCCGAGGGCTCACTCTCAATTCAACCGGACCTCAGCATCGTCGAGATGGGGATTGGGAGAAATCAGCCAGAGGAGATGTGGAACTCTTCGGGTGACGAGATTGCTGATGAGGCGTTTGTGACTGTTGAGAACCGTGGAACGGGGCCAAACGCAGTCACGAAATTACTCTTCATCGGAGACGTTCCGTATCCCTCCGATGAAGAGGGGACGAACTACGCCAACCATGACGATGTTAGTGGGATCTATGACCCCGAGTCTGACTCTGAAGTAGCTGAAGTTGTTATTCCAGCCGGGAAGCAACTCACGATTTACAGCTTCCGGTCTCCGTTCGCTTTTGTTCCCGGTTCAGATATCTCGTGTCAAGACGGGGAGCAGAGTGGTGAGTTCAACCTCGTCCTCAAAACACGTGTAGCTGCTTCTGAGGTGTCTAAGACCTACAACGTTCAGTATACAGACTCGACTAGTACTGAGGGTTGCAGTATCTCCATCGGAGAGCACGATGGTTGATCTAATTGACGTTGTACTTGAGGGATTCAAAGAGGCGCTTAGCTGGTTGACTGGCCTGTTCATGCGGGGTCTGAGAACTGGATATCAGTCTCTCACGGAGGGTATGTTTGGAACTCCGACTCCACGTACTGATGGGCCGATTGTGTTTGGAACAGCGTCTAATGGGCCGTGGCCTGCGATACAAGACGCTTTAGTTGGCGGTGAGATTATGCTGATCTCGCTGTTGTTGTTGGTGATGTGTGTTCAGGGGCGTCATGCGCTCCGAATTTTCAATATCGGGAGTGCGTACGAGGCAAGACGCACTAAGAAAACTGCGTGGGTTGGTGCGCTCCTCATCGTATCTTGGTACTGGGTTAGTATTCTGTCCCTCTTCCTCGTTGACGGTTTCACGATCGCCTTAATGCCGAGTCTGAGTTCACTTGGAGACACGATGTTCGAACTTCTAGAGGTGTCGCTAACTAACCCAGTTCTCGCCTTTTTATTCGGCGTTGCTGGCGGACTGTCAATGTGGTCTCTCGAGGCGTTCTATTACATCCGTGAAGTTCTCATCTATGTTTACGTGTATGGGATGCCGATTGCGTTCGCCCTCGGTTACGGTAACCTCCCGGTCATCTCTGATATCGCAGTTGGGTTCAGCAAACGGTTTGTTCCTCTTGCAGTACTTCCTCTCCCTGCAGCAGTCGTATTCAAAGGGTACGACCTACTGTTCTCACAGAATGCTCTTGCTCCAAGTAGTCCATTCTTGAGGTATCTTGTAGCAACGTCACTTCCGCTAATCGCGCTCTATCTCACGTGGAAGACGTTCACGTACGCGACGCCCCTCACCGCGAAGGTGATTGGTGGTGCAACGCGAGGCGCAGCCCTCGTCGGCGGCGTCGCAGCCGGCGCGTACGTTGGTGGCGCTGGCGTTGCGACGACGGCTGCCCGCTGGGGGCCGAAAGCCGCCGCCGGTCAAGCACTCGCCCAGCGAGCAGCCGCACAGCGTGACTCGACTGATGACAGCGATGGACTGCCGTCGTACCGGCGGACCGAAAACGAACCCCGAACCCGCTAACCATGTCGACAGATCAAGACACAGCCGCTCGGCGCATCATGGACCAGTTCGGCGAAGCGAGTCGCATCCCCTACCTCAACATCGAAGAAGGTGACGTCGGCATCCTCATCGCTCTCCCCATCTGTGGGTTGCTCCTCGCCGGCCTCACGGGCATTGAATCACTCGCCGTCCCGCTTATCGCAAGCGGCCTCGGGATGGGCGCGGCCATCGTCTACGTCACCCCCGACCATCTGAACGCGTGGACGTGGACGAAAGACGTCTATCGCTACGCCAAACGGCCCCAGATTACGCTGAGTGCGCCAGAGCACCCTGACGGCCAAACGAACGAGACCGTGCGCAACGAGGGCGGGCTCGCGAACTACACGCCATTCACGCCAGACGAACGAACCCAAGACCTGACGAATATTGAGCGAGCGTGGCCCGGCGCCGGCGCGATTCAGCGTACTGACGGCGCGATGGAGGCGTTTATCGAAATCGACCCGGGGAACATGGACTTCGCGATGGCCGACGACTGGGCCCAACTCCAAGATGAAGGCGCCGAGTTCGCCAACAAAGAACTCGACTCGAAGCTCAAATTCCACGCAACAACCCGGTCATTCCCGGTCGAACAGATCACCGAGACAATCGAGGAGCGACTCACCGACGAAGACGTCACACAGAACCCGATCTTCCGTGAACTCCTCGAGGAGTATCGGGAGACGCGGCCCAAAGAGATGCGTGACCGCGGCATTCAGCAGGTTCGATACTACATCGGCGTGGAAGTCTCGCCACTCGAAGTCTACGACCGATACCGTGACGAGGGAACGCCGGCTGAAAAGCTGACGCAGTTCCCCGTGATTGGCATCCTGTTCAACCCGTTCGTCACACGACGAGAGGACCTCTCTGACGTGGAACGCCGCGCCCAGATGTTCGAGAAGCTGGACGACCGGATTGCGGATGTCCGTTCCGAATTCATCCAGCAGGCATCCGGCTGGTCTGCCCACCGACTCAGCACGGTCGAATTGTTCGTTCTGAACATGGACTTCTGGAACGGCGAGGAGCACGACTTCGAGACCGAAGCAGACGTGATTCGCGAACAGCCGATTCTCAGTCGCTCACGACGGGAGGAGGCGTTCGATGCGTAACCTCCCGTTGCAGTCGAGTCGTGATATTCTCACGCAGCTTACCCAGTGGGCTCAACAGCCGACATCCCCCGAAGGTGCAGCGCTCTATCTGGGGACTATCGTGGTACTCGGCGTCGGCGGGACAGCCCTCTGGCAGCGGTACCGCACCGACGACGAGCCGGAAGTCGACTTTTCGGATGTCCTCGACGAGGAAACCCTCGAAGCCGGCGAGGCAGAAGGCCAACTCCTCGACGACATCTCGGAGTCACACAAGACGGCGACAGCACCGGCGGCAATCGAATGGGAGACGCGAGCCGCCCGTGTCGGTGAGCAATGGACGACGACGCTGTACATCGCTGATTACGCCGACTACCCGAACGACGGCTATCTGAGCGACCTCTTCGAGTTGACCGACGTCGAGTTCGACCTCACGGCGCACATCACGCCGAAGAACCAGCAACGCGCACGAAACGAACTACAGGATATCGCGGACGACCTGCAGGTCGACGCGGATTTAGAACAGAGCGTCCGGAGTGAGTACCTCCAAGAGCGGGCGAACGAGGCGGCGGCAACGTACAAGGCCGTCGAGAGCGGCGCGAGTGTGTTCGACCAAGGCCTGTTCGTCACTGTCCGCGCCGACGACACGGACGACCTCCAAGACGCCGTCAGAGCAGTCAAAAGCGCGCTCCGTGACGAACCGGCGAACCTCACGCCGAAGACAGCTATCTGCCGGCAGGACCTCGCGCTCCAGTCCGCCGCGCCAATCGGCGACAACGTCTTCGGTCGGGAGTCGATTGCCCTCGGCGGTGCTGTTGGTTCCCTCTTAGCGTCGCCACACAACGCGACGATTCTCGAAGAAGGCGGCGTCGAGTTCGGAATTCACAAGGACAACCAGAGTCCGGTCGTCATCGACCCGTTTGCCCGCGATAACGGCTATGCGATGTTTACGGTGGGAGATACCGGGTCTGGCAAATCGTTCGGTGCGAAAGAGAACTTCATCCGGTCGATCGAACAGAGCAAGGACCGCATCGGGATCATTCTCGAACCGCTCAACAACTGGACGGGCGTCTCCGAAGCGCTCGATGCCAAGCGAATTACCGTCGGTGGGACGCTCGGACTAAACCCGCTCGAAATCCGCCAGACGCCCGAACACGTCCAACGGGCAATGGGTGAAGACGCGAGTCCGTTCAACGAGAAACTCGACGACGCGATGAGCTTCCTGACGAATTTCTTCGCCCTCCGTGGCATCTCACTCGGCGACCGCCGAACGACACTCGAACTCGGCCTCAGACAGGCCTACGAGCGTCATGGCATTACTGATGATATCACGACACACGGCAACCCGAGCCCGACGATTCGAGACATGTTGGACGTCTTCGAAGAAATGGTCGACGACCCCGAGTCGTTCGTCGTCCGGTCGGATGCGGAAGCCGAGAAACTTAGCGACGATGCAACATGGTTGATCGACCAACTGCGGCCCTTCGAAGAAGCGGGCCGCTACGCGAACCTCGGGAAGGAATCGGAATTCGACATCCGTGACGAGAAAGTCATCTACCTCGATCTCGCCCAGCAAGAAGGCAGCGTCGACAGCAGTACGGCGCTGACGATGCAGTTGCTTATCTCGCTCGTCTACGAGCGGGCGAAGGAGACGGACAAGGAGGTCGTATTCGTCATCGACGAAGCGCGGTACATCATGCAGGACGCCGCGAGTCTGGCGTTCCTCGAGACGGTGTTCCGCCATCACCGCCACCACGACCTCTCGATTCGTCTCGTCACACAGACCGTCGACGAGTTCTTCGAGCACGCTGAAAGTGAGGCTATCCTCGACCAGTGTGCCGTCAAGCAGTTCCATCGCTTGGATGGGATGGACGCGGAGTGGGCCGACGAGTTCGGACTGAATCACGCCCAGATGCGGTACGTACAGGACGCGGTGCCCGGGAACGAAGACGCTGGTTTCTCCGAGGCGCTTGTCGGCGTCGACGGCGAGTGGCGCGGTATTAGAGTCGAAGCAATGCCCAAAGAGAAGGAAGTCATCGACTTCGACCCGACCGAGCAGCGCCGGGCGTCGCTCCCCGGGGCTGGTGAGACGGCGGTTTCACCCGAGATTGAGGCCTTTCGGACGGAGTTAGCGCAGCAAGCAAACGGAGAGTCACAAGACATGCAGACTGATTCAACAGCAACTGAAAACGGCCAGTTTGGAGGTACCGACGATGCGTGAGCGCGAGTATCTTCGCGTGACACCCACGTCAGAGGAACTCACAGCCCGCGGCATCCCGCAGACCCTTGAGAGTCTCCACAAACTGACCCCTGACAGCTCGGGCCTGCGGTCGAAACTCAACCCGTTTACATCCGCGACCCCACCGCGCTTTGAGTTCCTTGCGCTTAGCACGGGACAAGATGCGCCGGTTGAGTTCTACTATGGTGCTGACGACTATCTCGGAACACTCGAAGAGCGACTTCGGTCGATTTATCCGAAGACGTTCGACATCGAGCGTGTCGAGGTGGACGTCGCGTCGAAGCTGATTCACCCGGTTGCATTGTCTCATGAGGAGTTCGTCGAGCGCTACCAGCAGGGTGACCTGCAGTACGAGTTCACCGACGACGAGCAGTATTCGGCTGCAGATGGCGACGCCGACGCGGATGCGACGCCCGACGGCGGCGAAAGCGCTGTACACGAGTCTGAGGGTTCACCGACGGACGTTGCCGACGAGGTTGGCGGCAGAACGGCGGACGGACTGGTGTCGATTGGAGAGACAGTTGTCGAACTCGAAACGACTGATTCGCTAGCAGACGAGGTTCCACCCACGTCGGTCGAGAAGCCGACAGTAGCCGCAGACGGGACGATTCTCGCCCGCCCCGCGGTCGACACCGTTTCACCACAGGGCGTGCGGTGGTGTGGGTCGGCAGTTCGGAAGCAGGATTGGATGTCGTCGTTGACACCGCTGACTGCGACGCCCGACGAGAGCACGCTGCCAGCGGTCGACGAGCCGGGAGCTGTGCTTGCGTCGCTGATCGACCACCTGAACGATGCACGCGAACCGCTCGCGTTCCAAGTCGTGTTTCAGCGCCGGGAGAGCTGGCAAGCGGATGCGGAACTCCGCAAAGAGGACTTGAATGATGGACGGGATACGCTGTCGCAGAAAATCCTTGGCGACCTGCTTGACCCCGAACTAGAGTATGAGCGGCGGACTCGTGACGAGTTGAGTGACATCGTCGTCAAGCGACTTGATGCGATTGATGCGGTCAATCCCAAGCGCTCGTACACGACGAATGTCCGGGCGATTGGCGTACCAACGAGCGAGGCTGGCCGCGACGCCCTTGATGACCGCCTGTCATCACTCGCGCCGGTCTTTGACCCACTCGACGGCCCGTTCTACGAGATCGAAGCGACGCGACTTCGAGATCGTGGCTTCCGACAATCGAAGAAAGAACAAAACGCGCGAGCAGCGCTCCAGCGACTCCTCTCGCGAGAGGTAACGACTGGACGTGGTAAGACCCGGCCGGAGCTGGTTCTCTGTGGGGCCGAGCTTGCGAACTTCATCTTGGTGCCGTCCTCGGACCAACTGACGGTCGAAGGGACGCGAGGGACGCGTGCTGAACAGCAGAGTCGTGATCCGCTTCCGTGGCCCAATCCTGACTTAGTTCAGCAGTTCCGGGAAGGAATGGCCATTGGGTATGCACTCGATGAAAACGGCTCGCCGCAACAGCGTCCGATTCGGATTCCGCCGAAGCTCCTGACGACACACTACGGTCGGTTCGCCTCAACTGGGAGTGGGAAGTCGAAAGCAATCATCAACGATGCGCTGTCGCTCCGTGAGACGACCGGCGGCCCCGTTGTCATCGTTGACCCAAAGGGCGACGGGATGTGCGCCAACTACCTTCGGAGTCATTACGAGCGCTTCAACGGGCTCGACGATGTCTACCAGTTCCGCGTCCCCGAGACGATTCCCGCGTTTTCCTTTTTCGACATTCGGCCGGCACTCGACGCTGGACGGAATCGGGCGGACGCGATTCAGGACAAGGTCGACCACTTCCACGATATCATGCGGATGATCATGGGTCGCGAACAGTACGGGCAGGCGTTCGTCGCAAACGAGATTCTCAGCTACCTCATCAAAGCGCTGTTCGACGAGGAGTACGGCAGCGACGTCTTCGGGTTGGATGATCTCTTTGCGGCCGCCCTCGAGATGCAGCGGGAGCGAACTGTGCCGCCGGTTTCGGCGGACAATCGGAGCGTCGAGGAGTCGCTTACGCGGCACTTCGCGAAGGACGACCACCAGTTCCAAGTGTCGATGGACGCCGTCGGGAACCGTCTTGATAAGCTCAGAGAGGACGCACACCTGCGACGGATCTTCAGCCACGTTCCGGAGCAGGACGACAACGGCGAATACGTTGACAACCGATTCGACTTCTGCGAGTTCCTCGACGAAGACGTCACGATCCTGTTCGACTTAGGCGACCTTCGCCCGGAGGCACAGCGAGCGATCACACTCCTCCTGTTGAGTAACCTCTGGGACGCGGTGCAGGTGCGTCGCCGTGACGGGAACACGGACTACGAGAACCTTACCAATCTCATCATCGAAGAGGCCGCTCCTGTTGCAGCAACGAAACTCGTTTCCGAGCAACTGCTTCCACAGGGCCGGTCGTTCGGTCTGAGCATGGGACTGGTGATGCAATTCCCGGGACAGGTCCGCAATCGGAACGAGCGTGCCTACGACGAGGTTCTCAACAACATCAAGACGAAGCTCATCGGGAACATCTCGATTGAGCACGACCTCGCTGAATCGCTGGCCCACGAAGACTTGAGCCCGACCGACCTCAGAAATCGGATCAACACGCTCCCGAGCGGGGAGTGGATCGCCCAACTCCCGAGTCCGTCATTCGGGGAGACAGGCCCAGCCCCGTTTTCGGTGAAGCCGCTCCCGATAGCGGCCGGTCATCCAGAGAGCGACGAACCGCTTTCTGTCGAACAGGCGGACCGTTTCGAGACTGTGGCCCTCCCACGACTGTCGGAGCGAACACAGGCTCAGTATGGGCTTGGTGAGGTGAGTAAATCTACCTCGGTCCGAGATGAGGCTGATTGGGGAAGCCCAAGAGACGACACGACAGTTACCGCTGATCGAAATCGTGTGGAAACAGACTCCACGCAATCTTCGTTCATCGGACAAGGGACACCAGATAGTCCGTCGATATCGACCGGAACGAGTGATACCAATGCTGAGCCACAGGAGAGTACCTCGTTGTTCAACATGGCGACTGAGGACGAAGAGGAGTCACCGGGCGACGGGAACGGGCATCCGGAAGCTCGCTCATCGCCCGTCCAAGCTAGTGAGGTCCCTGTCTCCGATAACGAACTTCGGAAGCGTGGCCTCAGCTATGATGATGTCCATTTCCTCAGCCAAGTTCTTGAGGTGATGAACCGTGAGGCTACTGAGTATACACTCCTCAACTCGATGCGGGCCCTCCGAGACGAGTACGAAGACCTCCACTTGGAACGCTTGACGGAACAGAATCTCGTTGAGGACGCGTCTGCAGCCGGTCAAAAGTACTATACTGTCCTCCCGGCAGGGCGGGAACTGCTCGGACAGAAGCTCCAAGTTGGTCCTAGGAAAGGCGATATCGGGGAGAAAACACCACACAAGGTCGGCGTTCGCCTCCTCGAACAGTGGCTCCAACAGCAGGACGATGTCGTTCGCGTCGAACCGTACTACGAATACGACGACAGGACGGTGTTTGACGTGGCTGCGTTCAACGACGCTGGCGAACTCGTCTGGGTTGGCGAAGCTGAACTCCCGAGCAACAACAGCCACGCACCGGTCGACGACTACGACAAGCTCAGTCTGGTGGATGCCGACGCGATTTGGGCGTTCAACAGTCGCCAGACTGCCATTGAGGTACTCGATAGACTTGCCGAAGCGGATCGAATCGAAGAAAGTGTTAGCGGCCGGGCAGCACGGTCGTTCTCGAACATCAAAGACGCAATTAGTGAATTTGATGCAGCAGGTATGACCACGGTTCGCGGCTTCACGAATCTCAAACAGGAGGTCAACCTATGACTTGGCGACAGGCAACCCGTGAAGAGATCTACTCCTACTACGCCGAGGAATTCCCCAGCTACGTTGACGACCTCCCTGAGTTCATCACAGCAGACGGGCCAAAACAGTATGCTGTCGCTTTTCGAGACCCACACCCGGTTCGCCAGGACGACGTCCCTGACAAGGACTTCATCCGCCGGGACACATGGCAGACGAATCGGTCCGGTAATCGGACGACTCCCGAGTTCAGCAGCTTTGAGGACGTCGTGGAGTTCATTCAGCACCCTGCTCGCAATGATCCTCTCGGTCAGAGCAACTTCGCACTCGCTGACCCGGCGGTCCTCGAGAAATCAAATCCACTCCCTGAAGCCGTCTACTATGCGCTGGATCACTGGGAACGGCCATGGGTGCTGCTCGTCGATATCGACGCGAAAGAAATCGCTCGGCAACGAGCCACGGATACGGTCTTCGAGGATAACGACCGGGACAACGAGGCACTCCTCGACGCCGCCGGTATTCTCGACGCCGAGCCCGCGGGCTATCCGTATGCCCTCGAGGATATCGACTGCGCTATCGAATACGGGTTCGAGGTACGAGGTTTCTTTGAGGAGGACTTCAACGCCGAGGAAACGATGGTCGTGTATAGTGGACAGGGAGTCCACGTCTACCTCCTCGATACGGACCTTGCACATCGATACGACGAACAGAGTCGCGAGGTGCTGAACGACCTTCTCTTAGAGACCTACGACATCCCTATCGACCCTGTCGTGACAGCCGACCGCCGGCGTGTCGCACGCCTGCCCTTTTCACTCCACGCCGACGTCTGCAGTATCGTTCAACCCATCGAAAGTCCGGGTTTCGACGTCCGATCGGCGACGCCGGAGGTGGTCGGCGAATGAGTCGGAGTACCCCCACCGACGACGAGGAGATGGCGTATCGAGTTGCGGCACTTCCTCCTGAGTACGGTGACATCCGCATCAACCAACTGTTCACGCGTGGCTACAATCGATACGTTGTCGACGGCGAAGAGCAGCCCGCGGACCTCATGAACGACATTGAGCGGTTTGGAACGGCCGCGTTCAAACAACAGGTTCGTGCCGACGCTGCCAAAGAGCCGTTCGTTGACGAACCGGCGACACTCGCCGTGCTTGCGACGTTGAGTGCGATTTGTGTGAAAGCACATCCGAAATTCGAGCACGCGCCGCCCCGGAACATCCAGGTGCTCTACGACATCCGAGAACTGTACGTCAATAATCTCGCATCACTCCTCCGAAACCACGGAGATGGCACGCTCCAGCAGGACATCGCCGAGGTGCTGTACAGCAAGGAGCCCGGTGAGGATGGCCCACATCCGGGTCGGGTCTGTACGGGCATCACGGAGATGCCGGAGTTCGGGGATGGCCTGTTCCTCGAAATCCCGATGGCCGCGGCGTCACGCAAATGCCTCGTTCGGGAGGGCGAGTCATCGACGGGGAGTGACGATGGCGGGGAGATACTGACACGAGTGAAGGACAACAACCTGTACGTCCCGGTCGGTGATTTCGACAGCAAGTATCGGGACTACGCTGAGCGGGCGTTCAAGAAGCTCTTGCGGGTCCAGGAGGACGGCCTCTCCGACGACCAGCTAACGTGGCTGACGGCGAATGAGTCGGCCATCACAGAGCGGATCGATCGTTTCCTCGAGACCGGCCATCACGAGCGCATCTGGCGGAACTGGGACCGTGGCGAACGGACGATCCGAGTGCTCCGACGGGCCCTGAGCGACGCCCCCGACGACGTGGCGCAAACGGGTGAGTTCCACACGGCGAAGGAGCTCTATCGAACGGTTGCGGCGTATGAGGCTGAGGACGAGTGGGAATCGTCCGTGACGGATTGGATCTCGAGTCCGAGCAGTCTCGCGAAGACGCTGGCCGATCACGAGTCCCACTCGGCCGTCACGATCGACCGCGACGGGCGCGTCAATACGTACCGAATCGGGCGAGCCGGAACCGGCGCCGAACAGATCGAAGTGCGAGAGATCGAGGACCTCTTCGAACTCCCCTGTATGGCGAATATGGAGGAGCGGCTACACGAGAAGAAGCCCGTCCGGAAGGACCTCTACAACTTCGCGCGGATGGTGATGTGGCTCCCGCAGTACCAGGACAGCAGCCTCGACGAAATCGTCGCAGATCTCAAGGACGTCTTCTCCCGGTGGCCGTGGTACGACGAGCAGGAGACCGAATACCAGGTTCGCTACGAGTTCTCGAACACCATCGACGGCGACACGCCGTTGCCGATGAACTGCGACAATGACGATCTGCAGCGCTACTGCATCGGCCAGGACCAGTGCCCCTACTCGATCTGGGGCAGTCTCCCGTTCCCGGATGAGATGTATGAGCAGGTCGAGGAGGAATCAGCTGGGCCTACTGAGCAGTTCTGATCATAGACTATCCTGAATCTGTGGAGTCCTTAGATCGTGATTGGTTTGGCGACTCTGCTGAATAGAGAGGGAGCGGATTGACTATCGCGTTGAATCGCTAAGTACAGGTTGGACAGATATCGGAGTCGGCTCTCTCTCTTTCCCGGTGTTATTCTATCTATCCTGCAGAAACTGGAGAATTCGGTATTACTCGCTACTGGTTCGTTGTTCCACGTACTCGCGCGTCTCTCCCTGCAACACGTATTCCACGTCCTGAAGCTCGTCGATCGACCCCGAGCCGGTGACGAACATCGCTGTCCGCAGCTCGGCGATCAGGTCCTTGACTCGTTCGATGACAGCGTCTGGTCCGTCTGTAGCTGGTTTCAGGAACGGTTTCGCCAACCCGCCGGCGTGGGCACCCAGGGCGATCGCTTTTGCCACGTCCAATCCCGTTCGGACACCACCACTCGCAATTACGCAGTCGTGTTCGGCAACACACTCGATCGTGCTTGCAGCGGTTGGGATACCCCATTCTCGGAACAGGGTGCCGATTCGTTTCTGTCGCGGCGCGTTCGCGGCTGCTGCCCGATAAGCTTCGATTCCGGACCACGTTGTCCCGCCTTTTCCAGCTACGTCAATCGCGTCAACGCCTGCCGCAGTCAGCTTACGGGCAGTCTCCCCGGAAATTCCGTTGCCCGTTTCCTTGACGATCATCGGCACCGAGAGTGCCTCGGACACTCGCTCAATCGCAGCTACACAGTGTCGCCCGTCGACATCACCTTCAGGTTGAGTGGCTTCCTGAAGAAAGTTCAGGTGGACCGCGAGCGCGTCGGCGTCGATCATCTCGACTGCCTGCTCGACCATCTCGATGTCGTACTCTCGAAGCTGTGCAGCCCCGAGGTTCCCGTAGATGAACGCATCGGGTGCGGCATCGCGGACGACCGTGTACGACTCGAGGACGCGTTCGTCGTCGAGTTCGAGGCCTGCTCGCTGGCTACCGAGACCCATGGCGATACCGGTCTCGCTGGCAGCTCGGGCCAGCGCCCGATTAATCTCTGTCGTGTTCTGGTGCCCGCCAGTCATGCTCTCGATGAAGATCGGGGCAGATAGGGTGTGGCCCAGGAAGTCGATGGAGGGGTCGATCGCGTCGTAATCGAGTTCCGGAAGCGCGTTATGAATGAGTCGGACGTCGTCGAAGCCCGTCCCTGTCGTTTCGACGTCCCGCTCCTGAACGATTTGAAGGTGGTCGTCTTTTCGGTCTTCAGTCTTCGAGGAGTCCTGTGCCGTCATTAGTTGAGTTTGTACAAGAGATGGGAAAACGATACTGTTGTATCGACGCGCCCCCCGATTCTAATTATTCTTGAAATGATAATATTCTGGGATCGCTACGTGTCTGTATCCAGCATTGCGCTGCTATACGACAAAAGTTGACAGAGCTACCAGTAATAAGTTCGCACACCTATTAACGGTCAATTCTTCATCGAAGGTGTGAAACAAACATCGGCAGCTTTCTGCATTTATCCCCCATATTCAGCAAACCGGTTGTGTGTTGGGAGGGTTTCAGCAGAGCCACTCCCCTCAGAATGTCGAAAATTATACTGCGGACTAGAATCAGGTGCTTCTGAACTCCCGTCGAGCAATTTTCAGCGGCTAACACGGCCGGAATCGAGGGAATCGGGGATATTCCACAATTCGAAGTGTCGAGTCGGAGGATTTCGAGAGATTCAGTCCAGGTGAAGCAACGGTTCCAAGTTATTCAGATACGGCCGTAATCACCTTCGTTACCCTGCCGTCGAGCAATTTTTGAGATTACAGCATTACTCCGGTACTCGTCGAGGTATCTTCTACCGTCTCAAATCGGCCCGACGGGGTTCTTCTGCGATTTGAGGGCGTCATATTGTCTTGCATATCGCAGTTTTCGTCCAAAGAAAGAGGCGATATGCAATGTGCGAAGGCCGCCGGCTCTCTCAGGCCGAGGGGCCATCACAGGGGTAGTGGAGTCAAGAAAGTATCAGATGTAGCGCACAAGTTGAGCGGGTGTGAGTCGGTGGTGTCTGTCGCCCCCGCCAGGGGGTGGCGGGGTACATCACGTGCCCCCGATTGACGATGGCTTCGGAACGACGCAGCAAGACACGAGCAGCGCATCACGCAGAAACCACCCCCAACGGTCAAGCACTGTGGGCGGACCTCGAGATGGCGGTTCCGACCGACCGGGATCACGCGTCGGTCGTCGCCCTTGTGGAGTGTGCCCTCGTCGAACTCACGCACGAGGCCGTGGGCGCCGTCTTCATCTCCCGGCAGGTCGGGCGGTCGACGCGGACGCAGTACGTTGCGGCCGACGACGTCGGCGAGCAGTTCCAGAAGCGGCACTTCGACGACCGACTGGGCTGGCACGAGACCACCGTCCCTCGACGAACCGTTCGCGACGAACTCATCACCCAGCTCACGCAGTCGCCCTCGACGTCGGCGGAACGATCAGGTGAAGGAGCAACCAGCGAGCCAGACACCTTCGTCGTGAAGCCAGTTCGAGAGCTCCAAACGCCGTAGCAACTAGCCTTAACCAACATTCCGAACCGATACCGACACAGTGTTGGTTAACTCTGGGGCTGGATCCACTCCCTCGCCCCCACCCACCGCCCTGTCCCTCGAGTGAGTGTATCCTGGCGATCGGTCGGCTTGAACGGCGGTCGCGACGGGTTTTATCGGGCCGCTACTCCTCGAGATCGAGTATGGTCGTCGTCGAGGAGGTCACCAAACTAAGCGAGCGGCGTACTCAAACCTCGTCCGAGGCGTTTCCGGACGATGCGCTGGCGTCGATTCGGGCAGCCGTCGAGGCCGTCCCAGCAAGCGTCTTCGACGGGTCGACGAAGCACACAGAGGTCGGTGGGTTCGATGCCGCCATCGCCGACGGGCTCTCGCAGTACGAGTACGAAGGGGGACGCCGCCGGCGGCTACAACCCGAACTGTAAGCTCTGGTCGCATCAGGGGTTTAACTACAGCGTCGATCTCTACGACGCCGACGCCCGCATCGCCATCGAGGTCGAGAAGAGCGAGCGGAAGAACGTCAGCGACGACCTCCTCAAGTTCCAGAAGGGGTACCGCACCCAGAAGGTTGGATCCTTCACCGGGACTTCATCTATTTCCTGAGTTAGCGAAACTAGATCTCATCAAGCAGATCTGCTTTCTTCTCTTCGAATTCCTCTTCTGAGAGAACTCCGTTATCGCGGAGTTCACCAAGCTTTTCCAGTTGCTCAAGCGGGTCAGTCTCTGTTGATGCTGTTGAGGTAGCCGTCGTGGTATCTCCTGCGATCTGCTCGCGGATGAACCGCGTCATCTCACGGACTTCTGGCTTCCCAGGGAAGTTTGCTTGGATGTGATACGTCTGGCCAGGAGTCTGGAGTGAGATCCGTTTCCCACCTAAGCCAGCATCAAGATCAACACTTGTTATGCTTTGGTAGGGTACTGATCGTTCGTCGGTCCCGGTGAACTGAGGAATCTTTACGACGACGCGTTTGTTCGTTGCGGCGGCTCGTACGTAGCCGCGTGTTCCCTGCTTTCGACTTCGGTCATTGCCCCACCAAGAACTCCCCGCACCAGAACCCTCAACATCAACTGTTTGACCACGAGTGAGGTAGTGGACACGCTCATCTGGATCAAGTATGTCTCGGATTTTATCTACGCGCTCTTGATTTACATAAGCTCCTTGTGGCGTTGCATCAAGTGGATCTGTATTGCCGGCACCGGTTCGCATCGTGTCGTCCCAAATCGGGCGAAGTGAATGGACAGTATCGAGATCGGAGTTGACAGTAGGTGCATCCTTTGCTTGGGTTCGGATGTAGTCTGCAGCTGCTTCAATCTCGGATTGAGTGGCTGAATTCGGAATATACATTCTATATTCGTGATTGCTTGTGAAGACTGATAGCCGGTTTTTCGTCAGTCCATTTTTGGTCTGGACGTCAGTAATTGAGCCATATACTAGCGCATTCCCACGATTCCCAGCAGCTGTGAGGATGATTCGTTGGTCAGTTACGAAAAATGTGCTCATGAAATCTTGCTGGTGGCCAGCTCCAACTGCATCTCCGTCACGAATCTGACCTTTTGAGTTATTGGCAAAGTAGTAGTGGGGCTGTTCGTTCTCGTTCAGTATATTGAGGAATGGACTGTCAGCAAGAATACTCTGAACTGAAAAACTACCTACCCCGCCTGTGGTCTTCGTGAGAATTTTCGCGGTGACGCTCTTTCCCCGCGCACTATCTGCCAAGCGCTGTGCTTCTGGATTAACATCCCCAGAGTCGAACAGTCCCATATCTGAACTAACCAATTTAACAGAGTAAAGCTTACCCTCTTGTCCACAACGCATCATACCATCCGTCACATCTCACGAGAGTCATTCAGTTACTGGATGGTCTGCATACGCAATCGCTCCGGTCAGTACAAACATCTCTTAACATGACATATACGGTCACGATCTCCTGCGTGGAGTTCGCTGAGTTGTGTAGCGAAGCTGATTCCAGTACCCGAGATCACTAACAGGACGACTAAGTCCCGTGCTTTTCGAAACTACTGCATTAGTCTGCTGTCGGAGGTTCTGAGATAACACTTCTCAGCAGCACAGTTGCTGCAGTAGACTTCCGTCGAGAGGCGACCTCACGTGTTTGGGAGGTGAGTTGTGTCGGTACGTTTGGGTGGCGACTGCTCGGGTTGCGCGCGCTCCGGCGGGCAGCCCGTTCCTGCCGGGCCCGGGCGTTTCGCGCTGCCGTTGCGTCTGCGACGGACGGGGCACGGTCGCGGGGACGGGTCGGGCCAAGTGCAGCCACCCGATACCGGTCAGCCCCGAGGGCGGGTCTGCGAGCACTCGACCCGCGTCCGGGCTGTAACCGAGACCGGGCTGACTGCATCTTCACCAGCCGTTGGGTCGGCGCTCCCTTGATGCGGTCGCGCCGCCGGCCGGCTGGCTCAGACGTGGCCGCTTGCGCGGTCCGGGCGGGCTGCTCGCCGTTCGGGCGATTGCCCTCACCCCTCGTTCGCCCGGGCTGCCGCGGCTACTGGGGGCTCGCCGTGCTCACCCCCAGTATGCCACGGTCCGGGGCTCACTCAGGGCTGGCTGTGCGGCCTGCCGGGCATGCGCTCAAACTCGGCCGCGACGAGCTGTGGGTCCGCGGGCGTCCAGCCCGCGCCGGGCTGCCGCACGAGGCGTTTCCGTTGCGTCTGCGACGGACGGGACAGGCTCGTGCGGGTCCGGGCGCGGTGCTGGTCCGGCGGGTCCTCGCTCTCTGCGGCCTCGCTGTGGCCGTATGCGACGCCGTTCACCACCGTATACCCCCCGGCCGTGCCGCCTCGGCGCCGCGGCCGCTTCCGTTGCGTCTGCGACGGACGGGCGTCGGTGAGGCGCCGACCCGCGGTGACCGGCTGGGTATATGGCGGTGACCGCGCGCTCACCTCGAGGTTCACCCCCCGCACTCGTCTGTGGGGGTGCCGTCGGTGCCGCGCCGCGCCGGACAGGGTCCGGCGTGAAGGCGCGGCGCGGGCACCTCGGAGACGGCGTCATCGGTCGACGTCGGAGCCGTGGCTCGGGTAGGTTAGTTCGTGAGAATCCCGCGAGTGAGGCCGCGGGCGTCGGCGCGTCAGCGCCTTCGAAGTTACGACAATGTCTAGTAACAATTCCAATCGCAAGGTAGTTTCGGTGGCTGAACAGGCGTTCGAGCAAGCGGATGAGACGACAGTCGATGAAGACGGGTTTGAGGTCGTCGACGAGACGCCGACGTTCCAAGCGACGGTGCAACAGGAGATCCAAGCAAAGGTTGATGCGAACCACCCAGATGGGATTGCAGACACGAGCGACGAGCGGATTGACGGGGTGACGTTGGCCCAAGAAGAACGCATTCGAGCGCGGGAAGCCGAACTCGAACGGATTAGTGCCCGTGCGGAACTGGGCTCGCAAGAGGGTCGTGAGGCGCGGTCGCGGGTGATTGCGGCCGAGCGGAGCGCTGCGCGACGGCGGCAGTTCCAGAAGCGCGCGGCGAGTCTGAATCCGATGGTTGAGCCCGACCGGGGAGATCCCCGGACGGAGTTGACCCAAGCACAGTTGGGCGCAGTGAACTCTCAGGCAAAACGGTTGGCAGAGAAGCTGGATGGCTGGTCACGAGCGGCGATCAGTCGGCGGCTGAGCGAAGCAGTGTTGGGTGGCAAGGACATGATGTCGGCAACTGTGAGCGTGTTCGAGGAACTTGAGGGCGCACCGGGGACGATGGTGCCGATCGGGAAGCTTGAGGGCGTGTCGCGACGCGAAGTGTGCATTGAAGGGACGCTGACGACAGTGTGGGAGTCGGAGTCGCCGGCGATTCAGCAAGCGGGGCTCCTCGAAGACGAAAGCGGGCAGGTGAAGCTGACGAGTTGGAAGGCCTCGGACGTGCCGTGGATTCGCGAGGGCGAACGCGTGCGGGTTCACGGAGCGGCGCGGAACTGGTACGACGGGCGTGTCTCGATTGCCCTGACGGGGTGGACGACCGTGCACTTCCCCGAGCGCGACGCTTGGTGGGACGCCTAACGGCGCGAGGCAGCTCTCTTTTTTGTTGGTGGCCGGGCCGACCCAGGCCCCACCGCCCCACCCTCCGCTCCGTGCTCGCAGACGCTGCGCGCGCAGCCACGACCTCTAGAACTCTTTTTCGACGTCACGGTGAGGATTGGTGCCTTCGATATTCTCCAATGAAAGTGACTGTTAAACTGGGGTATCACTATCATGACTATTACCCTGTCTCCCCACCGACTAGCATGCTTCGGGGGAACCAACAAGGGCTGAATCGACGACAGGCACTCCGAATTTTGGGGACCTCATTTGCGATTGGAACTGCAGCTCTCCGCGCGGGTCGCCCCGTTACTGCTCGTGCGCCAGCAGAGCCGTCATGGCCAACGTTCCAGTTTGACAATGGTCGGTCCGGATACAACCCGCACGGGAGACGTCCCACAGGCAAACTCACAAAAGTATGGGAAACGACTGACGGATCATTCTCGAGCAGTCCAGCCGTCGCCGGAGAACTGCTGTATCACGGGACAGCCGCGAAAGGCCTCTTCGCCTATGATGCCGAGGACGGGAGTACCGTCTGGAACAGTCCGACCAACGGGCGAATCGGTCCCTCAAGACCAACGGTAGCCAACGGAGTTGTCTATATTGGCGATTGGGAGCATATCTTCTATGCATTCGATAGCACCACTGGCAGTGAACGCTGGCGCTACGATGCTGGTGCGATACTTAATCATGATTCAGTTGTTGCTGATGGGGTGGTGTATTTCAGTGACGCGGATGGAGTTATTCACGCGGTTTCAGCAGCCGATGGGGCTGCTATCTGGAGTCTCGACACCGGCTTTGGAATCACATCACTTGCGATGAGTGATAGGGGTATTTTCTTCGGGGGGTCTAATTCACGGATCTCTCGGCTCGACGCAGCAACTGGCGCGGTCGAGTGGTCTCATCCTGTTCCGTACTCTCCACGACACATTGTCCTCGTCGATGGGATTGTGTATGTTGGTGGCTGGCCGTATCTCGCGACCTACGACGCAGCAGATGGAACAGAACGTTGGCGTGTCTATGTCGGGACAATTACCAACTCACCAGCGATCTCTGATCGACTCATCTATCTCGGGTCTACCAACAACCAACTACTTGCATTTGACCGAGCGACTGGTGAAGAACAATGGGCCTTCAGCGTTGGTGACCACCCGATTCAAGGAATTGTCTCGTCGCCTGCTGTTGTCCAAAACCGTGTGTATTTCGGCGGCTACGACGGGTACGTATACGGACTCCATGCACGGACAGGTAAGCTGATGTGGTCATTCGACACCGGTACTGAGATCACAGGGTCGCCAGCTGTCGTTAACCGGCGTCTCTATATCGGGAGCCGCTTGGGTGGTATGTACGCATTCGGTTGATGAACAACACCGACTCTATACTGGACTCACAGTTCACCACCGGTTTCATCGTGTCGGGTAAAGTCGACGATCTAAGTCTAGTGGGCTCTGTTGAAATCCTAAGCCCCTGATGGTTTGTCGAAGGCGTGCTGAATAGAGGGCGCAAGTCGGTCACGCAACTGCCACACCTTACAGTGGCCCAGACAACTAGCAACCCAGCCATTGATTCCGCTAAATTAGCGAATTGAGGTGGATTTGACCGTGGTTATATGATTCTTCACAGACAACATACTGACAATGGCTACCAAGATGGCGTCTCGGCTCGAAGAATATTTCGAGGAAAGGACAAACGGCAATCTTCGGAGCATCGTGAAGTACAACCAAGACAGTCACGACGTCGTTTACTTGCGAGATGACGTGGCTGTCCGATACACAGAAGACGACATTAAAAAAGCGGTTGACGAGTCACGGCTGGACTCGTTGACTGCACCGGTCTACAAGGACACGTTTGCAGAGGACCACGGCGAATTGACGTGCTTGGTCCAGTGCTTCGAGAACGTCATCGAGATGAACTTCGTCCTCCGAGATGGGGTCGGTGCAGCTGTCGCTTTAGACGCAGAGGCATTTGCGGAGACTCAAGGTATCGTAGCTGAGGCCCGGAAGATCGTCATCGAAGAGCGCGAGTAGTCTTCTGTACCCAAGAATGTGAACGATGTGAGAGTCGAGCTTCTTCCTTGCTTCTGTCGGCCTCAATTCCCGAGATGTAACCTATCTACTACTCTCGAATGCTGGCTTCACTCTCTGTATGTTGCACGCACTTCCTGTCACAGTCTGAGGATTTCAACGGGGTCGATCCAACGTAATAGGAGACGCTAGTCTCACTCGTACGGACAGTCGACGAAAACAGTCACTCGTCTCGTACAGTTAGGTGGTGAGTTCGCTTGTATACTGTTGTTCCCAGTCGTCACGGGCTTCGATTTCTCGGCGACCTCTGGCTGTGATCGCGTAGACGTTCGTTCGGCGGTCCTTTTCGCCTTTGTCGAGCAGTCCCTTCTCGACGAGTGTGTCGAGGTTGGGATACAGGCGGCCGTGGTGGATCTCGGTTTCGTAGTAGTCCTCGAGTTGGTCTTTGATTGCGAGCCCGTGTGGGTCATCTAAGCCAGCGGTGACGTACAGCAGGTCTCGTTGGAACCCGGTCAAATCGTACATTTTGCTGTCCGCAGCTAGTTTAAGAATACATATACGTTTGTTGGCCATCGGCCGGGTTTCAGAGTGGCTTTGCTGGACGAACGTTTATATCCGAACGTACAGCCACGACGCGGTATGCCGCCCTACCGTGACCGGACCGCTGAATTTCGACCATATGGCGAAGCGACGCAAATCCCGGACCCACAGTTGGAAACTGACCATGCCGAGTACGGCGACGGAATCCCGGAGCGTGACTACCCTGCAGGTAACGACCGGGATACGGACACCTGCCAGACCTGTGAGTGGGCTATTCCTCGGACCGAGAGCCAGTGTCGGTTCTGCCTTGAACAGGACGTCTCGGTCCCAGACAGCACCTCAGCGCCCCGCGAGCAATCACTCCACGGCATCATCTGCCTGCTCGTTCCGTCACAGTCATCGCGGGGTGCACTCGCAAAAGGGACTGCAGCAGCCCGATTACTGCAGAAGTCCCACTCACCTCGTATCGACGAGTGTACACTCATTGCGGCGCTCGAACAGCCGATCGCGGCGCCACTTCGAGTGCGGTGGGGTCACCTCCCGGATGTTGTCTCAGCGACTGGATCGCGTGCGGGTGGGTTCGTAGCGAAAGCACGGTCAGTCTCGCTGTGGTCCGCTTCTCCTTCGACGGAGAGTTCTTTTTCGCGATGGTACGACGCTGCTGGGACGCAGATTATTGAGGACTCCCGTCGTGAACGGTTGCTCTCGGACTCGGAGACGTGGGTTGTCCCGGCGATTGCAGTTCGACGAGCGTCTGCCGACTCCTCGCCACCACAGTCGTCGTCAGCCTCGACAACACGGCAACTGCTCCGCTGTCAGTCGTGTGGCGAGCAGACACCGCATCGGTTCGACTTACGCGACGACGGTCCGCCCACAGTGTGGGCTGGAGAGCCGATCTGGCGGTGTTCCGTGTGTCGAACACCACAGTACGGACCTGATCCAGATACCTGATATTGGTACGGAGACGACTCAGAGGGCTCTGTTGAGTTCCGTAGAACTAACAGAAACCGTGTGACATAGAGAGGGTGCATTCATCATAGAAGGCTCGTTTATTCCATCTCACCCTCCTGAACTAACCGGTGAGTAGGACTGCTGTGGTTAGCAGTGGCGCGGTCTGGGACTGCCAGTTGTTTCACGCCACGGTTTCGATACCGAAAATCTCGAAGCGAGCACCGCCAGTGTCACTCTCGGTCACCTGTACTGTCCACCCATGGGCAGCGACTATCTCGGCGACAATAGCAAGCCCAAACCCGGTCCCACCCTCTCGCGTCGTATACCCCGGCTCAAACACCGAATCACGGTCCTCCAGGGGGATACCGGGCCCATCATCCGCCACGTAAAATCCCTCTCGATCAGGAAGCACCCCCACCGTAACCGTCACATCGGGCCCACCGTGGTCAAGGGCATTCCGAAACAGGTTCTCGAACAGTCGCTGTAGCCGTGCCGTATCTGCCTTGAACTCTACGTCGTCAGCCACTCGTAAGTCGGCGGTGGCTGTCTCAACCATCCCCCAACTCTCCGTTGCAACCGATGAAAGTAACACAGCGTCCCACTGCTCAACCGGTCGTCCCTCGCGGGCAAGCGTGAGAACTTGGCCAATCAGGTCATCCATCCGGTCAAATGCTCGCTCGACAGCTACTGCATGCTCATTTTCTTCCGCTACGCCTAGTTCCTCGCACAGTAACTCGAACTGGCCTGTGGCCACGTTGAGTGGATTGCGGAGGTCATGGCTCACTAGACTAGCGAACTGGTCGAGGCGTTCGTTCTGCCGTTCTAATTCCTCACGGTACCGCTCACGCTCGGTCACGTCGGTGAGGACGATGGTTTGTCCGAGCCCAGACTTCACTGTCCCATACGGCGTCTCAGTCACCCGGTAATAGCGTGTAAAATCCGACTGTTGGACCGGCAGAATTGGGTCGTCGCTGTTGAGACAGGCAGCCACATGCGGGAGTGCCTGCTCCAACTGAGCTCCCTCAGCACCGTTGAGCGTGGGGAATACGGTCCGCGCCGCGTGGTTCGTATCCCGGATGTGGTTGTCCGCGTCGAGTGCGATGATGGGTTCGTCCCGTTCGCCGGCCAGTTGGACGGCATCAAACTGGTCGATATAGGCAAACGCAACACCGACGGCGAACACAGCGACTCCCAGAGGCTCGTAGGTGATGTCGATGAGGTAGGACGTGGTGTACCCAATAATATCTAGCACGACTGGGAGGCCCGTGATTCCGACGAGTGCGAAGAGTGGGCGTGTGTCATAGTCGATTTGGGTAAACAGTTCTAGGAGCATGAAGTAGCCGACGAAGGCGAGTGCGTACGAGAAAGCCATCGCGGTCCAGTGGAGTGGCCCGGTAGCCACGGAGAGATGGGGGAAGGGGGTGGTGACGGCGGTGGTTGTGAAGTATTCGTGGTGGAGAGGGTTGGTAATTTTCACCGCGACGAGGACGACGTAGACGCCGACAGCGAGGCGGCGATACGTCGGGTTGTGGTGGTAGGTTCGACCGGTGTATGCAGAACAGAAGTAGAGCCAAGCTCCGACAGCGGCGAGACCTACCACCAGTCCGAGCGTATACCAGCCGAGTTTGAGGGCCGGCGTGGGGGAAACAAGAAAGCCGACCTGTGCGGTCGCCCAGCTACCACTAGTTAGGAGGAGTGCCCACAGGCCGCGTCGCGTGTCGGAGTCGGTGATTTGGTGGAGGCGTGTGAGGCTTGCAAAACAGGCGAGGGCGGCTACAGTGAAGGTACCAACATAGAGGTGGAAGAGCGGTGATGTTGGTACGGCTGCCATAGCGGGCGTATCTGAGGAACGACTAATAGTCTACCGATATAGACGGTGACGTAGTGTGGATCACCTGCGAGACATGCGCTCTGTATTCAGCACGGGTTGAGAAATATCATCGGAAAATGACGATCTGATTGCGTCAAGTCTGCATATGTTTTGGGCGACTCAGCTTTCTCAGGCGGATATTATACCGGGGACCGACTTGCACCCTGAGCTCAGCATGGTTTCACCGATTTATCAGCGACTGTGGATTCAGCAGAGTCAGTGTGATGTATCCTCTACAGTGGTCCACGATTTTACTGGCTGTTGTTGCATCGGGTCGACGACGTTGTCAGCTCACTTGACGAATAGCGTGGCGTACTACTGGTTAGTAAACAACATTGTCACGTGCAACAGTCACTCGTGACATCGGGCCCTACTGTGTAGGAACCCAAGAGCACCCGAACACGTGATTTCTGGCGTGTCGTAGTGGGTTGTGTTTGTGTGCGCCGGCGATGGGCGCCGGCGCAGGGGGTCGGACAGACATCGACTCCTGAGTCGGCGAGGTGACGACGAATGCACCAAGTAATCTACGCACTCGTGACTGCATCGACAACAGACCAAGCCCTCTCGCGGGCCGCCGATGTGTTCGATCAATTGGTGGGTGCTGCCCCGCACGCCGAGGCGGTGTTTGACTACTATGTGACGTTCGATGACGACTCAACAACGGTCGCCGGCAGCGCCCGGTGGGGTGACCTCCCGGTTGCAGAACCTGTTGACTCAGAAGACGGCCAGGAACTCCTTGAGCGTGGGTGGCAGGCGACGACACGCGAGTTCGAGCGGAATCTTGAGCGTGTTCGAGAGGGTGTTGACGAACTTGACGCCGCAGCGATTATGCGCGATGAGGACCTCGTCAGGCATGCGTGCCACAATCTCGGGGCGTACCGCGGACCGGCGGTGTACCTCTACGACGAGTTTGCTGACGGGGTTCGGCATCGCGAGCGGCTTGAGCAACTCGTCGGATCGAACGACCATCTGTGGATCGTTCCCGCTGATGTCCATTACTGAGTCGACGCTGTGTCCAATGGTACTCCTGAGTGAGTCGTTTCCTGATCGTGGTATTGCTGTTCGAATCGTCGTCGACGACGCGGCTGATAGCTATCGTGTTGAGTACACTTCACTGTCCGGCGGTGTGGTAACTGACGAGTGGACTATGTTCGGTGGCTCTGTCGGCTACGATGCGTCGGTGTTTGCGACTGACACTGCTGCACATGCGTTTGTCGAGCGCGTTCGAACGACCTCACACGATGATGTCCTCGCGGAGTTAGCAGTAGACACAGAGTAAGTCCTCCTGTGGTGTGTCGAACCGGGCACATATTGGGTTACTACTTCTCAATCTCCACAGGAAGACAGACGAAATGTACTCTCACTCTGCCACTTTCAGATTGTATTCGTGAACTCGCAACCTCACAGTCGGCGGATTACCGAACTCCTATGACAGGGTACCTCATTCAGCTCTATTGCGCGTTCAGCAGATCTCCACTACGGCGTTGTTTTTGCGCCGCCCAAAGGGGCGGAGGCGTAGTAACAGATGCCAATCCCAACGCTGGCAGTCGAGTTGTCTCACTTCCCACACCAGCCGCTCGTGACACCTGCAACGGTGGTGAATGATCGATGAGTCTCGAGCGCGTGTCCCGTCACGACGAGGCACTGTTCGAGTTTTTGTGGTGTCCGGTGTGTGGCACGGAAGCGTTCACGTACATTCCCTTCGAGGGGGTGTTCTGCACAGAGTGCAATACCAGTGTAACGTGCCGTGAGTCGCCTGAGTCGCGGGGGTACGATGAGGCGGTCATCATCACATTCGACGCGACGACGACGTGGAATCTCCACGTCGACGAGAAACTTCGTCGGCCGCTTCCCGACGACGAAGCACAAGTTAAGATTCTCGGTGCTCCGGGAGACTACCACGTCGATTGGTGGGCACCAACCACGACCGAAGACTGGACGCCAGTCGAGCGCAACGAGTTCGCTGACGAGTCCGAACCGGAGGAAGTGTCGCACCTCGCATAGCGTCGGTCAAGAGGCCCGTCGGTACTAGCGCGCCGTGGTTATTTTTGCGCCCGTGATGGGTACGGGCTGAAGACACAGTCCGTGTGACGTGATTTCCATGAGTCACCAACAAACAGAGCCAGACGTCTCGGTCGACGAGATTCCGGTCGACCTCGACCTCGTGCATCGTTCGGAGTTCACCCGAACCGACGTTCCCGATGAAATCGAGTCGATTACGTGGTCCCTCCTGAGCGAACAACCGCCGACAAACCCGCTCGTCGTGCTCAAAGCCGCTCGCTGGTGGTACATCCACGGGGCAGGTGAGTCCGATCCCGTGTACTGCTGGGCGATTGAGTGGGCTCGCCACCTCACGACCGGCGAAGCGACTGCGAGCGGCCTGTTCGGCGAGTGTCGACAGTACCTTCACAGTCTCGAGTGCGAGGACACCGACCAGTAGGTCGCCCGCCTGTTTTTTGTGCGCCCCAGAGGGGTGCGGCGCGTCCTGAAGCGACGTGTTAGAACTGAAACCAATGGCAACAACGAGTTCCCCGTCGGTGTCGTTCGACGAGACCGACACGCGACACGATGAGATGCATCGTACGATCGAACAATGGCTTGCAGACCTCGCTGCCGACGTCGACGACGCTCGGGCAAGCGAGCAGTTCCAAGCGTGGCTGGACGTCCAGAGTCGATTCCACGACTACTCCCACCGCAACACGCTCCTCATCACCCTCCAATGCCCCGAGGCGACGAAAGTCACTGGCTACCGGACGTGGCAAGTAGAGTTCGACCGACACGTCAAAGAAGGCGAGTCGGCAATCTGGATTTGGGCGCCGATCATCACGACCCAATGCCCCGAGTGTGGAAACGCGCCGAGCTACCACGAAAACAGCGAGTGTGAGTACGACGAGACGCCGCCCGAAGAGTGGTCGGAGGGCCTCGTGGGCTTCAAACCAGCACCGGTCTTCGACATTTCGCAGACCGAGGGCGAGCCACTCCCAGAACTGGACACGGCGGCGACCGGTGAGCCTGATACGCTCGTCGATGACCTCACCAACATCGCATCGGACCTCGGCGTGACCATCCGCATCGTCGATCCCGACGAGTGGCGGCATGGCGAAGCGAAGGGCGTCTGCCAGTCACGGAGTGTCCAAGACCTCACCCCACTCGTAGAAGTGAAGGATCGGGCGAATCGCGCAGACCTCGCGTCGACGATCATCCACGAGTACGCCCACGCGATTCTGCATTTCGACATCACCGACGCGACCGAGCGGGCGAAACGTGAGGTCGAAGCGGAGGCCGTTGCGTACGTCGTTAGTCGATACCTCGGCTTGGATACGAGTGGGTTGGCGTTCTACCTCGCTGCGTGGCAGGGCGACGAGACGGACGTGCTGCAAGAGCGACTGGGTCGGATTAGCGGGACGGCCGAAGAGATTCTGTCGACACTCGACGCGATCTAATCCCGTCTGCCGTCCGGCGCAGTTTTTCATGCGCCCGAAGGGGTGCGCGCATTGCGCGCTGGCTACCATGATTCCTGTACTACCAGAGTTCGATCCACCTACGCGTGTCCTCAAGCGAGCGCAGTACGAGGCGTTCGCGTTCGAACTCCTTGATGGCGATGTCCGTGTACGCAACGAGAGCTATGCTGACCCAACCGCGCACGAGTACCGCGTTCGAATTCGGGATGGCGTGCCCGACTTGTGTTCATGTCCGGCTGACGCAAGTAGCGACGGCCCGTGTAAACACCGGGTTGCGGTCGCGATTCGCCCACGAATACTCGAACTGGGGGTCCAGATGCGCGTCGTCGCGGATGGTGGGGCAACATCGAGCGCCGATGACGACACACCGGACCTGCCCTGCGAGTGTGAACAGTTATCTGAATCTCTTCCCTGTTGGAACTGTATTGACGCTGGGCGGCGTGACCTGTCTGAATAGTCGTTGGTGAGGGTTCGTTCGTTATCAGGTACTCGTCAGTCGTCGGAGTGCTGAGACGCAGCGTACGCACCAGCAAACTGCTCGCGCATCTCTCGACGGAGCAGTTCACTCATGACCTCATAGACGACCGGCTGAGGGTACTTCTCGAGGAGGTGTTGGACGTCGGCTGCACATTTGCTTTTTTCAGTCGCAAAGTTCGCAGTCCATGGTGTACTACTCATACAAGACAGTCATTTGTTGTCTCAGTTAACTGTTTGCCTGGTGAGAAATTCCTACTAACACAGTCCACGGACCGTGGCCTGCAGAGACCTACTGATACGACTGTCGAGTGCACGAAACTCGGTGGGCACGAGGCCCACGAGGGAGTTATCAAGGGGTGGATGCAGATGGCTTGGTACGCGATTCCGCACCCGTTGCAGAACAGGGCGCGTCTTGGGTGACACGACGAGCCTGCAACGGCAATCTACCTGTGAGCATGTTTGGTGTTGTGATTCAGTCATTAATCGCCCCTCCAGCCGAAGCCAGCCTATTCGAGACGGCGACGACGTTTTTCGGCCCCTGACGGGTGCGGGGCGCAGCGAGATGCGTCGCGCGGTGTTCGAGATGGCGACACGAGATGTCTACGAGCGACAGTTCGACGAATCGTGCGGGAAATCCTGTGGGAACGCCTCCTGTCCAGAATGTGGCGGGCAGGTCATTACAGAAGCTGGTGAGCGACGGTGCGACTCCTGTGGGCTCATCATCGACGGCCACAGCATCGACCGCGGCCCGGAGTGGCGATCGTTCGAGCGCAAGGAGCGAAAACGAGTGGGCGCGCCGCGAACGCCGACGCGACACGATCACGGTCTCGCTACTGAAATCGGCCGACATGTCGACGCGAACGGGACACCGATCCCGGGCGAGCGCCGACAGCAACTCTCCCGACTTCGCACCCAGCACAGTCGGAGTCGGTACCAGTCGAGTCGTGAGCGACGGTTGGCTCACGGGTTGGACGAAGTTCGGCGGCTTGCCGGCGCGCTTGACCTTCCTGATAGCCTGCGTGACCAAGCATGCCGATGTTTCCGGTCTGCTCAGCAGGCGGATTTGCTGCCGGGGCGGTCGATGGAAGCAGTCGCGGCTGCGAGCGTCCATGCGGCCTGTCGATGTGCGGGGATTTCGCGAACGCTCGCTGAACTTGTCCCACTCGCACGGGTGGCTGACTCGCGCGTCCGGTCAGCGTACAACGCACTCAATACAGAATTGGGGCTGCCTGCGAAGCCAGTTACACCGGTTGAGTTCGTTCCGCGGGTGGCAGATGCGCTTGATGTGACGGACCAGATTCAGCGACGAGCACGGTCGTTAGCCGAGGCATCAAGCGATGAGTGGGCTCATCGGGGCGCGAATCCGCATGCAGTCGCGGCAGCGTGTGTGTACACTGCGGCGGCTGAGCGGGACTGGCCGCTCACGCAGGCGCGTGTTGCAGCAGTGAGTGATACCTCAACCCAAACGATTCGAACGCACTACCAGACGTTGTGTGAAGCACGTAGGTGAATGTCAACGCTGAGGACGAAGATTACGCGTATATGAGTGAGGCTTGAGTCGCTTGGACTCCTCGGTTGAGCGCCGGAAATTTTTCTCCGGAAACGATGGGGTGTATAGTTCGGATAACAGCTGTTCGGTCGAATAGTGCAACCACAGCGTGTATTGTGACGGTGTAGGTTAATCAGGCGGCGTTCAATGAAACTACAGTCACAACCCCCGCCAACAATATTGTATGCTTTTGCACTACTGACTAGTGATTTATGTTGCTCAATAATTGACTAAACGGTACTGTCTAGTTAAGCCAGTTTGAGGAACGAGCAGGTCGTTGAGTGTGTTTGGGATGAAGCTCGCAGACCTGCTCAGCGAGTGCTTTGCGGCGGATTACGAAGAAGCTTGGGAGCGTGAGCGGGGTAGTGTTCAGATAAGCTGATTCCATGCGAAGCTGAACGATCTGAGCCACTCGTCGGCGGTTTCTGCTTCGGCGTTGCTGAAACAGTTTGAGAAAGAGATAGTTCGTCGTTTTATCTCTCTGAATACACGTTCAACAGCGTTCCGATTTCCATGTTTCTCGTATCTGAAATCGAATCCGTGGCGTTGACATGCATTCTGTAATGAATGCGAGCCATCGACGAGAAACACGGCGTCGGAGACATCGTGTTTCTCGGAGAGTTCAGTGAGAAATGAACGAGCGAGAACCTTCGTAGTCGTCGGCTCAAGCGTTGTATGGAGTACTTCGTTTGTTTCAGGATCGACAGCGGCGTACAGCCAGTACTGCTCGTCGTTGAGTTGGATCACAGTCTCATCAACCGCGACGTGATCCGGACACCGACCAGATTCGGGCTGTATATCGGCCTTGTGAATCCAATTATGAACGGTGTATCGAGCACGTTCGACACCGAATACCTCAAGAATAGAAACAGTATTCGAAAGAGATAATCTAGCAAGATGCAGCTGAATACTGAGCTTCATCAACAATCGCGGTGTCGCTTCTGGTTCAACAAACTCTAAGTTGATCTCGTCTAAACAACCGGTGAGGCGGTCGTTTTTGGGTATAGATCACTCAGAAAACGAACCGCCTCACTCTTCATCCTTATCTGAACACCGCCCATTCGACCACGTCCTCGACCGCATTCACGGGGGAAACAAGTGACCCGCTCCTCATTGGGAGCACGGGCGTGTCCAGTTAGAGAGTGTTCAAAAGCCCTGTCTCACTAAGAAGATCGAAGTCACGGTGAGAACGAGCAGAACCGCCCATGAGTACTGGATAGGCGAAATGAACATCGCGCTGAATGGAATCACCCCAATGAAGAGTGCAGTAACAACGAACCGACCCCACACCCAGCGAGTAGAATTCGTTTCTGATTCGCCGTGGACCGAAACGTTGTGACGTTGGAGGAACTCTCGAAATTGCGGTTCTTTGTCTGGGGGAATCAGAAACGAACTCGGTTTGACGCTGAATGTTTTGTTGTAGTGTAACCGGACCATCGGCTGGCCAGCAAGTGAGAGGAATCGAGCGGATTCTACGTCTTCGAGCGAAACGGTTGCTTCCTGGTCACTCCGGAAGAGGGTAGGGTCGCCCATGTGGAACGTGGTCTCGATGCTTCCGTTATCGTGCTCAAATTCGATTGTCGTGTTGATGTACCGCTCAGACATCTGGACGAGGAACATCATCATGCCAGCACAGAAGAGATTGTACGGCTCTATGAGGCCGTCATCGAAGAATATGACTCCGGCGAAAAGGACCGCAGGGACGACGGCGAACAGAGACCACCACAACACACGGCCGAAATCGGCGACGTTGAACCAGAGGCGATGAGGGAACCTCTCAAATCCACTCAAGTCTGTCGTCCACGTTGTCACTGACGACTTCTGACCTTTGACGTCGTGTTCATCACTTTGGAGGGCAGACATCTCTGAGATACTCTCTCAACTTCGTTGAAATACTCTCGGATGTCCTGAAATGCGGTTTGCCACGCAGTCTAACTTCTCGACAGTGACTGTGCAACTCAGAAAATCCCAACAGAACGTTTCCGGTCAATGAGATAGAAAGCAGCGACGAGCCAGCACACACCGAGGAAACTGAGGGCCTCGACAGGAGCGTCCCATGCGTTAAACTCCGCTGCGTAATACCCGATGAAGAACGCGGCGAAGGGAGCGCCGACGTACGCGGCAACGTTTGGAATCCACGGAGAATGACTCTCATGGAGCTGTTCTGCATCCTTGTACACTGCAACGAGCAGAAGTATTGCTGCGATATACGTGATCACCAACAATACTATTGCAAAGAGTATGCTGACGATACTCTGCGGGCTGGTAGAAAAGTAAAATCCAGCAGCCACAGGCATGACTAAGACGTACAGAACCACGTATTTCGGCCATTTCGAGTTGCTCGTTCCTCGCCAGTCTTCGCTCGTCGTATCCTTCACTTCGGCGCGCCACGACCGCACAGCAGCAAGTCGATCGCCGATAAAGGCAGCCACACGCACAAAGAACACAACGATTACAACTCCGAGAACGGTCGCGATGGGAGTTCCAACCACTGTGAAGATTGTTGCTCTCAGGGAAGACGCGCTTAGGGTCGAGAACATGGTCGCGAGATACACGATGACGAGCCCAATGGAAGCAACAAGCCCGGTTCGTGTACTTGCTCGGCGTCGACTCGTTGGTCGACGATAGTAGAGGTACCCAACTAAAAAACCAGCGACGACGAACGCACCACCAGAGACGGTTCCACCGGCAACTAACGATTCGTCGGTTGCTGTTCGCCACGATAGTGGCACGGTGAGTAGTGCCGACACGAGCCCGATGGCTGTTGCGAGCCGAAGCTCCGGCTCAGTCAGCTCTCGGTAGATGCGTGTGTGGAGGGGCATTTTCCGAATAGATTACTAATTGCAACCATCAAGAGTGTTGTCAAGGAAATATTACAAAATAGACTTCCTGTCATTAAACTTTGACTCTCGATTTACGCGGTCTGTACACGCAAGTGTAACCAAGCGACGGGCAGGCCGACACAGTTTTTTATTTGTACATACATTGTATGTACATGAGCACGAAACGGGTTAACTTCCGACTGCCCGAAGAGTTAGTAGCACACGCGGACATCGCTGCCGAAGTCACTCACAAAAACCGAACGGAGATTCTCATTGAAGCACTCCGACAGTATCTCGAAGAGAAAGAGTCTGATGAGAGTTTCCGTGAGGCTGTTGTCGAACTGTATCTGAATAACCACATCGAGTTCGAGAAACTTGCCGAGATTATCGGGCGACAGGATGCCGAAGCCGTCCGCGCTTCGAAAGAGGTACTTGATCGTGGTGAAGAACTCGCAGACAAACTCGCAGACCTCTAAATGCTCGTTGTAGACACGAGCGCATTCATCTCTCTTTCAGTCGGCGAAGTTCTCGACGTCTTCGTCACCGAGTTTGACGTCGCAACCACAGAGGCAGTTCTTGAGGAACTCCAAAGAACTGCTGAGTACGATGACCGCCATGGAAAAGCCGCCACTGCCGTCCTCGATACGGCCGACGAGTTCACCGTTGTTGCTGTCGCTGGTGGTGAGTTTGTGACGAGCCGAATCGACGATGGTGAAGCCAGCTGCGTAGCTGCAGTCCGTGAGGTGGATGCAGCGTTCTTGATTACCGACGACTACAGAGCTCTTCCTGAACTTCGAAAACTAGTGAGTGCAGAAGTTGCACTATCTCCGATCGTTCTCCGGGCGCTGGTCAAGCGCGATGCCCTCAGCGAGGAGGAAGCAAGAGTCACCTTCGAGGCAATGGCAGAAGGACGTGATTGGCTCGGTGCGCCGATCTACCGGTACGCTCGACAGCTCCTCGAAGATACCTCAAAGTAAGGCATCTCTTCTCAAACGCTCCTTCTAACTCTACTGCTACAAGATGAATGGTACGGAACTAGTCCATCTCTGAAATTGTGTGTCGACACATCCTCGGAGAGTGGATGTGTGCAGGCCTTCTCAAAGACGATTTCGAGCTTAGATAAAATCTGATGGCGAGTCATCTGCACTCTGATCTGTTTTCTTCGGAAACGACGGGGTGTAAAGTTCGGATAGCAGCGGTTACTCGAAACTATGCTGATTCGAAGATCACTGGATGAGCCACTTTGCGACGTGACAGACGTGAACTTCAATTGAGATCGCTTACGACAGCAAGGTCCACAGCGAGTTGAGAAACATAACCGCAGGCATCGCGATTGCTATTACTTGCAGTCCAACTGCTAACTTGCGCTGATTCTTTGGTAGTAGCTCTGCGATGGCAGCAGTTCCACTTGAAGCGCCAAGGATGACTATATCGTAGGACCCAGTTCCATATACAAGCTCAAAATACAGATGCAGAGCAAAGAATGCGGCTGTCCCGATGATAAAAGTTCGTGCAGTATCCCAACCTTTTGGCTCAGAGAAGAAGCGATTAACGTGTATCTCCACTTGACAAGAGGCTGCCCCTCGCGTTATTCAGAGTCCGCGATAGTCATGACGGGCACTGGTGCCGAGCGCACAGTCTTTTCAGCGACACTGCCAAGCAGGATACGATCCGTGCCACGCCGCCCCATCGTCCCCATCCCGACGGCTGTATGTCGTTCGCTTCGATGCAATCTCGGATTTTCTCGACAGGCGTTCCGTATTCAACGTGGCGAACAGTGTTCGTGACCCCACGTGCCTCGGCCTCTGAGACCACAGTGTCGACGGCGTCTGTTGCGGCCTGTTCACTTTCATTCCCGGAAGCTGTCGCCCGGGAATCCAGCCCGAGTACTCTGTCGTCGACGACGGACAGGACGTGAACGGTCGCATCGAGCGATGCCGCAAACTCGACGACATGCTCGGCAGCGTGCGTCGCAGTCGTACTCCCGTCAGTCGGGATGAGGATGTTCTCGTAAGGGAACCTCAGTGACTCGTCGGGCTGCATTCGGACTGTGAGCACGGGCACTGAGGAGAGACGAACAACCTCCTCGGAGACGCTCCCGATGAGGTATCGTGAGACACCCTCGCGGCCGTGGGTCGGCATCACGACGAGATCCTGACCATACCGCTCGGCGTACTCGACGATGGTCAGTGCTGGATTACCCTGAATGACGTCGGTATCGTACGAGACCCCGAGCGTCTCCAGTGTCTTGGCAGCCTCCTCGACGGCATCTTCGCCCTCCTGTTCGAGGACGTCGACGGTTTGATCCTCGATAACCGTGACACTGTCACGTGTCGTGTCGGCGACGTAGAGCACGTGGATGGTCGCGTCGGCCCAGTGGGCGAGTTCGCTGGCGTGGTGGAGCACCTCGGCTGCACCCTCACTACCGTCATACGGAATGAAAATGTTCTCGTACATATTTCAGTAGAGCATGATACGTGTGCATGGTCCCTTATCGTTTGCATCCATGCACAGGGGAGTCGCTTTCAACGCCCTGTGACCGCTCAGAAGACGCTCACTCCTGCATCTCTATTCTGCTTCGTCTTCGTCGGTCGGTGACCCTCCTGCAACCGGATCTGAAGTATCATCGGCAACGGTCAGTCGGACCTTCCGAATGCGAGTGTCATCCACCTGTTCCGCCCGTAGAGTCACGTTCTCGTAATCGAATTTTTCTCCCTGCTCGACGAGGCGGCCCGCGAGATGGAACATGAATCCCGCGATGGTCTCGAATTCCTCACCCTCCGGCAGTACGATTCCGAGCGCCTCGTTGACCTCGTGGATATTGACCGAGCCGTCCACGAGAACAGCGCCGTCGTCGACGAACTCGATCGGGTGGTCCTCATCACCCACTAGTATCTCGCCGACTATCTCCTCGAGCACGTCCTCCATCGTGATGAGTCCCTCTGTAGCGCCGAACTCGTCGATGACGACGACCATGTGCATCCGTTTTTCACGCATCTCCGAGAGAAGTTCGTCGACGTTCTTCGATTCGGGGACGTGCAGTGTCGGGGTAACAACGTCCTCCACCCTGAGATCCGCGAAGTCGTCGTAGTTGGCATCCTCTAGATCACGGATATCGAAGACGCCGATCACGTTGTCCAGCGACCCCTCGTAGGCCGGCAACCTGGCGTGCCCTGACTGTATACAGTTCTTAATGGCATCCTCGACGGTCGCATCTTTGGAGATGGCCGCCATGTCGAGACGGGGTGTCATCACCTCTTTCGCACTGGCGTCGGTGAATCGAAGGGTGCGCTGGAGCATCTGGCGTTCCTCTTCGTTGAGAACGCCCTCGCGCTCACCCGTCTTTATCATGTTCCGGATCTCGTCGCGAGTGACGTACGTCGACTCGATAGACGTGCTACCACCAGTGACCTTGTTCACCCAGCTCGTCAAGTAGTAGAATAGGGCGATGAGCGGCCAGAGCACCTTCTCAACGACCTTCAACCCTCTGGCGACGCGCCGTGCGTGTAATTCAGTGTTCTCGACGGCGTATGACTTTGGGGCGCTCTCGCCGAATATGAGGACTAGCGACGTTATACCGAGCGACGAAATGATTACTGCTATGCCAGCGTCGAAATATACGCCGACGAGAGTAGTTGAAATAGAAGACATTGTGATGTTGACCATATTGTTACCCACGAGGATGGTCACGAGCAAGCGGTGAGGATCCTCTTTGAGGGACTTGACCGCCCGCGCACCACGCTTGCCTTGGTCGACCATCGCATCGACCTGGTGGGCCGGCAAGGAGAACAACGCAATCTCGGACGACGAGAAGAATCCTGACCCCACGAGGAGCATCAAAATCATGCCAACACCGATCACGGTAATTTCCGTCTGCCCCAGTTCGATACCGATGATCGGAACAGTAGTCAGTATGATACTGACCTCAGCCGCTGCTGTGATTATAGGAAACACGATCAATACCACCTATTACTAGAGCAGAAAAGTAACCCTTGTGTAGCCAGTGCTGAATCCGCTGTCGGAGTCGGAGACAGCACCCAATTATCTCCTTGGATTAGTATGAGAAATCCCCGGTCTTCGATGTCGCCGAACTCACTACGCTCTACGGGCTCCCTATCCTCACCCGGTTCTGGCCTCTACCAATTGACTTTATGCACTCCTATGCTCAGAGAGGCTTCGCGTGCACCGGTCCATTGAGTGAGTACGAACGGTTCACGGGTTGCCTTGGTGATAAGGAGCTACCAAGAGCTAGCGAGTTGTATTCGAAATGAGGTTGGGGATTAAAAGGTACGCATTAAAACTATTCTCCGAGGTTGTGGGAGTCATACAATTTCGGAGGATGAAAGTGTTGCGTGACTTCCCAATGCCGATCTTGAGCTTGAATCAAACTTGGTGGCGAGCCATCTGTGTTCTGTTTTTTGTTTCTCCGGAAACGGTGGGGTCTCAAGTTCGGATAGCAGCGGTTATCCATATTAATGCAATTCTTAGAAACTCTGGTCGGGGCCACAGTCTCGGAAGATGGATCTATTGTGTGCCTTTATTTCAGAAGATTATGTTCGTACTATACTAGATTATAGAGTGATCTGCTCGCCGAAACTCGCCAGCCGTATGAATTAATAGTCAGGCTCCGACTAGCGTTTGCTGGCTGAATCCTTCACTTTCCCCTTCTAGTTGTGAGGAGTCGGGTTTAGCAGTGTGAGTGCGATCTTGCGATGTACAATTCGGCCAGAGGTGGCCAGTTTCGAATCCATCTTCCGAGACTGTGGTCGGGGGCCACAGTTTCGGAGGATGTGCAGTTTTAGCGTTGATTCGCCACTGAATTAGTCTAGATTACGGAGAAAGTGAGCTAGGAAATCTGCCAAAATCGGTTAACCCTCTGTGATTGTCAGGAACCTATCCAATTATCTCTCCCAGAAATAGTGCCACCGCTCACGAGGGGCAAGCCCAGTGTTCGTTCACCTAGTCCGGCGGAAGCAGCGCCGAAGAGACCAATTCAACGCATTCTCCAGCGGTTACAATCGGTGCGTAGTCCATCTCACCGTCAGCAGCAGCTTTCAACAGAAAGTCAGTGAGCCGCCAGATATTGTACAAGAGAACTGCGAACACGAAGTAGAACAACCGAACGCGGTAGTCCTTCGAGGAAGTCTTCGCTAAGAAATCGTGTTTGATTGATTTGTACTCATTCTCGATTTGCCATCGACTACTGTATCGACGACAGAACGCTTCAGCCCCTTCCGGCTGAACATGAGCATTCGTCGCAAAGACGGTCGTCCCATCCGACTTCGTCGAGGGAACGTAAAGAAACTGCATCGCGTGTGAACCCTGTTCGACGTGGACAGACGCTGACTCAACGGCGACCTCTTGGTCGTCTTGCTCCATCTGCTCAATCGCTTTATGCTCTGAGCTCGTAGTCCGTTTAGGAATCAGGTACCCCACGTTAAGATTTGAGAGCGTCTGAAACACTCTCATCGAGTCGAATTCGCGGTCACACAGTACCATCTCGATAGGGACATGCTCCTTTGCTTGGCGAACTAATCGCCGGACAATCCGATGCATTCGATTCGGCGGATTGTCATCCCACGCTGAACTCTCTCGAACCGGTTCGACAGCCAATACGAGTGGGACATTTTGGCCGACAATCGAGAGGGTGGCAAACTTGAACGCACGTCCATCACCGTCTTTCGTCCCGCTGACCATCGACATTCCTTCGACATCACCAAAGTAGGGCACTGTGGTAATGTCAAGTGCGACAGTTACTGGCCGCCGAAACGAGACTTCAGACTCGATTACTGAGAGTAGCCGGTCGGTAGCGATGTTGAACCCATCGAGGAATGACTCACCATTGAATTGCTTGACTGCCCGAAGGTGGGTGTCACCGTGTGGGCCATATTCTTTGCCACGTCGGTACTGAAAGCGAGCTGCACCTTGTGCAGTCCCGCAGCCAACCATTCCCATGAACGTCTGTAACTCGAAGAATCGAGAATCATCATACGACGAGTTCTCTGCTCTGCCAGAGTCAAATGGATTGAAGCAATGCTCACGAGCAAGACGAGTCGTACGAAAGATCTCCTTGTCGTCGAACGTGATTCTCTGTTCTTCTCCATTTTCAGGCTTCTCCGAGCCACGCTCTTCGGAATCGGTGACTTCGTGCTTAGGACGTACTTCGGCAACAGCCGGGCCAAAGTCGTTGATATTTTTGACGAGCAGGTGTGCGCCCCGCTTGACAAACTCACGAGTGGCGTCGTCGAAGCGGTTACGCCACGTCCTCGATAAGACCGACATATCTGGAATGCGGTCGAGGCCAACCGCAGAGGCGAGTTCGTGATGGCCGGAGAGTTTTCGATAGCTGTTTCCAGTGATTTCGCGGTAGAAGAAGAGTTTGAGTATTCCGTGAAACGGATACGATGATGGGTGCCACTCAGGATAGCCGTGTTCAAGCGTCTTAACCCGAATTTTAAGTTCTTCGAACGCTTCAAGTAGTGACTTGCCGAACCGGAGGTGTTCCCGAAGATCGAGCCCAACAAGAAACGCATCGGTCATTCGAGCAGCACTGGTTCCCATACGACCGATATTTTCAACGCTCCTCATCAATACCTCGACAAGCGATAGTTCGAGCAGCTATCTAGACAGTGCCCTAAAATGGGCACTGTCTAGTTAGTAACCTCCTCGACTGGCGTTCGTCCATCGAGCGCTTGATGCGGTCTCTGAAAATTGTAGTATTGCACAAATTGTATGAGCCACTCGCGGACGCTTCCGTGACTGCCCACCCACGAATTATGGAAGCGGTCGACTCGAATTTTGAGGGTGTGAAACCATTTTTCGATGAGGTTTCGCTCGACGTAGTCAAGCCGACCGGTCAATCCTAATCGTGAGAGGGCAGTCTGATAGCCGTAACCATCAACGAGAAACACCGCGTCTGAGAGGTCGTGTTTCTCTGAGAGTCGATGGAGGAACGCAGCAGCCGGATCGGTACCATGTCGTCCAAATAATTCGACGTCAAGAATCAGCTTTGTCTCGATGTCTATTGCAGCGTACAACCAAGACCACTCGCCATTGATTTTGACAGCGGTCTCGTCGACCGCAACCCGCTTCGGCTTCGCCTCAGGCGGGTTGTGACCGCTGTCAGCCAGCCGATGTACCCACTGCCAAACAGCTTGGTGAGAGCGTTCAACGCCGAGATATCGAAGAATCTGTTTTGTTTCTCTGAGCGAACATCCGGTCGCGTGGAGCTGGACAGCGAACGCCCTGGCGGCTGTCGCCGTCCGCTCACGCTCCCACGTTTCTTCTAAATCCGTCGCAAAGCACTCGCTGAGCAGGTCTGCGAGCTCCATCCCAAACACACTCAACGACCTGCTCGTTCCTCAAACTGGCTTAACTAGACAGTGCCGCTCTGTTGAAATCCTTAGAAAGTGACAGATTCTGATCCGGTTGCGGTCAGTACAGGAGGTTTACTGACCAATGTGTGACACCACTAGTTCCATATCAAGACAGTTGTGTACGATCCTTCACCAGTTAGGGTCTAAACACCTCTTCAGACAGTATCGCGTTTGACTCAGTATGAACAATCGTGATTTCGACTTTATCCGCGTTTGGGCCTGTCCTATCGGGTTGGCTTCGGAAGTCGGCTTCACCGACATTTATTTCGAATTGAATCGTTTCACCGACATCCCAGACGTTGTCATCAGTCGGATAATCTTCTATAATCACTTGGTTCGGGTCCGCGGGACCGGCATCTCCGTACCCCTTACTAATCAACCCATTATCGTTTTGTAAGTTTTCTTCGTCAATATCACTACCATCTGCCGGTAGATTGATGAGCCGTTCCTTAGTATCCACGTCAGGACCGGACGCTCTAACGATTATCTCGATGTTTTCAACCCTTACGCTGTCGCCAGCAACGTGGGTCACCCGCACTTCTTGATCGTCCGCTCCCGGAATAAAATCGCCACTCGTTTGCGCAACTGTCGGAGCTGGTTCATTGAGATCTTCTGTAATGCTAAGAACGGCAGCAGAAACGGTTGCACTGAGAATAACGACAACTGCAACCATCAAAACAACTGCAATGACTGAAGAAACAGCACGACGCTGCTGAGTCATGAATTCAACCATATTCTATCAACATAAGTAAGTTCGCAGATAGCTTTTGAACATACATATCGTATCTCGCTTAATGATCGGAAATCCCTTTGAGTTGGCAGATTCCTCGACGGTCGGTGAGCAGGTGTACTAATCAGATGGTCCACTATAGGCCAAGCTGAAAGAAAGGCACACATCAAATCCATCCTCCGAGGTTGTGATAGTTGAGACTGGTTCTCTCAATGCATAGACCGCAGGCACGGTTTGCTCACTGACAACGGGTACTATTTCGACCGCTTGAACTCAAACCGTGCCCCGCCATTGCTTCCGTCTGTCACCGAAACCGTCCAACCGTGCGCCTTCGCGATGTCGGCCACAATCGAGAGGCCGAACCCGGTTCCCCCCTCGCTGGACGTGACGCCGTGTTTGAACACGTCGTCTTGCTTCTCCTGGGGAATCCCGCTGCCGGTATCCTCAACGTAGAATCCATCGTCTCCGTCTAGTCCACCCACGGTCACCGTGACGTCGGCACCACCGTGCTCGATTGCATTTCGGAAGAGATTCTCGAAGAGTTGGGTCAGCCGCCCTGCATCCCCGGTGACTGTCGGAATTCCATCTGCGACTGTAAGCGTTGCCTCCTCCGTGTCGACGTATCCCCACGCTTCCGTCGTAATACTCTCGAGGTCGATCTCTTCTGCATCCTCGATCCTCGTCTCCCCACGTGCCAGCGTCAGGAGGTCCTCGATGAGTCGTTCAATTCGGTCGTGCGCGGATTCTACTTTTTCAAAGTGCTCCGCCTTCCCGGTCTCCTCCGCGATTTCGAGGAACCCCATTGCGACAGAGAGCGGGTTTCGAAGGTCGTGGGCAACGACGCTCGCGAACTGGTCGAGTCGCTCGTTCTGTCGGCGTAGTTCCGCTTCCCTGCTCGCTCGTGCGAGTGCTGCCTCGACAGTCGCACCGAGAATCCGGAACAGGTCGACGTCCGTCTCAGAAAAGACCTGCGTGGAAACTGACCCCGTCGACATGAGCCCATACTCACCCAGTGGGACGAGAATCTCACTCCGTATCTCTGTGTTCGGGTTGTGGGGTTGCCCCTCAGCTTGGATATCATCATATACCTGGGTTTCTCCGGACTCAAACACGTCCCAAGCGAGACTGTCTCCAGGAGTGAACCGGGGAGACTCGCCAAACAGGTCTCGTGCTTCGGACGTTTCCGTAATTGGGGCGAGCACGTTCTCTCGGTCGTCGTACTCCCAAATTCCGGTGATATCGAGGTCGAGTATCTCGGCCGCGGCATCGACGGCAATCGCTCCGATCTCCTCGCTTGATTCAGCGCCGCTCAGATGCTGTGCGGTGTCCTGAAGCGAGCGGAGGCGAGCTTCCAACCGTTTCTGTTCGGTTATGTCCTCCAAGACGGCGAGGATGCTCGTAGTCTCTCCGTCGGGGCCTGTAACCGGCGCGACCGACAAGAGCAGGTCCAGTTCGTCTCCGTCTTTCGTCTCTCGCCGTATCTCCTTTGCTCGGATTCGCTCGCCGCTCAGGACGCGCTGCCGGTGTGAGTCAAACTCTTCCTGCTGCTCGTCCGGGACCATCGGATTGAACTCGCCAAGCACTTCGTCCTGCGACCAGCCGAACATGGTTTCAGCCTCGTCGTTCCAGCGGATGACGGTCCCATCCGTGTCGATTTCCATAACTGTGAGTGGCGTGGCCTCGATGAGCGATTCCAGTCGCTGGTTCGTCGCTTCGAGTTCACGCTCTCGTTCGACTTGCTCGGTAACGTTTCGAGCGATACCCACGACTCGAACAATCTCGTCGTCGACGATTACTGGTGCGAGGCTGGTCTCCCAGAACTGCGCACCGTCACCGATGTCGAGTTCTTCGTGATACGAGATTGGGGCCCCCTGATCGACGCAGCGAGTGTAATTGGCCTCGAGTTCAGCACCCTCCTGGTCGCCAAACACGTCTCGTGGGGTCTTGCCGCGAACTTCCTCGGTCGTAATTCCGGTCTGTGACTCGTATCCGGGACTGAGTCTTGCGAACTCGAATGATGGGTCCTCACCAGCGGTATCGACGTCAAGCAAGAATATCGCGTCCCCGGACGTTTCGAGCAACGCCTCGTATTCCTCCGCGAGCTCTCGATGCTCACGGCGTTCCGCTTCTCGCTCCGTGATGTCCTGAAAAACACCCCGAAGTACTGCGTCGCCGCGCTGTGTGTCGTCGACGTATTCTCCCCACGCCCGGACGTCACGCACCGCTCCGTCGGGTCGAACGATTCGGAGGTCGAGGTCGTACGGTTCCCCGTCTTCGATTGCTCGGTCGACTGCTGCGGTAATCGTCTCTCTGTCGTCGGGGTGGTAGAACTCGATCGCGTCGTCGAGGGAGGGCTCGTAGTCCTCGTCGACACCGTGGATCTGGCGGACCCCGTCAGACCAGGCGAGTTCGCCGCTCGATGGGACGAATTCCCAGATACCGATATCTGCGATGTCCTGAACGCGGTCGAAGAGGAACCCCTGACGTTCGAGTTCGTCACGGTCACGACCACGCGAGAGTTCGGTACTCACGAGCTGTGCGACCAGCTCGACGAACGTTCGTTCGAGCGCTCCGAACGGCGCGACTCGTGTCGTCGGACTCGAGAAATTGACGGTTCCGTAACGCGTGTCATCGACGACGAGTGGCACGCCGATGTACGACTCTAACTCGAAGTCACGGTAGGCAGGATGCGTCTCTTTCCCGTCGCTAACGGCGTCGACGAACGAACAGACCGAATCCGTGCCGACGACTTCCGCACAGTACGTCGATTCGAGATTGAACTGATCGCCAGCTTCGATATCGGCTTCCGGTGCGTGAACTGCTTCGACCGTGTAGTCGCTGTCCTGAATCCGCGAGACGATGCCGATTTCGAGCCCGAGCGTCTGGCAACCGACTTCCAAGAGATTCTGGAGGCGCGACTCGGCCGAGACATCGCTTTCTGCCATGACTGCCTGGAGGTCCTGGAGTGCGTCCCGCTCTCGTTCCAATTGACGCTTTACCTCGCTTTGTTCGGTCACGTCTCGAGCGACAACGAGAACCTGCTTGCTTTTGCGACTCTGGAACGGGGTTACCCGGACGTCGAATGTCCGCTCGCTGATCCCGACCACGACGTCGAGTTGGAGGTCTGCATCGTACAACCCGGTGGACCCACCATCGCTCTCGATCTCGTCGAGCGTCGATTCGACTGCCTGGGAGAATCGCGTTATATCGGAATTGCTAACGCGGTCACCGACGACCGTTTCGAGCTGTTGTCCTGTGAGCTGGGCCGACTGCTCCCCTGCGAGCAACCGCTTTGCAGCCGTATTCGCGAACTCGATATCACCTTGCTCGTCGAGGACGAACACGACGTCGTGGATGTTCTCCAGAATCGCATCACTGCGCTCTAGCTTCAGTTCCCGCTCTCGCTCGGTAGTAATTTCACGTGAAAAGACGGTCAGCCCGTCGTCATCTGGAAACGCTCGCACTTCGACCCAGTAGTTGAATGGCTCTTCCAGATGCTGTTCGAACGATACTGGTTCACCAGTCTCCATCGCCGTTCGATACTTGTCTTCGAGTTCCGTCCCGACGATCGACGGGAACTCTTCCCAGATGGCTTCTCCGACGAGCGCGTCCGAGTCACGGCCGATTCGTTCGGCCATTTTCTCGTTCATATACTCGATGCGCCAGTCGCTATCGACGGCGTAAATCGCGTCAGTTGCGCGCTCGAGCGTTCGTCGGAAGCGCCGTTTGGTCTGCTCGGCCTCCGTTTGTTTGCGAGCAGCCCTTGTGAGCGTTCGAATGCGGGCCGCGAGTAGTGTGAAGTTATCACGTTCCGACCGGACTGGGATGTAGTCCGAGACGCCGGCCCGAGTCGCTTTGCTCGCGATTTCTTCACTCCCTTGTCCAGTAAAGAGGAGTATCGGGATATCGTCGTTCTGCTGGCGAATCGACTCCGTAAGCCCGATACCGTCGGAATCTTCGAGCGAGTACGCCGTTACGATACAGTCGATTCGTTCCGTAGCAAGATGGTGCAGTGCTTCGTCGATACCGTCGGCAGGTATACAGTCGATCTCGGTACTCGTCTGTTGGAGTTTGATTTGAACCAACTCCGCGAACGCGGGATCGGAGTTCACGTAGAGGACGCGGATTGGATCGTCCAGTTCGTCACTAGTACCGAGCACAGTTACAGAGATTTGACTGTCTAACTGGTTAAATATTTCTTGCGAGACACTCTCGTGGGCTATCGAGGTCGCTGACGACTGAAAAGCGCAATAATCGAGGGGGTTGTGGTATGTCGGTCAATATAAGGAAACGGGACGGATACGCTGCTAGTATGCCTGCGGAAATTCTGGCAGCCGACGACGACGAAGACATCAGAGAGATGATCGATGTTAGTCTCAGTGAGGAGTTCGATGTGGAGACTGTAAAAGATGGTCGGGAAGCATGGGAGTACTTAGAAGAGTCCCCGGATTCATTACCGAAAGCGGTCATTCTTGACGTCATGATGCCAGAGATGGACGGGTTTTCGGTTCTGGACCATATCCGAGAGAACGACGGGATGCAGGATATTCGAGTTATTATGCTGACATCTCGCAGCCGGGAGGAGGACATCGTTCGAGCGCTCGAGGCAGGCGCGGACGATTTCCTGGCGAAGCCCTTCAATAAATCCGAACTGTACGGACGTGTACAGCAAACTCTCCAGTAAGCGACCCTACAGAATTGAAACAATAAAGGTGCATTAGCTGGTAGATAATCACAATGTGGGTGGCCACACTAGTCGCCGTTATCGGTCTCTTGAGCGTCGGTATTATCACCCAATTTACTGGGTATCGTATGGGGGGATCGATTACTGTTCCCGTTCTTGCTGTATATACGCTGAAGAACTTCGTCATGCTCCCCGTTTTTGTGTTGAGCGCGGCAGCCGCGTACGTCGGCCTGTGGATCCTCCGTCGTCGAACATTGATATTTGGTCGAGACGAACTCATCGCAGCGATGGTCATCGGCACAGCCGTTCCAGTAGTCACACTCTTTTTCATCCTACAATTAGGACTTGAGGTGGGAGTGGTTGCGTTTCTGGGAAGTATTCTCCCTGGACTCGCAGCGTACAATTACCATCGAATCAAGCCGGAGTATCGCCGAAACGACCTCTTGGCGAGTATCGGGTTGTTCGTTACCCTCACTGCGCTCGGTTGGGTACTGGTTTCCAATGGATATGCGCGTGAATTTGGTGCGCTGACGCCCCCAGTCCTCTTCTCTTCGACGGCAGATGTCGCTATCTACAAAGGTGTTGCAGTGCCCATCGACCCCGAATCTGTCATCCTCTCTCGAGAGATTGTGGCCGGACTGTTCGCTGGTGGGCTAGTTCTATCTGAACGGCTCCGGGGCCGGTTCGGTGTTCGGGTCGGAATCATTGGTGCGGTCCTCCTCGCGATTTACGCGCTAGCGAGCTATTGGCTCGTAATCCTGTACGTCCTTTTGCTTGCGCTATCGTTCGGTTTCATCCAGTTGTCGAACTACCTCACACTCCGGTACGGACGAGTGCTTCTCGGAGTGACTGTCGCAGTCGCGATCTTCGCCGCAGTATCGCTGACGTTTGTCGTACCAATCGAGCGAGGGCTGTCCGCGTTCTTTACTGCGATTTTGGCAGGTGTTGGGGCGTACAACGCGCATGCGTCGGCACCATTCGAGCGCCGCCTCGTCGTCCCGCTTCAGATCGTGGTCTTCGTCCCCGCTTTGATCGTCGCTCGACTGTTCAGTGCTCCCCAACCTCGTGGGTTTCCACAAGAGCTGACGGTGCCTGTCCTGGGGATTGCAGCGGTTCTCTGGGTGGCTGCCCTGGGTGTCGCGTACTGGTATACTGTGTCACCCCCGGGTGAAGATGAGGTCCTCTCTGCGTCGGTTCTCTCTGAAGGGGGTGAAACATGAGTCGGACTGCCTTCGAGATATACGGCCGTGGGTTCGGCTGGTCGTGGCGTCTTAGGGGCCCAGCGGAGGTACTAGCAACCGGCAGCCGCCACTACGACACATCCCGAGCAGCACGCGATGCAATTGACATTGTTCGCGCCGCTGTTGCAGAACTATCGGGGAACGAAGAGTCCTTCCCAGACACCGATGTCGATGCGCCCGACATAATCGTCGAACAAGAGGCCACACCGTCAGGAGAGCTTCCGGAGGAACGAAACAACTGGGTCTGGCGGCTCCAAACTGCAAACGGGGTACTGGGACATAGTGCCGATCGCTTCCCGACGGAAATGGCAGCACAGTCCGCGGCGGACCAGTTCCTCGACTATGCGGCGGGGGCGCTGCCGATGTTCTTGGTTGGGGCAGAGTACGAGTGGAAGACTGGCCCGAAGCCAATCGAAGTCGGCTCGTCGAGTTTAACAGGGCTGGTTAGTGAAGCAACGAGAGGTATTCGACATCGTAAGGTCCTCGATCAGATCGATACCCAGATTGTCGTCTCGGGGACTCGCGGTAAATCCTCAACCACCCAACGGCTCGACGACGTCTTCAACCGCCGAGGGTACGACACGCTCACGAAGATCACCGGCAACCATCCACTACTGATCCACAACGGCGAGGTCCATCCTATCGAACGACGGGGGCCTCGAACGACGCTCTACGAGAATATCAGTCTCATCGCTGAGTTCGTCCCCGAACTCAATGCGTACGAGCCGGACGACGTCGCTATCTTCGAGAATCAGGGTATCACAGAATACACGACCCGGCTGTTCAACCAGCGTCTGACCGATCCGGACATCATCGTGTTAACAAACGTCCGCCAGGACCACACAGATACCCTTGGAAAGACCAGGACAGACCTTGCACGTTCGTTTGCGCGGTCGGTCCCAGCAGGAACACACGTTGTGAGCGGCGAGCAACACCCGGTGTTGCACGAATATATGCAAAAAGAGATCGAACGCCGCGGAGGGACTATCGAGCAGGTTGATATTCCCGACGAACACGAAGGGCTAATCGGTTCTGAAACGATCCACGCAGTCAATGCGGTGTTAGATGTTGTTGGCGAACCGCCACTTCCAGCCGAGGAGATCGAATCGTTCCTCAGTGCGATCCAACCAACGTGGATAGAACTTGAAGACGGACTCATCTTCAACGCTGCCGAGGTGAACGACGTCGAAAGTACTGAGATGGTTCGACGGGTGCTCGTCGATGACGAATGTATCACCCCGTTCGTGTACCTCCGAAGAGACCGGCGGGGGCGTACAGCGTCATTTGCTCAATATATCGAGTTGCTATTCGAGCGAGAGTTAATCGATAAAGCTCACATCGGTGGGGCTAACACACGCGCATTCGCCGAAAACGTCGATGTTCCAACCAAGTGCCACAGTCAAAATGCGGACCCGGAGCAGGTTCTAACTGAACTGTTCACCGATGGCCGACCGGTCATCCTCATGGGTAACACGGTGGACGAGTTTATGCGTGAGATGCAGGCGTCGATTGAACAACGAGTGAAAGAGAAAAGACAGGCTGCCTCGGCAAGCGAAGCTGTTGACATTTCTGAACAGGGGAGCGCGGAAGCGACTAAACCAAAAGATCACGAATAAAACGTCAGCTTCTGTAAGAAGCGGGCCTTTTCGTTAGATGTAGACGTGTTCTTGAGGGGGCCAGAACGATTGTCCGGTAGTGGCCATTACTACTGAATCTCGGAGAACCGTCTTTCGACAAATTGCACGACTGTCGTACGTTGAGTGGCCAGCGTACGATTCGACACCGTTGTACGACCGCACCTCACTTACCGGATTAGAGTCGGATGTCCGGATCGTCTCAGGAGCTTGGTTCACGCACCATAAGCACATCTCTGTTGAGCAGTTCGTCTCCGAACTTCCGCTGGCCTACTTCCAATTCGAGGCCCACGACTGCTACGAGGATCCGACACACTACGAGATGGACACCCTGTTTCGCGTGTTCGTTCTGAAAGAACTTCACGGATGGGAGCACGAAACAGCACTCTACGAGTACCTCGAAAGTCATCCGGAACTTTGCGAGCGGCTTGGGCTGGAGACAGTGCCTGACCAATCGACACTCTGGCGCAGTTGGCACACGCGCTTCACTGATGAGTTTCGCGAGACGGTCCAGAAAGCGGCTCGAACGATCCTCATCAAAGCGCAGAACGCCGACGTCACCGTCCCCCGCGAACCGGAGCAGATCCTCCCGGCTCGTTGCGATGACGTGGACGAATCGGTTCCAGACGATCGAGCCATTCTGGACAACGCCGATAGAGTCTCCAAGCACGTCAGCCGTGTCGTCTTTCCCGCGTTCTCTCTGGACCGTGGAGAGGGCTGTGAGATCCACGAGAACGCCTACTGGGGCCTGCAGACATATCTCGGACTTCGCGAGCGGCTGGCTGCGAACGAGGGCGCTCGTAGCTTCACCTACGAGTCGACTCGGGATCGGACACCGCTGGGGCACGCTCATCGGGAGCAGATTCGGGACCTCTCGATTGAACAGATTCGAGCAATGTACCAGAAGGCCGTCACTCGGCTCCTGAACGAAGTTGCGGGGACAGAGGAGTTCTTCCGAGCCGGGATCGTCGCAATCGATATCACCGAGGCTGACCCGTTCACCGGCGATAGAACGGGCCACGAAGACGAAATCATCGGCACCAAGGAGAAAACTGACGAGTACGCCTACCAGTAGGCCACCGTCCAGTTAGTCGGGAATGCCGTTCCGATTGTACTGGACGCACGGCCAGTTCGGAAGGGGGAGTCCCGCTTGGAAATTGTCAAGGACCTCTTGGATTCTGCTGAAGAGATGGTACACGTTGATAACGTGCTGATGGATCGGGAGTTCGACAGTCAGCACGTCCTGGAGATGCTCAGCCAGCGTGGCCTGTCGTATGTCGTTCCCAAGCGGATGCAGACCAGCGAGAAGGCTCAGGCGAAGCGATTGCTCCGGCGTGACCAAGACCGATACGAGACCGACCGGAAGCTCCACCTCGGGAAGAACGAATGGCACGAAACAACACTGATCTACCGGCGGAAAGAGGACTCCGAGCACGACGACCACCGGCAGTATTCGGTGTTCATGATGAACCGGGGGAGCGGACACCTTACGGAGTATGGCTACCGATGGGAAATCGAGAGCGGCTATAGATCGATAAAGCGGTTCATCGCGGCGACGACGTCGAAGGATTTCGGGCTCCGGTTCTTTTACTTCGCATTCGCCTGCCTGTTGTACTCAATCTGGCGGGCTGTCGATCTGCTCGTACAGGTCGAATTGACTGGGGAGTACGAGCACTCACCGGTGATTACAGCGGACAACACGCTGACGCTGCTGAAGAAGGAGACTGGAATCGGGTAGTGAGGAACTCTATTCGGGTTAGCGTGCCGTCTGAGTGGCTACACTATTGGAAGTCTCGAAAATTCGCCCATACGATTGGGATTATGACAAGAATAGCCGCTTGGAGAGCCATCTGGGGCAGTTTCCGCTGACCGAATCGGTCAAATTCACGCATCACAGCCCTAGTAAACCCCCTGTAGTCTCAACTTCCACGAGTGTAGAAGGCCCCAGAGTTTCGGAGTTTGGGTTCTGTTGCGTGTCTTATTTTCACATGGTTTGTGTTTGATTAGGCCCTCGTCTCGTGATTTCCGAGTTCGTCACGGTGAGAAAGCGTGGAAAGGATTTCTGAGTGATATGAAGTCAAAACCGATAGACTGCGCCTATTTCTCCGTTGTTGTGCTTGAATAGAAGGCACGCAACACTTCCATCCTCCGAGGTTGTGGGTGGCAGATCCTCGCCATCTTTCGTATAGCGATATGTGATTTATTAGTATATTGCCGCCTCAGTTCGTCATTTTACTAATTGCGGTTGTGTATGACCCACTCTCGCATAAGCCAAAGTATTAACTCATTGTGAGAAAGTCGGTGAGTAATGAAAATCGCATATTCAGAATTATCCCCACGCACGGTGAGCGGGTTACTCCCCGGTGAGCAGGCGTGAATCAGCAGTCGGACTCCCAGGGTTTGGACGTCGAAGAGGAGGCTTCAGAGGACGAGGCGAGAGAAAAACGCTACAAATGGTCCCAGATGAGCCTCGACGAACTCGTCGACGTCTACTGGCAAGACATCGCACCGAAGCGATATCGCGATGGATTCGACGAGGACCGCGACGTTCCAACCTATGGGTGGCTCACCGAACATGGATACAGTGGTATCGCGTACGCGCTGCGCGAACACCACGACCTCACACCCAAGCAGTTCTTCGTCGACGTCGTCGGCCTCGAAGACGAGGCGTCTGGGGAGTGGGAGTGGAACGTCGACCACGAAGATACTGTCAACGCTCTAGAAGTGTACCTCAACTCGATACGGACTCGTGGCGGACGGGCAGAGAGTACCGTCGAGACCCACCGGACGAGATTGGCGAAGTGGGTTCGGACCTATCGAGAACTGCATGGGACTGATGCGTTGCTCGAACCGCTGTCCGAGTTGGACCAACAACCACGAGAGATAGAACGCTGTCTCGCCGTCCTCGACGTCTTCGACGAGGAACTGTCGACAGATCGGTCGAAGCTCGAGTATCTGCACGTCGCAAGAGCGTGGTATGCGTTCGTGAAACGCCGGAAATACGCGAAGTATAACCCACTCGCCGAGGCGAGTGAGGAGTTCGGCTGGGAAGCCAGTGAGCCGGACCCGCAGGCGTTGTCGGCGTCGCAGGTTCGTCGAGTCTACAGCGAAGTCGACTCGCCCGAAGCGGAGTTACTCGTGGTTGCGCTCGCTGGATGGGGATTACGACCCTCGGAGGTTGCCGCGTTGCACGTCGACCAGGTGGTCTTGGATGCTGAAGATCCACATCTGTCGTTCGGTGATGGAGAGCGAAAGAACGGACCTGGTGAAGTGACGCTGCTGTATGGCGTCGACGTCGTCGCTGACCGGATTGATGCGCTGGCTGACCGTGAAACGTGGAACGGCTATCTGTTCCCCTCTCGGTCGTCGTCGACTGGCCACGTGTCAGTCAGTACTATACGTCGTCGGTTCAAACAACTTGCTGACAGTGCTGGAGTGGTCGTTGATGGGGATACACCCACGCCCAAGATGGGGCGACGGTTCTGGTACTCTGCGTATCAGGAAGCTGTTGGGGAGGTTCTAGAGGGATTGGAGGGGGTTGCGGAAGATCAAGGAAGTTCGTCGACGGAGGTTGTGCTTCGGAACTATTTGTCTAGGGAGCAAGAGCGGAAGGCAAGGCGTAGGCGGATGTATGAGAAGTTGGAGGCGGCATTTGAATCTTGAGCCCACTCCTCCCTTCCTAAGAAAGACCAAATTAGATGTTGATACCGTCTGGAGGTCGTAATCTATGGGTTCGGCTGATCGAGAGAGTCTGCGTAACCCACGCTCAGCTGGGTGAGAATATGTCTATGGTGCATAAACTGTATGTAGCTACACGGAGTCTGCAGCAAATTCTATGCTTTTTGAAGCAACGAAATTGTTCTCGCAACCTTCGAATCAAGTCGACTGAGCTACAACAATCAGCCTATAATACTCCCTGAGACTCTAGGTGTCGAGTGAAGAATTCCGGAAGCTTCCCTCGGCGGGTTTCAAGGAAATCTTCGACATCATCGACGTTCGGCGGGATTCTCAATTGCAGCGCGACCGACCGGTCTACACCTTTCGACATAAGACGCAGCTCTCCAAAGTTCATCGACCCCATCTCCAACATCTGGTCGAAGTTGCTTGCCCATTTACCCATCTCGTAGTCCGATTCTTCAAGCATGTCGACCAGCATTCCGTAATACTTCACCAGAATAAATCGAACGTCGTCGTTCACGAGGTCGAGGATTGTTCTGATACACTTACTCAGGTTCTCATCCCCAACGTTTGCTTGCCTAGAATCGATCATGGACTTGTATGTCTCTCCCCGAAGCCACTGATTCGCAACTACTACTATCGGCTCCAGTGCTCCATGTTTGGTTTCTCGGTTTGGGGGATCGATTCCGTATTCATCATCCTTGGTGAACTTGAAGACCTGATTCAACTGCTGAGTGATCCGCATGAGCTTATCGTAACTGTATTCTGCCGTATTCTCGCCAATGACCCACCTTTCCGGATTCTTCATCACCAGCCTGTAGAGCGTGTTCTGCTCCACGGGATCAACAGTTGGGTTCCGCCTCAGCAGTTTCTCCGGGATGTCAATGTCTTCTAGAGTCCGATCGAGTTCTTCCTTCGCTGACGAAATCTCTGCGTCCGAGAGCCCCTTGTTGGAGAGATATTCGTCGACATCGTAGTCGGACTTGAGGTGCCGAGAGCGAAGGAGAACCGACGTGTACCGCGTCGATGCGTCTTTGAGCTGCCGAAGGTCGTTGCTACCGAGCGCGGTGATGAGTTTGTTCGGGTTGTCCGTAGCCTGTGAGGTAGCAGGGGTGACCGATTCTTCCGTGTCGCTATCCAATTTCTCATCCACCCATTCGTCATCCTCGGCTTCAACACAATAGATAGAACCGTACAAGCGGGAGTCAACGCGACCGACCCGCCCGACGAGGTTCTGGAAGTCAAGCTCTGACAGCTCATCGTCCCCTCGATATGCACTGGTCAAGAAAATTTTCTCCGCAGGCAGGTTCACCCCCTCCAGTAGAGTGGAAGTACATACGATTGTGTCCAGCCCCACCTTCGAGCGATAAAGGTCTTCTATCTCCTCTCTCGCAATCTTCGGTACTCGACCGTGGTGGAAGGCTACTCCTTTTTGAAGGTGGTCAATGAGTGGATAGTCTTCGTGGATGGTGTTCCTCAGGAATTCGGTGAGGTCATCAATTCTCGCAGACGTTATCTCTCGGTTCCGGTTATTCGCAATAGCGTCGGCTCGATCCTCAGCTAGGTTGGTTTTACTGGAATATACTAGGTTCTGGCTATTCTGCCCATATTCATCGATTATGGTGGTCAGTGCTCTGGTCTTGCTATTGTTGACCGTCGTATACGTGAGGTCGTCCGGTTCGGCTATCGTGAACTCTAATTTGTCTCCAGAAGGACTGTAGAGGACAATATCAACCATCCGTCGAGAGCCGGATTGGTTGCTTGCTCTCTTGAACCGTATAATCGCCTTCATCTGAAGGACTGGTGTAAATGCGGTTTTAATCTGTACGACCTCTCGGTTCGTCAGATTACTCAGAGTATCCTGTGGCTGCTCAAGATAGGGCCCTGCAGCGACGATTTGTGTTTCCGGCCAAGATTCGCTAAGTAATTGAATGATATCCTCGAATAAGACACCTCTCTGCCCGTCTTGGACGTTCTGAATCTCGTCGAAGAATATCAGATCTGGATCAATTCTCGCCCTAGTGTCCTCATCGATGAGGCGCAGACACCGCTCAGGAGTAACTACTAAGAACGAGTTCGAATCTGTTTCTAGGTCCTCCGGCTTTTCCTCGAAATATGCGCCGGTTCTGACCTCAATCTCTTCTTCTCCGTCTAAATCGTCGTTTAGACTGGAGAGCTTCTCACTCACCTCTGCAATGAGCGCTCTAGTCGGGACAACGTAGATTGCCTCGAAGCTATCCTCGCTTTCGAGCTCTCTTTGGATGTATTTCCGGAGTATGAATGACTTCCCGGACGAAGTCGGCCCGGATATCGCGATATCCTTCCCTGCCTGAAGCGCATTCAGGATATCCTTCTGGAAGGAAGACAGCACAGTCCCATCGCCGAGTTCGTGCTGCTGGAGGTCAGAACTCAGTTCCAGACTCAACGCAGAGTCAAGCGATGAAATGAGCCTCTCCTCGAAGCTGACATCTGCCTGTTCTCGCCGAACGGTGTTGAACGTTTGAAGATTGCCGATGCGGGAGAGAACGATATAGAGGTACCGTTCGTACATCTCCTCGTCATCGGTTCCTCGCTTCTCAATATATGCGAGAATTGCAAAAGCGAGGGCCTTAGACTGGTGTTCCTCCTTATCACTGGAAGCGAGAAGTGATGCTACCCAAGCACTCTTTTGGAGATCGCTCTCCGAATTCTGATCCCAACGGTAATCAGTAACGCCGAGGTCGTCGTAAAGCAGATCTTTTATCAGCGTGTTGAGACAATCATTGAAGAACTCTAGGTCTGCTGCGTTTTCGTAGGTAGACATTAGTGGTTCGTTGCCCAGGGGTAGATAGCCGCTTTGACGTTCTCTACAAATCGATCTTTATCTTCTAGGGGGAGGAAAAAGAATGTCAACCAGTGCTTTCGAAGATGGCTATAATCATCCTCTAGAGAATCGGTCACTTTGGAGAGCAAATCAGTATCCTCGATATGATCTTGGAGCCGGTCTACTAGCTCTTGATCGTCCTCAACCGGCTTTGTCTGGAATTCTTCTAGCTCCTCATCCTCGTATCCAACGAAGATAGGATGAAGCATTTGGTAATCTTGGGATTCTCCTGTGAAAAGTGACGAAAGAAGTTTGATTTTTTCTTTCGAGAGATTCTCGCTCGGGTTACCCATGGCAACCGTTAATTCGTGCTGATTTCGGAGTTGGCTATCTTTCCCGTGGAATCGGTCTGTGCTGTCAAGGGCCTCCTTTATTCCATCATCCAAGTTGGTATACATCTTCGCCTCCCCAATTCCCAACGTTGGGGAACCCTCGTACTTCCCGAAGAAAAGGCCGTCAGATCCCTTTACTTGGTCAGTCGGGTTCTGTTTCCATCCGAGCTTGTGCGACATCATAGGGATGTCAAGGAAACCTTCAACCATTGTAAATAGAATCAACTCTCCCCACTTGCCATCCATCTTGGCATCATCTCTGTAATCTGATAATTGCTGTGCTTCAAGATGAGGACGATCGTACTCCTGAATCTCTTTTTCTGACAGCGCAAAGAACATAAATTTATTTCGAAGAAAACTCACGAAGCCATCATAATCCAGGGTTCCGTAATTTGGGCTAACGATGAAAGAGGACGCCTTAATCTTATCTTCACGCCATTCACCGGCATCAGAGAGGTTATCCAGTAGTTCTGACTTCTCGATTACGGTATGCTCTGACCAAGGAACTTCTATCTCATTCTCCATTTGAAATTCTGTTTAGTTGCAAGAAGATTCACCCCCGAGGGCAAAAATCTATTCCAGAACTACATATGGGCTATGAGGAAAGAGGAGTCAGGAAACCTAGACTCTCCCCAACTTCCAGCCAGCGAAAGCCGATAAGCTCCATCTCACCTACTTGCGCTTGTGGTAGGCGGCGTGCTCCCCGAATTCCGAGGTCGCATCGCCACGTTCGACAGCAGCGAGCACCTCCAGTTTGATTCGTCACAGCACGTTGTAACAAAGAACGAAGATTGACCATTTAGCGAGGATGCGAGTATAGACGGGTGGGTCTGAATATCTGGATGTTGTCGTTGAGATAGAAGTTTCGCAAGCTGAATACATACCGCCACAATCAATAGTGGCGAAAATATTTCAATTCTCGTAATAATGTCTACGATGAAGTTATCAAAATTTGAAGCGAGAAATTTCAAGCCAATACAAGCCTCTGGGGATCTTAGTCTTGACGACTTGAACATATTTATTGGGAAGAATGACGCGGGGAAGTCGTCATATCTTGAGGCCGCACATCTGTTCTTGGATTGTGATAAACCGTCGTTAGATCAGTTCCACAAGAACACAGAAAACGACATAGAGTTCATCGGAAAATTCAAACAAATACCCTGTAAGCTGAGAGATGCGTTATCCGAAAATCACGACCCCGACCGAGAAACCTTCGTGATAAAACGCGTCTTTGAGAAAAATGGTAGTTCTACCCCAAGTGCAGACACCTATATTAACGGAGAAAAAGTAGTCAAGGGAACAATCACTATAGACGACAATGAGTTGTATATGGCAAAATCTCGCGATTACGTATGGGAAAATTTTGTCCCAGAACCTGTACCAATCTTTGCCGAGAGAGACGTGAGTGAACAGACAAAGCTGAAAGGGGGAACCTTCCTGAACAAACTGCTCATTCCTGTACTAAAAGATAGTGGAGTAGCGGAATCTCCAGAAGTTCGAGAGCAAGTCCAAGAACTTCAAACAACACTGGATGAGATGGCAGAAGGGATTGACCGGCAGCTGACAGACCATATGGAGTCTCATATGGATGATGTCGAAGATATCTCTCTTATTCCTGGCAAGGTTGATTTAGGTAAGGCAATTACACCTCGAATCAAGCTTAAAGATCAACACTTGGCAAATAGCATTGATATTGCCGAGCGAGGATCCGGTGTAGGAAGCCTGCTCCTACTGTCGATGATGCAAACATATGTTGATATGCAGGTGGGTGACGGTTACTGTCTCTTGTTCGAAGAACCAGGAAACTTCTTACACCCCGGTGCAGAGCGAAAAATGCTGGATGCGTTAAGGACGATTGCGGCTGAGGGTGGACAGGTTCTCGTTACGACTCACTCACAAGTATTCGTTGACAACCGAGACTCTGCAAGTCTCTACGTCACGAAGAGAACAGATGGTAGAACGAATTTTCGACGGGTCAACGAAGACGCATTCGTAGCTGTTGACGAAATTGGTGCAAGGAACAGTGATTTGCTCCAGAGCGACTTTGTCATCTATACTGAAGGACCCTCTGATGCGAAGATACTCAGGACGATTGCGAAGCACACTATAGATAATTGGGGAGAATACAACATTTCTATTCAATATCTTGGAGGAAGCAATATAGCACACTGTGACCCAACAGAATTGCGGAAAATAAACAGAAACTTCGCAATTATCTTAGATAGTGAGAAGAAATCAGAGGGCGCAGAAGTTGACGCTTCTGCAAAGGAACTGCAAGAGGAGACTGAGGCTCTCGGAAAGGAGTGTAAGATTCTGGAGAAGAGAGCAATAGAGAATTACCTCTCTGAACCCGGTATCAACGAAGCGTTCAATCTCACAGTCTCTGATGGATTCGTGACTCCATATGACAATATGAAGAAGAAGATTGAACAACGTATCGCCACCGAGCGTATCGACGACCCCGACACACAACGGGCAAGAGGAGCATACAGCAAGGTTAAGCACGGTAAACAGATTATCGAATGGATGTGTGAAAACGACGAGAGCATCACTGAATTGGAAGAGTTCATCAATTCTTGTGTACGAAGTTGCGAACGGTCTTATTAATTTTCGACATTTTTATCTTTCAGCATCTAATACAAGTGGCTCGTCGCGTGGTTTGACGAAGATGTTGAGACGTTGCAGAGCAGTTAGGACGGATTAGTGGGACTGTGTAGTCGATAATCGATAGAGTTTCCAAGCGATTCTAGCTCCGGCAGACCAGGATAGAACCGTAAATGTCGGTGGTACAAGAGCATCCTGAATGTCTTAGTGGACTGTTCCGACGACACATTTTTGAAACCTACCTGAGTCCGATAGTCCGTGTCAATTACACGAGCGAAGTCTATCGATTCTCTCTACGAGGAATGCAAGGATTTCGACCTTGTGCTCGTGCCGGACGCGCCGATGGCAAGCGCCCTGAACCGGCGTCTCGACCAACCCCACTTCGGACCGTTCGCGATTACCCCACGTCGCCTGGCGGCCCGACGTCGAGAGCAAGCTGAGGATCGACTCGCGTTTCTCGAAATCATCGAGACGACCGACCTCAACTGGAAGGAGACGTCCTATGCGGTCGGGAACATCCTCCAGTGTTGGGAGTACCAGGGGACGGCTGAGGCTGTTCTCGACTACGAACAGTTCGCGACGACGGCAACGCACACCGCTGTCGACTGCATCGCCGATATGGACACGACGTCCACGCGCCTCACCGAGTACAGTATTGAGGACGACACGTCGGTAGCCGTCGTCGGATTCAAGCAGCTCACCGAACTCGAACGCTCGATTCTTCCTCCAGACTACGAGACGATCGACCCATTCACCGAGGAGTCGTTCGACTACCCACCGTTCCGAATCCTCGACTCACCGGCCGCAATCGTCGACGTCGTCCTCGACACGGTCACACCGGAGAACGCCGACGACGTGGCTGTCGTCCTCGATGCAGCCAGTCAGTACTCCTCGCTCATTGAATCGGCGCTAGAAGCCGCAGATATTCCATACTACGGTGGTCCAGGTTTCACCGACGATGCACGTCACCGCGCCTTCTTACAGCTCCTCAGAAGTGCGCACGCTGGCCGAGATACGCGAGTTGGCGACGTTCGACCACTCCTCACCCAGTTCGGGATGCGCATCGATATCGAGCACGACGAGAAGCGTCTCTTCGACCTCAACCGCCCGGAAGTAGACTGGCTCCACGAGTTCCGTGATGAGATTCGCTCCAGCACGTTCGAGGAAGCCATCGACGCATACGAGGACGTCACAGACACCACCATCGACGCCTTCAGAGACGAACTCTCGACCCTCGGTATCCTCGACGATGCCGTCACCGAACCGGCAGTCGACCGGCTCGAATTCTATCTGCAGTCGTATGAGGTTCCCGTTGACCGTGAAAACGAAGGTGTCCTGCTGGCCGATGCGAAATCGGCCGCTCACGTCGACCGCGCCGTCGTGTTCTACCTCGGCATCGACGAAGGGTGGACGCATTCGTCGCCTCGCCGCCCGTGGGTCGACAGCGACCAGGAATTCGAGCGGAACATCCGTCAGTTCCAACTCCTCCTGCAGAACGGTGTCGACCAGTACTACCTCGTGCAGGACACCGCCGGTGGGACACCCGTCACCCCGTGTCTGTACTTCGAGGAGCTGTTCGAGGAGGAGTTCGACCGATTCAGTGACTTGGACTCACTGCAGCACTCACGAGCATTTCGACCAACGCAGGACGGGTTCGAGAGAGAGCCACTCGACGTCTCTCCTGAGGAAGTCACTGCGCTCAGCCAGTCGAGTCTGAACACCTACGTCAACTCTCCACGCGACTACTTCTTCAGCCGACTCGTCGATAACCCGGACAAGGAGCACTTCAGAGAAGGGAACCTGTTCCACGATTTCGCAGAGCTCTACGTCTCGCATCCAGACCTCATCACGAAAGACACACTCGATGAGGTCGCCACAGTCATGCTCGACGAGGTTGACCTGTTCCTCCGCGGCGTCGACCGGGAGGTCCGACTCACCAAGTACCGCGTCGGGCTCCAGACCATCGTTGAGTTCCTCGATGCAAACCCGCCTCAGGGTGACGGCTTGACGACACCGGACAGTGGTTGGGGGGAGAACTTTTTCGCCGAGTATTACGACCAGCCCATCGATACGTCACACACCGAGCGTTGGTTCGAGAACACCGACCTCGGACTGAAGGGGAAGATCGACCTCGTTCACAGCCCGACCCGACTTCTCGACTACAAGAGCGGATCCAAGAAGTCGGCGTACTCCATCGTCAAACACTCGGCACTCGATCCACCGAGCGGCAAACCGAACTTCCAGGCATTACTGTATCTCGCTCACCAGCGCACTGAGCGCCCGGATGAGGAACTGCGATTCACGTTCTTCCACTTCCTCGAGACACTTGACGACGTGGTGACGGGGAATGGGTCTCTCGACGATTGCCTCACGACGGTCACCTACTACCCACTCAGCTACGAGGAGTACATCGCGAGTCCAGCTGTCTTCACCGAACTGCAGGAAGACGCCGCCAACGACTGCAACAAGACCTTCTCGAAGTCGACGTACGAGGTCTACCAAGCGGTGTTGAAGGCGAACGAGTTTCCGGATACCAGCGACAGTGACGAACTCATCGAATCCGAGTTCGGCAGAGCGCTCACTGACCGACTGATTGCTGATGTTGGCGACTACAAGTACGTGAAAAACGGCTGTAAGCAGGCCCTGAGACACGTGCTCCGTATTCGCAACCAGAACTATTTCACCGGCGACGTGGACGCATTCGAGCAGTTCGTCCGAGATCGCCTTTCGGAGTTGAACGACCGCCGTGCCGGTGATGAGCGCTTCCCGGTTCAGGGACTCGGCGGCGACCCGAACTATCGGTACGTAGACAACCGAGACTGCATCTTGGAGGGTGAATCGCGATGACCGCACCGAACGACCAACAGCAAGACCTCATCGACAGCACACAGGGCATCCACGTCGTCGACGCCGGCGCGGGGACCGGGAAGACGTTCACCGTCACCCGTCGATACGCGGAGATCGTCGACCAGGGCGACGTCGAGCCGGAGGACGTTCTCCTCGTGACGTTCACCAACAACGCGGCGACGGAGATGAGAGAGCGAATCGTCGCCAACTGTGACTACGGGATGCGTGAACTCGCTGACGCGCCGATCCAGACGTTCCACAGTCTCTGTCACGACATCCTCATGGAACACGGCTTCGAGGCACCGACGCTCCTCGGCATCGACGACCGAATCACGGGGTCCACACGTGTCCTCGAAGATGAAAACGTCGAGAAGGCGCAGTTTCACGAGTTCATCCGCCGGTTCAGCGACGACCATCCCGAGTACGACGACTTGTTCCGCGCCGTCGAGGAACCAGTCGAACTCCTCGGGTTGATCAATCAGCTCGCAGCGAAGGGTGTCTTCCCGACGGCTGATGGCTGGTACCGGAATGGCGAGCGGCATCTGGACGGTGACTTCGATGCGTTCCGCGAGATTTTCGACGAGCTGAACCAGCCCCGAAACGACGGGAACAAGCAGTCCAAACTGCGCTCGAAACTCGGAGGCTACGGGAACGACAAATGCTACCTCCCAGACGCGCCCGAGGAAGACGAGATCCGTGGCGGATGGGGGGAGAAGCAAGTTCCCGCTGCCGTCGCACGACTAGCGTTTGACGAACAGCGAGCGGGCCTCAAGTACTTCGTCCACGACGTCTATCACGAGTACCTGCAGTTCGCCCTCAGTCGGAACTACCTCAACTTTAGCTTCCTCCAACTGTTCGCGTTCGTCCTGCTCTGTGACGACCACCGACTCCGCGACGACGTTGCCTTCGAGTACGTGATGATCGACGAGTTCCAGGACTCCAGCGAGATCCAGTTCAAACTCGCACTCCTGCTCGCGGACACGAACAACGTCTGTGTCGTCGGCGACTGGAAACAGAGCATCTACTCGTTCCAGTACGCCGCCGTCGAGAACATCACCGAGTTCGAGTCCCGACTGGATCGCTTCGTCGACGAACTCAACGAGGACCACGAGCGAGTCTCGTGGGCGACACGCCCGATCATCGATATCGAGCTCGTCGAGAACTACCGATCCACGCAGGCCATCCTCGACTTCTCCGAGCACAGCTTAGTCACGCCCGCTGCGAGCAAGGACGACGTCGACGAGGCGGCCGTCCGAGACCGCATCGTGTCGCTCTCCTCGAACGCCGCCCACGAGAACTCCCACATCGAGGCGATTCAACACGAAGACGAACACGAGGCCGTCCTGACCAAGATACAGGAGATCGTCGGGAACGACGCGTATCAGGTCGAAGAGAACGGCGAACTTCGCCTCCCTGAGTACGGTGACATTGCCGTCCTCACCCGGACTCGTGACTTCGGCCGGGAACTCCTCTCTGTCGCCGAGGAGTACGGGTTGCCGATGGCGTACGAGGGCGGTATCGAGTTATTCCGGTCTGACCCGGCGAAGCTTCTGCTGGCTTGGCTGCGAATTCTCGAATCCGACGCCGAGCGAGGGTGGGCGGTCGTCCTCGAGGAAGCTGGCTACACGCTCGACGAGGTCAAACACATCCTCGATACCGAGGCGTACCCCGCCAACATGCAGACGTTCAAGTCGGAGCTTGGAACACTGGAGACGGTCGGTGGGGTTGCCCAGCGCGTGTTCTCCCAGTACGACTACGACGGGGCGTATGCCGACGTGCTGCTGACGACGATACAGTCCGTCCACAGCGCGACGACGCTGACACGAGGTGACCTCATCCGATTCATCGAGCGGGGCATCGAGGACGGAAGCACTCACGAGGTCCACGCGAGTGCCGGCACGAACTCGGTAACGGTCCAGACCATCCACGCAGCAAAGGGACTTGAACACCCTATCGTCGTTCTCACGAACATGAACACCCATCGCTTCCCACCGTCGGGCGGGAACAGTAACGCAATCACGTTCGACGATCCAATTGGGCTCCGCCAGCGGAAGCTCTACGCCGACGACCACGGGTATCCGCACATTCACGACAACTGGCAGAGCGACGTCCTTCGGAAATGCCTGCCGCGTGGGTACGACGAGGAACGCCGCTTGCTCTACGTCGCGATGACGCGGGCTGAGAGCCACCTCGTGTTCGCTGCGGGTGAATCCCCGAATACGTTCATCGAAGAACTCCCGGTCGACCTCGAGGAACTAGAACCCGACGTTCAGGAAGCCGATATCAGCGAGACGACACAGGCACACTTGCAGATTGCTGTGCCGACGCCGGACAGTCCGGTCGGACACTCGCCACACACGCTCATGCGCGACGATGTGTTCGAGGACGTCGATGACGGGAGAGGGACAGCGTTCGGAACGCAGACCCACGAGTTCGCTGAGCGGTATGTGTTGGAGGGTGACGTCGAACCCTCGAACGACGACGAGCGTCATATCAAATCGTTCCTAGACTCGCTCGAGGGTGAGCTACGAGTCGAAGAGGACGCGTATCTGCCACTCACCGTGGATGGTGAGCAGGTCACCATCTCTGGAATCGTCGACCTCGTTCACATTCGTCCCGATACTGTCGAGATCATCGACTTCAAGACCGACCTCGGACGGCACGCCGAGGATGAGTATCGGAAGCAACTCAGCGTGTACTATCACGTGTTGGACGAGTGGTTCCCTGACCGAGACGTGACTGCAGGGATCTTCTATACCGCTGAAGGAGCGCGTGTTGAGATCGATCCGATATCGAAAACAGATTTAGCAAATCTTGTTCAGCGGGTCACTAGGAGAGCTGATTAATAAACTGGTGAACTATATTTCGAGCCTCAGCAAGGTCGGACGTTGAGTGGGAAAATTCCGCACTGATGAGTTCTGTGAATCCGGGTCGGTGGTAGTCAGGCCCGGCGGTTTCACTGGCCTCAACTTGCCACTCACCGTCAAGAGATTGGAGTGAAACGGCTCGTATCGGCACGTCAGTACCAACGAGTGAAACATCCTCTAAGTCCCAAGGATATTCGTCGTCCGACATCTCCCGAACCCACTGATAGCTGTTTTTGTCAAGCTTAGCTCGTTCCCAGTGATAGCCATTTTTCTCGATAGATTGAGGAGGAAAATCCAGATCATCTTCAGTCGGCATAAGCAAAACACGGGTCGGCCAAGTTAAATAATATTGGTCAGTTGGTGGAGGCCGAACCCAACAATTTGGGTTGAAGTATAGACAGTATCCACCGGATTGAGCGACCGCGCTCTCTGCATCACTACCGATAGGTCTGGAAGCTTCCTTAGTTCCGAACCGCTTTGGCGGTGCCTCACAATCCTACAAACAATGGAAGAGCAGCCATCTGCAATCGATCTGTTCTGCGGGGCAGGAGGGCTCACACAGGGACTCCAGAATGCGGGTTTCGAAGTACACTGGGCAATCGACAGCGACGCTGCGGCCGTCGAAACGTACCGACGTAACCACGGCAGTCACGTAGTCGAAGATGACATTCGTGAAACTGACCCGGCGATAGACGGGCCCGACATCGAACCAGGGGTACTCGACCTTGTGGCAGGTGGACCCCCATGTCCGTCCTTCTCTACCATTGGACGAGCAAAACTTGGATCGCTGAAAAATAGGTCTACCGAAAACGACGACAGGAATATCCTCTATCGCGACTTCCTCCGATACGTCGACTACTTTGAGCCAGCAGCCTTCATCATGGAGAACGTTACTGGCCTGCTCAGTGATACCGCCGTCGTCGAAACAGACACGATTCAGCAGTCTCTACCGACAGCCTCAGCGTCTACTGGAGAGCCGGTCGGCAAGGAAACACCGGTTCCAGAGATCATCCTTGAGGAGATAGATGCGCTCGGATATCACGCTGACTGGGAAGTGGTCGACGCAGCTGACTACGGGGTTCCCCAGCATCGGGAGCGCGTTTTCTTCATCGGGGTACGCGAGGGCGACACATTCCCCGACGTGAAGCGATGGAAAACACATCGCGAACCGAAGAACGAGAGGGAACGAAAAATAAGTGTCAGGAGCACTCCAGGGGCATTCAAAGAGTCCTCTCAGACCACGTTCAGTACAGATCCAGCAGTTCCACCCTTCACCCGGGGAGACACAGCCAGACGGCCATACGTAACGGTTGCGGACGCAATCATGGACCTGCCTCCAGTCTCGCCTGGCGGAGAGATGCCTCCAAGTGAAGCGACAGAATACACTCTACCACCAGTATCGCCATATCAGGAGTGGCTACGCGATATCCCGGAAGGTGAAGACTGGGACGAGCAACCGCTACAGAACCACAGTTGTCGGTGGCACAATCACCTAGATCTCTCCATCTACAAATTGCTCGGGCATGGCGTCGGATGGAATATCGGGGACGTGAGCCAAGAGATCCAACCCTACCGCGATGATGTCTTTCCAGACAAGTACAAGAAACAGAACCCCTCCAAGCCGGCATCAACCATTCTGGCGCATATTCAGAAGGACGGTCACATGTTTATCCACCCCACTGAAGCTCGGTCACTCACTGTCCGAGAGGCCGCGCGGTTACAGTCATTTCGTGACTCGTACTGGTTCCCCGAGAGCAGGACGAACGCGTATCGACTTGTCGGCAACGCCGTTCCACCACGGTTGGCGCACGCTGTGGGCCATGCGGTCAGAGAAGAAGTTCTTAAGTGATATCTCGGAGGACCTACCGAGGACGCTGGTTGTCGGAGACAGCGGTGATGTATCCGTGAGCAAACTCGATTATGTCAAGATCAAGTTCGCCTCGGTCTTCGATACGGAAGTGGAAGAGGCGATTGCGGTGTTCTCCAATGCGGCTGACCAGCTGTCGGACGAAATCCTGTCGCTCGTGAAAGAACTCGTCGAACCCGTCGCTCCAGTTTTTTGAAAACAGGAACTCGTAGTGACTGAAGCTGCACTCGTCGAGGCTCTCAACGAGACGTAGATGGTCAGAATCCGAGGAGAGATCTCTTAACACCTCCGGGACCTCGTTACCATAGACATCCCGAATGATGCTACGGATTGCGTTCTCAATTCCCTCAATCAACAGAAAGGGCTGGGTTGACTCTCTCCAGAATTCGCGGATGTCGTAGTCAGTGACGATTCTGTATCCGTCTGGGGAGTCCACGAGCACGTATGAGCGTTCGCCAAGAATGCTGAACAGCGTATTGAACTCGTCGTCGTGGTCGACTATCCGTGGCTTTTCCACTGCGAGTTCAGCGGTTCGGTTGCTCAGTCTCTTTGGCGAGTCGAACAGTTCGTCAGTCGCAACCAGTGCTCTCGCAATCGACTGATATGATACCGCCCCGATAAGCTTACCACCACGAGTGATACCGAATTGGGAGTATTGCTCTGTCAGCATCTTTTCGATTACATCTCGCAGGCTTGTCTCCGCAGGAACGGTGTCAAACTCGGGGGCTTCGATCTCACCAACTGTATCAAACATCATGTAGTACACATGAATCCCTTTCAGAAAATATCGACGGCTCACCAGAAATCCAATTCTGGACTGATTATCCAAGGAGTTGCTCAATGCGCTTATACCGGTGTTCAGCCGAAATCGACTGGTCCGCGAAAACGACCACTTTTATTAGTACAACCTACCGGTGTCCATCTGAAGCTCGTCACGCAAGGCATCAAGCGGAGTTTTCCGGGGATTTAGAGACGGGGCTAATCATCAAAGGCATCGACAACCGCAGCCATGTTGATCAGGTCTGGTTCGTCAGGAATCACCTGCACTTCCTCTTCAAGTCTCGCCAGCTCCGAATCCCGTTCATTCTTCAACTCCTTGAGCTGGCTCTGTGCCTTCGCGAGAACGATGCGCATGTCTTCATCCGGCTGTGTGTCGCGTTCTTCGAAACGCTTGATCCGCTCCTCGAGATCATCGATGCGGTACTCGAAGTATTTCTGCGTGTGCTCACGTCGAATTCGAGCCTCTCGCTGTCGATCTTCTCGTGCCTCGGCTGCCAGATCCTCGATGACTTCCCATGCGACAGCCTCCGCGCGTTTCACGAGCTCGTCAGAACACTCAGAAATCGCTTCGACGGCGGGATAGTCGTTGGCGGCAGAAGGCGGGAGACCACCGGTGATGTTTATGTCGCCGGTCTGCTCAACGCCGTCTGGAGTCACGTAGACCTGGACGAGGCGCTCGGTGACTGTGTCCCCTGTTCCAGAGAGATATCCCACCCGGAAGTGACAGAGCAGTCCCGGTGTTGCCAGATCTCTTCCGCCGGTCAGAACAGCCGTTTGTCCACCGACTGCGTCGCTGTCGAGACAGAACTGCATCATCGACCGCACGACCGGGTGGTCGAGCGCGATGAATTCGAGCGATTCATCCTCGACAGCGTTCTTCCGGTCGAAGGTCGCGCCATCGTATCGGTCCTTCACTTCGCCTCCCGATATCGGGTCCGGAACGACAAGGTCGAAGACGTCACCGCCGTCATCGGCGGGGCCGGACCGCACGTTGACGATCCGACCACCGAACTCGTTGCACACGGTCCGGACAAGATACTCCACGTCTGCCTCGCTGATCGTGTCCTCTGCGCTCTCGTCGATGATGTCGAGGATTTCCTGGTCCTCTTCGCTCAGGTCGAAGCGGTCACGGATGAGCAACTCCTCGTCGACGCGGCGGACAGCTTCCTCTTGGTCTTCGACGATCGCGTCAAGATCGGCAGCGATTGAGTCCGTACTGTCTTTCTGCGCGATAGCGGTCATGATCTGCTCCTCGAGGTCGACGTTCTCCAGTACGAGCCCGAGGACATCAGAGCTCATGCCCAGTGTTTTCTCGATCTCGTCGAGTTTGCTCAGCAGAAGCTCCAAGATATCGCTCTCCCGGGTATCGTCGACGAACAGGTTACGGATCTCGACCATTCGTTCCTGTCCGTAGCGGTGGAGTCGACCGATGCGCTGGTCGATTCGCGTCGGATTCCACGGGAGGTCGTAGTTGACCATGATGTGCGCGAACTGGAGGTTCAGCCCCTCCCGGGCGGCGTCCGTCGCCAGCATGATGTTGGCTTCATTCTCGAACTTCTTCAGCTGGCGCCTCCGCTCGGGCTGTGAGAGGTCGCCGTAGACCTGAGCAACGTCGTGCTCGCTGAACATTCGATCTCTGAGATATTCCAGCGTGTCCGTGTACTCGGTGAAGATGAGTACCTTCTCGTCGGGGTCCTCGGCCAGGACGCCATCGACGAACTCGCGGAGCTGCTCGGCCTTGGAGTCGACGTCGATCGCCTTCGCTTGGTTGTACAGGTCCCTAACGATTTGGAACTCCTGTTTGACCTTCGCCGGGTCACTGGATGCTGCCACGCTTCCGAGTTCCTCCTCGACCTTCTCCCGCTGGGCGTCGGTCAGCATATCGGGGTCCTCGCGGTACTGCGGAAGGAGGCTCTTCGTGAGCTGAGACAGGTCGCCCGGATCCGCACCACCAGCCTGGATAGACTGCATCCGGTTCTTGAGCGACTTCCGGATGGCGTGAATCGACGAGACGAGTCGCTTCTGGTAGAGAACCATCGCGAATCCCGCCGTGTCGTTGTCCTCCCTGTGGGCGAGGTTGTAGTGTTCGGTGATGTACTCGGTGACGTTCTCGTAGAGCTCCCGTTCCTCGGGGGTAAACGTGACCGGCAGCGTCTCGATGTTCTTCTCCGGGAACATCTTGGAGCCGTCGGACTCGTACATCTCGCTCTTGAGCCGACGGATCATCAGGTCCCGCAGGCCCTCCTTGTTGACGTCGTGTTCGTCGCGGAAGCGGTAGGGGTCCAGCAGGGAGATCATGAAGTAGAACTGATCGCGTTTCCCCTTGTGGGGCGTCCCGGTGAGGAAGAGAAGTCCGTCGGAGTTCTGCGACACTGCTTCGCCGACCCGGTAGCGCTCGGTCCTGTTGATCCCGCGTTTCCCTTCGCGGAGTGCCGTGAGGTGGTGAGATTCGTCGAAGATAGCGATGTCCCACTCCTCGTCGAGGTTCTCCAGTGCCGCGAGCATATCATCCTGCTTCGCGAAGTCGATGGAGGTGATGATGCGGTCGTCGTGTGTCCAGACATTTTTGTTCGGATGAGCTCCCCGCTTCGCGTCGACGTAGTCGCGGTCGTACACGACGTAGTTGCTGTCGAACTTCTCGCGGAGCTCCTCCTGCCACTGCGTCGTGAGGGGGGCTGGGGCGACAATCAGTACTCTGTCGGCCTGCCCACGGGCGGCGAGTTCTTCGATGACGATGGCGGCCTCGATGGTCTTGCCGAGACCCACCTCGTCACCGATCAGGTAGCGATGGTCGTACGAGGTGAGAATCTCGTAGGCGGCCTTCACCTGGTGTGGGGCGATGTCGATACGGCTGCTCTCCAGCGTGACGAACCGGTCCTGCCGGTGGGCGAGGTCGAGTTCCGCAGCCCGCGACCGGAGGTTGAACCGGTCAGGCGCGTCGAACTCGCGGTTCGCCAGTAACGTGTCGCTCCCCTCCACTTTGTCGACGACAGCGCTCGGGCGCTTGGTCTGTCCACTGTCGGTCAAGATAGTCAGCAAGCACTGGCCACTCGGGCGGTGGTTGGCCTTCGCGACCTCACCATTTCCGCCCGCGAAGCTTACGCGGTCGCCGACTTCGAATCCACATTCGCAGCTGGTCACTGATAGGTACGATGTGACTCTCGGATTTAATGTCTTTGCGGATAAACGTCGCCACAGTGCACCCGGTGTCCCGAATGATCACCCACACACCCCATCCCGAGAACCATGAATAGGGCGTTCAGCATTGGCGAACGATACCGAGACACGGGGAGTTTCAGGAATCCGGACGATCAGTTTCTACGCTGGATTCGAGGCTCGCTGAACAGTGGCATCAAAAACACGGGTGGCATTCGCGACCTGGGAACCGACCGCAGTGACGCTCCCGCGGCACTGGTGCTCGTCTCAAACGACAAGGGCGTCTCTCAGCACGATGACCCGTGGGAGGACACGCTCGCAGTCGATTCGGGATACATCAGCTACTGGGGCGACGCCAAGGCCGACAACCCCTATGACAAGTCGAAACAGAACGAGAAAATCAAGGACGCGTTCGACAGGAAAGCGTCCGGCCGGCGTGAGGAGGTCCCGCCAGTTCTCGTGTTTCGGAAGCCAGAGTCCGGGGTCGTAGAGTTCTGTGGACTCTGCGTTCCCGACCACCTCGAGATTCGCTCCTATCAGGACGATTCAGGCACGCAGATTCCGAACTACCTCTTCCATTTCTCGATCCTCAACACGCAGTCAGTACCTGTTTCCTGGCTTCACGACCGGGCACGGACGAACAGCTCTGAAAACGCGCCTGAGGTGTGGAAGCAGTGGGTGCGGACCGGGGACGTCAAGCAGTGGCCGACCGGAGAGCTGCTCGACTCTGTCGGTGGTACCATCCGACGCTACGAGCAACCGGAAGTTGTCGTGAGCGACGAGTTCAGGGCTGAAACGTTTGAGCGATACGGTCGGGCGTGCACTCTGACCGACATCCGGGAGGAGGCGCTGCTCGACCTAGCTCACGTGTTGCCCCGGAGCCAGCGGCCGGACCTCGCCGAGCATCCGGAGAACGTGTTCGTACTGAACTCACTCCATCACCGGGCGTTCGACGCGCACCTCTTCACCATCGATAGCGAGTACAGAATCCGTGCCAGCCCGTCGTTCGACCCTGCTCATCCGTTCCTGAAACAGACGATTATCGACCGTCAGGGAGAGTCTATACAGTTCCCCACCGGCATCCAGCCCCGTCTCAGGTTTATTGAAGAACTGAACTCTGACATTGCTTGGCTGTGATGGATTCGTCGGTCAGGATAGCCTGTCTAGGATCCATACCAGCAGCTACAGTTTAGTCTCCGTGATGCTCTCAGGTGGACAGTATCTGTTGATTATATTCCCACTTTCGCCTGATGATCTTCCGCTTTCAGCGAATGTAGATGTCAATCACAAGCTTCCTGTTCGAGAGTTGTCGTACCGTATGCATCTAGCCGGCGGAGAAGGAAATTAAACAGACAGAGAATGTCGAGTGCATCGCGCACGTCGATATCGTCCAGATACCGATTACGGTCGGGGTCCCCGCGCGGATGACTCGTCGGATTTCGCAGGGCCATGAACGCACCTGCGTAGAGGTAGTGTAATCCCTGCTGTTCGCCACTATTGTATCCCCATCCGAAGACTGGATCGGCTCCAGCGAAGGTCTGGTTCACGAGGTCAGTGGCATTATTTGATCGACTCACAATCTCGGTTGGGGCTTTCGATTCGAGTGCATTTTCGAGTGCTGTTCCGGCAGCCTGAACCACGCCTGTACAGTCGCCACTGTTCAGACGTTCAAGACAGACCGATTTGAGGTCAGGGTGAATATGTGACTCTGGATCCATGAGGTACTTTGTTGACTGGATTACGTCGTCGCTCTCCTGCTCAATTCCCGCCAGAAAGACTTCGATAAGGCTGTAGAGGCGTTTTAGATGACTGTGATTTTCGGTGGCCTCGTTGTGAATCTCCCCTGTGCAAGGGATATGCGCGGCGTTCGGCATTGGCTGGTTCCCCGATGCAAGAGGTAGTATCCGTAGTCCCAGTGCGGTAAATTCAACCCGCAGACGGTAGATTTCGAGTTCTTCCGAGCTATCCTTATACTTCCCCTCGACCGGTCGCGTTGTTAGCTCGATCTGTTCCGAGGTCGCTTTCTGTAGCCACTCGCCCAGCCCAGACTGGATTTGGCGTAACGTTTTGATATCCATCCGGGTAACCTTGATTGTCGTCAGCTCCTGCGTCCGCCCGTCGCTCCCAGTCCGTTCGGTTTCGATATTGAGCCCCACCTGTTCGCCCTGTTTGTATACGTGGACCCTGGACTTTTCACGCCCATCCCAGTCTTGGGAGTCAAAGAAATCACATGAGAGGACGTCGGCGATTTCCATCTGTATCTTGAAAAGCATCCACAGGAGGTAAAACTGTGTCCACTCTATCAAATGGGACCAACTCATCAAATCCCCCTCACGATGAATACACGCGTAGTTCCGATTCAGTATACACAGCCATGGGAAATCAGCAGGAGTTTACCCGATGCGGGGGACTTGAAACGACAGGGACTCAATGACTCGGAGGACAGAATGGTAGAAATCGTAAATATCGTCGGGTCAGGCGCGTTAGACGTTGAGCTGGATCTGGAACGGCTTGCCGATGATATCGGGGACCCTGTTGCTCGCTATAACCCGGACAACTATCCGGGGATGTACCTCCGGTTTGGAGAGGATGAGCCACTGGTAACGGTCTACAGGACAGTGAAATACATCCTCACGGGTGCAGACTCGGATGATGAGTTACATTCACTCAGAGAGCGTTTCCTTGCCTTCTTCGCTAACCTCGGAGTCCTTGAAGAGCCAGAAGATGAATGGTTCTCTGTTCAGAACTACGTCTGCACTGGTGATCTAGAGGGTGCGCAAAATCTGAATGCGCTTGCTATCGGGCTCGGACTGGAGAAAACAGAGTACGAACCAGAGCAGTTTCCAGGGCTGATTTACCGGCCTGATTCCCGGGATTGTGTCATCCTCATTTTCGCTACGGGTCGAGTTGTGGTCACTGGTGCGAGAGAGTTAGAAATAGCGGAGCGAGCGTTCAAGCAGCTCCAGAACACCCTTTCGGAATATCTGTGATTCCGATTTTAGAATATTGGCGAAGGGCTCACCTCAAGACTATTCTTGGTCGCTGTTTGCTGCCTTTTCCACGATTTCGATTTCTTCTTCGGTGAGATCGTAGAGGTCGTAGACGATCTCGTCGATTAGCTGGTCGGTCTTTTCAATCTTCTCGTCAAGCTCATCCGCGCGCTCTTTCGTCCCGATGTAACGCTGAAGGTCGTCTTGGACGTCGTCGATATTTGGGAGTTTTATATCTTTCAGCCGGTCGATGAGAGAAATCGTCTTCGTGGCGTTGTCGCTGAACCCTCCTATTTCGTCCTCAACGGCGACTGGGACGAACGCCTCAATGAGGGCCGCCTCCTCGTCGGTAAGGTCTGCGAGCGTGAATGCCTCGAAGTGGTCTGTCTCCGTGTAGCCCCAAGTGTCTGTCTCGAACTCGTCTTTGTCCTCAGGCTTGTAGCGTGCAGTGGCCTTGATCGTCACACTGTGACCGTTGCGTAGCGTGCGGATGTTCTCTACTTGGAGCTTCTCATACTCGTCGGTAGTGGCGTCGAGAATATTCGACGATGTCGGTTGAAAGAGCCCGACATCAGGGAGATTTGGGCCTTCCTCGTAGTTGCCGAGATAGTCCATTAGAGACAGGTTGAGAGAGGAACGACGGTTTGTATATTCAATAATAGACTCTGTCGCGACAGAGATCAAATCATGACTATTTGAGTCGCTCCATGGACTGATTCCAGAAGCCTGAATCACATTGGATAGTATATCAACCATACCTGAGTCTTCAAGTACTCTTTCAAGCTCAAAGTTTGGGACGCTAGATTTTTTGCTAGCATCAATCCTACGGATAGGAAGGTGTTCTAGATACATCTTGTTGTAACGATAATATCCTCCACGAACGGTGGTTGATTCTAGCTTGAAAAACTCTGTCAGAAGAGTGGAGTTCATTACCCCTAACAAGTATGTCAAATTTTCCACAATATGCTCATCAGGCACCAGGGAATATGTAGTGTGTAAGGTGTGTTTGGCTTGGTCATCAAGCGCAAATCTGTTAGTCTTCGACATATTACAGATGACCAATTTTTCAGATTCTTGGCTGCTTGGCTGACGTTCATTCCAGAGTTCGTACCAATTTTTCCCAGCATCAAGAACATAATCTCTGTCAGATAGGTCCTGTCTATATTCACTAAGATACGAATATACATTTGTGTTTTTAATCTTATCTTCTGGAAGCACGTCGTAGCGATCGCCTGTTCGCTTATACGGGAATATGATCTGACTCTCAGTTTCAATATTCCACCGGGAGATGCTATCACCGGGAATAACATCCCGAAGTAGCTCGCTTTCGAAGTTATTCTCTTCAGCTACTTTTTTATCTACTACAAAGATATCAGTACTTCCTCCTGGATCGATACCTTTCGAGATATGCTTAAATACCTGATCTAATTCACTATAGCTCCCCTCTAATCGCTTTAGAACATTATTTTGAATTTCATAAACCGGATCACTATATTTCGAGAGGGACCACACTCCGTCAGTAAGTTTGTCGTACCCAATTTGAGTAGATGACCCTTCAGTAATCCCCTGACGATTATGGACGCCGCGGTACTGAACGTTCCCTGATTGGTTCCCTTTCTCTACAACAATAATACAGGTGTATGTAGTTGCATCCGAGAATACTTGATGGTCAATAAAGTCAACATATTCAATTTCACGAGACTCTTCAAGCAAAAATCTCCTCAGATCGCGTCCCGAATCGGTCTCTGTGAATTTCGAAGGGATGATTTGTGAGTAGTATCCTCCTTCGTGAGCCAATCTAATTGACTGCTCAACAAAAGGCATATACAGATCATATTTTTTCCGTGCAACTTGCGATTTCGTGGAGAGATAGTCTTTAAGACTCTGGGCTATGGTCTGTATTTTTACATATGGTGGATTCCCAATTACCGCATCAAACCCAGCATCCCCTAGTCTTGCTCCATTCTTTCCGTAGAACGCTACCGGGAACTCCAGCTCCCAGTGAAAGAAAGACTCTTTCTTAGCAAGTGCTTGCGCATTTCGAAACCAGTCTTCTGTCTCAACATCCTCCCAAGAGTCGTCGCGCAGTGCTTCGGCCATCTGCTCTTCAGCATCCACAGGTACACTGAGGCCGAACTCTGACGCTGTATGGACGTTAGCCATCGCAAGTAGGTGCTGATAGAGGGCGTCTTCACGGGTTGTCTCGTAGACCTGCTCCATCTCTTTGATATCTTCGAGGGTCTCGTTATCGATGGATAGGAGATCGGTGAAGCGTTCCATGACGTGCTCAAGGGCGCGCTGACGGGCTTGATCCATCCAGTCCGTGAGCTGCGTCTGCCCTGACTGGCCGCCATCGTCGCTGTTGGAGAGGACATCTTCGATGTCACTCCCAACCAGCGAGTTCCCCGTCTTCAGGTGGTGATCTAGGAAGGCAAGAGGCTGCTCGGCGGCGAGCGTCCGCAGCCAGAGCGAAACCTTCGCGAGCTCAGTCGCGAGCGGATTCAGGTCCACACCGTAGATACACTGCTGGGCGACTTTCCGCCGTGCCCAGTTGATATCCCGGAGTTCGCCTTCCTCTGTCCGCGGATCGCTAATTGCGTCGTCATCTCCTCTCTTGACTGCCTGCTGGTCTTGCCGTTCCTGTGCGTCGATAATCTCACGGGCGAGATAATCGACAGCGTTCACGAGGAAGTGCCCGCTCCCCATCGCCGGGTCGAGTACCTTGAGATCGAACACCTGGTCGGCGAACTCCCCGGCGAAGCCACCCTCCTTGTATGATTCAGTCCCGACCAAGTCCTCCCGGATGCCGTCGACGAGCGGTCCGAGCGTCTCGTCGACGATGTACTCGACGACGTACTCCGGCGTGTAGTATGACCCAGTGGCCTTTCGTTCGCCAGCGTCCGTACGGAGGTACACGTCCCCTTCCTCAACCTCGATATCGTCACCGTCGCCGGCGGGCGAATACTCACCGTCGTCAACCGTCAGTGGCTCGTCAGCGACGTCGAGTTTGTACTCCAGCAGTCCCTCGTAGATCGACCCGAGATGCCGCTCGTCGAGTGAGGAGTAGTCGACGAAGACCTGGCCGTCGCCCTCGTCGGCGTCACGACGAGTCAGGAGGTCGATTACCTCTGCGAGGTGGGCGTCGTCCGCCTCGTGGCTCGCGAGGAACTGGGCCTCCGCGCTGTCGTCCGGGTCGGGGTTGGTTCGGAACAGACCACCGTTGTAGGCCGGGATGTAGAGCTGGTCCTTCGGGATGTTCTTCCCTTGGCTCCCCTGGTCGATGAGGACGAACAGTTCCTCGAGTCGGTTCCAGAGGTTCGTCTGCCATGTCTGGTAGTGCTGCTGTGTCTCGTCGCGGTTGTCGGCGACCGTCTGCTTCAGCTCGTTCAGGCTGTAGCTCTCGCCGTAGATGTCGTTGTCAGTGGGGAGGAGGTCGCGTCCCTCACTCTCCGCGTACAGGACAAAGATGAGACGGTACAGGTAGATGAGCGAACTGTCGTGAATCAGCGGCAGGTCGTCCTCGTCGAGGTCGTCGTTCGTGTCGAGGAACCCCTCAGCGAGCACGCGGATGGCCTCGTAGATGTTGTTCTGGAGGTCTTCCCCAATTGCCTCCGCGAAGACGCTGGACTCGTCGTAGACGTCGTCGAGGAAACAGTCGCCTGACCGGTCCGGAAGGAACGCCTGCTGTCGGAAGAAGAGATAGAAGTCTTTGAAATCCTCGATGCTACCCTCCCCCTCGACGAACTCGAAGAGCTCGGGCAGGTCGATCTCGTAGTACGAGTCCAGGCGGTGGCTCGTCGGCCCGTAGTAGATCCGCCACTCCTTCCCGTTCGTCAGCACCCCCCACTGGGGAGGGGTCTCCATGAGGTAGTCGTGGATCTGGTAGCTCGGGTTCTCGTAATCCCTCTTCTTTTCGCCACGAGTGTCGAGTTCTCGGCCCCAGTACTTCGCGTCCGCGACGGCAATCGCCTCCTCGTAGAAGTCGTCCCGGTCGAAGGCGGCATCCGCCGCCTCCGTGCTCGGGAAGAAGCCGTAGTCCGGTCGACGGGCGTTCCGCTTGACCGTCTCCTCGATCTCGAACGGGATTCCGAGGATGTCGAAGACAGGGCGGATGAAGTTCCGCTCCAGTTGAGCCTCGTTGTAATCCTCGACCCGGTCCTGTTTGTCCTCCCAGAGTTCGTTGATCTCGTCGTACGCTTCACGGACCTCGGCCTCGTCGACTTCCTTCCAGGGCTCCGTCTGACGGAGATGCTCGGTGAGGTAGTGGTTGGAAAAGAGGTCCCGATTCGTCCGATAGGGGTGAGATTGCTGAGACATGTGTGCTGATCTAATAGCGCCAGGGCGACGCCATCTGTGAATATTCAGACAGGCACGTTCCTGCCCTATAACAGTTAGTGAAAAACGGGTGTCGAACGGATTTGATCTTGCTCTCCCGCGTGTTCGCTCGCGCGTTGCGCAGCGCGAACGCGTAACGCGTACGCGCACGTCGCTAAAATCTCAGACCAGCACCGAGTTTACCCTCTTTTTTGAGGTGCTGGTCTGAGGTAAAAGTATAAGTGGGGTGACCCGAGATGTGCTAGGCGCAACATGACAGGGTCCGAGCCAGATCCGGACGCCGGCCCTCCGGACGATGAAGAACGCATCGCACGACACCTCCGAAAACGCATCACTGACCGGGTGAGCGGCAACCTCGAGGGCGAGGACGCTCGGGTCAAGCGGGACGCCCCGAGCGACAAATTCTTCGCCGGAGCACTGGCCCCCGAGGGGAACAGCGACCTCGAGGACAGCGACGATGACCTCCAGTCGAAGATGGAGCCCAGCGCCATTGGTACCATGACCCGCATCCGAAACGGGTCCGCGGGTGACACGATCTCCATCGACATCACGGGGAGCGTGTGGGTACGCGTGAACCCGACCTACGAGGAGATGGACCGACGCGAGGAGTACGTCTCGCTGGCCGACCGCGACGACGACGAGACCGAGAACACCACGCTCCTCCCCGTCTTCGAACGCCTCGAACTGGAAGTTCCGTCGATCGAGGTGCCCTACGAGGCCATCGCAGGCGGGACCAGAACGACACCGGAAGTCGTTCGGGAGCGCGCCTCCGAAGCGATTCGGACAGCCGTCGAGGACGCTCGCGAGCGCGCTGTGGCACGCGACGACATCTACCTCGACAACGGAGACGACAAGCCCGACGAGGACGTCCCGAACTACGTCCTCGAGAACGAGACGGCGTTCAATGACTACCTCGAAGAACGGGACGGAACGCCGGCGATACCGGACTGGGACCTGTCAGTACAGGTCGTCACCACCGAAGACCGTGAGAGCAACGGTGGCGAACTCCTGCTCGACATCGAGGTCACGAACACGGGCCGGCAGTCGAAGCGAGACTACGTCTACACGCTCCGCGACCCGACGCTGTTCGAGGTTCAGCTCGACCTGCAAGCGAACGGCGACGTAGAGTTCACGCCGTTCACCTTCGACCCGCTTCCCGAGGACTTCCGCTACAACCGGGACCTGTGGGGACACGGACGGAACTGCACCATCAACGCTCCCGGCTACAAGGAGACCCTCGGTGATGCGACGCCCGGGCGATCCGCCCCTCGTGCGGACCCGCACACGGACCACCTCCGGACGGACTTCATCCCCGAGTACCGCCAGCTCGTCTACGAGTCCGCTGATCGAGGCGTGAAACCCGCGTTCAGCGAACTCGCGGATCTTGAGGGTGGCGGATACGAGGTGCTGGAGTCGGTCGCGGACGCCATGGACGAGTACCTCGAAACCGCCTACCCGGAAGCCCTCCGGGAATACAGCAAGCGGGGCGACTGGACGGACGCCGACCGCGAGGATTTCGAGGAGGACAGGGCTGCGTTCGAGCGCGAGATCACCCGGTTCCGACGTGGCATCCGCGTGCTTCGCGAGCACCCGGACACGGTCGGGCGCGCGTTCGAACTGATGAACGAGTCGATGGACCGGATGCACGACTTCAACACGTGGCGACTGTTCCAGCTCGTGTTCATCGTCATGCTCGTCCCCGACATCGCGGGCCGCGAGTACGAGGAATGGGACGAGATCAGCTGGCGTGACGAGGAGGAGCTCTCAGAGCGGTTCGAGGAGGCCGAGGGCGCCCTCGACGTCGTCGACGTGCTCTGGTTCCCGACGGGCGGCGGGAAGTCCGAGGCCTTCTTCGGTGTTGCCGTCTGGAACATGTTCTTCGACCGCATCCGCGGCAAGCACTTCGGGGTGACGACGTGGACACGGTTCCCACTCCGACTTTTGTCGCTCCAGCAACTCCAGCGGATGTCGGAGACCATCATGTACGCCGATCTCGTTCGGCGTGACCAGGACGACATCGGGAGCCGCCCGTCCCGTCCGTTCAGTGTCGGGTTCCTCGTCGGCAAGAAGAACACCCCGAACGCGCTCACGGGCTACAACAACGACAACTTCACGCGCTACAAGCAGGACGAGAAGCTCCGGGAGGAGTCGAAAGTCGTTCCGAGCTGCCCGACCTGTGGTGCCCGGGTCAAGATGCGCGTCACTGAAGAGGACCACCGCCTCGCGCACGTCTGCACCGGGAACCCGTTCGAGTGTGACTGGCAGAAGCGCGAGACTACGGCCCAGGAGGTCTACGCGGAAGACGAACTCCCGATCCACGTCGTCGACAACGAACTCTACCGTTACGCGCCGAGCATCCTCGCCGGGACCATCGACAAGATCACCGCGGTCGGGTACCAGCGGAAGATGGCGCACATCCTGACCGGAGAGATGGAGTACGAGTGCCCGACGCACGGCTTCGCCAGTCTCGGTGAGTGTACGGAGAAGTACGGCTGTGACATCGACAAGAACGAGTTCGAGTTGATGGCATCGCCGATAGACGTGTACGACCCGGCACCATCCCTGATGGTTCCCGACGAACTCCACCTCCTCGAAGAGAGCGTGGGGAGTTTCGACGGCCACTACGAGACGGGCGTCCAGACGCTCCAGGAGATAGTCGACGCCGGGAAGACGAAGATACTCGCTCCCACGGCGACGATCACGGCCTACGAGGACCAAGTGTACCACCTGTTCCTTCGACCCGCAGAGCGCTTCCCGTCGCCGGGGCCATTCCTGCGCGAGAACTTCTACGCGATGGAGCAGCCCGAGACACAGCGCTACTACATGGGGCTCATCCCGCACGGGAAGACGCACATCAACTCCATCATCGACGTCCTGTTCACCTTCCACGAGGAAGTCCAGGACCTCCTCAGGATGGCGATGGAATCCCCCGAGGACCTCCTTACGGGCGTCGCTCTGGAAGGGACTGACACCAGTGAGGCCCTGTCAGCAGACTCCATCTCGGAGATCATCGACATCCTCACGCTCTACAGCACGAGCCTGACGTACCTGCTGTCGAAGAAAGATGGAGACCGTCTGGACCAGTCGTTCGTCAGCCAGCTGAACGCGTACTTCCGTGGGGAAGGTCGCCCACCGCTCAACTCCGAGCGCATGACCGGTGGGACGCCCTTCGAGGAAGTTCAGACCATCTTGGACCAGCTCGACGACCCGTGGCAGGAGGACGAAGACGAGTCCCTCCTGCACAGCCTCGCCGACGACGATCTCGTCGCCGAGGAGGACATCCCGGACATCATGGAACTCCGTGATGTGCTCGCGGAGGAGCTCGACGATGACAGAACTCCGCGGACGGAGTTCCGGGTCGCTCTTCGTGCGGCGCCCCCCGAAGTCCGAGAAGGACTCGCGTGGCTACTCGCGTACCGTCCGAATACGGTTACGGCTACCAGCATGATCAGCCACGGGGTTGACGTGGAACGGTTCAACATGATGGTGTTCTTCGGAATGCCACGCGCCACTGCCGAGTACATCCAGTCGAGCTCCCGCGCTGGGCGGTCCCACCCCGGACTCGTCTTCAACATCCTTCACCCCATCCGGGAGCGCGACCTGAGCCACTACCACTTCTTCGAGAAGTACCATCAGTTCCTCGACCGACTCGTCGAACCAGTCTCGGTGAATCGGTGGGCGAAGAACAGCGTCAAGCGGACGCAGCCGGGGCTGTTCATGGCACTCCTGCTCAACCACTACATGTACACCGACGACGGGGAGATGATGTACTTCGGTGACCGGGCCGAAGAGTTCCTCTCGACGGTCGACGACGTCGACCTCGAGAACCTCCTCGTGGACATGTACGGTGGGTCAGAGGTCCCACCGGAGTTCAGCGACGACGTGAGGCAGCTCACCCGCAGTGCGATCTCCGAGGTCCAGTTGAGTGACCGTCAGTGGACGAGCGAACGCCTCCCCGGGTCTCCGATGCGGAGCCTCCGTGACGTCGACGCACAGCTCCCGATCGATCCGGAGTGGAAGTACAAGGACATCCTCAGCACCTACAACAACCGATAACAATGTCAATGGAACGTAGCAAGTCGCAGGTACTCTACCAGTTCCTGCCCGAGAACACGTTCGACTACAGCGGTCAGCGGGGCATCTGGAAGACCACGCGACTTGAAACGAGCGATGCCAGTGGTACCGTCAGCAAAGACTACATCCTCGGCCGCGTCCGTGCACGTGTCCAGAACTGGGACGGTGGCCAGAACGGCTTCGTTTCGTGGAACCCCGACCACTACCACTTCGGCGTCCCCGAGGGAGTCCGGGCCGAGCCGTTTCCCACGACCTACGAGTGCCAGAAGTGCGACAAAGCGCACGGGTACTACACCGCAGACGAGGTCAAGAACAATAACCCGGATCTTACCTGTGAGCGACCTGGGTGCGACGGGAACCTCGAACAGTACCAGTTCGTGAGTGTTCATACCTGTGGGGAAATCCGACGCCTCTACCCGCAGAAGTGCCCAAATCACGGGGACCAGCACGTCATACTCAACCGCCGAAACAGTCAACGTGTCCGGAACTTCCACTGGAGCTGCAATGTCGGTGGCTGTTCGTGGGAGACTCCCATCCGAAACTACCAGAACTGCAACTGTGATTACAGGGCTCCCGAAGCGGAGGAGAACGACGGGATGTACACGACGGTCCACCGGGCCGGGAGTGTCTTCTACCCGCACTACCTCTCGACGGTGAACCTGCACACCGCAGGCATCGGGCACCTCCGGAACTCGGAGGACGGAGCAAAGAGAGCGATCGCGAAGCTATTCGGACTGTCCGATGCGGACTCGCTTCAGGATGTCAGCCTGCACCAGCGAACCGGCCAAGTCGAGGTAGACGACGAGAAGGTGGTGGAGATCTACACCACACACGACGACATCACCACGCTCGACCAAGCGCGTGAGTACCTCCGTGAGCAGGGGACGCTGAAGAGCCAGACCATCCTCGAGCGTCTCGGCGAGACACTCACCCTCGACGCAGACGGCGAAACCTCCGAGCTTACTGAAGCCGGTGACGAGATTCTCCAGTACGTCCTCAGCCGCGAGTCGCTCACGACGGATACACTGGACGAACTCGAATCGGACGCCCGGGACCGTGGGTTCACCGACAAAGCAGACCGCATCAATAGCTACCACGACGACTTGGAGGCGCTCGGATTCGACGACGTCCGCGTCATCGAGGACTTCCCCGTGCAGACGTTCGTCTACGGGTACACCCGTGGCAGCCGTGAAGAAGGCGAAGCACGGATCAACGCGTTCTCACAGAGCGCGAGTGACGGTGACGGAACGCCGATCTTCGTCGACACGTCCGAAACAGAAGCGGTTCAGTTCGACCTAGACCCCGCACAGGTTCTGCTGTGGCTCGCGCTCAACATCCCTGAGACGAGCGACCCGACTGCGGTGAATGGAGACATCGTCCTCCCAGGGGTCAGCAGCCGCGACGAGGCTGCACTCGAGCACGCGAGAAGCGAAATCGAATCGCTCTCCACCGATGAGCAGTGGGCGTTCCTCCTCAATCACCTCGCGCCGGTCGAACGGTACGGCAAGTTCCAGACGGACCTCGACGATTCGGTCGAGGAGCAGGTCACAGAGCACGTGTTCCAGCTGGTTCACACGCTGAGTCACATCCTGCTGAAGCAGGC